>CALRMK020000002.1:0-604785 GCA_943369185.1 Caulobacter sp. UNC279MFTsu5.1 | reverse complement strand
GCATAACCGCCAAGCATCGAAGTGGTATCTGAAATCTTCATGCGGTTTGACAACATAGATAAAGTATCTGAATACTGCACAGATTGGCCTGATTTTGCATATCCGTTTAACATTGATGAGGTATCCGCATACTGAACAGATCTTCCAGTTCGCGCATAGCCGCCCAGCATCGAAGTGGTATCAGAAATCTTTAAACGATTTGACAATATGGATAATGTATCCGAATACTGTACAGATTGGCCTGTTCGTGCATAACCAACAAGCATCGAAGTGGTATCAGAAATCTTTAACCGGTTAGATAACATGGATGATGTGTCAGCATATTGAAGAGATCTACCCGTTCTCGCATAACCACCCAACATCGAAGTGGTATCGGAGATTTTCAGGCGATTAGACAACATGGATGAAGTGTCTATATACTGAACAGATTGTCCAGTCCTGGCATATCCTCCCAGCATCGAAGTGGTATCAGAAATCTTTAATCGGTTAGATAACATGGATGAAGTATCAGCATACTGAACAGACCTGCCCGTTCTCGCATAACCACCCAACATGGAAGTGGTATCAGAAATCTTCAACCGATTAGATAACATCGATGAAGTGTCTGCATATTTTACAGACTGACCGGATTTTGCGTAACCGCTCAGCATGGAGGAGGTATCAGCGTACTGAACCGATCTGCCCGTTCTCGCATAACCTCCCAGCATCGAAGTGGTATCAGAAATATTCAACCGGTTAGATAACATGTATGATGTATCTGCATACTTTACAAACTGCCCGGATTTCGCATAACCACTTAGCATTGATGAAGTATCTGCATACTGAACAGATTGTCCAGTCCTGGCATATCCTCCCAGCATCGAAGTAGTATCAGAACTTTTCAAACGGTTAGACAACATCGAAGATGTGTCTGCATATCTTACAGACTGACCGTTTTTTGCATAACCGTTTAACATTGTTGAAGTATCCGCATACTGAACCGATCTTCCCGTTCTGGCATAACCGCTCAGCATCGATGTGGTATCTGAAATCTTCATGCGGTTAGACAACATCGATGAGGTATCTGCATATCTCACAGACTGTCCGGATTTTGCATAACCATTCAGCATGGAGGATGTATCCGCATACTGAACAGATCTACCCGATCTGGCATAACCGCTCAGCATCGATGTGGTATCTGAAATCTTCATGCGGTTAGACAACATCGATGACGTATCTGCATATCTCACAGACTGACCTGATTTTGCATAACCACTTAGCATTGATGAAGTATCAGCATACTGAACTGATTTGCCTGTTCTGGCATATCCTCCCAGCATCGAAGTAGTATCAGAACTTTTCAAACGGTTAGACAACATGGATGAGGTATCTGCATATCTCACAGACTGCCCGGATTTCGCATAACCACTTAGCATTGATGAAGTATCCGCATACTGAACAGATCTGCCTGTTCTCGCATAGCCTCCCAACATGGAAGTGGTATCAGAAATTTTCAAGCGGTTAGCCAACATCGATGACGTGTCAGCATATTTTACTGATTGACCGGATTTCGCATAACCGCTCAGCATCGAAGAAGTATCAGCGTACTGAACCGATCTGCCTGTTCTCGCATAACCACCCAACATCGAAGTGGTATCAGAACTCTTCAACCGATTAGATAACATGGAAGATGTGTCTGCATATTGAACAGATTTGCCTGTTCTGGCATAACCACTCAGCATAAAGGCTGTATCAGATACACTAACCCTTGCTTTGATCTTATTGTTCAACAATACCGTATCAATATAGGGCAGCCAGGTTCCGTTATCGCTTAAATAACGTCCTTGTGGTTTTCCCGGTGCAGGTACCAATCCGTTAATGGTGGCATTGAAAACAATATTTTTATTGTCTGCATAAGGTTTCAACATAGCAGCTGTGTCTGCAATATTCAGTTTCTTATCCACCCCTTCTGCTTTTGCTGCATACAAGGCATAGGGTACTGCCCAGAAAGGAGAAGTACCCAGTTCTACATAGTTCTGGGAAGGCACCCAGCCAATAGCCGGAGATGCTGGTGCTACTGCAGCTTTCACACTGAAATAATATGGGCCCGCTGACCAGTCGATATCAGTAATCGAAGCAGCACCGGCTATCCGCGTTCCCTGTCCAATCACAATAGTTACCAATCCCTGCTCAGAAGCAGTTACCTGAAATGTTTCACTATACACCACCTGACCGGTAGGTGTTTTCTGAATAATGGCATCCTGGATGTACACGGTTCGTTTAGAAGCAGAATTGCCCTTCGCATCGGTGATGGATGCCTGGAATAAAATTCCCTTTGGCGTTTGCATCAACTGACCGAAAGAACTTGTTCCTGCCAGTAAACTCATCACAAAACCTACAATAACACAGCGTAAACTTTTATTCATCTTATACTGCTTTTAAAATCTTGAATGACTGTACCTTTTCCTTATCTGCATATACTGTTACGATAAAATACCCCAGAGGAAGTTCCATTACCGGGATCGTGAATCCCTGATTCAGGCTGGCTATATTCGTCCTTACCTGCCTTACGGGATTGCCCCTCAGATCAGTGATGATGACACTGTACTTTACCTGCCCCCTGTCCGGAAAATTCACTAACGAACGGATCGTTAACTGGTTAATCGCAGGATTGGGATAGGCATACACTTGCAACTCGATTTTGGGAGGCGCTTCGTTACAAGCGATCGCAAAAGGACCGAATTTGGGGGATATGAATTTGGGCACCCCATTGGTGATCTCAAAACATTTGCTGTACTGAATGATGACCGGTTCGCTGAGTTTGACAGACGTGTCTCCGGTTGAACCGATAAAGCCAAAATGAAAACTGGACATTATCTGAGCAACAAGGGGAGAATTCAGCAGTAAACAGGCAAACAGTACAAGCAACGTACGTTTACTTGTTTGCGACATATTCGAACCGGATTTTTTTATCTCCTTCGGTATACGTGAGGCGTAAGCCTCCCTTATCCAAACGGTCGATGTGAAAATGATTGGTGAAATAAGGTGCATTCGGATTCACACTGGAGCGGGTGCTTTCAATCAGTGAATCTCTGGAGTGAAGGGTCCAGTAACCGGTAAACCCAAGATCATCCACGAAAGTGCCATCGGGTCGATAGACTTTCTGCGCACCACGGGCAGATGAATCAAGCGTATTGTTTACGCGGATATTGGTGAGGATCCAGTTAACCGCGCCGGGCTGGCCGGTTAACAGGGCACTCTTTTCAACAAAAACATTTCCGGGTTCATACCCTTTGGTACAACTGGCGGCGAGTGTAAGGGTGACTAGCAGGGTCGTAAGGGCCTTACTAAAACTCAGGGGGTAGTTTTTTAGCATAGTCTTTGGATATGTTTGTGAATACGGATCGTATATCAACAAACAATCCGTACAACTATTTACGGCGTGTTTGTGATATTGGATTTTAACGATACAAGTATACCCAGGAAATTGTATTGAAAAATTTCACCGTCTCATCTTACCGTGAAATTTGGAGAAGCGTTTTTTTCAGGTCGCAGCAACTGTAATCCTGCCCTTACTTACCATCGTAGAATTAATTCAACAGTTGCCTGAATTCAAACTACCCGGAACAAAAACTAACAGAAATTAGCAATGCCTGAAATCCTCTCCATGTCTGCTTTTCAAAATAATTTTCTCCCTTAAACAGATTTCCATCCGGATCAAAAATTTGTAGTAAAATCATCTGTTTTTACGTAAACAAACCGCTGTTTCAGGCCGAAAAATCACCTATAAAAACTACATTTTGCTATGGATAATCCTACAGCTACCGGGCCTTTTTCACGGAGCAAAAACCGTGAAAAAAACATAGAAAAAAAATCTCCCTGCATAATAATCAGGCGAAAAAAGAGTTACGGGAACGAAAACTTTCATGCATCCGGCCCGTTAGAGGCATAAAAAGTTGGAAAAATTGTAGAAAATATCTTTTTTACAAGGGAGTTATCCTCATTTCCAGATATGAAAATTGAGCCTGAATTTCTTCTCTTCCAGTAATACGCGCCAATCAATAAACAGTGGGGCCGCTATGATCAGGAGACCGGGCAGAATGGCAAGAACGCTTTGCCAGGTAAAGAGTCCTTCAAAAATTGTTTTGGAATTCTGTACCACATAATCGCCGGCCATCACCATCACCATATCGCTCACAAACTTCCCTACAAAAAAAGCCGGAATGATTCTGATAGAAGGGATTCTGGCCATACCCGCTGCGGTAAAAATGGGGGTAGACGACATGGGTGTTAAGGTATACACTAATACAAACAATTGTATCTGCCAGCTTTTGCGTGAGAGTTTATCACCAATGAATTTCAGGTCTGCGTTTTTATCGGCTTTGATATACCGGTCGGATAACCAGGGCATGTACTTACTCAATGTATACCTACCCACTGTAGAACCGATCACCCCTGCCACCAGTACCCACCAGATATTGAGTCCATAGTGGATCTGCAGAAGAACCATAACGGTCCAGGCCGGTGGCCCGATAAAGGGCAAGAGGTCTACCAGAATGGACGCAACAAACACTAATAAATAAGGCCACATAACTAATGGCAAGTTAACCCAAAGAGGGCGATTTGTAGAAAATGAAACTGGTTTTTTGGCGTCTCCCCAGTTTTACGATTCATACCGATATACAGACAGATGCAATTGCCTTCCCGGCTATGTAACCTATGTTACAGAAGGGTTAGGTATGTGCAGGTACCTTTGAAAAAAAGCAAGATGACCACTTATCAACTTCGGGCAGAAAACATCAACTGTATGGGCTGTGTTACGAAGATCCGCGAAAACCTGTTACGAATGCAAGGTGTGGTGTCTGTAGAGGCAGACGTGAAAACCCAGCTGGTATCCGTAAGCGCCATTGCTGTGAGCAGGGAAGCCATTGCCGATAAACTGGCTGCATTAGGATACCCCGAAAAAGGGCATAATAATTTTCTGGACAAGGCTAAAACGTACCTATCCTGCACCTTTCAGAAACTGGTTACCAGATAAAGGCAAATTCAGTCTTTCAGAAAGATTTCCTTCCTTTACCAGCGATACCGTCTACTATGAAAAAATGGATACTGACTAATCAACTATACATCATTGGTTCTTTACTGGGCGCGATAGCCGGTTATCTGTACTGGCAAGAGGTGGGTTGCAGTTCGGGCACCTGTATGATCACTTCTAAACCGCTGAACAGCACTTTATATGGGTCATTGATGGGGGCTTTGCTGTTAGGCCTGTTCAAAAAATAATCTTGGCTTCTTCCCCTTCTGCTATTTTTCTCATGCTGCAACAAAGACTCCTGACAGTTGGAATATTTTTTCCGGGTTGAGCTGCATTCTGTACTTTAGTTGCCCTCAATTCCTGGTTATGAAAAAAACAATCCTGGTATTCTGTTTCGTTTTTTACTTTCTCCCATTTCCGGGAACCTTGCATGCACAAACCGTTGTTCGTCCACCCTTGGTGGAGAAAGAATTCCGTGCTGCCTGGGTGGCCACGGTTGCCAATATTAACTGGCCCAGTAAACCCGGCCTCAGCACGGCAGAGCAGCAGAAAGAAGCGATTGCACAACTCGATTTTTTAAAGGAGCACCATTTTAATGCTGTTATATTTCAGGTTCGCCCCATGGCAGATGCTTTGTATGACAGCAAACTGGAACCCTGGTCGTACTACCTTACCGGAGAACAGGGCAAAGCACCCGATCCGTATTATGATCCACTGCAATTCTGGACAGAAGCCGCACATGATCGTGGATTGGAAATGCATGTCTGGTTAAACCCTTATCGTGCCTACCATCCTACCAGTAAAACTATCAGTGACCAATCGATCGTTAAAACCAATCCCGAACTGGTATTGAAACTGAAACAGAATTATTACTGGATGGATCCCGCTAAAAAGGAAACCCAGGACAAAACCGCAGCGGTAGTGCGCGATATTGTAAAGCGGTACGATATTGACGGCGTACACCTCGATGATTATTTTTATCCGTATCCGGAATACAATGGCGGCGAAGATTTTCCCGACAACGAAAGCTGGGCAGCCTACCAGCAGAAAGGAGGCACCCTCTCACGCGGCGACTGGCGCCGGGCAGCTGTGAATACACTGATCCAACGTTTGTATAAAGAGATCAAATCTGAAAAGAAATATGTGAAATTCGGCATCAGTCCTTTCGGCACCTGGCGTCCGGGATATCCCTCTATTGTAGAAGGATTTGATCAATACAATACACTTTATGCCGATGCCAAACTATGGCTCAACAAAGGCTGGGTAGATTATTTTACCCCGCAACTGTACTGGCCCATCAACCGTATCCCATTGAGTTTTCCGATACTGTTGGGCTGGTGGGCAAATGAGAATACCAAAAAACGTCATCTCTGGCCAGGTATGAATGTGGGCGATACCAGTGCCAAGGGAGCAAATGAAACCCTGAGCCAGATCATGATCACCAGGGGTACCACACCGAATAGTGCCGGTGCCGTACACTGGAGTTTATCATCGGTGATCCGCAGCGCCAACCTTTCCAAAGCCCTACTGGAAGGGCCTTATAAAAAAGAGGCACTGGTGCCTGCCAGTCCCTGGCTAGGTAATAAATTGCCCGAAGCACCTGCTGTACAGCTTTCTAAAAGCACAGACGGCATGCAGATCAGCTTTACCCATCCACAGGCAAACAAAGTATTCCGTTGGGTGGTATACAAACAATATGGTAATAGCTGGACCTATCAGATATTGAACCGCAATGAGCGGGTGGCTATTATCCCAAGCTCGATCAAAGACAGAACCAATAAAGAGGCAAATCTGGTGAAGATCGCCGTTACGGCAGTTGACCGCTTAGGCAATGAAAGTGAAAGAATAGAAACCGATATCACACAATAACCGATTCTCTATTACTGCGCCTCCGCGCGGTTGCGTAAATTCGGAATGTTATTTAGCCGGGTATTCTTCTTCGATGATTTTAATGAGTTCATCGGCTTTAATAAGCTGATTACGCAAGAAGGGAATCAAGTAGTGTTCCGAAATATCCGTCATACGGCCAATCCGGTTGGCATAGGCAATCAGGGTATTCTTATCGGTGGTCATCAGTTTGGCATCCGGACTAACCTGGATATATTTTATGTTATAAGACCCATCTGCATTTTCGGGGAAGGAAGTGTATTGTTTATTAAAGATCATGTTTCCGGATTCCTGGGCCAATGCCGATTTTTCGATAAACAGTTCCGCATTTCGCGAGATCTTGGCGATCTCGATCCAGTAGTTGGCTAGTAAATCAGAAACCTGGCTATTGTGAATCAGTCGGAAATTTCCCGAATACTTTAACTGAGAAGCCGTACGATCGTTAAAATCCGGCAAGATCCATTTTAAATAGGAAAAGTTCTGGCGATAAACCGTTTGAATATGTTCTCTGGTATCCGTAAAATGGTACAGGTTTACCTGCAGCGAATCCAATCCGGCACTTACCGTTTCACCGATAAGGACGGTTTGCCGGATCATTGCTGTATCCGCTTTCAGATCACTTAACAGGCTGTACATGTATTTTTCTTCCCTTTCACTTTCTACTCTATGTTCCAGGTAATACTCGGCCAGAAACCCACAGAAAACGGCCAGGAATAACATCAGAAATTCTTTTACCAAACTTTTCCAGGTTCTTTTCCCTTCATGATGGGAATGTACATGTGGTTCCATACTAACAAAAGCGTTTACATGATTGCGGGCACTTGCCTGTTGCAAAATACTGGATTTTACCCAGCCAACTCCCCCACAGAATCAGTTTGCCGGAAATTCAGTGATCTTATCTATTACCCATACACGCATAGCTTCCCCATTCACCAGTTGGTAACTGATCTGGCGATACATACCCGTTGGCTGGTTGTCTGCATCTGCCGGGGCATATACCCTGAAACGCTGCACCAGTCTATTCTCGATGATCGTCAACGCATCTCCTCCCCTGTATCCGGCAAAAGCTTTGCTCTTCCTGTCTTTTTCCGGAAAAGAAAACAGGCTAACCGATTTCCCGTTGTTGACTGATACACCTACCAGTCCGGCTTCGGGTAGTTTTCCGGAAGATCGGGTATAGATCATCAGTTCAGGATAACCATCTGCATTCACATCTTCGATTTCTGCCCCCGTGATACTATCCTTCATGGTTAGTATCAAAGGCCGGTTGTCTATCCGGAGTCCGATGGGTTGTATATAAAGTTTTTGTGCAGGTGTTGACCAGACCTCGAACGATATCTGCTGCAGCGAAAGCATTTTACTGAATACCTTCTGATCCATCTGCGCCTGATCCGGTGGGCCGGCTATTTTATGGTAAACACCCGCCAGACTGGCTCCGCCGGAGCAATAATAAGCGAGTAGGTTTTCATCTTCCGGATGTTCGGGTGCAATCAACAGGCTGCTATCGGTAAAACGAAAAAGAATTCTTTTCCCATCCTGTGTAGCCACCCATGTGCTGTCGTCTTTTTTAACAAGCAAGGCATCAAATCGACAGGTAGGTTTTTTCCGATCCGCCCTTGAACGAACGGAGACCTGCCAGGCCGTATCAGCCAGGGAGGTGATTATGACAGCTACCCAATCGGCTCCTTTGTCTTTCTGTGCATAACCCGGATCTGCATAATAGCCTGTAAACCGATTGCTGGCTAAACCTGTATTAGCTGAAGCAACAGTTGCCTTTTGATCCACAGGTTCACTGCAAGCGTTCATCGAAGCTATGGTGCAAAGCAGCATAACGCATCTTACCATGTAAAACATATCTGTGTTTTAGAATGAAATGAAACTCCTTCCTACCCAATCATATAATTCAAAAAACTTAGTTCTATTACCTGATCAGAAATAATGACGCCAGTTGAACAGAACGCGTATACCTATATACCAGATCCGCTTCAGTTCAGGTACCGGATCGCCAGCTGGTAAAATGGTTTGCGCGCGGTAAGGAATATCTACCCCTGTATTCAGCTGCAACATGAGGCTCGAGCTTTGATCCTGCGAAAAAGTTCGGAGCGGACGATATTCCAGAATCGGAAAATCAATTTTGGTTGACCGGTATTCTACTACGGCTGAACTGTTACCGGTAGTAGGTATGATCATAAAATCTTTCGGACTTCTCAATCCATAAAAAGACAACCCTACCTCTCTTCCAAGAATAAACTGAAACCTGCCCATGCGGGTAGAAAACCCGGACTGCCAGGGAATAAACCCTCCGTTCACGGCGGCAATAGCGATCTTATTGTATGTTTTGGGTGAAAAGAGCAACAAAGGACTGGCCAGCAACAGATCGCCGGGAAACAGGGAAAATGGCAGGCGCAAACGGACGTTATACGCTGCCCTCGCAGGAATGGCCGATGTGAGCGAATTAGTGGCCAGTGAAGAATTGGAATAGATAAAATTATTGGTAGAAGCCGATTCCTGTTTCCACCCCAGTTGCAGAAATACCAGACCATCTCCGGCCGGATTTAATACACCATCCAGTCCAAGGCCAAACCGTACATTGGCTTCCAAACCTCCAATAAAACCACTGGCCGTCTGGTTTTTCCCAAATCCACCCGACACAGAAGAACCGTTCAGTGATGCGGAAATTCCCAGAAAACTTCCCAGTTCAGCTCTGAAGCGGGGCAATTCTCCAATACCATTGGCCAGACCGGGTACCAGTGTCAGCTGAAAGATCTCCTGAAAATAGAGCGTATCATAGTTCATAACAGGCAGACTTGTACCTGCGCATATATCATAATCTTCTGGCTGCTTTGTTGAAAATATATTCAAATTAGTGCTGTTGCCTTCCAAAGGTGTTTCGGCTACCCTGATCAGGTGTTCGAGGCTTTTCTGTATGGTTTGGGCTACCCAAACGGCATCTTCGTCGCGCATATGGGCATCTCCCATAATTACCCGGCGTTTTCCTTCCCATGTCTGTACTTCCAATCCAGCTTCGTTATAATAATCATGCGTTCCTTTCTGTAAAGAAGCATTGCCTCTGGTACCCGCTACATGGCCTGCTGCATAAGCATCTTCCAGAAAATGAAGTGCGAAAGCTTCATCGGCAAAGGCAGCCAGCAACAGCGCCTGCTTTTCTGTGGAGGACAAACCAGCTTGTTTATAACGGAGGATTTTCTGAATGGCACTGGTATGAAAATAAGTGTATGCTCCGAATGCATTCAAAGCGGCACCAGAACCCGTACTGAGAAAAAAATATGCCATACCGGACATGGAGGGTTCTGTACGGGGCAATAGAAAATGGATATTATTGGCGCCTGCTCTGGAAACATACGCTTCATCCGCTTTGATCAGTTGCATATCCGAATACTGAAGGGCATTCAGGCGCTGCCCCCTTGTTTTGGCTTTGGCGAGGTCCTCTCCCAACCTTGCACCAATCACCGCCACTTTACGGATCCATTGAGATTGTAACACATTCGTAAGCAAATCCGCAGGTGAGCAACTATGATCGCCTGCAATGGCTGGCCAGGACGCATAATCCAGTAAACCCGTTTCTTTCACAGGTGCTTTATCGGTTACCGTAACGGAAAGTTTTGTTTCATACCCCTGCCGGGCTTCCCACCAAAGCCGGTTCAGTGCTGCCTGGTAAACAGGACTCAGGTTCTGCATGGCTAGAAAAGAGATCTTTCTGTGTTCCGGAAATACCCATGCATTTGCATCCGCCATACCTGCGATAAAAAAGATCCAGCAGATCCCAATGATCCGCAGTTGTGTAAACCAGATTTTTCCTTTTCGGTAATTCAGATTCATGACTGCTGTTTCGATCTCCTCAAATTATCGATTTATTTGTTATTTCTGATGCGCAGTGAAGCCGTTTCTGAGGTATCCTGTCAGCCAGTTAAACGGATTGCTGCATTACCTGTAACAAAAAGCCCACCCTAATCAGGGGTGGGCCAAACCTACACCTACTTACTATGTTCGGTCAGGGCAATTGTGCATACCCGTTCCGGAGTTTCCATAGAAAGTATTTTTCCAATAATACCTTGCCAAAATCCCAGATGATATTTGGTAGCATGATGGCAATGCTACGTGGCTTGAACAAATGATTTGAAAGGATGATAACTTCTTTTTTTCCTGCATCCATGATACACACACCCGGAATTTCGCCCCAGGTTTTTTCTATCAGTTTGGTTTCTCCTTGATAAGTGCGTATGATATTTTTGGCTACGATTTTACCGGTTTCATCGCTGGGATAACCGGTTTTGGGTACGGCAAAGGGAATAGTGCCTTTCTCGAAGGGAGGTGCTACCTGAACGGCCAATCCGGCAACCCATACATTGGGATATTTGCGATGGCGGTAGCTGGGCAGCACATCCACAAATCCATTGGGCATCGCTTCCAGTTTTGGAGAGTTGGTAATAAAATCAACACCCCGGAATGGAGGCATCAGCATCTTGAATTTGCTTTCGATGAATTCGCCGGTAGAGAGCATCACTCCTTCCTTGGTAACTTCTTTGATGCCCACATTGGTGCGGTAATGAATGTGGAACATTTTCATAAAACCCTTCAGCATAGATTCGCCCAGAGGCATCCCATCAATTCCGAAATGGCCCAGATAGGTTTCGGGAGTAACCCAGTACAGATCTACTTTTTTACGGATGTTTTGCTCGCGCAGCCATTTTTCCATATTAAAGAGAAATTCATAAGCGGCTCCCATACAACCCGCATCCTGGGTAGCACCGATCACGATGGCTCCGGGTGCTTTTTTAAATTCTTCCAGTTTGGCCCGCGCATCCATGGCTCCGGCCGGGGTACCGATATAACAGGCAAACTCACGAATACCGGGGGCTACATCAAAGTTCACTTTGGGTCCGGTAGCAATCACCAGCTCATCATAGGGCATTTCCCCTTTTTCGGTATACACTATCTTTTCATCAGGGTCAACCCGCAGGGCAACTGTCTGTATAAATTCCACTCCTTTTTTCTCCAGCACAGTTCTTCTATCAACACTGATCTCACTTACTTCCCTTCTTTTAAAAGGTACCCAGATCAGGGAAGGTATAAAGAGGAATTTATCGTTTCTGTCAACCAGGGTTACTTCTGCTTTGTCTTTGAGTTTGTTTTTGAGGAGGATGGCTGCGGTAAAGCCGGCGAAATTGCCTCCGATAACGAGGATTTTCATGTGGGTAGGTTTATACCATAAAGTTCCTACCCCACCCTGAGTGATAGTGTAACATATGTTACGTATCCCATCAATACTTCACCAGAAATGGTTTTACCTGCTTGTACCAGATGGCATACCCTTCGGGTAACATGTGGAGCATATCCTGGCGGAAGAGTTCGCGGCGGAACTGTCCCTTTTTATCCAGCATCAACGGGTAAATATCGATAAAACCGGCACTGGATTGTTCGGCCAAAAACGCTTTGATCAGTTGATTGGCCCTGATGGCAATGGGGAGGAACTGCTCTCTTGAAGGACTGGGTTTGATGGAGATATAGGCCAGCGGCACATCCGGTAATACAGAACGGATATGCAGGAAGAGTTTCCGGAATGCAGCGAACACAGAATCTCCATTGGGCGCAGCAATGATATCGTTCTCACCAACATATAAAACAACCTGCTTGGGTTTGTAAGGCAGGATCAGGTCTTCCACATACCGGTCAATATCTGCGATTACAGCCCCGCCAATACCCCGGTTCAGTACCGTATACCCGCGGAACTGTTCAGACAGGTTATTCCACAAACGGATGGAGGAACTGCCTGTAAACAGAATCGGGTTGGATGGGGGTGAATAGATTTTATCGTATTGTTTGATAGCCTGCACATCCTCCCAATATTTGGGATGCGTTTGGGTACAACCTGTAAAAGAAAGCAATACCAACACCAATAGGCTGAAAAATCGCATACGACATCATTTTACAGGGAATTTACAGGAATTTGGTGAGACTTTACCTGATAGGCTTCAGAACAAATTCATAGAAATTTAACATACACCCGGTTGGCAAATAAGTAGCTTTAAAAGGAGCAAAACGTGCACAATGGAACAAAATCAAATACTCGTAATTTCTCTGACGGTTCTGGCTGTATTGGCTTTGATCATCTTTTTGGTCAGACAAAACAAAAAAGACAAAGAAAATCTCCATCCCGGAGAATCTGACGCTGTTACAGAAACACATACCGAACAGGAAAGAAACAGAGACAAGATCTAGATAAGAAGTTTACTGCGTTCGCTACTCACCTTAGTGGTCCCGGTGCAGGAATATGTCAGTTATGGGCACAATCACATGATGCATACCTGAACACAATGCTATTTTCAGTAACTTGTTACACACAAGTATTGCCCATTGCCCGTTTCTGCTGTTGCCATATTAGAAAATCCCTTCGCCGGTAATGGTAGACCGGCCAAACTGGCAAACTGGTTGGTAAAAGAACTGGCACAAAGAGAGATCGCTTCTACCCATTTCACAAAAAACTGGCCGACCCATTTTGATGGCTTCTCCGATATATGGCTGATCGGCGGGGATGGTACCATTCACTATTTTATTAACCGCTATCCGGATTGTACGCTGCCACTCGCATTATTCAAAGGAGGAACCGGCAATGACTTTGCCTGGAAATTATATGGCAATCAGTCGGATGCCGAACAACTGGAACAGGTACTGCATGCCGAACCACGTTATATTGATGCAGGCAAATTCAACCAAACCCTGTACATCAATTGCCTGGGCGTGGGTTTTGATGGAGAGATCATCCGTTCGATGCGGACGATCAGGATGCTGGGCGGACATCTCGGTTATCTGCTGGCCGTGATCGGAAAAATATTCAGTTTCCGCGAGCAGCAGTTCCGGATCAGTAATGGCACTGAACAATGGGATGATCGTTTTTTGCTGGTCATGGTGGTTAATTCATCCCGGGCCGGTGGTGGCTTTTTTATAGCCCCCGATGCATCCCTCACCGATGGTAAACTGGATATGGTACTATGCACCCAACAACCCTTGCTGCAAAGGCTGCGTTACCTGCCCATCATCAAAAAAGGAAAACACCTGCACCTGCCCTTTGTGATACACCGACAGGGAGAAAAATTTACGATCCAATGCAACAAGACCCTGGATATCCAGGCAGATGGTGATCTGTATACGGCGCAGGAACTGACCGTTGAGATCCTTCCCGGCAAATTCCGTTTCCGTTATTAATTCAGTGAAGGTTGTTTATTGTATTTGTTGCGGTATTCAATGGGCGTTAACCCGGTTATTTTTTTGAAGACGGTTCTGAATGCTTTCGTATCTGTATAACCCACATCGTACATCACTTCATTGATATTCTTACGGCTGCTTTCAAAACTCCGTTTGGCCGCTTCTATCTTGATCCGCTGCATATATTCTACCACGGTATTGTTGGTCGCTTTTTTAAACCTACGTTCAAAACTGCGCCGGCCCATGGTGTAACGGGTGGCCAAATCATCAACGGAGATCTTTTCCTGGAAATTATCTTCAATAAACAGTTGTGCCTGCAGTATATCTGTATCCGCATGATCTTTTTGTCCGCGGAACATCATAAATGCCGACTGGCTTTCGCGGTCAATATCCACTGCAAAAAATTTAGAGGCCAGGATGGCCGTATCCCGATCGGTGTATTTTTCTACCAGGTACAGCAATAAACGCCAATAAGAATTGGCACCCCCGCTGGAATAAATACCCTGTTCCTCGGTAATGATACTTCCATCCACCAGTTCCACCTGTGGAAACATATTTCTGAATTCATTGGCTGCATTCCAGTGTGTGGAACATTTTTTCCCATTCAGCAAGCCCGTAGCCGCCAGCAGAAAAGCACCGATACACAAAGAAGCCAGTTCTGCCCCCGCCCGGTACTGTGCCACCAGCCAGGGGATCATGTCTTTGTTGAGGTCAATGGCCGTGGCAATATCACCACTGATAGCAGGAATAAAGATCAGATCCGTCTGATCCACTTCACTGATCAGTTTATCCGTATGCACAGAAAACAGACTGTTATCCAGTTTTACTTCACGGGATAATCCCACCAGTTCTACTGCGAACAAAGGGGCTTTACCGGATGCCTGTAAAAACTGGTTCACCGCTTTGAACATATAAGAGGGATCTGCCACCGCCTCAATGATCGCCGTTTCAGGTACCAGGATGGAAACTTTTTTCATGGGATAAATGTAGCCAAAAGCCCTGTCGTAATCAACCCTTCTATTTGTCTGTTTCGCACCCTGCGAAAACGAGGAACTAGTAACAGCTTTGTAACAAGCCTTTTTCCAGAAAGATAAAATACGATGACAGAAATACGATCTTACCTCAGCTTTAATGGTAACTGCCTTGAAGCCATGCGTTTTTATCAGCAGGCCCTGGGGGGCGAACTGGCTTTGCAAACCGTTGGTGAGAGCCCACTGTCTGAAAAGATGCCGGCGAAAATGAAAGCCTGTATCCTGCATGCATCACTGGAAAAAGATGGCTGGGTGTTAATGGGCTCTGATCTGGTGAGCGAGCAGGGACTGATCCGTGGCAATGCGGTTTCGCTCTGTCTGAACTGCAGCAGTGAAGCAGAGATCCGCAACAGTTATGAACGCCTGGCTCTGGGCGGAAAAGCGACTCACCCGATAGAAAATACATTCTGGGGTGCCTTATTTGGCGGATTAACCGATAAATTCGGGAATCATTGGGTATTACATTTCCAACAAACACAAAATCAAGTTCACAACAAATGCGAAAACTGAAATTACAGATGCAGGTAAGCATCGACGGATATGTAGCGGGGCCAGCAGGCCAAATGGACTGGATGCAATGGAACTGGGACGATGGCATCAAAGAATTTGTGCAACAGCTTACCGAACCTGTAGATACGATTGTCATAGGTAAAAATCTCGCTACGGGTTTTATACCGCACTGGACAGCCGCACTGCAAGTCCCTGAAACCAATGATGCTTTTGCCCGGAAAATGGTAGAGACCCAAAAACTGGTGTTTACCAAAACGATGGAGAACAATCCATGGAACAATACCCGACTGGCCAAGGGGGACCTAAAAGAAGAGATCGGTCAATTGAAAAATCAGGAAGGTGGCAAAGATATCATTACGTATGGTGGCGCTTCGCTGGCCGGGGCATTGATAGCAGAGCAGTTGATCGATGACCTGTACCTGTTTGTGAATCCCACCGCCATCGGAAATGGAATGCGGATCTTTAACGGCCCAACTAACCTGGTATTACAGCATACCCATCCCTTTGCCTGCGGCATTGTTGTACTGCACTACTCACCAAAATCATAAACTGCCATGAAAGCAACCAATCTTGCTTACTGGATCAGCACCATCCTGATCTTTTTATTTGAAGGCCTGATGCCAGCGCTTACTTCGCATACACAAATGGCCATAGACGGGATCCGGCACCTGGGTTATCCGGATTATTTCCGGGTGATGCTGACGGTGTACAAAGTTTCCGGCACCCTGGTACTGCTGCTGCCGTTTTTTGCGCCACGATTAAAAGAATGGGCCTATGCAGGGTTAAGCTTCACTTTTATCTCGGCCTTTGTTTCGCATTGGGCAACCGATGGTTTTAGTGCCATTATTTTATTTCCCTTAGTTGTGCTGGCTGTTTTGCTGGTATCTTATGTTACTTATCACAAAAGACTTTCTGCTGCCGCTAAGGTATAAGGTTACATACCCAGTTGTTCCAGGGCATCGGCAGTGATATCGTAGAGGTTTTTATTATCTGCCTGAATTTTTAACCGGCCTTCGGGTCCGGCGGGGCCATGTACAAAGTATTTTTTAATGGCCACTACTTTACCGGAATACATGCTGGTGCCTTCCAGTGTTTCATAACTGCGCAAAAGAATAGGCAGGAAGCTGGGATTCTGGATTGCGCGAAAAAGATGCAGTGAACGTTGTTTGCCATTGGGCAACTGAATCACTTCGTGATAATAATGGGCGCATTCTACCTCCTGGTACAAACGCTTATTCAATTTTTCTATGTAAACAGACCCGGAATCTACTACCACGATCTTGATTTCACTCATCGTTACTGAATTTCTGTTGCAATAATAGCCAATGCGGGGGAATGGGCAAACTAAGATTCTGCTATGTAATTTTACAAGAATTGGGTAGCTTCAGGAACCCAAGTCCTGAAAAAATACCCATATGAGAAAATATTTCCACACCGGTCTGCTCCTGCTGGTCATTATTTCCTGCGCAGAACTTCGTGAATCCAGGGGCCAGCAATGGTACTCCCTGTTCGATGGTAAATCACTTGCCAATTGGCGTGTGGGTAATCATGCGGCCAGTTTTTCGGTAGACAGTGGTATGATCATCGTACACGGCAAAACGGCCCATCTGTTTTACGATGGAGATATCCTGAACCATGATTTCACCAATTTCGAATTCAAGGCAGAAGTGATGACGTATCCCGGTGCCAATTCCGGTATTTATTTTCATACCGCTTACCAGAAAAAAGGCTGGCCCGATAAAGGATATGAAGTGCAGGTGAACAACTCGCATACCGACTGGCGCCGTACCGGTAGTCTCTACGGCATCAGCGATATCAGAGAAACCTATGTGAAGGATTATGAATGGTACACCGAATCTATCCGGGTGGAAGGCAAAAAGATCACTATCCGCATCAATGATAAAACAGTGGTGGAATATACGGAGCCAGATGATGTGAAACGACCGCTCCGGCGTTTATCCAGCGGCACTTTTGCGTTACAGGGACATGACCCGGGAAGCATTGTACACTACAGGAATATCCAGGTGCGACCACTCTAATATCTTCTTGATAGCATTATTACTTTTAACTGCCCCCTTTTCAGCTAACGAACAGTTAGATGGTTACCATGGCTTTGATAACCCGGTTCTCTGGCAGCAGCCAATCCGGAAATGTTTCTTTTACATCTGCAAACGACACCCTGTGTGTGATATAGGTAAGGGGAAGTACCCAGTTTTTCTGCAAAGCGTCTATCACCCGGTCAAAATCTTCGCGGGTGGCGTTACGGCTGCTCATCAAGGTAGCTTCGCGTTGATGAAATTCGGGGTGAGAGAACCGGATCTCGCCTTTCTGCAAACCCACCAGTACATACCTGCCTCCGTGCGCCAAAAACCGGAACGATTCATTGATGGCAGACAGGTTACCGGTAGCATCGATGACAACGGTTGGCATATCGCCGTTGGTGATCAGCGCCAGTTGCGCAGATACATTTTCTTTCACCGCATTGATCGTAAAAGGAATCTGTAACCGCTCTTTACAAAACTGCAGCCGGCTTTCCTGCACATCTACTGCTATTACATTGGCTCCGGCAATGCGGGCAAATTCCATCACACCCAATCCAATAGGGCCCGCGCCTATTACGGCCACCCACTCTCCTGGTGTTATCTGTGCCCTGCGGATACCGTGTGCACCGATGGCCAACGGTTCTACCAGGGCCAGTTCATCCAAACCCAAACCCTGGCTTTTTACCAGCGAATAAGAAGGTACGATACAATATTCACGCATCCCGCCATCAATATGCACGCCACCAACTTTTAGTTGCACACAGCAGTTGGTTTTACCCGCCCGGCAGGCCACACAGTTGCCGCAATGGAAATATGGGATGATGGTTACGTATTCTCCTGCAGCAAAACCGGGTTCATCTGTGGCTACAATTTCTGCTGCCAATTCATGTCCCAGTATGCGGGGATACTGAAAAAAAGGCTGCGTGCCTTCATATGCATGCAGGTCTGTCCCACAAATACCCACCCGATGGATGCGGAGTAAGGTTTCTCCTTGTTTTCTTTCCGGCAAAACTGTATCACAATAATCAAATTGTCCGGGTATGGTGCAGATGAGTGTTTTCATATCATAGAATTTCCAACCTTACAATGTTTTTTTAACACAGAGAAACAGAGATCCGGAGTTACACAGAGGTGATTACGCGTTGGCCAATGCCCGGTCAAGATGTACATAACCACCATCTACATGGATCAGTTGGCCGGTGGTATGACTGGAACAGGGCGATAACAGAAACGCTACCATGTTCGCGATCTCTTCAGCAGTGGTCATGCGGTTTCCCAGCGGGATCTTTGCATTGATCTCAGCTAATTTTTTTTCTGGTGCTGCCAGTGTTTTGATCCATGTTTCATAAGCGGGCGTCCAGCATTCGGCTACTACCACTGCATTTACACGGATGCCGTATTTCAGCAGTTCCACGGCCCACTCCCGGGTGAGGGCATTTCTGCCACCATTGGCAGCGGCATAGGCCGAAGTGTTACCCTGCCCTGTTTCCGCTGTTTTAGAAGTGATATTAACAATGGCTCCTTTGGTTTTGATCAGTTCGGGTAAAGCAGTATGCGCTGCCAGGTAATAGTGAACCACATTTTTATGCAAACTTTCCATAAAGCGTTCGTAATTGCCATGCTCCAGTCCTACCCCATCATTTACACCCGCATTATTTACCAATCCGTCTATCCGACCAAACTGAAGTATGGCGGCGCGTACGGCATTTTCTGCCGCTACGGGATCAGCCAGTTCGGCTACTATCTGTGCGGCCTGGCCGCCTATAGCCAATATATCATTTACCAGTTGCTGGTTATCCTTTTCATTTCTTCCGATGATCACCGGTATGGCTCCCTCGTTGGCCAATACACGTACTATCCCTTCTCCGATACCACGGGCACCACCCGTTACCAGGATCACTTTGTTCTGTAATTGCAGGTTCATCTGTTGTTATTAGATATGATAAAATGCCGCCGCATTCTGCCCGAATAGTGCAGCCTGTTCGGTAGCAGAAAAGTTACTATAATAATCTTTTACCGCAGCCATCATTCTTTCGTAGGAAGCGGCTACCAGGCATACCGGCCAGTCTGATCCGTATAATAATCGTTTCATTCCAAAAGCAGCCGTTACGGTATCCAGATAAGGGAAGAGATCTGAGGGTTGCCATTGATGCCAGTCGGCTTCGGTTACCATACCACTTACTTTGCAATGTACATTGGAACAAAGTGCCAGTAATTCAATCCCTTTTTTCCATTCCGTCAACTCTCCGTTTTTAATATCCGGTTTAGCCAGATGATCAATCACAAATGCCTGCTCCGGAAATTGTTTCACCAATTGTAAAGCTGCAGATAAGTGCTGGGGATAGATAAGGATATCATAGGTAAATCCAAACTCCTGCAAAGCATTGATACCTCGTAGAAAATCTGGCTGCAGCATAAAAGCCGGCTCTTCGCCCTGCAGAATATGCCTGAATCCCTTTACGATCGGGAACTGATGGTAATGTGCCAGACGTTCCCTGATATTGTCGGCCCGAAGATCTACCCAACCCACTACCCCTTTGATAAAAGTAAATTTCTCTGCCAATGAGATCAACCAATCCGTTTCAGCTTCTGTCTGGTCTGCCTGCACGGCAATACAAGCCTCTATCTGCTGTTGCTGCAAAATGGGCTGCAGATCGGTGGGATAAAAATTCCGTCTGATCGCCGACATCGCTTCGTTGATCCAGCTATGGGTATCCGGATGGTATTGCCAGAAATGTTGGTGTGCATCAATGACGGGCATAGGCAATAACATTTTGGCGGGAAGTTCCCAATCCATCAATGCCCAGTTCCACCATATCGCCGGGCTTGAGGTATACCGGCGGAGTAAAGCCCAGACCCACTCCGGCAGGAGTACCAGTGGAAACGATATCGCCGGGTAATAAAGTCATAAACTGACTGATATAAGAAACCAATTGCGGGATGTTAAAGATCAGGTCATCTGTATTACCATCCTGCATCAACCGGTCGTTCACTTTTAACCACAAACGCAGATTATGCGGATCGGCGATTTCTTCTTTGGTTACCAGCCAGGGCCCCAGAGGGGCAAAGGTATCGCAACCCTTTCCTTTGTCCCAGGTACCACCCCGTTCCAGTTGAAATTCCCTTTCGCTTACATCATTATGCAAACAGTAGCCCGCTACATAGTCCATTGCTTCTGACTCATCCACATAACTGGCCTTTTTCCCGATCACAAAAGCGAGTTCCACTTCCCAATCTGTTTTTACAGAATTTCTGGGAATCATGATGGCATCATTGGGTCCGGTGATCGCCGTAGTGGATTTCATGAACAGGATCGGTTCTGTGGGGATGGGCGCATTGGTTTCTCTGGCGTGTTTGGCATAATTGAGTCCGATACAGAGAATTTTAGAAGGATTACTTACCGGACAACCCAAACGGGTGCCGGCAGGTATTTCTGGTAACATGGTTTCGTGCTGAGATAACATCCACCCCAGATGCTGTACGCCGCCATGGGCGAAAAAAAATTCGTCATAGTCTTTGATAAAACCAGACACATCATAGTTCTTTCCGGCAATATGTACACCCGGTTTTTCTTTACCGGCCTCGCCAAATCGGATCAGTTTCATGTAATGCTTTATTGTAAGGTTAATGCAAGAATCGTATCAATACTGTCAAACTTCACACCGTTGAGGTACACGAATACCCCTTCTGCCTGCTGTATAAAACGTAAACCGGTATTGTTGGTGAAAGTAGCCGCTGCACTGATTTTGTTTTTCACACCCGGCAAAAACACATACTCAACCAATTTTTGGGGATGTAGGATATGTACATACATTTTATTTCCCTTCACCGTAACGGTACCCCAATCCTGCTCCGGAATCACACTACCACGTGAGCCGTAAATGGTACTGCCATATTGCTGCATCCATTTCCCCATCTGTGCCAGGGTATCGGTAAACTCAGACTGGATCTGACCGTTGGGTTTGGGTCCTACATTCAGGAGAAAATTGGCATTCTGCCCCGCCGCATTCACCATATAACGGATCAGTGCGGGTACGGATTTGAATTTTCGGTCCGTCATATTATACCCCCAGGAATCATTCATGGTTTCGCAGGTCTCGAGGGGTAAGGCCGAAATTCCGGCACCACCAAAACCGGTGGTATTTTTTCCGGGCAGGTCTTTTTCAAATGCCTGGAAATCTTCTCCGGGTATCGGCGCCAGGTGGTGGTTGTTACTGATCAGGCATTGTGGTTGCAGTTTATGAATCAATGTATAGATCTCATCGTACTGCCAGTTCACTTTTGACTGAAGCGTTTTATCGTGATCATTATCCAATTGATCCCAATGCCCGTCAAACCAGATCCCGGCAATTTCTCCGTACTGGGTCAATAACTCTGTAAGTTGCCCCTTCATAAAATTGATATACGAAGGCCAGTTACTTTTTTGGGTTCTGCCGGTGCCTTTTCCTGTTTTGCCTGTCTCATACTGATAGTCGTCGCGGTACCAGTCTAACAAAGAATAATAGAGAAATAACTTAATCCCTTCTTTGCGGCATTCCTCTGCCAGTTGTTTCAAAGCATCTTTACCATAAGGCGTATTGGTGATTTTCCAGGGAGAGAGTTTGGTGTCCCAGTTACTGAATCCATCATGGTGGCGGGTGATAAACGTGATATACTGCATGCCCGCATTTTTGGCGGTAGCCACCCAGGCTTTGGCATCAAAATCGATCGGATTAAATACACGCTGCAGGGTGTTGTACTCATTCACGCGGATGTTCCGGTTATTCATCACCCACTCGCCACTTCCCAATACGCTGGAAGCACCCCAATGGATGAACATACCGAATTTCATGTCCTGGAAATTTTTTCTGGCAGCGAGATTGGCTGCAGTGGGATTATACGTTTGCGCATACAAGCCGGATCCCATCAGAAGAATAAGGGTAAAAAAAAATAGTTTTTTCATTTGCTGGCAAATAAACAATGAAAGAATCTGTTAGTTGCTTACAATGATAAAACTAAAATGCTTTAGCTGGAAGGCAATCACGCATTTAATTTCCACAAATAGTCATTTCCTGAATAAGGGTTCCTGAAATTCAACATAATGGAATTACATTCAACTATTCCGCCAAAATGCTTATACTTCGATGGTACCGCTGGGTTGTTTATCGTCGCGCCTGGTGCCGGCATACAGTTCATACTCCAGCAAACGGCAGTCGATCGTAGCATTAAAAAACTCGATCCTGCGTGCTGGTTTGAGGCGGATCTTCTTGGCCAGATCCAGGTTGCCGGTAAATACATAACCGGTATAGCCTTTACAGGTATTCTTCAGAAAGTCGCCCATGCGCGCATAGGTGGCATTCAGTTCGATTTCATCTCCCAAACGTTCCCCATATTCTGGGTTAAACATGATCACGCCTCCGGCAGCAGTTGGCAC
Source organism: Caulobacter sp. UNC279MFTsu5.1 (assembly GCA_943369185.1). Classification (GTDB taxonomy): domain Bacteria; phylum Bacteroidota; class Bacteroidia; order Chitinophagales; family Chitinophagaceae; genus Sediminibacterium. The sequence goes on along the minus strand of CALRMK020000002.1, from coordinate 581,664 downwards.
GGTTGTTTTTTCAAAATCGCATACTTCAAAACGGATCAGGTTTTCTACGCCTGCCGCAGCTGCATTGGTTCTGGAAACAGATATGGCCAACTCACTGCGGTCTGATGCAATCACTGCCAAACCCGGCACATCCATTACCTGCTGTTTTACTTCTTCCATTGCTTTCTCATATACAGCTGCATCATAACCGGTAATATGCATAAAAGCATAATTCTTGCGCAACAAACCCGGCCTCCGGTTAGTGGCTATCAGTGCCGCTTCAATCGCAAGGGTGCCCGAACCACACATGGGGTTGACAAAAGCTGTTTTCCTGTCCCATTTGGTAGATAAAATAGTAGCCGCCGCCAATGCTTCCAGCATGGGTGCTTTACCGGGCAATTTGCGATACCCATGTTTGGCCAGGGTTTCGCCGGAAGTATCAAGGAAGATCTCTGCTTCTTCGTGTTTCCAGAAAAGGTATACCACGGCCCCCGATAGTTCCGATCCGGTTGAAGGACGTTTGCCCGTTTTGTCCCGCATCCTGTCTACCACCGCATCTTTTACACGCAGGTTGGCAAATAAATTGGTTTGTATGGTGGGGTGAAACACATTACTGGTAACGGAGAAATAACCATCTGGTCTGATCAGTTCTTCCCAGGCAAGATCTTTCAAATGCTGGTACAGGGTATCCGGATGGTCGCAGTTAAAAGCTTTGAGTGAATACATTACCTGACTGGCACAACGCAGCTGCAGGTTCAGACGGATACAATCATTCACCGTTCCCTTTAACTCCACCCCTGTCTGAAAAGATCTTTCAATGGTATATCCGAGCGCAATTACTTCCTGCTGTAAAGCGGGGGATAACCATTTATGACAGGTAATAATGATACGGCTGGCGGTAGTAAACACTTGCATACATGCAAACTTAGCTAATATTTCTGCTGTGTGGCGGTTCCTGAGGGTATCGCATAAAATAGCCCCTGTAAAAACAGGGGCTGTCCAAAACTAACTGCTGTATGAAAAAACTCCCAAAACGACTCTGGCAGTGAAAACGTTTAGCTGTTAAGTAAAGTTTTCCCCTGTCAATCGTGAAGCATAAAGTTGTGTTCTTTTAGCCGGGAATGCATTACACCATCTATACAAAGAATTACATAAATCACGGTGCCATGCTGTTCATTAGTTTTCCCGGGATGGAACGGCCGTTTTCTGTATTTTTATTCCTTATTTACGCCCATGCCGAAAAACCAGCTTAACCCGGATCAATGGGTTCAACTTTATGCCGATGCCTTGTATAGCTACACATTGCCGCGCGTAAACGATACCGCTGTGGCGGAGGATCTGGTGCAGGAAACCTTTATCAGTGCCTGGAAAGCCCGCGATAGCTTTAAAGGTGAGGCCGCTGAAAAAAGCTGGCTTTTCTCCATCTGCAAAAACAAGATCATCGATCATTACCGCAAAAAAGCAAGGGATATTATGCAGCCCATGTCTGCTACTGGTGTTACCGACAGCTTTTTTGATGAAGCCGAACACTGGACAAAACAGGACCAACCGGACGACTGGGGTATTGACCTTTCCAGCACAGTTGAGAATAAGGAGTTTTATTCTGTGCTTACCAGGTGCCGGAAAAAACTACAGGAAATGCAGGAAGCCGTGTTTTCAATGAAATACCTCGAAGACATGGATGCAGCAGAGATTTGTAAGGTATTAGGGATCACTTCGTCTAATTATTGGGTACTCATACACCGGGCCAAGTTGCAGTTGCGTACCTGTCTGGAAAAAAACTGGTTACATATAAAATAAAGAGATGCGATTTTTCATGATCAGTTGCAAAAAAGCTACATATCTGGTCTCCAAAAAAGAGGAGAACAGGCTTTCCTGGTGGGGAAGCTGGCAACTGCGTGCCCATCTCGGAATCTGCAGTTTCTGCCGGAAATTTGAGCAACAGAGCGGATTTATCGGCCGGATGGCCAAACAGGTTACGCTGCATGAAACACTCTCACCCGAAACAAAGGAAAAGATACAGGCTGCCCTTACCAGCGAAAATTAATGCCGTAAAATAAAGAACCGCCATTGAAACAACCGTTAGGCAATTCAACAGCGGGTTCTGTAACAACCGGGGGAGGTAATGCGTTTATTTTTCAGTTAATCCATCCGCCTTCCATTGCATGATCAGCTGAATGGTACTATCTGCCAGTTTCGGTTTACGGTCGGGCATAAAACCTTTTTGACCAGGTGTGAGCTGTATACGCCTGAGCACTTCCTCTATTTGTGAGCTAATGGCTGCATAGGTATCCAGTGGTTTCTTTCTCCCGCCTTTTTCCGGAAAATGGCAGGGTGTACAATTGGCCTGTACTACCGCCATGATATTTGCCTGGTAATTGATAACAGGTTTGGTTTTGACTGATGTACCGGCTTGTTTGGAAGAACCACAATAAGTGAATGCGGTTACCGCGGCGATCAACAGAAAACTAATGGAAAGCTTTTTCATAGACGGTTTGTTGAACAGAATGCTTAGTAAGAATAAATATAACTAAACAGTCTATACGCAATACTGTCTGTGATGAAAACAAGGCGAATAGCGGGAGTAAATCGGTAAAGAGATGATACAAGCCTTACAGTCCTGCTATCAGAACTGCAAAGTGAAAACGGTTCCCTTACTTTCAACAGACTGTACCTGAATATTTCCCTTGTGCAGCATCATGATCTGTTTACACAAACTCAGGCCAATACCACTTCCATTCTTTTTGGTGCTGAAGAAAGGAATGAAAATATTGTTCATCACTTCTTCATTCATCCCGTAACCATTGTCGGCTACTTTTACGGCCAGTTTGTTATTGGGAGAAAGCAGGGCGGATAAGATAATTCTGGGCTGTTCACTTTCTTTTACCGCTTCAATGGCATTTACGATGAGGTTGATCAGTACCTGCTCTATCAGGTTGGCATCTACTTCCATCGTCAGCTCAGGATCTTTGAGGATGATCTCCATCTCAATTCCTTTCTGATGGAGCGTAGGCTGCATCAGGTTATGCATGTTCTCGAAGAGGTCTCGTACAAATACTTTCTTGAGGGTGGGATTGGTGATTTTATTCAGGTTCCGGTATACTTCCGCAAATTTCAGCAACCCTTCACTCCGGCGTTTAATGGTGTTGATACCTACTTCCAGATCTTCTACTACCCCATTGCTGTTATCGAGGAATTGAACCGATTCCTGCAAACGATTCTTCAGGGTATCCGCCAGCGATGAAATGGGTGCCACCGAATTCATGATCTCATGCGTCATCACACTCAACAGCTTTTTCCAGGCCTGCGATTCGGTTTCATCCAGCGCCTCATTGATATTCTGAAAAGCCACCAGGTGAAATTTTTTACCTTCTGTCTGAAAAGCGGTTGCAGACAACAGAATTTTAAATGTATTTTTTTCCTGGTGAACCGTGGCCACATGGCTGTTACCGGGTTTCAGGGTAATTACCTGCTGGTACAAGGCATCATCTCTTTTCTGCAGCGAATGGATGGTTTTCAGATAAGGCAGCAATAACATCCGCTTCAGCGATTCATTCATCCATACCACTTCCCCGGTTTCGGGTTCGTACGAAATGATCCCCGTATCCACCAGTTCCAGGATTTTCTGCAGGTATTGGTACTGGGTCTCTTTTTCTTTGGAGATCACTTTAAACGCCGTGTTGATCTCATTAAATCCTTTACGTAGTTGCTTCAGGTCTTCCGGCGCCTGCGATACATTAAAATTCCGTGAAAAATCGCGGTAATGAATTGATTCTACAAACTGCTCCACTTCATACATTGCCTGTTTATGGTAGCGGTAAAAATCTATTACCTGGTAAACGATCACTGGTAACACCAGTAACTCATACACATACCAACCCTTTACCAGCAGCAAAGCAGCAGCGGTAATGGTCACTATCAGTAATAACACGCGGGTAAGGATATCCCACTGAATTTTTTTATATGTCATACTTACTTAATCTTCTATATAAAGCGGTTCTCGTTAATCCCAGTTCTTTGGCGGCTTTACTGATATTGCCATTGTGTTTATCGATCACTTTCATGATCGTATTTTTTTCCATGGTGCTCAATTTCGTTACTTCATCTTCCTGCGATTCTGTTACCGAAGATTCAATTGGCGAAAACAGCAGGTCCGGCGCTTCAATGGTAGCGCTATCGGCCATAATAATGGCCCGCTCAATGGTATACTGTAATTCCCGCACATTCCCCGGAAAGGGATATTGCTGCAGTTTTTCCAGCGCCGACGCATGAAACTGGATATTCGGCTTCAGGTATTTATTGGCATAAATGCGGGCAAAATGTTTGGCCAGTAACAGGATATCTTCCCTTCTTTTCCTGAGTGGCGGAACCGTGATCTCCACCGTATTGATCCGGTAGATCAGGTCTTTCCGGAAACGGTTCTCATTGGCCAGTTCGCTTAAAGGAATATTCGTAGCGCAGATCAGACGAATGTCAATGGGCACCGGTTGATTGGTACCCAAACGGGTAACCTGCCGGTTCTGCAAAACAGTTAAGAGTTTGGCCTGCTGTTGCAGTGAAATATTGCCGATCTCATCCAGAAACAAGGTACCGCCGTTGGCTGATTCAAAACGCCCCACCCTGTCTTCACGCGCATCGGTAAAAGCTCCTTTCTTATGGCCAAATAATTCACTTTCGAAAAGACTTTCCGTCAGCGCCCCCACATCCACTTTCACAAAAGGTTTATGGGCACGTAAGGATTGCTCGTGAATAGCGGTGGCAATCAGGTCCTTTCCCGTACCATTCTCACCCAGTATCAGGATATTGGCATCTGTTGGCGCAATCTTATCGATCTTGTGAAAAATATCCTGCATTACTTCGCTCTCACCAATCATGGCATTGTTGCCCTTACCCGCCTCCATCTTTTGAGAAGGGTTATTACTTTTAGGCTGCTCTCTTTTCTTCAATACAGCGGATAAAGTGGATAATAACTTCTCATTATGCCAGGGTTTTACCACAAAATCGGCAGCGCCCTCTTTCAGGGAACGTACGGCCAGATCAATATCGCCATAAGCCGTGATCATGATCACGGCTACTTCCGGCTTGATCTGTTTGATCCTTTGCAGCCAGTAAATACCCTCATTGCCGGTATTGATCGAAGCATTAAAATTCATATCCAGCAATACCAGGTCAAAACTGTCTTTACCCAGCAAAAAAGGGATCTGTTCCGGATTTTTTTCAGTTACCACTTCTTTCACTTCTGTTCGCAGCAGTAATCGAACGGCGGTTAGTACGTCTGTATCATCATCTATTACCAGAATACTGGCTTTCTTCAAACTCATGCAGGATCGGTTTAGTCGTTTATTCGTTTACTGGTTTATTAGTTTATGGGTTTAATATGTGCTAAGGGATTGATACACAAAACAAATAAACCAATAAACCGGTAAACCAACTACTATAAATATACCAGTTAGCTAAGAATCTGAAAAAGAACCGGTTAGAAAATGGGGCGCTGGGGTACTGTATCAAAACCGGACAGTTTCTGTACCGTATGCGTACAGTTAAGTCGTTTGGTAAAAAACAAATCATTGATTATCAATAGGCTTACTCTTTGGCACAATCGTTTCATATACTATTCCCAGAAATCAACCATTATGAAACCGAATACCCAGCAACAGTCCAGATTCATCGCCCTCCTCCTCGTGGCAGGAACCATTGGCCTTGTATTACTGATGCATGTACATTCTGCCCGCCAGGCATGCAGTGGCAGGGAGTCATCAGAAATCGGCTTAATCAAACTCATATAAGTTCAAACCAAAAACAACAGCTGTGGACAGAGTCATTCAAAAAAAGAAATGGAGTACCAAAAAGATCCTCACCATCACCCTGGTGGTATTGATTGTTGGATTGATCGCAGGAAGTATCTATTTCACTTCCGGCAAATCCAAACTGAATGTAGATACAGAAAGGATCACCATCAGTGAAGTAACCAAAGGGCCTTATAAAGATGCCATACCGGTAAACGGTATCGTTTTACCCGTTACCTCTATTTACCTGGATGCCACCGAAGGCGGCCGTGTAGAAGAAAAATATGTGGAAGATGGGGCCATCATGAAAAAGGGCCAACCCATCCTCAAACTATCCAATACCAACCTGCAACTGAGTCTGGTAAACCAGGAAACTTCTGTTTATAACCTGCTAACCCAGATGCAGATCTCGCGTAACGCGGCACAGCAGAACACGGTGAACAAACTGAACCAGATGACCGATGTGGAAAGTCAGTTAACAGAAGCGGAACGCCTCTACAAACTGAACAAAACCCTGTACGACCAGAAAGCCATTGGTTTGCAGGAATTCAAAACATCGGAGAATAACTATACTTACCTGCTGCGCAAGAAAAAACTGACCAACCAGATCCTGCAACAGGATTCTCTCTCCAATAAACAACAACTGGAACAGGCTAAACAATCTTATGAAGGTTCTCAGAATGCGTTGACCGTAATGCGCAAAAAAGTGGGCGATCTGATTGTACGTGCACCGATTGACGGCCAACTGACATCTCTCGATGCTGAAATTGGACAGAACAAAAGAGAAGGTGAGCGTTTGGGACAAATAGATGTACTGAGTGGATTCAAAGTACGTGTAGATGTGGATGAACACTATATCTCCCGCATTTTCATCGGACTTACCGGAGATTTCACTTTTGCCAACAAAACCTATAAACTGAAGATCACCAAAGTATTTACGCAGGTAACCAACGGAAGGTTCCAGGTAGATATGCAGTTTGTGGGCGATATACCCCAGGGCATCCGCCGCGGACAAACCCTGCAGATCCTGCTGGCTTTAAGTGATGAAACCACGGCCATCCTGGTTCCCAAAGGCGGGTTCTACCAGCAAACCGGTGGTAACTGGATCTTTAAAGTAAATGAGAATGGAACGATGGCCTACAAAGTAGAGATCCAGCTTGGACGCCAGAATCCAGATTACTATGAAGTATTACAGGGACTAAAACCCGGTGATAAAGTAGTGACCTCCAGTTATGAGAACTATGGCAATATGCAGGAACTGGTGTTGAAGAAGCAGTAGGTGAATGGGTAATTGGGTAACTAGGTAATTGGTAAAATGAGTTTAGTTAGCCAGCTATCAAATAAACAACAAAACGAATCACAACTTTTAAGCAAATACAACTCTTACTATAACAAAAACCAAACCATGATAAAAATCACTGACCTCGAGAAGATCTACCGGACAGATGAGGTAGAAACCATTGCACTGAATAAACTGTCGATGGAGATTAAACCAGGAGAATTTGTAGCTGTGATGGGGCCTTCCGGTTGCGGCAAGTCTACCCTGCTGAATATTCTGGGTTTACTGGACGATCCGGATAATGGCAGTTTTATTTTTAACGGAACCGAAATCGCTAAGTTCAACGAACGCCAGCGCGCAGATCTGCGTAAGCATAACATTGGTTTTGTATTCCAGAGTTTTAACCTGATTGATGAGCTGACGGTTTTTGAAAATGTGGAACTACCCCTGATCTATACCGGTGTAAAAGCCGCAGACCGTAAAAAGATGGTGGATGAAGTACTGGAGAAAGTACAGATCATGCATCGCCGTAACCATTACCCGCAACAGTTATCCGGTGGTCAGCAGCAGCGTGTGGCCGTGGCCCGTGCCGTGGTAAACAATCCCAAACTGATACTGGCCGATGAGCCTACCGGTAACCTCGATTCCTCTAATGGTAACGAAGTGATGGAATTGCTGACCAACCTGAATGAACAGGGAACCACCATTATCATGGTAACACACTCTGAACATGATGCCAGGTATAGTCACCGGATCATCCGTATGCTGGATGGACAAACTGTAACAGAGAATATACTGGTATAAGCAACTGACTTATCAGCAAGTATTCCACTTCCCTAAACGCCACCATTACCATGTTTCGTAATTACCTGAAAATAGCTGTGAGGAATCTTTTAAAGAATAAAGGATTCTCATTTATCAATATTCTGGGCCTTTCTGTAGGTATGGCCAGTGCCATACTGATTCTGCTGTGGATCAATCATGAAATGAGTTACGATCAGTTTCATGCAAAAAAAGACCGCATTTACGAAGCCTGGAACAAAGATACTTTCAGCGGTAAACTGCAGTGCTGGAATACCACGCCCAAAATTTTTGCCCGTACGGTGGAACGTGATTTTCCGGAAGTGGAAATGGCTACACGGGTAAACTGGCCCAGTAATTTTCTGTTCACTATCGGAGAAAAGAAGCTGACAGTGAGTGGTAATATTGTGGACTCCAACTTTCTGAACGTGTTCAGTTTTCCGCTGGTGAAGGGAGATCCGAATACGGTTTTAAAAGACATGTACTCGATTGTACTTACAGAGAAACTGGCCAAGAGTTTTTTCGGGGAGGAAGACCCCATGGGTAAAGTAGTGCGTATTGATAGCAAAGATAATTTTACGGTTACCGGTATTGTAAAAGACCTTCCCAACAATACCCGTTTTAAATTTGAATACCTTTTACCATGGGCCTACCTGCGCAAACTGGGTGAGGATGATGCCAACTGGGGCAATAACTCCACCCGCAACTATGTATTGCTGAAAAAGAATACCACCCTGGCATCTATTGCGCCGAAATTGAAAAAATTAAAGCGCAAGTATGACAATACAGAGTTGACCAATGAAATGTTCCTCTACCCGATCAGTCGCTGGCGCCTCTATTCCAGCTTTACCAATGGTGTAGAAGATGCTGGTTTGATCGATTTTGTGAAAATGTTTGGTGTTATCGCGGCTTTTATTCTGCTGATCGCCTGTATCAATTTCATGAACCTGAGTACGGCCCGCAGTGAAAAAAGAGCCAAAGAAGTAGGGATCCGCAAAGTAGTGGGTGCCAATAAAGGATCACTGATCGGACAGTTTCTGGGTGAATCCATTCTTATTTCGCTGATCGCCGGATTATTTGCGATACTGATCGTACAGATCAGTTTACCGGCTTTTGGGGTATTAACCGATAAGAAACTCTCGATCGATTATGGCAATGTAACCCTCTGGCTCATCTTTATTGGATTCGTACTCTTTACAGGGGTATTGGCCGGCAGTTATCCTGCTTTTTATTTATCGGCATTTAAACCGGTAAAAGTATTAAAGGGTACTTTCCTGAAATCAGATAAAGTGGTCACGCCCAGAAAAGTGCTGGTGGTATTGCAGTTCACGTTCGCCATCATTCTTATCATCTGCACCGCCATTGTGAAAGAACAGATCCAGCATGCCCGCAACAGGGATCTGGGATATGACAAGAAAAACCTCATTTTCCATTTCCTCACAGATGACCTCACCAAAAATTATCCCCTTGTAAAAAATGAACTGCTCAGTTCTGGTGCAGCCACTTCTGTATCCAGAACCAGTGCCCCCATTACACAGGGCTGGAGCGATACCTGGGGAATTGAATGGGTAGGCAAAGCCCCGGATGACAAAACTGATTTTGACCGCTTTGCCGCGGATGAAGACCTTGGCACCACCGTTGGCCTGCAGTTTGTAAAAGGCCGCGATTTTAACCTCAAGCAATACCTGACCGATTCTACGGCCATGATCCTGAATGAATCTTCCGTAAAAGCCATGGGTTTTAAAGATCCTATCGGACAGATCGTAAAAGACAATGGCCGCGATTGGCATGTAGTAGGTGTGGTCAAGGATTTTATCCTGCAATCGCCCTACCATCCTACCAAACCCATGATCATTGAAGGGGCCAGGGGCTGGTTCAATGTGATCCATATCAAACTGAACAATAAAAATACCACTGCCGACAACCTGAAAAAAGCAGAACAGATTTTCAAAAAATACAACCCGAATTATCCATTCGAATACAAGTTTATCGATGAAGACTATGCTGCCAAATTCAAATCAGAACAACGTACCGGAACACTGGCAGGTTTATTTGCCGGCCTTACCATATTCATTTCCTGTCTGGGTCTGTTTGGTTTAGCCGCTTATATGGCAGAAAGCAGGATCAAAGAGATCGGGGTAAGAAAAGTATTGGGTGCTTCTGTTACAGGAATTGCAACGCTGTTATCGAAAGATTTTATCGGACTGGTGATCATCTCCTTTGTCCTGGCATCCCCAGTAGCCTGGTGGTTTATGCATAACTGGTTACAGAACTATCCGTACCGGATAAATATTGAGTGGTGGATCTTCGCTTTTGCGGCCATCCTCAGTATTCTGATCGCGATGATCACGGTGAGTTACCATGCTATCAAAGCAGCCAGTGCCAACCCGGTGAAAAGTCTGCGAACAGAATAACGAATATTGATACAACGGATATATAACATGAGAAATTGACTATCCATTCATCAATTAACTGAAACAAATGCTAAAGAATCATTTGATCGTCGCCTGGCGAAATCTTTTACGGAACAAATCATTTTCTGTTATTAATCTGGCAGGACTTACCATTGGTATGGCTGCCACCATGCTGATTCTGTTGTGGGTGTATACGGAAAAGTCATGGGATAAACAGTATAAAAAATACCATTCTACCTACCATGTCATGTCTAACCGGAATTTCAACGGTGAGATCAATACAGGACCGGATATGATGTTTCCGTTGGCCAGAACGGCCAAAGCCAGTTTACCGGAAGTAGAAAATGCCGCTGTGGTTTCTTTTCCCAACCGGGTTATTTTTACCGTTGGCGATAAGATCTTAACCAAAAATGCACTCAGCACCACAACCGATTTTTTCAACATTTTCAGTTTTGATTTTGTGGAAGGAGATGCTTCTGCCATTCAGGATCCTGATGCATTGATCTTTACCGAAAGTACTGCCAAAGCATTCTTTGGCAATACGCCGGCTGTTGGTAAAACGGTAACAGTGAATAATGACAGAAATGCGATGGTAAAAGCTGTGGTAAAAGATATACCGGCAGCATCTACCATTCAGTTTGAAGCGTTGATTCCTTTTAATCCTTCTTCTAAAAGAGTGCAGGAGGCAGAACAGGAATGGGTAAACTGTGGCGACAGGGTTTTCATCACCACCCGTGCCGGAACAAATATTGCTTCCCTTGAACAGAAGATGCTTCAGTTGATCAAAACCAATACCAAGGGTGAGAATCCCACTACCAGAGGATCGGTAATTCTGCATCCCATGGAAAAGTGGAGATTGTATGAAGAATTTAAAGGAGGTAAAAATACCGGTGGCCGGATCCAGTATGTATCCTTATTTATCTGGATCGCTTTGATCATACTCGCGATCGCCTGTGTTAATTTCATGAACCTATCCACAGCCCGTTCTGAAAAAAGAGCCAAAGAAGTAGGCATCCGGAAAACACTAGGATCTGGAAGAGCACAACTGCTGATTCAATTCATGACAGAGTCTTTACTATTATCCCTTACAGCTGCCTTACTGGCCATGGGACTGGTATATGCTTTATTACCTTTATTCAGTCAGTTGCTGAACCAACCCATCCGCATACCGTACCAGGAACCGGTTGTATGGTTGACACTGGCAGGTATCACGTTTATTACCGGACTGCTGGCAGGTAGTTATCCGGCTTTTTACTTATCGGGTTTCCAACCGGTCAAAGTATTGAAGGGAAGTTTTCTCCCCTCACGCGGGGTACTATTACCCAGAAAAATTCTGGTTACCGGTCAATTCATTGTATCCATCGTACTGGTATCTGCCACACTAATCATTTATCAACAGTTGCAATATGTAAAAAAACGCGACCTGGGTTATTCGCCCAATAATCTAATCACTATTAACGGTTCTCCCGCAACTGATAAAAGTTTTGAAGCATTAAAAAATGACCTGATGCAAACCGGCATGGTGGCAGCGGTAAATCGAACGTCTACCCCTCCTACTGATATTTTCGGATTTACGTCGGGTGTAAAAGCCGTGAATGCACCGGCCAGCAATAACCTGATCATCGGTTTTATGTTCACCGATGTAGATCTCACCAAAACACTGAATGCGAGAATTGTAACTGGCCGCGATTTCAGACAAGGAGATAGTCTGGGTGTGATCTTCAATAAGGAAGCCATCAAGCTGATGGGACTTACCAACCCGATTGGTGCACCCGTTACCTGGGCCGGAAGAAATATGGAAATAGTAGGCGTAATAGACAATATGGTAATGGGCTCTCCTTACGAATCAGCCGCGCCGCTGATGTTTAAATATGAAAACAAATGGTCACGTTATCTCAATGTACGGTTAACAGAAAAAGCAGATGCACGTAAAGCAGTGGCCAGCATAGAAAATATCTATAAAAAATACAGTCCGGCCTTTCCTTTTGAATTCCGTTTTGTAGATGATGCTTTTAATGAGAAATTCAATACCGAACAATTGATCAGCCGCCTGTCTGTGATCTTTGCAGGGCTCGGAATCTTTATCTGCTGCCTCGGTTTATTCGGACTCGTCTCTTCCTCTATCGAAAGAAGAAAAAAAGAGATCGGTATCCGGAAAGTACTGGGTGCCAGCTTGCAGCAGTTATTATTACTCTTATCAAAAGAATTCCTTTATCTGGTGGCCATTGCTTTCCTGATTGCCATTCCTGCCGCCTGGTGGATCATGCACCGCTGGTTAGAGAATTTCAGTTACCGAACTTCCATTTCACTGTTGGTATTCCTGCTGGTAGGTGTAGGTATGTTACTGATTGCGCTGGCAACGGTTAGCATGAACGCTACCAAAGCAGCGCTTACCAATCCCGTAAAAACATTAAGAAGCGAATAAATACAGAAAACACACAGAACCCATGATACGAAACTACCTGAAGATCGGATGGCGCAACCTGACCAAGAATAGATCCTATGCCTTTATCAATATTTTCGGGCTATCCCTCGGCATAGCCTGCAGTATTGTGATCTTCACTATTGTAAAGTATCACCTGGGGTTTGATAATTTTCACGAGAACAAAGACCGCATTTACCGGATCGTAACCGAATGGCATGATGATGAACCCGGTTTTTCTGAAGCAGTACCCAGCCCGGTAGGCCGCGCCTTCCGTTCCGAATTCACTTTTGCCGAAAAAACTGCCCGTGTGATCTCTTATAATGATGCACTGGTGGCCATGGATGCCGGAAACGACAGGAAAAAGTTCAAAGAAGAATCCGGCATCGCCTATGCGGAGCCGGAATTCTTCGACATCATGCATTTTCCTTTGGTGAAGGGTAACCAGCAGAATTTCCTCTCCTCTCCCAATTCGGCGGCCATTACTGAAAAACTCGCTACAAAATATTTCGGTACGGAAGATCCCATGGGTAAAACGATCCGGATCAATAACAAAACTGATTTCATTGTAAAAGGGATCCTGAAAGATTTACCCAATAATACCGATCACAGAGAAGAGATCTATTTATCGTACCAGAACCTCATTGACCAAAGCAAATGGCTGGCTACAGACAGTAACTGGGGAGGCGTATACAGTGGCAGTCATTGCTTCATTCTGTTAAAACAAAATGCTACTCCTGCACAGGCAAACCAGGCATTGGCGCAGCTGGTAAAAAAGAATTATACGGGCAGAGATGCGAATGTTTGGCATTTCCGTTTACAGGAGTTGGCTGATATCCACTTCAACCCGGATTTTAACGGAACTGCGAATAAAAAATATCTATGGGCATTTACGCTGATCGGCCTGTTTCTCATCATCACCGCCTGTGTTAATTTTATCAACCTTGCCACAGCACAGGCCCTGAACCGGTCTAAGGAAGTGGGCATCCGCAAAGTCTTGGGCAGTATGCCCAAACAATTGTTCTGGCAATTCATTGCAGAAACAGCTTTGATTACCTTTTTTGCGTTAATACTGGCTATCATCATCGCTGTTTTATCTATGCCTTTTGTGAACCAGCTCTTTCAATCCAATATGAGCCTGCAACTGTTGCAGAATCCTTCCTTATGGATTTTCCTGCTGGTCACAGGTGTGGTGGTTACTTTCTTATCGGGTTCTTACCCCGGACTGGTTCTGGCCCGGTTTCAGCCGGTGATGGCCCTGAAAAGCCAACTCTCACAAAAACATATCGGTGGATTTTCACTGAGGCGGATACTGGTAGTAACCCAGTTTGCCATTTCGCAAATGCTCATCATTGGTACCATTGTGATCGCCAGTCAGATGCATTTTTCAAAGAATACGGATATGGGTTTTACCAAAGATGCTATCATCAGTCTGCCCATCCCTATCAGTGATAAAGTAAAGATGAATACGCTCCGAACCCGCTTATCAGGCGTGGCCGGTGTGGAGAAGATCACCCTTTGTTATCAACCGCCGGCTTCCGGCTCCAACAACAGTACCGGAATCCGCTACGATAACCGGGCAGAAGACGAACACTGGAGTATCAATGTGAAAAATGCGGATGCTGATTACCTGGGAACATTCGGATTGAAACTGGTGGCCGGCAGAAATTTTTTCCCCTCAGATAGTGCCCGCGAAATACTCGTGAATGAAACCTTTGTAAAAAAACTGAACATCAAATCTCCCCAGGAAGTGATCGGCAAACGTGTTTCGATCAACGGTGGCAGCACGGTGGCACCCATTGCCGGTGTGGTGAAAGATTTCCATAACTATTCCTTTCACAGCGAAATATCGGCACTTTGTATTCTACCGGATAATAATAATTACCGCACTTGTGCCATCAAAGTAAATATGAAAAACATACAGCCTGCCATGGCTGCAATGGAAAAGATCTGGAACGAAACCTATCCCGATTATCTATACGCATACGAATTTCTTGACGAAAGAATTGCCCGTTTCTACGAAGGTGATACCATGACCCTGAAACTGATCGAAGCTTTCGCCATCATCGCCATCATTATTGGCTCTCTCGGATTGTATGGTCTCGTTTCTTTTATGGCTGTACGGAAAACCAAGGAGATCGGTGTAAGAAAAGTGTTGGGAGCTGATCTGAAAGATATTTTATGGTTGTTCGGAAAAGAATTTACCCGGTTATTACTGGTCGCTTTTGTAATTGCTGCTCCTGTTGGATGGTGGGCCATGAGTCAGTACCTGCAAGAGTATAAAAACAGAATCAGTTTGCACCCGGGCATATTTCTATTGGCCATAGCGGCTACATTCCTGATTGCTGCAATTACCGTAGGCTATCGCTCAGTGAAAGCGGCAGCAGCAAATCCCGTAACCAGCTTACGAACCGAATAAACAGACCCTATAACCATACATACTGCCATGCTAACCAATTATTTCAAAACCACGATCAGAAACCTGAGACATAACAAGGCGTTTTCCTTTATCAATGTACTAGGATTGTCTATCGGCATCAGTGCCGCACTGGTGATATTCCTGATTGTGCAGTATGATTTCAGTTTTGACAGGTTTCATACCAACCGTGACCGCATATACCGGGTTACTTCTCTCTTTACGTTTTCTGGCGAAACCTATAAAAATCCGGGTGTAGCTTATCCATTGGGAAATACCATCGGAAAAGAAGTAACGGGTCTGGAAATTATTGCACCCATCAAAACATGGAACGAAAACCAGAAAATCACCATTCCTTCCCAGAATGGCAGTTCCGAGATCAAACTCAAAAAACAACCTGTTCCGGTCTTTGCAGATGAAAATTATTTTAAGCTGATCCCCTATCAATGGGTAGCCGGAACAGCTACCGTATCGCTGCAGGAACCCTACCAAGTGGTCTTAACAGAAAAAACTGCCAGCCGATATTTCCCCAAATTAACTGTCAGTGAAATTCTAGGTAAAGAAATCATTTTTGATGATACTGTGAGAACTACCGTTACAGGTATTGTAAAAGACCTGAAAGCAAACACAGATCTTGGTTATACCACTTTTATTTCGAGGATCACACTGGAAAAAACGAGTTTACAACCCCGTGACTGGAAAGCCTGGGGTAATACAACAGATGCTTCGCAGCTGTTGGTGCAGTTATCGCCGGGCACCAGTGCTCAGAAAGTAGAGAAAATGGCCAATGCCTTATTAGCCAAATACAACAAAAAAGAAAAAGACGACCCCAGTACCCAGGCTTTCAAATTACAGCCACTGGCTGATCTTCACTTTAACCCAGACCTCGGAAACTATAGTGAGCGAACTGCGCACAAACCTACCTTGTATGGACTTTTAGCGGTAGCTGCGTTTTTACTGGTGCTGGGTTGTATCAATTTTATCAACCTTACAACAGCACAGGCCTCTCACCGCGCAAAAGAGATCGGGATCCGCAAAACCATGGGGGGCTCACGAAAACAATTGCTGTTACAGTTTATGAGTGAGACCTTTGTGATTACCTTACTGGCTACAGTTTTATCGATTATTTTAACTCCCTTTTTATTAAAGATCTTCAGTGATTTTATCCCGCCTCAACTGCATTTTGATCTGTTGGGTCAGCCATTGATGATAGGTTTCCTGGTTGCGCTGATCATCGCAGTTACTTTTTTATCCGGTTTCTACCCAGCCATGGTACTTTCTTCTTTCAAACCCGTGAATGTATTAAAGAACCAAAACCTATTTAACGGCGGCAAAAGCCGCAAAAACTGGATCAGAAAAAGCCTTACGGTATCACAGTTCACCATTGCCCAGTTCTTTATTCTGGCCACACTGGTGGTAAGCAGTCAGATTCATTTTACATTGAATAAGGATCTGGGTTTTTCCAAAGAGGCACTCATCTTCTTCCGTACCAACTACCGCGATACTTCACGTGCCAAAAAACTGATCCTCGCTAAAGAATTAAGAGCGATCCCGGAAGTAGCAGCCGTTGGTTTGTCTACCGGAACTCCTGCTTCACCCGATGCCTGGAGCAGTACCATCTCTTACCACAACGGCAAAAAAGAAATCACTTCTGATGTGGAAATGAAATTCGGAGATACCGGATACCTGCGCCAGTTCGGAATGAAACTATTGGCCGGAAAAAACTATTCGGCTTCTGATACGGCCCGCGAATTCCTCATCAACGATACCTATGCAAAAGCCCTCGGGTTCAACCAACCTGCAGATGCAGTGGGTAGATACCTCAATTGGGATAATAAAAAAATGCTGGTTACCGGTGTGCTGGCAGATTTTCACCAGAAATCGCTTCACCAGAAAATCAAACCGTTGGCATTGGGAAGCTGGGATCTCATTAACAGTGTGTTTACCGTTACCCTGCCGCCTAAAAATGCAGATGGCAGTAACTGGAAAACAGCGATTGCCAAAATAGAAAAAAACTGGAAACAGATCTATCCGGAAGAAGATTTCGACTATCATTTTCTCGATGAATCGATTGCACAGAGCTACCGTGCAGAGCAACATATTGCCAGTTTGCTGAAATGGGCAACCGGCCTTGCAGTACTCATCAGTTGTCTGGGTTTACTGGGATTGGTGATCTTCACCACCCATCAGCGCACCAAAGAGATCGGTGTACGAAAAGTATTAGGAGCTTCTGTTACCCAGATCGTTACCATCCTCAGCAAAGATTTTTTATGGCTGGTATTGGTAGCTTTTGTGATAGCCACTCCGGTTGCCTGGTATGCGTTGAATCAATGGTTGCAGAATTTTGCGTACCGCACTCCCATCAATCTCTGGTTATTTCTGCTGGCGGGAGTGGCCATGTTTCTCGCAGCTTTACTCACGATTAGTTTACAAACTTTCAAAGCAGCATCTGCCAATCCTGCTGATAGTTTACGAACAGAATAAATATTGCTAGCTAACAAACTAAAGTATCTATATGATTCAAAATTATTTTAAAATGGCCTGGCGAAACCTGATGAAACACAAATTCATCTCGTTCATCAATCTCTTTGGCTTAACCATGGGTCTTGCCTGTTGCCTGCTCATTACACTGTATATCATTCACGAAACCAGTTACGACACTTATCACAGCAAAGCCAACCGCATATACCGGATCACCCGCAGTTTCAATAATCCGGATGGTGCCGTAACGCTGAAACTGGGTACCGTGGCTCCGCCTTTCGGCCCCTTGCTGAAAAATGATTTTCCGGATATCCAGAAAGTAACCCGCTTGCTGCCCAATGGTAAAACGCCGGTGAAATACGAAGACAAACTATTCAGCGAAAGCCAGTTATTTTTTGCTGATGAGAACCTGTTCGATGTATTTGATGTAAACGTTGTGAAGGGCAATCCGGCCAAAGCACTGACGGATCCCTTTACCGTAATGCTATCAGAAAAAATTGCGGAAAAATATTTTGGCAAGGAAGAACCCATGAACAAAATGATCCGCTTCAACAACCAGTTCAACCTGAAAGTATCGGGTATTTTTAAATCATTTCCAACCAACTCGCATTTTCATCCGGAGATCATGGTATCATTCAATACCCTGAAAGATTCCGCGGTATATGGCGAAAGACAATTACAGACCAACTATGGCAATAATTCCTTTTTTACCTATTTTTTGGTTCCGGAAAACTATCCTGTTAAGAATATCGAAGCGCAGTTACCTGCATTTATAGACAAACATGTATTTTTTCCGGGTGCTCCTTCCACCATACAATTCTCCAAGCTAACCAAACTGGAGATCCAGAAACTGACAGATATCCATTTGTACTCTCACACAGATTATGAAGCGGAAGAAAACGGAGATATTAACCGGGTATATGTGTTCTCGATTATCGCACTGATTATTCTTTTGATTGCC
This sequence comes from Caulobacter sp. UNC279MFTsu5.1, assembly GCA_943369185.1. GTDB lineage: Bacteria > Bacteroidota > Bacteroidia > Chitinophagales > Chitinophagaceae > Sediminibacterium. The sequence goes on along the minus strand of CALRMK020000002.1, from coordinate 563,125 downwards.
TGCATCAATTATATGAACCTGTCAACGGCCCGTTCCACGCTACGTGCCAAAGAGATCGGGATCCGGAAAGTATCCGGAGCCGGTAAAGGTGAACTGGTAGCGCAATTCCTGAGTGAATCCGTGCTGATCGCCTGGATTGCCATGGCAGTCGCCATCCTGATAGCCTGGCTCATCTTACCCGCTTTGAATAAAATGGCCGGTGTTGCATTATCTGCCACTATGTTATTGAACTGGAAATTTCTCCTGCCTCTCCTGTTGACTCCCTTTATTGTAGGTATTGTATCAGGCCTCTATCCTGCCCTGTTCATGTCATCATTTCAGCCCGTAAAAACATTGAAGGGATTGTTCAAAGTAGGAGGCAGATCCATTTCATTCCGCAAGGCATTGGTGGTTACACAGTTTGGTATTTCCATTGTACTGATCATCACTACAGCCATCGTTTTTCAGCAACTCCGTTTTATGCAAGAGGCTAAACTGGGGTATTCAAAAGAGCAAGTGGCAGTATTCCCTTATTATTTTACCAATAACAGTCAGTTTGAAGCATTCAGAAACGATCTGATGACCAAATCTTATATCCGCAGTATGGGCCGCTCTTCGCGGATTCCTACTGGCAGGTTACTTGATTCGCAGAACGCTTCAGCCGAATCAGGCGATTCGCTTCAATCTGTAAACATAGAACTCAAATACCTCGCGGTCGATCATGACTTTATCCCCTCTTACAATATCAGTCTGGCTGCCGGCAGAAATTTTTCTACGGGCGTATCAACCGATACCGCTAATTTTCTGCTGAACGAAGCCACTGTAAAAGCATTGGGTTGGCCATCGGCAGAAAAAGCAGTGGGCCGTAATTTTTCTTACGGAAATGTGTCTGGCAAAGTCATAGGGGTAGTGAAGGATTTTCATTTCGAGTCTCTGAAACAGAAAATCGCACCCATGGTGATGTCTTTACCCAAACCCGAACAAGCCGGATTCTTTAATGCGCTTTCCATCAAAATCGCCGGCTCCAATACCACTGAGGCGCTGGCAGAGATTGAAAAAAAATGGAAATCCTATTTACCTGGAATCCCATTTGAATTTTCTTTTCTGGATGATAATTACAACAAACTATACCTGTCCGAACAAAGACAGAGCAGTTTGTTCACCCTGTTTGCAGGGATTGCTATTCTGATTGCCTGTCTGGGTTTACTCGGCTTATCCTCCTTCGCCATCACCCAAAGAATCAAAGAGATTGGTGTACGGAAGGTATTAGGAGCAGGTACAGGTAGTATTGTATTATTACTGTCCAAAGATTTTCTGATGCTGGTATTGATCGCTGCACTGATCGCCTTCCCGGTTGCCTGGTACGGTGTGAACCAGTGGTTAACCGATTTTGCTTACCGCATCCCCATCAGCTGGTGGATTTTTGCAGCAGCAGGTATCGTGGCGGCATTAATAGCTTTACTCACCGTTAGTGTACTGGCCATCCGGGCAGCCAATGCCAACCCGGTAAAAAGTTTACGGACAGAATAATTTTGGTGAATAGAGAATGGGCAATGGCGAATATCGCACTGGATTGCCTATTCACATTGACAGTTGACCATTGCCCAAACAACCCGGAAAATAGGGTGTACGCACACAGACAGAAACTGTCCGTTTTCGTACACTTGTAAATATTATTAGCCTGCGAAACCCTTACTGGCAAAGGGTTTTCAAAGATGGCACAGGCTTTGAGAATGACCAGACAGTAAACCCAGCAATATGATCCAGTTAGAAAAGATCTACAAATGGCATAACAACGGTAATAACCGGGTATTTATCCTGAAGGATATTAACCTGACCATTGAAGAAGGTGCTTTTATCTCTGTGATGGGACCATCCGGTTCCGGTAACTCCACCCTACTTAATATCATTGGTATGCTGGATGAACCCTCCGAAGGCAGTTACCGGTTTCTGAAACAGGATGTGTACACCATCAAAGAGAAACAGCGCTCGGAACTGTACAAGCAGAATATCGGATTCGTATTCCAGGCCTATCACCTGATCGACGAATTAACCGTTTATGAGAATATTGAAACCCCTTTACTGTACCAGAATATCAAAACAGCCGAGCGGCAGGCCATGGTGGCAGATATACTCGACCGCTTCAATATCGTGGGTAAAAAAGACCTGTTCCCGGTTCAGTTATCCGGCGGACAGCAGCAGTTGGTAGGCATTGCCCGCGCCCTGATTGCCAAACCGAAATTATTGCTGGCCGATGAACCCACCGGTAACCTCAATTCCAAACAGGGAGAAGAGATCATGGAACTGTTTAAAAAGATCAATGAAGAAGATGGTGTCACCATCATACAGGTAACCCATTCAGAAAAAAATGCCGCATACGGCAAACAGATCATTAACCTGCTGGATGGCAGGATCGAAAAATAATTAAAGCGAACCGAGAACATGAAAAAGAAACATATCAGCGGCATCATAGTTTTTGCCATCCTCCTCACAACAACAGTAAAGGCTCAAAACGCCGGTACTACCGGCGGAGTTCTGACCTTACAGCAATGCGTGGAAACAGCCATCGAAAACAACCTGCTTGTTCGCCAGTCTGAATACCAGGCACAATCAGACAAAGTAACCTACAAACAAGCCAAGGGCAGCCAGTTACCGTTTATTTCCGGCAACGTAAATCATGGTATTAACCAGGGCCGGAGTATCGATCCCTTTACCAATACCTATGCCAACCAGCAGATCAATTTCGCCAACTATTCCATCAACACCAGTATCACGATCTGGAATGGTTCTTCTATACAGAACGCCATCAAACAAAACGAACTTGCCGCCAAAGCCAGCGAAATGGACTGGCAGCAGACAAAAGACAATATCACTATCAATGTAATACTGGCTTACCTGCAGGTACTGAGTGCACAGGAGCAACTGAAAGTTGCCCAAAAACAGGTAGAAGTAACCAAAAACCAGGTAGCACGGCTGGAAACCTTACATGCCAGCGGAGCCATTGCCCCGGCCATGTTATATGATCTGAAAGGACAGCTTTCCGGCGATCAGTTAGCCGTCATCAATGGAAAAAATACGCTGGAGACTGCCAGAATCAATCTGGCGCAGTTAATGAATGTACCCTACAATGCCAATGTGCAGCTCGAGAACCTTGGTGCTTCCGGAAATCCTGTATTATATGATGGCACGGCAGAAAATATTTATCAGACAGCCGAGCAGCAACTTGCTTTTATCAAAGCTGCCGAGTACCGCAAGCAAAGTGCACAGAAAAGATATCTCGCTGCAAAAGCCCAATTACTCCCAACACTTAGTTTTAATGGCGGTTTCGGCACCAACTATTCGAGTGTAGCTACCCGACAGGAACTGCTCAACACGGCAGATGTGGCAACCAGTCAATATGTGACTGTCAGTGGCAGCAAACTACCAGTGTTTGCACCGCAAAATAATTATCTGAGTCAAAAAATTACTTATGGCGATCAATGGACCAATAACCTGAACTCATCACTTAGTATTGGACTGCAGATTCCGATCCTGAATGGGTTACGTGCCCGCAGTAATGTGAACCAGGCAAAAATCGCTGAAAAACGAACCAGCTTTGAAGCACAAACGGTAAAAACACAATTACGCCAGGCAGTGGATCAGGCCTATGTGAATATGAATGCCGCTTTTGAACGTTACCTGGCCTTGAAACAACAGGTAGAAGATTTTACAGTTTCTTTTAAAGCAGCAGAAGTAAGATTTACCAATGGGGTAAATACTTCCGTAGAATATATGATTGCCAAAAACAATCTGGACAGAAGCAATGCCAATTTTGTAGCAGCCAAATACGATTACCTGCTACGCGTAAAAGTGCTCGACTTTTACCAGGGCAAAGCTTTGTGGTAAGATTTTTCTCATGTACTACGTGCAACGTATGTATCCGGGCCCTGTACTCTTACAGGGCTTTTTTGTTACAGCAATCAGGCAGGATCAATATCTTTTACAACAGATCCTTTTTCAATATTACTATCTGTCCCATATGATAGGCATCATGCTGCAGGCAGCCCAGTAATAACTGGTAATAGGTTTGCCCTTTAATAGGCGATGCAGTATCCAGCAGGCTTTCATCAAAAGCTGCGATCAACGCGCTCAGTTGCCGGTAAACTTCTTCAAAATGTAACAGTGTGGTTTGCCAGGAAGCATCAGTTAGTTCATCGGGCAGATACATATCCGGCATGGGTGGTTCGGCGTGTTTGCCCTGCAAACGGATCATCACTGTTTTACGCCAGTAGATGAGATGGTTCACCAGTTGCCAGATGCTGTTCCCCTTCTCATGCAAACGCACCGCAGCTTTTTCGGCTGTGATATCCTTCAGTACCTGCTGCATATTCAGTCCTACCCAGCAATCGCCCTGCTGCAGGTCGGCAAATAGTTGGCCGATCTTTTGTATTTCCCGCATAATTTTGTTTTGAGATGTAAACATAGCAGAAAATAAAAACCATCTTAAAAACTTACATGAGTGGATATAGCAAACCGGTAGAGATCCGCTGGAGTGATATGGATCCGAATTTTCACCTTCGTCATTCCGCTTATTATGATTTCGGGGCTTATTTACGGGTATCCTTTATGAATGAGCACGGACTTACTCCCTTTGTCATGCAGGATCAACATATTGGCCCCATACTTTTCAGGGAGGAATGTGTATTTAAAAGAGAAATCCATTTCAGCGATACGGTAAGCATCAATGTACAATTGGTAAAAAGCACCCATGATATGAGCCGCTGGACCATGGTACACGAAATCTGGAAGAACGGTAATACCCTGAGCGCCATCATCACCATCGACGGTGCCTGGCTGGATACCCTAACCCGTAAACTGGCCGTTCCGCCGGAATCCTTCCGGAAAGTATTTGAAGAACTGCCCCGGGCGGCTCATTTCAGCTGGATCGAAAAAACAGGTGTATGATCATCCGACAGATCAATTCCTCTTATGCTGCTGAGCTCTCTGCTTTGGCCAAAGCTATTTATGTAGAACACTACCTGCATCTGTGGTATCCCGGCGGTGCCAACTGGTATATGGAGGAACAGGCTTATCCGGAAGAAACACTACGGGAAGAATTAGCGGATCCCAATAATCTGCACTATATCGTTTACGATGAAGAGGAATTAGCGCAGGGATATCTCAAACTGCGGATAAAAGGCACTCTCAACGGGTATGAAGACAAAGATTGTCTCGAAATAGAAAGGATCTACCTGCACAAAGCTGCTACCGGCAAAGGCATCGGAAAACAGCTCATGGAACTGAGTGAGACTGTAGCAAAGCAACACCACAAAAACAGGATCTTTCTGAAGGCAATGGACAGCAGTCTGAACGCCATCGGTTTTTACCAGCGCATGGGCTACACTGTTTGTGGCAAGTTGGTTCTGCCATTTACACAAATGAAAGAAACTTACCGGGGAATGGTCATCCTTCAAAAAAAACTATAGACAATTACTGTATATCGAAAATGAAGAAGCCCCTTTGCAGGGGCTTCCGGATTATTTACCCGGCACCGATTGCTATGCCACCGAGTTCTAACCTTTAACTGGATTAAAAGTACAGACAGGCTTGATGTTAGAGTTCAATATTCGGGCTTGCCCTTCATTTAATCGGTGAGCAGTAACAGGCCCAATAAAAAAATCCCCCGACAAGCGGAGGATTCTTAGTTACATGTAGCATGGGTCTGTTTACACAAACCAACGTGTGGAAACGCGTGTACTTCTCACACCACGACGGATATTCCAGAGATCAACAATACCAAAACGGGTATGGTTGGCTTTTTTTCTTGTTACAGGTACAATTCCTGTTGCTACGGTTTCTTTTACTTCTGTTACCAGTTGCTTTAATTCATTTGCTTCGATCTGGACAATAGAAGGCATTACATTACTCTTCATAATATTTCTACTTTTTAATATTAATTTTTACACTGAGCGGAAACGGGGGAAAACCAATTCAATCGTTAGAAGAACGTCTCAGAACCTATCACCCTTGAGACTCTTTTTTAATATGTGCTCAGTTTCAGGGTGCAAATGTACAGCTTTATAGCTTAACAGAAAAATTAAACTGCAAATAGTATGTTAATGTAGTTAACTAAACTGCTATTTAACCGCTGTGAGGTCAATATCAGGACGCGATTCATCGGCCAGCATCACTTTACCCCTGTTGGTTCTTACAATACGTGAGAAGAGTGAGATCTCCTTATCGAACAGGAACCGGAAAAAAAGTTTTGTCCAGGACGTATGATAACTCAAGGTATCATAAAAAGCAGGTGCATTCTTCCGGATCTGCGGTAACCGGTTCCAGGGAACGGAGGGGAAATCGTGGTGTTCGTTGTGATAGCCCACATTAAAGGCCACCGTATTCAACACACCATAATAGCTATAGGTTTCCTGTTCGCCTTTGGTGAGATAATGTTCCTGTATCCACCTCGCTCCCAAAGGATGTAATCCAACGGAAAAGAAAAAACTAAAGATCAGAAACAGCACCGCTTTCGCGCCTAACAACCAGCCAATCAGACTAATGAATACAATTTGTACCAACCAGTTCAGTGCCACCCATTTGTTAAATGGCTGAATCTCGCGCAGGCGGGGAAAACGGAACAGCTGGAAAAAAGGATAGAACAGTAACCAGATCACTTTACCAATAAAAAAGTTATCGATCAGTCTTGCCTCCCAGTAATTGGGCAGGTCGCCATCCAGTTCATGCACGCCCTGGAAAGAATGGTGTTTGATATGATAGGTTTCGAAAGAAACCGAACTGGGGAAAATCAGGGGAATATTGGCCAGAATGCCTGCCAGGCGGTTGGCTGCCTGGTTTTTAAAGATCAGTCGGTGGGCACATTCATGGATCATCACAAATAAAGCATGATCGGCAAAAGCACCGAGCAGGTAAGCAGCACCTACCACGATCCACCAGGATTGATCGGCCACCAGCCAGCTTCCCACCAATTGGAAAGCCACCAGTCCAACAATAGCCAGAAAAGTATAAGGGTTCTTACCGATCAGGTTACGCATTTCCGGCACTTCTTTGAGAATGAGTTTGGTTCGGATACGATGTGGCTCACAACCGGTAACATGTACAAAGTCTTTTTTCTCCTGCATAGATGACAAGATAAGATTAAAACACAGAAAACAGGGAAAATACAGTCAGAAAGTATTGCTGTACAGTGAATTATGTAATTTTTCCACCGATACTTAAACACAAATCCGGTTTCGGTCAGTAAAGGATATAACTTATAAAGACCGGTATATAAGAAAACCCCATCCAGCTACTGTAATTATGCAGTATGGAAAAAAGAATACTGGGGATCATTTTATCCCTGCTGGGTATCATCGGACTGATCTATGCCGGCATCAGTTTTATGAACGGGGATAGCGGAACACGGAATATCAAAAGCATTGTAATCTACGGACTACTGGGAGCGATCTTTTTTGTGGCAGGTATTGGTCTGATCAAAAGCACCAAAGACAAAGAGACCTAACAACCCTCCGCCTTTGCTCAAAAAAACCTGTTCCCATATAGAACAGGTTTTTTAATTTTAAACAAATCAAATCATTCACTCATTCACTCACCCACTCATTCACTCATTGCCCATGTCCCCCATCAAAACAGCGATTCTCTCTTTCGGTATGTCGGGAAAAGTATTCCATGCTCCTTTTATTCACCTGCACCCGGGTTTTGAACTGGTGGGCATCTGGGAAAGATCCAAAACCGATTCTTTAGAATTTTATCCCGGTATTAGGATCTATCGTTCACTGGAAGAGATTTTAGCAGATGATTCCATCGAACTGGTAGTTGTTAATACCCCTACCGGTACGCATTTCGATTTTGCCAAAAAAGTACTGGAAGCAGGAAAACATGCGGTAGTGGAAAAAGCATTCACTACAACAGTTGCAGAAGCGCTAACGCTGAAAACCCTGGCTGATGAAAAAAACCTTTTATTGTCTGTGTTCCAGAACCGCCGATGGGACAGTGATTTCAAAACAGTTAAGAAGATCGTGGAAGAAGATTGGCTGGGTGAGATCATGGAAGCAGAATTTCATTTCGACCGGTTTAAAGATGAACTCAGTCCCAAAGCACATAAAGAAACGCCTGCCCCTGGGGCAGGAATCTTAAACGATTTGAGTCCGCATCTCATAGACCAGGCATTGCATTTATTCGGCAAACCGCAGGCTGTATTTGCAGATATCCGGATTACCCGCCCCGGTTCTAAAGTGGATGATTATTTTGAGATCCTGCTCTACTACCCTACGCTGCGGGTTCGATTAAAATCAGGCTACCAGGTGCGGGAACCCTTCCCATCCTATGTGATCCATGGCCGCAAAGGATCTTTCCATAAATCAAGGGCAGATGTACAGGAAACAAAATTACTCGCCAATGAAAAGCCTAACCTCACCGATTGGGGAACAGAACCCGTTTCGGAACAGGGTTTACTGCATACAGAAAAAAATGGTCAGGTGATCCGCGAGCGGGTGCCAACGCTGCAGGGTAACTACTATGGTTACTACGACAGCATCTACCAATCTATTCGGGAAGGAAAACCTGTACAGGTATCCGCCACGGATGGCATACAGGTGATGCAGATCATTGAAGCAGCAAGACAGAGCAGTCAGGAAAGAAAAGTGATCAATCTATAAAAAATAAAGCCTCCCGAAATCGAGAGGCTTTATTTTTTATAGCAATTAAGTAAGGTGGTTACATTTTTTTAGCATCTTCCAGAAACTGGGCCAGCCCGATATCTGTTAACGGATGCTTCAACAAACCTAAAATAGAACTTAACGGACAAGTACAAACATCGGCACCCAGTTCTGCCGCTTTGATGATATGCAGTGCATTGCGGATTGAAGCCGCCAGAATCTCGGTTTTGTAGCCCTGTATATCAAAAATATGACGGATCTGCCCAATCAGTTCCATACCATCCCAACCACTGTCATCAATACGACCGATAAAAGGAGACACATAAGAAGCGCCCGCTTTAGCAGCCAGGATAGCCTGTCCGGCAGAGAAAATCAGCGTACAGTTGGTACGGATCCCGTTATCAGTGAACCATTTGATGGCTTTGATACCGTCTTTGATCATCGGCACTTTTACCACGATATTGGGGTGAATGGCGGCAAGTTTTTTACCTTCTTCTACCATACCGGCAAAATCAGTAGATAATACCTCGGCACTGATATCTCCATCTACCAGTTCACAAATGGACTTGTAATGCTGTGCAATGGCTTCTTCACCTTTTACACCTTCTTTGGCCATCAGACTGGGATTGGTGGTAACACCATCCAGGATTCCTAAATCATTGGCTTCTTTGATCTGGGCGAGATTGCCCGTGTCGATAAAAAATTTCATAGTTGCATTTCGGATTAACGGATGGCGGATTAACGGATTTTTTGCCTTCCGTTAATTCGCTACCCGCGAATAGAAAAAAAAGTGGCAGGCTACTCACATCGCACCGCTACAACCGCTTATCCTTGCTGCATTCCTGCCCTGGGGAAGTTCAGCAGGAGCTGGTCGTGTGAGACCTGCCGGCGCAAAAATAAGGGTTGGCAGGTAAATCCGGCGTTTTTTTTAGAGATTCTGACTTTCGGGAATATCACTTACCTGTCCTTCTCATTCCTGATAGAAACAGCCTGCCATTTTACAATATCTCATTGGCGCTAAAACCCGGGCCTCCCCGTTCTGGAATTGACAGTGGTAATCCCCACCAACTCATCATGCCTGCTACTGAAGGAGCGGTAATAAAAAAGTACGGTATACTCATTCTCCGTTTCCCAGTAATTACCTTCTGTTAAAGCTGGGTCCGATTTTTCGCCCGGGCGTTTATTGTCTTTGGTTACATAAGTATAACTGTAATAACCCTGTTTCAGCAAAAGGGTCTTGGTATATACACCGTTGGTCGCATCATACTGCATACGGGAGGTATCCCCGATCTGGTTGCCTGTAAACTCTCCTACTATATAAACAGACTTACCGGCAAACGGCTGGTTGTTGGCAGGTGCAAACGTAAAATGCACATTCGCATACTCAGATTGCCACCAGGGATTCAACGACTCGGTGGTATTGATCTCATCCCAGCCATTCCTGTCTCTGAAAAACAGGTAACGCAGGTTATTTCTTTCCACATCCGGTTTGATAAACACTTCATTGGGTGTTTTACTTTTATCTACTTTATCCATCCTGTCGCTGAGAAACCGAAAACTCTGCAGATCGGCCCAACGATATTCTTTTCCTGCGGGGAAAATACAATCCTGCTCGGCATTATACTCCATCATCTTACCCCTGATAAATGTAGGCTGTATATTGCGTACAGCATCATCCCAGCGGTTGTTCTGCAGGATCACGATTTTGGTCTGCTGTGGACTGAGGATATTCAGTTGCTGCGTATTCACCGCCAGCTGTAGTTTCTGGTGTGTGCGCAGAATTTCATTGTCGAAAGGCTGCTGCACCTGTGCACCCACACTGGCCCGGCTATCTACTACCAGCATACGTTTGGTAAAAGCCAGTTTGGCCGTATCCGCATCCAGATACACTTTCAGCAGATAATTACCGCTTTTGGAAGGAATACAGTTTCTGTCGGGCAACAAAGCCTGGTAATGCACATACCGGGTTTCTGCAATCGTAGAAACGCGATACTGACTGAGCCTGTTCTGCGGAAACCCTTTGATATAATCGAAAGCACTCAGATCGGCCGGTGTCCAGTCGGCATTACACAACACAAACGTATAGTAATAGTTTTTGGGGTATCCGCTCATATCATCAAAATGCAGTTCCAGCTGGTCGGCCGAATTCAGCGAGATCAAGGGGAGGCTTTGCTGGTTGTTCTGCTGAAACAGTTTGGGCGTACGGATATCGGGCATATATACCCGATCCGGCTGTCGCTGTGCAACCAACGGCAAAAAACCAATTAGCATAAATAATAGAAGAAAACTATTTCGCATACAAAGAATTCTGATTTAAACATACAACATTTCTGTAACCAAATGCTTTTGGGGCATTGCCGGTAGCAGTGTAGTTTTGAATGAACCAAAATCGTGCCGTTGAATCTGGCTCTTCATATCGCCAAACGAATCGCTTTTAACCGACAGAAAACTTTTTCGCGGTTCATTATCCGTTTGTCCATTACAGCCACCGCCCTGAGTGTAATGGCCATGATCATCACACTGTCTTTTGTGAACGGTTTCCAGCAAACGGTATCGGAGAAAGTATTCAGTTTCTGGGGACATGTACGTGTACAGAAATATGAACCCAACAAATCACTGGTGGCAGAGGAAACAGCGATCGAAAAAGACAGTGCTATTGAAACACTGATCAAAAAAGATCCCGGGGTACAGCAATTGCAGGGTTTTGCCACCAAATCGGCGGTACTTGAAAAAAACAAGGAGATTGAAGGCGTATTATTGAAAGGGATTGAGAAAAGCTACGACAGCAGCCGCCTCTACCCTTTTCTCCGGCAGGGCCGGTGGATTCGGTTCAATGATTCTTCCTACAGCAAAGAGATCCTCTTATCCAGCCAGTTGGCTGCGCAACTGAAGATTGAACTCGCTGATACTATCACAGTCTATTTTATCTCAGGCATTGATGGTTCCCGCACCTATCGTAAACTGCATGTAGTCGGCATTTATAAAACAGGTATCGAAGAATACGATAAACTCTTTGTATTGGGCGATCTGGACCTGATCCGCCGCGTAAACGATTGGGCACCGAACCAGACAGGTGGGTATGAGATCTTTCTGAAAGATTATCACGCAATCGACAGCGTAAGCAATCGTTTATCTGACGCCTTACCTGCCGCCTGGATGAGCCGCAGTATCCGGGAAGTATATCCCAATATCTTCGATTGGCTCAATATACAGGATATGAACAGGAACGTGATTTTCATTGTCATGTCGGTGGTAGCCATTATCAACCTGATTACCTGCCTGCTGATATTGATATTGGAGAGAACCCGTATGGTAGGCATTCTGAAAGCGCTGGGTGCAGAAGACGGGCTGATCCGAAAATTATTCCTGTACCATGCTACTGTCATCACTTTTACGGGGATTGGTACTGGATTTATTCTTGGAACCGGCCTCTGCCTTTTACAGCAGGCCACCGGTTTTATCCGGCTGGATGAGGCTTCGTATTATGTTTCTGTGGCCCCGGTGCATATTATCTGGTGGCAACTATTACTGGTTTGTACCGCTACTGCCGTGGTTTGTTACCTCGCACTCATCATCCCTACCTGGCTGATCAAAAAGATCGAACCGGTAAAAGCCATACAGTTCAGATAAAACAGTTCCTTTACAAGACCGGTCGGGTAAGATGTGATACGATGATTCCTGCTGCTACAGCCGCGTTCAAGGATTCGGCTCCACCGATCCGGGGGATAGTGATAGGATGAGAAACAAAGGGCAGCAGATCTGCATGAATCCCCTTCGATTCATTCCCGATCAGCAAAATGCCCTCTTTCAGCGTTGCTGCCTCGTACATATTCTGTCCATTCAGCAACGCACCAAATACGGGCAGGCTTACAGTAGACAAAAAATCGGCCAACGGCCGGTACCAGACCTGCACCCTTGCATAACTTCCCATGGTGCTCTGGATCACTTTGGGATTGTACAATTCTACCGTATCCATACTGGCCACGATCTGATGAATCCCGAACCAGTCTGCAATCCGGATAATGGTACCCAGATTGCCCGGGTCCTGGATATTGTCAAGAACCAAGGTGAGTTGGTTAGCCAGAAACGGTTCAGAAGTAGTTTCGGGCTGTTCTACCAGGGCCAATACCTGGTTGGGGGTCTGCAGATTACTGATCTTTCCCAGCTCTTCTTCGGTGATGACAGTTAGCTGGGATAGCTGACTATATTTTTCTGCCCAAACGGGTAAAGCATAGATCTTCCGGACATTTAGACCGCTTTGCAGCAATTCTTCCACCAATTTGGCACCTTCTACCAGAAACAGCCGTTCTTCCTGCCTTTGTTTTTTCTGGCACAAAGATTGGATATATTTGAGCTCATTCTTGCTTAACATTCTGTATGGGTTTGACCTTTCAAAAATTACCTGTTCGTTCTTTTATCCTTTTCACCCTGCTGCTGGTACTCTTCAGTTCCTGTTCGGTATTGAATTTTACCAGTGTTAAGAATCATCCCGTTGATAAAGCCTTTGTGTTCGACAACAGAATCGACCTAACTGGAAATATTTCCAAAGATGAGAAAAAACGTTTGTCGGAAGAACTGGCAAATTACTGGGACGACAGCCTGAAAGTACCAAAGATCCAGCAGTTCGGGATTTTTTACAAAATCAAAAATCCACCTGTATTCGATTCTGCCAATCTCAGCCGATCTGTTTCGCTGATGAATGCCTACCTGAATTCACAGGGTTACTATTATGCAACATTTGCCGATTCGATCAGAATCGATACGGTCAAAGACCAGATCCGTGCCAAAGTGAGTATGGCCATACAGGCTGGTAAAAACATCACCATTGATTCTGTTTCATTTGATCTGGGAGATACTACGCTGCAAAGACTCACCAAAGAAGTGGAAGCCAGTACCCTGCTGAAAAAAGGAGAGCCCTATACCAAGAGCCTGATCAGTGCTGAACTGGACAGGTTGGTGAGCATTTACCGGCAGAACGGGTATTACCGGTTTACAAGGGATGATATTTATGCAGAGGCAGATACAACCGATCCGCTTTTATTGCAATTAACGCTGGACCCTTTTAAACAGGCGCAGATCATTGCGGATGCAGCCAAAGCCAGAAGGGAAAATCCTACCTGGGATTTTACCATCTTTAAAAGACCTACTACCGACTCTGCCCGGTTAAAACAATACTATATCGGCCGGATGTATTATTACCCGGAAACCAAAATGACGGATATCCCGGACAGCCTCCTGAAAAGAACAGATTTTCTGGATACAACACGCAGAGGTGTAACCATGCGATACAAAAAAGGGTTGTTCAATTACCGGCCCCTGCGGGAGCATACGTATCTGCGTAGAGGAAGTTTGTATAATGAGAACAATTACTTTAAAACGATCAATACGCTGGGACAGATTGGTGCCTGGCAGCAGGTAGATGGCCGGCCGGAGATAAGGAATGGAGATAGTCTGGACATTTATTTTTTCCTCGTTCCAGCCATCAAACAGAATTTCACGGTAGACCTGGAGGGAAGCCGAAATACGGCCGATATCGGACTGGGTAACCTTTGGGGGATTTCTACCAATTTCGCCTATAATAACAAGAATGTCTGGAAGAGCGCCGTACAATCGCTAACCACATTAAGAACAGGTGTGGAATTAAGCCTGCTAACCAGCAACCAGAGTCGTTTATTACAAACCTTTCTCATCAATGTGGGGCATACCTATGCTTTTCCAAAACTGATTGTACCCTTCAAAAACTGGCGGGCATTAAACCGGCTCGATAACAAAAAAACACTGTTTTCTATTAACGGATCTTATGTAGACAGAAGGGATTTTTACCAGTTACGTTCGCTGGTTACCAGTTGGGGCTATGAATGGAAAAAGGGAAATAATATCTGGTTGTACAAACCCTTGAATATAGAGCTGTACGCAATTGATACCCTGGATGGATTGCGGAAGCTATTTGTTGACAACCCGTTTTTGAGAACCTCTTTCAATTCAGGTAGAGTGATCAGCCAGAGCCTGTCGTTGATCAGAAATTTTAAAAATGCTGACAACCCGGATAAAAGTCATTATATGCGCATCGGCATTGAAGAAGCGGGTGGCATATTCGGCTTATTAGGCAGTGTCCGCGATAAAGTGTACCGGTATGTTAAAGTAGAAGCCGAATACCGCGCTTCGCTAAAAATGCGGAAAACAGAGCTGGCTTATCGCGCTTTTGCCGGAGTGGGATACAATTATGGAAACGATTCAACAAGAGATAAAACATTACCCTTCTTTAAACAGTTCTCAGCAGGTGGTCCATACAGTATGCGCGCCTGGGGATTGCGGCAGCTCGGACTCGGTAGCTCGCGCAGAAGTGAAGCCGATACCACCAGCAACAGTTACCGCGACAGGTTCGGGGATCTGCAGTTCGAAGCCAATATCGAATATCGTTTTCCCTTGACCACCATTGCCGGTGTAAAAATCGGATCTGCCTTGTTTGCGGATATCGGTAATGTCTGGAATATCAAATCCAATTCTTTGGATCCGGAGGCAAAATTTTCGTTGAAAAATCTTGGGCGCGACCTTGCGATCGGAGTAGGTACGGGTGTAAGGATAGACTTTTCCTATTTCCTGATCCGATTAGACCTTGCCTATAAAGTAAAAGACCCTGCCCGGCAATACAACAATGGTTGGATGGATAAATTTCAATGGTCCGAGAACCGGGCCAATGGGCTAAAGGTAAATAACTACGCACTGCAGTTAGGCATTGGTCTCCCCTTCTGATGAAGCGGCTGCCATTTGTCTGATCTCCTGTTCAAACCCTTCGATCGATCGGGCTTCTTCTACAGAGAATAGACCAATACGTGTTCTGCGCAAACTGCTCATATACCCACCCACTCCCAGTGCCGCACCAAAATCATGTGCGAGACTACGGATATAGGTTCCGGTAGAACATACCACGCGGAAATACACCACCGGCATGGTTATTTTTTCAATCGTGAAAGAATAAATAGTAACCGGGCGGGGTTCCAGTTTTACGTCTACTCCTTTTCTTGCGGCCAGGTAAACCGGTTTGCCTTCCTGTTTAATAGCAGAGTGAATGGGCGGCACCTGCATAATTTCTCCGGTAAACTGTTCGGTAGCTTTCTGTATGGCTTCTTGGGTGAGGTGAGAAAAGTCTTTCAGGTCCTGTGGTTCACTTTCCAGATCGTAAGTAGGTGTAACGGCTCCCAATGTAAAAGTGCCGGTATACTCCTTCTCCATGCCCATGTATTCATTGATCTTCTTGGTAAACTTTCCCGTACAAACAATCAGTAATCCCGTAGCCAAAGGATCCAGCGTACCCGCATGCCCCACTTTCATCACCCGAGTAATATTCCGGATCTTACGCACCATATCAAATGAGGTCCAGCGCAGGGGTTTATCAAACAGCAAAACCTTCCCATCCAGGTAAGGCTGCATATAATCAGGGAGAGGTTTCTGTTTCATGGAAGAAATGTAGAACAGATGAACAGACAAACAGATGAACAAGGATTGGAAACCATTTGATTAATCATGCGCCCCTTCCTCTGTTCATCTGTTCCTTGCCCTTCTGTTCATCTGTTTAATAGGCTCTGGCAAATAATACCCGCTGTGTAGATGGATTTCCGGTTAAAATACATTTTCCATCTTCCTGTGGGTTATCTAACGGGATACAGCGGATCGTAGCTTTGCAGAGTTCTTTGATCTTGTCTTCAGTTTCAGCAGTGCCATCCCAATGTGCCGATACAAATCCACCTTTGTTATCCAGTAACTGCACAAACTCATCCCAGTTATCCGTTTTGGTGATACGCTCATCCCGGAACTGTTTGGCTTTGTTATACATACTGATCTGGATCTCATCCAGCAGATTCTTCACATATCCCTCAATGCCATCCATACTCACCGTATTCTTTTCTTTGGTATCTCTTCTGGCTACTTCCACCACATTGTTCTGCAGATCACGTGCTCCGATGGCCATCCTTACCGGAACCCCTTTCAGTTCATACTCTGCAAATTTCCATCCGGGTCTGGCATTATCAGAATCATCGTATTTCACAGATACACCCAGTGCTTTCAGGTTCTTCACCATTTCTCCCACTTTTTCATCTATCTGCGCTTTCTGCTCATCCCCTTTATAAATAGGAACGATCACTACCTGTACCGGTGCAATGCGCGGAGGCAGTACCAGGCCATCGTCATCGCTATGTGCCATTACCAGGGCACCGATCAAACGGGTACTTACCCCCCAGCTCGTGGCCCATACATAATCCAGTTTATTATCCCTGTCGGTGAACTTCACATCAAAAGCTTTGGCAAAATTCTGTCCCAGAAAATGGGAAGTACCCGCCTGTAAAGCTTTACCATCCTGCATCAGTGCTTCGATACAGTAGGTATCTTCTGCACCGGCAAAACGTTCGTTCGGACTCTTCACTCCTTTGATCACCGGTAATGCCATCCAGTTCTCTACAAAATCGGCATATACTTCCAGCATTTTTTTGGTTTCCACAATCGCTTCTGCTGCGGTAGCATGCGCGGTATGCCCTTCCTGCCAAAGAAACTCGGCGGTGCGAAGAAACAAACGGGTACGCATCTCCCAGCGAACCACGTTGGCCCATTGGTTAACGAGGATGGGAAGATCACGGTAAGACTGGATCCAGCCCTTATAGGTATTCCAGATAATGGCTTCACTGGTTGGACGAACCACCAGCTCTTCTTCCAGCTTGGCCTCCGGATCAACCATCAGTTTGCCTTTGTTATTGGGATCGGCTTTCAGCCTGTAATGGGTAACCACCGCACATTCTTTGGCAAAACCTTCTGCATTCTTTTCTTCGGCTTCAAACAGGCTTTTGGGTACAAACAGTGGGAAGTAGGCATTCTGGTGCCCGGTGTCTTTGAACATCCTGTCCAGCACATCGCGCATATTTTCCCAAAGGGCAAAGCCATAGGGCTTGATGACCATACAACCCCTTACTGCACTATAATCTGCCAAACTGCCCTTGATCACCAGATCGTTATACCATTGTGAATAATCCTGTGCCCGTGAAGTAATTTCCTTACCCATATTGTTTAACTTTCTTTTAACATATTAAAACACTTACAATTGTTAGCTGGCAAAGGATTTGTCACATAATTGTAAGTTGCCTCGTCGCTGCGCAAATGTAGGTAACTTCACATTATCTAATCCTTCAATCCTGCAGTATGAAACATGTTTTACTCTTATCAGCATTCAGCATAACGCTGTTCACAGGGTGCTCCACTGCTTTTAAAGCTGGCCAGACACCCGACGATGTCTATTTTTCACCAGGCCGTGAGATAGTGCAGGATGAAAGGGTACAGGAAAAACAAAAGGCCGAATACCAGGATTATGTAAGCAGTATGGACGACAGATACCTCCGCATGAAGATCGCCAATCGTTATCGCTGGAGCAGTATCGACAATTTTGATTACTGGTACGACAGCCGCTATGATTTTGGCAACTATAATTACCAATATTACAGCGGACTGAATCCTTACTGGAATCCCCGTTTGGGTTATGGCGCTTATTATCCCGGCAATTATGGCTGGGGCTGGAACAGTCCGGTATATACCGTAGTTCACTATTATACCATTCCGTCTACGCCGGGCGGCTACACTTCAGGCAGCAATATCACGGCTTACCGCAACAAGAGTTATAACAACAATAACTATGGCTACCGGGATCCCAAAACCGGTGGTTTTATGCCAGGTAGCGGCAGCAGTAATTTCGGCAGTCTGTTGAAGCGGGTATTTACCGGTGGCGGTACGGATAATGCGTACAGTTACGACAGGCCCGCCAGAACCTTCTCCAATACGCAGAGCAATAACCCATCTACACCTGCACCTCCTACCAACAGCAGTGCCGGGGGTAACAGTGGTGGGTTTAAAAGCACCGGTACCAGTACCAGCACAGGCCGGGGAGGCAGGGGCTGATCCTAACTATCTTATTTCATCTAACTAGTAAAACAGTGTATCCTGTTTTGATGGCTCATCGTATATCCAAAACCATTTGTATGAAAAAAATACTACTCCTCATATTTTCAATAACCGCCATCAGTGCCATGGCCCAGCACCCGGAAGATGCTTTACGCACCGCCTGGTTTACCCAGAACGGTACCGCACGTAACATGGCCACAGGAGGTGTGATGGGTTCTTTGGGTGGAGATATCACTGCCAACCACGTAAACCCGGCCGGTATCGGTCTGTTTAAAACCAATGAATTTGTATTGAGTCCTGGTTTTGGGTTGAACAAAAACAAACTCAATTATCGTGGTACGGATACCAGCAATAACAAGAATAATTTTAATTATGGTGCCATGGGTTTCATATTCAGTTCTTCCAACACCAGGGGAGAAAAAAAATGGACCAGCAGCGCCGTTGCCATTTCGGTGAATCAACTGGCCAATTATAATAACCGGATCCAGTTCAGAGGTTTTAATAACCTTAGCTCTTTTACCGAACAATACCTCGAGGAACTCACCAAAGACAGGGCCGATACCAATGCAGCACTAAGCAATTATATTTTCGGATCATCCCTGGCTTTCAGAACTTTTCTGGTTGATACACTCAGCGGACCGGGAGGCAGCGTAGCCGGTTATCAGAGCCTTGTTCCCATTTCCAGTGGCGTTAACCAATTGTATGATGCCAGTACCTTTGGTGGTTACCACGAAATTGCGCTGGGCCTTGCCGGTAATCTGGAAGACAAAATGTACGTGGGTGGTAGTGTCACTATTCCCGTCATCAATTACCGTCGCGAACTGGTGTATAGCGAAACCGATGCCACTGCCCGTAGCGATAACCAGTTCAAATCATTCGAATACAAAGAAACCTTCAGCTCAAAAGGCATTGGTGTGGGTGTGAAACTGGGTGTTCTCTACAAAGCACAGGAACACTTACGTTTTGGTTTTGCCTTTCACAGTCCGCAGTTAATGGGCTACACAGATAAGATCAGCTCCTCCATTACAGCCAACACAGAAACTTATGCCGGTACGCGCACCGCTACCAGCAATGAATTGAACAGTGGCAAAGCAGGCGAAAGAAAATATAACATGACCACTCCCTGGAGAGCGATTACCAGTGTGAGTTATGTATTCCGAGAGATCAGCGATACCCGCCAACAGCGCGCTTTCATCAGTGCCGATCTGGAATACGTGAACTACCGCAGTGCCCGTTTTTCGGCCGCCGACAAATCTGACAATGCCCTGCGGGATTATTATGATATACTGAACGAAGGCATCAAAGACACTTATAAAGGCAATATCAATCTGCGTGTGGGTGGCGAATTAAAATTTCATACCATCATGTTCCGTCTGGGTGGTGCTTATTACGGTAGCCCTTATGCCGACGATGCCATCAAAGCCAACCGCATCCTCGCCACCGGCGGTGTGGGTTACCGCGACCATGGTATTTTTATTGATCTTACCTATTCGCACATGTTAACCAGAGATGCACAGTTTGCCTACCGTTTAAATGATAAGCCCAATACATTCGCAGAACAAACCGGCGGAAGAGGTACCGTGATGATGACTTTGGGTTTTAAATTCTGATCCTGTTTCTGATAAAACAAAAGGGCAGCTAAACATAGCTGCCCTTTTGTTTTACAGGAATACCCTTTATTTCAGATCATCCAGCTTCAATCCCTGGTTCACTTTTACCTCTGCCAGTTCGATATTAATCTTAAACTGACCTGTATCCAGTGTTGTCTTGACAGGGAGTTTCACTCCGTTATACGATTTGAATTCGGTATTGGTAATGGTGATAGTGGCATTACCGGCGGGTGTTTCCTGTGTACGGGTTTCTTTTACACGTAATCCCGATGCCAACTCATAATAATAATTAAATACCCTTCCTTTCGGCGATTTGATCTCTACGTTATACGCATCTTTTCCTTCCACCTGTTCGATGCCTTTTACGGTATAACTGTATCCACCTTTTTTCTGCATATATACTTCAGGGATCAAAGAAGCCGCTTCATCCAACTCCTCTTTATTCTCCTCTTTCAACGTTTGCTCCATACCCTGCTGTACTACTGAATAGGTTCCGTTTTTGGTTAACTGTTTGGCCAGCGACATACCGCCCATACTCAGGTTCTGCAGGTATCCCGAAGGAAGTACATACTGTGCGGAAAAATCGAGGTTTTGTCCCATCACACTGGCGGCACCCGTCATGGTTACATCTTTCAGACTACCAATGGCAGTTTCTCCACCCTGTGCCTCAATGGCTTTGCCGAATATCGATTGCGCAGTAACACCCGCATCCACTTTCTTTTCAGCAGGGGCTGCTTTTTCATTACCATACACATCAAAATATTTCACTTCGCCATATTTCTCCAGACCCGGAGCGATTTGTTTGGCATTTCCAACGATGACGATATGCATGTTTCCGGGCAGCACATATTTAGCTGCTACAGCCTGCACTTTCTGAGCATCTACCGCTGATAGATTTTTGAGATAATTCTGGTAATAATCCCGGGGCAACCCATACCGCGCCACATTCAGGGCAAAATTGGCAATGGTAGCCGGACTTTCCAATGACCGCGCAAATCCACCACTCATTTCGTTTTTGGTTTGATTGAGCTCTTCCGCTCCTACCACTTCCTTGCGCAAACGGTTCAGCTCCACAAAAAACTGGCCAATGGCACTGTCTGTTTTTTCATTCCGCACAGAAGCACTGGCGGTAAAATTACCCACTAACCTGTCGGCAGTTAACTGTGAGTAAGCCCCGTAAGTAAACCCATATTTTTCACGGAGATTTTTATACAATCTGCTGGAAGAACCGCCACCCAGTAAGGTATTCATCACAGATCCTGCAATGGCATCCGGCTGGCCGGGTTTGTACAGCACCGGTGTTACCAGGTTAATCACACTTTGTACGGAACTGGGTCTGTCAACCACAGCGATATAGGTTTTAGCAGGAGGAGCCGGCGTGGCAAAAGAGGGAGCAGGCACATCTGCTTTCTGCCAACTGCCCAGGTATGTCTCTGCCAGTTTCTTTGCTTCTTCTGTGGTAATATCTCCCACAAAAATCAGATAGGAAATATTCGGTTTCCAATACGTATTGTAATAAGCACGGATATCTTCTGCACTTACTTTTTTCACGCTTTCTTCTGTCTCCACTTCGCCATAAGGATGTGCTTTGCCATACACCAGTCTGCTCACCACATTGGATGCAATTGCATTGGCATCTTCTTTGTTTTGCGCAAGTGCAGATAAAGCCTGTCGGCGGATCTTCTCCAGCTCATCTGCCGGGAACGATGGACGTAATGCGATATCCGCCATCAGGGCAAATACTTTGGAGAAATTATTTTTCAGCGAACTGCCACTTACCGTTTTAGCTGAGGTATTGATATCGGCTCCGAGAAAATCGATCTCTTCATCCAATACGGCTTTTTTCATGGTTGTGGTTCCTCGTCTTAACAATTGTCCGGCCATACTTACCAAACCTGCTTTATCCCCTTCTGCAATGGCTTCCCGGTCGATGGTAAGGGTAGCTGAAACACGGGGCAGTTTGGTATTCTGCACCACAAAAACACGCAGGCCGTTGGCCAGCGTAAAAGATGCAGGCTCTCCCACTTTGATCACCGGTGCCGGACCGGGTTGTGGCGCTTTGGTTCTGTCAATTTTCACCTGCGCCAATAAGGCTACCGGTGCGGCTATCAGAAAAGAAAAGAATATTTTTTTCATGGTCTTTTGTTTAGTTGGTTGAGAACAGGATCCTCTTTCAGGTTGCAGTTTATTTCTTACTACCCTTGGGAACATAATACAGGGTTACCCTGTTTTCTTTGTTCAGGTATTTCCGGGCTACTTTCATCAGGTCTTCGCGGGTAACTTTGTTGTAGCGGATAATCTCTGTATTCACCAGATTGGCGTCGCCGAAATATACCTGGTAATCAGCCAGCGATTCTGCAATACCGGCCATGGAGGCATTCTTATTTACAAAATCTGTGGTGATCTTATTGCGTACTTTTTCAAATTCCCTTTCGCCTACGAGTTCATTTTTCACAGCATCCACTACTACCTGGATCTCTTTTTCAAGATCTTCCGGTTTCACATTCATATTAGCGATGCCAAATGTGATGAACAAACCTGCATCTTCCAGTGCATAGTTAAAAGCACCTGCCTGCACGGCCAGTTGTTTTTCGTCCACAATGGCCTTATTCATACGCGATGAATTGCCACCCGATAACAAAGAAGACAATACATTGAATGCATAATACTCATCACTTCCCTGTTTGGGAGAACGATAGGCCTCTACCACGGCCGGTAACTGGATATTATCTTCGATCACATCTCGCACTTCTCCGCCCAATGCAGGCTCGGTAACAGTGGGTCTGGGAATCGGCTTCTTGCCCCTGGGAATGGAACCGAAATAAGCATTGATCTGCTGTTTCAGTTGCGGAATATCGATATCCCCGGCAATACTCAACACACAGTTATTGGGCACATAAAATGTTTGATAAAAATTAATGAAATCAGCCAGTTTGGCCCGGCTCAGGTGTTCCAATGAACCAATGGGCTGCCATTTATAAGGATGTACTTTAAAGGCACGCTTAAAGATCTCACCAATGATGGTTCCATAGGGCTGGTTATCAATACGCTGACGCTTTTCTTCCTTTACCACTTCCTTCTGTGTGTTCACACCAATGTCTTCGATCTTGGCATGTAACATGCGCTCACTTTCCAGCCAGAGTCCGAGTGCTACCTGGTTGCTTGGAAATAACTCAAAATAATAGGTTCTGTCCTGCGAAGTGTTGGCATTGTTATAGCCTCCCGCATTGGATGTGTATTTATCAAAATCACCCCGTTTTACATTGGCACTCCCTTCAAACATCAGGTGTTCAAAGAAGTGAGCGAAACCGGTACGGGCCGTGTCTTCGTTCTTGGACCCTACATGATACAAAGCCGATACCGCTACCACCGGTGCCGATTTATCCTGGTGCAGGATCACCGTCAATCCATTCGGAAGCGTGTACTTTTCAAACGCAATTTTCGGCGCCTGTGCCTGCAGGGTACTGCTGACTAACAGCGCTGCCGGCAGCATGAATAACCATTTTCTCATAACATAGTTTTTTGATAGATTTCAGAAACGCAATAAGCGAAAGTTAACGAATCAGCAATATTTGTAATAAAACAGAAGAGATTATTACACCAAAGGTTATCAATTTTTAACCTTTTATTTTTTCATACACCCGGGGAAGGGATTCTGACATTGGAGAAACCCATTCAAATGCTACATCTTTCCTGAACCAGGTGAGCTGGCGTTTGGCATAGTGACGGGTATTGGTCTTGATCTGGATGACAGCTTCCTCCAGGCTGCAATTGCCATCAATATGATCAAAGAGTTCGCGATAACCTACTGTCTGCAATGCATTGTGGAGCCGATATGGCTGTAGCGTGACCACTTCGTTCAACAAACCTTCCTCCATCATCTGGTCTACCCGCTGGTGAATGCGTTGGTGTAATATTTCTTTCGGCAAGTCAAGCCCGATCTTAACCACCCGGAAAGGACGTTCTGCTTTTTTGGCCGTTCTGAATACGATGATGGATTGGCCGGTAGCATTGAATACTTCCAGCGCACGCATTAACCGTTGTGGGTTCTGCTTTTCGGCAACTACCCAGAATGCAGGATCCTTGGTCTGCAACTCTTTCTGTAACCAGATCAATCCTTTTTGTTCATAACCACTGATCACATCTTGTCGAACCGCTTCCGGTATTTCCGGCATGGGGTCGATCCCTTCACAAAAAGCTTTGATATACAATCCGGTTCCCCCTACCATTACCGCAACAGGATTTTTTTGAAAAATCTCATCCGCTGCCGCGAGTGCATATTTTTCAAAGCTGCCGGCATTCAGGTCTTCCGTAACCGAATGCGAAGCGATAAAATGATGTTTTACCGCAGCCAGTTCCTGCTCCGTTGGGCGGGCCACACCAATCTTCATCTCACGATAACACTGTCGGGAATCGGCAGAAATGATTTCTGTTTGAAAATGTTTCGCCAGTTCTATGGCAAAAGATGTTTTGCCTACAGCTGTAGGTCCGGCAATGATGATGATCGTAGGCTGCATAGTTGGGTGTAGGGGCAATAAAAAGGGTTACATCAAGAATTGAACTATCCTTTTACCGATAGTAACTACCAGAACAGCCAATACTAGAAATCTTCTTCCTGTCCAGTACTATCGTCTGCCGCTTCTTCTTCATCTGCTTCTGTATCTCCATCTTCGCCTTCGGTCCCAAATCCTTCGGCCGCTTCGGCGAGATCGTATTTTTCTTCTATGTCGGCAAACTTATCGCCCAGCAGACTTTTAGTGCCGTACTGTTGCGGACCGATTCCTTCTACGCGGGTCACAGCGGGATAAGTAATTTTGCTGCTCTCTTCCTTACTTACATTGATGAGTTCTACCAGAAATACCCAGTGTTTTTCAAAATCGTATTCGTATACGAATTTCTGGTTGGTATCACGGATCTCGGAACCAATGGTTACCTCGGCCATTAATAAGGGTTCTACCACATACGGTTTGTCATAGCGTTCAAAACTGATCTCTCTCCCTTTCTGCCAGTTATCGTTACTGCGGTAAAAAGTAGCTTTGTGCTTTGAGTCAAATTCATAGGATTTCAAGATCGCAAAATGCAATTCCTGGAAATTCTGCGTGTGTTTGATCACCACATCCCTGTATACTGCATCATCTTCTTCGAGATAAATCCTGAATTTTAATATAGCCATTCGGTTGTGTTGTTTATTGGTTTACTCGTTTATTGGTTTATTGGTTTATCCTGCAAAAACACTCACCACTGACTACTCACTACTTACAATTCACCATTCACCATTGCCCATCCTCAAAATTACAATTTATTCCACCGCCGACAAGTTCAGTTCGGCAGCTTTTTGCAGCATAAAAGCGTGAGCGGCATCAAAATCATTGGGAATCAGTCCGTCGAGGATGGCTTCACGGATGGCATCTTTGATCACTCCGACCGTTCTGCCCGGCGACAAACCGAATTTGGCCATGATCATCTCCCCGGAAATGGGTGGTTGCCAGTTACGGATCTTATCATTTTCTTCCACAGCTTCCAATCGCTGACGCACCAGTTCGAAATTTTTCAGGTATCTTTTTACCTTATTCGGATTTTTGCTGGTGATATCCGCTTCGCACAGCATCATCAAGTGGTCAATATCTTCACCCGCATCAAACAAGAGGCGGCGGATGGCGCTGTCGGTGATATTTTCTTTGGTGAGACTGATGGGCCGCAAATGCAGCATCACCAGTTTCTGTACCATCCGCATCCTCTCATTCAAGGGTAATTTAAGTCGGGTGAAAATTTTAGGTACCATTCTCGCTCCTACTACTTCATGGCCGTGAAAGGTCCAGCCATGCCCCTCTTCAAATTTCTTGGTGGCCGGTTTACCGATATCGTGCAGTAAAGCCGCCCAGCGTAGCCAGAGATCGTCGGTATTTTCCGAAATATTATCCAGTACCTGCAACGTGTGATAGAAATTATCTTTATGCCCTTTCCCATCTACATATTCTGCTCCATACAGGTCTACCATCTGCGGAAAGATCAATGCCAATAGTCCTGAGCGGAACAGCAGATCCCAACCCACCGATGGTTTTTCGCTGAGCATGATCTTGTTCAGTTCATCCGTGATCCTTTCCTGCGAAACAATTTTAATGCGGTGTGCATTATCTGTAATCGCCTGAAAAGTTGCCGGTGCTATCTCAAAATGGAGCTGAGAGGCAAAACGGATCGCCCGCATCATTCGCAGGGGGTCATCGCTGAAAGTCTGAACAGGTGCCAGTGGTGTTTGTAAGCATTTCCTTTCAATATCCCCCAATCCGTCGAAAGGGTCTACCAGTTTACCGTAATCTGCCTTGTTCAGGCTGATGGCCAATGCATTGATGGTAAAATCGCGCCGGTTCTGGTCATCTTCCAGCGTACCGGGTACTACTTCGGGTTTGCGGCTGTTCTGGCTGTAACTTTCTTTGCGGGCGCCCACAAATTCTATCTCAAAATCATCCAGCTTGATCTGGGCAGTGCCAAAAGTTTTGAAATAGGCCACTGTGGGGCGAGGATGGAATGCATCAGCTACTTTATGTGCCAGTTCTATCCCATCTCCCATACATACAATATCCGCATCCTTGGTAGGGCGACCAATGATCTTATCGCGCACAAAACCACCGATCAGGTAACAGGGAACCGCCAATGTATCGGCCGCTCCGGCTATCTTCTCCAATATAGCTAACTCCCTATCTGTACATTGAATCTCCATCTGCTGCAAATGTAAGGTGCTTTGCCAATTAATTATTTGGGCAACACGGCCAGCAGTTGAGCGGTAGTGATCTGCCTCGCGCAGTTAAAATGTGACTCCGGACAGGCTTTTTTGCCATGTAACCCACAGGGGCGGCAGGGTAATGCAGTGGCCACTTCTACAATATGGCTGTTATCTGAGAGAGGACCAAAGCCAAAAGCGGGTATGGTAGAGCAATACACGGCTGTTACCGGTGCGTTAACCGAAGAAGCAAAGTGCATGGGGGCCGAATCATTTACATAATTCATCACCGCATCCTGCTGCAGGGCAGCTGATTCGAGAAAACGGAGGTTACCCGCCAGATTGGTCACATTCCCATGAATAGAAGCCTTCCGGATCTCTTCGCATAAATCCTTGTCTGTTGGAGCACCGATCAGGTAAACCTGCAACTGTTGCGGTAATGCATTCACCAGTGTGATCCACTGTTCTTGGGGGAACTGTTTGGTAAACCACACAGAGGCAGGGGCTATACATACATAGGGTTGCTGTTTCCATTTACGTACAGTTTCCTGATCGGCGGAAGAAGGATATAACCTGGGTTTACCGGCCTTACTGTCTGTGATAGAACGGATCAACTGGTGATTCCTTTCTATCTCATGCATCACTAGCTCATTTTCGCTGATGATATGGCGGATCACATCTGAAAACAAAAAACTGAATGGGTTCTTATCAAACCCGATTGTTTGCCGGGCTTTGGAAAAAGCCGTTAGCAAACCCGTAGCCGCAAAACGCTGCACATTGATCAGGATATCATAACGGGTTTTACGGATCTGTTTTAATACGGACAGCAGGTTCGCATATTTGGCATTTTTTTTATCCCAGCAGATGACTTTATGCAGAAAAGGATGTCCGGTGAACAGTGTTTCATTGCCCTTGCGAACGAGGATATCGATCTGAGCATCGGGAAAATATGCATGTAATTTTTCCAGGATCCCGGTTGCCAGCACTACATCCCCGATAAAAGCAGTTTGTATCACCAGTATTTGCTGCATGGCGCAAAATTAATCAAGTACAGTGAGTTGACTGAAAAGTTTTATCTGACAGCAGGATCATTCATACTCCAGCTCATTGCTGAAAAATTCCCAATCGAATAAAATAAAACTGGAAGAAATTTTCTGGAGAGATTTCATCAACCTACGCTGCCGGAGAAATGGCTGGTTGTTTCTGTTCGTGCGTATTACATGAGAATCCAGTCCCAATCCAAGTAAGGCCTTGAGAAAAGGTTGCATTTTGTTGTTGGGAATATCGATAACGATCCTGGTCATATTTTTACTATGCTAGAGAAATCTACTTCATATTATTGAAGAATGCAAGCATTTTCAGTTTTATCTGCGAAATATTCCCATCACAGACAAACTGCCCTGAACCGGATCCGTTTTCTGTGAATAAAAAAGAAACTTTTTGTTGCAAAAGAGGAATGATCAGGAGCGGATAATAGTAAGTGTTCCGTCCTTTTCCCATTTAATGATGGAGGAGGGCTTGCGGTATTCGGTCTCTTCCTGGCGGTAGCTAACCACATAATCCACGCCATGTACAATGGCCGGTTCAATATCCGTAAAACACATCGGAGAAGGATATCCGCTGATATTGGCTGAGGTACTCACAATCGGTTTCCTGAATCGTTTGATCAGGTTTTTACAGAATTCATCTTCACAGATCCGGATCGCCACTGAACCATCTTCGGCCAGCAGGTTATCGGCCAGTTCCACAGCTCCTTCATAAATAACCGTTGTGGGCCGGGTAACTCCTTTGATATAGTCGAAGATCTGTAACTCGGGCTGGGTAACATATTTCAGGATCTCCCGCTCATCGGCCACCAGCACGATCATGGCCCTGCTGTCAACCCGTTGTTTGAGTTGATATATTTTTTCAACAGCTTCCGGGTTGGTAGCATCGCAGCCTATCCCCCATACCGTATCTGTGGGATAGAGTATCAACCCGCCTTCCTGCAATTTCTCCAGGCAATAGTCAATATCATTACTGAATGGCAGCATAGATTGGGAAAGCTGTTTATAATGGCAAATTACTGATTGTGACAGAACAATTACAACACAAAGTTCCCATAAAGTTATCATACTGTATGTTTGCAAAAAAAATACGCATGTCTTTACAAACACAGATCCAGGAAGCCTGGGCCAACCGGGAACTCTTAAAAGATACTGTTTATACAGAAGCAGTAAGAGCCGTGATTGAAGAAGTAGACAAGGGCCGCCTCCGGGTAGCTGCACCAACCGACAACGGATGGGTAGTGAATGAGTGGGTTAAACAGGCCATTCTGATGTATTTCGGTATACAGCAGATGCAGACCTGGAACCTGCCTCCCTTCGAGTTTTATGATAAAATGCTGCTGAAAAGCAATTACAAAGAACTGGGTGTACGGGCCGTTCCGCATGCAGTTGCCCGCTATGGCGCCTATATCGCCAAAAACGTGGTACTGATGCCCAGTTATGTGAATATCGGTGCCTTTGTAGATGAAGGCTCTATGGTGGATACCTGGGCCACGGTGGGCAGTTGCGCACAGATAGGCAAAGGTGTACACCTGAGTGGCGGCGTTGGCATCGGTGGTGTGCTGGAACCCCTGCAGGCCAGTCCGGTAATTATTGAAGATGGTTGCTTTATCGGCAGCCGCTGTATTGTGGTAGAGGGCGTGATTGTAGAAAAAGAAGCCGTACTGGGTGCCAATGTGGTGCTCACCCAATCTACCAAGATCATTGATGTAAGTGGATCAGAACCGGTGGAATACAAAGGACGGGTACCAGCCAGAAGTGTGGTCATTCCGGGCAGTTACAGCAAAAAGTTCAATGCCGGCGAATACAGCGTAAGCTGCGCCCTCATCATCGGTCAGCGTAAAGCAAGTACCGATCTCAAGACCAGTCTGAATGATGCCCTGCGCGATTTTAATGTAAGTGCTTAACCAACCGAGAGGTGCATGGCATTTCGGTGATGCACCTCTCTAATCCTTTTACGACTGAACCCGGTTTATGGACAAAAAGATCACGCTCGCCGGCTTTCTTATCACCCTTATGGGAGCGATCTTTTTTTCTACCAAAGCCATTTTTGTAAAATTGGCTTTCCAGGCCACACAGGTAGATGCCGTTACCCTGCTGAGCCTGCGGATGTTGTTCTCCCTACCCTTTTACCTGCTGGCGGCCTGGCTGGTGGCAAGGAAAGAAAATAAAGAACTGCTTACCCGCCGCGACTGGCTGCTGATATTGACCATGGGCATACTGGGGTATTACCTGAGTAGTTTATTTGATTTTATCGGACTGCAGTATGTTTCTGCCGGACTGGAAAGGCTGATCCTCTTCCTCTACCCCACTTTTGCGGTACTGATCAATACCTTTTACTTCAAAAGCAAGCTGGGGAAAATCCAGTTGGTGGCACTGGTGTTAACATATCTGGGGATCGGTATTGCCTATTTCGGCGAAATGAAACTGGATACCTCCAATCCCCGGTTTTATTATGGATCCTTCATGATTTTTCTCTGTGCCATCACGTACTCATTTTATCTGGTGGGTACAGGACGTATGGTACAGCGGGTAGGTGTAACCCGGTATACCGCCTATGCCATGCTGGCCGCCACAGCAGGAATTTTCGTTCATTTTCTGCTAACCCACCGGGTACAGGAGATTCCTTTTACCGGCACCCTGGTAGGATATGGAATCGCGCTCGCCATCATTGCCACTGTATTGCCTTCTTTTATGATGAGTAACGGAATGAAACGGATTGGCAGCAACAATGTCTCCATCATCACCAGTATCGGCCCTGTATCTACCATTCTGCAGGCACATTGGTTCCTGGGAGAAGAGATCATTCCGGCACAGATTTTTGGTACCGCTTTGGTGATTGCCGGTGTGATCCTCATTGGCTGGCAATCAAAATTAGCCGGTAACCAGTAGTTCCTGCTTCTTTTACCGACGGTTTACCGCCACTTACCGGCCATTTCCCGCTAACAGCCTAAAACGACTTGACCTGCCCCTTATCGCCCCCTAGTTTTGTTGTATAAAATTAAAATGATGGACAACGAAAACAAGAAACCCGGATTAATCAGCGAGAGACATGACAGGTTCTGGACAGGACTCGTATTAATACTGGTAGGTGCCGGTTTACTGGTACAAAAGATGGGTGCTGATTTGCCCGACTGGTTATTCAGCTGGCCCATGATATTGATTGTGATCGGTATTATAACCGGAGTAAAACACCGGTTTGCCAATGCTTCCTGGCTGATCATGACAGGGATCGGTGTATTTTTTTTATGGGATGAGATGATGATCGACACCAATCTCAAACCTTATTTCTGGCCCATCATCATCATCGGTGTAGGTTTGATCTTCATATTCCGTCCTAAAAAAAAATGGTACAGTGACAGGATGAAGGAAAAATGGGGCCGTTATGACGACAACCTGAATTTTGGCACAGGGTATGAAACACAATCATCCGAAGATGTGATCAATAGCACTTCTGTATTCGGTGGCGTAAAAAAAGTGATCACATCGAAGGATTTTAAGGGGGGAGAAATCATCTGTTTCATGGGAGGAGCCGAATATAACCTGAGTCAGGCAGATATTACCGGCCCGATAAGCATCGAGATCATACAGGTATTCGGCGGCACCAAACTCGTAGTTCCCCCGCATTGGGAAATACGCACAGAAGCCATTGCCGTTTTTGCCGGTATCGAAGACAAGCGCCCCGCACAACCCGGCACATTCGACCCCAGCAAAGTGCTGATCCTCAAAGGAACCACTGTATTCGGCGGCATTGAAATCAGAAGCTATTAAAATAGTCTGGAGTTGGGAGTCTGGAGTGGTTTATATGCAAACTCCTAACTCCAGACTCCAGACTCCAAACTCCTAACTCCAAACTCCTAACTCCAAACTCCAAACTCCTAACTCCCACCTCATGAATTGGTATCTCGCAAAACTGGTTTACCGGATCATCTGTGGCCCCGGTAACCATACTGCCCAGTTTGATGAACAACTCAGGTTGATCTTTGCAGAAGATGAGCTACAGGCTTTTAACAAAGCACAACTGATCGGCAGTAAGGAGCAGGATTGTTTTGAAAACAGCCGGCAACAGGCCGTTCATTGGAAATTCATCAATGTAACCGAACTGCATACACTGGAAGAACTTTCAGATGGAGCGGAAGTGTATTCCCGTATTTACGAAGATTCCGATGGCGACAATTACCAGCATACCGTACAGGTAAAATCAAGATATTTGTCGGAACGCTGTACGGAACAATTCCTACAGTCATTATAACTTATGATCAGTCCTGTTACCACCGGTTCCCGCTTTCGCATCACTTTTGCCAGCTGGTGGCTGGTATGGACGCTGGTACAGGTATTGGTGATCAGCAGTTATGGAGCCACCTTTCGGCAAAGTCTGACCGATGGTATACTCTGCAATCTTTTACTGGCAGCCAGTTGTCTGCTGATCACCAATAACATGAAATACTATCTGCCACAGAAAGAAAGGTATTGGTATGTGTTACTGATGAGTGTGGTGCTGAGCGGCATCTGGTTATGGATCATCAAAACGGTGCTGCGTTTTTTTCTGGGTAGTGATCCTGCTTATCTGCGTTTTCTTGATAACTCCATTTACATCCGTTATGTCATTGGCTTTCTGATGATTGGTTGCATGGGTATTCTGAGTCTGCTTTGGTACACATTACAGGAACAACAGGCCGCCGACCGGCGAAAGGAAGAAGCAGAAAAAATGACCAAAGATGCCGAGCTCCTGCAACTGCGCCAGCAGTTGCAACCCCATTTTTTATTCAACAGCCTCAACTCTATCAGTGCCCTGGCCGGTAGTCAGCCCGAGAAAGCAAGGCATATGATTCAGCAGTTATCTGATTTTCTGCGTGGCACTTTAAAAAGAGACGATCACCAATGGGTATCACTTGAAGAAGAATTAAATCATTTACAGTTATACCTCGATATTGAGAAAGTACGTTTCGGGCAAAGGCTGCAGACAGCCGTTAGGATTGACGACGCATCACGTAACATGCAAGTACCATCCTTATTACTGCAGCCGATCGTGGAAAATGCGATCAAATTCGGTTTATATGATACCACAGAAGATGTATTGATCACCATTGATGCAGTGGTAGCCAAAGAGCAGTTACAACTCACTATCACCAACCCTTACGATGAAGAAACGGCTATCAGCACACAGGGAACCGGTTTTGGATTGGCTTCCATCCGCCGCCGTTTGTATTTATTGTTTGCCCGGCACGATCTGTTACAAACCCATACATCAGGAACCTTATTCACCACTAGCATTCTGATACCGCAGTATCATTAATCTTATGAAAGTAATTATCATTGACGACGAAATACTGGCAAGAAGTATTGTAAAAGAATACCTGCAGGATTTTCCCGGGCTGGAACTGGTGCAGGAATGCAATGATGGTTTTGAAGGCATCAAAGCCATTCAGCAACACCAGCCCGACCTGGTATTACTGGACATCCAGATGCCTAAGATCAATGGTTTTGAAATGCTGGAACTGATCGAGAATCCACCGGCGGTAATTTTTACCACGGCTTTCGAAGAATATGCGATCAAAGCTTTTGAAACCCATGCGGTAGATTATTTATTGAAACCTTTCAGTAAAGAACGCTTTGGTAAAGCGATTCAAAAATGGCAGACGCAAAATCACCAGGAAAGAAAAAATACAACTACAGACCTGCTGAACAGTTCCGGTCTGAACCCCGCGCAACAGAACCGGGTAGTGGTAAAAGACAATGGCAAAGTAAAGATCATTCCCACGGCTACCATCCGTTATCTGGAAGCCGCAGATGATTATGTAAAGATCCACACGGCTGATGGCGTTTTTCTCAAGAATAAAACGATGGGGTATTTTGAAGAAACACTGGAGTCGCAGAATTTTATCCGCATACACCGGTCTTATATCATCAATGTACAACTGATCACCAGGATCGATCCTTATGAAAAAGAAAGCCACCTGGCTGTATTAAGTATCGGGGTAAAATTACCGGTAAGCAAGGCGGGATATGCCAAACTGAGAGAAGTACTGGGGATCTGATAAAGGGCAAATCAGTACTGCATCAGATTTTTCTCTTTTACTTTTTGTACAATAGAGGGAATGAGTAAAAAATCACGGGACTTATCCAGAAAATAATCAGCACCCAAACGCATGCACTCATCGCGATAGCCGGCAAAAGTATTATTGGTTAGCATGATGACAACCGGTTTGATCATGCTGCGAAGATGTAAGCGGCGTAACATTTCTATTCCGCTCATGCCCGGCATATTAATATCCAGCACCATTACATCCGGCTGGTAGCCATCCAGTAATACCAATGCTTCTTCCGCACTGGTTACAGACTCCGTACTGGTAATATCTTTTACTTCTGCCAGAATCGTCTTCAGATGCTGGAGTATCATCACCGTATCATCAATCAACAGAACCTTAAGCCCTTTATTTTCCATCATGTAATAAATAGATGAATCGAAGATAGACCCGTAGCAGAAAACGATTTGTAGCATTGCTCATAGAGCTGCTGTAGTTGATCCACTACCATTATAGAAATAGCTCGTAGTCACCCAAAGCGGGGCGGATCCTGTTTCCAAAAAATAATAAGGTTGTTGGTTAGATCACAGAAAAGAAAAACCCTATAACATCGAATGTTACAGGGTTATTCAGTTTTGTCCCTTGGTTTTTCTAGGAAAAAATGTGTTGTAAGAAATGCATTACAATGGCAAGCAACCGGTAAGCATTTATGGAATTTCCGAGGATAGTGAATTCTAAGGATATCGATGATAAGGTAGGCGAAAAGCAGAACGCTATATGCTTCCCTTATTTTGTAAAGTAAAAGATATAAAACTGCCCCGGCAATAGTATATTATTGTTAATTTGTAGTAATTGTACTACAAGCGACATTTTACAAGTTATTCAGCTAAATAATATTGTTCATGATCGCATACTTTACCAGATCGGCATTGCTCTGCAAATGCATTTTTTCCATGATCCGGGAGCGATAGGTACTGATCGTATTGACATTGAGCGAAAGAATCTCTCCGATAGCAGAAATACTCTTCCCGGAAACGATCATTTTGAAGACTTCAAATTCACGGTCAGACAGCTGTTCGTGAGGGGCTTGTGTATTATTCTGTTCAATAGAACCCGCCAATACTTCGGCCACTTCGCTGGTGATATATTTACGGCCACTGAGGATTTGCTGCACCGCTTTTACCAATTCATAAGGAGCACTCTCTTTGGTAAGATAGCCGGAGGCGCCGGCTTTCAGCGAACGAACGGCATATTGTTCGGGAGCATGCATACTTAACATCAACACGGGTGTTAAGGGTGCATTTTCTTTGATCTGCTTTAAGATCTCAATGCCGGAATAACCAGGCATACTGATATCTGAAATGATAATATCCCATTTTTCCTGAATTGCTTTTTTCAGCAAATCAGCAGAATCAGATACATCATGTATATCTGCAAAAGGAAACGACTCCACCAATATCTTCCTCAAACCTTCCCTGATCAGGGTGTGATCGTCTGCAATCAATATTCTCATTCTTGCTACTCCTTTAAAACTTTAGGATATTAACGAAATATCTGTTTTGTACAAAGTTACTGTATTTTGGATATTGTCCGACTGCAAAAAACGTCAAACAACAGCTAATTCCCGCAAACCTCCCATATCACAAACCGCGTTGTTTAACGGAATAAACATTTGACTATCAACTATTTAGTAGTGCTTCCCCTTTTTCTGCCCTTATTAAGGCTCCAGAAAAAGACAGTACCATGACATTCATCCCGACACCCTTCATTTTCCCTGCTTCTTTATTCAGGCAATTTACAACATGAGAGGACTACAAAGGCTGCTATAAACACCCTAATCCCCTGCCGAAAACACCGAAAATTTGTGGTTATCGCTCGTTACAGGAGTGTCTTATGCATCAAAAAAAACGGCGAAGATGGTAACACCAGCAGGAAAGATTGTGAAAAATAAAAAACCTTATAAACAACTAAGTCTATAAGGTTTTTAGTGCCCAGAACTGGATTCGAACCAGCACACCCTTGCGAGCGCTGCGACCTGAACACAGTGCGTCTACCAATTTCGCCATCTGGGCAGATGATTATTAATTAATAATTAGAAATTAAAAATTAACAATTGGTGTTTCAGGGCTGCAAATATAATGGGAATCAGGGATACCAACCAAGCTATTTTTCTCTCTAAATTCTTAATTTCTAATTTTTTAATTTTTAATTCCCTCAGCAGTCCTATACCACTAACAGGCTACACCCCCTGATATCACTGTTATCCAGCCTGCCCCATACCTCAAAACTGCCGTCTTCATATACCCTGCCCACGTCTTCGGTGGCGATAAATGAGCTGCTGTAAATATTGGCTAAATCTATGACCTGCAATATACCCCTGCCCGATGCCTGCACGGCTAAGGGATCTTCTTCATCCCGCACCAGCACTTTCATCCAGGGCGGACAGGTAAACCGGCCCTCTCCTTTCGAATATGCCTGACTCAAAAGTTCTGTCATGCCATATTCTGAGTGTACCGAACTAACGCCGAGTCCCTCCATCAGTAAGCGATGGACTTCTGCACGGGTCAGTTCTTTGCGGCGGCCTTTCATTCCCCCGGTTTCCATCACTACGGTATGTTTGAGTTGTTGCGGATAAGCAGCAGCAAAATCGAGCAGACCAAAGGTAACGCCGATCAGCAGGGTCTTTTGTGACCGGGCCTCCAGCTGTTGCAGGGTTGTAGAAAGATGTTCGTGTTCATCGAGGTAAAAGCCACTGGCTGGGTGACCGCTTAACCGGATCAGTTCATCTACCATCATTACCAGGGAAGAGTGCTGACGTTCCAGATAAGAAGGCAGCAAACCGAGGATACACCAGTCTGTTACTTCCCCATAGAACTGAATAAAAGCCTTCAGAAAACTCTGCCGGTAGATGGCAATATCTTTTACCAAATGCCTGCTGGTATGGCTTTGCGTAGTACCACTGCTTTCAAAAACAGTTTGTGGCGTAAAAGAACTGGTCATTACTTCCCTGCTTTTAAAGAATGAGATAGGCAACGCAGGGATCGATTCGGGCGTCTTTACAGCAGCAGGATCCGTATGCGTTAATCTGCACCATTCGCGGTAAACCGGATTCTCGCGGTATTGAAAGCGGAATGTCTGCAAACAGGCTTCCCGGAAAGCAACCGGATCGGCAGAAAGAGAGAAAATATTGTTAACATCAATTGCGCCCACAGCTATGTATTGTAATGTTTTAACTAAATTTGAAATGAAAGTGACCCGAATGAAGACAAAATTATTGATACTATTGGCAATCCCGGTGATGTTTTATGCCTGCAAGAAAGATACCTATACCACCAAACCCCAGATCAGCATCAAAAGCGTAAATGCCACTACCCTTTCGCAGGGCGATCTTTTGCTGTTTGAACTGGAATTTACCGATAAGGAAGGTGATATTCAGGATACGCTATGGGTGCAGAAATTTTCCCGTAATTGTCCGGCTACACCCGGCGCTACTTTCATCAGCAAAAACAAAGTGCCCAATTTTACAGGCACTTCGAATCTGAAAGGCACGCTTGAATTTGGTTATGCGTATAATGCCAATATACAGGGATACAACCCCATTACCGGTTGCGGCACCAAAAACGATACCGCTTATTTCAAATTCTGGCTCAAAGACAAGGCCCAGAATATGAGCGATACCATTACCAGTGGTAATATTATCTTATTAAAATAAACCGATTGAATGGCTTAACGAGGTTACTCTTCTTCGGAAACTATTTTTACGGTTTCTGCGCCATTGCTTTATCCATCGAAGCCAACCTGCAACAGCGTATTCCGCTGAACAGCATCAACTATTACCTCTTTGTTTTTGCAGCTACTGTTCTGTATTATACACATGCCTATATTTCTGAGCCCGTTACTGATTTACTTCACCACAACAAAAGAGCTGTCTGGTACGCCCAAAACCGGGTATTCATTGGCTGGTCGCAGTTATCATTAACCATTGTTTGCCTCGCAACCGGCAGTTACCTGCTTCATGAAAACAGAAAAGCCCTGTTTGCGCTGGAGGGCTGGCGTTGGCTGCTTGTCTTGATTTTTCCGTTAGCAGCGGCCTTGTATTACGGCAGTATTTCGCCGGGGTCGGGCAAAAGAAGCCTGCGCAGAAAAGGCTGGCTGAAACCTTTTGTGATCGGTTTTGTGTGGGCAGGGGCCGTTACCGTATATCCGGTAATTGTAAGTGATCTGGAACACAACCGCCTGGACCCGCCCAACCTGTTTATGTTCCTGCTCACCCTGAAAAACTTCATGTATATCGCCATGCTCTGTATCATGTTTGATATCAAAGACTATGCGGCGGATCATAACAGCCAGATAAAAACCTTTGTGGTACGTTATGGCTTACGGTTTACTATTTTTTCACTGCTGATTCCGCTCAGTCTGGTTGGATTGGCCGTGTTTCTGGTATTTACCACCCTGCGGGGTTTTCCTTTGCCTACGATCCTCATTAACATGATTCCGTTCTTATTGTTGATAACTGTAGCCTACTCTATGCACCGGCGTAAAAGCATTCTCTATTATCTTGCAATCATTGACGGATTGATGCTCGTTAAAGCAATCTGCGGCATTGCAGGTATGATCTTCCTAAAATAAACACTATGGCAAAAGCAAAAACTCTTTCCAAGACAAAAGCCAAATCAATTCTCAGCGATGAGGCCATGGCTTTTTTCAGAAATTATATCAATACCCCTTCTCCGGTAGGTTTTGAAAGCGGCGGACAGAAAATCTGGCTGGAATATATCAAACCCCTGGTAGATACCCATTTCACAGATCCTTACGGAACCGCAGTGGGTGTGATCAATCCTACTGCCCCTTTTAAAGTGGTCATAGAAGCCCATGCGGATGAGATCAGCTGGTTTGTGAATTACATCAACGAGCAAGGACTTATTTACCTGAAACGCAATGGTGGTGTGGATCACCAGGTGGCGCCCGCCAAACGGGTGTGGATCCATGGTAAAAAAGGACCCGTTAAAGCGGTATTCGGATGGCCGGCCATTCATACGCGTATGAGTAACCCCGATCAGAAAGAACCCCAACCCAAGGTTGACAATCTGACCCTGGATTGCGGTGCCCGTAGTAAAAAAGAAGTTGAGGCACTGGGTATTCATATTGGTTCGGTAGTTACTTATGAAGAAGGTTTTGATGAACTGGCTTACGATTATTTTATCGGCCGCGCCTTTGATAACCGGGTAGGTGGTTTCATGATCGCCGAAGTGGCCCGTTTACTGAAGCAGAACAAGAAAAAACTACCCTTTGGTTTATACATCGTAAACGCCGTGCAGGAAGAGATCGGTTTGCGTGGTGCAGAAATGATCGCCCGCAGGATCAAACCCGATATTGCCATTATTACCGATGTAACCCATGATACCAGCACACCCCTGATCAGCAAAGCCATTGAAGGCGATATCCAGTGCGGCAAAGGGCCTTCCTTAGCCTATGCCCCGGCAATTCATAACAAACTGCTGAAAGTGGTGGAAGAGGTAGCCGGTAAGAACAAAATTCCCGTACAGTTCAGAACCTTAAGCCGCAGTACCGGAACAGATACCGATAGTTTTGCGTATGCCAATGATGGCTGTCCATCCGTACTGATCTCTATCCCCCTCCGTTACATGCATACTACGGTTGAAATGCTCCACAAAAGGGATATAGAAGAAACCATTAAACTGATGTACCATACTTTACTGGCCATCTCACCGAAAACCAATTTGAGCTATTTGTAGGAGTTTGTAGTTTGGAGTTTGGTGTTTGGAGTTGATATTTTACAAAACCCCAAACACCAAACTCCAAACCCCCAACTCTCAAAAATCCCTATTTTCGCGGCGTATGAGTGGAAAAGAGAATACATATGTGCGTGTGGCGATCCTTGATCTGTATGAGGGACAGGCCAACCAGGGGATGCGTTGTATCAGGGATATCCTTTTACAATGGGAAGCTGCTAACCAGATAGAACTGATCTGTCAGGAATTTGATGTGCGTGTAAAGAATGAAGTGCCCGATACTTCTTTCGACATTTATATCTCCAGTGGCGGTCCGGGTTCTCCGCTGGACACCGTAAACAGCGATTGGGAAAAACAGTATTTTACCTGGCTGGGGCAGATCGAAGACTGGAACAGGCAGGCAGAGGATTCTGCCAAAAAACATGTTTTTTTTATCTGTCATAGTTTTCAACTAGCCTGCCGGCATTACGGCATTGGTACTGTTTGCAAGCGGAGATCAACCGCATTTGGCGTATTTCCGATTCACATGCTCGAAGATGGTAAACAGGAACCGGTATTTGAAGGGCTGAGAGACCCCTTTTACAGCGTAGACAGCCGCGATTACCAGGTGATAGAGCCCAACCATGCCCGTTTACGTGAGATGGGTGGTAAAATACTCGCAATAGAAAAAGACCGGCCCCATGTGCCTTATGAACGGGCCATTATGTCGGTGAGGTTTAATGACCACTTTCTGGGTACCCAGTTTCACCCCGAAGCAGATGCTACCGGTATGCATATGTACCTGCTGCGCGAAGACAAGAAGCAAACCGTGATAGAAAACCATGGCGAAGAAAAATGGAAAAGCATGGTGGAGCAGCTACAGGATCCGGAAAAGATTATGTGGACCTACCAGCATGTACTACCCAACTTCCTCAATATGGCTATCGGAGAAATGGTGGTAGCCTAACTGTTATTCTTCTAAGAGTATCCGCAATCCCTGTACTGCAGCCGGAAGGATGAGGGTTTTGTTCCCTTCTTTTTGCAATAGTCCGTTTTGCTGCAGAAAAGATTCGGCAACTGCCAGAGAGGTTACCTGTACCACTATTTCTTTTACCGCATTGTAATTTCCTTTTTCCACCAGGATGACAGGCCCGTCTATCAAACGAAAACCAATATCGGCCATGCGTTGAACGCCGGGAATACTGACCCATGCCTGCAAGCTCTTTGCTGCATCGGCAGTAGTAAGAATGATTTTCTGTACAGCCTGCAAACCCAGTGTTCCTCCCGCTCTTTCAGCGAATATTTTTTTTGCCGCCGTTCGGTAACTGGCGAAGAGTGAAGGACGGGGGGCATCCGAAATAGCTATGTTTACCCATTCTGAGCAGAGATCACGCACCCCGATCGTTTTCCAGCTAATGTTTTCTCCTTGCACAGATGTATAACTACTCTTTTCAGGAGAATTCAGTGTTATACCAAAACCCGTCAGGGTCTGTATAAGCGCTTCCCCTTGCTGCAGTGGTTCCAGCGAAAGCGTACTGAAAAAGGTAGTATCCTTATCACCACCCGTAATGGAAAGCGCTGTATTACCCAGCCAAACCATTCCGGAAACAGCAGAACCTGCCGGTTGATAGCGAAACAGCTCCGGTAACTGAAAGGTATTGGTAAACAGCGAATATAAAACCTTTGCTTTGTCAGTCTGAACGGTGATATTATCTACACGTAACACCTGCGCAGATCCTGTTGCCAGCAGGCAAACAGAAAAAACAGACAAGAAGTATTTTTTACCTACTAAAATCATGTGCACAGATATTTGAATAATAACAGAATCACTGTTTAGCTGCTATTGGAAAATACGATTAATCAGTGAGTTAAAAAATCTTTCGGGTATTGGAAAGGATTTTTTACTTTCAGGTGAAGCCAAATACAGCTATATGGTACCATCTGTCAGAAAACATTTCAACGAAAATTTTACTACGGAGAAATACGAAGCCTACCTTAAGGAATTACACAGTAAACATCCCGGAGCCATTGAATTCCGGGTGGCAGAAACACCGGTATTCATTGATAAAGTTTTTACAGACAAAGTCCTGTCTGCCTGCGAAAGTATTGTAGATGTGATTACGCAGTTCAATTTCAATTCAATCAGCGCGCATGCCATACCACCGGAAGTAAAAGTGCCGAATGAGAATGCGCATACCCATTTTATTGCATTTGATTTCGGGATCTGTGAGAATGCCAGCGGTGAACTGGAACCACAGCTGATCGAAATGCAGGGCTTCCCTACCCTGTTCGCTTACCAGATCTGGCATGATGAAGTAACACGCAAACATTTCGACATCCCGGCTAATTATCACTCTTACCTGAGTGGATTTACAAAAGAGACTTACCAGCAGTTACTCCGCGAAGTGATACTGGGCACACACCAGCCGGAAAATGTGATTCTGCTGGAGATCCTGCCACACCAGCAGAAAACAAAGATCGATTTCTATTGTACCACTGATTACGTAGGTATTCCCGTTGTGTGTTTAACAGAGCTGATACAGGAGGGACGGCATTTATTTTACCTGAAAGAAGGAAAGAAGATCGCTGTACACAGGATCTATAACCGGATCATTTTTGACGATCTGCAGCAACAATCGGCAGAGATCCAGGAAAAAGGAAAATTACTCTTAACAGATCTGGCGGTAGAATGGGTACCGCATCCCAACTGGTTTTACCGCATCAGTAAATACACTTTACCGTTTATTGATCATCCCTATGTTCCTAAAACCTGGTTTCTGAACCAGCTTACCGAGATCCCAGCTGATCTGGAGAACTATGTTTTAAAACCCTTATTCTCTTTTGCCGGACAGGGTGTAGTGATTGATGTTACCAAAGAAGATATTGACAATGTTACCGACCCGCAAAACTGGATCCTGCAGAAAAAAGTGCAGTATGCAGCCGTTATACCTACACCCGACATCCCTGCCAAAGTAGAGATCAGGATCTTTTATTTCTGGAAAGAAGGAGCAGTCAGACCGGTAGCTACCAATAACCTTGCAAGACTCAGTAAAGGAAAAATGATCGGTGTGCGCTATAACAAAGACAAGGAATGGGTAGGCGGAAGCCTTGCCTACTTTGAAGCGTAGCAGCAACAGAAGGATGCAGATTTCTTTGTATCTTCAAATACATGAATTCCTTCTGGACAAAAATCATCACAAGAACCATACTGCACCCGAAAAATGAAAACGAACGGGGCGAAGCAGACTATTCTGATTATGAACTTGCCAAGGGGTTTCGTGAATTAAAGATCAATCTGCTGCGGCTGGTCAGAGATATTTTTTTTATGGCAGCTGGTATCCTATCTGCTGCTTTTGGTCTCGAAAGTTTTCTCTTACCCAATGCTTTTATAGATGGTGGTGCCACCGGTATCTCACTGCTGATTTCTGAACTGGCAGATATTCCCTTATACTTTTTGTTGATCACGATAAACATTCCATTCGTGTACCTGGGCTACAAAGTAATTGGCCGCAATTTCGCCATCAAAACAGGCATTGCCATTACCGGCCTGGCTATCACAGTTGCTTTTGTTCATTTTCCGCAAATCACCCATGATAAATTATTAGTCTCCGTTTTTGGCGGATTTTTTCTAGGTGCCGGTATCGGACTCTCGGTAAGAGGTGGTGCGGTGATTGATGGAACGGAAGTACTGGCTATTTTCCTGAGTAAGAAACTGGGCACTACTATCGGTGATTTTATTATCATGTTCAACGTGCTCGTGTTTTCTGCTGCCGCCTATCTCCTCTCTGTTGAAACTGCCCTCTACTCCATGATCACTTACCTCGTTGCTTCCAAAGCACTGGATTTTGTGATCGAGGGTATTGAGGAATATACCGGCGTAACCATTGTATCGCCGCACAGTGAAGAGATCAGGATGATGATCATGGACAAGATCGGCCGTGGGTTGACCGTGTATAAAGGCAAACGTGGATTCGGAAGTCATGGCGAAAGGAATGATATCGATATCATTTACACCGTAGTTACCCGACTGGAGCTGAACAAACTGAATACCGAAATCGAAAAAATTGATCCGCACGCATTTGTAGTGATGAACAGTGTGAAAGATACCAGGGGAGGTATGATCAAAAAAAGGGCGCTAAAACACTAACGCCATTTCCCTTAATTTATAAAGTTCCACCAGAGGCCAAAACGCGTCC
The DNA here is from genome assembly GCA_943369185.1 of Caulobacter sp. UNC279MFTsu5.1. Taxonomy (GTDB): domain Bacteria; phylum Bacteroidota; class Bacteroidia; order Chitinophagales; family Chitinophagaceae; genus Sediminibacterium. Next base: position 519,222 of record CALRMK020000002.1, on the reverse strand, counting down.
AAAGTCCGGTGCCGGGATTATGGGTGGTCATAAAATTAGGTTTGTTAAAAGAGAACCCGCTCTTCACATTCAATGTATTCAGATTTTCTATCCGAAGAAACCCTTTGAAACTTTTGATCCTGAAATGCATGAATGCAGTTATATCCGGCCGGTTGGAAATGGTATTCGTATTCTGCAAAAAATACTGACCGATAAAGGGTGAGTAATCATCGGCCTTATAAGCGGTTGTATAACGGATTTCCAGACCGGTAGACAGGAAAAGATTCGTAGCGAAATTACCTTCAAATGCCAGGCGGTTACGTGTTAGAATAAAAGGAAGATTTACAGGTGGCTGTCCGGTGGTTTGCTGCAGGTGTATTTCGGTATACCAATTCCAGTATTTAGACAGGCGGAATTTTTTCTCTGCTGTCAGATGTAGTACATTAAACAGCGTAGCATATTGTTTGGCTGAAAAGAAACTGTCGAAATACATATAATTATTCACCGCAAAGTACTCCCCTCCCAGCTTCCAGCCATTTCTGGGATTCTCGTACAGGGCAAAAAAACGGATCACATTCTCTTTCCCGTAGGCGCTTCTGTTTGTTACCGGAAACCGGCTGATCGGGTTGAGGATAAAAGACGGTGCCCGGTTCACATTCTGGAATCCGATGTTCAGGTAACCCAGTTTTTTTCCCAGCATCCGTTTCATACTGATATACGCTGCATAATCGCCGGAGTGAAATCCATTGACATACAACTGTCCGGTAGCTTCAATATCCCATACCTGGTTACGGGTTCGGTTGCGGTATTCGCCCAGTAAAGAAAGATTATACAAAGACAGGGTAGCTACCGAATCATCAAAAGTACCTTTCAGGTTCTGCAGGGCGATACCGGCTTTCAGAAACTGTGAAAGGTTGTTCTTATCGGGGAAAGAGATCAGGCTGAATTCATTGTAGAGATCGCTCCAGGCATCTTTGAAACTGATGGGCTCATTGTCTGGCGTGCTGTAATTGAAATATTTTTTATATCGGGCAGAGTCTACGAACTTATCAAAAAAGTTATAGTTACTGGTGGTATACCGGAAGGTATGTTCTATGCGGAAACGAGGATAAAATAACTGGTAAGTAATAGAATCTGTTACCAATGAATCCCTTGATCCAAGATCAAAATGATGCCGGTACAGAAAAGTGGTATTCTTGTAGATATTACCGGTATTCACAGCGGTGTTAAAAGGGTTTCGTCCGGCAGTGCCGGCTTTTCCCAAACGGGTTTCCAGTTCGTAGGGATCATTCAGTGCCAGACTATCCAGTTTGGTCACATCCTGCAAACCCCCATTTTCAGAAGAAGCACTTTTATTAGAGATGAATACGAGGAAGTTCTCATATTTCTTATTCAGGGTCTGGTAATGCGTTACAAACCGGAAATTATTCTGACTGGCATTCTGATTTTTCAGATTGCCCGGTGCATTATTGAAACGGTACTCTACCGAAAAATTCAGGTTGCTGTTGCGGTTCTGTGTATGGGTAACGCTTAATAACTGCTCTGCTTTGCTGCCCAATACATAAGACAGTTCCGTGTAAGGCCGGGTGGTCTGAAACAGCCGGGTTCCCTCGATCGTATAACTGTAGATATCGTATTGATGAAACCCTGCATCAAAACCGGGTTTCATAATGGGATTGAAAAAATAGGATTGTGATGCGGTTGAATAATTACCGAGCGTATGGTAATAATAGGGCAAGGGGAAACGGGTGGTAAAATCATTGATCGAAGAATCAATGGTCCGTAGCCTGCTGGAATCAAAGTATTTATAGAAAATGGTGATAGAATCCGCATTCCTGTCGCGCCGTTGTAAAGAATCATTACCTGTATTCTTCTTCATCGGCCGGCCCTGGCTATCGTAAGTAATGGGTGCTGTATTCGTTTGCAGATTACCCGTTTGCCCAAACCGGGATTGCGCCTGCAAAGCACTGTTTCCGAGCAGGAGTAAAAACAGTCCCATCAATATATTCCGACCTGACAGTAGACGCATGCTTGCAAATGTGCTGAAAAATAAGGGTAAAGCTACTAAGGATGGCGTTAAATATAGTCTGGAGTTGGGAGTTAGGAGTCTGGAGTGGTTTGTGCAAGACTCCTAACTCCAGACTCCCAACTCCTAACTTTTACAGGCTTTTCACGAGTTCGGTGAACAGCAGGGTAAGTTTGGGTTCTGCTTCTTTGGCTGCCTGTAATACTTCTTCATGGGTGATGGTATTTTCCTCTTCGCGGATCCCCAGATCGGTGATAACGCTGATCGCAAATACCCGCATACCGCAATGAACAGCTGCAATGGTTTCCTGAACGGTGCTCATACCCACAGCATCGCCACCCAGAATATGGATCAGTTTATATTCTGCCCGGGTTTCGAATGTGGGGCCGGTTACGCCGGTGTATACCCCCTGTTGCAGGGAGATATTGTTTTTAGCTGCGATCTCACGTGCTAGTTTGATCAATTCTTTGCTGTATGGCTCGCTCATATCCGGGAAACGGGTTCCCAGCTTGTCCTCATTCTTACCCAGTAGCGGGTTGACCGTAAAGAGGCTGATATGGTCGTTAATGATCATCAGGTCACCAATCCCGAAAGCAGGATTCACCCCACCGGCTGCGTTAGAGAGTAAAAGGGTTTGTACACCCAGTAATCGCATCACCCGTACCGGGAAAGAAACCTGCTGCGCAGTATACCCTTCATAAAAGTGAAAACGACCGGCCATTACCCACACTTTTTTACCGCCCAGTTCGCCAAAGATCAAACGGCCCTTGTGCCCTTCTACAGTGCTAACCGGAAAATGGGGGATATCGTTATACGGGATCTCTTTTTCTGTTACGATCACATTAGAGAGGTTACCCAGTCCGCTACCCAGGATAATCCCGGTAGCAGCTTCCCCATTCACCAATCCACGGATATAGGTAACTGTTTCCTGCAACTGTTGCATGGTATCTGACATATGCTGATTTTTTAAGTGGGCAAAGATAACGATATGGGGGCAATCGGGAGAAGTGAGTGGTGAGTAGTGAGAGGTATTTTTAGCAACGAAGGTTTCTCCCAAAGAAAAAGGCCACTTCGCTGAGCGGAGTGGCCTATAGTAGGTTAAGAAAGTTCAGTGATTAGCTTAAACGTTTCACGTTAACGGCATTCAAGCCTTTACGTCCTTCCTGTACATCAAAAACGACTTTGTCGTTTGCTTCGATCTGATCGATCAAGCCATTGGCATGTACAAAAGTTTCTTTACTGGAGTTATCATGCTTAATAAATCCAAAACCTTTTTCTTCGTTAAAGAACTTTACAGTTCCTGTGATTTGTGTGTCCATTTGTAAAATTGTAAATAATTAATGGCCGCAAAGGTAACGCTAAAACACATCCCATCCTAATAATTATGGTTCTGAACTGTTAAATATGCGCCAATAGGCGGTTTTCGCAGATATAAATGCTTAAGCATCAGCAATACAGTTCTTTTATCCGTTCATGTAAGAGACGGGGCAATATAGGTGTAAACCCATTCGCAGCACTTATCTTAGCTACCTGCATCTGATCTGTTAAATATGCTGTTTATGATGAAAAAACTGTTTATATCTGCCCTACTCCTTGTTACCGTGATAACCGTTGGTGCCCAGCAAGTTTCTTACCGCGTATCCTTTCCCAATGCAGTGCATCATGAGGCGCAGATTGAACTGACCGTTTCAGGCATTCCGCTAACCAAGGCCCAATTCCGGATGAGCCGCTCCTCTCCCGGCCGGTATGCCACGCATGAATTCGGCAAGAATGTGTATGATGTAAAAGCCACTGATGCAACTGGGAAAACCCTCTCTGTGGTAAGAGTAGATGGTGATGTGTATGAAGTGCTTTCTCACAAAGGAACGGTTACACTCTCTTACACCATCTATGGCAATTATGCCGATGGCACTTATGCCGGTATTGATCCGGAAAGCATACACCTGAATATGCCCGCCGTCTTTATGTGGATGCAGGGATTGGACAAAGCGCCGATAACCATCCGCTTTGTGTTACCGAAAGAAAACCGGGGCATAGTGGCCACACAGCTGGTTACGACGGCTGATCCTTATACGTTCACCGCACCGGGACTCCAGTATTTTATGGATAGTCCCACCAAGATCGGCGATATCCAATTCCGTGAATGGCCCGTGACCAATCCCGATGGCAGCCGCTATACCATACGCATTGCACTGGAGGCCAAAGCCAATGAATCGCAGTTGGAGGAACTGACAGAGAAGGTTAAAAAGATGGTGACAGAAGCCCGTGCCGTATTCGGTGAATTTCCGAAATACGATTACGGCAGTTACACTTTTATTGCCAGTGCCAATCCCTATGTGCATGGTGATGGGATGGAACACCGCAATTCCACCATGATCGCTATACCCATGAGCAGCTTTTCAGCCGGTGGTCTGCTGGGCGTATTCTCGCATGAATATTTTCATAACTGGAATGTAGAACGTATCCGTCCGAAAACACTGGAACCCTTCCGTTTCGATAAAAGCAATATGAGCCATGAATTATGGTTTGCAGAAGGGTTTACCCAATATTATGGCGAGTTGTTACTGGCAAGAGCCGGATTGTCGCAACCCGCTACCTATCTATACCAGATCTCATCCCTGATCAATACCAAACAGAACACACCCGGCGCAAAATGGTATTCACCGGTACAAGCCAGTAACCATGCGGTTTTTGTTGATGCTGCGGTATCGATTGACAAAAATAACTATGCCAATATGTTCAGCTCCTATTATACCTACGGAGCGGCCATTGCATTGGCACTTGACCTGGAAATGCAGACAAAATACCAGCAAACACTGGATGTATTCATGCAGGCCATGTGGAAGCGCTTTGGTAAAACCGAAACGGCGTACACCATTGCCGACATGCAGGAAATACTGGCCACTGTAACAGACAACAATTTTGCAACTGCTTTTTTCAGTAAATACATTAACGGGCACGAGATGATCGATTATGCAAGCTTACTGGGTAAAGCAGGATATGATCTTGTGAAAACAGGAGAAGGCAAAGCCTGGCTGGGTGCCAGCACAAGAGCTAGCGGTAATAAACTCGTGATTGGAAGCAATACAGTGAAAGGAAGTCCGGCCTATGAAGCGGGCCTGGATATAGACGATGAGATCCTGAAGCTGGATGACACACCCGTAAAAAGTTCCATGGATATCAACAGTTATCTTTCCACGAAAAAACCGGGAGACGCTATTACTGTAACCTATAAACACCGGGATACAGAAAAACAAACCCGTCTGGTGCTGGGCGAGAATGCGACCATTTCTGTGGCAGCTTTTGAACAATCCGGCAAACCGGTTACAGCAGCGATGCAGCAAATCAGGGATAGCTGGTTCAGCAGCCGGGTGAAATAGGTATATGATTAAAAAAAAACAATTAACTGACTATGTTTGGCCTGAGTTATCTTGATATTTCCGGAGCCATGGGACTTTGTGCCACCGGGCTACTGACTTTTAATTTTCTGCTGGGTATGCTGCTGAGCACTGCCTACAAACGTTCCATATATTGGAAAAAATTACCACCCGCTGTACAAAAGATCAGCATTGATGACCTGCATAACTGGACTGCGTATATTGCTTTATGCTTTGTAGTCATGCATCCTTTGTTTCTTTTATTGGATAAAGAACAACAGTTTACCTGGCAGCATATTCTCTGGCCCGTAAATGCACCCAAACAAAGTACCGTGGTGCTGTTGGGTACGATCAGTTTTTATGCATTACTGCTCGTGATCATTACCACGCAAAAAGTTATTAAAAAGCAACTGGGATTCCGTTTGTGGAAGAATATTCATCTGGTATCTTATGCCACTGCCTTATTGTTCCTCCTACATGGATTGCTGATGGACCCTTTATTAAAAGACAGACCTACCGACTGGTTGGATGCAGAAAAATTCTTTTCAGAATTCTGTTTCCTGCTGGTGATAGCCGCGATGATCGTCCGATTCAGGTATTATGTACAGGTGCAAAAAAAGAAGGCCTGATACCCCTTATCCCATTAACGATTTCCGGAATCTGAGCAGTAACAGCAGCATCAGGAGAAAATGTATGATTATCAGTAAGGGTGTTCCGGCTATGTAAGTATCCTTCCACCATTCCAGCGATAAGGCATTTTTGAGAATCCATCTCTGCCAGAACATCCCAAACAACAACGGACCAATACAAAAACCTGCTGCATACCACCAGCGGTTTTTCTGCGGCAAAGTTTTGATGGCCATCCACAGGGGCGGTAAACAGAAAAGAGTTACTAAAACTGCAGCTATCACTTTCAGTATAGGTAAGGAAAACTGTTCTCCCCATAACATTACCAATACCGTTTTCTCATCTCCCCCACCCAAACAGGCAGTAAAAATGCGGGCAAAGGGTAGTGTGGCAAAGAGCAGGGCTATACCGAGCTGCCTGCGTTTCGCATCTGCCTGCTTCAATAAAAACAAAGCCGAGAACCAATACACGAGATAAGAGAAAAGGGGGCCCATCACCGATGCCCAATAGGCCAGAGATGGATGGGCGCAAGTGTCGCAGGTGGTCCAGACATTAAAATCTCGGGGACCATAACAGCCGCAGATCAGGTAACCCATCTGAATATGTGCCTGCTCATGCAACTCGCCCATGATCATATTCAGGGCAATAAAAGCGATGAGATATTTCCAGGTTATTTTCAGCGACGTAAAGATGCTTTGCCTGTGAAAGTAATACAGAGTAGCGCTTGCTGCTATCACATAACCATGTGATGACATTTCGTTATGCAGTACCTGCCGGATCTTTCTCTGCACGCAGTACTACATATGCCCAGATAGCACTACCCAGCATAAATAGGAACCCAAGAAAAAAAGCAGACCCCGGGAAATATACCGGCGCATCTTTTCTGGTGAAATACGCAAACAGGTTCGTCATGATCAAAGGCCCCACAATGGAAGTGGCACTCATGAGACTCGTTAAAGCGCCCTGCAATTCTCCCTGTTCACTGGGTGGAACATGGCCCGAAATGATCGATTGCAGCGCCGGACCTGCGATTCCCCCCAAACAGTAAGGGATCAGAAATACAAACATCATCCAGCTTTGAGAGGCAAAGGCAAAGAGCAGCAGTCCGAGGGCATACAAACCCAATCCGATATACACACTTCGTTCATTACCGATACGGGGATTGATGACACGTACCAGCCCACCCTGTACCAGACCTACCAGCAAACCCACGGCTCCCAAAGAGAGTCCGATCATTTTGGGCGACCAATGGAATTTCTCGATATTGAAATAACTCCAATTGGTCTGCACGGCATGTGCACCGAGATACACCAATACAAAAGAACCCACCAATCCACCTACTGCCGGGTATTTGCGTAGTTGCAGCAGAGATCCGAGTGGATTGGCCCTTCTCCATTCAAAAGAACGGCGGTGTTCCTTATCCAGCGATTCGGGTAACACAAAGTATCCGTATAACCAGTTGGTGAGTGCCAGACAGGCAGCCACGATAAAAGGCACACGGGGCCCCAACTCGCCCAGCAAACCACCTATCAGGGGGCCGATGATAAAACCGAGTCCGAAAGCAGCACCGATCATCCCGAAATTCTGAGCCCTGTTTTCAGGGGTACTAATATCGGCGATATAGGCCGAAGCAGTGGTAAAACTGGCTCCGGTTACGCCGGCTATCAAACGGCCTACAAATAGCCAGATAATGGAAGGCGCAAAAGCCAGGAAGATATAATCGATCCCGAATCCAAAAAGTGAGAAGAGTAAAACAGGCCTTCTTCCGTATTTATCGCTCAGGTTCCCTAATACAGGCGCAAAGAGAAACTGCATAAATGCATAAGCGAAGGTTAACCAACCGCCATATTGCGATACTTTACTGATATCATTGATCCCGAGCAACTGTTCGATCAGTTTCGGCATAACGGGAATAATCACCCCAAAACCTGTCACATCTATCAAAAGCGTAATAAAGATAAAGCCAATAGCAGCTTTCCGGTTCGTGGCCATGTGTCAGATATATTAACAATGAAAAAGGGAACAAATCTAATAAAACTTACAGATCTTCTCTGGTAACTCCCGGGATCTCCAGTACCAGATCGGCTCCATACGCTCCTGCGGGTGTCTGGTATCCTGTTTTGAAGTTACCCTCCAATACCTTTTTAGTGATGAGCAGGCTACTGATGGCGGTTAAGGTATACCCTTCCGGACAACGCATACGAACCGAACGGGTTTCGCCTGCCTGGTTTTTCACTTCACCCCAAACAAGACTCATGGCTTTGCTGCGCATATCGTCTGAAGGGCCGGCTGGCTTCTGTTTGATCTGTTGTTTGGCGCGGTTGCGGATAAAAGAAGTACGCAACAGCCAGTTATAGAGAGACTGCCATTTCAGCAATTGGAAAGTTTTGGGAGCCACGCCGGTATAGGTTTCTATATTGGGGATGCCGGTAGTGGAATAGGCGGTAGACACATCTCCCCAGGGAATGCACATCACAAACATTTTCTTTACGCCAAAATCAATCCATTGCCCTTTATGCCCCAATGGTTTGCGTACAATTTTTCCGTTTTCTCTTACTGCGCCACCCTCTCCCAGTCCTTCGGCCATGGTAGTGGCAGTGCCGTGCGATAGCTTTCCACCCAGCGTAGCAAAAGCCAGCTGCAGGTGGGTAGCGTCAGGCAATTGATTCTTCAAATACAAAGCCGTGCAATCGGTGGGGACAACATCAAACCCAACACCAGGCATCAGCATAATACCCATATCTGCTGCCTGGGCATGATATTTTTTGGCCATTTCAAAAACACCGATCTCCCCGGTTATGTCCAGATAGTGCGTATGTGTAACCAGACAGGCTTCGATCATTTTCCGGGCGGTAAACTGAAAAGGTCCTGCCGCATGTAACACAAGCGGTACTTCCAGTAATGCTGCCTGAAGGGCTTTGGTATCAGACAGATCGATGACCCGGAAGGGATATCCCAACTCTTCCGACAGTTTGCTGAGTGCCGCTTCGTTACGGCCGGCAAGAATGGGGTGTAAGCCATGGTCTGCCGCCATACGGGCGATTAATTGTCCGGTATACCCATTGGCACCATAGAGCAGAAAAGTATTGTTTTGCATAAGGAAATGTACAAACAATCCGGCGCATAAAAAAAGGGAGCACCCGGCTCCCTTTTCTGTTAATGTGATGAATTACTTACGAAGGGTGATAATGCCAACAGAAGTTTCGCCTGTTGCTTTCACGCTGATATTGTTGATGGTGGTATCTGCGTAGCCGTTGGAAGCGTTCACATACAGTGAATAATTACCTTGCTTCAGTCCTCTCATTTTGAAATAACCTTCCTGATTTGGCAGGGCGTATGCAGTATCCGTCTGGTTGAACAGGGTAATCACCGCTTTGGCTTCTTTAGGAGTAACTTTTCCGGCCACCATGGCTGAATTATTCACCACAAAGAAATGAAATACCGGTTTCAGGAAAAACTGATTGTTTTTTTCAACAATTGAGCGTGTGATATCGAAATCAAGCCAGAGGCGTTTTTTACCCGGAGCATGCTCTTCGCACTCGCCACCTTTTAATTTGATCAGCACATAATTCTTATCATTGGGAGGCAGTTGTACAGGATACGTAACACTATCTTTCACCAATGTATTATTGGTTCCCAATTCGATCTTGATCAAACGGATAGAACCTTTGGTGATGCCTGCAGAAGCCAGTATGGTATCGGCACCATTCCTGAATTTCAGGATATCATAGATACCGGGTTTGATACCCAGATCTTCCCATACAAAAGAAGAATCTTTTTTCTTATCATCCTCTCCTCTCCCGTCCCAGTCGTCATTATCATGACTGCGGGTATCTTTACTGGTATCTACCAGCACTTTTACCGAACGGATATCGATGTACACATTGTCGAATACACCGGGACCATCGGTCAGATATAAAGACAATTGTTCCTTACCTGCCACATTCGACTCGGCAGAAGTGCTTTTGTTACAGGCTGTCATCACAGAGGAGACAGTAATAGCCAAGATAGCGGCCAGAAAGATGTGTTTTGTTTTCATAGTGATTGATTTGATGATGTAGTATTTTACCATACGCTGACTGCTTTACTCGCATAAAGACAATAACCGTGCGGACTTGCTTCAATAATTTGTTAAAGAACTTTCGGGGCCGATAAATGTCTACAGATTTTGTAGTAGACAAAGCGGTGTCCATGCATACCAGCTGCAGCAACATAACCCCGGGGATAAGTGGTTTTTTATTTCTTTACAGGTTTTGTAAAGCAGGCAATTCTTACTTAACTTGGTGGCTTTCAATAAAAGCCACATGAGTAAGATACCAGCCTTTGTTTTGGCGTTGCTTCTAAGTCAGAATATTTTTTCGCAACCTTTATCCGACGCAGAAAAAAAAGTCATCAGTCACATTCAACTTCACCTGCCCGCTACAGAGAAATTGCTGGAAGAAGTGGTGAATATCAACAGTGGCACACTGCATATTGCCGGGGTTAAAAAAGTGGGAGAAGTTTTTGCCCGGGAATTTGCCAAAGCGGGTTTTACGTCAGAATGGGTGAGTTTACCCGATTCGCTGAAGAGAGCCGGGCACCTGGTAGCTACCCGCAAGGGGAAAAAAGGGAAAAAACTCTTTATCATCGGTCATCTTGATACGGTTTTTGAACCGGATATGGCTTTTTCGCCCTATACCCGCCTGAATGATTCCACCGCTACCGGACAGGGGGCCAATGACATGAAAGGTGGAGATGTGGTAGTGATCGCTGCCCTGCAGGCCTTGCAGTCGGCGGGTTTATTGAATGATACACAGATCATCGTTTATTTTACCGGAGATGAAGAAAAATCGGGACAACCTACCAGTGTAAGCCGGAAAGATTTTATAGAAAGGGCTAAAACCTGTGATCTGGCACTGGCTTTTGAAGGAGCCAACGGCCTTAACTCAATAGCCACGGCACGCAGGGGCAGTAGTGGATGGCAGCTGCAGGTGAGCGGTAAAACCGGCCACTCATCCGGAGTATTCAGTAAGGGTTCCGGATATGGCGCTATTTATGAGGCAGCCCGGATCCTGAACAGTTTCCGCGAGGAACTCAGCACAGAAAAATACCTCACATTCAATCCGGGACTGATACTCGGTGGTTCTGAAATGCAATACGAAGAATCCAAAGCCCGCGGACAAGCCATGGGAAAAACCAATATTATCTCACCGGAAACAGTGGTAACAGGTGATCTCCGTTTTCTGACCGAGGTACAGAAAGAAGCCGCAAGAGAAAAAATGCGTAGGATCGTTGCCAATAACCTGAACGGAAGCAAGGCGGAGATCAGGTTTCAGGACGGCATTCCCGCTATGGAGCCAACCGCAGGTAATAACCAACTGCTCGAAGTGGTTAGCGGGATTACCGAAGCCATGGGTCTGGGCCCTACCAAAGCCGGCGACCCGGGAGCAAGAGGTGCCGGAGATATCTCTTATGTGGCCCAATACATGAAAGGAAATATTGACGGACTGGGTGCATCCGGCCGGGGAGCACATGCGCCCGGAGAGACCATTAACCTGAAAGAATTTCCTTTATTGATACAAAGGGCTGCTTTACTGATCTATCGTTTATCCCATACTGATTAATATACAACTACCATGAAAAAAACGCTATGTCTATTGCTACTGTTTGTTGGCTTATTCCACACAGCAGTGAACGCACAAAAAGAACCCAAAAGAGATTATTATGAAATCAAACTCTACCGCCTGGCCAATAATGAACAGGTGCAGAAAGTAGATGCCTTCCTGAAAAATGCCTATCTGCCCGCCCTGCACAGAGCGGGTATCAGTAAAGTGGGGGTATTTCACTGGATCGGCAATGATACTGCCGCTGAAAAACGAATTTACCTCTTCATCCCATTGAAATCCCTGGAACAGGTAAGTTCTCTGGAAGATCTGCTGGTAAAAGATACCCGGTTACAGAAAGACGGGGATGCTTACTGGAATGCGGCCCATAATGAACCACCCTATAAGCGGATAGAGAATATTGTATTAAAAGCGTTTCCACTGATGACCACTTTTAATGCCCCGCAATTATCCGGCAACAAAACAGATCGGGTATATGAATTGAGAAGTTATGAGGGCCCTACCGAAAGACTGTACCGCCAGAAAGTAAAGATGTTTAATGCAGGCGGTGAAATTGCGCTGTTCAAGCGACTCAATTTCAATGCGGTTTTTTATGCCGAAGTAATTGCCGGCAGCAAAATGCCGAACCTGATGTATATGACCAGTTTCAACGATATGGCCGACAGGGATGCGCATTGGAAAGCTTTTGGATCAGATCCGGAATGGACAAAACTGAAAGTAATACCCGAATACCTGAATACTGTTTCTAAAAACGAACAACTGTATCTGCACCCGGCTGAGTATTCAGAATTATAAATAAGTAAAAAGTTATTGTATACAAAAGGCATCCACAAATGTGGATGCCTTTTTAGTGGTTGTCATAGGAAAAAAATGGAGTACTTATTGACAGGAATTGTACTGCTCTACCAGTTTAGCCAATTGGGTAAAATCAGATTGCTTGTTCCTAATGGCTGTTACTACTGATGCACAATTCGCAAAGGCAGCAGCGGCGGTTGTTTCAAAATCTTTCTGGGTAACACGGATCCATTTACTATCTGACTGCAACTGAATGTAATAATCCCCTGCCTTACCTTCTGCAGTACTTACCGTAACCACTTCTGCGCCATTGTATAACATTTTACCGCTGTTATCGGTTACCCGCTGGTATAAACCTGCTTTACCGGGGGTCACCAGCACTTTATAAAAATCACTGGCATAGGAAATATAGTTGCTGCCATTCAGGTTATATCCCGCAATTTCTGCAGGACTATACATGGTTTTCTTGCCGGAGGCAGACTGAAAGAGGATAGTTCCTTTTTTGGCCGCCTGGTCGCGGATACTTCCGTCCAGGGTCTCATTGGCTGCCGTGAGAACCGTTCCTTTCTGGAATTCGGGATTGGATTGTGCCTCAACGTAACTGAAGCTTACAGCTGCCAGCAGCAGTGATGCGATCATTTTTTTCATAGGTTTTGTTTTACAAGGTTGATAATTACTTACTAATAAGTAAGTTTTATGGTCAAAAAAAAATTAGCCTTTTACCTGCCGAACGATGGCTTTCCGGATAAACGAATAGTCCTGCTTTCCGGTAATTCTGGATAATTGTACACCGGCTGCCAGATTGGTCATGATCAGCAAGGCCTGGGTTTTGGCAGATTCGGTAAAATGGAACTCACCCTTCTTTTTCCCCTCCTGCAGTGTTTTTTCTACCAGTTGTAATACCAGGGCCACCAATTCTTTGATTTTGATTTTCACAGCTTCGGGCAAAGTATTAAAATCGGATGCCACAGAACCGATGATACAGATACAGTCTATCTCTGTTAATACCGAATACCGTTCAATAAATTTTTCCAGTTTCTGCAAAGCGGTTAAGCCGGAAGCCTGTAATTGTTTCCCCATCAGTACATAGTCGTTCAGGTATTGATCAAGGATCCCGGCCAGCAGATCTTCCTTGCCCCTGAAATGATAATGCACGGCTGCATTTTTCATGTCCAGTTTTTTCGAAATATCCGCATAGCTGAATGCATTATAACCATACCGTTTAATCAGATCCATTCCGATCCGCAGTATTTCCTGTTTGGTATCGCTATTTCTGGGAGCCACAGGTTGAAAATACTAAAAACTTACTAACTAGTAAGTTTTGGGGAGATTTTCTTTTCAATAAAATGATAAACGGCTTATTGCAGCCGATTGATCACCGCCGCCACCAGCTTTTCCATTGCTGGTCCGGACCGCTGCACCGATTTCTGCGACAACAGCCCTCCCAGCTCGGGCACAGCGGCAGCCAGCTCATGGGTATTTCGCAAGGGTGTCATCTGTTGGGTTTTATCATCATAGATCCATAAAGCAGATCCATCACGGTAGGCTTTGGTGGGAGCAGAACCATATTCGTAATAATCCTTCAGCACCTTAAAATGATGCTTTAATAACTGGTAGCGTCCGCCGGTGGCCACTACTTCATAAAAAACAGTTGACCCGATCTTACCAGTAGAGGGATATCCATTGCGGAACTGAACTGTGTAGGGGTTGGCAGTATCATCATTAATTAGCTGGAACGATCGTACCTGATCCAGAAAAGTAAAGACCATATCCCCCACTTTATAGGCCAGTTCATTACTGTACACATTAAAACGAAGCATCGCATTCGTGATATAGCGGCCATTGGTAAATGTGACCGTACCTTTTGTCCAACTGTCTGCAAACAAGGGACTACCCACCACCGGGGTATTATTCAGTGTTACAAGTGGACGACCACTAACATCGTAGATATCTTTGATCTCAGTTCCGGGAGTACTCATATTCACCTGGGCCACTGAAAAAAGCGGCAGCACAAGACAGGTAAATACACAAAGGGTTTTCATGGCAATAAACTGACAGATAAGTTACGACTATTCGAAGGGATCGACAAATGAAAAGGATAAGCGGAAGCAGTCTGTATCAACGGCCTTCCCATTGGGCTTTTTCGGCTTTCTGGCTGCGCACCATGGTTACAAAATCCTGCTTACGTAGCATGGCAGTTACTACCTGGGCAATCCGTTTGGCTACGGCCGCTTCTGAACTAACCCCTCCTATCCATTTAATAAAATAGTTGCGGTGTGAGGGTTTGAGCTGCTCAAAAAAATCCCTGGCTTCCGGTTCATCTGCCAGACAATCCAGTAAAGCCGGGGGTACTGCCAGGGGTTGTTTATCAACTGAAAGGCGTAGGTTCAGCATCGCTCCTTTCTTTTTCTGCAAAGCTTTACGCATGGCCGCATTCAGTGGCAGAATATAGGCCCCAGCTCCCATCGGGATCAATGCCACCCCTGTAATCGCATACCCGTCCAGTTTTCCCTTTACCCGAAAAGATTTTTTACTACCGGGCTGTAGCTGCTCCGCCAGATCTGCCGGTACTTCCACATAGGTCCAGCCTGTTTTCTCACCCTGTTCGGCAAATTGCTGTATGGTAGCAGTGAATTGTATCATGGTCTGGCTTCTAATTTCGGATATCTCTATTTACCATACAAATCTGCTTTCAGCGATTTGATAACCGGCAAATCCCCCTCCTGTATCGGCAGGCTGGTTGCTTAGATGGGGAGTTTTCAGTATCTTTACGACCTTGAAAAGACTGATCGCTATATCGTTCCTTTCTATTTACCTGTTTTCTACAACAGAAATGTACCAATTGGTAAAACTACCCTTGCTGATAGAACATTTTATAGAACACAAACGGGAAAAAAGCGATCTGACGCTCTGGCAATTCCTCTGTATTCATTACACACCTACTGCAGACAAGGATTCCGATTATGCGAAAGATATGAAACTGCCCTTCAAAACGCATGACGGTTGCACCAATGCCACGATTGCAGCCTTTGTTCCGCACAATTTCTCAACCGAAATCCATAAGCCCGTAACCAGTCAATCCAACAATTACCCTTTGTTAGATGAGGCATTCCGGGGTTCTTCATTCATGTCTGCCATCTGGCAACCGCCCAAAACCTGTTGATCACTACTGGTATAGGTATGCTGTTAACACAATCCGTGTTGGCAATACCTTGTATGCAATTCATCTAACCAATCAATGATCTACAAGCAATATGCTGACAAATATTATCAACTTTTCGATTCGCAATAAACTCATCATCGGGCTGTTTGTACTTACCCTCGTCGGGTTCGGTATTTACGAAACCACCAAACTGCCCATTGATGCGGTTCCCGATATCACCAATAACCAGGTACAGGTGATTACGGTGGCCCCCTCTTTTGGTGCTACCGATATAGAGCGACTGGTTACTTTTCCGATTGAACAGGCCAACAGCAATATCAGTGGTATGCTGGAGATCCGGAGTTTTTCCCGCTTCGGACTTTCACTGGTTACCATTGTTTTTAATGATGCAACCGATATCTACTGGGCAAGACAGCAGGTGGCAGAAAGACTGCAGAAGATACAGGGACAGATTCCGCCCGGTATCGGCACACCGGAACTGGGGCCTATCAGCACCGGTCTGGGAGAGATTTATCAATATGTGGTGAGGCCGGAAGATGGCTACGAAACCAAATATGACGCCACGCAGTTAAGAACCATTCAGGACTGGATCGTGCGGCGCCAGTTATTGGGGGTAAAAGGCGTGGCAGAAGTAAGCAGCTTTGGCGGCAAACTGAAGCAATATGAAATTGCGGTAAATCCCAACAAACTCCAATCCTATCAACTCAATATCCGCGATGTATTTACGGCACTGGAAAAGAATAACCAGAATACCGGGGGTGCGTATATTGAGAAAGGTGCCACGGTACTTTTTATCCGCAGTGAGGGATTGATCGGAAACCCGGAAGACCTGGGTAATATTTCCATCAAATCCACTTCGAACGGCACCCCGCTTTTTCTCCGGGATATTGCAGAGATCAAAACAGGTTATGCTACCCGTTATGGCGCCATGTGTTATAACGATAAGGGGGAAGTTTCCGGCGCGGTGGTGATGATGCTGAAAGGCGCCAACAGCAGTGAAGTGATCAAAAACGTAAAAACCAGAATTGCCCAGATCCAGAAAACCATGCCAAAGGGTGTGGTAATAGAACCTTTTCTTGATCGTACCAAAATGGTGAACAATGCCATTGGTACCGTTACTAAAAACCTGATGGAAGGGGCACTGATCGTAGTGTTCATTCTGGTACTCTTCCTGGGCAACTTCCGTGCGGGCTTATTGGTGGCTTCCGTGATCCCGCTGTCGATGCTGGTGGCTGTCATTCTCATGAATATGTTTGGTGTAAGTGGCAACCTGATGAGTCTGGGAGCACTCGACTTCGGACTGATCGTAGACGGTGCGGTCATCATTGTAGAAGCAGTGATGCACCAGTTAACGCACAGTAAAAAATTTGCCCATATCACCCACCTCTCGCAAAAAGAAATGGATGAACAGGTAAACCAATCGGCGGGAAAGATGATGAACAGTGCGGTATTTGGGCAGATCATCATCCTGATCGTTTACCTCCCCATCTTCACGTTACAGGGTATTGAAGGCAAGATGTTCAAGCCGATGGCACAAACCGTTGCGTTTGCGCTCTTTGGTGCCTTTATTCTGTCGCTGACCTATATCCCGATGATGAGCGCACTGATGCTGAGCAAAAAAGTAAAACACCAGCCCAATATTTCAGACAGACTTATGTTCAGGGTAGAACGGATTTACCAGCATGCACTGGCCAGGATCCTGCAGTTTCCAAAAATCGTTTTAACTACGGTGGTTGCGCTGTTTGTGTTAGCCGTATATACCCTTACCACACTGGGTGGCGAATTCATTCCGGCGCTGGAGGAGGGTGATTTTGCCGTAGAAACAAGGGTACTTACCGGAAGTAATCTTACTACCACTATTGAGAGTACACAAAAAGCTGCTCATATCTTAAAAAGCCGATTCCCTGAAGTAGAGAAAGTGGTTACCAAAATCGGTAGTGGCGAAATACCCACAGATCCGATGCCGATGGAAGCCAGTGATCTGATGGTGATCTTAAAAGACAAATCGGCATGGACCTCAGCCAAAACATTCAAAGAATTATCAGAAAAAATGTCGGTAGCCTTAGAAGAGGTTCCAGGTATTACTACCGGTTTTCAGTTCCCGGTTCAGATGCGATTTAATGAACTGATGACGGGCGCCAGACAGGATGTGGTTTGTAAGATCTTTGGCGAGAACCTGGATACACTGGCGCGCTATGCGGCACAACTGGGCAAAATTGTTAATACCGTACAGGGAAGCCAGAGTTTGTTCATTGAGCCGGTTACAGGTATGCCGCAGATCATTATTGAATATAACCGGCCACTGATTGCGCAGTATGGTTTAAGTATTGCTGATATCAACCAGATCGTAAACACCGCGTTTGCCGGTCAATCTGCCGGAATGGTATTCGAAGAAGAGAAACGTTTCAGTCTGGTAGTACGTTTGGAAACGGACAAACGGAAAAGTCTCGAAGATGTACAGAATCTACTGGTACCCACAGCACAGGGAACACAGATCCCTTTATCGCAACTGGCTACTGTATCCATCAAAGACGGCCCTAACCAGATACAACGCGAAGATGCGAAACGGAGGATTGTGGTAGGATTTAATGTAAAAGACAGAGACGTAGAATCGATTGTAACAGAATTACAGCAGAAGGCCGAACAACAGATCAAACTGCCAGAAGGATATTATATAACCTACGGTGGTGCGTTCGAGAATCTGAATGAAGCCAAGAAAAGACTCACGATTGCCGTTCCTGTTTCGCTTTTTCTGATTCTGGTATTATTGCATTTTGCATTCAACTCGTTGAAGCATGGTTTACTGATTTATACGGCCATCCCCCTATCTGCCATCGGCGGTATCTTTTTCCTCGCCCTGCGGGGAATGCCATTCAGCATCAGTGCAGGTGTGGGCTTTATCGCTTTATTCGGAGTGGCGGTATTGAATGGGATTGTACTGATAGCAGAATTTAACCGGCTAAAAGCGGAGGGCTTAACCAACCTCCACAATATTGTACTCATGGGTACCAAAGTACGATTGCGGCCGGTGTTGATGACCGCTTTTGTTGCTTCGCTGGGATTTTTGCCCATGGCCATCAGTAATGGTTCCGGTGCAGAGGTACAAAGACCGCTGGCAACGGTGGTGATCGGAGGTTTGCTGATCGCTACTTTCCTGACCTTATTTGTATTACCTATCATGTACATTATGTTCGAAAAATCCGGTACAAAAAAGAAGAAAAAAAGACATGGTCACGGACATGCCCCAACAGCAGTTATTCTGTTATTCCTTTCATTGGCTGTGTGTAGTGTGCAGGCGCAACAACCGGTTAGTCTGCAGTCTGCTATCGATACTGCCTTGAAAAATAACCTGACCATAAAAAATGAGAAACTGAAAGCGGTCTGGCAGCAGCAACTGATTCTCACGGCGAACAGTATTCCCAAAACCAGTTTCTCTGCAGAAGCCGGACAGATCAACAGTGGGTATACCGATACCAAGTTCGGCGTTACACAGTCTTTCAGTTTTCCTACCGTGTATACCAAACAAAAAGAGCTCCTTACAGAAGAATGGAAATTTGCTGTACTGGGAGTATCCGTAAAAGAAGCAGAATTAAAAAGAGCCGTGGCACAGGTGTTTTATTCAATGCTGGTTTTACAGGAAAAGAAAAAACTGTTGTTACGGGCGGATAGTAATTATGCAGAATTTCTCCGGAAAGCAACCCTGCGGCTGGAGAAAGGAGAAGCCAATGTACTGGAGAAAACAACGGCAGAAACACAAAGAGGTAATATCTACCTGCAGTTAAAAGCTTTGCAGGAAGAAATGGAGTTACAACAGATCCAGTTCAGCCTGCTATTGAATACAACTGATCCATTAACACCCAAAGGGGGTTCTTTGAAAATGACAGTGCCGGCCGGCATGGACAGTGCTTATCTGGCAGATCATCCTTTACTGAACATCCTGCAGCAACAGAAAATGACGGCTACCGCCAATACTGCGCTGGAAAAAGCCAAACTGCTCCCGGATATAAACCTCGGTTACTCCAATACAAGCATCAGAGGAATTGGGGCCGATAATATTGTGTATGGAAGCGGCCATCGCTTTAGTTCTGCCATACTGGGTGTTGGGATCCCAATTTTTGCCGGTGCGCAAAAAGCAAGGATCAATTCATCCAGGGCTTTGGAACGTGTATCGGAAAATAATTACCAGCTGCAGTTACAGACACTAGAGAGCCAATATAAAACAGCCGTTACGCAATACATGGCCAGCTTACAGTCTGTTGCATATTTTGAAAAGACGGCCTTACCCAATGCGGAACTCATTGTAAAAACAGCCAACAAACAGTTTCTGAATGGAGAGATCAATTACCTGGAATGGGTAATGCTGAGTAACCAGAGTATTATTATCGAAAACAATTACCTGGATGCACTGAAAATGCTGAACGAAAGCCTGATCCACATTACTTACCTATTATCTAAATAAATTTATATGAAGTATCTGTATATAATATCCCTGTCTGTTATACTGGCTGCCTGTGGCAGTCAAAAGCAGGAAGAAAAAGCAACACCCGCCCCTGCAATTGCCAATCTGGTCACACTTACAGCACCACAACTGGCTTCTGCGAAAGTAGAAACCGGGCAGGTGCAGGAAAAAAGCATTTCTACCATCATCAAAGTAACCGGTAAAATTGATGTACCTCCTCAGAATATGATTACAGTAAGTATGCCGTTGGGAGGTTTTCTCCGCTCTACCAAACTTTTACCCGGTATGCATATCAGCAAGGGAGAAGTCATTGGAGTAATGGAAGACCAGTTATACATCCAACTGCAGCAGGATTATTTAACCACCCGTTCTAAACTGGTGTACCTCGAAGCTGAATTTCAGCGCCAGAAAGAGCTGAACCAGAGCAAAGCTACCAGCGATAAAATATTTCAGCAAACACAGATGGATTACCAGACACAAAAAATCAATCTGGCTGCCTTGTCGGAAAAACTACGTCTGATCAATATCAATCCACAGAATGTAACGGAAACCAATATTTCCAAAAGCGTGAATATCTACTCTCCCATCAGTGGATTTGTATCCCGTGTAAATGTCAATATTGGTAAGTATGTGAACCCATCTGACATCCTGTTTGAACTGGTTAACCCGGATGATATCCACCTGAACCTGCAGATCTTTGAAAAAGACCTCCCAAAACTGGCCATCGGTCAGAAACTGGTTGCTTATACCAATAATGACCCTAACAGGAAACACCCCTGTGAGATCAGTATCATCAGCCACGATCTTTCTGCCGAAAGAACCGCCGATGTACATTGTCACTTTGAAGACTACGACAAAACCCTTTTCCCCGGCACTTATATGAATGCAGAGATCAGGTTGAAGAGTCTGCAGGTACCTGCATTACCGGAGGAAGCGATCGTGGCATACGAAGGAGCCAATTATGTATTTGTACAGAAATCTGCAACTCAGTTCCTGATGACGGCCATTGAAACCGGCACCAAAGAGAATGGATTTATCGAAGTGATCAATGGCGGCAGTATTACCGGAAAAGCTATTGTAACCAAAGGAGCTTACACGCTGCTGATGGCCTTAAAGAATAAAGCAGAGGAATAAATCTCCATCATCCGGCAGCTGATACCCTGCCGGATGATGTATCAAATAGTCTGTTTAATTAAACCTGTCTGTAGCTTTAAATACATGATACGGCTCTTTCAGAAATTGATCTACCGTAGTATTAAAAGCATCTTTGTAAATGATGGGGGTACTATGCCCGGAATTAGGTAAGATCCAGAGATAGGCTTTCGGGATATTTTTATAGATCAGCAGGGTATGTTCTTCTTTGATCACATCATGATCTCCGCCAATGACCAGCGTAGGACATTGAATGGTATGCAGAGAAGCCAATGAAATATTTGGCTGTTCTACCAGCAAACGCATCAGTTTCCATTCTGTTTTTTCTGCTGGTGTTTTGATGGCTTTTTTTTGCAGCCGCTGGTAAGTGGGTTTCACCAGATCCCACACTTCGGGGTATACGGCATTGGTATCCGGTTGCAGGTTGGCGCCGGTTATGGCCAGTTTCTTTACTTTCTCCGGATAACGCATGGCCAGTAATAAGCCATTGATACCACCGTCGCTCCAACCAATCACATGGGCAGATTCGATCTTCAGGGCTGATAACAAAGCTGCATAATCATCCGCCATCATTTCGTAACTAAGCGAATCTCCGTTATCTTTAGATTTACCATGCCCCCTGCTATCCGCGATAATGGTTTTGTAGTGTTGTGAGAAGTAGGGAATATTCTCCTTGAAATTGGAGATATCTCCCCCATTTCCATGAACGATCAGCAAAGGTTCTCCCTCACCGTACACTTCACAATACATTTTAAATCCACGTATATCAAAATATTTACCTGCAGCGGGGTTATTGCCATAGCGGATCTTGTTTGCCGGAGCAGCCTGCGAAAATCCTTTGGTAGAAGTCAGTAACAGAACTGTTAATAGTAAAAATGAATATCTCATACCTGTGTTTTATCCTCAAAAGATAGGAAAATCATTCGTCATTTCTCCTGAATCCGATTCTTTGGCGCGGAGGCTGCGGCGGGTTGATCAATTTCTTCAGATAGTGGAAAATGGTCTGTATCTGCTCATCATGCCCAGATAACCGCTTTTCTATTTTCTCCAGCTGCAGCAGGATATCCTTATGTGTCAACAACATTTCCCGCATCCGGGTGAATATGCGGATCAGTTGAATATTTACTTTAATGGCCCTTTCGCTGTTAAGGATACAGGATAACATGGTGGCACCCTGTTCAGTAAAACAATAAGGCAGATACCTGAGCCCCATTTTGAGCGAATGGGAGCTCAAAAACTGCGACCTCCACTGCTCAAACTCAGTTTTATCCATCTGAAACATAAAATCTTCCGGGAAACGAGAAAAGTTACGCCTTACGGCTTCTTTTAGCCTCTTTGTTTCTACCCCGTAGAGCGCTGCCAGGTCTCTGTCAATCATTACTTTACAGCCTCTAATAAGGTATATCTGACTCATGATCACTTCATCAGCCATCAGGGTATCGTTCTTATGCATATTCATTGTTTCCATTCCCCTCAAATTGGAGGACGCATTTTGCGTCCTCCAATTTGGAGATGTGAAGGCTAATGTATACCAACCAGCCCTTCCAGTGTAGCGTATTTACCGCAATACCAACCGGTAAATACACTAGTAACCACACAAAAAAGCCGGGATCTTACTATCCCGGCTCATTGCTACATCTATTATTCCTGCTTACTTATCCTCTTCATTTCTGAACACCACAATTCCATCAAACACATCTACCAATACCGGTATTGTTTTATCAATATCACCCGCGAGTATTTTCTTGCTCAGCGCATTGATGATCTGTTTCTGGATCAGTCTTTTCAGCGGCCTTGCTCCAAACTGGGGATCGTAGCCTTGTTCTGACAGGAATTCCAGCAGGTAATCGCTGAAGTGAAGCGTGATACCATTATCGGCAACCAGCTTCTGTAATCCCTGCAGCTGAATCTTCACGATGCCCATGATCTGTTTCTTCATCAGCGGACTGAACATAATGATCTCATCTACCCGGTTCAGAAACTCCGGCCGGATGGTCTGGCGCAGCAGCGCCATCACTTCCAGTTTAGCCGATTCGGTTACTTCTTCCACATTGTTCTCCGTTACTTTTTCGAAAGCATCCTGGATCAGGTGGCTACCGATATTGCTGGTCATAATGATGATGGTATTCTTGAAATTCACTACCCTGCCTTTGTTATCGGTTAAACGGCCATCATCCAATACCTGCAGTAACACATTCCATACATCTGGGTGCGCTTTTTCGATCTCATCTAGCAGCACCACACTGTAAGGTTTACGGCGAACAGATTCGGTTAATTGTCCGCCCTCATCATATCCCACATATCCCGGAGGGGCACCTACCAATCTCGAAACCGTATGTTTTTCCTGGTATTCACTCATATCAATCCGGGTCATCATACTCTCATCATCAAAGAGGTATTCTGCCAGTGCTTTGGCCAGCTCTGTTTTACCCACACCGGTGGTTCCCAGGAAGATGAAAGAACCGATTGGTTTCTTCGGATCCTGCAAGCCGGCGCGGCTTCTGCGGATAGCATCTGCTACGGCAGTAATGGCTTCCTCCTGTCCTACCACCCTGTTATGCAGTTCCTCTTCCAGGTGCAATAATTTTTCTCTTTCACTTTGCAGCATTTTTGCTACCGGTATACCCGTAGCTTTGGCCACATTCTCTGCAATATCTTCCGCATCCACTTCTTCTTTCAGCAAACGTTTATCGGTAGAGCTGTTGATCTGTGCGGTTACTTCTGCAATCAGGGTCTCCTGCTCTTTCACTTTACCATACCTGATCTCCGCTACTTTTCCATATTCTCCGTTACGCTCTGCTTGCTCGGCCTGCTGTTTCAGGTCTTCAATAGTGGCTTTGGCGGTCTGCACTTTTTCTACCAGTTCTTTTTCCTGTTTCCATTTCGATTTCAGTGTATCACGCTCCACCATCAGGGTACTGATGTCGATATTCAATTCTTTCAGTTTGCTCTCATCATTCTCCCGCTTGATCGCTTCCCTTTCAATCTCCAGCTGGCGGATCTGTCTTTCCAGTTTATCCAGTTCTTCCGGCATCGAATTCATTTCCAAACGCAGTTTGGCGGCACTTTCATCAATCAGGTCTATCGCCTTATCCGGCAAAAACCGGTCGGTCATATACCGGCTCGATAATTCCACCGCTGCAATGATCGCTTCGTCTTTGATCCGCACATGGTGATGGGTTTCGTACCTGTCTTTCAGTCCGCGCAGAATAGAGATCGCATCTTCCATCGAAGGTTCATCGATCATCACTTTCTGGAAACGGCGTTCCAGGGCTTTGTCTTTCTCAAAATATTTCTGGTATTCATTCAGCGTAGTGGCACCAATGGCTCTCAGTTCTCCTCTCGCCAGGGCCGGTTTCAGAATATTGGCCGCATCCATCGCACCTTCGCCACCACCGGCACCGATCAGAGTATGAATTTCATCAATGAAAAGGATGATCTCCCCATCGCTGGTAGCCACTTCTTTTACCACGCCTTTCAAACGCTCTTCAAATTCGCCTTTGTATTTGGCACCGGCAATCAGCTGGCCCATATCCAGCGCAAAAATGGTTTTTGAACGCAGGTTATCGGGTACATCACCGTTAATGATGCGCATGGCCAGTCCTTCCACAATGGCTGTTTTACCTACACCGGGCTCACCTACCAGTATCGGGTTGTTTTTACTTCTGCGGGTTAAAATGTGCAGGGTTCTGCGGATTTCTTCATCTCGCCCGATCACCGGATCCAGTTTGCCCTGTCTGGCCATTTCATTCAGGTTCTTGGCAAACTTATTCAGCATGTTCAGCTGTGTTTCCTGTGTCTGCGATTGTATCGTATCTCCTTTACGCAGGTCTTTGATAGCGGTGATCAGCCCTTTCTCAGTCAGTCCGTTCGCTTTCAGCGTTTTGGCCGTATCATCATTTACCTGCAGCAGAGCCAGCAATAAATGCTCGGTGCTGATGAATTCATCTTTGAATTCTTTCAGTGTGCTGTTCGCCTTCAGAAAAACAGTATTCAGGTCGCGGCTGATATTCTGGGCCGGTTCAACAGACTGGATCTTGGGTAATTTGGCAATACTCTCGTCCACCTTGCTTTCAGTAAAACTCACGTTCACATTGTTCCTTTTCAGCAAGAACTCTACCGGACTATCTTTATCAGCCAGCAGGGCCTTTAACAGGTGATTGGTTTCAATATTGGGATTACCATTATTGAAAGCCAACTGCTGGGCTGCCTGGATGGTTTCCTGTGCTTTGATGGTATAATTGTTCAGGTTCATATAGGGGGTTTGTCGTTTAAGGTTGATGATTTATCGTTTATTTGTTTTGGGGTAGTTCTTGGTAGCCGGCAATAGCTCTCTGTTGGGTCTTTCTTGCGTCGCACACTTCTGCATTCTGTACTTTAGGCAGCATAGTATGTTAAAAATGGTTCTATACAGCCAAAGCCCCTGATTGCGGCGGTAACTACCTTTTTTTCAAATAACTTTAAACCTTATTGCAAATCATAATCCAAGTGATAAATCCGGTAATTATGTCTGTAAAAAATCATTTTATCTGCGGTAAAGTCAGTACAGTATTGATTTTCCTGTTATTCTTTCAGGCTGCCCTGGCGCAACCCGATTTTTCGGAGCTGGACAATAAACTGGAAGCTTCCAAAAAAGAGCTTGGCGGTAATGTGGTAGCCCTGATTTATAAGGATGGCAAACTGGTTTACCAGAAAGCCATCGGTACCGATTTTAATGCCAAAACACAGGCACCGATTGCCAGTTGCAGTAAATGGTTAACCGCTGCTCTTGTAATGAGTTTTGTGGATCAGGGTAAACTATCGCTGGACGATAAAGTAAGTAAATACATCCCCCTATTCAGTAAATATTCCAAGGGGTATATCACCATCAAAGACTGTCTGGCGCATCTGACCGGCATTGAATCGGAGCCCATACGGCTGCTCAGCCTACTGGGCCGGAAGAAATATGCTTCATTGGAGGAAGAAGTCAACGATTTCGCTGCTAAAAAAGAGATCCTGGCTAATCCGGGACTTGAATTCCGGTACAGCAATATCGGCCTCAATATCGCCGGTCGTGTGCTCGAAGTGTTAACGAGAAGAAGTTTTGAGCAACTGATGCAGGAACGGATTACCCGTCCGTTGATGATGCGGAACACCAGCTTCTCCAGTTTCAATGCAGTAAACCCTTCCGGTGGCGCCATTTCTACTGCCAGTGATTATATGAACTTTCTCTCCATGATCCTGAACAAAGGCATGTTCAATGGCAAACGGATCCTGAGCGAAAAAGCCATTACAGATATGCAAACGGTTCGGACTACCCCGGCCATGATCAAATATGCACCCAAAGCGGCCGAAAGCTACAACTATGGTTTTGGTGCCTGGGTATTGCAGGCCGATGAAAACGGTCAGGCACAGGTACTGGCCAGTCCGGGTTTATTCGGCACCTGGCCCATGGTTGATTTTTGCCGGGGGTATGCTTCCATTTTTTTTACAAAAGGTGGACTGGGCGAAGAGCGCAAAGAAATCTTTATGGATATGAAACAATCCATTGATGCGCAGTTATCATCTGCCTGTAAATAACTTTGCTAACAAATTCTACTCCCCCTTGCCCAACCTGACTAACAATACCCGCATCATCAAACAAACGGCCCAACAACTGGGCTTTTTCTACTGCGGTATTGCCAAAGCAGAAAAACTGGATGAAGACGCCCGCCGGCTCGAAGCCTGGTTGCAACAGGGTATGCATGGCAGCATGCAGTACATGGAAAACCATTTCGACCTACGCGTAGATCCGCGTAAACTGGTACCTGGTGCCAGATCGGTGATCACACTATTACAGAATTATTATCCGGAGCAACAACAGAAAGCAGGCACACCACATATTGCCAAATATGCTTTCGGAAAAGACTATCACGAAGTGATCAGGGCCAAACTGCATCAATTCCTCGCCAGCATCAACCAATCCATTGGAGAGATACAGGGCCGTGGTTTTGTAGACTCCGCCCCGGTGCTGGAAAGAACCTGGGCAGTAAAAAGCGGGGCCGGTTGGATCGGTCGTAACGGTAACCTCATCAATAAACAAAGTGGTTCATTTTATTTCATTGCTACCCTAATCGTAGATCTGGAACTACAGTACGATGATCCCATGGCCAAAGATTTTTGCGGCAGTTGCCATAAATGTATCGATGCCTGCCCCACGGATGCCATCAAAGAAAATAAAGTGATTGATGGCAGTAAATGTATCAGCTATTTTACCATTGAACTGAAAGATGCGTTGATACCGGAGAATATGAAGGGTAAATTTGACAACTGGTTATTCGGCTGCGATGTATGCCAGGACGTTTGTCCGTGGAACCGGTTCAGCAAACCTACCACCGAATTACAATTTACGCCTATCCCCGAAATATTAAACCTATCTACCAAAGAATGGGAGGATTTAAGTGAAGCGGCTTTTGCCAGCATCTTTAAGGAATCCCCCATCAAACGAAGTAAATACAAAGGTATCCAGCGCAATCTTTCTTTTCTGCAATCCTGACTGAAAAGAGGGATACCCCCCACCCCCTGGGAGATATCCCATTGCCTATAAACGACAACCTATTTTCAGTACTAACCGGTTAAAAGTATATGCCAACTTCCGTTCGGTTCTGGTAATACGATCGTAGGGTGGAAAGTCAGGATACAACACTTCGTCATAATACTCTGCCATGGTTTTGGTTGAATATCCCAGGCTGATCCAGACCCCTTTCTTTTTGGTATACCAGCCCGTATATCCTATCCCCAGTTCCCGATACATCCCGCTCTGAAATCGCGTAGTGGTATTACCTACCCAGGAACTATACAGATTTTCTCGGTAGTCAGACGAAAGGGGCCAGGCGATATTGGCTCCCCATTGCAGGTAAGCAAACAAAGGTGTTTCTTTTTTACCGAGGTCTTTTTTCAGTTCAACAAAAATCGGGGCCGACCTGATCTTATAATAATCAACACCGGCACCAATACCATAACTCCATGTCCGTGTTTTCATGCCGCCGGACAACACAACTTGTGCACTTACCGAATGATCTCCGTTCAGCAATCCCACCTGTGGTGTAATATATAAAGTAGATGGTTGTTGGGTTCTTTGAGAATAGCTATAGGTAACCAGCAGCAAAGCCACTATCAGACTGATCTTTTTCATGGTTATTTATTTTCTGTTTTCAGAATCCTGTCAAGTATCCGCGGCTGTGCAGGATTTGTGTAATCAATGGTGTATACCCCATCTTTCGCTACTACCAATGCTGTACCGTTCAAAGCAATCACATCATAGGCATCAATACCGGGAACACGACCCAGCAGATTTACTGCAGCAGGATCATTGGCATCCATTATTTTCAATCCCTCTTTCCCATCACAGATCAGCAGCAATTTGCCGTCTTTAGACAATCCTGCGGGCGAGGTTAAACTATATGATTTAACCAATTGGGGACTCGTAAGCTGGTTAATATCGATCACATCCAACTGGTTATTTACACCCCCGCAAAAATTGCCGGAACGTAAAGTCACGTATGCATACCGTCCATCGGCTATCACCGGATCGCAGGAGCGGCTATGCATAAACTGCCCCAGTTTAACCGGCTGATCCGGATTGCCGGCATCATAAATGAACATGCCGGTTTGCGAGCCAATAAAAAGTTTGTCGGTATAAGGAAAAATGGTTTCAATATTTCCATTCTGGAGGTCTACCGACTTAACAAAAGAAGGTTTATCCTCCCTTGTTACATTAAATACTTTCAGATCGTCGGAACTTACTGTATATAACCGTTGGTTGAGTAGTGCGAACCTCGCCATGGATCCGGCGATTCCTAGGCCTGCACCGGTTGAAGGCATTGCAAAAGACGAAGCGGAAAAGAGTAAGCCATCTCTCCTCGGACTATAATCAAGTGTCTGACTGAACCGATGACTTACCACCGTATCTACACGTACCCATTGCTGTATCACTTTTGCTGTATCAGCCATAAAATGGTTATAGAACCGATGAGGGAATACACCCGGCAGATCCTGTTTTACTGTAACCTGTAAAGGGTTAGTGATATCCATTACTACCAGATCTGTATAACAATCTGCATACAGGTAATTTCCTTTTACAGCCATATCTATGCAACCAGGGATATGGATAAACGCGAGATTTTTTAATTTTGCAGGATCACTGATATCAATTACATGTATTCCCTTGTCAAGATCATTCAGGTAGAGGATATGGTCTTTGATAACCAGCTTACCCGGATTTTGTAAAAGTTCAGCAGCACTGCTTTTAATGTTGTTCTTTACGGTTTCTTTGGTGGCATACACCGGTCTGAAAAAGGTATAGTGTTCATCTACCCTGTCTTTCGTGCAGGAAAAGGCGAACAGGGACAAAAGCAGCAGGACGGAAAAATAATTTTTCATAACTGACATTTATTCCCTGACACAGCAGGTTCAAACGTCGTTGCATCATTTTCTTTTTTTACCCAGCAACATTCTTGCCCTGAGTGCAGAGCGGAAAAGATGCTGATCAGCACTACCCTGGTCTGTAAAGGGCGATTGTATAAACCAGGTTATCTGCGGCCCAAGAAATACAAAAGGTTGTTTGCCAAAGCCGAATTCAAAACCGGTAGAGAGATTCCATTGCAGGCTTCGCAACAATGACCTGTTGGTGAAAAGAACCCCTCTTGATTGATCATAGTGTAATGCATTGCTGTACATCAATGCAGCAACACCCAGACCCAGCTCCCAACGTAGTTGCAAAGAGCGACCCAACGAATACGATGCGTAACCCGATACGGCAGCCTGTACAAAATGAAACCGGTTCACATAAGTCACACTATCGGTACTGATATAATAAAACCCCTGATCAGCAGCGGAAGAGAAAGAAGAAGATTGCAGCGAACTATCTACTTTTCTGCCCACACTGGTTTTTGAGCGATAGATCTCATACCCCAAGGAAATCCCCAATCCATATCTTTTCGATAGTTGTTTATCGGCCATAAAACTGATTCCATAAGATCCTGCATCCTGCAGGGAAGGAACTTTGTATATATTATTCCCGCCTGGCAGTCCGCCGGTGGAAGGATTAGAGATAGAGGATTGATACACCAGTGTTTGTCCGGGAAGTTTACGCATACCACTGATACCACCCGTTACAGTCAAACTTAGCTGCCAGCGTTTTTTGGCGCTTGTCTTTTCTTTTGATTGCGCAGTTACCCCGTTACTTATTGTATCTGATGTCAATTCTGTTTTCGCAGCGGGTGAGATAACGCTATCCGATAGTTCTACTTTATGATCAGTTGTAACAGGATCTGTAACAGCCGATACACTATCTCTCTTACTCACTATCTCATCTGCAACAGAAACAGCGTTATTTGTGATGCTTTCTTTACTGTGCTGTACGTTTACACCTACTGAAACCGGAACCGACTTCTTATCTTTTTTTGTATGTACCATCGTTTTTTCAATAGTTACTACTGCTGGCTCTTTATCATGAACCATACGAGGTTGTTCCTTGTTTTCCTGATCATGGATGGTTATCTCATTGTTACTACCCGGTTTTGCTACCATCGCTTCTTTTTTGGGCGAAGCCGAATCCGTTTCTGAAATAAGACTGGTCGGAGGCGCTTCCACATTTCCCTTCCTTTCCAGCATGTTATACCATACTGCTGAGAGCAGTAAAATACCCAGTCCGGCGAAAACAAACCAGATCAGCCCACGTCTTTTTTTCTTACGGGTAAGATCGGCTTCCAGTTTTTCCCATACAGCCGCACCAGGTCTGATGAGCAGACCGGCCATCTCTTCCCGAACCTGTTCTTCAAATGATCTATCCGCCATATTGCGATTTTAGATTGTTACCGGATTTGTTTTCCAGCCAGTTAATTAACAAGGCTCTGGCTCTGGCATATTGCGAGCGACTGGTCGCTTCTTTGATACCCAGCATTTGCCCGATTTCTGCATGCGTATACCCTTCCACCGCATAGAGGTTAAAAATGGTCTGATAACCCGTGGGCAGTTGCGTGATCAATTGCAGTAAATCTTTGGTATTCACCGTAATATCTGGTGTATCCCTTTCTACGGGGTGCAGGTAGGTATCTTCAAAAGCCAGGTCAAGCTGGTATTGCGGCTTGCGTTTCAGGTAATTCAGAGCAGAAGTAACCATGATCCGGCGGATCCAGGCCCCCAGCTCGCCCTCCTGGCGATACTGGTGCAGGTTCCGGAATACCTTGATAAAGCCGATCTGCAGCACTTCTTCCGCATCGTTCAGGTTTTTGGTATACCGGAAACAAACCCCCAGCATCTGCGCAGCATACAGTTCATATAACTGCTTCTGGGCAATCAGTTTGTTCTTCAGACAGTCTTTTACCAGTTGTTGCTCATTCACCATAGCCAGTGTTCCCTTTCCTGACACAGGCAGGTGAACAATCGTTGCACCTTTTAAAAAATGTTTCCGTTTCCCCCACTTGCTGCAAAAAAATCGGAATTACATTTGCCCCATGAGTTTAGCAGCAAGAGACCGGCAGGTGATCTGGCACCCCTTCACCCAGCAAAAGAATATGCCCAGCCCTGTTCCAATTGTAAAAGGGGCAGGAACCGTTTTATATGCCGAAGACGGCAGTGAGTATATTGATGCCATCAGCAGTTGGTGGGTTACTTTACACGGACATGCACATCCCTACATCGCCGAGAAACTCTACCGGCAGGCATTGCAGCTGGAGCAGGTAATTTTTGCCGGCTTTACGCACGAACCGGCCGTGCGGCTGGCAGAAAGACTGCTGCCGCTTTTACCGGGTAATATGGGCCGGATCTTTTACAGCGACAATGGCTCTACCGCTACCGAAGTATCCCTGAAAATGGCTGTTCAGTACTGGTGGAACCAGGGCCAGCACCAACGCAAAAAGATCCTGGCATTCCGGAACGCCTATCATGGAGATACTTTCGGGGCCATGAGTGTGAGCGACCGGAGTGTTTTTACACTGGCTTTTCACGACCTGCTTTTTGAAGTGATCTTTATCGACACGCCTACCCGGGAAAATATCAGCGACAGCCAGAAAATCATCCGGGAATCCGGAGAAGAGATCGCTGCTTTTATCTACGAACCACTGGTGCAGGGTGCGGGCGGCATGAAAATGTATGCCCCCAACCTGATGAACGAATTATTGCGCACGGCAAAACAATCGGATATTATCTGCATTGCAGACGAAGTGATGACAGGCTTTGGCCGTACAGGTCGTTTATTTGCCAGTTTACACCTCACCGAAGAACCGGATATTATCTGCCTGAGCAAAGGATTAACCGGCGGCACGATGGCATTGGGTGTTACGGCCTGCAATAGCCGGATTTACGAGGCATTTGTGCAGGATGATAAGTACAAGACTTTTTTCCATGGCCATTCTTTCACAGCCAACCCGCTGGCCTGCACTGCCGCTCTGGCCAGTTTAGACCTGCTGGAAAAAGAGAGTTGTCAGGAGAAAATAAACTGGATCAGCCAATCGAATGAAAAATTTGTTGCGAAGCTGAACGGTTATCCGCATATCAAAGATGTGCGGCAACTGGGAACCCTGCTGGCTTTTGAGATCATTCAGGGAAAAGATGAGTACCTGAACAGCATCAGTTCGGTTATTACACAGAAAGCGATGGAGCAGGGCGTTTATATCAGACCCCTGGGCAACACTGTATACCTTATGCCACCGTATTGCATCACAGAAACAGAGCTGGAAAAAGTGTATGCTGTTTTATATTCGATACTGGCATCCATTACTGGCTGATAGTTATTGTTCAGACAGGGTCTTGAGATTTTGCAGATTTTTCTCCATCATCGTACCCAGGATTTTATCATTCATCATGGAGCCAAACCGCTCCCAGGGATACCAGGATAATTTCTGTTCGAACTGCCATTGCACGATCACCTGTTTATCAGAAGGTGTTTTAATGATCTGGATCGTACTCGTTTGAAGACTTCCTTTGGGAGATAACCAGGTAGAGACTACGGAAGAATCTGTAATGTTGGTTAATATTACTTTTGTTCCTGCCAGGTCTGCTTTTACCGGCGATTCAATGGTAACAGAAGCCTGTTGCATTCCATCCATCCAGCTTTTCCATTCATGGATATCGATCAGAAAAGGCCGGACAGAATCACCCGGTGCCATCACATCCACTGCTCTTGATACCAGCACGTTCGCCGGCAACAGGATGCCGATAAAGGAAGCGATCGCAAACAGCGATAAGACACTAAAAAAAGCCAGTCTGATCAGTTTCATGATTTATTCCCACTTAAAAGTTTTAAAAGCTACGGCGTATACCACCACCGTCCAGATGCCCAGGATGCCCAATTCTTTCCAGCAGCTGAACAGGCTGGCTCCTTCAAAAGCGATATTCCGCATAGCGGTATTGAAATGGGTCAGGGGTAAAATGCGGCAGATGGGTTGTAACCAGGTTGGAAAAGCTTCTATCGAAAAAAAAGTGCCCGCCAGCAGAAACTGTGGCAAAGTGATCAGGTTCGCAAATGGCGGTATGGTACTCTCGCTTTTTGCCACACTGCTTACGATAAAACCAAACCCCATAAAAAGGATCAGTGCGATAAAACTCAGTACCATGATCTCCAGAAAAGTCTGCAAACCATGCACCAGTGTAAACTTGAAAATAAAATGTCCGACACCGATAACAATAATGGATGTCAGCATCTGAAACAACACCCGGCTGATGGCTTCTCCCAATACGATATAGGAACGTTTGATGGGTGTAGCATAAAATCTTTTCAATACCAGTTGCTGGCGCAGATTAAAGAACAGGAAAGCTACCCCGAATACACCGGAGCTTAACAAAGAAAATCCCAATTGACCGGGAAGGATAAAATCGATGGTACGATAAATGCGGCCCGGGATCTTTTTGACCGTATTGCTGACGATGGCAACCGTGGGTGCATTGGCATAGGTTTGCTGATTGATGCCGGAGATAACAGCATTCAGGATGGATTGCAGTACCTGTATATTCTGCGGACTCACCGCTTCCGAACTAACCAGGTTGATGGTGTAGGGAGGATTGGCCAAACCGGATTTCCGGATATCGATCACTGCTGTGATCCTTCCTTTTTCCAGGTCTTCCTGTATTTCTTTGTCCGGTTTATTCACCAGCTTGATACCGGCAATATTTTTAAGGGCCGCATATACCGGATTGGCTGTATCTGTCTGTTTATCAAAAGCTACATTCAGGGATACCCTTCCGCCATTACCGATAAAACCAAAGACCAGGATAAAGATCAAGGGGAAAGCAATACTGAATATGACCGCAGAAGGACTGCGGAAAATAGCCCGTAAACTCCCCTTCGTAATGGCCAGCATGGCCCGGTACTGGCTATAAGAACCTTTCATAAAACATTCATTATATGAACAAATCTATCCCATTATTTGCCTATTGGAAAAAAAAGAGAAAAAAAGGGAAGTATCAGACAAATGTCGTATACTTGTATGACAATTGACGGATATGGCAAAAATACCTAAATACAGTGTCCCAAAAAGCAAACCGGCCCGGCTGGAAGAACCGGCCCTGGCATATCAGCCTGCCAAAAAACAGGTACTGGTAGCTGATTATACTTATAAGAAACTGAAAAAAATTGCCGATCTCGTCCCTTTTACACAGGCCGAGTGGGCCAATATGCTGCACCTATCCGAAAGAACCCTGCAGCGGTATGCAAAAAACAATTCCTCCTTCGATGGTATTCATACAGACAGGATCCTGTTGTTACAGGAAATGATACAAACAGGTCTGGAAACATTTACCGATGCACAGGCGCTGTACCGTTGGCTAAAAAAAGAGAAAAATGTTATGGGGCAAACACTCAGCTTTGAATCTCTCTATTCAGACAGGGGTATTCAGGAAATCATAGACCAGCTTACCCGTATTCAACAAGGTGTGTACGCATGATCCTGTACCGTTTTGCCCATCAAAAATTTGCAAAGGATCTTTCGGGCACCGGCGCACGTTTAAAAGGTGGCAGATGGAACCCACCTGGCATTCCGGTGATCTATACAAGCGAAACTATCTCACTCGCCTTGTTGGAGATCCTGGCCAATGCCTATACCCTTGAAGACCTGCAAATGATCCAACTCATGGAAATTGAAGTACCCGCTCAAACGGATTATCATGAGATTCGATTGCAGGAACTTAAAAAGAACTGGTACCGTGACTTTGATTACACACAATGGCTGGGAAAAGAGATCCTGCAATTACCGCAAACGCTGTTATGCCGATGCCCATCCGCCATCGTACACCGGGAGCATAATTACCTGTTAAACCCACTCCACCCCGATTTTAAAAAAATAAAGCTGGGTAACACAGCAGATTTTTATTTCGATGAACGGTTGTTCAGACAACACACCGTTTAATGGATTGATACAGAAAACGGCAACCTAGCCTGAGGGGTTCCTACCATTTGTTTTACTTTTTTCAATTCCTGTAAAGCCCTTAATTGCTCCGCTCCGATCTCTTCTTTGATCAGACTGGTTTTGATGGCTTTTTTATAACTACTCATCACCTGCTCCAGCAAAGTTTTTCTTTCCGGATATTCTTTCAGTTTGTATTCTTTTACATCTGCCATTTTTGCGGCTGAAACAATGGCATCCTGCAAGGTTCCGATCCTGTCTACCAGCCCTATTTCCTTACCTCTGGTACCAGTCCAAACCCTTCCCTGTGCTATGCTATCCACATACATCATATCCTTTTTTCTACCTTCCGATACCCTTGTTTTGAAAGTATGATAGATTGAATCTGTGGCTGACTGGAAAAATCGTTTTTCCGCTTCATTCAAAGGTCTGTCGCCACTGCCCATATCCGCGAAAGGGGCTGTTTTAACACCGTCGAAAGTGATTCCCAGTTTGTTCTTAAAAAAAGACTGGAAATTGGGAATGATACTGAATACGCCGATAGAGCCGGTAATGGTATTGGCGTTCGCAAAAACGGAATCCGCATTACAGGCAATATAATAACCGCCCGAAGCGGCCAGATCGCCCATACTCACCACCACCGGTTTTTCTTTACGGGCCAGGGTTATTTCGCGCCAGATCACATCACTGGCCAGGGAACTGCCACCGGGAGAGTTTACACGGAACACGATCGCTTTTACTTCGTTATCCAGTCTTGCCTTGCGGATCAGGGCACGAAACGCATCACTTCCCACCTGCCCGTTGTCGCCATTACCTGAAACAATATCACCATCCGCATAAATCAATGCGATCTTGTTACTGCTGTATTCTCCTTTATAATCTACTGCTTTGGCATAATCGCTAAAAGTTACAAAATTGATCTTTTCGCGAAAGCTGATGCGTAAACGGTCCTGGATCTCTCTTTTCACTTCATCATCATATTTCAATCCATCTATCAGGTCATTTTGCAAAGCATCTTGAGCCGTTTGTATGCTTCCCTGCACCGCCAGCATTCTGAGTTGCGCCGTATCCAGTTTGCGGGCAGTCGCTGCGGTTTGCAGGAAGTCGGTATACAGATCGCCCAGCCATACGGATGTCTGTAAACGGTTGGCCGCTGTCATCTGTGTTTCCCGGAGTGGCTCTGTAGCACTTTTAAATTTACCGGCATAAAAGATCTGCGGTTGTATTTCCAGTTTATCCAGCATGCCTTTCAAAAAAATCAGGTTCGTAGAAAATCCGGCCCAGTCCAGCCCACCCTGCGGATGACAATAAATTTTATCCGCAGCATTACCCACATAATATCCTTTCTGCGAAATGGCTTCTCCATAAGCAATCAGAAACTTTTTACTGGTTTTGAAATCAACCAGCGCCTTGCGGAGTTCTTCGCTGGCGGCATAGCCGTTATTGTTATTCCCGCATAAAACATAAATTCCTTTAATGGCAGAGTCGGATTTGGCATGCTGTATCATTCGCACCATATCATACAGAGCCGGCGCCTCATGATCGATCCCATTCACCAGTGCATCCAGGGGATTTTCCTGTGATTGTTCCTTGAATTCGCTGGACAGATCCAGCACCAGTACCGCATCTTTCCCCACAACCGGTTTATCGGCTGAGGTAGCACTGGCAATGAATCCAAGCAGTATAAAAAATCCGATAACTGTAAAAATGATCAGTGCCAGTAAAGAAGCAAAGAATGTTTTAAAGAAACCCTGCATAACTTTGTATTAATTAGTAATGAAATTAAAGATATTTGAACCGGTAAATCTGACCCCAATTATGAATACAGCTTATTTGCTGATAGGCGGCAATCTTGGTAACCGATCTGCTTATCTGCAGCAAGCCATTCATGAAATTGAACAATCCTGTGGCAATATCGTTCATTCTTCGGCTATTTACGAAACTGCGGCCTGGGGATTAACTGATCAGCCCAGTTTTTATAACCAGGCACTGGCCGTTCATACCGAAATGGCCCCGGAAGAACTGATGCAGCAATTATTGCGGATTGAGGAAAAAATGGGCCGGAAAAGAACCATCAAAATGGGGCCAAGGATCATTGATCTGGATATTTTACTGATCGACGGACTGGTTATCAAAACCGGGTTATTAACATTACCGCACCCTGCTCTCCCCAACAGGAAATTTGCCCTTTTACCCCTGACCGAGATTGCCCCGGCTCTGGTACACCCTGTTTTACACAGAACCATTCAGCAATTACTGGAGGATTGTACCGATGAATTGAATGTGCAAAAAAAATCCCCTTCCGCTAACTGATGGCGGTTAATTTTGACCATCATCGAGGAATTTATTCATGAAGCATCACTTTATCACTGTTGAGGGAAATATCGGCGTTGGCAAAACCACGTTAACGCATTTATTAGCCAAACATTTTAACGCAAGATTGATACTTGAAGAGTTCGCAGATAATCCTTTCCTGCCAAAATTTTACGAGAAACCTGACCAATACGCTTTCCCGCTGGAGTTGTTTTTTATGGCAGAGCGATATAAGCAGTTAAAAGAAATGGTACACACAAAGGACCTTTTTCAGAGTGTCACTATCTCTGATTATCTCTTCACCAAATGTTTGCTGTTTGCCAAAGTAAACCTGCCTGAAGAAGAATTCAGGCTGTACCAGAAATTATTTGACATCATTCACCAGCAACTCACTTTTCCTGATATATTGATCTACCTGCATGCACCGGTACAAAAGCTACAGGCCAATATCAAAAAGCGTAACCGCAGTTACGAGCAGCATATTCCGGATGAATACCTGTTCAATATCCAGGAAACTTATACCAGTTATATCAAACACCATAATATCAAGACCATTTTCATAGACGCCAGCAATGCGGATTTCCTGGGTAACGAGAAACATCTGCAGATCGTGATCGATGCCCTGGATAAAGATTACGAGAACGGACAGCATTATTTCAGCTTACCGTAGTAAATTGGCAGAATATTGAAATTGAGGTATCGTGACATACCCGCTATTCAGCATTGACAATTCACCATTCACCATAGGTCCTTCAATAAAAAATGACAGAACCCCAGCAGAAACACGACCCCTTTGCCGCCATGCGGATCCCGGAGTACCGTCACCTGATGATGGGACGTTTTCTATTTATCATGGGGCTGCGCATGATGGGTACCCTGGTTGGCTGGTGGATCTATGAACTCACCAACGAGCCCTTTGCCATTGGCCTCATCGGCTTGTCGGAAGTGATCCCGGCGGTATCGCTTTCCTTATATGCCGGTCATGTGATCGATATCAGCGAAAAAAGAAAATTACTACTCAGAGGCGTATCCCTGTATTTGTTTTGTGCACTGCTGCTGCTGGGATTGTCAACAAAATATACCTCCACACAAATCAGCAATCACTGGATCGCATTCAGTATTTATGTGATCATTTTCTTTACCGGTGTATTCCGCTCATTTACAGGCCCGAGTTTTGGAACCATGGTGGCATCCATCGTACCCAAATCAATCCTCCAGAATGCTACTACCTGGAACCAGGGCATCTGGTTATCGGCATCGGTAACCGGTCATGCAGCTGTAGGTTTTCTTATAGCCGGTCTGGGAAATACCGGATCATTGGCCATTATCTGTGTGCTGGTCAGTTTCGGACTGGCATTCATGTACCAGCTAAAACCCAAACCACCGCTGAATGAACCGGGCGAGAAAAAAACATTGGACAGCGTAAAAGAGGGATTGAATTTTGTTTTCAGAACCAAAGAAGTGTTGGGAGCACTATCACTCGATCTGTTTGCAGTGTTGTTCGGCGGTGCAGTAGCCATGATCCCGGTATTTGCCAAAGACATATTGAAAACCGGCCCTATCGGTTTTGGCTGGTTAAATGCAGCTTCAGACATCGGTTCCATCCTCGTCATCATACTACTCACCATCTCCCCAATGCGTCGCGGACAAGGTAAAAAACTGCTATTATCCGTTGCCGGATTTGGTGTATGTATCATCATTTTTGCCCTTTCAAAAATCTTCTGGTTATCGTTTGCTGTGTTATTATTAAGTGGCATTCTGGATGGCATCAGTGTTGTGGTAAGAGGAACCATCCTCCAGCTAAAAACACCCGACAATATGCGTGGCCGCGTGATGAGTGTGAATTCCATGTTCATCAACAGCAGTAATGAACTGGGACAGTTCGAAAGTGGTGTGGCCGCCAAACTGATGGGCGTCATACCTTCTGTGGTGTTTGGAGGCTGCATGACCTTATTGGTAGTGGCCGGCACCTGGATCAAAGCCCCGAGCCTGCGGAAGATGGAATATTAAATTTACCTATCTTAGTAACCCATCTTCACCCTCAAACCAATATTCATGCAACGTCGTTCCTTTCTGCGCAACACCGGATTAACCGCCGGCTTACTGGCACTTACGCCAAAAGATATGTTAGCTGCTTTCTTACAGCAACCCGCTTACAAGATCAAAATGCTGCGCGGAGATGTGGGCATTTTTACTGAAAGAGGCGGCACCATCGGATTCTACCAGTCTGCTGATGGATATGTGGTAGTAGATTCCCAGTTTCCCGATCCGGCCAAACACCTGATAGATGAATTGAAAAAGCAGAAAGAAATGCCTTTCAAATTTCTCATCAATACCCACCACCATGGTGATCATACGGGTGGTAATATCTCCTTCAAAGACATTGCCGAACATGTGGTAGGACATGAGAACTGCCTCGCCAATTACAAACGTGTGGCAGAACAGGCCAAATCCACCGACAAACAATTGTTCCAGGATATCACTTTTGGAAAAAGCTGGAAACAGAAGATAGGAAAGGAAAGAATCCGAGCTTATTATTTCGGTGCTGCACATACCAATGGCGATGCTTTTATCCATTTCGAAAACGCCAATATTGTCCATACCGGCGACCTGTTGTTTAACCAGCTCTCCCCTTTTATTGATCGCTCTGCCGGTGCCAATATCCAAAGCTGGGTGCAGGTAATGCAGAAAGCCCAAAAAACATTTGACAAAGACACACTTTTTGTATTTGGACATGCAGCTGATCCGGAAAAGATCACCGGTTCTCTAAGCGATCTGGCAGCATTTGAAGACTACCTGAAAAGACTACTTGACTTTGTAGACAGCCAGATCAAAGCCGGTAAAAGCAAAGAAGAGATCATCAAAGCCAAGGAAGTACCGGGTATCAGTTGGAAAAACAGCGGCGCAGAAAGAAGCCTCACCGCTGCTTATGAAGAGCTTACTTCAAAGTAGTCATCAGTTTCTCCAGTACAAAATATACTGCCGGACAAAAAGTAGAATTCTTTAATGTAATAGCGGGCCGTTTGAGCAGCACATCTTCATCTGTATAGGGGAAGCGGTGACAATCAGACGGCCTTGCTTCGTATATATCGCAGTAATTATCGGTTCCCAGAAAGGGGCAGGGTTTGCTTTTGGTTACATAATCGCCTTCCTGGTCAAGGTAGAGGTAGGTTTCAATAAAATCGCCCTCTTTCATACCCAGGTATTTACTGATTCGTTTGATATCCGGTGTTTTGAACCTGGGCGAATAATTCTTGCAGCAATTGGCACAGCTAAGGCAATCGATCTCCTCAAAAGCCGCTTCATGCAGGTCGGGCAGCAGTTTCAGTACCTTGTTCTTATCGGCACGCTGCAGAAACTGCTTATACAGTTTCTGGTGCTCCCCGCTCCGCTTTTCCCAGTTGTCCATTTTTACATCACTCATAAACGCAGTATCTATTGATACAACAGGCAGAAACCACCCGGTTGTGATGCAAGATTAGCAGGATTTCCCCGTTTTTCCGAATAATCCTCCCCACTGACCACTCACTACAATCCACCCCCTATCCCCAAGTTCAACAAAAGCTTTATTATACTCTGATATCCGCTTACCTTTGCGGCGATTTAGTTCTTTGCCTGCTTTCGGGGCCCCCTGAAAAGCGACAAAATCACCTCAAACTACAGACTATCGTATGAACTTATTTGAACAGCAATCCACAGAATTCCAGGGCAGGCACATCGGACCCAACAGTGCAGACACAGCGCAGATGTTAGCAACTATCGGAGCAGGTACTTTAGACGAACTCATCAGTAAAACAGTGCCGGATTCTATCCGCATCAAGGGGGATCTGAATATCCAGCCTGCTGTTAGTGAGTTTGCTTACCTGACCGAGCTGAAGAAAGTAGCTGCTAAAAATAAATTATACAAAAATTATATAGGTCAGGGGTATTACGGAACCATCACACCTAGTGTGATCTTACGCAACGTTTTTGAAAACCCGGGATGGTATACCCAATACACCCCTTACCAGGCTGAAATTTCACAGGGACGTCTGGAAAGTCTGTTGAATTTCCAGACCATGGTAACCGACCTCACCGGTTTACCCATCGCCAATGCATCGCTGCTGGATGAAGCCACTGCTGCTGCAGAAGCCATGGCCATGATCTTTCACCATGTGAACAAAACAGATCTGATCAGCAAACCCAAACTGTTTGTAGACAATGCCGTGTATCCGCAAACCAAAGATGTACTGGTTACCCGTGCACAACCGATTGGCGTGGAGTTGGTATATGGAGATTACAAAACCGCCCAGCTGGATAACACCTATTTTGGTGCCATCGTACAATATCCGAATGATAACGGATCAGTAGAAGACTACCGGAGTTTCATCAACAGTGTACACGCAATTGACGGACTGGTAATCATGGCTACCGATCTGCTGGCATTAACCTTATTAACTTCTCCCGGCGAGCTGGGAGCTGATATTGC
Organism: Caulobacter sp. UNC279MFTsu5.1; assembly: GCA_943369185.1. GTDB lineage: Bacteria > Bacteroidota > Bacteroidia > Chitinophagales > Chitinophagaceae > Sediminibacterium. The sequence continues at coordinate 476,900 of CALRMK020000002.1, read as the reverse complement.
CCTGGGATCGGCCCAGCGTTTTGGCGTGCCCATGGGTTTCGGCGGACCACATGCCGCATTTTTTGCTACCAAAGATGATTTTAAAAGGGGTATGCCCGGCCGTTTGATCGGGGTAAGCATTGATGCACAGGGCAACCGCGCCCTGCGTATGGCATTGCAAACGCGCGAACAGCATATCAAACGCGAAAAAGCCACTTCCAATATCTGTACCGCTCAGGCATTACTGGCCAATATGGCTGCCATGTATGCGGTATTCCATGGTCCGGACGGATTGAAAAAAATCGCTACCCGTGTGCATACACTGGCACAGGCGGTGGCCGGCGGATTAGGAAAATTGGGTATTACACAGGCCAACAATGCCTACTTCGATACCTTACATATTACCGGATTGAATGCTGAATCGGTAAAAACGATGGCAGAAAAATACCATACCAATTTCCGCTACTTTGCGAATGGCAGTATCGGTATCAGCCTCGATGAAACCAGTTCTGTGGAAGATGCCAACACCATCCTGAAAATATTTGAAGCACTGACGGAGAAAAACACCGGACACCAGTTGTCGGCCAGTTCTCTTTCATCTGCCCAGTATCAAATACCAGCCGACCTGCAGCGCAGCTCTGCGTATTTAACCCATCCGGTATTCAACACACACCGTAGCGAAAGCCAGATGATGCGTTATATAAAATCATTGGAGAACAAAGACCTTTCTCTCAACACCAGCATGATCAGCCTGGGTAGCTGTACCATGAAACTGAATGCCGCATCGGAAATGATTCCCGTAAGTTGGCCTGAGTTTGGTGGTTTACATCCTTTTGTGCCTGCCGATCAAACAGAAGGTTACCAGCAGATCATTGCTGAACTGAACAGTGATCTCTGCGAGATCACCGGTTTTACGGCCTGCAGCCTGCAGCCTAACAGCGGTGCGCAGGGAGAATATGCAGGTCTGCTTACCATCCGCTCTTATCACCAGGCAAGAAAAGAAGATCACCGCAATGTGGTACTGATCCCGATCAGTGCCCACGGCACCAACCCGGCCAGCGCAGTTATGTGCGGGTTCAAAGTGGTGGTGGTAAAATGTGATGATGCCGGTAATATTGATGTAGCCGATCTGCAGGCCAAAGCGGAGCAATATAAAGACACACTGGGTGCCTTAATGGTTACCTACCCTTCTACGCATGGTGTGTTTGAAGAAACAATCCGTAACATCTGCCAGATCATCCACGACAACGGTGGTTTGGTTTACATGGATGGTGCCAATATGAATGCACAGGTGGGATTAACCAGCCCGGGTATGATCGGTGCCGATGTATGTCACCTGAACCTGCACAAAACCTTCGCTATCCCGCACGGTGGTGGTGGCCCCGGTATGGGCCCTATCTGTGTCAACGATAAACTGGCTCCTTATTTACCGGGCCACCCCGCGTTAAACAGTACCGGTTCAGTTAGTGCTGCGCCGTATGGTTCTGCCAGCATTCTGCTGATCAGTTATGGGTATATCAAAATGCTGGGAGCCGTTGGTCTGCGCCAGTCTACAGAATATGCGATCCTGAATGCCAATTACATGAAGGCAAGACTGGAAAAATACTACAAGATCCTCTATACCGGTACCAATGGTACCTGTGCGCATGAGTTTATTGTGGACCTGCGTCCGTTTAAGCAGACTGTGGGTATTGAGGCAGAAGATGTGGCCAAACGTTTGATCGACTACGGTTTCCACGCACCTACCATGAGTTTCCCCGTAGCTGGTACCATTATGATCGAACCTACCGAAAGTGAAGACAAAGCCGAACTGGATCGTTTCTGCGATGCTTTGATCTCCATTTACGAAGAGATCAAAGCCATCGAAGACGGTAAAGCCGACAAAGTAGATAATGCCTTAAAAAATGCACCCCATACGCAGGCTGTGATCTGTGCCGATGAGTGGAAACATGCATATTCACGTAAAGAAGCCGCTTTCCCGCTCTACTATGTTACCCAGAACAAATTCTGGCCTAGTGTAGCCCGCGTGAACAATACCCATGGAGACAGAAACCTGATCTGCACCTGTGAGCCGGTTTCTTCGTACATGGAAAATGCCTAGGGAATAACGAATATCGAATATCGAACAGGGAATGTCGAAGCAGAATGATTTTCTGCTTCGACATTTTTCATTTCTATTGTTCGGTAACAAATTTTTTGTTTGAAATGAAACATTCTCTGTGCCCCTCTGATTCTTCCGATCTCTGTGTTAAACAATAAAATGATATTATTGAGTGATTGAGGATAAGTGGTGTTTCTCAACACAGAGATCCGAGCTAGGAAGTTTCACAGAGAAAAACAGGCAGTTTCACCCACAATTGTACTTCGACATTCGAAATTCCCTGTTCGATATTCGATATTCTTCTACCGCGTTCGCTTATACGCCGTCTGGCTCAACTGCCGGACCTGTTCTTCCAGCAAACTGATCAGTTTGTCTTTATCGGCAAGCATGATCTCCATTTTCTCTAACTGCCGGTTAAGCAGTTTGATCACTTCATCTTTGGAAGCGAAATAGATCTGTTGTTCCTCATTCAGTTCCGTAACTACCTGCTTTTTGTCCGGAACCTGACCGGGCGGGGAAAGCAACATCCTGCCCTTACCGGTTACCAGCCATACCAGGCTCAGGTCGGCATAATTCTCTTTGATCTTTTCGAGTATATCCGAACCTACTGATCCCTTACCCTTCAACTGCTTTCCTAGATAGCCATTAGACAAATCACAGGTACGTTCAAAGGAATACGCAGAAATATTGCTGTAAACCAGGTAGTCGTGAAGTCTTTCGATCAGGCGCATCAGGTATAAATACGTTAGAAAATAGGTGATGAAACGGTATGAAATCCATCGACTATAGGGTAATATTGTATTACTGAAGCCATTACGAATTACGCGTAATCCCATAAACCCTGCAATGCGGTTTATACCTGATTTGCCTGTTTTTTTCACGGAGCCAGAGATCCTGTCAGGCAAATTGACCCATCCATCCCATCGTAAGGCAGCTCCGTTTAATCCCTTTACCCATGCCATTGGCTCAAAAAAACACGTATGCACCCTCACTGCTTACCCAAACCGAAATCGCTGACCCACAGTTGGTTATTGATGATCTATTCGATTTTGCACACCTGCCCGATATCCGGGAACTGATGTGGGAATGGTTAAAAGCAACGGTAACAGGTGGCTATCACAAAGAATTGAGTTCATCAGAACGTTCTGCCATCTTAAGTCTCTATGAACATCTGACCAGGCTGGTAGAAGCCGCACACGTTATCCATACAACTGAGCGGAAACCCCAAAAAGAGAAAGCCCGCAAAGGCGCGAAGGCGCGGAAAAAATAAAGGAAGTGGTACGCTTGTAGTCCTGACGCTCACAGTTTGCGGGTACTCGTTTTCTGGTTATATTTAAACATCTAAACCATTACTATGGACCAGCGCATCATTAACCTGTACGACGAGTATACACACAAACCCTTAAGCCGTGAAGTATTTTTAAAGCGCCTGGCTGCCATTACGGGAAGTATGGCATTGGCTTTATCTATCACGCCTTTACTGGAATCGAACAAAGCCAAAGCGGCCACCATTGCCGAAGATGATGAAGACCTCGATACAGAAATGATCTCCTATGAAGTGAACGGGATCGTGATGTTTGCCTATACCGCCAAACCCAAAAAGAAAATGAATATGGGAGCTGTGATGGTGATACATGAGAACCGCGGACTGAACGATCATATCAAAGATGTAACCCGCCGCCTGGCCAAAGCCGGTTACCTGGCCATGGCGCCAGATGCACTCTCAGAAGCCGGAGGCACACCGGCCAATGAAGATGAAGCCCGCAAACTCTTTACCGCGCTGGATGCCAAAAAGAATCTTGCCAATTTTGTACAATCCGTTGAGATCCTCCGTGCCCGCAAAGAAACGAACCGAAAAGTAGGCTGTGTGGGTTTTTGCTGGGGTGGCGCATTGGCCAACCAGTTAGCAGTTAACTCGCCCAAACTGAATGCCGCCGTGGCATTTTATGGCAGACAACCGGATGCAGCAGATGTACCGAAAATAAAAGCACCGGTACAGTTACACTATGCCGGACTGGACGAACGCGTTAACGCAGGCATCCCTGACTACGAAGAAGCTTTGAAAAAAGCCGGGGCGAAATATGAGCTATATATGTATCCCAATGTTAACCATGCTTTCCATAACGACACTTCTGAAGCCCGTTACAATGCTGATGCGGCCCTGCGTGCCTGGAAGCGTACATTGGATTTTTTTGAAGCGAATCTGAAATAAAGTGAGACTTACATTTACTACTCACCACTTTTTATGAAAATCACCTCTGGAAAAATATTTTTCTATAAAGCAATACATTAAAATAAAAAAATAACGGCTACCCATTTCCCGTATTTTTAACTTCGACTGTCCAAATTTTCTATTTGTCCAGGAGTTAGGAACAACGGTATAAGTGTACCCTCGAATTATCGATTTTAAAGGTAGTTCTATAGTCAGATTGAAGTGAGGTGCAATGAATGGTTTAATTCCGTCAATTGTATTTCTTTTGTACAATTTAAATGCATTTGTACAATCATTATATCGTATTCCGATAACTAATCTAATGATAAAATTAGCTGTACGATTTATTAACTTCTTTGTAAAGGGATAATCTATCAATTTACCTCCTTTTATAAATCTGCTCCCAAAAACACAGTCATAATCACCTTCAATCATAACATGATAAAAGTTAATTAAATCAGTCGGAGAATCAGAAAGATCAGCCATCATGATGGCAACGCAATCACCCTTATATCTATCAAGACCATATCTTACTGCGTAACCAAAACCATTAGGCCCACTATTTGTTTCATATCTCAAATATTTATTTTGCACAGCAACCTTCTCCAATATTTTTAATGTATCATCTTGTGAATTATCATTAATGACAAGAATCTCGAATTTAATTGTAGTTTTTTCAAGAGTTTCAGTGATTACTGTAATGGTTTCTTCAATTGAATCTACTTCATTATACGCAGGAATGACAATTGATAATAGCACAATGTTTGAATTTACTATAATACCAACAAAAAATATTGGTGCCCAATTTTAAAAATGATTGTTTGTTCTCGTCCTTAACCCAAGCAGTATATCACTAAGTGTATCATATATATTATATTCCCAATGCCAACCCGGAAAATGACTTCTAAATTTCGAAAGATCACTTACATACCAAATATGATCGCCAATTCTATTAGTATCTGAATAAACATAATTCATTTTATTTCCACTTATCTCTTCACAAATCTTTATGGCTTCTAGCATAGAACAATTAGCAAATCTGCCACCACCTGCATTGTATACTTCTCCGGATTTAGGATTATTATAAAAATGCCAGAACATATTCACTAAGTCATAACTATGAATATTATCTCTTACCTGTTTACCTTTATACCCGAATATTGTATAACATTGACCCGTAATGGCACATTTCATTAGATATGTAAGAAACCCGTGTAATTGAGTCCCTGAATGATTTGGCCCGGTAAAACACCCCCCCCTAAATACGCCAGTTTTCATGCCGAAATATTTCCCATATTCCTGAACCAGAATATCAGCAGCAACTTTTGAAGCACCAAATAATGAATGTTTTGATTGATCAATACTCATACTTTCATCTATACCATTAAGATGAAATTTATGTGTGCAATCAATCTCCCATCTGGTTCCAGTCTCTGTAAATGGAAGAAAATTAGGAGTGTCTCCATATACTTTGTTAGTAGAGGTAAATATAAATACTGATTCAGGAGAATATTTACGAGTTAACTCTAATAAGTTAAGTGTACCATTAGCATTGATTGTAAAATCAGTCAAGGGTTCTCGTGCTGCCCAGTCATGGCTGGGTTGTGCTGCTGTATGAATAATTAATTTGATGTCTTTATTGTATTTGACAAACACTTTTTCCAATAATTCATATTGACGTATGTCTAAGTTATGATGTTCATAATTAGAAAATTCATTTTCTAATTCCACTCGACTCCACACTGTAGAAGCTTCTTCTCCAAAAAAATAAGCTCTCTGGTTGTTATCAATTCCAATAATTAAATCAATTTTATCTGAAAAAAAACGAACTGATTCACTTCCAATTAACCCTGCAGATCCAGTTATTAATGCAATATTCATGTGCTTAAAATTGATTTAAGATGAGATTCATTTTGATTGATCCATTTGAAAATATCAGTGAAAATATCAACAATATTTTTCTTAGGTTTCCAGCCCGTTTCATTATAAATCTTAGTATTATCCGTTATGTAAATTCTCAAATCTGCTTTTCTGTTTAGTGCCACCTTTTCAATTGGTATTAAATTTCCTGTCATTTGCTGGCAAATTTTCGTCATCTCTAGTAATGATGCACTAGAATTAAATCCTCCTCCTGCATTAAAGGTTTTACCGTTAAAAAGGGCAAAATTGTGAATTTGCATATCAATTAATTCAATTAAGTCTTGTATGTGTAAAACATCACGTACTTGTTTGCCAAGTCCTCCGTAGCCAATATATTTCAATGATTCTTTCCAATAATGCTTTGCTAACCAATAGGTTATAACCCCTTGATCTATTTTACCCATTTGCTTAGGTCCAGAAATTACACCAAGACGTAAAACAGTTGTTTGTAATTCATAAAATCTATTATATTCTGAAATGAATAGTTCTGATGCTAATTTTGTGGAACCATAAAATGACCTTGACCCCTCAAGATTCAATTCTTCTGAAACACCTAAATGAGAAATCCCTTTGATAGTCTGATTATCTGAGAAATTGAATCTTGATTCCAATTCAACATAATTTGCATTTTCAATAGACTCAATAGGGTAAACTCTGCTTGTGGATAAAAAAATAATTTTTGCCTTATTTTTAATACAAGCATTAAAACAATTAATTGAGCCCATGAAGTTATTATTAATAACATATGTAGGCTCACTATTAAGGCCTGCCAAAACTGATGGTTCAGCAGAAGCTTCAATTAATATATCAAATGAACCTACAGAATCAAAATCTTCTTTATTTCTGATATCGCCATGTATAAATTCAATTTTATTTTTGTAAAACTCGGGTAAGTTTAGTTCGCCTCCCCTCCTTTTCAAATTGTCAAAAGCAACAATAGAATATTCCGGGTATTTCTTTTTTAGGTTCAAACAAAGAGATGCACCAACAAATCCAGCACCACCAGTAATTAAAATTTTTAAACTATTCATAAACTATGTTTGATGTTATTCATGTTACATTGTATATAACATTTAATAAAAAAAATATTCAATTGATTCGATTATTGAATCAACTCTTTGCAATATGAAAATCTTGATCTAAACTCATTTTTCAATTTAGTTATTAAATATTAAGCCTGAATGTTTTAATTTTTTCTCTAAAAGAGGTAGACACAGAATTTAAAAAATAGACACCCCAAACAAAAAAGATTGGAGTAAATGGAACAAACATTCTAATATTTTCACAGCAAGTGAAAATATTCAAAAAAACTCCATTCAGAATTACAAAAAGTATGAGGTCAAAGTTCTTTTTAATACATTCAACACATATAATATTAAATACAAACCTAACAATTCCGGATATTAAAACAATTAGAAATAGAAAACCCGAAATATAAAAAAATCGATTAATTGTGATGTGTGTTGGTTCATAAATTTGATCGTTTATAAAAAAAAGAGGGCCTTTAAAAAAAAGTTTTTGAGAAGTCCATAACTGATACAGAAATTCATCAGGAAATTCTCTTATGGCAATTTTAAAAGCACCCGTTGAGGCTTTCCCATATTTGGCAGAAAATAGAGAACTGGATTCTGGAATTTCACTTATATATAACCATGGCTTCTGCTTTAGTAAAATACTATCTCTTTTCAAAAGAGCTAAAACATTTGGATCTTTAATATTTTGAATTAGAGAGTCTCGATTAGCGATCCCATAAATAGCGTTAAAAGGAAACCCATTTTTATTTTCTATATCCTCTCTTATTGCAATATTAAAAGATGTAATCCACCAATCAGGAAAATAATTCGCATTGCGATTAACAAGTTTTTGAAATTCTATACAAGATGCATATTTATTAGAACCAGCCCATACAAGCTGAATCATATTTTGACCGAGTGATGTAGATTGTGTAAAATTGGATGTATTGTAATAGTTTTTAAATGAGATTAAAATAGTTATAAACAATCCGAAAAAATATGCATATTTTATTCTAGTGTTTTTACGATTCTTCGTGAAGTATGACACAAATGAAACAATGAGAAAAAATAGAAAGGCTGAGGAAAAAGAAATAGAAATCAAAAAGGTTGAAAAAATAAATAGATCTACATTAACTCGGGATTCAAGTTTTTGTATCCGAATCAAAGCGAACAAATAAAAAACTACTATAAATAATTTAATATGATCGTGATTGGCACTTAATCTCCATATTTCATAAGTTACAATTGAAACACTGAATATTATAGAAAATAAAAGTGCAGAATACTTGTTTATCTTTTCTCGAAGTATTGAAAAAATCATTACACTGGCTACAACGTCCAAAAACGATATGAAAATTAATCGTTCCAGAGATAAATTATTAGAGAAAAGCAAAAAAAACTTATCAACAAATAGATTTATAGGGGGTTTTATATGATAAAAAAAAATATACTCAAGAAAATTTTCTTTGATAGCAGTTATATATAAATCACTTTCAGAACCATATAGGGTCCAATAAACATAATTTGATGTATGTGTAATAATGCGAGTTGCTACCCCAACGAATACTAAAAGGAAAATTAAAAGGTTTTTTTTTTCAAAAACTCCGTAGAATGTATTAATAAACTTCATAGTATCTTTTATAAATTAATAATAAGAAATTATTTGCAAAATCCATTAATAAACTAATGTGGAACGATATTCTACGACCGAATCCATAAACTGCCATTACCTGCTTACAAAGCATCAGTGGTGAGACAGGACTGAATTATGGTTTTCCGACAGACTCTTTCTATATAATATAAATTATTGTCAAAACAGAATGTATATTAAGTGCCGTCATTTATGTGAACAGGGATGGGATTCTGAATGATGATAAATATGAATACAACGAAATCGGGTATCCGTTTTTTAAAGAGATCGGTGAGATCTTAATGGAATATGACAGGAAACGTAAGCGGATATTTACACCGGACCTGAAGACATTTAGATTTACCTACAACAACAATAATTAAACTGTATTGTCAGCGTGTTTGATGGCAAACAATTAATCCTCCTCTACCATTTCCTTATCTGCCTGCAGGTATTCGATAAAAGACTGTTTGGTCCAGGATTTCTTTTCTTCGATCCATAAGCATACATGATTGTCAACCTTTGTCAGTATCTGCCATGCCTGTAAGGAAAGTTGGGCGTCTTTCGGGGATTTTTTAAAACTGGCAGAAACATCTTCTCCCAGTTTAGCGATAATTTTTCCGTTTTTCTTGCGGAATGTGTTGTTGAAAAATTTACCAGCTGGCTCAGTCTGCTTACCAAAAACACAATTGCCCAGTAATAACCCAATTACATTTTCGCGGGAAATATCCAGAATCATATTCTGGTAGAGATAAGCAATCGTGTCTCCCGACTTATTAATGATAGTTGTCATACACTTGTTCCTATTCCTCACAAGTTACAGGGTTCATAACAGTATCTCCGGTTCTATCAAAAAAGATAATACAAACGTAACTTCGGCAGCTACTACTGGTTTTCGCAGGATGCTTGCGTATATTTGTAAAAAAAATAGATATGGGCGTAGCAGACCAATTAGCACAACTGAAAGCAGAAAAAGCCGCTGCCAACCTGAAAGCAGGGCAGGATTTTCTCGCAAAAAATAAAGAAAGGGCCGAAGTAACAGAACTGCCCAGCGGTTTACAATACGAAGTGCTGGTATCCGGCGCAGGCGAAAAACCACTGGCGCATAACGAAGTTACCTGCCATTACCACGGCACCCTCATTGATGGCAGCATTTTTGACAGTTCTGTACAAAGAGGCAGACCCGCTTCTTTCCCTTTAAATATGGTGATCAAGGGCTGGACCGAAGGATTACAACTAATGCCTACCGGCAGCAAATGGCGTTTTTTCATCCCACCACATCTCGGTTACGGAGATCGCCAGGTGAGCGCCCAGATCGGCCCCAACAGTACCCTGATCTTCGACGTAGAACTGATCAGCTTTATCTGATTCCAAAAAAATTGGGGAAATGCCGAACCACCTCAGTTCTGCACTTCCCCAATTACTAATTATTAATTTTTAATTTCTAATTTTTAATTTTTAATTACCTCCCCCTACCCCATCTCACTCAACTCCAGCCACCGCAATTCTTTTTCTCCCAGTAGCTGATCGATCACGATAATTCTTTCACTCAATTTATTCAGCTGTTCAAAGGGCAGATTACCCGTTTCCATTTCTTCGGTGATCTTTTTCTTCTCCGCTTCCAGCTCCGGCATTTCTTTTTCCAGCAGCTCAAACTCACGCTTTTCCTTAAAGCTCATTTTCTTTTTTACACTACCCACTGACGACTGACTACTCACAACTACCGCCTCTTTACTCACCACAACTGATTCTGTAGTTTCGCCCTTACTCTTCCGCTGCTCCAGTACATCCCATTTATTCTCTTTCTTCTCATTGTCTTTTAACCAAAGCCGGTACTGTGTATAGTTGCCCGGGAAATCGCGCACTTCCCCTTCTCCTTCAAATACAAACAGGTGATCCACCAACCGGTCCATAAAATAACGGTCATGACTTACGATCAGCACACAACCCTGGTATTCGCTCAGGAAATTCTCCAGCACGGCCAGCGTGGGCAGATCAAGGTCATTGGTGGGCTCATCCAGGATCAGAAAATTCGGATTGGTAAACAGTACAATGAGTAACTGTAATCTTTTTTTCTCTCCCCCGCTTAATGAATTGAGATACGTATATTGTTTATCCGGGGTAAATAAAAACAATTCCAGAAACTGTGCGGCACTTAAACTACCGCCATTGGCCAGCGGAAAATTTTCGGCAAAGGTTTTCACATATTCGATCACCCGCATGTTCTCTTTAAATACCAGTCCCTGCTGCGAGAAATTACCGAACACCACCGTATCCCCGATATTGATCTTACCACTGTCGGCGGTTTCCAACTGCTGCAGCATGTTCAGGAAAGTGGATTTACCCACACCGTTTTTCCCGATGATACCGATCCGTTCACCTTTGCTGAAAGTATAATCAAACCCTTTTAAAATAGGCAGGTCGCCGTAACTCTTGTACACTTTTTTCATCTCCACCACTTTGCCACCCAGCCGGCTCATTTTTACCTGTAACTGCACCTGTGCGTCTTCGATACGTTGTTTGGCACGGGCTTCTACTTCGTAAAAATTATCCTGCCGGCTTTTGCTTTTGGTGGTACGGGCTTTGGGCTGCTTACGCATCCACTCCAGTTCTTTACGGTATTCGTTTTTGGCCTTATCTATACTGGCCAGCTCGCTTTCTATACGGGCTGCTTTTTTCTCTACATAATTTTCATAATCGCCGCGGTACACATACATGTTCTCCCTTTCCAGTTCCCAGATCTCTTCACTTACGGCATCGAGAAAATAACGATCGTGGGTTACCAGCAGCAGGGTTACATTTTCCTGGTTCAGGTAATTCTCCAGCCACTCGATCATTTCCACATCCAGGTGGTTGGTGGGCTCATCCATCATCAGCAGCGTGTGCTTATGATCAAACCCGATATCGATCAGGGTTTTGGCCAGTGCCACGCGTTTTCTTTGTCCACCGCTCAGGTCGCTCACCGGCTGCTCCAGGTGATGGATATTCAGTTTGGTCAGGATCTGTTTCACTTTTACCTCAAAATCCCAGGCATTCAGGTCGTCCATTTTGCCAAACAATTCGCTCAAAGCCAACCCATCCTCAGATTCGCTGGCCATTTCATACTCACGGATCACATTCATCACCGGGTGATCGGTATGGAAGATATTCTCCAGCACCGTTTTAGACTCGTCAAACTTAGGGTCCTGCTCAAACAGGGCCACCGTAACATCTTTGTGGATGAATAATTTACCCTCATCCGCCGTTTCATCCCCATTCAGGATGCGCAGCAAGGTTGATTTACCTACCCCGTTCCGGGCGATCAGGGCTATTTTTTCGCCCTCGTTGATATGGAAGGAAATATTCTTAAACAGGGGATTGATCCCGTAACTCTTCGTCAAACCTTCCGCAGAAACATAATGCATGCGGCAAAACTACGGGAATGTCGAATATCGAACAGGGAATATCGAAGGCAGAATGTATTTCCTTCGATATTCGGCGTTCCTTGTTCGATATTCGATATTCCAGCCCCGGTTTTCACCACTTTCCCTGTTTTTCGTGTTTTCATTATACGTATTTTCGCAATATCTATGAAGAAGATCGAACTGGAAATCGTGGCCCTTTCACACAGCATCACCCAAACGCATTCCTATGCAGTGGTATTGGGCGAAATGAATGGTTTACGCCGTTTACCCATTGTGATCGGTGGCTTTGAAGCACAGGCCATTGCCGTGGCATTGGAACATATGCAGCCCAGCCGCCCCCTCACCCACGATCTGATGAAGAACTTCATGAACGCTTTTAATGTAGAACTCCAGGAAATCATCATCAGCGACCTGCAGGAGGGTATTTTTTATTCGAAACTGGTTTGCTTCACAGAACATGATACCGTTGAAATAGACAGCCGCACCAGCGATGCACTGGCATTGGCCGTTCGTTTTGGCTGCCCCATTTATACCTACGAACATATCCTCGAAAACGCAGGCATCTTAATGGAAGACGGCACCCCCAAAAAGAACAAAGGGGAAGCCGTAGGCATCGAAGACAACAGTGTTACCCACGACGACCTCAGCGCCCTGAACCTGGAAGAACTGCAGACATTACTGAACGAAGTACTGGAGCAGGAAGACTATATCCGCGCTATCTCGATCAGGGATGAGATCAATAAGAGGAAGTAACTGTTGATCCTTCTGAAGTCAAAAGTCAAAATTAAAAAGTCAAAATATCCACCCCCGTCTTTTCAAATTTTTAATTTTTAATTTTTAATTCTACTCCCCCGTGGTTCTTTTCCCCAACTGCAAAATCAACCTCGGTCTCAATATCATCCGCAAGCGGGAGGATGGGTACCATGATCTGGAAACCGTTTTTTATCCCATAGCCCTTAAAGATGCACTGGAAGCCATTCGTACGGGCGAGCAGGATATTCGGTTCGGCAGTTCGGGACTGGCAGTAGCCGGTAATCCCGATGATAACCTTTGTGTGAAAGCATACCGGTTGCTGAAACAGGATTTTCCCGAGATCGGTGGCATTGAAATGCACCTTCACAAACAGATTCCCATGGGTGCCGGACTGGGCGGGGGCAGTGCCGATGGTGCATTTGCCTTATTGCTGCTGAACCGGCTTTTTGCACTGCAACTCAGCGAAGAACAACTGATCCGTTATGCATTGCAATTAGGTAGCGATTGTCCATTTTTTATCCTGAACAAACCCTGTTTTGCAACAGGCAGGGGCGAAAAAATGCAGCCGGTTACACTAGACCTTTCGGCGTATCGTTTTCTGCTCATCCATCCTGGTATTCACGTTTCTACGGCCCGTGCATTTGCGGGTATACAACCTCATCAGCCAGCTACCAGTGTGGCGGATATTACTCAACTGCCCATTAGCCAATGGAAAGGGCTGCTGGTAAATGATTTCGAAAAAAATATCGCAACTGATTATCCGGAAATTACCGCCATCAAAGAAGAACTCTATGCCCAGGGAGCCCTCTATGCCTCCATGACGGGCAGCGGAAGTACGGTATATGGCCTGTTTGAAAAAGGGGCCAATCCTACCATTCAGCTCCAACCCGGCTGGAGCCTCTACCAAACTGATTAACACCTGTTAGTATTTTGAATTGAAAATATTCAACGAAACAGTTATTTATTTGAATTTTATCAACCTATCTGGATAATTTATTCATACAATCTTTCAGAAAGACGGATTTTTTGCATAAATTCACACTACGATTGCCTGCCATTTTATTTCCTGAACATTAATTCGATTGTACATGCTTGTTTCCAGACATAGCGAAGGTTTGTATGACCCTTCGTTTGAACATGACGCCTGTGGCATTGGTTTCGTAGCGAATATCAAAGGCAACAAATCGCACCAGCACATAACAGATGCGTTGACCGTATTGGAGAATATGGAGCACCGTGGTGCCTGCGGATGTGAAGTAAATACCGGCGACGGTGCGGGCATTATGCTGCAGATTCCCCACGAATTTTTCTTTGACGAATGTCTGAAACTGGGCGTTCATCTGCCCGCTTATGGCAAATACGGGGTGGGTGTTGTATTCTTCCCCAAAGAGATCCGCCTGCGCGAAGAGTGCCGCGACATTTTTAACCGCGCAGCAGAAAAACTCGGCTTGGAAATACTGGCCTACCGGAAAGTGCCGGTTAACAAAGAAGACATCGGCCCTACCGCCCTTTCTGTAGAACCCTGTATGGAGCATGTATTTGTAGCTTGTCCAGATCATATCACCAATCCTGATGAATTTGAACGCAAACTCTTTGTACTACGCAACTATGCCTCGCATACCATCAGCAATTCGGTAAAAAAAGATGAGATCGGTTTTTACCTCGCTTCGCTTTCTTATAAGACACTGATCTATAAAGGACAGTTAACCAGCATGCAGGTGAGGAAATACTTCCCCGACCTGAGCGACAAACGCGTAGTATCGGCCTTCGGTCTGGTACATTCCCGTTTTGCCACCAATACCTTCCCCTCCTGGAAACTGGCGCAACCATTCCGTTATATCGCCCATAATGGCGAGATCAATACCCTGCAGGGAAACCTGAACTGGTTACGTACCAGCGAAAAAGGGTTTACCTCACCTTATTTCAGCAAAGAAGAAATGGAAATGCTGTTACCGATCGTAACAGCCGGCCAGTCTGATTCGGCCTGTCTGGACAACATGATCGAACTGCTTACCCTCACCGGCAGATCCTTACCACATGTAATGATGATGTTGATACCCGAAGCATGGGATGGTAACGACCAGATGGATCCGGTAAAAAAAGCTTTCTATGAATTCCATGCCTGTATGATGGAACCCTGGGATGGTCCCGCTTCTATTTCTTTCACCGATGGTAAAATGATCGGTGCCACTTTAGACAGGAATGGATTACGCCCTTCCCGCTACGCCGTTACACACGATGACCGTGTGATCATGGCATCCGAAACAGGCGTATTGCCCATCGATCCTTCACTGATCAAGGAGAAAGGAAGATTACAGCCCGGCAAAATGTTTGTGGTGGATATGGAGCAGGGGCGCATCATCAGCGATGACGAGTTGAAACAAACCATCTGTTCTCAAAAACCTTATGCAGAATGGCTGAATAAATACAAGATCCGCCTGGAAGAATTGCCCGAACCCCGTGTGATGTTCACACATCTGGAACATGATCAGGTATTCAAATACCAGAAAGTATTCGGTTATTCAACTGAAGATCTCGATACCATCATCGCTCCTATGGCCATTGATGGTAAAGAACCGATTGGCTCCATGGGTACCGATATCCCATTGGCCATCCTCAGTGAACAGCCACAGCATCTCAGCAGTTATTTCAAACAATTATTTGCGCAGGTTACCAATCCACCGATCGATCCTATCCGGGAAAGAATGGTGATGTCGCTGGCCACTTTTGCCGGCAGCAACGGAAATTTACTGGTCGAAGATCCACTGGCCTGTCATAGTGTAGCATTGAAACACCCGGTACTGAATAACCACGAACTGGAAAAGATCCGTAGTATCGATACAGGCATTTTCCAGGCCAAAACACTGCAAACCTATTTCCGCTCGGATGGCAAACCGGGTTCACTGAAAGCCGGTCTGGACCGTCTCTGCCGTTATGCAGTAGATGCCGTGGAAGATGGATTTGAAGTGATCATTCTTACCGACCGCGCCATCGATTCTGATCACGCACCCATCCCTTCCCTGCTGGCAACAGCAGCGGTACATCACCACCTTATCCGCAAAGGATACCGTGGCCAGGTAGGCATTATTGTAGAAGCCGGCGATGTTTGGGAAGTGCATCATTTTGCCTGCCTGCTGGGCTTTGGCGCCACCGCCATCAACCCTTATCTCGCGCTTTCTTCTATCCGCGATATGAAACTGGGCAACAAACTCCAGACAGAACTGGATGTAGAATACCTGAAAAAGAATTACGTAAAAGCGGTGAATGAAGGATTGTTGAAAGTGTTTTCCAAAATGGGAATTTCTACACTGCAGTCTTACCAGGGCGCTCAGATCTTCGAGATCATCGGACTGAACAAAACCGTGGTTGATCAATATTTTACCGGCGCCACATCGCGCATACAAGGCATGGGACTGGATGAGATCGCCAGAGAAGTGCTGGCAAAACATTTCTTCGCCTTCAGTAAAAAAGAAATTCCGATCGATCGTTTACCCGTGGGCGGCATTTATCAATGGAAACGCAAAGGCGAATTCCATTTATTTAATCCGCAGACCATTCACCTGTTGCAGCATGCGACCAAGATGAATGACTATGCCACATTCAAAAAATATTCCAAACTGGTCAACGACCAAACAGAAAAAGCCTGTACGTTACGCAGCCAGTTCCAGTTCAAACGCAACCGCCCTTCTATTTCCATTGATGAAGTAGAACCGGCAGCCAATATCTTCAAACGTTTTGCTACAGGCGCCATGTCGTTCGGCTCCATTTCCTGGGAAGCGCATACCACATTGGCCATTGCCATGAACCGTTTAGGCGGCAAGAGTAATACGGGCGAAGGTGGCGAAGACGAGATCCGTTACCAGCGTTTGCCTAACGGAGATTCCATGCGTTCGGCTATCAAACAGGTAGCATCTGCCCGTTTTGGGGTAACCAGTTTTTATCTGACCGAAGCAGATGAACTCCAGATCAAAATGGCACAGGGCGCCAAACCGGGTGAAGGCGGTCAGTTACCCGGCCATAAAGTAGACGAGTGGATCGGTAAAACCCGACACTCTACACCAGGCGTGGGATTGATTTCTCCGCCACCGCACCACGACATTTATTCCATTGAAGACCTGGCTCAATTGATCTTTGATCTGAAGAATGCCAACCGTGCGGCACGTATCAACGTAAAACTGGTATCCAAAGCAGGTGTGGGTACCATTGCAGCAGGTGTGGCCAAAGCCAAAGCCGATGTGGTATTGATCGCAGGTTTTGATGGTGGTACCGGTGCTTCTCCTATCAGTTCCATCAAACATGCAGGTCTACCCTGGGAACTGGGGTTGGCAGAAACACATCAAACCCTTGTCAAAAATAAATTACGCAGCCGTGTGGTAGTACAGGCCGATGGACAGATGAAAACCGGCCGCGACATTGCCATTGCCGCTTTATTGGGCGCGGAAGAATGGGGCGTAGCTACTGCCGCACTGATCGTGGAAGGCTGTATCATGATGCGCAAGTGTCATATGAATACCTGTCCCGTTGGTGTAGCTACACAGGATCCCGAACTGCGCAAACGCTTTACAGGCAATCCGGATCATGTGGTTAACTTTTTCCATTTCATCACAGAAGAATTAAGGGAGATCATGGCAGAACTCGGTTTCAGAACCGTGAATGAAATGATCGGTCAGGTAGATTCACTGGAGATGCGCGAAAATATTTCACATTGGAAGTATGGCACACTGGACCTCTCAGCTGTATTGTACAAAGAACCCGCATCAGCGGATACTGGTTTGTACAAGCAGGAAGAGCAGGACCACGGCATTGCCGAGGTATTGGATTGGCAGTTATTGAAAGCAGCGCAACCGGCCCTGGAGAAAAAAGAAAGAGTGGCGGCTTCCTTCCCGATAAAAAATACAGATCGAACAGCCGGCACCATTCTCTCGAACGAGATCACCAAGATCTACAAAGCCGAAGGATTACCGGAAGATACTATCCACTTCACGTTTACCGGAACTGCCGGACAAAGCTTTGGCGCCTTTAACACCAAGGGGGTTACCCTGGAACTGGAAGGAGATGCCAATGACTATTTCGGAAAAGGATTGAGCGGTGCCAAACTGATCGTTTATCCTTCCAAGCAAGCCTCTTTTGTACCGGAAGAAAATATCATCATCGGTAATGTGGCATTTTATGGTGCAACTGCCGGAGAAGCCTATATCCGTGGCAAAGCAGGCGAGCGTTTTGCGGTGCGGAATTCAGGTGCCAGTGTGGTGGTAGAAGGCGTGGGCGATCATGGTTGCGAATACATGACCGGTGGAACGGCTGTGATTCTCGGCAGTACCGGCAGAAATTTTGCGGCGGGCATGAGCGGAGGTATTGCTTATGTATATGATGTGAATGGCGAATTTGATCAGCTCTGTAACAAAGAGATGGTAGATCTTGACCCACTCGATCAGACCGATGCACAGGTATTGCAGGATATGATAACCCGCCATTTCGCCTACACGGCCAGCAGTGTTGCCAAATTTGTATTGGGCGATTTTGAGAACCAGTTGAAGAATTTCGTGAAAGTATTCCCGAGAGATTATAAGAAAGCACTGGCGGAAAGAACTGAGAAGTCAAAAGTGAAAAGTCAAAAGTAAAAATCATTACACGAACTGGTCACTAACTACCAGTAAACCAATAAACGATTATCCCAATGGGTAAACCAACCGGATTTATAGAATTTACGAGAGAGCTTCCAGGAAAACGTCCTTCAAAAGAACGTGTTAATGATTATCGTGAGTTTGTTGAAAAATTTCCCGAAGAAAAGCTCAACCAGCAATCGGCACGTTGCATGAATTGCGGTGTCCCGTTTTGTCATAATGGATGTCCGCTGGGCAATATCATTCCCGAATTCAATGATGCCGTTTACCGCAAAAGCTGGGCAGAAGCCTACGATATCTTAAGTGCCACCAATAACTTTCCTGAATTTACCGGAAGGATCTGTCCTGCCCCCTGCGAAAGTGCCTGTGTATTGGGTATCAACCAACCGCCGGTGGCCATTGAAGAAATAGAAAAACATATTATCGAGATCGCATTTGAGAAAGGATTTGTGAAACCCCGCAAACCTAATCTGCGAACCGGTAAAAAAGCGGCCGTGGTAGGTTCCGGACCAGCCGGTCTGGCCGTTGCCGCACAATTAAATTATGCTGGCCATAGTGTGACAGTTTTTGAAAGAGACGATGCACCGGGTGGATTGTTACGCTATGGGATCCCCGATTTCAAACTCGAGAAATGGGTGGTGGAAAGAAGGGTGGCACTGATGGAGGAAGAGGGTGTTACTTTCCGTTGTAATGCGAATGTGGGTGTGAATACCAGCATCAATGATCTGCTGCGCGAATTTCAGGTGGTGATATTGGCCGGCGGTTCAACCATTCCCCGAAACCTGGATATCCCGGGCAGAGAACTGAAAGGCGTTCATTTTGCAATGGAATTTTTAAAACAACAGAATAAAAGAGTCAGTAACCGCCCGGTAGAGGGAGAAGATATTTTTGCCACT
Source organism: Caulobacter sp. UNC279MFTsu5.1 (assembly GCA_943369185.1). Taxonomy (GTDB): domain Bacteria; phylum Bacteroidota; class Bacteroidia; order Chitinophagales; family Chitinophagaceae; genus Sediminibacterium. The sequence goes on along the minus strand of CALRMK020000002.1, from coordinate 457,368 downwards.
GCTAAAAATGTGGTGGTCATCGGGGGTGGTGATACCGGCAGCGACTGTGTAGGTACTTCCAACCGCCAGAGTGCCGCTTCGGTTACTCAGTTTGAGCTGATGCCCAAACCACCGGAAAGCAGAACCGTATCCATGCCATGGCCCACCTACCCTATGACGCTGAAAACCACTTCTTCGCATGAGGAAGGTGCCAACCGCCACTGGTCTATTGCTACCAAAGCATTTATGGGTGATGAAAACGGGAACCTGAAAGCGCTGAAAGTAGTTGATCTGGCCTGGAAAACGCCGGAGGGTGGCGGACCGGCCCGATTTGAGGAAGTGGCCGGTTCAGAAAGAGAGATCCCCTGTGAACTGGCTTTACTGGCCATGGGTTTTGTACATCCCCAGCACGAAGGCCTGTTAAAACAGTTGGACATTGACCTGGATGAAAGAGGAAATGTAAAAGCCACAGAACAGTCATACCAGACCAATATCCAGAAGATCTTTACAGCGGGTGATATGCGCCGCGGACAATCACTGGTAGTATGGGCCATCAGTGAAGGAAGGGAATGTGCCCGTAAAGTGGATGAGTACCTGATGGGTGGTTCAGTGCTGGAATCGAAGGATAAGAGCTATTTAGTAAGTATATAATATAACTTAATATAATTTTAAAAGCCTCTGATAACAGGGGCTTTTTTATTTTATTCAATAAATTACCTTATAATTAGTGAATAACTAAGAAAAAAGAACTCAGTCAAGCTTATATATTATTTTAAATAAAATGTTAACAATTTTATCAATTGTCTAAGATTTTTTGAGTAATTTAGATTTGTAAATAATTATTATTATTTAATTTAATATTAAGTCTATGTCAAAATCAACCGTCAAGCAATTTGCACCTTTCATTCTTTTATTAGTAGTAGCCGTAGCGGCTTTATTTGTTCCCTCCCTCCCCAATTTTGATGATGGGGGTAAATACAGTGCCGCCGATATCGCCTGGATCATTGTTGCCACAGCCCTGGTATTCCTGATGACACCGGGTCTGGCTTTTTTCTATGGCGGAATGGTTCACCGCAAGAATGTGATCTCTACCATGATCAAAAGTGTGGTTGCCGCCGGAGTGGTTAGTATTCTCTGGGTATTTGTAGGGTATAGTCTTTGTTTTGGCGAGTCTATCGGGGGATTCATCGGAAATCCTTCAACACACCTTTTTTTCAAAGGCATCAATTCAGGGGCTCCCTGGAGTCTGGCTCCCAGCATACCGCTGGCCCTTTTCGCTTTGTTTCAATTGATGTTTGCGATCATTACTCCCGGACTGGTGGTAGGCGCAGTAGCTGAGCGAATCCGTTTTACTGCTTATATCCTCTTTATAGCATTGTTCAGTTTGCTGGTGTACGCTCCTATTGCACACTGGACCTGGCATCCAGATGGTTTCCTCTTTAAAATGGGCGCCCTCGATTTTGCTGGTGGTACCGTGGTACATATTTCTGCCGGTTGTGCCGCATTGGCCGGTGCACTGGTATTAAAGCGTCGTAAATCTCACCTCGAACAACAGGAAATCCCACCTGCCAACATCCCTTATGTATTGATCGGAACCGGTTTACTCTGGTTTGGATGGTTTGGTTTTAATGCCGGATCTGCACTGGGTGCAAATGCACTTGCTGTTTCTGCTTTCGCCACTACCAACACAGCCGCTGCAGCAGCTGGTCTCTCCTGGATGTTTTTTGATGTGATCCGTGGTAAAAAACCTTCTGTTCTCGGTTTCTGTATCGGTGCAGTGGTTGGTCTGGTTGCCATCACTCCTGCCGCCGGTTTTGTAGCGGTACCCCAGAGTATTTTTGTGGGTTTTGTAGCAGCCATTGTTTCTAACCTCGCTGTTTATTATAAACAAAAAACAAGTCTGGATGATACCTTGGATGTATTCCCTTGTCATGGACTGGGTGGTATGGTAGGTATGCTGATGACGGGCATCTTCGCTACCAAATCTGTAAATACTGCCGGAGCAGATGGTTTGTTCTATGGCAATGCCACTTTTTTCTTTACCCAGCTGAAGGCACTGGCCATCGTGGTTGCGTATAGCTTTGTGGTATCTTATGCCATCTTCAAATTCATCGATCTGATCCTGCCTTTACGGGTTACAGAAGAAGAAGAACTCCAGGGTCTGGATGCATCTCAACACAATGAAAAATACGGAAGAACGCCACAACTGGCCTGATCATCCTGAATAGACATTGATTGAATATAGTACCGGTATCTGTTTCACCAGCAACAAAAGTGCCTTTCTACTAACGAAGAACCCTCTGACCAGGGTGTGCACCATGAGGATACCGGATCCCCAAAAAATAAGGTACAGCCATATGATACACCTCTGACCAGGTATATCGGCTGTACCCCTTTGTTAATCATAAAACCCATTGCAATGTTAAAGAAAATTTCAGCAGTATGTATTCTATTTTTATCAGTCGTCTCGGTAAACGCACAATCTGATTCCAGCAAAAAATCTACCACTACTTTTACAGGATCTGTAGATGCGTATTATCGTTTTACTTTCAGCGATCCCCCGGTAGGTACCAACAACCTTACCAGTTTTACCAATTCAAAAAATTCTTTTGAACTGGGTATGGCTTCCATTAAAGTGGACCATAGTTTCGGCAAAGTATCGGCTACCGCTGATATAGGCTTTGGCCGTCGTGCGCAGGAATTCTCTTACAATGATATCGGTACCACACTTACTGCCGTAAAACAGGCTTTTGTCAGTTATGCTGCATCCGATAAAGTGAAATTCACTTTCGGAAAATGGTCAACCCATGTTGGTTACGAACTGTTGGATGCGTATGCCAACCGTAACTATAGTATGTCTTATGGCTTCTCTTACGGTCCATTCTTCCATACTGGTATTAAAGCCGATATCTCACTGGGTGGTAAAAGTGCTTTGATGCTGGGTGTGGCCAATCCTACCGATTATGTAAGTGCACCTAACAGTGTAAAAGTGCTCATTGCACAATTCAGCACCGGTTCTGCCAATGATAAAGTGAAAGGTTACCTGAACTTCCAGGGAGGAACCGGTCTAACACAATTCAACGTGGTAGTTACGGGTGCTGTATCAGACCAGTTCAGTCTGGCCTACGATGGCAGCCTGCAGTCTACCAAACAGGGAACCACCAACTCCAGCTGGAAGAGTCATGCGGTTTACCTGAACTACGATCCTGCCAAAACATTCGGCCTCACCCTTCGCGGAGATTATTTCGACGACAGAAAACTTTCTCCCCTGCTGGGCGGTGCTAAAAAAATGTTTGCCGCCACTTTATCCGGCAATGTAAAACTCGATAACCTCACCATCATTCCGGAATTACGTCTGGATAATGGCAGTGGTGCCGCTTTCGTAAAAGGAAACGGAGCCGCTACCAAAAGCACAGCCAGCTTTATACTGGCTGCCGTTTACAGATTCTAAGTAAGCATTTTCCTACTATACATGAGAGAAACGCAAAGAGATACCCTTCCGGGTATCTCTTTTGTTTACCGGCAGCGGCAGCATTGTTTTATTTCCTAAGTTCGGGGGATGAAACGGATCCTGCGCTTTCTGCAATACATCTATTGTGTGTATGCATTGCTCACGTTCATTCTGGTGATGCTGCTGGTTTTTCCCTTTGTGATTCTTTCTTTGTTTTTCGGAAAGATCAGGGGAGGCAATATGATCTACCGTTTGTGTCATCTATGGGCCTATACCTGGTATTGCCTGATCGGGGTAAGACACAAAGAGATCTATGAACATCCGCATGATACCAGCCGGCAATATATTTTCGTGGCCAATCATATCTCTTATATGGATATTCCACCACTGGTGCTGGCCGTACACCAACCCATGCGGGCACTCGGTAAATATGAGATGGTGAAAGTGCCTGTTTTCGGATGGATCTACCGCGCAGCCGTGATACTGGTGAACCGGAAAAATGCCGATACCCGTGCCAAAAGTGTACGCGCCCTGAAATCCGCATTGAAACACCATATCTCCATTTTTATTTTTCCCGAAGGCACTTTCAATGAAAATGAGAAACATCCCTTGAAACATTTTTACGATGGTGCATTCCGGATCGCTATTGAAACACAAACCCCTATCAAACCCCTGTTATTGGTAGATACGCTGGACCGCTTACATTACAGAAGCCTTTTCGAACTTACACCGGGCATCAACCGGGTTGTTTACCTGGAAGAAGTGCCGGTGTCGGGACTAACCCTAAAAGATATCCCTTACCTGAAACAACAAGTTTTCGATAAGATGGATGCCGGACTGCGCAGGTATCGTAACTATCCATCTGCTTAAAGTGTATTTTTGATCAAATTCTACGGTTTGTTTGTTGAAGTTATCATACCTCTTGCCTTACCTAAAAACTATACCTGGGCCGTTCCCGAACAGTGGCGGGCAGGCATACAGCCCGGTATACGGGTAGAAGTGATCTTTGGCAGAAACAAACGATATGCAGGGATTGTAAAAAAAGTACTGACCGAAAAACCGGAAGCCTTTCAGCCAAAAGATATCAGCAATGTGCTGGATTCGGAACCGTTGATACACCCGCATCAACTGGCTTTATGGGATTGGATGGCGCAATATTATATGTGCAGCGAAGGAGAAGTGATGCAGGCCGCCATCCCCGCCAATCTCAAACTTTCGAGCGAAAGTATACTTGTGTGGAATGAAGAGAGAAGTTACGACTTCAGCGATCTATCCGATGCAGAGTTTCTGGTGGCAGAAGCACTGGAGATCAAAAAAGAACTCCGGCTTACAGAAGTGCAGCAATTACTGGATGTATCCAATGTATACCCGGTGATCAAAAAACTGATCGAGAAAGGGGTTTGTTATGTGTGGGAGGAACTGAAGGAGAAATACAAAACAAAAACAGAAACCTATATCACTCTGGATCCTGTTTACCAGCAGGAAGAAAAACTGGCCGATCTGCTGAATAACTGGAGCAAAGCGCCGAAGCAGATGGAGCTGTTGTTATCCTACCTGCACCTGGTAAAAACAGCCGGTGAAGTAACCCAGCCGCAATTATTAAAAAAATCAAATGCTACTGCCGCTCAACTGAAAGGACTTTGCGAAAAAGGAATTTTACGGGCTGAAAAAAGAAATACGGACCGCATCCGCAGTTTACCTAAGGATATTCAGATTGATTTTACTTTATCAGAAGCACAGGAAAAAGCACTGGGTGAAATCAGACAAATCTTTACCGACAGATCGGTCTGTTTGTTACATGGTGTAACTGCCAGCGGCAAAACGGAGATCTATACCAAACTGATCGAATCCTATATCCGCGAAGGCAAACAGGTCTTGTATATGTTGCCCGAAATTGCACTCACTTCACAGATCATCCGAAGATTGCAGAAACATTTTGGGGGATACATCGCCATCTATCATTCCAAATTCAATCCCAACGAGCGGGTAGAGATCTGGAACAAAGTAAAGACCGGGGAGACCAAAGTGGTATTGGGTGCCCGCTCTTCGCTCTTTCTGCCATTCAAAGACCTGGCACTGGTGATTGCGGATGAAGAACATGATGCTTCTTACAAACAGCAGGATCCGGCACCACGTTATCATGCCAGGGATGCGGCCATTTATTTTGCATCTTTAGCTGATGCCCGTGTATTGCTGGGTAGTGCCACTCCTTCTATCGAAAGTTATTATAATTGTGAACAGCAGAAATACGGACTGGTAAGGCTGGAAGAGAGATTCGGACAGGTAGAGCTGCCGCAGATCAATATCATTGATATCAAACGGATACCCACCAAAGAAAAAGGAAAGATCGCACTTACTCCTCCGTTACTGGAAGCCATAGCAAATTCTTTACAACAGCAGAAACAGGTGATCCTGTTCCAGAACCGACGGGGTTACTCCCCTTACCTGCTTTGCAATACCTGTGGCTGGATACCGCATTGCAGTAACTGTGATGTTACATTGACCTATCATAAAATCAAGAATACGCTCAGCTGTCACTATTGCGGCAGTTCTTACCCGGTGATCCAAACCTGCGCCGCCTGCGGCAGTCATGGTTTTACACAAAAGAATTTTGGTACAGAAAAAATTGAGGAACTGGTAACGGAAGCTTTCCCGGATGCCCGCATCGCAAGAATGGATTATGATAGTGTGAAGGGGAAAAATGATCACGACGCTTTGATCAAATTATTTGAGCAGCAGCGGATAGACATATTGGTGGGTACACAGATGGTGGTAAAAGGGCTCGATTTTGAACATGTGAATCTGGTAGGTGTGATAGATGCGGATGGTATTCTCAATTTCACCGATTTCAGGGTAAATGAACGTGCTTTCCAGTTAATGGAACAGGTAAGCGGCCGGGCCGGAAGAAAAGATGGCAAGGGAACCGTATTGATACAGGTAAGTAATCCGGTGCATCCGGTATTGCAGTTTGTGAAAGACCATTCTTTTTCCCGCCTCTTTGCCTACGAAATAACCAACCGGAAACAATTCGCCTACCCCCCTTTTACCCGGCTGATTCAGGTAACTTTCAAACACAAGGAGAAACACCTGGCAGAAGAAGCTGCGCATATCATGATGCAGGGATTGAAAAAAGATTTTGGCGCGGAGTGTAACGGACCGGCGCAACCTGTGGTAGACCGGGTACGGAACCAATACCTGTGGGAGATCCTGCTCAAGCTACCCAAAGATGCCCGAAGGATCCAGTTGTGTAAAAGAGAAATTCTGCAGCAGGCAATCATTATTCAAACCAATAAAAGATACCGCGGTGTCACCATCCTGCCCGATGTGGACCCCGTATAATCCCTATGGAGATCAGGCATAACATATCACTTCGTAACTATAACAGTTTTGGCATAGATGTTTCTGCCAGATCCTTTGCTGCTTTTACTTCGGCAGATCAACTGGCAGAACTGGTAACCGGGAACAGCATCCGGGCAACAGACCCCTTACTGATTCTGGGTGGTGGCAGTAATGTATTACTTACCAAACATGTGGATGGCTGGGTACTGAAGAATGATCTGACAGGCATAGAACTGCTGAAAGAAGAGGAGGATCACTACTATATCAAAGCCCAGGCAGGTGAAAACTGGCATGGGTTTGTACAATATTGCATTGCTCACCAATATGCCGGTGTAGAGAACCTTAGCCTGATACCGGGTAATGTAGGTGCTTCTCCCATCCAGAATATCGGCGCGTATGGGGTGGAGATCAAAGATGTATTTCAGGAACTCCGGGCCTACGACCTGCTGGAAAAAAATATCCGGCATTTTGGATGGGAAGACTGTGCTTTCGGCTACCGTGAAAGTGTGTTTAAGAACCGGTACAAAGGCAGGTATGTGATCCTCGATGTAACGTTCCGGCTAAACAAAAAACCTGGTTTTCACACCAGCTATGGTGCCATTACGCAGGAGCTGGAACGGATGGGCGTACAGGAACTGAGCATTCAGGCGGTTTCGCAGGCCGTGATCAATATCCGCAGCAGTAAACTTCCCGATCCCAAACAGCTGGGTAACGCGGGTAGTTTTTTCAAAAACCCTGTTATCGGTACCGGACAGTACCAGATCCTGCAGGCAAAATATCCTGCAATACCCGGTTATGCCGCCGGCGAGGGATATACCAAAGTAGCTGCCGGCTGGTTAATTGAACAATGTGGCTGGAAAGGCTATCGCAAAGGAGATGCCGGTTGTTATGAGAAACAGGCACTGGTACTTGTCAATTATGGAAAGGCAACCGGAAAGGATATCTGGGAGCTATCCCAATCCATCATTGATTCAGTGAAGGAGAAATTCGGCATCCAGCTGGAAAGAGAAGTCAATATTATCTAAGCTTACTACACAAACGAAGTATCCCTAAAAATAAAGAGGGCCATCGTTTGATGGCCCTCTTTGTAGATTATTACCAATCCAACACGATTAATAATACTTCAATTTCATTTCAACGCGGCGGTTCAGCTCACGTCCTTTAGCTGATTTGTTATCCGCTACAGGTTTGGAAGAACCAAATCCTTCATGTGTCATACGACCTGCATCAACACCACCTTTGGTAGTCAGATAATCGTAAACTGCCTGCGCACGCTTTTGGCTCAATGGCTGGTTAACTTTGTCGCTACCGGTATTATCAGTGTGACCTTCTATATCCAGTTTCAGGGCTGCATCTTCTTTCAGGATAGCAGCTACATCGTTCAGCGATTTGAATGATTTAGCCAGCAGTTTGTTGCTTCCGGTGGCAAAGAAAATATTCTTGGCACTGGCAGCTACTTTTTTCACAACTTCTTCTTTAACAACAGGACAACCATTGTTCTCACGTACACCAGGTACATCCGGACATTTGTCTTCCTCATCATTGATACCATCTTTATCACGGTCAGGAACAGGACAACCCTGGTAACGGGCTACACCAGCAACAGTAGGACATTTGTCTTCTTCGTCATTGATACCATCTTTATCCGTATCAGGTACAGGGCAACCATTGTATTTAGCCAGACCTTTTACGGTAGGACATTTATCATTTTCATCATTGATGCCATCGCCATCTGTATCAGGTACAGGGCAACCATCGTATTTGGCAACACCAGCTACCGTTGGACATTTGTCTTTATTGTCGAGAATACCATCACCATCGGTATCTTTTTCTACCGGAGCAGGTGGTGGTGGTGGAGCTACCACTACTGGTTCAGCTTTTTTCTCTTTCAACGGAGAACCGATACCGATAGAGTAAGTCAGGTGATTGGTAGCAAGGTTAGAAATCTTGGCATTATACCCAAACTGAGTATTTATGAAAGTTCCTTCGCCCAGATTCATTTGCAGGCCCAATCCGGTAGGCATGTAAGCAGCAAAATAAGTACCTGCATACATGGAAGCGCCCAGTCCTAATGTGAAATACGGAACCAGAAAATGCTTATCCGTTAACAGCTTGAAATTCAGGCTGGCAGAGGTTTCCAGTAAAAAACGGGTATTGGTTTGTGGAGAAATCCCGGATTTGTAAGAGAAGGGATATTTAACGTATGATCCGTTCAAAGAACCCATAAAGTCGACTTGCTCAGTCAGACCTTCAAAGTATTGAAGACCAAGACCAGGAGACATATCCCGTACTTTTGTCCATTGTCCATTATTTAACACAGAAGACAAAGAGCTACGATCAATCAGATCAGCTGTTCTCATGTCTTTCAAAAAGAAATTAACAGAGAGGGTAGGTCTTTTTTTATAGCTGATGGCGGCTGGCTGTGCGAAAGACGCAACTGACAAGCCTATAGCTATCAGGGAAAAGAGGAATTTCTTCATAATACGAGTTTTAGTATGTATGGGGCAAAAATACAGTCAGAAACTGACTTTTGAAAATTATGATAACTTTATATTATACCCAATTAGTTAAGAGTACCCTTTTTAACCTTCTCCACTTTTACCCGGGTTAACCCGCTTTTCAGGAAACCTAATTTCTGAGCGGCGGACCTGCTCAGGTCTACTACCCTTCCTTTGGCTTTCATACGGGGATGCATCCTGTCGTTGATCCGGACAATCACCGACCTTCCGTTTTTCAGGTTTGTGACCCGAACCCAGGTGTTGAGAGGGAGTTGGTTACTGGCTGCCGTCATTTTCTTGTTCCGGAAAATCTCGCCAGTAGCGGTTTTGGTACCGTCGAGGTTACTGCTGTAAAAACTGGCAATACCCGTCAAAGGACCTTCTTGTTTTTTGGGCAAAACATTCTTATCCGTATCCGACTTAGTGGTGGTATCACTAACGATACCGGTCGTATCGTCCCGATGGAGGAGCGTATCGGGTGTAAGTGTAACTACCGGCAAGGTATCCGGCTGTTCCTTAACAAGGGTATCTTTCTTCAGCCAGATAATGGTTTCCACTTTCACTTTGGTGATCCCTCTGGCTATAAAATCCAGCTGGTTGGCGGCAGCACGACTAAGATCTACCACCCTTCCCTTTTTCTTCATCCGGGGGTGCATCCTGTCATTGATCCGCACAACCACAGACTTACCATTAAACAGGCTGGTCACTTTTACCCAGGTGTTCAGGGGGAAATTATTACTGGCAGCCGTAAGCTTATTATTCCGGTACCGCTCTCCGGTTGCCGTAATCGTACCGTCCAGGTTGGAACTATAAAAACTGGCGATCCCATTTACTGATTTGCCTTTGATCTTATAACCTACCGTATCCGGTTGCACCGGTGTTGGAATAGGTTCCGATTGTAGGACTGCTGAATCTGAAATAACATTAAATATTGGTTGATAATTATTTACATCAATTTTCTGTAATTTAATTTTAGTTGAACCAGTACGCAGAAACCCCAATTGGGATACTACGGAACGGCTTAGCTGGATCACCGGGGCCGATTTCTTTTTAGAAGTACGGTCATTGATCCTAACCAGGGCCCATTTGCCATTTTTGCTATTCGTCACTTTTACCCAGGTTCCGATAGGAAATTTATTGGAACCGCCTGTGGGCAGGGCATTGAAAAAAATCTCACCACTGGTCGTTTTAGTACCATCCGCTTTGCTGCTATAGGTGGCTGCCATTCCGCTGATGGGTTTGCCGGTTACCAGAAAGGAATCCGGTACCAGCGCGGAACTGTTTTTGGCGGAAATGGTTGAATCCGTCTGGGCAAATGACAGACTAAAAGATAAAAGCAGGAACCAGGAAGAAAGTATCAGTTTTTGTATCATGAACAGTGTTTTAAGTCCACATCACTCCCTTTCCACTTTAGTAAAATAGGGAAAGCTAGCGGATTCAGGCAGTTTTCTTTCATTATTTTTACTACCTCTAGTTGCGGCAATTTGCCAATAACCATGCCAATTTTATCTTTTTATTTCTATTTAAAATATAGGTAAATATTCTTAAATAACTAGTAATCAATATAAATGATTGAATATATCAAAAACAGTAAAAGCCGATCTGAGAACAGATTACTACTGCCAACCACCCTCTGCTGCCTGTTACTTTTCTGTTATGCACCAACAAAGGCAGTGGCACAGCAATCGGTACTTAGGGGACAGCTACAGAGAGAAACCACCATCCGGATCCACAACCCGGTGAATAAAACCATTACCTGGATCAACCTTCCCGATAGCCTGCAGTATTTAAAAACCTCCAAAAAGCTGCTATTGATCTTTTATGCCCTACCTAACGGGAACAGCATTGAATGGACCATGGGCAAAACCATGGCACCCGGTGATGACTGGCATTTTGATATCCAGCATATTGCAGCCCAAACCCGGTATATCCGGAAACTGATGAAAGACAGGCAAGTAGTTGTGGCCTATATGGCCAATGAACTGAAAAGCTGGCCCGCCTGGAAGCGGCAACAACCCAATGGACCAGCGGAGATTAAACGTATGGTGGATTCCATAGCGGGTATTTTCAGCCAATTCCGGACAGAACTGGCACTGAACAGCCATAGCGGAGGAGGCAGTTTCCTGTTTGGTTATCTGGATGCAGTACCCGCCATCCCTAATGATCTGAGCCGCATTTCATTTATTGATAGTAATTATGGCTATGAAGACTCTTTGCATACCCAGAAAATTGCCAAATGGCTGAGCGCCTCCCGTAAACACCACCTGACGGTACTGGCCTATAACGACAGTGTTGTGATCTATAACGGAAAACCACTGGTCAGTCCAACCGGTGGTACCTGGTACAGAACCCAACTGATGCAACAGAAACTAGCTGCCTCTTTTCGCTTTACCAAAAGCGTTGATAGCAGTTTTATCAATTACAGTGCATTATTAAATAGAATTGATATTCATTTGAAAACGAACCAAGAAGGAAAAATATATCATACGGAACAAGTAGCGAGAAATGGGTTCATTCACACCATTCTCAGCGGCACACGTTATGAGAAAAAAGCGGAGTATAAGTATTGGGGTGAGCGGGTATATGGAGAATTTATCTGGCCCTGATCCGGGCAACCTACCGTACTGTCAGGACCGGAATTTGTCTGTCTTTTCATTGGCCGTCATATCCCCCTTGCTGCGGATCTGGATTTGTATACTCGTTATCCATTCCGGGCATCCGCGGGATAAAAGATGTTCGTTCACCTGATTGATCACGTCCATCACTTCGGCATAAGTACCTTCGAGAACGGTGGCAAAGGGGCCAACCTCATGTTTGATACCCGATTGCTGTATGATCGCAATAGCTTCATCCACCCATTCGTAGGGATGCCTGTCTTGCACCACCGGCAATAACTGAATAGAAGCATTTGTGAGGTAACCGTGCATAACCTATTGTATTTCAGAAACTTCAACTACAGCATCCAGATTAAGGGCACCATGAATATGGGGGAAAACTTCGTTGATAGAACCTGCCAGTTCAAATATGAGAGGCCTTTGTACTTTAGCTTTCTCGATCTTTAACTTCACCAATCCGGTTCTGCCTTTGTAATATCTCTCCAAAACACCAGCTACCTGCGGTTGGGTACTGCAGTGAATAAAGCCTTCGGTAGCCAGCGTATCTGAATCGTATTGGCCAAGCCGCTGGGCTTCGGCCCATTGTTCTTTGGTGGTAACGTGGTATATATAATCTGATTCCATTGTATAGGTATTAATGATGAGAGCATCCGCAAAGATTAAAACGGGTAGCGGCGGCAACTTATTGCTTTAGACCGGTTCTTAGCCCATTACAGGCTTTAATTTTTGGTTAAGTAAGAGCAGATCGGCCAGCACCATGGCTGTAACCGCTTCCATCACCACCGGTACGCGAAGCGCGATACAGAGATCGTGACGCCCTTTTACAGAGAAAGTTTCGAGCTCATTGGTTTCCCAGTTTAAGGTAACCTGTTCTTTTGGAGTAGATGAAGTAGGCTTTATAACTATTCTGTAAACCAATTCATTACCATTTGTAATGCCACCCACAATTCCTCCGGCATGGTTGGTTTTGGTTTTACCGGAAGCATCCAGAATAGGATCGTTATGCTCTACCCCGAACATTTTGGCAGCCGCAAAACCGGCACCAAACTCCACCCCTTTTACAGCGGGAATGGCAAATACAGCATGGGCAAGCAGGGACTCTACCGAATCGAAGAAATGCTCTCCCAGACCAACGGGCAGTCCATTTACTCGACATTCCACAATTCCCCCGATACTGTCTTTGGCCTCAATGGCTTTATCCAATCCTTTCTCCAGATCGGTTTCTCCCCCTATTTCCAGAATGGTTGATTTGACCTCAATTCCTGTCAGTAGCTTCTTGGCGATCACACCGGCTGCCACCAGGCAAACCGTTAAGCGGCCACTGAAATGGCCACCTCCCCTGAAATCCTCAAAACCGCCATATTTGGCATGGGCCGTAAAGTCGGCATGACCGGGGCGTGGTACCTCCCGCTGTTTCTCATAATCCCCACTACGGGTATTTTTGTTCTCGAAAATGATGGTAATGGGTGCTCCGGTGGTGTGTCCGTTAAAGATCCCGCTTTTGAAAATAGGCAGGTCGTCTTCTTTACGGGGAGTGGTTCCTTTCTGTACCCCTCCTTTCCGGCGTTCAATGTCTTCCAGAAAATCGGCGGTGCTCAGAGGCAGGCCCGCGGGACAGCCATCCAATACCAGCCCTACCGATTCGCCATGCGACTCGCCAAAAATATGTATGCGGAAAATGCGTCCGAAGCTGTTCACGGTTGATGGGTTTATTGGTTACTAACTGTGGCGCCTAGTTGTTGCAGGTGCTGGTAAAAAGCAGGATAGGATTTGTTGATCGCTTCTGCTTCTTCAATGGTTACTACATCGCTGGCCTTTAATCCGGCTACGGCACAGGCCATGGCTATGCGGTGGTCGTGGCGGGAGTGGGTGACCGCTCCTCTTACCCCGGTTCCTCCTTTGATCAGCATCAGGTCGTCCTGCAGGTTAATTTCGATCCCCAATTTAGCAAACTCCTGTTGTAATGTAAGGGCACGGTTGCTTTCTTTATGCGTTAACCGGTTTACCCCTTCGATCACAGTGGTTCCATCACAATACGCAGCAAGGGCCACCAACGGGGGAAAGAGGTCCGGACAATCATTGGCGTTGAAGTGAAAGGCTTTTAAGGGCAGCGGGCCAATCTCTATCTCATCCGGACGGATGGATAAGCGACAGCCACAATCCGACAATGCCTGTAAAACCGCTTTATCAGCCTGGGTGGAATAGATATCCAGTCCTTTTACCGTTATCGGACCCGCAATGGCACCCGCCACGAGTAGAAAAGCGGCGCCGCTCCAGTCTCCTTCAACCGTATATTCAATGGCGGCATCAACAGTTGGATTGTTTCGGGTATGTGTAAAGCGGAAAACTTCGTATGCCTGGTTCTCTACCTCCCAGCCAAAATCTTTCATCACCTGAAGGGTAAGGTCGATATAGGGTTTGCTTTTGAGATTTTTGACAGTGATACCCACATCATGCGCACCGGCTGCACCGTAAGCCATCAGTAAACCCGTTAAGAACTGGGAACTGAGTGAGCCGTCTACTTCAATATGGGCCGGTTGCAGTGGCCCCTGGATCTGCAGGGGCAGTTTACCGCCATTCGAGGTAACTCTTACGCCCAGTTGCGGCAGGATCTCATCAAAAAAGTCCATGGGACGGGTCAGCAGACTGCCTGTTCCATTCAATGTGATGGGCTCGCTGCTCAATGCGGCAATGGGGGTAAACATCCGGATACCGAGGCCACTTTCGCCACAGTTCACTTCTTTATTTTTCGGGAAGATGCCCCGGGAACTGATCACCAGGTCGCCATTGGCGGCTGTTTCAATAGATGCACCCAGTTTTTGGATCACATCGATGGCAGCCAGGTCATCATTACTATTGCCGGGATTATGCAGGGTGGTTTTGCCTACCGTTAACAAAGCGGCCGCGCAGGCTCTCTGCATACTGCTCTTGCTCGCAGCGGCAACGATGGATCCGGATAGCTGAGAAGGTTGTATACGTACAATCATTAGAGATTAGCGGATGACGGATTGCGGATTGGCAGATTAGGCACCAACTCCGGTCTTATTTTCCGAATTGTTTAAAAATGTCCTGGAGCTGTACAAATAACAAGGGTTGCACAACGCCCTTCCCGATCTTTTCGAGCAGGATATAGTTGATGCTTACATTGTCTTTCTTTTTGTCCATCATCAGGATCTTAAATGCTTTTTTGGTATTGAATTTGGCCAGCGTGGGCAGACCGTATTGTTCCAGTACTTTCACCACCAGTTCTGCACCGGTAAAATGTTTCAACTGTTGCGACATGACGGCGGCATACGTCATACCAATGCTGATGGCCTGGCCGTGACTTAAGTCGTACATATTCTCAATGGCATGCCCGAGTGTATGTCCGAAATTGAGCAGTTTCCGTTCGCCCTGTTCAAACTCATCCCCTACCACTACTTTGGTTTTGATCAGTACATTCTGTTCGATCAATGCGGATAAGAGTTTGGGGCTTTTCTGAAAATCGCTGAGTTTGTGTTTCTGCAAATGGCGGAACATGACGGCATCTTTGATACAGGCATGTTTGATGATCTCTGCAAATCCATTCTGCCATTCTGCTTTGGGCAGGGTTTTCAGGAAAGAGATATCAAACAAGAGGAACGCCGGTTGACGGATCAATCCCACCATATTCTTGTACACACCTACATCAATCCCGTTTTTACCTCCGATAGCCGCATCTACCATGGCAAGTAAAGAAGTGGGTACCAGTCCGAAACGGATTCCCCGCATATAAATTCCTGCCACATACCCGGTGATATCGGTTACCACGCCGCCACCTACGCCTACCAGCGTGGTTTTACGGTCGGCACCAAATGCGATCAACTGGTCGATCACTACATCTACTGTCTGCTGCACTTTATACTTCTCTCCAGCTTTCAGTACGATCGTATTCCAGCCCTTGAATTTTTTCTTGTGTTTGGCAAAAACATGTTCATCCGTAATGATCACTGCGTTTTCTTTTGGTGCCAGTTTCTCTATCTGTGAAAAATCGGCGTCGAAATAATAGTTGACAGTGGTGCTGGTGAATGTGAAGCTTCTTTTTTTCATGGGATTAGCGAATTAGCGGATGGCGGATTGGCGGATCAAATAATCCGCCAATCCGCTAATCCGTAATGCTTGCATTAGGAATTCATGATCTTATTCTGGTGGGTGATACTTTCCATGTGCACCGCATCAAAGTATTTGGTTACAAATTCTTTGCTCAGGCCCAGTTTATCGCCTTTGGCGAAAGCCCTTTCCAGGATACTGTTCCAGCGGTTGGTTTGCAGGATGGTAATATTATTATCTTTCTTGTACTGACCAATGTTCTCTGCCACTTTCATTCGCTGGCCGAGGATCTGCATCAGTTCATCATCCAGGTTATTGATCTGCTGTCGCAGTTTTTCGAGTGCTGCATGGTATTCGGGTGAAGCAATGTCTTCTTTTCTCCAGCGGATATTGCCGATCATCTCGCCCAGTTGTTCGGGTGTGATCTGCTGTTTGGCATCGCTCCATGCGTTATCCGGATCGATATGGCTTTCTACGATCAGACCGTCAAAATCAAGATCGATAGCCGTTTGCGCTACTTCCTGTAAAATATCTCTTCTGCCACAAATATGAGAAGGATCGTTGATCAGTAACAACTCAGGGTAGCGGCGTTTCATTTCGATGGCCAGGTGCCACATAGGTGCATTGCGGTATTCTGTATTACCATAAGAGCTGAAACCACGGTGTATCAGGCCGATATCTTTGATACCTGCTTTGGCTACACGCTCCATGGCGCCGATCCAGAGTTCCAGATCCGGGTTAATGGGGTTTTTGATCAGAACAGGCACTTCTACGCCTCGTAAAGCATCTGCTACTTCCTGTACACTGAAGGGATTCACTGTGGTACGGGCACCGATCCAGAGTACATCCACCCCAAAATGCAGGGCATCTTCTACCTGTTTGCCGGTGGCTACTTCAATGGCTACCGGTAATCCGGAAGCTTTTTTGGCTGCCTGTAACCAGGGCAGGCCCTTGGTGCCGATACCTTCAAAACTACCGGGACGGGTACGGGGTTTCCAGATACCTGCACGCAGGATATCCACTTTACCGGTAGCAGCCAAACGCATCGCCGTTTGCATAACCTGCTCTTCTGTTTCGGCGCTGCAGGGACCGGAAATAATTAATGGACGCTTCTTTAATAATGCTTCCACAGCTGTTGCCTGTTCGATTGCTTGTTCCATGTTTGTTGTTGTTACTTTTTATTTTTTTATTGGTTGATCAGTTAATTAGTAAACCCATCCATTGGCCGGCAATCAATCACCAATCAACAGGTTTACCCGTTAACGTCTGATTACCCTTCGCCTCTTCTGGGTTTCTTGGAAAAACCTGCCGGACCGCCACTATCCGCATCATTCATACGGATCCTTCTGCCTTTGTAGCTTTTACCGTCTAATGAACGGATCATCTGCTCTGCGGCGCCACGATCGATCTCGATCCAGCTGTTCATATCCTTCATATCAATCTTACCCAGTACTTCTTTTTTCAGGTCGCTCATATCCAGAATAAACTGAAGGAAGCTGGCTTTAAAGAACCCGTCTTTGGTTCCCAGATTCACAAACAGCCGGCTGTAACCGCCACCTCTGGTATATTCCTTGCGGCTATCGCCACGGCCTTCACTTCTATCGTCTCTTCTTCTGGGTTCGCTTCTGTCGTTGCGGTCCATTTTGCTGCGTTCGCGCAGGTTCAGGTCTTCCGCATTCTCATAATATTTCAGGAAGCGGTCAAACTCCATAGCTGCCACCCGTTTCAATACATCTTCCTTGCTTACTTCGGCAAACTTCTCTGCCAGCATGGGAACATAGGTTTCATAATCGCCATGGCTGATATCGGCCGACAGTAATTTGTCCATGAAATGGAAGAACTGTTTGCGGCATACATCTTTTCCGCTCGGGATGTCCAGCTTGTGAAACTGCGAGTTGTTGATCCGTTCGATCTGTTTGAACTTATACATCTCTTTCGCATGTACGATCGAGATACAGATACCCTGGTTGCCGGCACGACCCGTACGACCACTTCTGTGTGTATAGATCTCCACATCATCCGGCAATTCGTAGTTGATCACGTGGGTGATACCTACCACATCAATTCCACGGGCCGCCACATCGGTTGCAATCAGCAACTGCAGGCTTTTATCGCGGAACTGTCCCATCACACGGTCACGCTGTTGTTGTGTGAGGTCACCATGCAGTGCGTCGATATCGTATCCTTCCCTTGTCAGTCTTTCAGAGATCTCCTGTGCATCGATCTTGGTACGGGTAAAAATGATCCCATAGATACCCGGGTTAAAATCGATGATCCTTTTCAGCGTTTCATAACGGTGCTGTGCCGTGGTAACATAGTACTGGTGATCGATACTTTTGTTGGTCGTGTTCACCTTACCCACGGTTACCTCTTTGGGATCCTTCATGTACTTCTTGCTCACTTTGCGGATCTCCGGTGGCATGGTAGCACTGAATAACCAGGTACTTTCCCTTGCAGGGGTGTTCTTCAGAATGAATTCGATATCATCCTGGAAACCCATGTTCAGCATTTCATCTGCTTCATCCAGTACCACATACTTGATCTGCTCCAGGTTGATCGCTTTGCGCTCGATCAGGTCGATCAGACGACCCGGTGTAGCTACCACGATCTGCACGCCCCTTTTCAGGTCGCGGATCTGTAATCCGATAGAAGCACCCCCATACACAGCCACTACAGATACCCCAGTCATGTATTTTTTAAAGAGCTCTATTTCTTTCACGATCTGCAGGCAGAGTTCCCTTGTAGGACAAACCACCAGCGCCTGCGGATATTTGGCCGCGGCATCAATAATATGCAGCAAAGGCAGGCCAAAAGCCGCTGTTTTGCCGGTTCCCGTTTGCGCCAGGCCAATAAAGTCCTTGGTGCCACTCAGCAATACGGGGATTGCCTGTTCTTGTATTGCGGTTGGGTTCACATACCCCAACTCATCCGTTGCCTGAATCAATCTAGCATCAATTCCCAACGCTTCAAATGTCGTCATGTAATAAAAAATTTGCTGCAAAGGTACTTTTTATATGCCTCTTTACCCTTTTTTTGTTTGAAACCCAGCAGCAGCGTGGATTTCGGCTATTCTTGCGTCGCACAGCTATACTTCCTTCCGCCTATGGGCTATCATTCGCGAATTAGCGGATTTCGGATTAACGGATTCTTATTTAATAGCTATTTTCTAATTCGCCAATCCGCCATCCGCTAATCCGTTAATTCATCATCATTTCAAAATCCGCCTGATCCCGTTCGCTTTTTCGATCAACTCGGTCAGGTATTCGTAATTCTCCTTCTCCAGACAGGCTTTGAACTTTCGTAACTGGGCTATATGTTCATTCAGCACATCCAATACATTGTCTTTATTCTGCATAAAAATGGGTACCCACATAGCCGGATTACTCTTGGCCAAACGTACCGTACTCTCAAAACCGCCACTGGCCAGTTCAAAAATGGCGTCTTCTTCCCTTTCCTTTTCCAAAACCGTATTGGCCAGGGCAAAAGAAGTGATATGTGAAATATGACTCACGTATGCTACATGTACATCGTGCGCTTCCGCATTCATGTATACGATGTGCATCCCCAGGAGTTCATATACTTTTTCTACCAGTTCAACGGCATCGGCATCGCTGTCTTCTTTACTGCAGATCACGGTTGCTTTTTTCGCAAACGCATTTTTAACGGCCGCTTCCGGACCGCTGTATTCGGTTCCCCACATGGGGTGTGTGGCTACAAAACGGCCACGCCTGGGGCTTTGATGAGCCGCTTCGCAGATCGTTTTTTTGGTAGAGCCCACGTCCATGACTACCTGCTTGTTTACCATTTGTAAAATCAGTGGTAATAAAGCTTCTGCAACGTTGATGGGGGTAGCCAGTATCACCAGCCCTGATTCCTGAACGGCTGCAGACAGGTCCTTCACTTCATCCACCAATCCCAGTTCCAGCGCTTTAGCTGCATGTGCAGGATTTGCTTCTACACCTATCAGTCTGGTGGCAAAACCTTTCTCTTTCAATGTCAAAGCCATGGAACCTCCGATTAGGCCAACCCCGATGATGGTAACTGTCATGGTAATTAAGAATTAACAATTAGAAATTAACAATTGAAGGCGCGTGTTCATTAGGTCTATTTAAAAATTATTAATTGTTAATTTCTAATTTTTAATTCTTCTGATCGCTTCTTCAAATTTTTCAATACTGCCGCATAAACTTACCCTGATATAACCGTTACCGGCAGAACCAAAAATACCGCCGGGGGTAATGAATACATGGGCGTTATACAACACTTCATCACTTAGTTCATAACCACTCTGATAGGTAGCAGGGATCTTTGCCCATACAAATAAACCCACCTGGTCTTTCGAGAAATCGCAGTTCAGCAACTGCAGCAATTCAAATACTTTTTCGCGGCGGGCGGTATAAATGGCGTTGATATCATCGTACCAGTCTTTACCCAGGCCCAGGGCTTTGGCCGCAGCCAGCTGTACCGGCAGAAACATACCGCTGTCCATATTACTTTTAAAGCGCAGGATCTCTTCAATTCTTTCTTTGGCGGCGCAGAGCATTCCTACCCGCCAGCCGGCCATGTTCTGGCTTTTGCTTAATGAGTTCAGTTCGATCACCACTTCTTTGGCTCCTTCCACGCTGAGCAGGCTCATGGGTGTGTCGTTCAGGATAAAGCTATATGGATTATCATGGCAAACCAGAATATTATGTTTCTTTCCAAAAGCCACTATCTTCTCAAACAAAGCCACCGTTGGTAATTGTCCGGTAGGCATGTGTGGATAGTTAACCCATAATAGCTTCACTTTCCGCAGATCCATTTGTTCCAGTGCCGCAAAATCAGGTTCCCAGTTGTTTTCTTCTTTCATCTCATAAGAAACCGCTTTACCACCGGCCAGTTTTACGGCACTGCTGTAAGTGGGATAACCGGGGTTGGGGATCAGCACTTCATCACCATCGTTCAGATAGGTCATACAGATATGCATGATCCCTTCTTTGCTACCAATCAGCGGCAACACTTCTGTATCCGGGTTAATGGTAACACCATACCACCTGACATACCATTCTGCAATAGCTTTTCGTAAAACGGGAGACCCTTTGTAACTCTGGTAAGCATGTGTATTGGATTTTTCCGCTTCTTCCTGCAACACTTTTACCACATCGGGGTGTGGCGGCAGGTCAGGGCTGCCAATACCCAGGTTGATAATATTCTTACCCTGTTTATTCAGCTCCTCTATCTCGCGCAGTTTCTGCGAGAAATAATATTCGCCGATACCTTCCAGTCTTGTTGAAGTAGCTACTGTCATAATTAACCTTTTACAACTTTTCCTTTTTTGTAAATACCGAATATTTTAACACTGTTCGTGAGTGATTCTATGGAAGCCATTACTGCTTCAAACTGTTTGCGGCTGTCAAATTCCAGATCCGCATAAAAACCGTATTTGAAATTACTTCCGGGTATGGGCATGCTCTGCAGTTTACTCAGGTTAATGCCACCTTTTGCGATCCGGGTTAGCACCTGTGACAGGATCCCTTTGGAGTGATTGGTCTGAAAGTAAACAGATGCTTTATCTGCATCGGCCACATCCTGCGCTTCTTTCTCCCTCTTCAGTACGAGAAAACGGGTCACATTATTTTTCAGGGTATGGATATGGGGGGCAATGATCTCCATATCGTATAATTCTGCCGCCAGTTTGCTGGCAATAGCGGCAGCGTGTTTGCTGTGTTTCTGGTGAATATGTTTGGCACTGAGGGCGGTATCTTCTGTTTCTACCAGTTTCCAATCCTGTTTTTCCAGGTAATCGAGACATTGCAGGATGGCCATCGGGTGACTATGTACTTCTTTGATATCTTCCAGCTTCACCCCTTTGTTAACCAGGAGGTTCTGGCTGATGGAGAGATATACTTCCCCGATCACTTTCAGGTTGCTTTTCTGCAACAGGTTATAATTGGGCAGGATACTTCCGGCAATGGAATTTTCTATCGCCATGATACCGCCGGCAGACTGTTTTTTATCGGAAGAGATCCGGATCAGGTCGCGGAAAGTGGCACAGGCAATTACTTCTACCTGCCTGCCAAAAAAGGAACGGGCCGCTACCTGGTGAAAACTTCCTTCGTAACCCTGGATGCAGATTCCTGCCGGCTGTGTACCAGCCGCTTCGGTAGGGAAAGTTTTTTTATCCTGTTTTACAGTTGTCATAGTATTTCCTGTTTCCATTACCCCGTATTGATGCAGCGGGGCAAAAAAAATCCCGGCCTTTCGGGCCGGGATCGTATCTTAATTTGTTTCGCTTTTATGCTTTGGCAAATACTACCCGGCTTCTTTGTGTAAAGAAGTAATAAAAGAAAAAATAGAAAGTATTTGCTGTGTTTTGAATCATTCTATGCCAAATATAATCATTGATTGTATTCAACATCATCATCTTTCAAAAAATATTATACTAACAAACCTTAGTTAGAACCTGCGGGGAATCTGGATCTGGCCTGAGATAGATGGAAGATCGGTGAAGAGAAGTGTGGCTGAGAATGGGTTCAATTATTAATTATTAATTTCTAATTATTAATTTTTATGTCATGCCGCTGCAACGTCCCGACATAAAAAAAGGCCCTCCGTGGAAACGGAGCGCCCTCTAACGATTGCTTGCCATATGAAAAAAAGTTCGAAAGCTGTTCTGACCGGCAAGCTAAGTCACCTCAAATCTTACACACTTAGCTTTAAAGAATTACTTCTTAGTGGTATCTGCAGCAGCTTTGGTTGTATCTACAGCAGCAGCGGTAGTGTCAACTGGAGCAGCAACTGTATCTGTTTTTACAGTGTCAGCAGCAGGAGTTTGGTTTTCACCAGAGTTACAGGCAGCGAAAGCGCCCAGAGCCAATACGAATAACAGCTTTTTCATGTTTGTTTGTTTTGTTGTGAGTGAATTTATTATTAATACCGGCATGTGATAAAAGGTAACCCGGGGTGGCCGAAGTTTTTTAAAAAAATATTTTAGGCCTATTTTGGGTTACTTTTACCCCCTATACCGTATTAAATGTACAGATAGTGAAAGCCGATACTAACGAACAAGCATTATTAAAGGGACTGGCACTGAACGACTCCAAGGCCATCGAAACCATTTACAAGGACAATTTTTCGATGGTACAGGCTTTTATTCTGCAAAATAATGGCTCTTACGACGACGCCCGGGATATTTTCCAGGAAGCAATGATTGCCCTGTATGAAAAAGCACAAAGCGAATCATTTGTCTTAACCTGTCAAATAAAAACCTATGTATATTCCATATGCAGGCGTTTATGGCTTAAACGGCTACAACAGCTTGGTAGATATTCGAACCGGATTGATAGCATGGAAGAAACGGTTCCAGTGGAAGAAGATCTTGAGATACACGAAAAACGTAATGCCGAGTTTGCGATAATGGACCGGGCCCTGAACAGCCTGGGAGAACCGTGTAAGAGTTTGTTGGAGGGGTATTACCTGAAGAAGATGGGAATGCAGGAATTGGCAGCCGAATTTGGCTATACCAATGCCGACAATGCCAAGAACCAGAAATATAAATGTTTGATGCGGTTGAAGAAATTGTTCTTCTCGCAATATAATATCGGAGACTAATATCATGGACGACATTCTACTTTTGGAAGCGATCGAACGTTACCTCAACGGCGACATGGATGCCGCCGAGCGTGACTATTTTGAGACGCTCCGGAAAAATACACCCGAAATAGACCAGATGGTGGTAGAGCATAGTATGTTTCTGCACCAAATGGACATTTACGCCCTCCACCGCAACCTGCGTAACAACTTACAGTTATCCCATGCCAAATTACTGGAGCGTGGCGATATCAATGAAGGTGGCGAATTAACCACCCGTGGCAAAGTGATCCAGATCTGGAACAAATACAAAAGGGTAACCGCTATCGCAGCTTCTGTGGGTGGCGTTATTGCATTGGTGATCAGCGGACTGGCCATTTATTTCTCTCCGGTAGTCAATGGTAACCAGATAGAACAACTGAGTAAAGCCATTGAAGTAATCAAGAAGAACCAGCAGTACCAGGGAACCCTGATTAATGAAGTAAAAAGCAAGATTCCTGCCAATGCCAGACTGATCAGCGGCGGTTCGGGTTTCCTTATCGACCCTAAAGGATATATTATTACCAACGCCCACGTACTGAAAGGTTCCGGTGCAGTAGTGGTTGACAGTAAAGGGCAGGAATACAACGCCACCATAGCCCATATAGATACGGACCGCGATCTGGCCATCTTAAAAATCAACGATTCGGAATACCAGCCGCAGAAATCACTTCCGTACACCATCCGCAAATCCAATGCGGAACTGGGTGAAGAGATCTTTACCCTGGGTTATCCCAGAAACGATATCGTATACGGAGAGGGTTACCTCAGTGCCAGAACCGGTTATAACAGCGACTCCCTTACCTACCAGGTACAGATCAGCGCCAATCCGGGTAACTCAGGCGGACCCGTATTCAACAACAGCGGCGAAGTGATCGGTATCTTAAGTACCCGTCAGGCCGAAGCGGAAGGCGTGGCGTTTGCCGTGAAATCTAAAAATATTTACAAACTGGTAGAGGAACTGAAAGAATCCGACACTTCTTTTGCCAGATTGAAACTGCCCGGTCGTTCCAGTTTAAAAGGGGTGCAAAGAAAACAGCAGATCACCCGTTTGGAAGAATCGGTGTTCTCTGTGAAAGCATTTAAGAAATAATAGTAACTGATCTATATTTTACGGCCTGTTCCTTATTAAGGAGCAGGCTGTTTTTTTTCCGGGTATACCCGGTTAATGATCAACATAGCCGGAAATATAAGCACATACACAAATCGGGCTATCCAGAATGCCGGTTCCCAATTAATTAAACAAAGCAATAACCCCATCAGAAAAATAATAGCAATGGTCAGACTTCGGGTAGATGACATTTTCCGCAAACGGCTATTGTCTGCGATGTAAGACAGTTTCTTTTTGGGGTTACCTACATATTTCCAGAGCAGGTATAAGGATATACCAATCATAAACATATTAAAACTATACCACATCCATACAGCATTCACCCCTCCGTAGCGGGAATTCAATGCACTGCTGAAAGGTACCAGCACAATCCAGAAAAGCATGTGCAAATTCAGCCAGAGTAATCCGGTATCAAAACTATTTACATACCCGAATAAACGATGGTGACTTAACCAAAACTGTCCAATCACAAAAAAACTAAGTACAAACCCAAAGAACTCGGGAAATTTCTCGCTGAGCGATTCTTTTAATGCATGTGTGAGACCTCCCGGAGCATCAAAATGGATCTCAGGTACTTTGATTTCTATCACCAGTAACGTAATGGCAATGGCAAAAACGGCATCACTAAAAAGAATCAGTCTTTCCAGTTGAAATTGTGTACGGTTCTCAAACAAATCCTGGTGGGGATGCGACATAACTAGGGTTTATTCTATCCAAAATAGCAAAAAAAAAGGAAAAGCGCGGGCTCTTCCTTCCATATGAATCCATTGAATACTGATCATTTCGCCCAGAGATCCGCCGGATATTCACCCGAAGCTACCAAAGCATTGATACTGGCCTGTACACCCGGCGCATCTTCCTTATAAGTTACCCCAAACCATTTGGCAGAAGTAGGGATCACTTTAACGACTCCTTTTCCTGACTGAATATAATATTTAGCAGCTTTTGGAATAAAGAATTCGGCTTTCGGCTCATGCATGTGGTGATCGAGGAAATGCAGGAACTGTTCTTCGCAGAGGTCGATAAAACCTGGCGCAAAGCAGAGATAGTTCATGCTAACCAGGCTATCTTCCGATACTTCATGCAGGCCAGACTCATCCTGATAAGTAATTTTGCCGTTCTCGCCTCTGAAAATACTGGTCCGCTCATTGATATCGGTAAGGTTATGGTCTGCATCTATATCACAGACTCCCCGGCTTACACTACCATTATCGCTGAGTGTATTCTTCAATTCATATCCAATGATGGAATAGGTTTGTTCATTACATTGGGTAGTTAAGAACTGATAAGCTTTCACAAAAGCATCCTTACCGTAATAATCATCTGCGTTAATCACAGCAAAAGGTTCATTCACTTTTCCTTTACAGCAAAGCACCGCATGGCCCGTGCCCCAGGGTTTGGTTCGTTCAGCCGGAATCGAGCGGCCGCTGGTAAAAGCATTCAGATGCTGGTAAACATAATCAGTAGCAATACGACCCTGCAATTTGGGCTCAAAAATGGCTTTGAAGCCTTCTGCAAACTCCTCCCGGATTATAAAAACCACTTTTCCGAATCCTGCACGGATAGCATCATAAATGGAATAATCCATGATTGTTTCGCCGGAAGGGCCAAAAGACTGGGTCTGCTTCATACTGCCGTATCGACTGGCCATGCCGGCTGCTAAAATAACAAGGGTAGGTTTCATGGAAATATGTTTAAGATTGTGTTGTAAAAGTATGAATGATCGATAAAGTGTATGCTAAATTACAAAATATCAGGGTACAGTCCTTACCCCATTTTTCGTCTAAAGAGGTATTGACAGACATTCTGCGGCTTGATCTGCTACATCCCATCGTATCGGGGAATAAATGGTTTAAACTGAAGTATTATCTGGAAGAAACCCGTTTGGGTGGGTACCATACCATTGCCACATTTGGCGGTGCTTTTTCTAATCATATTGTGGCCACAGCTTATGCTGCCAAAGAAGCCGGGATACAAAGCCATGGGTATATCCGTGGAGAGTTAACCGATCCCCTCTCACCCACCCTGCAGCAGTCGCAGGAACTGGGTATGGAACTTACTTTTGTCAGCAGGGATCAGTTCCGGCAACCGGAGAATATCATTCAGGCCAACGCAGACCCCGGGGTATATTGGGTACGCGAAGGCGGCTATGGATTCTTAGGCGCCAAAGGGGCGGGCGATATCTTATCATCGGCCGATACACATGTCTACACACATATCATTTGTGCCGTAGGAACAGGTACTATGCTGGCGGGTTTGATCGGGTCTGCCGCCATGGAACAGCAATTGATCGGAATCAGCGTTCTCAAAAACCATTTTGAACTGGAACAGGAAGTAAAATCGCTGCTGAATGCTAGTCAACATCCTCCCTTTACCATCCTGCACAACTATCATTTTGGCGGATATGCCAAACACCCTGCTGCCTTAATCCGGTTTATGTGTGAGACCTGGGAAGCAACGCAATTGCCAACAGATATTGTGTACACATCCAAACTGCTATATGCAGTGAAAGAGTTGGTAGCAACCCGGTATTTCCCGGCGGGCAGCCGGCTGCTGGTGATCCATAGTGGCGGGTTGCAGGGAAATAAGTCTTTACCGTCTGGCATATTACCATTTTCGTAAACGAACTGATTTTATATTTGTAACCCATGAGGCCGATCTTACGTTCACTTGCTATACTGACAGGGTTACTGCTATCTTTTACTGCCTTTTCGCAGAGTCTGTTGCCCGACTTTGTTGCCCGGGAACTGACCAGGGGAAAGATCCAGATCAGCTGGAACAATCCTTACCGTAACTGTGTACAGTTGGCTATTCAGCGATCCCTTGACAGCAGTAAAAATTTCCGGACCATTTTTTCTTCGCAATCACCAGAGCTGGCTTCCAATGGCTATGTAGATAACAGACCGGTACCCGGTGTAAAAAATTTCTACCGGATCTTCTATTCGCTGGAGGGGGGTACTTATTTTTTTACCAGAGCTATTGGGGTAGAAGTCAGTGCAGCTGACAAACCATTACCCGTTCTTCCGGCTATTATACCCTCTGCACCTCTGGTCAAAGCGCCTCCCCTTGCCCCTACAGCCGCAGAAAAGAAAAATCTAACCACTATTTATTTACAGAAAAATATCGTTTTCCGTTTTGATAAAACAGGGTATGCACGTTTTAAAGATTCGATCAATACAAAAACCAAAGACAAACTCCATCGCCTGAACGAAAGGTCTGTGGAATGGATCCCTGCAAAAAAAGAAGTATACTTTATTTATAAAGACCAGCAGCTAGTGGCCGAGTTAACTAAAAAATCCTTCCTGAAATGGAAAGACTCTATCAAATCCAGAACACGGGATACCTTATATGCCCTGGATGCATACCATAGCCAGATCCGCGCCTATACACCCACGCCCAAAACCTATGTATTTATTTACCGGAATGATAGTCTGTTACAGGTGCTGGAAACCGCCCTGTACCGCAAATTCAAGGATTCGGTAGCCAATAAAACCAGGGACACTTTATATGCCAGCGATGAGCAACATGTGGCCATCAGACCCTTTGTTCCCCGTTATGTTTGGAAACCTTCTGAGTATGTCTTCACCAATAACAAAGGATATGTGACTATTCTGCTGCCGCTGGTAAAACAACACAAATATGCTGTCATCTTTTATGAAGAGGATGGATCAGAAGTATTCCGCATCAAAAATCTGAAAGAGCAGGAACTGATCCTGGACAAAACAGATTTTGTTCATGCGGGGTGGTTTTATTTTGAGTTGTATGAAAATGAGAAACTAAAGGAGAAGAATAAGTTCTTTCTGCCGAAGTAATACAATGAGTGAATGAGTGGATGAGTGATTGAGTGAATGTTTTTTTTAGAAAGAGACGAGTAGAGTGTTGAATATTTTTTCGAAGTTCTTTTTTACTTTCTCTTTTACTTCATCGAAGGGAATTTCCCGGCCCAGTTCTTTCTGGAGAGATGTTACCTGTTTGTTCTCGATACCACAGGGCACAATATGACTGAAATAAGCAAGATCGGTATTTACATTAAAGGCAAAGCCATGCATGGTGATCCAGCGGCTGCATTTGATGCCCATGGCGCAGATTTTACGCTCCCTACCCGGTTGATCAGGATCCAGCCATACACCTGTTTCACCGGGACTGCGCTCTCCTTTCAGACCATATTCGGCCATGGTAAGAATGATCACTTCTTCCAGGCTGCGCAGGTACCAGCCCAGATCTGGTTTTAATTTTTCCAGATCAAGAATTGGATACCCTACCAGCTGCCCCGGCCCATGAAACGTGATATCGCCGCCGCGGTTGATATGGAAGTATTCAATTTGCTTATTCTGTCTTTCTTCTGCTGAGATCAGCACATGGCTTTCTTTCCCGTTTTTACCAAGGGTATACACAGGTTCATGTTCTACAAAAAGCAGGCGGTGAACGGTTGTGGGTAAGCTATCCGTTGCAGAGGGATCTGCAGAACGCAGCAACGCTTTTCTGTCGGTATTCTCTTTTAATAATTTTTCCTGATAGTCCCAGATCTCTTTGTAACTGTGCTGACGGCCAAGATCCTGGAACAAGACTTCCTGTTGCATGGCGCAAAAGTAGGAAGAAATTGGCCACTGCCATTTACCCGGCTGGCTGTTAAAACACGCCATCTCCCCTCAAACCTTTATTTTTGCCGCATGTTGGATGAGCTCGATAATTTGCCCGAAGACACATCGGAAGCCCTCTATGAGCGCAAAACCTTTACGATTGATAAGGGACAGGAACCGCTGCGCATAGACAAATGGATTCAGATGCACCTGGAAGGCGCAACCCGCAATAAGGTACAACAGGGAATTGAGGCCGGATTTGTAACCGTGAACGGAAAAACCGTAAAAAGCAATTATAAGATCAAACCGGGTGATGAGTTGTTGTTGATGAGCCTGATCAACCCGGAGCATACCATACTCAAAAGAGAGCATATCCCCCTGAATATCGTGTATGAGGATGAGGCGCTGATGGTGATCAATAAACCCGCCAATATGGTGGTGCACCCGGGCGTAGGTAATTTCAGCGGCACTTTGTTGAATGGGGTGGCTTATTACCTCGAACAACAGAACCCGGGTATTGATGAAGATATCTTACCCAGGTTTGGATTGGTACATCGTATAGATAAAAATACGACCGGACTGATTGTGCTGGCCAAAAAACCGGAAGTTGCGGCACACCTCGCCAAACAATTCTTTAACCACACAGTGAAGCGAAAGTATGTGGCACTGGTATGGGGCGATATGGAACAGGATGCCGGAACGGTTACCGGCCATATAGCCCGCCACCGCCAGCACCGGAAAATGTTTGATGTATATCCCGAAGGAGAGATCGGTAAACATGCCATTACCCACTATAAAGTACTTGAAAGATTCAATTATGTAACCCTAGTAGAATGCGTGCTGGAAACAGGACGTACCCACCAGATCAGGGTGCACATGAAACATATCGGGCATACCCTTTTTAACGATTGGGAGTATGGTGGCGATAAAATTCTGAAAGGAACTATTTACAGCAAATACAAACAGTTTGTAGATAACTGTTTTGAGATTTGTCCGCGTTGTGCACTGCATGCCAGAACACTGGGATTCATTCATCCGGTTACGCAGCAAGAAATCTTATTCGAATCGCCCTTACCGGAAGATATGCAGGGCGTTATTGAAAAATGGAGAGCTTATATCGGCACACGGAAAGAGTAAACACTTCATTCAACACATCCGTTTCAGTATATAAGATAGCCGCTTATATTTGTACTATAAACATACCCTATGTCTACAGATATCCGAAATAACTGGACCCTTTCAGAAATCAAAGCTGTGTACGATACCCCACTGCTGGAGCTGATCTATCGCGCAGCAGGTTTGCACCATCAATACAACGATACTGCTGAAGTACAGGTTTGTACCTTATTGAGTATTAAAACCGGAGGTTGTAGCGAAGATTGTGCTTACTGTCCGCAAGCCGCCCGTTACAATACCGGTGTAGATGTGCAGGCATTGATGCAGAAGGAAGAGGTATTATCATATGCACAAAAAGCCAGGGAAGCCGGCAGTACCCGTTTTTGTATGGGAGCTGCCTGGAGAGAAGTAAGAGATAACCGAGATTTTGACAGGGTACTGGATATGGTAAAAGGCGTGAATGAAATGGGAATGGAAGTTTGCTGTACCCTGGGTATGCTCACTGAATACCAGGCACAAAGACTGGCAGAAGCTGGTTTATATGCCTATAATCACAACCTGGATACGAGTAAGGAACATTATGGCGATATTATTACTACCCGCACTTATGACGATCGTTTACAAACCCTGGAAAATGTACGCAAAGCAGGCGTAACTGTTTGTTGCGGGGGTATCATTGGTTTGGGCGAGACACATGCAGACAGGATTCAGATGCTGCATACACTGGCTACTATGCCGGAACATCCGGAAAGTGTTCCCATTAATGCGCTGGTACCGGTAGCCGGAACGCCGCTGGAGAACAATACCAAAGTGGATATCTGGGATATGGTTCGCATGATTGCAACAGCGAGGATCCTGATGCCGAAAACCATGGTACGATTGAGTGCTGGACGGAATGATATGAGTGTAGCCGAACAAGCGCTTTGCTTTATGGCTGGCGCCAATTCTATCTTTGCCGGTGACAAACTGCTCACTACCGCCAATCCTGGTTTTGAAGCAGATAATGCCATGTTTCAACTATTGGGATTATCGCCGCGGAAAGCGTTCAAAGAAGAATCGAAGCAATACCTTCGTGAAATGACTGAAGCATAGTACCCTTACATTATTACTCCAAAATCCCTATCATGAAAAAAATACTCAGTTCTCTCTTAGTGCTTGTTACCTGTCAATTGGCACAGGCGCAGCTAACTGAGACCATGAAACTGGTGGATTCTACCACCCCCTTTAAACCTATTACCGGAGCGATTACCCGTGGTAGTTTGATCAAGACCAGTAATTTCCATTATTACGAGATCAATGATAAAGTGAACCAGAAGTTCAATAATGGACAGCCACAGCTGATGGTGTACCAGGATGGCAAAAAATTCAAGATCAAAATTGAAGGGATAGAAAAACTGCTAACCTGCAACAAGGTACAGGAAGTGATCGAAAGCAATATTGACGGAGATTTTAAAGGCTGGGACGGAACTACCAGTTTTAAACTGGTGAACCAACAGATCTGGAAACAGGATAATCCAACCAGTACGGTATTTGCCAATATGTATCGCCCTGCCGTGTTGATTTACCTGAGTTCAGAAGGATATAAACTTAAGATCGACGGGTTAAATGAAGATCCGATCCTGGTAAAAAGGGTGGAATAAACCCCGAGATCTCTGCAAGCTTATCTTACAATTACCACCCAGCCGGAAATTACCGGCTGGTTTATGTTGAGGTCTATCACATAGTAATAGGTAGCCAATGGTAAGGGTTTGCTATTATACACACCATCCCATTCTTTACCGCCATTTTTTGTTTCAAAAACCTGCATTCCGTTACGGGCAAATACTTTTACAGTAGCCTGCGGATAAGTATCCATGTTTTGAATTACCCAGGTATCATTGATCCCATCTCCATTGGGTGAGAAGATGTTCGGCACCCGTAATTTTTTGTACACCCTTACAAATGTTTCATCGGTTGCTGCGGGGCAACCCGATCCAGGTAAAGCAGCCAGCGTATATGTGGTATTATCTACCGGATTCACTATCGGTGTTACGGTATTGCCATTCTGGATATAGGTATTGGGTGTCCAGGAAATACTAAGCGGAGTGCCTTGAACAGAGCCATTCAACGTTACCGTGTCGCCTTCAAAAATGGTTTTATCCGGCCCTGCGTTAACGATCAGTTTCTGAAATACATTCACGAGTACATTTGCTGAATCTTTGCATCCATATTGATTGGTGACCACCACTTTGTAAGTTGTCGTATCCGAAGGGGATGCAACCGGGTTGGCAGCGTTACTGTTGGAAAGCCCTTCGATGGGTGACCAGCGATAAGAGACCCCACCGGTTGCTGTTAACGGTGTACTACTACCCTCGCAAATATTGACTGTTGGGCTGACCAATGCTTTGGTTCCGGGAAATACGCTGATCCGGAAAGAATCGATCCGGGTACAGCCTGGTTCTGTTCTTATCTGCACTATATACCATCCGGAATCTTTCTCACTTACATTATACAAAAAAGGATCCCGCACTTTTGCGGTAAAGCCATTGGGACCAGACCATTGATAGGTAAACGCAGATCCATCTACGGCAGCTAACCTGAAATCACTACCGGTACAACCCAGCAAATTTTTTTCGGCTCCTGCCGGTGGTAAAGGGTTCACATTAATGACGGTGATATTGGAAGAAATGCGGCAGCTAAGCGAACTGAAATTAGCCGCTTCCGCCATTACAGCCCGATAATAATAAATACCGCCTCCTGTTGGTTTACGGATAAAGTTCAGCGATGTTTCTCCGGCAATATCTTTCCATGTTTTACCGGTATCTGCACTGATCTGCCATTGCAGCATGGGACTGGTGAAAACAGCAGGATAAGTAGTAGCAAAAGAAAAAACAGACTGTTCTGTTTCGCATACATCTATCACCGACTGTATTCTATTATCCACTGTAGCCGAGATCACCGGACCACAGGGACGAAAAGTAATATCATCCAGTGCCAGATCATTTCCACACTGGGCGCCACCGGGAGCATTATTCGTGATCCTGAGTACTACGGCATTTACGCCTGCGGGGGTTTTAAAAAAAGTACCATACTGCTTCCATACTTTCTGCGATTCAAAAGGAATATCACCGGAATCAAATTTCTGCAGTAAAACACCCGTAACGGTTTCGATCCGGAAAGTAAGGTTGGGTTTCACGCCATTACCACCACAGGCTGTAGGCTTTAATACATTGGCCACCCAGGTAGCAAATTCAAAAGTGGTATTGGCACACAAACCTCTTACAGTATCCAGATAAAACTGACTGGGTTCCGGCGATGCATTTACCAGCATAAAACGGCCACCGGTATCTCCCGTATGATCTCCCACCATCAGATGCCAGGTATTTCCGAAGCAACCAAATGACATGTTGGTGATCGTATACTGCCCATCGCCCGGGCAACCGGAAGTAACATATTGTAAATTGGTAATGCCCGCTTTTAAAGGTCCATTGGGCGTTGCGTCCGAGCCGAATGTGACATTCACTACCGGGTCGCCAAGACTGCCATTGCAAAGTTGTCCGTTAGCCTGAAAACAGAGTGTTGTGAGCAGTAAAAAATAGAACAACTTTTGTTTCATGATGGCACATGTGTCAGTCACATGCAAAAACAGCAGGATAAATGACCACCTTTTAAAAATACGAAGAAAACAGAGACAGCCTTCTGCCTTTCAGCGAGACCTGTTAAAAAATACAAAAAGAAAGCCGCTGTTTTACAACAGCGGCTCTATGCAGGTTTTGAAATAACGACACTATTTTTTAGCTTTCTCTGCCCTTGCTTTTAATTCTGCAATGGGCATTGCAATGATACGTCCGGTTTGTTTTTTGCCTTTATAGGTAACCACTTTCAACATTACCGCATCTTTCGGGGCAATCAGGGCTCCGGTATATTTGGGATAATGATTATCCGGGAAGCTGTTATCAAAGCTGTAATGGATATCCAGTGCCTCCACTTCCTTATCCAGCTCTATCTTCAGTTGTTTGTCAGCCGTGAAACTGGCGGTAAAACCAGGGTCATATACACTGGGGGCGTATTTTTTATCCGCTACATCAAATCTCGCGAAATGCTGCTCCACTTTTCCGAAGAAATGATTCCAGTTCTTTTTTTCTTTCGGAGACCAAAGGGTTTCCGAAACAGCAAAAGCACGAGGCCAGGTCATGTATTGCTGGTGACGCATATTGTATACCTGCTCTGTCCAGAGATTGGCCTGTCCGCCTTTGATGTATTTCGGATCCACTTCATCCGGCACAGGTTCAAATTCATAGGTCTTGTTCAAACGTAAGGAAGCGTAGATACGTGGCTCGATGATAGGATCTCCCTGCATATAATCGATATAGGTATAAGTGGTAGGACTCATCACCACTTCATGTTTCATTTTAGCGGCCTGGATCCCTCCTTTCATTCCCTGCCAGCTCATGACGGCTGCACCGGGTGCAAGACCGCCTTCCAGGATCTCATCCCAGCCGAGGAATTTTTTGCCTTTGGCTGAGACGATTTTCTCCAGTCTTTTTTCGAAATAACTCTGTACTTCTTCCATATGGTGCAATCCCTCCCGCTGCATTAATTCTTTGATAGCGGGGGATTTTTCCCAGTAATTTTTCGGGCACTCATCTCCTCCTACATGAATGTATTCAAAAGGGAATAACTGCGCCACCTGGGTCATTACTTTATCGAGGAATTCATATACTTTTTCATTTGCCGGACAAAGGGTATTATCAACCATTGCGATAGGTGGATTTCCCTTTGACCAATCCATAATTTCTTCACCGGATCTTACCTGATAAGTATTGGCTTCCGCTGTGCAGGATAATTCAGGATAAGAAACCACTGCTGCCAGACTATGGCCGGGTACATCGATCTCGGGCAGGATATTCACAAAACGCTCTTTTGCGTATTGTACCAGTTCTTTGATATCATCCTGGGTATAGAATCCACCATAATCTTTAGGTTCATCAGGTGTAGGTTTACTGAAGGTGCCGAAGTAGCCTGTTTTTTTTACGTTCCATGCTCCCACTTCGGTAAGCTTCGGCAATCCTTTGATCTCCAGACGCCAGCCTTCATCATCGGTAAGGTGCAGGTGCAGCAGGTTGTATTTATAACGAACCATATCATCGATGAACTGCTTTACTTCCGCTTTGGTAAAGAAGTGACGGGCCACATCAAACATCAACCCTCTCCAGCCAAAACGGGGGTTATCTGTAATATCTACTACCGGCGCTTCCCATTTTACACCTGTTACACGTTCTTTACTTTCTATCTCTTTGGGGAAAAGTTGTAACAGGGATTGTACTCCGTAAAAAAGCCCTGCGGGTTTATTGGCTTTGATCAGAATATTTTTCTGGGTAACAGATAATTGGTAACCTTCTTTGCCAACAGCAGGATTCTCTATGTTGTTCAATACGAGTTTGATCTCAGCTCCGGGCGAAACATTACTTACTGAATAAGTGCTGCCGGCCACGGCAGAAAAATGCTGTTTCAACACAGCCAGCACCTGTTTCAGTTCCGGGTTAGCGGGTGCTTCCACACGTACATGGGCAGGTAAGCGGAAACTACCGGTACCCTGTTTTACAGAAACCGGTTCAGGAATAATGGCAATGGGTCTTTTGGCATCCTGTGCAAAAGAGCAGATGCCAATCAATAAAAAAGCAAAGGTTAGTGTTTTTCTCATGTCGGAAAATTTGAAAAAATAATAGATATCAATCAAAAATGCGTTTAAATAAATAGCTTAGTACTACAATCTCTTCTATGCAATATTTTATTCAGGCAGTGATCTTTGATCTCGACGGTGTGATTGTCAATTCCAATCCCGCAATCGAGGAATTCTGGAAAACACTGGCAGACAAATATGGTATCGCACTCACAGAACCACTGATACGCCAGTGGATCCATGGCCGAAAAATCGGCGATACACTCTCCGGCCTCTTCCATCATCTGTCTGCAAAACAGCTGGAAGAGATCCGCGAATCAGCTTACCTCTTTGACCAACATTTGCAACCTGGTCCCATACCCGGTATTGTATCCTTTGTACAAACACTACAAAAATGGGAGATCCCTACCGGTATTGTCACCAGCTCACATCATTCCCGCATGCTGGAGATGATTACGCAGCTGGGTATACAGGAGCAGTTCTCTCAGTTTGTGACTGCACATGATGTGAGCAAAGGCAAACCGGATCCCGAACCTTATCTGACCATGGGTACTAAACTGAATATAGCTACTGAACACTGCCTCGTTTTCGAAGATGCCATCAGTGGTATACAATCTGCCACCGCTGCCGGTATGCATGCCATTGGTATTGGCAAGGAAGATGCCAGAATAGATCTTACCCTTCACGGCGCCAAAGATGTGATCGAACAATATTCAGCTATCCGGATCCATCAAAGAACTTTTACCACTCCCAACGGAATTTCCTTTTCAGTGGCCTGAACAAAATACACTATTTGAAGATCCTGCTGATAATATTGGCCCCCACTTTTTTACCTGCTTCTGCGCCAACATCCACACTGTTGCGATAATGAATTCCTCCGTATACCCGGCTGATGGAAGCTTCTGCTGCCGCTTCCTGAAAAGAATTAAAATGCCGCTGCATACCGATATAGCGCAGATCACTGGTATCCTGAAAAGCAAACTTATCGCCATAGAGATGCGCCAATACAACAGCGGCTGAAGCCGTAATGGTACTGTGTCCGCTGGTATATTCAGGGAATGGCGGAGTTTGCAGAAAAGGTGTCCATCCTTTATCAATAAGTTCATTGATCACCGTAACCGGGCGAACCACATTACTCCGGTATTTCTCGTCCCAGCAGGAGATAAAAGCATCGTACAAAGCAATCGCCGTTAAGGCATATCCCTGTGCCGTTTTTACCGCATCTGCTTTGGTTGATTGGGCAGCAATGGCCGCTATCCCCATCCAGTGACCACCCGGAGTGATCTTTTTATTGCCGAACATCATATGTCCGGAATGTTCTATCACAAAAGGATTATCGTCCCAGTATTTAGCAATGGTTTTCTCTTCTTCCGTCAGATTCTTTCCAATGGTATATACTTCTTTTACTTCTTTAAAAAAGAAACTGTTGCTATCCGTACTGTATTTGGGTGGCCGTGCTGGCATGAACTGCGATGCAGAATCCATCACCATGGGCTTCATTGTATTCCAGCACCATTCTACCCCATCCAGGTAATCCGGCGGGGTGGGATGCCATTGTCCGGGATCATTGTTCCCCAGAAATTTGGATTTGCCTCTTGATTGTGCATACCCATCTTTCATGGCTCTTGCAAGCACAGTTTTTCCAATGGTATCGCCCAATGCCACTGAGCGTTGAAAAGTTTCTTCATCCATGGATGCTTTGAATTTTTCCATGGTAGCATTCTCATACGCTTTCAGCGAATCAAGTGAGAATACGACTTTATGTACTACCGTAAAAAAAGCCTGTGTAGCTGCCAGTGTATAATTATAGGTTTTCCCATTCTCTGGTCCCGGCATGGGTGCAAATCCATGCAGTTTGGCCGCGATGGACGGACTACCCGGTTTGGCAAACCTTACGGCTTCATATGAAGCCAGTGAAGAATACACATAAATGCGGCTGCTCACCGGCGGCGTAAATACATCGTATATGATAATCTGGGTTAACTGATCCTGGTTATTGTGCAATACAGCTGCATCATCAATAGCAGTTGCTTTTTTACCGCTACAGGCTGTCAACAGCCATCCGGCTGATACAAACAGACCTGCATAAAAATACTTTTTCATAACATGACTCTTTTACATTAGTTAAGCTGAATCCTCCTGAGATTCCCTTTGGTGTCTTTGATTTCAAGACCGGTTACCTGGGTTGGTAATTGTAAAAATCTGCCTGACTGTGATAAGAAAGATGCTCCATAATACAGTTCCTGCTTTTGTTTGCGCCCATCTTTCATCAGCAATAAGGCGCTTTCATCTGCAGGCGTAACCGGCACTGTTTTTACTTTTATTTTCTGTCTGAATATTTTCAAGGGGCCTCGGTTTTCACTGGCCGCTAGTAAGGCAGAACCCTCTTTACTTCTCAACTGTACCATGGCCTTGCCGTTGCCCGGTAAAAAGATACCGCTTTGCAGAATAGACAATGCGGTAAATGCCCCTTTTCCGTTCCCTTTCAGCAGAAGACCATTTAAAGCATCATATCTTCCAACAGATACTTCCGTTCCATAATCATTCCCATTGATCGCCACATCCAGGTTACCATCACCATCAAAATCAGCAACAGACATGCCATTCAAGGTAGAGAACTGTGCTGGTTGGGGTAAAGGCGACATACTGAATTTTCCTCCCCCTTCATTCTTCAGGTACATAGACTGAAAGGTATTGGCTTCCAGCCGCTGTGCTGCTTTGAACTGTTCGGGTGTGAATAACTGATCAATGGTGGCTTCTGCATAGGTTTTGTAATTCTGAAAACGGATGCGCATACTGATCATCTGTTTCACAATATCATCTCTTGTCTGTGCAGGAAATTCTTTCATCTCCCCTTTTTTATCCGGTAAAAACAAGGAAGGAAATGCATCATAACTTCCATTTTTATCAAAGTCGGCTGCTGTAATATGTACCGGATATTTTTCGCTGGCGCGATAGAAAGAGTTCTGGCCCATATTTCCCAGAATAAAGTCAATGTCTCCATCATTATCAAAATCGCCCGGGGCAATACTGTTCCACCAGCCGGTTTGTTTACTGATACCGGTAGTAGCTGTCACATTTTTATATACACCTTTTTCGTTCTTCAGAAAAGTTACGGGCATCCACTCTCCTGCCAGTACCAGGTCTGTCCAACCATCATTATCAAAGTCAGTGAACAATGCATCACAAACAAGCCCTATATTCTTCAGGTCTTTTGCCACCTGATCGCTGATATCGGTAAAGCGGACAGCGCCGGGTTTTGAATCATTCCGGTAAATAAAACTGGATACCGGTTTGGGATAATTCCAGGGCTCTACCCTGCCGGAAACAAACAGGTCCAGATCCCCATCTTTGTCAATATCAGCGGCTCTTACACATAATTTACTCGTAAAATTGGTGGGCAATGCCTTCACATCAATAGCAAAATTTCCTTTCCCGTCGTTTACATATAGTTTGTCCTGGTATACCAATGCATTTTTTTCGTTTTCGTATCCACCACTGGATACATAGAGATCCAGGTCGCCGTCTGTATCTGCATCAAACAGGATCATTCCTTCATCTTCCCATCGTTTGGTATTGATATCTGCATTATTGATCAGATTCTTCTGGCTGAATTTTCCATCGTTCTGTTGCAGGAAGATCTGACCACTGAATGAAAAAGAACCACCCGTTACAAGATCATCCAATCCATTCCCGTCCACATCGCCCACAGCCAGTGCGGGGCCATATTCAGAAAATTTATGAGGAATCAGTTTTTGGATATTAAAATCAGCAAAATCCTTTTCCGGGTGTATATAGTTCACACCTACAGCACCAGTAATATCCGTGAACCAGGGATCTTTAGCAAAAACCTCTCTGGTAAAAGCGTAGGGAAGCTGCGCATTTTTGCTATCGACAGTGATTCGTTGATCCACTTTTACATTTTGGAGCCGCTGCATCTTTCCATTGGGCCAACGTATCACTAGTGAATCTATGAGGGCTGTTTTTCCCAAACCAAAATGCGCATAGCCATCTACAGAGGAGAGGTATCCACGATAAGGAGAATATTCCAGGAACTGTTTTTTATCCCGATCATAATAAAGTTCCAGCCAGGCACCGAGGCCGTTTCTGTTGAAAGAGTCGCCCGCCAACTTTACCTGCAGGAAGTGATTTGCCTCTTTTTGCTGTTCACGTTCATTGTTCCGGTAAATACCGGCTTTATCGTTGATATTGTTGACCACTACATCCAGATCACCATCATTATCCAGATCTGCATATACCCCCCCGTTCGAAAAAGTAGGAGTGGTCAATCCCCATTCATTGGTTACGTTGGCAAAATGCAAATCGCCATTATTCCGGAAAGCATAATTATGGATTTTCACTTCCGGGATCTGTGCCAGCAATTGTTTTTTGGTAGCTACTGCATAGGATGTATTCCGGAATGCCACAAAATCATGATCCGTTACATCTTTAGGAAATCCGTTGGTAATAATGATATCCCGGTTACCATCATTATCAAAATCAGCTACAAGTGGTGTCCAGCTCCAATCTGTTTCTGCTATACCGGCGTAGAAAGAAATATCACTGAAAACCGGTGCCCCAACAGAGTCGTTCTGCGTAACCCGTGGACCCTGGTTTAATTGCAGGGTATTACGCACATATTGATAATGATAACCAAAATAATCGCTGTTCTGATAGGTCTGGTAACTGTTGGCATTCATCATCATCTTTTTCCGGAAATTATCTTCCGGGTTCATATCCAGGGTTACCACATCACTTAATCCATCGTTGTTAATATCAATCACATCATTTCCCATGGCATTGGCAGCTGTATGTTTGAAATACAGATGCAACTGCTCACTAAAAGTACCATTGCGGTTATTGATCCATAACAGGTCGTTGGAAAGATAGTCATTGCTCACATAAATATCTTTCCAGCCATCTTTGTTGATATCCGCAATCGTAACAGCGTGGCCATATCCCTCTTGTAAAATACCCGCTTCCTTTGATACATCTTTGTACACCGGATGTTGCAGAGCAGCATTCCAATCGTTACGGAAAAGTTTATCTGTATTCTTATGGCTGCCATCTTTCAGAATGGGCCTGAACCGGTTAGGGAAATCGTTTTTTACGATCTCATTATTGACCATATATACATCCAGATCGCCATCGTTATCATAATCAAAAAAAGCGGCCATTGTTCCCTGGGTGGTATCTGCCAACCCGTATTCCCGGGCAAGATTTTTAAAATGAGGGACCCCTTCTTTATCAATTCCCCCGTTCACATATAAAAGATGTTCGCGCATTTTGGGATCACGACGTAATGTAGCACTTACATACAAATCCATCAGACCATCGTTGTTGATGTCAACCACAGATACACCTCTGCACCATTTTCCTTCGCCACCAACCCCTGCAGCATCCGTAATATCCTGAAAGGTAAATTTCCCTTTGTTGAGGTATAATTTATTCGCCACCAGGTTTCCGGAAAAATACAGATCAGCCAGACCATCATTGTTGAAATCACCCACACCCACGCCACCTCCGTTGTATACATTCTCAAAATCGAGGACGTTCACAGAATCATTTTCGATGATTGTATTATTGAAATGGATCCCGGATGTTTCCGGATCGATCGGGGAGAATAAGGTCTTCTTGTTTTTGCAGGAAGAGAAAGAAAAAACAGAAAGGATAAAAAATGACAATACAGAAAATCTGACAGGATATTTCATGGAAAGCAGATTCAGGAACTGAAAAAATATGGGAGTACAATATCCTTAAAAAAAATGAAAGAGGCAGTGTAAAACACCGCCTCTTTCTTAAGATTTATTGATGAAACATGCAAGGTTATTAATAACCGGGATTCTGTTTTAAGGCACCCTTACTCAGATCGATCTGAGACTGAGGGATCGGGAAATATTCGCTTTTACCTTTGGTAAAGGTTGCACTGTTAAGGTAAGTACGTTTTGCTTTTTCTTTCGCGATATACGCATTCAGCTCAACATCAGCTATGCCATAACGAACCAGATCAAAGAAACGGTGTCCTTCCATGGCCAGTTCCAGTTTCCTTTCAAAACGAACTGCTTTACGGCCATACGCCTGATCAGGGAATGATACATACAAACCAATCTGGTAGTTGGCAGCATTTGCACCACTTGGCTGTTTAACCCAGGTAGCAGGATTATCTTTAATTCTTGACCTTACCTGGTTAACCAGTGTTACAGCTTTTGCCAATGTACCAACCTCGACTTCACACTCAGCAGACCATAATAATACATCTGAAAAACGGATGAATGTATAGTTATTGGCAGTTACACCAGCAGTCCAGAATGATTTATCGGTTAAAGCACCTGCCTGACGTTTGAAATAAACGTTTTTGATAGCAGCGTAAGGTCCCCCATTATTCTGGTCACGAATCCAGTCGTTACCTGGATGTAAACCCCAGTCCAGATATGGGATACCTCTTCTACCGATGGTGAAATCCAGACGTGGATCAACCGGAGTGGTTACATCAGGCGTAAATGGCTGTGAAGAAGTCAGACCCTGGTCGTTTTTAAAATCAACAGCATTCCAGGTATCCAGTAAAGGCAAACCGGTAACGGCATCTACTTTGTAGGAGTTGGCCAGACTGATAGATGGCTGGTAGAATCCGCAGCAACCGCCGGGGCCACCATTGTAAGGGAAATTCAATACATCTCCCCATCCGCCATTATCACCGTTAGAGTTATCATTAACAGACTGCTGACAAGAGAATACGGCTTCAGAAG
Source organism: Caulobacter sp. UNC279MFTsu5.1 (assembly GCA_943369185.1). Lineage (GTDB taxonomy): Bacteria > Bacteroidota > Bacteroidia > Chitinophagales > Chitinophagaceae > Sediminibacterium. Next base: position 414,595 of record CALRMK020000002.1, on the reverse strand, counting down.
AGTTTTTGGTTTCAGCATTAAAGTTGTCGAAGAAGTTGGACACCAATGCATATTTCTTACCTGATGCGGTCACGCCGTTGGCAATCACATCATCCAGAATTGGTTTCGCACCTGCAAAATCCTTTCTGAACATCAGTGCTTTTGCTTTCAGTGCCTTTGCGGCCCATGAATTGGCACGACCTACAGAACTTTGGGTAGCAGGCAGGTTAGCAATGGCATAATCCAGATCGGCCACAATATTGGGCCAGATATCTGCCGTGTTAGCAACATTGAAGTTACCCGCAGCATAGGTGATGGTCTGGTCAACATAAGGAACGTTGTTCCACATTTTTTTAGCTTCCATGTGATAGTGTGCACGCAGAAAACGGGCTTCCGCTTCAATACGTTTTTTATCAGCATCGTTGATATCAGTGGCAGTAGCCATCAAACGCAAGACATCGTTAGAACGCTGTACCGCATCGTATACCGCTTGCCATTTCTGATTAAAATAACCATTGGAACCAGTAGCCGAATAAGTTTCAATCGGTACAATATCCGCCTGGTCACCCGGGTCAGATCCTTTGTAAGCATCATCGGATGCTACACCACCATACACCCAGTTAGATCCGGCACTCTGCCAGCCACCGCCGGCACCACCGTAACCATCGAGCATAGAGTAGGCACCGATCAGTACCCCTTCTACACCTGCTTTATTAGCCAGCGTATTCTGGTCTAATGAACCGATGGGTGATTTGTCGAGAAAGTTTTTGGAACATGCGTAGAACAGTACCATCGAAGTGGTAACCCCTACCAGTAGTATTTTGAATTTTGATTGTTTCATATTGCAATGTTTAAATACAGATTAATGGGTTGATTAGAAAGTTACGTTTACGCCGAAGTTGAAATTTCTCTGGTTATTTGGATAGTTACCATAGTCAATTCCAAATGCCGCGTTAGAACCAGATAATTCAGGATCTAACCCTGTGTATTTTGTAATTGTAAATAAGTTAGCTGCCTGAACAAAGAAACGCAGTTTTTCGATACCCCATTTCTTTGACATAGTAGCCGGCATATTGTAACCCAGGATCATAGACTTACATCTCAGGTATGAACCATCTTCTTTGTAATAGGAGTTAGGAACCTGATTGGTACTGAAACTGGCATCATTCTCCGCGATAGGAACAGTGGTGTTTGTCCTGGTAGGCAACCAAGATTTGTTCAAGGCATCCAGACTCTTTACACCCTGGAAAGAAGGATAGAAATCAGTCCAGTAACGAACATAATTAATTACATCGTTACCTACAGAAGCGTACATGAAGGTAGAGAAATCCCAGTTCTTATAGCTTACGCTCAGGTTTAAACCTAAGGTATATTTAGGGTTAGGGTTACCAAAGTGGGTTCTGTCTGCATCGGTAATTTTATTATCTCCGTTAATATCTCTGTATTTGAAACGGCCGGCTTTGGCTCCATCCTGTGTAGGAGATTTGGTTACATCTGCTGCATCCTGGAATAAACCAACTACATCATAACCAAAGAAAGAACCGATTGGATTTCCTACTTCATTCCTTACAAAGTCACCGATACGTGATCCACCGGCAGTGAAATAATTACCAGGGATACTTACGATATTACTTTTGTAAGTAGTGAAAATAGCACCGATATCATATTTCCAGTCTCTGGAAGCAGTACCATGATAAGTTAAAGAGGCATCCACCCCTTTGTTCTGGATATCGCCGATGTTTACATTAGGTAATGCTGCACCACCTACGGTGGCAGGTGCCTGGTCGGTAAACAAAAGACCGTTTACTTTTTTCTCATAATACTCTAAAGAGAAGTCTACTTTATTCTTAAACAACTGGGCATCAAAACCGAAGTTGGTCAGGATATCTTCTTCCCATCCTGTTTTAGGGTTACCGATACGGGTTGCATAGAAACCTTGCACAGAACTAGAACTGGTACCATTGATATCATAAAAAGAACCACCGGCACGGCTTCCGTACTGACTGAAGGCGTTGGAAGGATCTACGTTGGCCTGATTACCCATTTTTCCCCAGCTACCTCTGATTTTCAGGTCATCAATCCAGGTGATGTCTTTCATGAAACTCTCACGTGAAATTCTCCAACCGAGTGCAAAAGAAGGGAAAACACCATAACGCTTGTCCGGTCCGAATCTGGAAGAACCATCTCTACGAACGGTAACACCCAGAAGATATTTATCGTTGAAAGCATAATCTACTTTACCGAAGAGAGAGAACAGTGAGTTCTGGTAAGCATAACTGTAATTGGTAAATCCTGAAGAACCGCCACTCAGTGTTCTGAAAGTTGGGTTATCTGTGAAGAAGCCCAGGGCACCACCACCTACTCCACGACCATATGATTCAACAGCTTCAACACCCGCCAAAGCGGTTACAGCATGTTTTCCTGCAAATACATTGCTGTACTTTACAGTGTTGGTCCAGGTCCACTGTCTGTTATACCCTGCATTTTCACTGAATGAGTTAGAGCCATTGTTTTCTGCGTTTTCATAGGTGCGGAAACCAAAGTTGTAATAGTAAAAATTACTCATGGTACCACCAAAAGCAGTTCTTACAGTAAAGTGATCAGCAAAGTCAACTTCTGCAAACATGTTACCCTGGATATCCCATGAGTTACCTTTGTTGTCATTGGCTCTCATACGCATAGCAACCGGGTTCTGGGCATTACCCAAACCTTTGGCAGCTGTTCCGGCAAATCCACCGTTGATATCGAATACAGGAATGATGGGTTGTTGACGGTAAGACATCGAAATCTCATTACCCTCGCTCTGGTTACCGATCTGCGGATTGTCTCTGTTAAAGATGTACAGATTCTCTCCTACACGGATATTTTTACTGATATTATAAGTTGTGTTTACGCGGGCAGAATACCTTTTCAGGTAAGTATTCATTAATGTACCCTGCTGGTCAAAATAGTTCAGCGAAAACAGGTAGGTATTTTTTTCATTACCACCACTGGCAGTTACTGTATGACTCTGAATGGAAGCCGGGCGGAAAATCTGGTGAAACCAGTCGGTTCCCACTTTATTGGCAGCAGTGATCTGGTAGATGCCTTTGTTGAAATCAGTCACATTGTATTTGGCGAGATCTGCGGCTGAGATTGTACCAGTAATACCGGATCCGCTTGGGCCGTTCATCAGATAATCAGGGATCACAGGGGTAGCACCACTTCCATACTGAGGGTGAGTAGTAGGCTGACCTGAATTTTTCAAAGCCAACCAGGTAAGATCTGCCATACCCTGCGTATTCAGCAGGTTAAAGGCATTGCCACCAATAGGTCTTTGTGTACCAACGTAGGCATCATAGGTAACGGTTGCGCGACCAGATTTACCTTTTTTGGTAGTAACCACAATTACACCATTGGCACCTCGAACACCATAAATAGAAGCCGCACCGGCATCTTTCAATACCTGGATAGATTCGATCTCTGATGCGTTAAGATTGGACAAACTACCTTGTACACCATCTACGATAACGAGGGGATCCACATTACCGAAAGAAGTGATACCGCGGATACGGATATTACTTCCGGAACCGGGCTGACCTGAGGTAATAACGTTCAGACCGGAAGCACGACCCTGTAACATTTGTTCTGGGCTACCGGCAGGAACCGCTTTCAGGTCTTTCACATTTACCACAGAAACCGATCCTGTGATATCTTTTTTCCGTTGGGCAGAATAACCTGTTACCAATACTTCATTTAACTGGCTGGTTGTTTCTGTTAAGGCAAAATTGAATTCTGTTTTACCAGACACGGTCTGTTCAACAGCTTCAAAGCCCACTACGGTTACAACCAGTACCGATTTAGCACCGGCATTGATGGAAAATACCCCTTCATTATTGGAGAGGGATATCACTGTGGTACCCTTTACCTGTACAGTAGCACCCGCAATAGGCTGACCTGTTGCTTTATTGGTAACTCTACCGGTGACAGCCTTTTGGGCAATTACATTGAAACTGAAAAAGACGAGAAACAGCGCGAGCAGATAACTCCGCACAAGCAGGTTAATTTTCGTTGGCATAGCAATTTGGGTTGTTAGTTAAAGGATTATAGCAATCTTTGATAAATTTATAATGATTTGTTAATGCTGCCCTGTGATTTTTTAACATTTTATTGTAGGATTTTGCCCAGTATACTATGTACAAAATACACATAATAATAAACTAACAACCGTTATTGCCAGCTGAAATCCTTTGTGGATAAGGATTTCCGGGAAACCTGCAGTTTTTTGTACATTATTGCAGGAGTGTGCGGCTTTTGTAAATCGATGAAATTTAAACACGAATAGGCCTTTTTAGCAATTTGAACTGTTTACCCCTTTTTCTCCGACGCTGAGGACCTGTGCAGCCAATACCTCATCAATCTTCCAGTCCATTCCACCAGGTTCTTTTGAGTATCAGAATCACCAGAACTAAGATGAATATTGTGATGAGAAATGGCAACTTCTGCCTCAATACCAGATACATAGGTAACAGGGTTAAGCATAACTGGCCAATAATGCCGATAACTCTATTCAACAGATCCCCTCCCATCCGCTGGTTGGGTATAAACGAGGGATCCAGCCATTCAGCACCTGTATTGGTATTGGAACGCCGGAGCCAGGGATTCCAGATACGTTTCATCCCGTATTCTAACAGAGAGTCACGATCTACATGGTTCCGCTGATGTCGAACATATCTGATGTATCACTCAAACCTAACAGGTACTATGGTAATTTTTTACCACCCCTCAGGTAAGATTCCTTGTTTCGGGCCGCCTGTTTATGTGATACCCATTCCATGCCCGGCATGATTAACAGGTAAGCGACTATAATACTGATATCCAATACCCTTAGCCTCATAAATGATACCGGGTACTTTTGTAATCATTTCGTGTAAGTATATAAACCAGCCTAAGAGTTTTGGAGGTTTTATTATTCGGAATTCCCGAAAAAGATAAAAAAGTACCATTTCTTTGCAGCGATTAATTTCCCATTCTTGTCTTCCTAAAAGAAACCTATCTCCATTTTGATATAAGATAAGTAGTTATTGAAAATAAGAAGTTGCAGTAGAATAACGGTTCTTTTGGTCAGCCGCTTTCCCTACCCGACTTGCAGAAGCTAGCTTACTATGCAGAAGAATATACTAAGAGAAATTACCCCTTTGACATCCGCGGATTGTTTTACCGTCTTTGCCCGTACCAAAACAGCGTTTGACTTTCCGGTACATTACCACGAAGAATTTGAACTGAATTTTATCAAAAACGGCAAAGGGGTAAAACGGGTTGTCGGAGATCATGTAAAAGAGATCGGCGACTATGAACTGGTATTGATCGGACCTAATCTGCAGCATGCCTGGTTTACCCATAAATGCAAAAGTCCGGAGATCACAGAAGTAACTATCCAGTTTCACAAAGATCTGTTTGATGATAAGTTTCTGCGCAGAAATCAACTGAGTTTTATCCGTACCATGCTGGATAATTCCCTACGGGGTATTTTATTTTCTTACGAAACGGCCGCACTGCTTTCTTCCCGCATTATGCGTCTGAGTAAAAAAGATGGTTTTGAATCTGTACATGAACTGATGTGGATCCTGCATGAACTTTCCATTTCGCGGCATTCAAAAATCCTGTCTAACTCCACTTTCAATAACATGGAGCATTTTACTTACAACAGCCGCAGGATAGAAAGAGTGATGGAATACCTGAACGAAAATTTCAAGAATCCGATTTCGCTGTCAGAAGTGTCCAAACTCACGAACATGGCCGATTCTGCTTTCAGCCGTTTCTTTAAAACCAGAACGGGTATGACTTTTATTGATAGTCTGACCGAGATCCGGCTGGGCCATGCATCCAGAATGCTGATCGATACTACACAGTCGGTAGCAGAAATTGCCTATGAATGCGGGTTTAACAATATCTCCAATTTCAACCGCATTTTTAAAAAGAAAAAAGGCTGCACACCGAAGGAGTTCAAGAAAAGTTATACATCAGAAGAAAGAATCTTCTTTTAACCCTAGCTGTTACAATTTTCGGTTCACTTTGGAGAAATCTTTGGCAACAGTAGCTTTCATCACCCCCAGGGTATCCTTTCCGGCCTGTGCCATATTTACTTTGAATTCACACTCATATCCGTCTTGCTCCTCAAAATAGATGACCTCTACTACCCGGAACTTTACACGGGAGGAATCATTATTTACCGATTCATATAAAAAACCGGAGAAAGCTTTTTTCAGTCTTTCCTCTACTTCGGCAGGTTTGGGCCGCTTCTGGCAGGCCAGCAGGCTCACTAATAAAAGGCAGGCAAGGATCTTTTTCATATAAATCAGTTAATCGGCTGCTTAAAAATAAGCAATGCCTCATCATCTGCAATGGCTACCGAATTATATTTTCATTGCCGACTGTGATTTTTACAGACGCGCTGCGAATCATATATTTAATTGATCGTTACTATGGTGCCTCTTACTGCTGATAAGGAAGTTTTTTTCAGGTTGATTGAAGATAACAAAGGCATTATCTTCAAAATCTGCCATACTTATTGTCCTGATAAAACCCAGCACCAGGACCTGGCGCAGGAAATCATCTATCATATCTGGAAATCGGGGCATGCATTTGATCCCGATAAAAAATTCTCTACCTGGATGTACCGGGTGGCATTAAATGTGGCTATCAGTTATTACAGGAAAAAATCGAGAGAACCGGATATGGTGGCCCTTTCAGCGCAGGAAGAAACCTTAATGATTCAGGAAGCGGCAGACAACAAGGCAGAACAGCTGATCCGCTTACAGCAATTGATCAATGAACTAAAGGAACTTGACCGGGCTTTGATGCTGCTCTATCTCGAATCCAAAACCTACCGGGAAATAGCAGAGATCCTGGGTATTACCGAAACCAATGTAGCCAGTAAGATTAACCGGATCAAAGAAAAACTAAAACAAAAAATGTCAACTTTAACAACTTAATTATGCAAGACATAGAGCTCAAACAAGTCTGGGAATCTTACAACCAGCAAATAGCCAAAGCCGAGTTATTAAATCTGCAATCATGGGCATTGAATATCCGGTGTTTTGAGACCCTGCAGCAGCTGCAGGCCGAAAAAAAATTGAATGCCCTTAGCCGGTTTAATATAAGGGCCATCATTCTGGGGATGCTATGGATTGGATTTCTGATGCTGCTGGTATGGGTAAACGGTTTCCGAAATCTCTATTTCTCTTTATCCATCAGCGCCATCGCTTTGATTACCTTGTATGTGACAACCAAATATATCCGGCATAATATGCTGATCGGGCAGCTTCGTTATGACGGCCCGGTAGCAGATACGCAAAAACAACTGGCCAGGCTGCAAAGTTCCACCTTCCAAAGCACGGCTATTGCCTGGTTGCAGCTTCCGTTCTATACTACCTGGTTCTGGAACAGCAGTTGGATCCAGGAACCGGGTCTGGGTTTCTGGCTGATTGCTTTCCCTATCACCTTACTATTCACCTTACTGGCCATTTTTCTCTACCGGAATATACATGCCGGCAACCTGCACAAAAAATGGGTAAGAACCTTAATGATGGCCGGACCGGAATACCGCCATCTAGCTGCTGCGATGGCATTTCTGGAAGAAATTGACGCTTTTGTAAAAGATCGTCTCTGACATCTCTGGCACCTTCTTTGGCAGGAAAGTTATTTATGGGGGATTATAGCTGGATAACAGGGTTTGGTATTGTATTTGCCCTACGGTTATGAATACGTATTTTTACCCCTCAAACCAATTACCGCCTGAAGCGCTTCTTACAAATATTACGTCGATCGATTCTTCTTATTTTGGCTGTGATTCTGCTGGCATTCATCGCAATCCAGACTGATTTTGTGCAAAACTGGCTGGTGGGTATTGCCACTTCCCGTTTATCCAATGCCCTGGGTACAGAAGTAAGTGTTAAAAACGTAAGTTTTTCGCTGTTTAACCGGCTGAATATGGAAGGCACACTGGTGCGCGACCAGAAAAAGGACACAATACTGTATGCAGGCCAGTTAAAAGTGCGGATTACGGATTGGTTTTTCCTGAAAGAGAAAGCCGTATTGAAGTTTGTTGGACTGGAAGATGCCGTTATCAAACTGCAACGGAAAGACAGTGTCTGGAATTATGGATTCATAGTTGATTATTTCTCCTCCCCCAATCCCCAAAAACAGGGGGGCGGACTGGAACTGAACCTGAAGACCATTGATCTGAAGAATGTCCGTTTTCTCAAGAATGATCTCTGGGTGGGTGAACGAATGTCGGTTTCTGTAAGCAGTCTATTGGCAGACGCTGAAAATGTAGATCTTAAGAAAAGCATTTTTCAGATCAATTCCATACAGCTGGAGAAACCCCTGATCAGTATCCAGAGTCTGAATGCCTTACGCCCGGAATCGCTTCGCAAAAAAGCAACGGTAGATACGGGCTTGTACCTGAATGCAGGAGATATGGCACTGTCTATAAATAATTTTTCCATCAGAAACGGAAGTCTGTTCATTGATGGGAACACAGATGCCCCCCTTCCGTATTTTGACGGCAGCCATATCCAGTTAAGCAAACTCACAGGGACGATCAAAAATATCCGTTTTCTGAAAGATACACTCCGGGCCAATGTGGACCTCTCTGTAAAAGACCGTTGCGGACTTGAATTACGGAAACTGAAAACCCAATTCCGTTTCACACCACAGATCATGGAACTGGCTAAACTTGATCTGCAGACAAACAAAAGCAGACTTACCAATTACTATGCGATGCAATACAAAGACTTTAACAAAGACTTTGGGCATTATATCAGTCAGGTGGTAATGAATGCCAACTTCACAGAAGCCAGGCTGAACAGTGATGATATTGCCTATTTTGCTCCGGAACTGAAGAGCTGGAAAAAAGAAGTGATCCTAAGTGGCAAATACCTTGGCACCGTAGACAATTTTGTAGTAAGGAATCTGTCTGCACGCATGGGCAATACCACCAAAATCATAGGTACGCTGAGCATGAAGGGTTTGCCCGAGATCAACACCACAAAAATTGAACTGAAAGAAGGAACACTGCAGACCAATTATGCCGATCTGGGAGCACTGATTCCGCAACTGAAAGGTGTTACGTCACCCAATCTTGCTGCCCTGGGCAGTGTGATTTACCGGGGTGATTTCAAGGGAACCATTCAGAATTTTGTGACAGCCGGTTCTTTCAGTACACAGCTGGGTGGTGTAAGAACCAATATCAGTTTACAATTACCCCGTCGTGGCGAACCTGTGTATACCGGCTCTCTGGAAACAACCCGTTTCAATATCGGAAAATTCCTGAACGACAGTTCACTCGGACTTGTAGATTTCAAGGGTAGAATTGTAGGAAGCAGTTTCAATATCGACAGGTTGAAAACCACCCTTCAGGGAACAGCCAGTTCCCTGCAATACAATGGATACACGTATACCAATATTATCACCTTAGGTACTTTCCAGCGTAAATATTTCACGGGCGAGGTTAAGATAGATGATCCGAACCTTGATTTTACCAGTACGGTTGAGATCGATCTTTCGAAAGAATTGCCCCGTTTCAACATAGTAGGCGACCTTGTAAATTCCAATCTCAAGGCAATGAATTTTACCAAAGATTCGGTGCTGGTAACAGGTCTGTTGGACGTCAACTTTACAGGAACCAATATTGATAATTTTCTGGGTACCGCCAAATTCCTGAATGCAAATGTAAAAAGCGGAACCAGTAACCTGAGTTTTGATTCCTTGAATCTCATATCAAACTATGAGGATTCTGTTAAACGGTTACACCTCGGCAGTAATGAATTTACTGCAACGATAAATGGTCAATTCAGTATCAAGGATCTGCCTGCCAGTTTTCAGGCTTTTCTGACCCGCTATTATCCCACTTATATCAAGCAACCCAAATCTGTTCCGCAAAATCAGTTATTTACTTTTAAAGTGAATACAGGAAATATTGAGCCTTACCTTCAGTTGTTTGATAAAAAACTGCATGGCTTCAATGATGCCAGTATCATTGGATCAGTTGATACCCGTAAAAATCTGCTGTCACTAACCACTGCCATCCCTACCGGCGGGTACGACAATATCCGTTTTACCGGAATGGATCTTACGGGTAACGGAAACAAAGACAGCATTTCACTGAAGGGAACGATCACAGAAGTGCAGGTTAGTGATAGTCTTCGTTTTCCGAATTCAAGAATAAATATCACTTCCAGCAACGATCATTCCGTTGTGTCTATCAAAACCAGTGCAGACAATACCTTGAATGATGCAGATCTGTACGTGGATGTGTATACGCTTACAGATGGCGCACGTATCCAGTTCCGGCCTTCTTCCTTTGTTTTGAATGATAAAAAATGGAGCATCGAAAAATCAGGCGAGATCACCCTTCGTACCAAACTGGTAAAAGCAGAAAATGTAAAGTTCACCCAGGGATTTCAGGAGATCAGTGTAGAATCAGATCATCCCGATGATGGAGGCAGCAGTAACAACCTTGTGGTGAAATTAAAAAATGTAGTGCTGGGCGACCTCAGCTCTATTTTCTTCAAAGATCCCAGGCTCGAAGGACTTACATCTGGGACCATACAACTGAATGATCTTACCGGCAATTTCAATGCGGCAGCAGACCTGAAAGCGGAACAATTCCGGCTGAATGATGACTCCATTGGTTTGGTAAATATCAAAGCCAGTTATGACACCAAAACCGGTATGCTTCCCTTCAGCATTCAATCGCCCAACGAAGAATATAATTTCAGTGCCAAAGGAACTTACAATACCAAAGACAGCACCGGAAAATCTTTCAACACAGACATCACACTTACCAAATCGAAGATCGATTTTCTACGCATGTTCCTGTCTGATATTTTCAGTGATATCAATGGTAAAGCCACCGGTAATCTTACCATTAAAGGCGACCTGAATGCGCCGGATCTGATAGGCAGAATCCAACTGTTGAAAGCAGGTATGAAGGTGAATTACACACAGGTATATTACACCATTGATTCTGCAGATATCCGTTTCACAGAAGAAGGTATTGATTTTGGGCGGTTCTCCATCTTTGACAGATATGGCAATACCGGTACCGTAAGTGGCAAACTGAAAGAAAGAGGTTTCAAGAATATGGTTTTTGATCTTGACCTTGCCACCAGTAAATTATTGTTGATTGATACCAAGGCACAGGATAACCAGCAGTTTTATGGGAAAGCCATCGGCAGTGCCCGCCTGCGACTGACAGGACCGGAATACGCCGCCCAGATGCAGCTGACAGCAGAATCGAACGACAGTTCTCACATTTATATTCCCAATACAGTAAGTAAAGAAAGTGGTGTGGCAGACTTTATTGTATTCAAGCAGTATGGAACTGAAATGGAGAAGGAAAGGAACAAAAGTAATTTCAATCTCACCGTTGATCTGGATCTGACCGCTACCAACGACGTCATGATTGATGTGATTCTCGATGAACTGGCGGGAGATGTGATCAAAGCAGTAGGCAGTGGTAAATTAAAGATCAGGGCCGGTACTACAGAAGCACTGAGCATGCGTGGCCGATACAATATTGAAAGCGGAAGTTATCTCTTTAATCTTCAGAACATCCTGCGAAAGCCCTTTGAACTGATGCCGGATGCAGGCAACTATATAGAATGGAAGGGCGACCCGATGAATGCCGATGTGCACATTGATGCCCGTTATACGGCCGAACGTATCAGTCTGGCTGAATTGGTAAGTTCGTTGAACCTGAGTCCTGCGGTAAAGGGCTATCGCGGAGATGTATATGTAATCGCCCAGTTGCGCGATAAACTGAGCAGACCCAACATCTTTTTCAGGATCGATTTCCCGCAGGGAAGTCCGGTTAAATCGGATAATGAATTTACCCAGTACCTGAACCGTTTGGAGAGAGACCAGAACGAGATCCTGAACCAGGTAGCCTTCTTGTTTCTCTTTAATTCTTTTCAGCCACCTAATGGATTAGGTAGTAATAATGCACTGTCGCCGTATTCGATCACTTCTTTAACGGTGAATACCATTTCCCAGATGCTCACCAAAAGTGTGAACAAGGTACTCTCCAACCTGTTGTTCCGGATTACTGGTGATAAGAGTCTGCGTTTTGATGTAGGTACCAGCGTTTACAGCAGTTCCAACCTGCTGGATCAAGGTAGCAGCAGTTCGGGAGGTACTAATAGTAAACTGGACCGTACCCGGGTTGACTTTAAGTTCGGCTACGCCTTTGCCAACGACAAAGTGACTGTAACGCTGGGTAGTGATATTGATTTTAACTTTGGTGCCTCTTCTGCTGTTGGGGGGAATACACAATGGCTACCGAATGTAAATATTGAATTCATTCTCTCAAAAGATAAAAAACTCCGCCTGATCGTATTCAATAAAGCCAGCCTGGATCTTACGGGTGCCAGCTTTGGCCGGCGTAACAGACAGGGTGTAAGTATTTCTTACCGGAAAGATTTTGAAACCCTGTTTGCCAATAAAGAAAAAGACCTGGTGATCAAAGGGCCTGCAGACAGTAGCGCAAATAAGGAAAAATAAAAGTTTGTATTAAGGGAGGATAGGCTTGGGAACCAGTGTACAGTCTTTCAATCTGTACACATAAAAGTATCGCACAACACCCCCACTTCTTTTTTGTTTGATTACTACCGGCGTACTGATGATACTGAAGTATTGCCCATACGCTTCCGAAACATTCAGGGGTAGATTGGAAGGCACAATCGCATACGCATCATCCCCTAACTGCAAAGATTTCCGGGTTTTGTTCAGCCAGGCAAATTTGTGAACATCGGGCAGACTACCCACAGCAATTACGGGCAATGCTGCCGCACGGGAAGTATATAATTCCAGGTGCCCGCCGGGAAACCATTTTTGGATGAGTATGGGTGAAGCTGCTTTCATGGTTCCATTGGCTATATCTGCTTTTGATAATACCACGAAAGAATCACTGAACGCTTTCCATCCGGAAAGATCCAGTGTAGGACAATACTCACCATAATTCTCTTTCTGATGACTGCCGAAATTGACTGGTGATAAACGAACCAATCCCACACCCGCTATCAATACTATCAGTAACAGACTACCCGCTACTTTGATGAAGCCGGGAAAGAGGTTAAAGGATCGTTGCTCCAGATACAATCCACCCACAAAAAACAAGGGAATATAAGCAGGCCCACTCCAATGCGGCAAAGTCGGATTTAACAGAGATACTCCCCAGAATAAAAAAATCATTGGCAAACTCATACACAACAGCCAGGCAGATGCTTTTTTTCTGTTAAACCGGATCTTTTTTCGCAAGAGTGCCACCAACGATATCAGTATAAGAATAAAGATGAGAGGATTCTGATAAGCAAACTCTCCTCCTATTTCCCTGCCCAGCATATCCCATTGGATCGTGGTATGCGTTACCCTTTCTGAATGAAAACGATAGGTAATAAAATCATTGACCACATTCCAGTACACGATTGGTAATACACAAATCACCGTTACCAGTGCAGCTACATACAATCGCCAGTTCAATAACCATTTAGGTCTTGTCAGTAAAAGAAATAACCCGAATCCGGCCCAAAGAAACAAGCCATGCACTTTGCAGAGTGTTGCCAAGCCGATCATGAAGCCAAGCAATAACCAGATACTGGTTTTGTTTTCTTCATTTCTGATAAAGAGATGCCCCATGATATACAGTGCCCCTGTCCAGAGAGGCATTTGTGGCGAGTCAGGCAGGATGAACAATCCGGCTATGATCCCGGTATATACAGAGCAGTTATAGATCAGCGCAGCATACCAACCCGCTTTTTCATTAGCGATCAGTTTGCCGGTTTTAAAAATAAACCAGGTAGATAAAGCAGCACACAGAATGCTGCCCAACCGTAAAGAAAGATCACTTACCCAATGCAGGTTCAGGGTGGTGGCACGTATCATCCAGCCAACCATGGGTGGATGATCAAAATGATTCCAGTCCGGCTGCAACGCATAGGTCCAGTAATACACTTCATCATTACCGAGTTCGATCAATGAAGCGGTGATCATTTTCACGATGGAAACGATCAGAATAAGCCACGTTACTTTTCTGGAATATGATTGATTCATGCTTGTACAACGAGAAAGGCAAATACTGTGCCTCAGAAAGCTTATTTCTGGTCTATCAGCCAGCGGATAGCCAATTCATACCCTTTCATTCCCAAACCGAAAATACTGCCCGCAGATTTACCAGATACGTGCGATAAATGTCTGAAATGTTCTCTGGAATGCACATTGCTGATATGCACTTCCACAACCGGTGCCTTGATAGCCGCTATCGCATCGCCAATGGCTACAGAAGTGTGCGTATATCCGGCGGGGTTCAGTACAATACCATCATAATCGTAGCCCACTTTCTGCAGTTCATTGATCAGTTCTCCTTCGATATTACTCTGGTAATAATGAAAAATCACCGCAGGAAACAGCTCCTTCAGTTCATCGAGGTATTTCTCAAACGGCAGATTGCCGTAGATATCTGTTTCCCTCTTACCCAGCAGGTTCAGGTTGGGGCCGTTGATGATGGCGATTTTCATATAGCTAAGATAGAGAAAAAACAGCTGTAAATAAGAACCGCCATTTCGTGGGAGGTCCGTGGAGTAAGCTTCTGTATCAGAAGTTACACTTCACGTATCGCTCATCAAAATGACGGTTGCTATATGTATCTGTAAAATGCGGTTAGTTCATCTGGTCTTTGATCATTTCAACAAACCTGTCGAAGAGGTAACGGCTATCATGCGGCCCCGGTGTACTTTCGGGGTGATATTGTACACTGAAAGCAGGTCTGTCTTTTAAACGGATCCCTTCAATCGAATCATCATTCAGGTTCACATGGGTCACTTCCACATTCGGGTGTTTGCGAACCGCTTCGGGATCTACTCCAAAACCATGGTTCTGTGTGGTGATCTCACACTGACCGGTAATGATATTTTTAACGGGGTGATTCAACCCGCGGTGACCGTGGTGCATTTTAAACGTAGGTATATCATTGGCCAATGCCAGTAGCTGATGCCCCAGGCAGATACCAAATACCGGTTTATTCTCCTGTAATATCTCTTTCAGTGTGGCCACCGCATAAGGCATGGCCGCGGGATCGCCGGGACCATTGGAGATAAAATAGCCGTTCGGACTGAACTCCTTCAACCGGCTCAAAGGTGTTTTGGCAGGATGTACACGAACATGTGCCCCTCTGCTGACAAGGCACTGCAGGATATGTTCTTTCACACCAAAATCCAGTACAGCTACCTTAAAAGCAGCATTTGTATCGCCCAGCTCATATTCTGTTGCAGTACTTACGGTACTGGCCAATTCCAGTCCATCCATATCCGGTACTTTAGCAAGTTCTGCTTTGAGTTGTTCTACATCCAGTATCTCGGTAGAAATGATACAGTTCATGGCACCCTTGGTGCGGATATGTGCTACCATGGCTCTGGTATCCACGCCTTCAATGGCTACAATATTGTTCTTTTTCAGGTATTCATTCAGATCGCCCTCATCGGCCATCAAACGGCTGAACTGCTCTTCCAGGTTACGGGCTATCAAACCGCGGATCTTTACCGAACTGCTTTCTACATCTGTTGTACGCACCCCGTAATTACCAACGTGCACGTTGTTCATGATCAGGATCTGGCCGGTGTAACTGGGATCGGTAAATACTTCCTGATAGCCCGTCATGCCGGTATTAAAACAGATCTCACCGGTAGCGGTTCCTGTTTTTCCGAAAGACTGGCCGTAAAATACGTGTCCGTCTGCTAATAATAAGATGGCGGGTTGCTTGCTTGGGGTCATGGGTAGGTAATGTTTACGATTGCAAAAAAAATGCATCCTGCGTAATATTCCGGATATATTTTCTCACACCGGCACACAAGAAAAAAGGCAAAACCGAAAACGATTTTGCCTTTTATATCAAAAAATTGGTATCACTTATTCAGCTGCTTTTTCTTCAGTAGAAGGGGCTTCTTCCGTAGCGGCAGGTGCTTCAGCCTGGGCTGCTGCTTCTGCTTTCTTAGGAGCACGTCCACGACGGGTTTTCTTAGCAGGCTCCGCTGCTTTATCCACACCTTTACCGTAGATCTCGTTAAAGTCTACCAGTTCGATCATGGCTTTTTCAGCGTTATCACCCGGACGGATACCGAGTTTCAGGATTCTTGTATAACCACCGGGACGGCTGGCTACTTTCGGACCTACTACTGTAAACAGTTCTTTTACAGCGGCTTTGTCCTGCAGTTCTGCAAATACCAGACGGTGATTGTGACTGATCTGCGTAGCAGACTCATTCTTTTTGGTCTTAGTGATCAATGGCTCAACATATGCTCTCAGGGCTTTGGCTTTGGCCAAAGTGGTAACGATACGTTTGTGTGTGATCAGCTGGCTGGCTAGGTTCTGCAATAAAGCAACGCGGTGTGCTTTTTTGCGACCTAAATTGTTGATTTTGTCTCCGTGACGCATGACTGTTGTTTTTAATCTTGTACCGTGTCAGGAATTACAAGATGTGAATTAATAGCTTCGAGCTGTTAGCTGCGAGCTATGAGCTTTTGGCTCGCAGCTCACGGCTCATGGCTCATGGCTTAGTTATCTAAATTGTCTAATCCTAATTTGTTCAGATCCATACCGAAGCTCAGACCTCTTTCAGTTAACACCTGCTCAATTTCAGAGAGTGATTTCTGACCGAAGTTTCTGAATTTCATCAGGTCTTCCTGCTCGTACTGAACCAGTTCGCTCAGGCTGTTGATTTTCGCTGCTTTTAAGCAGTTGAAAGCACGTACAGACAGATCGAGATCTTCCAGTGGTGTTTTCAATACTTTGCGCAGTTGCAGTACATGCTCATCAACCACATCTTCTTTCTTGTCTTCTTTGTTATCGAAAGTGATGTTTTCATCGGTGATGATCATCAGGTGCTGGATCAGGATACGGGAAGCCTGTTTAACGGCGTCTTCCGGATGGATGGTTCCATCGGTAGCTACTTCCAGAATAAGTTTCTCGTAGTCTGTTCTCTGCTCCACACGGTAGTTCTCAATAGCGTATTTCACGTTCTTGATAGGTGTGTGGATAGAATCTATGGCGATATATCCGAAGATAGCATCTTTGATCTTATTCTCTTCAGCGGGTACATAACCACGGCCTTTAGAGATAGTCAGTTCAATATCCAGTTTAGAAGTGGTATCCATGGTACAGATAACCAGTTCAGGGTTCATTACCTGGAAGTTCTGGGATAATTCCCCGATCATTCCGGCAGTGAATTCAGTGCGGCCTTTGATGGATAAAGTGATTTTTTCATTTACCACGTCATGTTCAACGTGCTTTTTGAAACGCACCTGCTTCAGGTTCAGGATAATCTCGGTAACGTCTTCTGTAACACCTTTGATGGTG
Organism: Caulobacter sp. UNC279MFTsu5.1; assembly: GCA_943369185.1. Lineage (GTDB taxonomy): Bacteria > Bacteroidota > Bacteroidia > Chitinophagales > Chitinophagaceae > Sediminibacterium. The sequence goes on along the minus strand of CALRMK020000002.1, from coordinate 397,225 downwards.
GCAAACTCATGGTCTACTCCCTCGATCTTGATACCGATCAGTGCATACCCTTCTAAAGAACTTAATAACACTCTGCGTAAAGCATTTCCGATGGTAAGACCAAAACCTGGCTCCAAAGGACGGAATTCGAATTGACCTTCGAAATCATTTGCTTTTTGTAAAACGATCTTATCGGGCTTCTGAAAGCTTAATATGGCCATATTAAAACTTGTTTTTACTGGTTTGTCTTTGCACCCACATGAGGCGTAAAGGAAAATATATGAACCGTGAGTGGTGAGTAGTGAGTAGTCAGTTATTCACTCACTACTCACCACTCACTATTCACCATTATTTAGAGTACAACTCGACGATCAGCTGCTCCTTGATATTCTCAGGAACACTTTCACGCTCAGGGAAAGTAATGAATACACCTTTCTTCTCAGCTTCGTTCCAATCCAACCAGCTGAACTTAGGATTCTTACCGCGGTTCTTACTGGTTACAGATGAGTTATCAGCACTTTTCGGCTTGTACGCAATGATATCACCTGGCTTACACTGGTAAGAAGGGATATTCATGGTTTCACCGTTTACAGTGATATGCTTGTGGTTCACCAGCTGGCGGGCTTCCGGACGGCTGGCAGTTAAACCCAGACGGTAGATAGTGTTATCCAGACGGGCTTCCAGTAATTTGATCAGGTTTTCACCGGTAACACCTTTCAGACGCTGTGCTTCTTCAAAGGTTTTGCGGAACTGGCGCTCCAATACACCGTAAGTGTACTTGGCTTTTTGTTTTTCACGCAACTGTAATGCGTATTCACCTAAGGTTTTACGCTTACGCGCAGCACCATGCTGGCCGGGAGGGTTGCTGTTCTTACCCAACCATTTGCCATTACCCAAAATGGGTTCACCGAAGATTCTGGAAATTTTGGTCTTTGGACCTGTGTAACGTGCCATTTGTTTTGTTTTGCGATTTTTTAATGACGATGCAGTATCATAAAAATCTAAAATCGATACAACACCCTTTTATAATTAATAGTTAGTAATTAGTAGTTAGTAATAAAAAATAATTACTAACTACTAATTACTAATTGATTATACTCTACGCTGCTTGGGAGGACGACAACCATTGTGTGGTAAAGGTGTTACGTCTTTGATAGAAGTAACTTCTACACCTGATTGTGCGATAGAACGGATAGCACCTTCGCGGCCTGATCCGGGTCCTTTTACAAATACATCCACTCTTTTCAAACCAGCTTCCAGTGCTACTTTAGCAGCATCTGCAGCGGCCATCTGGGCGGCATAAGGAGTGTTCTTTTTAGAACCCTTGAAGCCCATTTTACCGGCACTGCTCCAGCTGATAACCTGGCCGGCCTTATTGGTAAAACTGATGATAATGTTGTTGAAAGTGGCAGAAATACGAACCTCACCGGTTGCATCTACTTTAACGATTCTTTTCTTGGCAACAGCTTTTGCACTGTTCTGCGCTTTTTGTGGTTTAGCCATGTTTCTTTTTTGAGGTAATCTTTAACAATAAAAAATCCCGTAAGCCGGGAACCGGGTAACTCTCCTGTCTGATGTGTATCAAACGATCCAAGTGGCCGGGTTTTATATAATTAGTAGTTAGTAATTAAATTGCTAATTACTAACTACTAATTATTAATTATTTCTTAGCTACTTTCTTCTTACCGGCAACCGTTTTACGCTTACCTTTTCTGGTACGGCTGTTGGTTTTGGTACGCTGTCCGCGAACAGGTAATCCTTTACGGTGACGGAGACCACGGTAGCAGGCGATATCCAGTAAGCGTTTGATGCTCATGGAAACCTCACTACGTAAAGCACCTTCAACCTTGAACTCATTGTTGATGATGTTACGGATAGCAGTCTGCTCATCGTCATTCCACTGGTTCACTTTTTTATCAAAGTCAATACCAGCCTGGGTAAGAATATACTGTGCAGTGGAACGGCCAATACCAAAAATATAGGTCAGACCAATTTCTCCTCTTTTATTTTTTGGTAAATCAATACCGGCAATACGAGCCATATTTTGTGTTTAATTTGAAAATTTGAAAATTGAACGATTTGAAAATGCTGGTGGCAGGAATTTGAAAATCATTTTCAAATTGCCACATTTTCAAATTGCTTTTATCCCTGACGCTGCTTAAAGCGGGGGTTCTTCTTGTTGATCACGAATAATTTGCCTTTCCTTTTCACGATCTTGCAATCAACGCTGCGTTTTTTAATGGAAGCTCTAACTTTCATTGTTTGTTTTTTTATCTCGTTCCTGCTTCTGTTTTCGGCATGCTGCCGGCCACATTCAGCGTTAAATTATTTATACCTGAAAATGATCCTTCCCCTGCTCAAATCGTACGGACTCATCTCCACGCCCACTTTATCGCCCGGCAGAATACGTATATAGTGCATTCTCATTTTTCCGGAGATGGTGGCCAGTATCTCATGTCCATTTTCCAATTTCACCCGGAACATAGCATTGCTCAGGGCTTCCAGAATTACGCCATCTTGTTTGATCAGTGGTTGTTTCGACATACAATTTTTGGGGCTGCAAAGATATTACAATGCAACCGGAATAAGAAAAATTAGTGGAAAAAAATCTCAAAAATGTGGAAAAACCTTCCTTATTTTCCCCGGAAAAGGGCAAATGTACCAAAAAAAGGCCATCAGAACAGGTTTACCGGCAATACCAGCTCCCACACATTGGGTCGGGTAATACCCCGGAACTCATTGTTAAGCAACCGGCTGTAACGGATCCCAAAGGTAACAGGCTGCTGGTTCCACCAGCGGGTATCGAAAAACAACTCGGTACCGAGTGTCTGAAAAGGGTAATTGGTGGCCAGCCGCAAACTACGACCGATACCATAATCGAAAAACAGGTTAGACCTTAGGCGGAGCAGGTAAACCAGATTACCAACCCCCTTGTCGGGATAGGCCCAGGTAAAGTGATAATTGACCCCGAACTTCCACATCCGGGGGAAATCGACGGCGGAATAACCCCTGGAAAAAGGAAAATTATTGGAGAAAAGGTATTGCTGCAGGGTATCCCGGCTATGAAAAGCAGCCGTTAGCACCAGGGAATGATCATGGCTGAGGCCCGGCAGATACAAGGACCCTGTGGCCAGGAATTGATAGGCGGAATAATTATTGACGAGATTCCGGTACTGTAATACCAGACTCTGGCCCAGATGCGGGTAAATCTGTTGTGCCGTTTTCTGGATCTGGCCCGAATAAGCGATCCGGGTTTGCAGATAAGGGAAACTCCGGTTGGCCAGTAATTTCTGGGCCAAGCCGGTCCAGCTGATCTTTTCCAGGTGATAAGTTGCGGTAAGGGTAAGGTTCCTGTATTGTTTTCCACCCGTCAGGTTCAGTGGCAGCCTCAGGCCGGCATACCCGATCAGCTCGTTCCAGTTCAGTATCGTGTCTTTATTAAGCGCCCCCGAGCGCTGCCAGGTATTGCTTAATCCAAAAACCGGCTGTAGAAAACTAGCACCATAAGCTCCGTTATAGCCCAGTTTATGACTGCCTTCATTCTCATTATAGGTATAGGCGATCTCTGATTGTAAGGTATTAAGTACATTTTCGCCATACAGGGTCAGCGAATATTCCGGCTGCTCGTAAAAAGGCCGGAAACTATGCAGGTTGAGTAAACGGGTAGATTTTGGGTATTTACTTACCGGAAAACTGCCCGCAGGCAATGACGACATCACTCCCCGATCCGAATCCGGATAAAGGCCGGGCAGGTATCTTTCGGTCAACTCATCCCGCCATGCCACCCGCTCCCATCGCGGCCTGAACTGTGCAAGGCGATAACCGTCAGTCGTAAATGCTGCGCTGACCAGACTTCCATCGCTCCGTAAAACGCCCTGGTATAAGCCTGTTGGGTACGAAGCCAGCCGGTAAGGGCCAGTCTTTGTTTTTCCATCTATAACGGCCCATAGTTCATCGCGACCCTGGTAAGTAGTGGTAAACAAAACCGTATCCGACTGCACCGTGATATAACCGATGAGGCGGTTAGCCGGAGCCATCAGTGTGTCTGGATTTGATTTGCCTGATCCATATTTCAGTAATGACATCTCCCCTGTCTGGTTCCTCTCTGCTACATAAAAAAAACGGTCATCGGCACTGAAACGGGGTGTTGAAAAAACGATACCGGGGTGAGTAAACGAGTCCAGTATTTTACCCTCCGTATCCATATGTACCAGTTTTGAATTACCGGTCACATCCATCTCAACAGCCAGTAACCGTTTCCCATCGTTTGATTGTGCGGGAGAAAAATAACGGCTGCGGCGAATCAGTATCTTCTCTTTTCCCGTAAGCACATCCAACTCTCTGATAGATTGGTATTCGCGGTTACCATAGCGGGCATCAGGCTGGTAAGCCGCATATACGATCTTTTCGTTCCGGTAAGTAAAATAAGCATCGGCAGAAATATCTTTAACGGCGATGCGTTTTTCTTTTCCATCTACAGCCACTGTATAAAATGCCGGTATAAAACGGTTGCCTGTTTTGAGTACGATGATGGAACCATCGGCTGCTGCCTGCGGATACTGGTAATTGACCACTGCGTGCGGAACAGTTGGTGTAAGCCAGTCTGGCTGATTGTTGTCAGGTGTTTGCCATTGCTGCCGGTAGTATTGCAAGGCATCTTTTACAAATTGTGTATAGGGAATGCCGGTATGTTTTTTAACTGCTCCCTGAAACGGATAGATTAATGGCCGGAACCGGGCCGCATCATCTGTTACTTTGCGCCAGATATCGTCTCCATATTGTTTTCTTCCATACGCTACCAAGAGGTAACCAAGTTCATAATGATTGGGAACATAATCGCGCAGCGAGCCATTGCGCAGCTTCACAAAATCGTAAGGTTTGTTGGCCAGCAACAGCGATTGATAACTGCTCAGAAATAAAGGAAGCCGGCCCCTTCCCTGCCGGGTGTAACGTGTTTCATTAAAAACAGCATCCCCTTCAAAAAACCAATCCGGAACAGCCAGGGCATTAGCCAATGCCTGCCCCTGTTCCCCCAGCAGCCAGGTGGCAAAACGAGAGAGCCCTTTGTTGAAATTATTGTATTGCTGCACATGCCGGTATTCATGCACGGCCAGATTATCCAGCCAGTTGGCGGCACCCAGTGTAAATGCATTTTGCGGTGGCGTGGTATAGAACTCACTGCGGAAGGGTGCCAGGCCTACATAGGCATTGGACAAGAGTGTCTGGTTCTGAAGAACGATATTTACTTTACGGAAATCTGTTCCCAGATTGGTTGCTTGCTCTCGCTGCAACCTGTGTACCACCTGTGTTACCCGTTGCGCCTGTTGTTCCCATCCTTTCGGAAAGATCACGCGAACCGTATCTGTGTTTACCTGCTGCCATTTTACAGATGCAGGGTTGCCGCCGAATGATTGCGCAGCTGCCTGGATACATACAAAAAAAGCAACAAGGATATAACCAACGTACTTCATGATCCTTCACAGAATTTGAGGAAAGTTACTTAAAGAAGCTATATAAAAAACCGTGCCTCAACGCCTTTGTGTGGAATATCATTTTCTCACAAAGGCACGAAGGCACGGTATCAAAGATTAGAATTGTTTTATGGCTTCAGTATCTCTCCCAATTTCTGCTGCAGCTGTTCCCCGTTCAGATTTTTGGCAATGATCTTGCCTTGCGGATCGAGTAACAGGTTCTGCGGAATAGCCTGGATACCATATTGCTGGGCTACTTCGTTCTGCCAGAATTTTAAATCAGATACATGTGTCCAGGTAAGGTTATCATCGTGTATGGCTTTGATCCATTTGTCTTTGGCATTGGGCTGGTCCAGACTTACACCAAGAATATGAAACCCTTTCTCCCGGTATGCCTGATAGGCTTTCACAATATTCGGGTTCTCTCTTCTGCAGGGACCGCACCAGCTGGCCCAGAAATCCACCAGTAAATATTTTCCTCTGAAAGAAGATAACTTAACCGGTATGCCTAAGGTATCGTTTTGTGTAAAGTCCATAGCTTCTCGGCCTACACTGGTCTTTTTGGCTATCGCGATCTGTTCGCTCAGCAATTTGGCAGCCGGTACATTTCTGGCCGTAGCAGGAAGTTGGTTGAACAGGGGTTCTACCTCTTCCACCTGTATGTCCCATCCCGCAAACTGAGAGATCGCGTAGACGGCAACCGGTGATTGCAGGTGATTGGTAACAAAGTCGCGGTAAACGATCTTGCTTTCCTTATCCAGTGCATCCATTTTATCTTCTGCTGCTTTACGGGCGGGCTCATCTTTGGCAACGGCCGCTTTGCTGTATTCGGCACTAAGTGCACGCATCCGCGTGTTGATCGGCTTCAGCGCCTCTGTTAATTTTGCAAAATCATCATTGGCTTTTGAACCGGTCACTTTCGCATTACTGAAAGAATCAACAGAAACAATAGTTATCTGATCGGCACTCAGAAAAAGAGAAATAAAATCCCTTGTTCCCGATAATTTAACGGGTTTCCCTTCCGCATCGGGTGCATATCGAACCCGGAGAGATGCCACTGTTGGCTCGGCCATTTTACCGGTAAATGAATAGGCTCCTTCAGCAGGCACTGCACTATCCGTGACATTTTTATCCCCTGCTCTGTAAGAAAGGAAAACCTTCTGTACAGGTAAGGAAATGTTTTTAAAAACACCTTTTACACTGAACGATTTTTCTGTCTGGGCTGATACTGTAATGGCTAGACCCAGGAATACGAACAGGAGACTCTTTCTAAGCATACTGATTTATTTTACATGATTATTATCCTACAAATTTAGTAGACTTTTAAATATATCGGTTAATTATTCCCCAATATAAAAAACCCGCCGGAAGCGGGTTTTAAAAAAGTATCAACGGTATGGGTTACATCGGTTCGTCGGTAAGATGGATCTTGGTCATATCCAGGTACTGGTTCTGTAACTGGTGCACAAAATGTACATTCGGATGATGCCTGCGGTCTTCGCGGTACCACATTTCGATACTGCTGAAATCTCCGGCTTTGGGGATCACGATCCGGAATGAACCTTTGCCGTACTTTACTGATCCGTCTTCATTTTCCTGCTTGTGAAAGCCCAGCTTCAGTAAAGCCTCGTCAGTCAGTTCAATCGGATGCAGGTGATCGGTCTCAAACCAGAATTCCTGCACTTCGGTTTGTACACAAACCTGTTTTTCGTCTCCGTTTAATCGGACAACTTCTCCATCCCACATTTTTCCTTCATATTCCGCCTTCAGATAGTCGCCGATCTTGATGTCGCTGAATTTAATCATATGGCAATGTTTTTAGGAGTATAAGTTAAGGGTTATTTAGAGAAGAAACAAGTTCCTTTCCACAGCTCCCTACTCCGCCCAGCTCATCGTATAACCCTGGTTTTCTATTTCCAGTGCTTCCATCGTCAACTGCAGGGGATGGAAAGTGTCTACCATCACCGCCAGTTCCTGTGTGTCTTTTTTTCCGATACTTTTTTCTACTGCACCCGGGTGTGGCCCATGCGGGATCCCGGCCGGATGCAGGGTAATCATACCACGGGTAACATGCTTCCGGCTCATAAAATCACCGGCCACATAATACAATACTTCATCACTATCAATATTGCTGTGGTTATAAGGAGCCGGAATAGCATCGGGATGGTAATCGTAGAGCCTCGGACAAAAACTGCAGACCACAAAATTATGTGCCTCAAAAGTCTGGTGTACCGGCGGTGGCTGGTGCACCCGGCCGGTGATGGGTTCAAAATCGTGGATACTGAAGGCATAGGGATAACAACAGCCATCCCAGCCTACCACATCAAAAGGATGATGTGCATAATGTAGTCCATAGAGGATCCCTTTCTTTTTGGTTTTGATCAGAAAATCGCCTTCCGCATCAATTGTCTGCAGGTTCTGTGGTGTGCGGATATCCCGTTCGCAGAAAGGGGCATGCTCGAGCAGCTGTCCGTATTTACTTACATAGCGTTTGGGGTAACGGATCGGACTGAAACTTTCTACAATGAACAAACGGTTCGCGGCATCTGAAAAATGGATCTGGTAAATCGTGCCGCGCGGAATAACTAGGTAATCTCCGTATCCAAAACTCAGTTCTCCGTATTGGGAAATCAATGTGCCCGATCCCTCATGTACAAAAATCATTTCATCGGCATCCGCATTTTTGTAGAAATAGTCTTTCATACTTTCCTGCGGGGCTGCCAGAACAATATGGCAATCGTTATTCACCAAAACCGCTTTGCGGCTTTGTAAAAAATCTTTGACGGGTTTGATATTGAAACCTTCGAAACTGCGGTGCTTCAGCATTTTCTCCTCCGCCACCCGGGGCATCAGGTTCACCGGTTCATCTGTATGAATGATCTGTGTGGGGGGCCAGGTATGGTAGAGGAGTGAATAATCATTGCTGAATCCTTCCGTAGAGAATAACTGTTCCGAATACAAGCTGCCATCAGGCTTACGGAACTGGGTATGGCGTTTGTGCGGAATGGTTCCGAGGGTATGGTAATGAGGCATGCGTTAATTAAAAATTAGTAATTAAAAATTAAAAATAGAAGCAGTAGACCTACAGCGGATCACAGTCTATTTGGATAATTGCAGAGAGAGCATGAGGAAATAGTATTTCCAGATGCGCTTATCGATCCAGTAGGTAAAATTTCTGTGGTAAGGCATAAAAATTGTGTGGATTAAAGCTACAAAACTTTTATGGAGTTTGCTATAGTTACTATTTGACCGTGCCTTTGTGCCTTTGTGTGCAAAAAATAACCTCACAAAGGCAAAAAGGCAGGGTTTGCTTAGGGGTTAGCGGGCTACTACTATTTTGTACCTGGTTCCCTTGATCTTTTCATTCTGTACTAAGGGGAGTAAGGTTTTTACTTTGTGCTTTTTTACAGCTACAAATGCATTACGGTCTTTGACGATGATCAGGCCGATCTCGTCTTTCTCCAGTCTGCCTTTCTGGGTAAGAAATCCTACTATATCCACTTTGTTCAACTTGTCTTTTTTGCCACCATTGATATAGATGGTTACCCATTCTGCCGGCTTGGGTAATACACCTTGTATTGGCACGGCCAACTCTTCCGGTTTCTGCCGGATATAGTATGGCATGGGTTCTTCGCTGTGCAGCAACAGATAAGCGGTACCGGTGGCATCCATCCTCGCGGTACGGCCATTGCGGTGTGTAAATTCTGATTCGGTAGAAGGCAGGTGGTAATGGATCACGTGTTTGACCTCAGGAATATCCAGTCCGCGGGCGGCCAGATCCGTGGCTACCAGAAACCTTACACTACCGTTGCGAAACTGGATCAATGTCTGTTCCCGCTGCATCTGTTCCATGCCTCCATGAAAAGAAGCGCATTCAATACCTTTTTCTTTGAGCAGAGACGCTGTACGTTCTACGGCATCGCGGTGATTGCAGAATATCAGGGCGGGTTCGGAAGAGATGAATGACAGTAACTGCACCAGGCGGTCTACTTTGTCTTTTTCTTCCGAGATCACCAGCTTCAGTTCCAGTGCCCCTGTTTCTGGTTGTGTGGAGATATAATCCAATACGGTCAAATCCTCTGCTACGGCAGCAAAAGCAGGAATGGCCACAGCGGCGGTAGCCGATACCAGTATTTTTTGATCGAGTTTGGGCAGGGAAGAAAAGATATAAGACATTTCTTCTTCAAAACCCAGCGCCAGTGATTTATCAAACTCATCCAGCACCAATATGGTGAGTGCCTCACGTAAAAAAGTAGCCCGTTTGATATGGTCGGCAATACGGCCGGGTGTTCCGATCAGTAAAGCAGGCGGTTCGGCCAGGTTCTGTATTTCTGTAGGCATATCGTGCCCGCCATAACAACAGCTCACTTTATAACCCGTACCCATTTTCTTCCACACCTGTTCTATCTGGATAGCCAGTTCACGCGAGGGTGTGAGCACCAGACATTGTACCCGTTTTTCTTCCGGTTTCAGCTGTTGCATCACCGGCAACAGAAAGGCCAGTGTTTTACCCGAACCGGTAGCAGAGAGCAATAAAACCTCCTTTTGAGAAAGGATCGCGGCCAAAGCCAATTCCTGCATGGGATTGAGTGAGGAAATGCCCAAACGGCTAATGACTTCAGCGATGGTTTCTGTTGATTGCATCTGCAAAAGTAATACCTCTGCAGCAAAATCCCCTACAGGAAAGGAATGTGGTGAAAAGCTGCCAGGAACTATTACTCAATATCCAGGTCATACTGATCGAGAAAACCGGCCAGTCCGGCACTGGAAACCTTTGTTTTTTTCAGGGTATTTCTGGCAGGATCGATGGAATAATGAAAACTGGTTCTGAGATCCGTTTTTTCGAGGAGGGTTTGTTCAAAAATGGCCCTTACCAGGTCGCAATGCTCAAATACGGAAGCACTCAGATCCGTTTCTGTAAAATCGGCTTCTTTCAGACTGCAATAATTGAAAATCGTTTTCTTCATTTTCAGCTGAAAGAAGGAAGAAAAATCGAGCTGGCAATGATCAAAGTTGGTGGAGAAGAGAACCGAATCGCAGTCTTCGAAATGCAACCCCATGAGTTTACAATCCTTGAACTGTACACCATTCAGTGAGGTCTTCTGCAGTTTGGCCATAGCCAGGTTACACCCAGTAAAACTGCATTCGGTAAAATGGTAACCAGACAGATCTGCGTACGAGAGATCACAATCCACAAAATGGCAGTATTCATAATCGCCTTGCTGCAAAGGTTTCTCCGCAAATACAATCTTCTCAAACAGTTTATCCTCTATATATGGTCTTTCCATTTGAATAGGTTTGTCAGTTCAGTGTATTGATCAGCCGGTTGATTTCTTCTATCGTATTGAATGCGTGCAGCACAATACGCAACCTTTCTTTGCCTTTGGGTACTGTGGGATATAAGATCGCCCGCACATCCAACTGCTGTTCCTGTAAAAATGCAGCAACTGCTTTCACGGCATCATTTCCCGGAATGACTACTACCTGAATAGGTGTAACAGAAGGCAATTTTTCAAAGCGCAACTGAGCTGATTGAAAATGCAGGATCAAGTGCTGCAGATGTTCCCTTTCTGCCACCATCGTCGGAAAAGTTTCATAACTGGCTTTGATCAGCGATACGCTATGTTCCGGCAAGGAAGTGGAATAAACCAGGCTCCTGGCAAAATTGATCAGATAATCTCGCAAATCCTTCGACCCCAGTATCACGGCACCATGACAGCCACAGGATTTCCCGAATGTGTGTACACGGGCAAAGACCGCTTCCTGTAGTTGCAGGTGTTGCACCAGGCCTTCTCCCCTATTACCAATCACGCCGGTAGCATGGGCTTCATCTATGATCAGATGGGCTTTATATTCCTGGCTGATGGAAACCAACTCCTCCAAAGGACAAAAATCGCCATCCATACTAAAAACCGATTCGGTTACAATAAAGACAGTGCCTGTAGCATGTTCCAGTTTCTTTCGCAGCTCATCCATATCATTGTGTGCAAAGGAAAATGCAGTGGCAAAAGATAAACGGATCCCATCGCGGATAGAAGCATGCGATAACTGATCGTACAGGATCGTATCTCCCTTTTGCGGTACAGAAGAGAGCAAACCTAGGTTGGCATCGTAACCCGAATTGAATAATAATGCCGATGCCGACTGGTGAAAACTGGCCAGTTGTTTTTCTGTTTCTTCGATCAACGGATAATTACCCGAGAGGAGACGTGACCCGGTAGAACCAGAACTGAGGTGCTGTTTTTCTGTATTCAGCAATCCATTCCTGACGATCCCGAGGTAATCATTGGAACAGAGATCGACCTTCCCTTCGGGCAAACGAAGTTGCCGGAAAGCATGGTTCTCTTTCCGTTCATTCAGTTTCTTCTGCAGAAAATCATCCGGATACATATGCCAAAACTAAAGGATTGTGGCAGATATTTGTGTGGTGAATGGGCAATGGTGAATTGTGAATAACATTTCTCTCAAAAAACATTCACTCATTCACTCATCCACTCATTCACTCATGGAATATTCCCAACATACCAAAAACATCTTAGGCTTACAACTCCCTACCGATCCCCGATGGGTAGACCTGGCTAATATTTCGCTGGAAGCCATCCTCACCGATCATGCGTATTGTGAGCAGAAAGCAGCTACTACCTGCATCACGCTGATACAACGTTATTCTGACAAGGAAAAACTGGTAGCCGAACTGGCACCGATTGTAACAGAAGAATGGGGGCATTTCAGGCTGGTACTCAACGAACTTAAAAAAAGAGGACTCTCGTTGGGTAAACAAAGAAAAGATGAGTACGTAAACAAACTGATCGAATTCCAGCAAAAAGGTGGCCGCCCAGAAGAACGCTTACTGGACCATCTGCTTACGATGGCCCTGATTGAGGCCCGCAGTTGTGAACGGTTCAAAAGACTGAGTGAAGGGTTGCCTGATGCCTATATGCGTAAGTTCTACCGCAGGTTCATGGAAAGTGAAGCCGGCCATTACACCTTATTTATTGAGCTGGCAGAAACCTATCTGGATAAGAAACTGGTGAGAAAAAGATGGAAGGAATGGCTGGTATATGAAACAGGTATTATGAAAGATCTGGAGATCAGAGGCGACAGGATACATTAATCAGTAGAACCTGTGAAATAGGCCAGTTCTTTGGCCAGATCCAGAAACGGATATTTTTCCTGCAATAATTGTGCTTTGCGTGCACTGGCCATCATAAACTGCTGGTGCTGTTGTGTAGCAGGATTAAAAGGTTTGTGTTGAAAAGCCAGGTTCAGTTCTGCAATTTCTTTCATTAACTGAATGGTTTCTTCGCTCATACAGGCATCTGTGAATTTTTCCCATACATATTGCGTAGCATGGTAATTGGGATGCACCAGGTCCTCTGCATAAAAGCGGTAATCGCGCAGGTCATCAATCACCAGTTCGTAGGCCGGAAAATAATAAAGCTGTTCAAAATCTTCCACCAGCTCATGTACAGCCTGAATCAGTACCGCTTTGCTGCGGTTATTCTCAACTACCCCTTCGCGTAAATGTCGTACAGGACTAATGGTGAATATGATCTGAAGTCGGGGATTAAAAGCCAGCAGTTTCCGGATCATATTACCCAGTAATATTTTGGTTTCTGCAGCAGTCATCAGTCTTTTCTGAAACCAGCCAGCCGGAGCTTTATGGTTATTGGCCGCTACCGAACCGGGTATAGCACTGGGTGCTGCTTCAGTTAATGTATATAACCACGCAGAACCCAGCGTGATCATGAGATGATCTGCGTGTTTCAGGTATTGGTGTGCCTCACTGATGGCGGAATTGATCTTCGTCAGACAGTCAGCCGCTGTCATGCCCGAAAACCGGCTGTGGTGTTTCCAGCTATGCCAGGTTTCATTGTGTAAAAAAATATCGGCTTCTGTAAAAACGGGTTGGGTAAGAAAACTCTCGATGGCTTCTACCACGCTAACGGGATTAAAAAGGATGCCGTTGGGATTTTCCAGTACCTCGAACTTGTGCCTGCGGAGTTTTTCTCCGATGTTCTCTGTAAAACAGGAACCCATCAGCATCAGTTTCTGCGGATGCTGTATGCGTTTGGGCGCTCGCTTGATATCAAATTCGAAATGAAATTTCATGTATCAGTGTAAAAATATGTCGGAAGCAATCTGCAGGCTTTCTGCCAATGCCTCATTATTCAGTTCTGGCAGCAGTCCTTTGTTTGCAAAATAGTCTATCATCAGTACAGAATCCATATTACCCACCAGTTCGTCCTGTGCCATGGGGCAACCACCAATCCCTTTCAGGGCGCCATCGAAACGAAGGCAACCTGCCTGTAAGGCCGCATCTGCTTTTGCCTGCCAGTTAGTGGCACTGGAATGCAGGTGAACCCCGAACTGTATACCCGGATAACGTGGGATCAATGCTTCCAAAGCAAACCGAACCTGATCTGGTGATGCCAATCCCACCGTATCAGCCAGCGAAAGAACAGTGACACCCAGTTGCGACATCTTTTCAGCCCAATGCAACAGGATCTCTTCATTATATACATCACCATAAGGGTTTCCGAATCCCATACTCAGGTACACAACCAGTTCTTTGTGATTCTTGATACAGAGCTCCTGAATAAGTTCTACCCGTTGCACACTTTCTTCCATGGTGCTGTTGGTGTTACGTAACTGGAAAGTGGGCGATAAGGAAAAAGGAAATCCGAGATACTGTATTTCATCGTATACAACTGCTTCTTCTGCTCCACGCGGGTTAGCCACAATGGCCAGCAGTTTAGAAACAGAACCCGCTAACTGCAAACCTGCGATCACTTCTTTGGTATCAGCCATCTGCGGGATCGCTTTGGGCGACACAAAACTGCCGAAATCCAGTGTGTGAAAACCTACACGCAGCAATGCACTCAGGTACCTGATTTTATCAGCGGTTGGAATAAAACGGGACCAGCCCTGCATAGCGTCGCGGGGACATTCTACGAGGGTGAGTGGTGAATGGTGAGTGGTGAGTGATGTTCCCATTGATTATCCGATAACCGATTAAACCAATAAATTATTTCCCCATTCTGTGTTTCATAGCTTCATACAAAATGATGCCCGTAGCTACAGACACGTTGAAAGAATCGAAATTGGCTGCCATGGGGATTTTGAAAAAATGATCCGCCGCTTTGGCGAGATAAGGCTGGACCCCTTTTCCTTCATCGCCCATAATGATACAGCAGGGATCGGTAAAGGGAAGCTCGAACACATTCTGCTCGGCCCTCATTTCGCTGGTAAATACCTTGATGCCATTCAGGTGCATGGTGTCTAACGCTTTCAATAAACTGTTCACCCGGCAGATATGGATCTGTTCCAATGCACCGGCACTGCTTTTCATGGCTTCTTCATTCAATGCACCAACGCCTTTATCAGGAATGATGATCGCCTGTGCACCGCAACACACTGCGCTGCGGGCAATGGCACCGATATTGCGAACATCGGTTACACCATCCAGCATCAGAAATAAGGGAAGATCGCCATTGGATACTACATGATCGATCACCTGCTGCAGATCCATATATTGTACCCTTGCCACAAAAGCCAGAATACCCTGGTGATTGGCTTTGGTCATGCCGTTCAGCTTCTCGATAGGTACCAATTGTATGGGTACATTCTGATCACGTGCCAGTTTGCGGATAGTAGTAATCACATCTCCGGTGGCATTCTTCTGCAATAAGATCTTATCAATGGCCTTACCGGTCTGCAGGGCTTCTACCAGTGGCTGGCGACCAATAATCAGGGAGCTTTGTTTAACGGGCATTTGCAAATGTATTATATCCTCCGACCTTCTGCCAAAAGGAGTTTAGTCGCTTTCATTTTTCCGCAACATACGGGGCAGGGAAAGAAAGAGATACGCAATGATCAGTCCTGCCAGAATGAATTTAACAGCAGCACAATAAAAAGTAAGCTGCAGCGAAATGGCGTCATAACTTCCAGAAATGGTTTTCAGCATCAGCAGGTTTTCGGCAATATCCAGCACACCGGCCACATAAGCCGTCCTTGCGAGAAAAAGTCCGGTTTGCGAGAGCCAGCGGATCTTTCCCCATTTACCGGCCGTTATTTCTGCCGCCAGCGAAAGAAATACCACATAGGTCACGATAAAAGCAAAATCCAGCCAGATATTCATCTTCACCGCAGACAGATCCCAACCGGATAATGCGGTCTGTAACAATGCAGGGGTACGGGCAAATTCAAGATCGAGGATACCACGTTTGGCAGTGGGGGTTTTCAGGCTACTACCCTGCCATTGCATGACCAGCACCATGACCATACAACTGATCGCAGCAATCGATAGGTTCTTTTTCATTGGACTAGGTTTTACTGGCCGGCAAAAACCAGTATCCAAATATACTAACAAAAAACCCCTGCCGTTTAGGCAAGGGTTTATGTATATCAGGTATGGGATCTTATTTAACCCCGAAAGCTTTCTTTACTTTGGCAACATAGTCCAGTTTCTCCCAGGTAAACAGCTCCACTTTTACTTTTTTCACTTTACCGTTAGGCAGGGTAAATTCTTTGGTTACCACTTCATTCTTACGACCCATATGGCCATAAGCAGCTGTTTCGCTGTACATAGGGGTACGCAGTTTCAGGCGCTGCTCGATAAAGTAAGGACGCATATCAAAAATGCTTTCCACGATCTTGCCGATCTGTCCATCTGTTAACTGCACTTTGGCGGTTCCGTAGGTATTTACGTTGATGGAAGTAGGCTGGGCAACACCAATGGCGTAAGAAACCTGCACCAGTACTTCATCAGCGATACCGGCAGCTACCAGGTTCTTGGCAATATGACGGGTTGCATAGGCTGCAGAACGGTCTACTTTACTGGGATCTTTTCCGCTGAAAGCACCACCGCCGTGTGCGCCTTTACCACCATAGGTATCTACAATGATCTTACGGCCGGTCAAACCTGTATCGCCGTGCGGACCACCGATCACGAACTTACCGGTTGGGTTGATATGATACTTGATCTTATCGTTGAACAGTTTGGCGTATTTCTTATACTTGGACTTAACCCTTGGGATCAGGATATTGATGATATCTTCTTTGATCTTGGCCAGCATTTTTCCTTCTGTATCAAAATCATCATGCTGGGTAGATACCACGATCGCATCAATACGAACGGGGCGGTTATTATCATCATACTCCAGTGTAACCTGGCTTTTCGCATCAGGACGGAGATATTTGATCTGTTTGTTTTCTCTTCTGAGCGCTGCCAATTCGATCAGGATCTTATGAGCCAGATCCAATGCCAGTGGCATATAGTCATCTGTTTCATTAGAAGCGTAACCAAACATCATCCCCTGGTCACCAGCTCCCTGCTCTTCTTTTTTCTTACGGTCTACACCCTGGTTAATATCTGCAGACTGCTCATGAATGGCAGACAGGATACCACAACTGTTCGCCTCGAACATATATTCACTCTTGGTATAGCCGATTTTACGGATAACACCACGGGCAATTTCCTGAACATCGAGGTAAGCTTTTGATTTTACTTCGCCAGCCAATACTACCTGACCGGTGGTAACCAGTGTTTCGCAGGCTACTTTAGATTGGGCGTCAAACGCAAGAAAGTTATCAATCAGTGCGTCTGAAATCTGGTCGGCTACTTTGTCCGGATGTCCTTCAGAAACGCTCTCAGAGGTAAACAGATAAGGCATATGAAGTTTATTTTAATGGGTGCAAATATAGAATAATGAAGAATACCCTACTAAATCCGTGAGAAAATAATTCGCAAACGCATCCTGAAACGGGTATGGGTTCCACCACCGAGTCTTACCCTTCCATCCCCTACATCGTTACCAACAGAGGGATTCAGGTAATATAACTGGGAAGAGGTATTACCAGGATAAGGTGGTGTGTAATATAAGGAATCGTTGCTGGGTGCCGATAAACGTAAGGTAAAAGACGTATCCTTACGGGTAACGATACCTTGCACATATCTGCTCAGATCAAATGTATAGGAAGCAACATTGTCATATCCCTGTATCGATTTGGAGATCAGGTAGCCGCCAAAAGCAGAAATATTAGGTCCGTTGGAACCCAGTGTATAATCATTGGGGATATTTCTTTTGCTTTTGATCGCAGAATCGTACCTGCTCAGGAGGAGGTACCGGGGAGGTAACATCTGCTTTTCCAGGGTAGCCAGATTATTGTCATCCGGCACCTGTTCAGTGATCAGCTCTGCTCTGTGGATAAGACGGTTAGAAAGTGTCTGCAAACCAGGAATCCTCACCCGTACAAAAGTTCCGGGTACCGATTGAACATAAACCAGCGAATCAGATTTGGACGTAGTGGTCAGGTAACGGGCCGCTTCACTTCCTGTTCTGTCTCGCACCACCACATTGGCACTGCCATCGCTGATAGTATTGAACCTGAAATAAGCCACAGATGTATCTCTTTGACTGGCTCCGGTAGAACTGGAATTATAATAAAGGGCAAATTTGGTATTGGTATCCGCCAGATTGATCTTCAGCAAAGCATTGGCACCGGCTGTATTAGCCGTAATGGCAAACCCAGCGAAATACGTTCGGAGCAAGGAATCATTCCGATAGGCATTCGTAGAATCGTAGGTTTTAATAAAACGGATAGCCTGACTATTACTCAGCGTGAACCGCAGCTGATTCTTGGAATTCTCGTAACGGTTTTTCACTGAGTCGCCTAATCTTCTGATATCTACGGTCTGCGAAGCCAGCAGCTGACCCAGATTTACATTTAAGGCAGATGGATGATTCACCGGATAGGTCCGGTACTGATCCAGTGGTGTATTTTTATCTATCTCAAACAGGTTGAGACGCAGAGGCAGTGTTGAATCGCCGTAAGATCCTCTATAGCTCAGAATCAAAACTGCAGAATCTACTACCACACTGTCTTTGTTTCCAGGGATAAAAAAGGGATAGGAACTGGGTTTCAGCTCAAAATAGAGCGAGGCTCTCGTTTTTCCAAAAAGGGGGTCATTACTGATAGATCCCAGTAAATGATTATCACTTTTATAAACACGGGCCGTATCCGTATCCTCGTAGGTATCTGTCAGTACTTCGAGTATGGTATCTTTTGTAATCACACCATCAATAGCCGGAATCAGTCCCGAACCAATATCTGTAGAAGAAATACGCGTGCAGCCTGTCAGAAAAATGATCAAAACAACACCGGAAATGAATATTCTACGCAGCGTAAAAAATGAATGCATGAGTTAGTGATTACTTGCCCGCAAGGTCGTTGTACAATTCTAAATACTCTGTTAAATCAGAATCCCACCCTTTGAAAGGAACTACCTTCTTTCCTTTCACTTTGGCGAAATCATCAACGAGTTTCTTTTCTATTTTATCGGCACCAAAAGTGATGGCATCAGCAAAGCTGGCCCCGCCCCGGAACATGGCCGTATTATTACCTTCTTTAAAAGCTTCCAGGTCTTTTTCTTTTATATTGCCATTAATGATGGCCTTCTGCACAAAATCGGTTCCCAGTTTTTCTTTGAAAGTATTCTGGCCAATCGTAAATATCACTTTACTGTTGCCAAACACCGGCTCTTTTTTATAGGCGGTTTTGATATAGGCAGGAATCAGTCCGGTCATCCAGCCACTGCAATGGATCAGATCCGGCGGCCATCCAAACTTTTTAACGGTTTCGAGGGCTCCTTTGCAGAAGAAAACGGTACGAAGGATATTGTCATCAAACCAGGTCTCTTCATCATCGTGAAAAATCTGCTTCCGCTTGAAAAAGTCCTCGTTTTCCAGAAAATACACCTGTAAACGGGCATTGGGTAAAGAAGCTACTTTGATCTGTAATGGGTAATCGTCGTTATCTACCGATACATTGATCCCAGAAAGTCTTACCACTTCATGCAGGCGATGTCTCCTTTCATTGATCACCCCAAAGCGTGGCATAATGCACCTCACTTCCAAACCACTGTCATTGCTTTTGATAGCCAGCTTATTGATCACCTCCGCGAACTCAGTGAGTTCGAGATAAGGCGACATTTCAGTCGCAATGAATAAAATCCTTTTCTTTGTTGACATTAGTATGCGAATTTTAGCACGATGCTGGAAAAAACAGTTGGCAAAGGTACATAAAATGCACCGAAAACCAACGCAAATCCGGCTTTTGCCCAAACTCAGCCCAAATGATCCTGTTAAAAACTGTTACTGACCTCTCCTGTTTTCTTTCTGCCGCAACAAGCCAGGACCAGCTAAAAGGCTTTGTTCCAACTATGGGAGCATTGCATGAGGGACATTTGAGCCTGATAGAACATAGTAATAAAAATAATAATATAACTATTGCCAGTATTTTTGTCAATCCCACCCAATTTAACGACCCCCAGGACTTTACCCGTTATCCTGTAACCCTCGAAAAAGATATCTACCTGCTCGAAAAAGCGGGATGTGATATCCTGTTCCTGCCTTCCGTACAAGAAATCTATCCTTCCGGAATGCAATTAACCCAGCCTTATGATCTGGGTTACCTGGAAAACCTGCTGGAAGGAAAATACCGGCCGGGACATTTTCAGGGTGTATGTCAGGTAGTGCATCGGTTACTGGAACTGGTACAACCCACCAACCTATACCTCGGGCAAAAGGATTACCAGCAATGTATGGTGATCCGCCAGTTGATCCATCTAACCGCCCTGCCGGTTCAATTGCAGATTGTGCCCACCCGCCGCGAGCCTTCCGGACTGGCCATGAGCAGCAGAAACCTGCGTCTGACTGCACAGGAAAAAGAAACAGCGGCAGTAATTTATGAACGCTTATTAACGATTCAGGCGGGACTACAACCAGGCAGTCTTGACAATTTGGTTACAGCGGCAAAAACCGCCCTGTTTACCGCGGGCTTTGAAAAGATCGACTATGTTTCGATCGCTGATGCCGCTTCGCTATTACCTGTTACAGAATGGGACGGACAAACGAAACTGGTAGCACTGGTAGCCGCTTTCATTGGCGGGGTAAGGCTGATCGACAATCTGACGCTTAACTAATCTTTCCAGCTCTTCCTGCCGGCCAACCCGGAAACAGGATTTATTAAAATTGCTTGCTTAACTTGCCGCTGAATCTTCCGATATGAAAAAACGATTGTTATTTGTATTGCAATACCTGTTGTTTCTCGGACTGGGAGTATTTCTGGTATGGTGGAGTTTGCACCAGATCCCGGATGATAAATGGGGGGAGTTCAAGCGATCGTTAGAAACAGCCAATTACTGGTTGCTATTGCCGGTATTTCTGATCCTGTCCTGCAGCCACCTGCTGCGTGCCCTGCGCTGGCGAATCCTGATGTTGCCCATGGGTTACAAACCCTCTCTCGCCAATACTTTTTTTGCAGTGATGATCGGCTATCTCGCCAACCTGGCCGTTCCCCGGCTGGGCGAAGTGCTGAAATGTACCATCCTCGCCAAATATGAAAAAGTTCCCGCCGAAAAACTGGTGGGAACCATTGTAGCCGAAAGAGCGGTGGATGTAATCAGCCTGGGGATTGTTTTTCTGCTGGCACTTATCAGTCAGTATGATGTTGTGGGCGAATTTGCCCGTCAGCTCTTTGTGCAGGTATTTGAAACCCAGAGCGGATCTGTTTCTTTTGTCAAACTCGGGATCGTTTTAGCCGTACTGGCAGCCATTGCCATAGCCGTGAAGATCTGGTTCAACCAATTCTCGCATCTGCAGATCGTGATCCTGACCAAAAAAGTATTACGCGGCATCTGGGAAGGATTGAACAGCATACGTTACCTCGAACAAAAAAGGAATTTCATATTATATAGTATCGCCATCTGGGGATTATATATTGTGGGTACCTGGGTAGGTTACCTGGCAACACAGGGCACTACCGGCCTAGGGTTGGGAGCCGCCATTTCCGGATTGGCTTTTGCGAGTATCGGTATGATCATTACCCCTGGTGGCATTGGTGCCTACGCTTTTTTTCTGGCCAAAGTGCTGGAAAAAAATGACATACCGTTTGAAATCGGTTTTGCCAATGGCACCCTTCAATGGTTTGCCCAGTTCGCGATCGTGGTGCTGGTAGGTTCTGTCTGCCTGATACTACTGCCTTATTACAACAAAAAGAAACAACATGAAAGCCGTTAACGCCATAGAAAAAAAGATCTTCACCTTACCACACCTGCTGGCACAGTTGGCCAGCTGGCGGGTAACGGATAAAACCGTTGCTTTTACCAATGGCTGTTTTGATATCCTGCATGAGGGGCATATCGCCTCCCTTTCACAGGCCGCTTCAGAAGCTGATTTCCTCGTGGTAGGGGTTAACAGCGACAGCAGCACCAAAAGACTCAAAGGCCCGGACAGGCCCGTTAACAATGAACATAGCCGGGCACTTTTACTGGCCAGTCTGGCTATTGTAGATGCGGTTGTCATTTTTGAAGAAGATACCCCCCTGCAACTCATCACTGCCGTACTACCCGATGTATTGGTAAAGGGTGGCGACTATACCATTGAACAGATCGTAGGATCCAAAGAAGTGATGGCAAATGGCGGACGGGTAGTCATCAATCCGATTGTGGAAGGATTCTCCACCACTGGGATTATCCGGCAGATCAAAGCATCTTTTTCCTAGCAGACGGGCATGCTGATATATCTGATAAACTTAACATTCCTGAAAAACCGTGTTTCTTATATTTGACAAAAGGGAAAATCAGTAACAATCACATCATCCATTTTTCCAAATTTCCCTCACAGCGCATGGCAAAAAAATTACTCATTCAGAGAGATATCAGTTGGCTCAGTTTTAATGCAAGGGTATTACAGGAAGCCAATGACCCCAGTGTTCCTTTAAAAGAGCGGATCCGTTTTTTGGGTATTTTTTCCAATAATATGGATGAGTTTTTCCGCGTACGTGTAGCCACGCTGAAACGGATGCTGGAATTCAGCGAAAAGCGAAGAAAGCTGAACATGCACATGGAAGAAGCCCCCCAGCAGATCCTTGACCAGATCCAGACCATTGTATTACAGCAGCAGAATGAGTTCAACCGCATCTGGGCAGGTATACAGAAAGAACTGAAGAAAGCCGGTATCCAACTCATTACAGAAAAAAACCTGACCCGTGAGCAGCAGGTATTCGTGAAAAAATTCTTTGAAGAAGAGGTTCGCTCCAATATCATTCCTCTGATGATCGAGAGTCTGCCGCAACTCCCCTACCTGCGCGATAAAAGTATTTACCTGGGGGTGGTGATGCGGAAAAAGAATTCTGCCTACCAGCAAAAATATGCCCTCATCGAGGTTCCGGCCAGAGCCATTGGCCGGTTTATACAGCTACCTTCCAAATCGGCTGAAAAAAATATTATTCTGCTGGAAGATGTGGTTCGTTACAACCTGCCGGTGATCTTCTCCTATTTCGGATACGATCATTTTGAATCGCATGTATTCAAGGTTACCAAAGATGCCGAGATCGATCTTGACAATGATGTGAGTACCAGTTTTGTAGAGAAGATAGAAAAAGGGTTGAAGAACCGCCGCAAGGGAAAACCGGTACGTTTTGTATACGATAAAGAAATGGATGCCGGTTTACTCGAATACCTGATACGAAGGCTGAGCCTGAACCGGAAAAGCAATATCATTCCAGGTGGACGCATTCACAACTTCCGGCATTTCATGGATTTCCCGGATGTGTTCAATACCAAAAGTACCCGTCGTTCGGCTTTTACCCATCCGGCACTGCAGAGTTCGATGCGGGTAACCGATGTGATTATTAAGAAAGATGTGATGCTGCATTTTCCCTATCATTCTTTCAATGCCGTTATAGATCTGCTGCGCGAAGCGGCCATGGATCCGGATGTGCAGTCGATCAAACTAACGGCCTACCGCCTGGCCTCTAATTCAAAAGTGATCAATGCTCTCATCAATGCCGCACGTAATGGTAAGCAAGTGGTAGTGATGCTGGAACTGAAAGCCCGCTTTGACGAAGAAGCCAATCTGGAATGGAAAAAAGTACTGGAAGAGGAAGGGGTTACCGTTTTACTGGGCGTACCCAAAATGAAGATCCATGCCAAACTCTGTATCATTAAAAAAAGAAAAGGCAACAAAACCATTCAATATGGTTTTGTAAGTACCGGTAACCTGAATGAGAAAACAGCTACGGTATATGGGGATCATTGCCTGTTAACGGCCAACCGGAATGTGATGGCCGATATCAACCGCATTTTCAATTATCTCGAAAACTGGAAAACCGGGATCCAGCATCTGCGGATGTGCAAAACCCTGCTGGTTTGTCCCACAAATATGCGTCAGGCACTGATGGCACTGATCGACCGCGAAATCAAACATGCCAAAGCGGGCAAAGAAGCCGGCATTATCCTCAAAGTAAACTCCCTGAGTGATGCCACCCTGATCACCAAACTTGGCGAAGCTGCCCGAGCGGGAGTCTCTATCCGGATGGTTGTAAGAGGTATTTACTGTGTACTGCGCGATCCGAAAAAAGAAAAAGGAGCAGTTAGTGCTATCAGTATCGTAGACGAATACCTGGAACATGCCAGGGTCATTATTTTTCATAACCTGGGTAAGGAAAAGATCTACATCTCCAGTGCCGACTGGATGGTACGTAACCTGGACCACCGGGTTGAAGCAGCCATTCCCGTTACAGACCCTGCTATCTGCGCAGAATTGAAGGAGATTATCCACATTCAATTAAGAGATAACGTAAAAGCGAGGATCCTCGACAATGACTTAAGCAACAACTATGTACCTTCCGCAGGTAAAAGACAGGTGCGTTCGCAGATCGAAACGTACCATTACCTGCACAAGAAAAACGTAGTGACCAGTGAGGTTAGCAGCCATTGATATCGGGAGTAACGCCGCCAGGTTACTGATCACCGAAGTAAGTCAGGACCGTGAAGGTAATCCCCAGTTCAATAAACTGAATCTGGTACGTGTTCCGTTACGTCTTGGTTTTGATGTGTTTGAGAGAGGAGAAATCTCCAAGGAAAAAAGAGGCATGGTATTGCAAACCATGAAAGCCTATGGCCACCTCATCAATGCCTATGGTGTAAAAAATGTGATCGCCTGTGCCACCAGTGCCATGCGCGATGCTACCAATAGTGCCGACATCATCCGTAAAGTAAAACTGGAAACCGGGCTGGAGATCGAGATCATCAGCGGCGATCTGGAAGCTTCCCTTATTTACGAGAACCATGTAGCAGAACACATGGATACCGAACACAGTTATTTATACATTGATGTTGGCGGCGGCAGTACAGAACTTACATTTTTCGCCGATGGCAAACTGGTTTTCAAGCAGTCGTTCAATATCGGCACCATCCGTTTGCTGAAAGACATGGTGGATGAATTGAAATGGAATGAGATGAAGGATTTCATCAAAGTAAAAACCAAGGGTTTTAAACAGATCACCGCCATTGGTACGGGTGGTAATATCAACAAAGTATTCTCGCTCAGTAAGAAGAAAGACGGCAAACCCCTGAACCTGGAACTGCTGAAAGATTATTATAAAGAGATCGCCAGTTTTTCGCTGGAAGACAGGATCAATATCTACAAACTTCGCGAAGACCGTGCCGATGTAATTGTACCGGCCCTGCAGATTTATATCAACGTAATGCGCTGGGCAGATGCTGCAGAGATCTATGTACCCAAAATCGGATTGGCAGATGGATTGATCCAGCATCTTTACTACGAACTGGCCGCCAAGGGAATTACTTCGTAAATACATCCGGTTTGGAGGTTTAGTAGCAGTAAGAGGAGAATCCTCCAAATCTTACTATTTTTATACCGGCATTTGAATATGTTTTATTCTAAAGCAGAGGCATATTCCCCTTTCCTGTCCATTTAAACTATTTTCAAATGTCTTCCCATAAAGAGATCAAAAAGATCACCACCCATACATTACAGCAGATGAAAACCCAGGGCGCAAGAATCTCCATGATTACCGCTTATGACTATTCCTTTGCCCGTCTCTTTGATGCCGCAGGTATTGATGTGATACTGGTAGGCGATAGTGCCAGTAATGTAATGGCCGGACATGAAACCACCCTTCCCATTACCCTCGACCAGATGATCTACCATGCACAATGTGTGGTACGCGGCATAGACCGTTGCCTGGTTGTAGTTGATCTTCCTTTCGGGTCCTATCAGTCCAATCCGGATATAGCTGTGGCGTCAGCCATCCGCATCATGAAAGAAGCAGGTGGCCATGCGGTAAAACTGGAAGGAGGCGAAGAAGTCATCGAGAGTATCCAACGCATTGTTGCAGCAGGGATCCCGGTAATGGGACATCTCGGACTCACACCACAGTCTATCTACCAGTTCGGCACTTATACGGTTCGGGCCAAAGAAGAGGCAGAAGCTTCAAAACTAGTCAAAGATGCCCTTCTGCTGCAGGAAGCAGGCTGCTTCGCCATGGTACTGGAAAAGATTCCCGCACAACTGGCCAAAAAAGTAAGCGAACAACTGCATATACCAACCATTGGTATTGGTGCCGGGGGCGATTGCGACGGACAGGTATTGGTGATGCATGATATGCTCGGCATCAACAATGCTTTCAAACCCCGTTTTCTGCGCCAGTACCTGGATCTGGAAACACAGGTCACAGGGGCTGTTCAACAATATATCCGGGACGTAAAATCCCGGGATTTCCCCAACCAGCAGGAATCATACTGAGTTCTTCACCGATAAGACACTTGTTTTCACCCATAATCTTTTACCGGCTTGCAAGGGCTGAATAGATTTGATACAAACCTACTGCATATGAAAAAGAATCTTTTCGTGGCTATACTGCCTATGCTCTGCCTGTTAACTTCCTTGCAGGCGAAAATGGTTAGTGATTCTGTAAAGATCAACCATATCCTGGATGGCAATATCAATGAATGGAATCCGGGCAGGTTTGAAACAGATAAAGAAACGAATATTCAATACGCTGTAGATCATGATGCCAACAATCTGTATCTGGCCATCAAAGTATCGGACCAACAGCTGCAGATGAAGATGATGTCGCTTGGTATGGATCTGTATATGGATACCAAGGGCAGGAAAAGAGAAAGAACAGGCATCAGTTTCCCGCTTAAAAGAGAAGGCGGTGGAGGACGGGGTGGCCGACCGGGCGGAGAGCCGGGCGAGGGCGGCAGACCCGACCCCAAAGAAATGCGGGAAAGATTAGCGGCCACCATGATTCTGCTGAAAACTTTTGGGTTTGATGACAAAGAAGATCAAAACCAACTGATCAGTCAACCCAACGGCATCAATCTGGCCTTTGATTGGGATGACGCCAATTATTTTTATATTGAATACCTGGTGCCACTTAGCTTTTTGGGAGGACAAACTGCCCTAAACGGCAAAACACTGGGAATCGGATGGAAGATTAACGGAATGGAGATGCCTAATGCAGGAGGACCCACTGGCGTTACCACCCAATTGGTGGGTGTACCTGCCGGAAGCGGCAGACCCTCAGGTGGTGGTGGCGGAAGAACCGGTGGTGCCCGTGCCGGTGGTGGCAATACCGGAGGGGGTGGTGCCAATTTTGGGAGTGTAGACAGCCGGATGAAAGAACAGAGTTTCTGGACCAGATATGTGATGAGTTTTTAAACCAAGCGAGATATATGCCGATCAATAATAACAAGAGAGTAGTAACGCTGATTGCACACAGTGCGGCATGGCTTTGCTTTTTTACCCTACCCTACCTGGTTTTCTTTCCCCGCCTGCGCGATTTCAGCATGAGCAACCACCAGTTGGCTTCCATTATCTGTAATAATGTATTTCTGGTTTTGTTTTACTACCTCAATACTTTATTGTTGATTCCACGTTTTCTGGTAAAGGAAAAATGGTTCTATTATATTCTGTCCATTGTGGTTTGTCTGCTGGTATTCCTCTATGCACCCAAACAAATTGCCCTGCTCATTGCAGAACCCGAACCCTTTAATCCCAATAACAGGGAGTTTATCCGTAACCCCGCGTTCAAAGGCAAACCAAGATTCTCGGGTTATATGCGTTCCAGAAGACCAGTGGCAGATCCGTATAATACGGTTCTCTTTCTGCTGATCTTTACAGTGGGTACCTGCATCTCTGTGATTCAACGCTGGTTGCAGACAGAACAGAACCGGAAAGAAACAGAGAATGAAAAACTGAATACCGAACTATCTTTTCTGAAATCGCAGGTAAACCCGCATTTCTTTTTTAATACACTGAATAATATTTATTCACTGGCCGTAGTAAGAAGTGAAAAAACGGCTCCGGCTGTGATGAAACTATCCTCTATCATGCGGTATATCCTTACGGAAACGCAAAGGGATCTGGTACCTCTGCAGAATGAAGTGGAGTTCACACATAATTTTATCGATCTTCAAAAAGTACGGTTAACGGATAAAGTAACACTCAATTTTACAACAGAGGGATCTACCGATAATCTGCTGGTGGCACCACTGCTTTTTATCCCGTTTGTAGAGAATGCGTTTAAGTATGGGGTCAGTACCAAAGAAGCTTCCAGCATCACCATCGAGATCAGAACAGAGGGGAACAGGATCATCTTTACAGCCGTTAATTATATTGTACCTTCAGAAAATAACCTGATGGAAAATACCGGTATCGGCATCAATAATGTAAAAAGAAGACTCGAACTGATGTACCCCGGCAAACACAAACTAACCAGTTTTGAGAAAGACAATTATTATAATGTTCACCTGGAAATTGTAACCTGATGATACACTGCATAGCCATTGACGACGAACCCTTAGCGTTGCAACTCATTAATGAGTATTGCAGTAAGATCTCTTTCCTGAAACTGGAAAAAACGTTTACGAATACAGACGAAGCAAAAGCCTGGCTGCAGGACAATACCGTAGACCTTCTTTTTCTGGATATACAGATGCCCGATATCAATGGGATGCAGTTCTATAAATCGCTTACACAAAAACCACCCGTGGTATTTACAACAGCGTATAAGGATTTTGCAGCAGAAGGATTTAATGTAGACGCCGTAGATTACCTGCTGAAACCTTTTGAGTACGACCGTTTTCTGAAAGCCTGTTATAAGGTGAAAGAGTATATCGAATTCCTCAGCTCACAGGAGCTGCAGCTCAACTCCATCTTCGTGAAAGTGAACTACGAGATCATGAAGATCAACCTGAAAGATATTGAGCTGATTGAAGCACTCGACGATTATATCAAGATCTATATCAAACCCAATCCGGTACTGACGTTGATGACGCTGAAAAGCATACAGGAAAAACTTCCTTCCCGGGATTTTGTAAGGGTACATCGCTCTTTTATTGTACCACTGGCACGTATTGAAAAGTTCAGTAAAACCAAACTCTGGACCGCCGGTAAAGAGATCCCGATCGGTAGCAGTTACAGTCAGGTATACGACCAGTTGTTAATGATTTCCAAAACCAAGTAATTCCCCGATTCAATAGGCATGCTCGCCTAAATAAATTCAACACTGTTGAAAGGATAAATACTTTTACATCGATCATTTTTCATAAATGTTTCATGCAAGGTTTTGATGAAAGGTACCAGCGGTTGTTCTCAACAGGTGGTACCTTTTTTTATTTCGTTCCTTTCCAGCATCCGGTGATTCCGTAGCCATCGTACACTGGCTTTTTTGAGCTTTAAAATCAAGTATACGGGTCATCCATTCAGCAGCTACATCCTTAAAATCGTTTTATTTACCAACTACTGCAGGTGAGGGTTGGGGGATATCCTGTTTGGTGGTACTTTTGCAATATGGAATTCCTCAGACAACTCGGTATCACCGCCCAGAATCACGGTACTTCTACCGGCACCGTATGGATCAACAGTAATGGCACTCAAATCGATTCTTTCTCGCCGGTTGACGGGAAAACCATCGGTTCTGTAACGGCTACAGACACAGCCGCTTACGAAGCTACCATCGCAAAAGCACAGGAAGCTTTTGCCATTTGGCGCATGTGGCCCGCCCCTAAACGCGGCGAAATTGTGCGTCAGGTAGGCGATGCACTGCGTGCCAACAAGGAAGCGCTGGGAAAACTGGTGAGTTATGAAATGGGCAAGAGCCTGCAGGAAGGATATGGCGAAGTGCAGGAGATGATCGATATCTGTGATTTTGCAGTGGGTCTTTCCCGGCAGTTATATGGATTAACCATGCACAGTGAGCGCCCAGCTCACCGTATGTATGAGCAATGGCATCCGATGGGAATTGTGAGCATCATATCCGCCTTCAACTTCCCCGTGGCGGTATGGAGCTGGAACGCAGCCCTGGCATGGGTTTGCGGAAACGTGACCATCTGGAAACCCAGCGAAAAAACACCTTTGTGCGGTATTGCCGTACAGAAAATTGTAGCGGAAGTATTTACTAAAAATAATGTACCCGAGGGGGTGAATGGACTAGTTCAGGGCGGACGTGAAGTAGGCGAATGGATGAGTCATGATACCCGCATTCCGCTGGTATCTGCCACCGGTTCTACCCGTATGGGTAAGGCGCTGAGCGCAGCAGTAGCCGGACGTTTGGGCAAAAGTATCCTGGAACTGGGCGGTAACAATGCGATCATCATTTCACAAGATGCAGATCTGGATATGTCGTTGATCGGTGCCGTATTCGGAGCCGTGGGTACTGCCGGACAACGTTGCACCACCACCCGCAGACTGATCATCCACGAATCTGTCTATGATAGTTTTACCGCCAAATTAGTAAAAGCCTATGGCCAGTTACGGATCGGTGATCCGCTGGATACCCATAACCATGTAGGTCCTTTGATTGATACGGATGCCGTGAAAATGTACCTGCATTCCATTGAGCAATGCAAACAGCAGGGTGGCCGTTTTCTGGTAGAAGGTGGTGTGCTGGAAGGCAAGGGATATGAAAGTGGTTGTTATGTAAAACCCTGCATTGCCGAAGCCAGAAACGAAATGGCTATTGTGCAACACGAAACTTTTGCGCCTATTCTTTATCTGATGAAATACAATACGCTGGAAGAAGCGATTGCATTACAGAATGGTGTGCCACAAGGACTCTCTTCCGCCATCATGACATTGAATATGCGCGAAGCAGAACGTTTCCTCTCTCATGCCGGCAGCGACTGCGGTATTGCCAATGTGAATATCGGAACCAGTGGTGCGGAAATAGGTGGTGCTTTTGGCGGAGAAAAAGAAACCGGCGGCGGGCGTGAAAGCGGCAGTGATGCCTGGAAAGCCTATATGCGCAGGCAAACCAATACCATTAACTGGAGCGATAAACTGCCACTGGCACAGGGCATCGTGTTCGACCTGTAAAACAACGGCAGCAATCGCTGTTACCATAACCAAGGGATATGTTATTAGCCATTCTTTTCCCCTTTCTGTCTTTCTTCTTCAGAGGGAAGATTTTTACGGCGGTGATTTGTCTGCTATTACAACTGACCCTGCTGGGTTGGTTACCTGCCGCTTTATGGGCTGTGATGTCTTTACAGAATGCACGCGCAGAAAGAAGAAACAACAAACTGATCAAAGCCATTAAAGAAAGCCGCAGATAGTTTCTCAGTCCTCAAAAATGAAATAAAGTCCTACAAAGATCAGTGCAATGGCTACCGATGTGAGGCCATACAATATCCAGAAATACAATGCGGGGAACGGATTCGTTAGGGAGAGTACACAACTGACAAAACCGAGAAAGGCACCGATAGCCAACCAGATGAACCCGGTAGTTAGTCTTCTCGAATGCCTGAGTTTTTTATATTCATTCAAATGCCCTTCAATATGTTCGGTCTCCAGGCCCAATCGCCTGAGTTCTTCTTCAATGGTATGCGGTTCCCGTTTATCGGCAATCCATTGCTGAACCCATTCCATTCGTATAGTAGTGGTATAAGACATAACAATCGTTTAGGAGTTGTAAGATCCTTCCGGGCAAAATCGTAAACCTAATATAAGGAGTTTGCCTGATTCCCTTTCTATACAATGCCCTGATTTTTTGAGCCGCCGTAATACCAACGCCCTTCTTCCTGTATTTTACCGGTAAAAAACGGGCAGATTGCCGGAATAACAGCAACTTTAACATACACGATACTACTATGCCAAAAATCATCTGCTTCTCCCTGCTCCTCTTGATATTTGCTTGTTCGCAACCAAGCACCCTACCAAACGCCAATGCAGCATTGAACCGGTTGGCCGAAAAATATGTTCGCCTGGGGCTTACCATTGGCCAATACGATGAAGCTTTTGTAGATGCCTATTACGGGCCGGATTCTTTACGACCGACAGGTACAAAAGCTATAGTATTTCCCAAAGACAGTTTACTGAATGCCGTTCAGGAATTAACAAGGGACATCAATGCCCTGGCAAAAGACGTAAATAATGACACCCTGTTGTCCAGGGTGCGCTGGATCAACGCCCAGTTAATGGCTTTTGCCGGCAGGATCCGGATCGTAGCGGGCCAGCTCCCATCTTTCGATGAAGAAACCAAAGCCTTATTCGGGGTAACCGTACCCACTTATCCGGAGGCACATTTTCAGGAACTGGTGGCAAAACTGGATGGCCTGTTGCCGGGCAAAGGAAATCTCAACAACCGGTTTCAGGAACTGGCCAATCGTTTTATCATCCCCACCAACAAAATAGATACGGTTTTCAAAACAGCGATCGCCGAATGCCGCAAAAGAACCAAAGCACATTACACACTGCCCGCTGAAGAAGATTTTACACTCGAATATGTGACCAACAAACCCTGGAGCGGATATAACTGGTACAAAGGGCATTACCAAAGTCTGGTGCAATTCAATACCGATCTGAAAATATTTATCGATAAAGCCATTGATGTAGGCAGCCATGAAAGTTACCCCGGTCACCATGTGTACAATATGCTGCTGGAGAAAAATCTATACGCAGATAAAGGCTGGATAGAGATCTCTTTGTATCCGCTGTTCAGTCCACAATCACTTATCGCCGAAGGCAGTGCGAATTATGGCATAGAACTTACTTTTCCAGGCAACGAAAAAAATGAATTTACCAAAAAAGTATTGCTGCCTTTGGCAGGATTAGACACTACTGGTCTTGACCGCTATTACAGCGCCCTCGAATTGAAAGGCCAGTTAAATTATGTACGCAACGAAGTAGCAAGGGGATTACTGAACAGCACGATGAACGAAGCCGAAGCGCTGCGCTGGTTGAAGGAGTATGGATTGAATAATGAAGAAACTGCCCTGAAATCCATCAGTTTTATCCGGGTAAACCGGAGTTATGTCATCAATTACAATTACGGCAAAGACCTGGTGAAAAATTATATCGAAGCCAATGGCGGCACAGCAGCAGCGGCCGACAAAAGATGGGAACTGTTTGGTAAGCTGTTAAGTAACCCGCTCACCCCTGCCGAACTGCTACCAAATAAACCCTAACAAACAAAGTCCGAAAACCGCAAATCCCTGCATCATTACCTGTGAATCTGCGGTTAACCAACTTTACTAATTAACTGATAATCAATAAAATAGCAGGCAAACCCGGATTCACTTAATGTTTTCCTAAAACAGGGTAGCGATTGTTATTTTATCATGATCATTTCTCAAATTTGTAATTATAGAAAACACTTTTACAAAATGATGCATCGTGGGATTGTCTTAGCCATCTTGGCCCTGCCTTTTATATACCAACAGGGACATGCACAAACCGAAGCCCCCCGGGGCTGGCATCTGCTGGATTATGCACAGGATTCTTTTTATGGCATCAGCCTCAACAAAGCCTATACTTTTCTCAGAGAAAAAAAGAAATCAGCCAAACCCGTGATCGTAGCGGTACTGGATTCGGGGGTGGATACGACACATGAAGACCTGAAGAATATTCTCTGGCGCAACCCCAAAGAAATTCCCGGTAACGGAAAAGATGATGATGGAAACGGGTATGTGGATGATGTGTATGGATGGAATTTTCTGGGTGGAAAAGACGGAAGAGATGTATGCAGAACTTCCGATGAAAGATCAAGGGTATACCACCGCTTAAAGGGCAAATTCACCGGTAAATCAGTAGATACGGCATCCCTGGTAGGTAACGAGCGGGAACAATATGTGATCTGGCGAAAAGCGGCCAACGAACTCAGTTTCAGTTCAGACGAACAGGTAGAACTGATGTTTGTAGAAGTAACCGCCAAAGCCATCAAACGCCACGATAAAGTACTGCGGAAAGAAATGGGCTGTGAAGAATATACCTGCGAAAAGCTGGAAAAATTTGAGCCACAGACAAAAGCTGCCCGCGAAGCCAAGTTTGGGTACCTCACCTGTATCAAAATGATCGGTATTGATCCGGATGAGAAAAATACCAATACGATTGCCGACCTGGATGAATATGTGGAAGGCAAGAAAATGGCATTTGAATCAAAAGACACGCCTCCGGTGGATTACCGTGCAGATATTGTAAAAGATAACTACGAAGACATTTCAGACAGGTTTTATGGTAATAACGATGTGATGGGGCCGTTGAACAGCGCCAAACACGGCACGCATGTATCCGGACTGATCGCTGCACAACGCAACAACGGGATGGGCATAGATGGTGTGGCCGATAATGTAAAACTGATGATGATGCGGGTAGTGCCCGATGGGGATGAATATGATAAAGACGTGGCACTGGCCATTCATTATGCGGTGGATAATGGTGCCAAAGTGATCAACATGAGTTTTGGTAAATCCTTCTCACCCGAAAAAAGATGGGTAGACAGTGCCGTTAAATATGCCGAGCTGCACGATGTACTGATTGTACATGCATCGGGCAATGAAAGCAATAACCTGGATGAAAAAGAGAACTTTCCCAATCCGTGGCTGAAACAATGGAATACCAACGCTTCCAATTTTATCACCGTTGGTGCCAGCAGCGATCCCAGGATCAGCGGCAGTATTGCGGCAGATTTCAGTAATTACGGCAAACAGAATGTAGACGTATTTGCACCCGGGGTAAGAATTTACTCCACTTTTCCCGGAGGTAACCAATACGGTAACCTCAAGGGTACCAGTATGTCGGCCCCCATTGTGAGTGGCCTTGCGGCGATGATCCGGGGTTACTATCCGGAGTTAACTGCCCTGCAGGTTAAAAAGATCATTGAAGAATCTGCGATCAAACCTGATCCCTCTGTACAGGCGATCAAACCGGGTTCCAAGAATGAAGAAGTATCTTTTTCGGTACTGAGCAAAACCGGGGGCATCATTAACGCCTACAAAGCGGTTCAGACTGCCGATACCACCAGGCCGGCTGTATCTGTACCCAGCAAAGAGCCAGTAAAAATGACCAGTACCACTATTCTGAAAAATACCAAACCCAAATCCTGATGGCAAGACCAACAGCTTCCGAATTTCCTCCCTATTTTTCAAGGTATATCGCCAAAGTGGAAGCAGACAATGTAACAGCGGCCGTAGCCCGTTATGCCGCTTCCATGAATGTTTTCTACACCCAAATTCCCGAAGATAAAGCCGACTACCGGTATGCAGAAGGCAAATGGACAATTAAAGAACTGCTGCAACATATAATAGATGCAGAAAGGATATTTGCTTACCGCATTTTACGGATCTCCCGCAAAGACAAAACACCGCTGGCTTCTTTTGATGAAGACAGTTATGCCCTCAATTCCGGGGCCAATGCCAGAACACTCTCTTCACTGAAAGAAGAGTTTCAGGCGGTTCGCAAAACCACAGACCTCTTGCTGTTATCATTAACTGAGGAACAACTTGCAGAACAAGGAATAGCCAGCGACTTACCCGTTACGGCCAACGCCATTGGTTTTATTCTGTTCGGCCATTTACTGCACCACAAAGCAGTAATAGAGGAAAGATATTTGTAGGGTTGTAACTAGAAGTTAGGTTTAATCTTCCCTCAATACCGCAGAAAATCACAACTTTCTTCGTCGCATAATAATTTCTGCAACACGGGATCTTTCATTACGGCTGTATAATCCATGGGTTTCCCGTTTATCCAGATAGTTCGGTACACCAGCCGGATGCCATGGCTATAATCGACCCACCAGTTGATATGACCTGTGTACAGCGGTTGTATGGGTTTGCCACCGGGTTTGTGCCATCCATAAATAGCTTCGCGGTTGGGGCGGGCATCACGACTGACTTTGCCGGATAACACAACATCTTTTTTGATCCCTGCAATCAATCCCCTGCGCCCCTTTTTTTGTCCCTCAATAATCAGGTGATGCTGCCACATGGTTACCGAACTGTCGCGGAACGCATACATAGGTACCGGCGCCAGTTTTACGACAGCCTGTTCATAAATATCATTGACCATTTTACGGGTAGGCAAAAAACAGTGAAAGCTATCAGCAATGATCTGAGCGGCCATAGGTGTCAGGGGAATTCTGGCCCAGTCATCATCCGTACCCAGCGATAAATAATCAGGGGCCACATAGTAAAATGCGTTGATGCTTTTTCCGGAAACAATATCCCTGAGAGAAATAGTAATCCGTACAAATTTCCGCAGAAATGAAGGAAGGTTTCCTGCCAGGATCTCCCGTTTGGCCAAAGAATCCCTTTCCTGCCATTTGGCAGCAGCAACCGACTCGTAGAATCTGGTTCCGGTTGTAGCCTGAACCTCCCCCTTCCAAACAGGCCATTCCATAGTGCGGCTGGTCCTGCATGCCTGCAGAAAGAGGGTACTGATAAGAGTCAAACAAAACATTCTTTTCATACGCATCCGGAGAATCAATAATAGTAGATACAACTAAGATAACCAGAAATAAATCAAGTAGTATCCTATCAATCCGGCCAGTAACTTAGCAGCTATATGACAAAAATCGGTCTTATCTCAGACACACATGATTACCTCGAAGATGCGGTATTCAAACATTTTGCCGAATGTGATGAGATCTGGCATGCAGGCGATTTTGGAACAGATGCTGTATCAAAAGCGCTACAGCAATTCAAACCGTTGCGGGGCGTGTATGGCAATATTGACGGACAGGATATCCGTGGCTTTTTTCCGGAAACACTTGTCTGGGAATGTGAACAGGTAAAAGTATTGATGACGCATATCGGCGGTTATCCGCCAAAATACAATCCGCAATCCAAACCCATGCTACTGCAGCATCACCCACAACTGTTCATCAGCGGTCATTCGCATATTCTGAAAGTGATGTATGATGACAAACTGAATTGCCTGCACATGA
Organism: Caulobacter sp. UNC279MFTsu5.1; assembly: GCA_943369185.1. Classification (GTDB taxonomy): domain Bacteria; phylum Bacteroidota; class Bacteroidia; order Chitinophagales; family Chitinophagaceae; genus Sediminibacterium. Next base: position 360,737 of record CALRMK020000002.1, on the reverse strand, counting down.
ATCCCGGTGCCGCCGGCAAACAGGGCTGGCATAAAGTAAGAACCCTGATCCGTTTTGTGATAGACGGGAAGGAAATGAAAAATTGTGAAGTGATAGAATTGGGAGCCAGATAGTTAAGACCTGAACTGTAATTACCGGCCGCAGACAGTATCTAACTGATAACTATAAAAACCAAAATTTCGTATATTATCCTTCTAAATCACCGCTTATGCCTGCCCCTATCAACCGCCGCGATTGGTTAAAAACAAATTCACTGGCTGCAATGGCCCTGGGATTTTCGCTGCCTTCCATGGCCAATGAAGAAGGCCTGTTACGGAATGTGGGTAGTGCACAGGGACTTATTAACCTGGGTTCTAATGAAAACCCATATGGCATTTCACCCAAAGCAAAACAAGCCATACTGGAAATGATTAGCGAATCTCACCGCTATCAGTTCAATGTGGCCTCGTTAGAGAACTTTGAAAAAACCATCGCAGATCATTATCATCTAAACAGCAATCAGGTACTGGCTACAGCAGGCTCGGGTGATGCGCTGGGAAAGTTAGCCCGGCATTTTACCAAAGGCAGTCTGGTAACGGCAACACCCACATTCGCCACACTTCCCAATACAGCAAAGAAACTGGGCACCCGGGTAATAGAGGTACCGCTAACTGCTCAAAAAACACATGATCTGCCGGCCATGCTGAAAGCCATCGACAGTAACACGCAAATGGTGTATATCTGCAACCCTGCCAATCCGAGCAGCACTATAGTATCCTCAAGGGAACTGGTAGATTTCTGTGTAGAAGCAGCTAAAAAAGCAGTGGTCATTGTAGATGAAGCCTATATCGATTTTCTGGATGCACCGGATAATCTGTCAATGATCAGTCTGATCGATAAATATCCAAATGTGCTGGTGGTCCGCACTTTCTCAAAAATTCACGCCATGGCGGGTTTACGGGTGGGTTTTGTAGCCGGTCATGCTTCATTGATCAAAGAATTGAATGACAATTATTTTAGCAATGCCAAAATCAATATCAGCAACCTGGCTGCAGCAGCCGCTTTGGCCAGTCTCAAGGATGAGGCTCACACTAGCTATTGTAAACAGCAAAATGCCATTGCCCGTGACTATACTTTCCGTTCGCTGAAAGAAATGAAAATTGATTGTATCCCTTCTTATACCAACTTTCTTTTTTTCCCCTTAGGTCAATATCCGGGTGATTTTTCGAAAGACATGTTGGCTAAAAACGTGATCCTCCGTTCCAGTTCATATGCAGATGGAAAATGGGCCAGGGTAAGTGTGGGTACGATGGATGAAATGAAACAATTCATCGGCCTGATGAAAGCAGACTGGAGAATGTAAGTAGCAAAAAAGCAAAGGCTTTACAATAATCTTGACTGAATCTTTTCCTGAAAAAAAGAACGGTAACCATTGCTCACAGGCAAACTTTCCCCTTTTACGATGACCAGATTGGATTCTATGTTTTTGATATGACGTAGATTCACAATATAGGAATTGTGGATTCGCACAAACTGTGGAGGCAGTTGCTCTGCTACTTCTTTCATCCGTTTATATACCAGTATTTTTTCTGTAGCAGTGTGAATAGCGATGTATTCTTTCAAAGCCTCCATATAGCAGATGGCATCATACTCGATCTTATGTACCTGTTTACCGCTTTTCACAAAGAGAAAATCGTTTTCTTCAGACGAACTATTAACTGCCGGAGTCTGCTCATTCTGTTGCATAAACGCGGTCAGTTTATTCACTGCCTGCATAAACCGTTTAAAGCTGATGGGTTTCAATAGATAATCCACCACCTGGTATTCAAAACTATCCAGTGCGTATTCGGAGTAGGCCGTTGTAAAAATCAGTTTCTGACGGGCAGGAAGCATGGCTGCCATATCCATACCTGACAATCCGGGCATATTGATATCCAGAAAAATCAGGTCAATGGTATGCTGCTTTAAGTATTCCAAGGCTTCCATCGCATCAAAAAAACGAGCTTCCAGTTGCAGAAAAGATAGTTTGCCAATATGATCCTCCAGTAACCGGAGTGCATGCGGTTCATCTTCTACAATGATGCAGGTGATCCTTTTCATAGTGGTATGCTTAACTGTGCTACAAACTGGTTTCCCGACGCTCCTGCCTCTAAAGTATAAAGGGTGCCATACAACAAAGCCAACCGACTACGGAGATTACGCAGACCGGTAGCAGTAGTATCGGATTTTCCCGGCTCCGGCAGCAGCAGATTCTCCACCCTCAGTTCCAGTTGATTTTTCCGAACCAGCACAGACAGGTTGATAAAATTATCGTTTCTCCTTTTATCTATGCCGTGTTTGAATACATTTTCCACCAGCGGTATCAGCAGCATCGGGGGTACGGTTACCTGTTCGCGGTCAGTTTCTTCCTGTATGTTTACTGTGAGCGGATAACGCATCCGCATTTTTTCGAGTTCGATATAACTTTTGATAAAATTCATTTCCGCAGACAGGGCGATCTTTTCTTTCGGAGCCTCCTCTACAAAATAGCGAAGGATCAGGGAGAGTTTTTCAAGCAAAGCGGCTGTTGCCGGTGATTCGCGTTGTGCTACGAAATAAATATTGTTCAGGGTATTAAACAGGAAATGAGGCTGCACCTGCGACTTTAGCAGGTTCAGTTCTGCTTCTGCATGTTGCTTCTCTAATTGCTCCTGCTTACGCTTGAGTTGAAAAAAACGCAATGTGATATAAAACAGGATACTGGTGAGATATACCAGGAAACAAGTGATCAAAGAAGAACCGATGCCCGACCAGCGGAAGGGGGTTGGCTTTTCAGCAAAAAAATGATTGTATACATAAAAACTGCTGTAGTACCGGAAAAAAGCAACCAGGGAGATCAGTAACAAAGCCAGAAATACATACAGTACCAGCTGCTTTTTTTCGTAAAAAAGCGGCAGTAATAATAAGGCATTTCCGTAAATGATCAGGACGTAGGTAGACACATTCAGCACCCCATATACCAGTGCCTGAAAAAAAGGATCAAATGCCATGATCGACAACACATGTATCAGGAATACAAGTATCCAGATAATCCATTGAATCTGTCTGAGACGAACAGTGCGGGCCAGGTTCAGCATAAGTACAAAATTAATTTTTACTGCTTCATATCATAGCGTTTTTAAACCAATGGGCTTTTTCTTTCAATGGATGCAGCTGTGGAACTCCGCGGCAGATTGGTTGAAAAAAAGGAGATGTTCGTTTAATTCCCTGAAAACAGCCTTTGCCCTGTTTCATTTTTGCAGTCTAAATAATCCTTTATGAAACTATTTACCACCGTTCTGGTTTTCTTCCTGCTGGGACATTTGATCGCACAGGCCCAAAAAATGGACACTTTACTGATCAAACCTTCAGATGTGAAGCCTTCCGTATTGCAGCCGGGCACCCATCGCTGGCTCGTGTATTTTAAAATGGGAAAAGACAGCAGCCGGTCCAGGTTCAGCACCTGGACCCGGAAGATTGACCTGATCAACTACCAGGGCAAAGAAGCCATAAGTGTTACCCAGGAATGGGAAAGCAATGATACCGTTGTACACAAAGTATATTCCGTATGCGACCGCAAAACCTTTGCACCCCTGTTACATGATGTATGGAACAAAGGTAATACCAGCAGCCGATGGGATTTCATCAGCCGGGAAGCGATGATCAATGGCAAACCCGTGAACAGTCATGATGCAGACAGCAATAACATAAAACGATACAAAGCTTTTGAAGAGTCGTTCGGCCAATATGTATTGAACTGGCACCTTGATCTGGAAACATTCCCCATCCTCCCCTACAAACCCAACACCACATTTGCCATCAACTTTTATGATCCCGGATTCCCGGCACCCAAACTGGTGTATTACAGCGTAACCGGCAGTGCTTCGCTTAGCGGTTTTGACGGACAACAGATCGATTGCTGGATCCTAGAACACAAAGACTTTGACCGTGTACAGAATCATGAAGTATTTTATATCAGCAAGAAAACCAAAGAAGTACTGAAACTGGAACAACAGTTCGGCACACGTTACCGGTATAAAATCAAATTAGCCTTCAGCAATTAAATCGCATATTTATAAAAAGGTGGGATGACAGGTAGTTTTTAGTTCTAAGTTCTTCTCTTTCATCTGTTCGTCTGTTCATCTGTTCCCACCATCTTTCTACAACAAAAAAGCCGCAATCATGCGGCTTTTTTAATCAGTTTAGTTCATTCCCGGAAACCAGGGTCTCCCTACGATCTCTCTAAAGGGCCATGGAATACTGGCCAGTACTACAATGAGGGCAATCAGGAAATAATAAAAAGCCTTTTTATATTTCACTTCATCACTTACCGCTTTTTTAGCCATGCCATATCCGAGTGTGATCAGAATAATAGCAATCACCATTCCCAACGGATGTTCTACCCAGTAAAAACGGAAGAACTTATCTTTCATAGCACTGGTGCCTTCGGGTAAGGTAGTGGTCAATATTCCATAACGACCCATAAACACCTGGTACAATCCCAATAATAAAGTGATGTGTGCACTGATCATGGTGAACAACCAGATCTTCTTATCGCCCGCTGCAAAAGCCTTCTTACCCTGCCAGCCGCTATAGGCTTTCAGAATCGAGACCAGCAGCAAGATCAAAATTACCCAACGAAGAAAATTATGTAAGTGTACCATTCCTGTTTGCATATCGGTTATTTTTTGTAGACGAAAGATAAAGCAGGGTTTTGGAAAAAGCGAAAGTTTCTTTCGTCAGGCGTGAATCGTGAGTAGTCAGTAGTGAGTGGTGAGTAAAAACCGACTACTGACTACTCACTACTGACTACTGACTATTCTACCCAATCTGCCACAAACAGATTCGTATCCCTGGTTCCGCCATTGTTACGGTTAGAGGCGAAAATGATCTTTTTACCATCCGGGCTGAACATGGGGAAAGCATCAAAGCCCTTATCACGGCTGATCTTTTCCAGTCCTTTACCATTGATATCGGTGAGGTACATATTGAAAGGGAATCCTCTTTTGTACTCGTGGTTGCTACAGAAAATAATGCGTTTGCTATCGGGAGTGAAATTAGGGGCCCAGTTAGCCTGCTCCAGGTTGGTGATCTGTCTGGCATTTTTGCCATCCGCATCCGCCACCCATACTTCCATGTGTGTGGGTGCTACCATTCCTTCGGCCAGCAATTCCTTGTATTCTTTGATCTCGGCATCGGTTTTGGGTCGGCTGGCACGCCAAACAATTTTTTTACCATCCGGACTGAACCAGGCACCGCCGTCATAACCCAGCATATTGGTCACCCGTTTTTCTTTACCGGTGGCCAGGTCCATAATGTATAAATCGAGGTCTCCGTCTTTATCACTGCAATAAATCATTTTCTTGCCATCGGGCGATAAAGTTCCTTCGGCATCATAACCTTTGGCAGTAGTAATTTGCTTGACGATCTTTCCATTCAGATCGGCCATGAAAATATCGTAGCTATCGTACAGCGGCCAGATATAACGGTTGCCGTATTTTTTACGATCGGGTGTTGGCGGACAGGTATCTCCTCCTTTATGTGTAGAAGCGTACAGAATATGTTTACCATCGGGCAGGAAATACGCACAAGTGGTACGGCCTTTACCGGTACTCACCATTTTATAGGTGAATTTCTCTTCCGGTTTGGTAGGAATTTTTCCAATAAAGATCTGGTCGCAGGTAATTCCTTCTTTGGGATTGGTTCGCTGAAAAATGATACTCTTACCATCAAAACTCCAGTAAGCTTCGGCATTATCGCCGCCAAAAGTTAACTGACGTACATTCTTGAAATGCTTTTCACCGGCAAATAAAACAGAATCATTTACTACAGCCTGTGGTGGCTGAGCCAGCAACTGACCAATGCCTGCCAACAGGCATACCCAAATAATCGACCCTCTTTTCATATGGTTATTTGTTAATATTCGGCAAAAATAGGTTTCCCGCAACAGTCTACTGTCAGAAAAATGTCACGTGAGGTTGTATCTGCTTAATTTTACCGGATGAAACTATGGAAAATTGTCTTTTGTGTACTGTTGCTGGTGGCCTGTAAAAGCGAACTGAAAGAAAAAGTACCAGGATCCCTTTCCAAAAAAGACATGCCCGCACCGGTGCAGAACCTACTCGCCCAACTGGAACAATACCCAGACAGCATAGGCCTTCGGATGAAGCTGGTGGATGCCCTGGATAGTTTGGGTGCTTATAAACAGGCTTTGGGCCAGATGGACTCCCTGATTGAACAAGACAGTCTGAACTATGGACTTTGGTACCGAAAGGCCTTATTGCAGGAAAATACGACAGACACGGCCGGGGCTTTGCAATCTTACCGTTATGCTATCCGCATCTATCCATCGCCCGATGCCATGCTGGCTGCCGCCAACCTGCTGGCAGAGAAAAAAGACAGTACGGCCCTTCGGATTTGCCAGGAACTGATGGCTTCCAGGATGGGCAGAGAGTATACGGCACATTGCCATTTTATTTCAGGTGTCTATTACGCAAGAACTGGTAATCAGGCGAAAGCGATAGCATCATTCAACAATTGCATACAGAACGACCTGAATTATATGGAAGCATACATGGAAAAAGGCTTCCTGTATTTTGATAACAAACAAACCCGGGAGGCACTACAGATATTCGAGACGGTGGTTACCCTAAAAAATACTTATGCAGATGGTTATTATTGGATTGCCAAATGCAGAGAAATATTGAATCAACCCGCAGAAGCCATTGATAATTACAGGAAATCATTGACACTGGATCCGAAATTATTAGAAGCAGCTGCAGCGCTGAAACGTTTAGGTACTAAATAAATTTAATCGCTGCCAATCAATAAATTCCGCAATTTCGCAGCATCAAAATTGACCCATGGCCATTATTGCCCCTTCCCTCTTAAGTGCTGATTTTCTGAATCTCCAGAAAGATTGCGACATGATTAATGCCAGTCAGGCCGATTGGCTGCACCTGGATGTGATGGACGGAAGTTTTGTGCCCAATATCAGTTTTGGATTTCCGGTAATAGAAAGGGTGTGTAAAGCCACAACCAAAGTTTGCGATGTACACCTGATGATACTGGAACCCGGTAAGTATGCAGAAGCTTTTCAGAAAGCCGGTGCCAATATCCTTACCGTGCATATAGAAGCCTGTCCGCACCTGCACCGCAATCTGCAACAGATCAAGAGTCTGGGCATGAAAGCGGGTGTGGCGCTGAATCCGCATACGCCTGTATCACTCCTGACAGATATCATCCAGGATATTGACCTGGTTTGCCTGATGAGTGTGAACCCCGGTTTTGGCGGACAACAATTCATTCCCCGGACACTCGATAAAATCCGTGCACTGAAACAAATGATCAATGAAAGCGGATCCGCTACGCTGATCGAGATCGATGGTGGTGTTACACTGGATAATGCAGGCGTTATCCTGCAGGCCGGCGCAGATGTACTGGTAGCAGGTAATACCGTTTTCAAATCTGCAGATCCTGTGGGTACGATTGCTGCTTTGAAAAAGTTGTAGCAAAAAACCACAGAAACTTCACACTGATTTTTCTTACAGGTAACAGACAATATATCCGGAAAACACTATCCACATCTGTGTATAAGAAGTGTTAGGATTTTATATTGTCTTCCAGTTAAATTTGGAATAGTAGTTCAGATCTTACTAATCCATTAAAATCTCATCAGTTTGACAGAAACCATCATTAACCTCGAATCCGTTAATCCCATCGAATTCTTTGGTGTCAATAACGGAAAGTTAGATTTGCTGAAAAAGAAATTCCCATTGTTAAAGATCCTCTCCCGCGGGACGCAATTAAAACTGAGCGGGGCTCCTGAACAGATTGAAACAGCAAAAGAAAAGATCGACCTCATCATTCAGTACCTGGAACGCAATGGTCACCTGAGTGAAAATTATTTTGAACAGATCCTGGGTGGCGATGACGCAGAAACTGTTGACAATTTTGTAGACCGTAATCCCAACGACATTCTTGTTTTCGGTCCTAACGGTAAAACCGTCAGAGCCCGTACACAGAACCAGAAAAAAATGGTGCATGCGGTAGACAGAAACGATATCGTATTTGCCATCGGACCAGCCGGTACCGGTAAAACCTATACCGCAGTTGCATTGGCAGTGCGGGCGCTGAAAAATAAAGTAGTCAAGAAGATCATCCTTACCCGCCCTGCGGTAGAAGCCGGCGAAAGTCTGGGTTTTCTTCCCGGCGACCTGAAAGAAAAAATCGATCCCTATCTGCGTCCACTATACGATGCGCTGGATGATATGATACCGGCCGACAAACTCGGTTATTATATGAGTACCCGCACCATCGAGATCGCCCCGCTGGCCTACATGCGTGGACGTACCCTGGACAATGCTTTTATTATTCTGGATGAGGCGCAGAACACCAATGATCTTCAGTTAAAAATGTTCCTGACCCGTATCGGCGCCAATGCCAAAGCCATCATCACCGGCGACCCTACCCAGGTGGATCTGCCGCGGAATATGCGCAGCGGTCTGGAAAAATCAACCCGGATCCTGAAGAACATCGATGGTATTTCGCATATCGAATTAACAGAGGAAGATGTGGTTCGTCACCGCCTCGTAAAAGCCATCATCAAAGCCTACGAGAAAGAAAAAGAAGATACCGATCATGGTCACCAGGGCCATCGGTAATTATAAAAGAAAAGGTCTCAATCAAATTGAGACCTTTTCTTTTATGCAGTAGCTAAATGAGGCAATAGCAGTCAGATGATGTTCGTGAGTAGTGAGTGGGCAGTAGTGAGTATTTATACAAACAACCCTTACTCACGATTCACGCTAATCGCCCAATATCTCGTGCCCTAATTTATCGCGCTTGGTTTCAAGGTATTTGAGGTTATGCGAATTGGGGTATACTTCGATAGGAACAATTTCTACCATTTCAAGTCCATATCCTTTTAAACCCGCGCGTTTGCGTGGATTATTACTCATCAGTTTCAATTTGGTGGCACCCAGATGTCGGAGGATCTGTGCGCCTACGCCATAATCTCTTTCATCCATCCCAAAACCAAGATGCAGGTTGGCTTCTACCGTATCCATTCCTTCTTCCTGCAGTTTGTATGCTTTTAGTTTATTGACCAATCCAATTCCTCTGCCTTCCTGGTTCATATACAAGATGATCCCCTTGCCTTCCTGCTCTACCATCTGCATCGCTTTGTGCAGTTGTTCCCCGCAGTCGCAACGGAAACTACCAAGGATATCTCCGGTAAAACAACTACTGTGTACCCTTGTAAGCACCGCTTCGTCTTCTGTCCAGCTGCCTTTGATCAATGCCAGGTGTTCTGCGCCAGTGGTTTTTTCTTTAAAAGCAACCAGCGTAAAATGTCCGTATTTGGTGGGCATATCCACCCGCACCAGTTCTTCGATCAGGGAATCACTTTTTAAACGGTAGTCGATCAGATCCTTGATAGAAATGATCTTCAGTCCGAATTTTTTGGCGATCTCCAGTAGCTGTGGTAAACGGGCCATGGTACCATCTTCGTTCATCACTTCTACCAATACACCGGCAGGTTCCAGTCCGGCCAGTCTTGCCAGGTCTACGGCAGCTTCAGTATGTCCGGTTCTTCGTAATACACCCCCTGTTTTGGCCTTCAACGGAAAAATATGTCCCGGACGGCCCAATTCGGAAGGATGCGTTTTCGGATTTACCAAAGCCTGTATGGTTTTGGCCCTGTCCTGCGCCGAAATTCCTGTGGTAGTTCCCTGACCGATGAGATCTACCGATACGGTGAAAGCGGTTTCGTGTAAAGAAGTATTGGAACTCACCATTGGTCCCAGTTCCAGTTCCGCGCAACGTTTTTCTGTTAAGGCGGCGCAGATCAGCCCCCGGCCTTCCTTACTCATGAAATTGATCACTTCCGGGGTGGTATGTTCTGCAGCAATGATAAAATCGCCTTCATTCTCACGATCTTCATCATCCACCACGATCACCATCTTACCATTCCGGATGTCTTCTATCGCTTGCTCGATCCTGTCTAACATAAAAATAAATTAATGCGCAAAATTACAGCGGATGTGAGGTAAATGACTCAAATAACTGCCGAAAAGATGTAAGGGAAGTATTTTTTACCAAAAACGCAAACCGCTACCCGTTAAAAAACATGTCACTTTACGGTAAATACCTGATGCTCCCAAACAAGAATTGCAGGTAATTAGGCTTTGAAAATCGGTTGTAATGCCTATATGTAAAATAATCCTCTTTTGTTGTACCATAATGACTTCGACAGTTTCCGCGCAGGTAACGAGCACGCAACTAACGGGATCGGTAAGAAGTACTGCCGGTGATTGGCTGGAAGGAGCCACTATCAGGTTACTGCACCAACCCACAGCCTCTGTTTACCAGGCACAATCTGGCCGAAAAGGAAGTTTTGGCATTCATCACTTAAGTCCGGGCGGACCTTATCAACTGGAAGTATCTTATACCGGTTTCCAAACCATCGTCAAAGAAAACATTGTATTGCAACTGGGTAATGAACCTCTTTTTGATCTGATGCTTACCCCAATTGCTCAGGTACTTTCTGCAGTTACCGTTATGTCAGTTAATCAAAAGGGTGAAAAACAGCGTACGGGCGTCACAATAGGACAGGCGCAAATAGAGGGTCTGCCGACTGCTTACAGAAATTTTGCTGATTTTATAAAATTGGTGCCACAGGCAAAAGCCATCCGGGCAGATGATGCCATTTCCTTTGCGGGACAAAACAACAGATACAATATTTTTTACATTGATGGCGCCGCCGGTAACGATGCATTTGGCCTGGCAGCATCCGGAACCAATGGAGGTCAGACCGGTACTACAGCATTATCCATTGAATCCATTGAACAATTCCAGATTAGCGTTTCCCCTTACGATGCTTCGATAGGAAATTTTACCGGTGGAAGTATTCATGTGATCACCCGTTCCGGTTCCAATCAGCCGAAAAAAAGCTTTTATCATTCTTTCAATTTACCATTTTTGAGCGGACAGCAACCCGCTAAAGAAACACAGGAAGCAGCACAATCCAGCCCCATTACCCTGAGAACCGGGATCAGCAAACAGGGGGCCATCCAAAAAAATAAAATTTTCTATTTTCTGAATTTGGAAACGATACGGGATGCGTATCCGGAATATTTTTCTATTGAAAACTACAGGGGGTATAACCGCGACCCGCGTCTGCTCCGCAGTTTTTATCAGATTTTGCAGAGCAGATTTGGCTATGATGCTGGAAATGCAGAAACACATACCAACCATAACAGATCAGACAAATGGACGTTGCGCATAGATCTGAACCACAACAAAAAACACCGATTTACCTTCAGTAACCGCTATAGCCAGGGAGAAAAACAATTCACCGGTGTTTCAGATGCATACAATCTTCATTTCAGTAACAACGGATATTTTTTACAAAACAGAACGCTGGCTACGGCGATTGAGTGGAAAATGGTAACTGGCCAGCGGTCGGCCAATAAAATGATTCTTACATACACCCAGATTGCAGATCAACGAAGGGGGTTGGGTATGCCATTTCCCAAGGTACGTATCAACGATGGAGAAGGAGCTATTCATATTGGAACTGATATCAGTTCCATCCAAAATGAATTGCAGCAGCAAAACTGGACAATTTACAACAAGTATAATTTCATCAAAGGAAACCATTTCATGAATGCAGGAATGGAAGGAGAATATAACCTGTTATCCAATGCGTTTCTTCAGAACAGCTACGGGAGTTATACCTATGCATCCATGGGAGATTTTATGGGTGGATCAAACCCCTCTGCCTACCGGTTATCCTTTTTGCAAAAAGATCATTTTACAGATCCCAAAGGGGCGGCAACCTTTACAGTATTAAAAACCTCATTTTTTTTCAATGATGAAATCCGAAGTATCCCGAAACTTCTCATACAGGCTGGCATCCGTATCGACCGCTACTATTTTCTTAACAAACCCAATACAGACACATTTGCCAACCTGCGGGCATTACCGGTTTTTGCAGATTACTGGCAGGTGGCGGGAGCACAGTCAGGAAGAAAACCAATCTTTCCTATATCATTTTCACCAAGGTTGGGTTTCAGGTACCGATGGCCGGGAAAAGACTGGGTTCTTTTTGGGGGAGCCGGATTTTTCACCGGAAGAATTCCACTGGTATGGCCCGGAGGTATTTACCTGAACGACGGTATCCGTGCGGGTGGGTTTGTGGCAGGAACGGCACAATTACAGAAAATAGTTTTCAGACCCGACCCCCTTACACCCTGGACGGCGGCAGAAACCGGGGGCCAGACAAACCGGCAAACATTGAACCTGATGACCCGTAAACTATATGTACCTAAAACCGCAAAAATCTCTCTAGGAATAGAAAAAAAAACCAGCAGCGGTTGGGCGGTAACGATGGAATGTATGTTTAGTCTAAACCTGCGAGAAATTGCCTACCGCAATCTTAACCTGCATCCACCTGCAGATACTGCATCGGGGCCTGACAGAAGAGCCGTTTACGCTGCTACCAATAATGGCCGTATCCCTTTATTGCCAGATGGTTCCAATCCTTACGAATATGTAATTCTGCTGCATAATAACCCTAGCCAAAAAGGAAAAACGTATCTGTTCAGTTCTGGTGTAACAAACCCAAACCTGCGGGGTTGGCAACTGGATATCCGGTATGCGTTTGGCCGGAGCTTTTCGATGCATGACGGAACTGCTTCAGTGAATGTGAGTCAGTGGCGTTTTACTGAAACGATTCACGGGCGCAACCATCCCCTATTATCTGAATCGGTTTTCAGTCAGGGCCATCGGCTCTTTATTGCTGCGGAAAAAAAAATTCGTTTACAGAAAAAAGGGAATACCATCAGCATTTCTTTCACTTATCAAGGTCAGTCGGGAAACCCCTACAGCTATGTATATGGCGGTTTGAGTATGACGCGCGATGACGGAATCTATGGTAACTATGATTTGATGTATGTGCCAACAAAAGAGGAACTGGCCGGCATGAAATTTTTATCTCTTACGGTTACGGGGGTTACCTATACAGCTGACCAACAGAAAAAAGCCCTGGAAACTTATATTGCCGGCTCTTCTTACCTGCGGAGAAGAAGGGGAATGTATGCAGAACGAAACGGCAGCCGGGCCCCCTTCTCACATAGAATTGATGCCAAAGTGAAACAGGAATTTGAAGTTACCCTGAACAGGAAAAAGTACCTCCTGCAATGGACACTGGATATGTTTAATCTGGCTAACCTAATTAACCGGCATTGGGGCCGGGATAAAACCGTCCCTTTCGATCAATATGCTTTATTGGATTTTGAAGGATATACCGGAGGCAGTTATTTAATACCCCAATACCGTTTCGATCCTAACCGACTGAAAGAGACACCCTGGGAAACCCGGCCCAATCAGATTCCTGCATTTGCGTCTTACTGGAATTGTCAGGCAGGTATCAGAATTACATTATTTTAAATAATTATATAACTATTTGACCATAAGTCAGGATTTTGGGCTTATCCGGACAAGTATTCTGAGCATTTTTCTGCTTGTAGTTATACGTTTTTATCACCATTTAATCAACATTTTCAATAGCAGGGTGTGTTATTTTAACATTAATTTGGTGACAGAGGCTTGTGAAGGCTTGATAAATGTGATATTTGCAGCATCTAAAACTACGTTTATGCGAATTGTTATGAGAATTTTAACGATGTTTCTGGCATTCCTGATTGCCACAACATCTTTTGCACAATCCACCACAGGTACCATTACCGGTAATGTGAAGGACAGCAAAGGGACACTTTTGACCGGAGCCTCAATTGAGGCAATACATGAACCCTCAGGTTCTAAATATAAGGCAGTGTCTTCCGCTACAGGTAAATTTACCATTACAGGTCTGCGAGTTGGCGGTCCTTATAAAATTACCTTTACGTATGTAGGTCTCAAAACAGAAGTCATTTCTGATGTGACCATTCAATTAGGAGACCCTTCGGTGATTGATGTTAGTCTGGTTGATATGAATAACCAATTATCTGAAGTAGTGGTAAGTGGCGTAGCCAACCGCAGAGCTGCCCTGATCTCAAAAGACAGGAAAGGTGCGGCAACCAATATCAATTCAAGATTGATCAGTACACTGCCTACCATCAGCCGTAACGTGACGGATCTGACCAGGCTGGTACCGCAATCCAATGGTCTTTCTTTTGCAGGCCAGGATAACCGAGCCATCAATTTTACACTGGACGGATCCATTTTCAATAACTCTTTTGGATTGAGTGCCCTGAATGGTGGTCAAACCAATTCAGCGCCTATTTCACTGGATGCCTTGCAGGAAATCCAGATCAACGTTTCTCCGTACAACCTGAGAGATGCCGGTTTTACCGGTGCCAGCGTGAATGCCATTACCAAGAGTGGTACCAATACCATTCATGGAACGGCGTTTTACAACGTGCGTAACGAAAGTTTTGTAGGAACCAAAGCCGGAATCGGCGGTAAACAAGATGTGGTTACCACTGCTTTTGATGTAAAACAGTTCGGTGCAAGCATGGGTGGTGCCATCATTAAAAATAAGGTCTTCTATTTTCTGAACTACGAAGGAGAAAGAAGAAATGATATCGGTACCTCACTTACAGCTGATGCCAGCAACGGTGCTGTAGCTCCAACCGGAAATACTACCCGTGTAAAAGTTTCTGATCTGGAAACACTTTCTGCTTTCCTGAAATCTAAATTCAATTATGAGACAGGTGCTTATCAGGGATATCCTTTTGTAACCAAAAGTGATAAAGCTGTTGTACGTTTTGACTGGAACATCAATGACAAACATAAGTTCAGTGTACGTGGTAACCTGTTGATCTCCAAAAGAGATGTTGGTGTTAGTAGCAGTAATACAACAAACGGTAACCGTGGTAGTCTTAACTCATTGGCGTTTGCCAACTCTGCGTATGTTATCAACAACAATATTTATGGTTTGATTGGTCAGTTGAACAGCCGTTTCAGTAACAAGATCAGCAATGAGGTAACCTTTGGTTATACAGCCAACAGAGATTTCAGATCAGTGAAGGGCGGTAATTTCCCAATGGTAGATATTCAGGATGGAGCCAGTCCACTGACTGCAATACCCACTTCCGGAACCTCTACAGTGCCTGCTGCACAAACCAACCAGAGTTTAAACTATATCTCTTTTGGTAACGACCCTTTTACACCCAATAACCTCCTGAATACAGATACCTGGCAGTTTAGCGATAACCTGACTGCTTACCTGGGTAAACACACCGTTTCTGCTGGTATTTCGTATGAAAGCTTCCAGTTCACAAATGGTTTCACGCCATTGATCAACGGTATCTACACATTCAATAACCTCGCTGATTTTTATACAGCAGCCAATGCGTATTTAACCAACCCAACGGCTACTTTCAGCCCGGTATTTATGAGAAACTACCGTGCCAATTTCAGCAACTTGCCTGGCGGTGGTCCATGGCTGGCCACCACCAAAGCCCGCCAGATTGCTGCGTATATTCAGGATGATGTAAACCTGGAATCCAATTTCAGTCTTACCTATGGTATCCGTTTTGAAGTTCCTTACTTCTCTGGTTCGGGTTTCGAGAATACAGAAGTTGATGGATTCAGTTTCATCGATAACAACGGACTGCCAACCAAGTTGAGTACTTCTAAACTGCCCAGTGCCAAATTAATGTTGAGTCCAAGGGTTGGTTTTAACTACGATATGAAAGGAGATAAAACCAGACAGCTTCGTGGTGGTATCGGTCTGTTTACCGGCCGTCCTTCCTTTGTATTCATCAGCAACCAGATCGGTAACAATGGTGTGTTGAATGGTGGTGTAAATACCAACAATACAGCAGCGTTTCCTTTTAATCCGAACACACCTGCCAATTATCCCAGCTTCTTACCTTCACCCGGAACTCCGGCCTCTTCTTATGCGATTGCCACTACAGAAGAAAGCTTTAAATTCCCTCAGGTATTACGTGCTAATATAGCATTGGACCAGAAGATCTACAGGGATATCGTTGCCACCGGTGAATTCATGTTCACGCAGAGTTTATCCAATATCAATTATTACAATGCCAACCTGAAACCAGCCACTACTACTTTCGCGGGACCAGACAATCGTCCTAAGTTCCCTGGTTATGGTTTATCAGGTACCGCATTTAACAATGCTGCCCGCGTGATTCCTAAATTAACAGATGCTACTGTTATGGAAAGTGGTCCGCTGGGAGGTTCTATCACTGCTACCGTCAAAGTAGAAAAGCCTACCAAATCAACAGGTCTGGGCTGGATGGTTGCTTACAACTTTACCAGAGCACGTGATTATATGACACCGGGTTCTATTGCCTTCAGTTCATGGAGTGCCATTCAAAGTGTAAGAGGTAATAACTCTACCGATATCGCTTTCAGTGATAATGAAATCCGTCACCGTATTATCGGAAACATTAACTACCGCATCGAACTGGGTAAATCTGCAGCTTTGCAGTTCTCCCTGTTTGGACAGTCACAAAACCAGGGACGTTTTTCTTATACCTATAGTGGTGATATGAATGGAGATGGATTATCCGGTAACGACCTGTTATATGTGCCACGCGATCAGAGCGAAATGAACTTTGTGGCACAGTCTGCCTCCGGTTCCGCTCCTGCCGTAACTGTACAACAGCAGAAAGATGCCTTTGATGCCTTCATTAACCAGGATGCTTACCTCAAAACAAGAAGAGGTAAATATGCAGAAAGAAATGGTGCCCTGCAGCCTTACATCATGCGTTTTGACTTCTCAACACAATTAGAGCTGTTCAGAAACATTGGTAAGAACAGACACACCATACAGTTAAGAGCAGATATATTCAATGCTGGAAACCTGATCAAGTCAAATCAGGGAGTAAGTAACTTTGTAAATACCTTTAACCCGCTTACTGCCGCAGGTGTTGACGCCAATGGTGTACCTCTTTACAGGTTAACCCGTGTCACCAACAGCATCAACTATACCACCTACAGAAAAGGAACCGGTTTGGGTGATGTATGGTCTGCACAGTTCGGTATCAGATACATTTTCTAATATCGCATACCAACAAGAAGCAAATAAAAAAACCGAACAAATTGTTCGGTTTTTTTATTTGCTTCTTGTTGAATTAGTAGTTAGTAATTAATAATTAGCAATTACTAACTACTAATTTCTAATTTTTAATTTTAACTTCCCTTCCCCCATCCCCATTTCAGAAATGCCGGAAATGCTTTTCCCCAGGTGGGTACATCGTGTTTTCCTTCTTCCAGTTCCAGGTATTCAATATGGGCATCCGTATATCCTTTTGCTTTTAGTTCCACAATCAGGTCCAGTGCATCATCGATCGAATCTATGACACCATTTTTGTTCCTGTCTGCGGTTTCGTCCAGTTTGCCGCATTCCAGAAAAAACTGTAACCAGGGATGAAAATGTCCCTTGCGCACCTGCAGGTGCATCAGTCGGTCCAGTTCATCATCATACCCATCTTCATATCCTTTTCTTCTCCACCACAGAGAAGGACTGAATAAGCCTACTTTATTGAATTCACTGGCGTGGTTCCATACAATATCCATGGCACTTAATGCACCAAGTGAGAAGCCGGCAAAGGACTTGTGTTTAAAAGAAGGTGCCTGGTAGGTTTTACGGATATAGGGCAATAATTCTTCAAAGATGAATTTACTGTACAGCCCTGCTTTGGCACCCCTGCCCTTAAAATCGGCCGAATAGGCGGTGCCGTATTCCATTTTCCGCTCAGGTCCGCAATGGATTCCCACACAGGCCAGCGGCTCAATGGTTCCGGAAGAGATCAGTTCATCCAGCATCTCATCAAAAGCCATGGTAGCCAGATCCTGTCCATCATTAATGAGCAGAAGACTTAACTGGTCGGCCTGCATTTGCGGAAGCGGCAGGTACATATCTACCAGCACTTCCCGTTCCAGGTATTCTGAAGCGAGGGAAAACTGTTCTACGGTTAGCGCAGAAAGTACAATCGGTTTTGTGTCAGCCATGTTTCCAAAAATAATGGAATGATCACAATTCTGCGGAATGAAATCTCCACAATACCCGCCAACAGGCTGTATAAGCGAATCTCTTATAGCAGAAAATATTTATACAGACAGGTTTCTTATTTCAAATCAGTTTCGCTAAATTGACTACGAAACCTGTTACAGAAACCTCATTATTTACCAAACAATTACTTATGAAAAAGATCGGCATACTTTTCGGCCAGGAAAGAAGTTTCCCCATGGCATTTGTGGAGAGGATCAACAGCAAAAATATTCCCGGAATTGTTGCCGAACCTGTGCGCATAGACAAAGTGATGCAGGGCGAATCCAGCGGTTATGCTGTGATTGTGGACCGGATCAGTCAGGATATCCCTTTTTACCGGGCTTACTTAAAAAATGCGGCACTCTGCGGTACGGCAGTGATCAACAATCCATTCTGGTGGAGTGCGGATGAAAAATTTTTCAACAACTGTCTGGCCACCAAAATAGATGTACCTGTTCCCAAAACGGTCATCCTTCCTTCGCGGGATCTGCCGGCGGATACATCGGATCAATCCTTCAGCAACCTCGCTTATCCGCTGGATTGGGAAGGTATTTTTAAATATGTAGGGTTCCCTGCATACATGAAACCTTTTGCCGGTGGGGGATGGAAAAATGTATACAAACTTACCGACATGGATGATTTCTTTGAGAAACACAGCGAAACCCAGCAACTGGTGATGCTACTGCAGGAAGAGATCATTTTTGAAGAATATTACCGTTGTTACTGCATTGGCGGTAAACATGTACGCATCATGTCTTATGAGCCCCGTAACCCGCACCACCTGCGGTATGTGGCAGATTTCAAACCTTCGGCAGAGAAGCTGAAAGAGATGACGGATATCGTGCTGCGCATCAACCAATACCTCGGTTACGATTTTAACACAGTAGAACTGGCCCTGCGGGATGGGGTTCCCTATGCCATCGATTTCTGCAACCCGGCGCCGGATGCCGATATCAAAAGTGTGGGACAGGAAAATTTTGACTGGGTAGTAGAAACCGCCGCCAATTTTGCGATAGAAAAAGCACAGGCACAGAAAGACGGTGCAGACAACCTTACCTGGGGAGAGTATCTGAAAAGAGGCACTGCCGGGAAGAAATTATATTAGTAATCGTGAGACGTCAATCGTGAGTCGTCAGTAGTGAGTAGTGAGTGAGGCTATTATTCACCATTGACAATTGACCATTGACCACTCACGACTCACGATTCACGACAACATCCATGTTAAAGAAAGCTGCTGCTATGGGAAATCTGAATTTCAAACATTTTACACTGGGGGTAGAAGAAGAGTATATGGTGCTCGACCCGCATACGCGCGAGTTGAAGAGTCATGAACAGCGGATTGTGCAGGAAGGCCAGAAGGTGCTGAAAGATAAAGTAAAAGCCGAAATGCACCAGGCAGTGGTGGAAGTGGGTACCGATATCTGCGCCAACATAGAAGAAGCTTTTAAAGATGTGGCTTCTTTGCGTGGTAATATTGCACAGATAGCCGGCGACCTGGGTTACTGGATCGGCGCTGCAGGTACCCATCCCTTCAGTCATTGGGAAACCCAGCTCATCACGGATCATGTGCGTTATAACGAACTGGTAAATGAACTGCAGGAAGCAGCCAGAAGCAACCTGATCTTTGGGCTGCACGTGCATGTGGGTATGGAAGACCGCAGAATGGCCATTCATATCGCCAATACAGCCCGTTATTTTCTGCCGCATGTGTATGCCCTCAGTACCAATTCTCCTTTCTGGGAAGGGCGGGAAACGGGGTATAAATCTTTCCGCACCAAAGTGTTTGATAAATTTCCACGCACCGGTATCCCGGATTATTTTGAAAACATAGAAGCATATGAGAATTATGTAAACCTGCTGATCAAAACCAATTGCATCGATAATGCCAAGAAGATCTGGTGGGACCTTCGGGTACATCCCTTCTTCAATACGGTGGAGTTCCGTATCTGCGATGTGCCGATGACCATCAACGAAACCATTACCATTGCCGCTTTGTTCCAGGCCATCTGTGCCAAGATCTACAAACTGCGGGGGCAGAACCTGAACTTTATGATCTACCAGCGTTCGCTCATCAATGAAAACAAATGGCGGGCAAGCCGGTATGGAATTGATGGTACCCTGATCGATTTTGGCAAGGAAACGGAAGTGAATACCCGTGCCCTCATCTATGAACTACTGGATTTTGTGGATGATGTGGTGGATGAGTTGGGCAGTCGACATGTAATAGACTATGTGGCCCGGATCTTTGAGACAGGAACGGGTGCCGACAGGCAATTAGCCGTATACCGGGAAACCGGTAGTCTGGTAGATGTGGTGGATTATATCCACGATTCATTTCTAAAAGTTTGATTTTCATACTATTATAAAAAATCCTGCACTTTACAGTTGCGGGATTTTTTGTATATAAATCAGTAAAAACTATTACAATCAAAGCAACGAAGTAACTTGCCGCGGTATCTACTAATTACCAAACTATACAAAACACTCCCAGTTGACCGACGAATACGAACTGATAAAGGGTTGCATCCGGAATGATGCCCGGTGCCAGCGAATGCTGTTTGACCGTTATGCCGGTAAAATGATGAGCGTATGCCTCAGGTATGCCAAAGATTCGATGGAAGCAGAGGATATGATCCAGGATGCTTTTATCAAAGTTTTCCAGTATATCGGTCAATTTAAATTTGAAGGCGCTTTTGAGGGATGGATCCGTCGTATTGTGGTGAATACCGCTATCCGGCACCTTGAAAAGAAGAAACTGCAATTCAAAGACATCGACGACAATAGCCAGAACGCCCCTTCTATTGATGCCCAGGCTTATTCGCAGCTGGGAGAAGCAGACCTGATGAGACTGATCAGCCAGTTACCGGATGGCTACCGCCTCGTGTTCAACCTGAATGCGATTGAGGGGTACAGCCATGAGGAGATAGCGGTAATGCTGAATATACAACCCGGCACCAGCCGCAGCCAGTTAGTAAAAGCGCGGAAGATGCTGCAATACCAAATCTTACAATTACAAAAAGTTGCTGTATAGGATGAACGATACCCAATTTGATGACTTCTTCAACGACAAATTCAAAGACCACGCTGTGCCCGTGCCGGCAGGTCTTTGGGATAAGGTTGTGGAAGGTCAATTTGATCAGTTCGTGGGCAACAGTTTAAAAGATGCTGAAGCTCCCGTACCGGATGGGCTTTGGGACAAGATCAACGATAAACAGTTTGATGAATTTGTTGCCGGCACAGTAGCCGGCACTGTTGCGCCTGTTCCGGCCGGTTTGTGGGACCGCATCAGTGACGGACAGTTTGACCAGTTTGTTGCCGGTAAACTCATCGATCATGAAGCACCGGTACCCACCGGTTTATGGGAGAAAGTTCGTCCGGAAGAAGAGGATGACGATAAAGTAGGTTTCCTCTGGTTCCGCTACCCTGCCGCAGCGATTCTGATTCTCGGTCTTTTAACAGCCGGTGCCTGGGGTGGTTATCTCTATTTTAGCTCACACAAACAGCCAGCTACCGAATCAGCCATCAGTAAGTCTGTGCCAGCTCAACAGGAGCCAGCCGGTAATACACCTGCATTAGCTACTCCACCCGCAGCTAATGCATCACCCACTACTGCACCTGCCGCAGATAATACTACCACAACAAGTAATAACCGCAACCTCCTGCCACCTACCGGCAATGTTGCCGATACCCGTTTAGCAGGATCAGCTTCGCAGGATATTACTGTATCAGGCATCCGCAGAAAAAAAGGAATGGAGCTCTTGAAACCGGTTACTCCTGCAGGTAATGATCTTACCCATCAGGCGTATGATCCTTTCCCCGGCAAGACCCATGCAGCAGACAGAACCCTGTCTAATGCAGATGATGCTGAACTGATGGAACCTTATCAGCAAAACCTGCTGCCTGCTTTTACCATCCCTACCCTCACCGGGTACGATCTGTCGCAAAACCTGCTTGACAAACAACTATCCACCTTGAATCATACCAACCAGTTCAAGAATATCATTATCTGTCCGGCCGATAGCAAACGCAATACCGACTGGTACCTGGAAGCCTATGCGTCTCCGGATCTGGCGTTTAAGTCGGTGAGTAATGTATCTGCTTCACCTGTATACATGCTGAAAAAAGACAGTAGTGAGAGTATGCAGATAAGTTATTCTGCCGGACTGCGGCTGGTGAAACCGCTTACAGATAATATCCTGTTAAAAGCCGGTGTACAGTTTTCGCAGGCCAACGAAAAATATGTGTACCGTACAGAGAACGAAGTAAAGACCACTACAGTGGTAACGGTACGCACCATAATCCGCGCACCGGGTGATACGGTGATTGTGCAGGACACCAGTGTATTACAGACAGTGGGATTCCGGAACAATACCGTAAGCAACCGATACCGCAGTGTTGATATCCCGTTAACCGTAGGTTACCAGTTTGGCAATGAGGATCTGAAATTCGGGATCAATGCGGGTGTAGCAGTGAATATCTCTTCCTGGTACCAGGGTGTGATGCTGGATTCTTCGCTGGCCATTGTACCGCTGAACAAAACGGGTAATAATCTGTATAAAACGAATATAGGACTGGGGTTGATCGGCAGCTTCAGCGTAGTGAAAAAGATGAGTGAGGATATGCATATTTTCTTTGAACCTTATTTCCGGTATAACTTATCCAATATGACCACGCAGCAGGCCAGCTTTAAGCAGCGTTTCAGTGTGGGTGGATTGGCCGTAGGTCTCCGTATTAACTTAAACCGAAAATAACAGGCAGCAAAAGATGCCCGTTGGGTATCTGATAGACAGGAACGTTATGAAAAAATTTTTACACATCATGGTAGGTTTGTCTGCACTCTTTCTTGCTTCCTGCAAGAAAGAACTGTCAGACAATTTCACCACGTACACCGGTCATCCATTAAACGACACGGTATGGGTAAAAACACTGCTGAGTACCCATTCTGTTAACGGCCTGTTCGATTTACTATATCCCAATGAAATACTGGTAGATTCTTTCAATGCAGTAAATGGTGGCAAACTGGTTTTTGGAGATAGTCTGGAAATGGAATTCAAACCCAACAGTCTGGTAGGCAACGGATCAACCGGCACGCCGCAGGGAAATGTACGGGTAGAGTTCTTTCCGCTGAGGAGGAAGGGTGATTTTATTCGTGTATTCAAACCCACTACTACGGCTGATGGCAGTTTGCTGGAAAGTGGTGGCGGTTTTTTTATCCGTGTATCCAAAGATGGCAATGAATTGCGGTTGGCAACCGACAGCACTTTCCGGATCAAATTCCATGATATTGATACAGCAAAATCAGATATGCAGGCTTTCTATGGCCGTGAAGCAGTACCGGTGCCACTAAAAGGAATTGATACCGTTTTTTCATGGGTGCGAGATTTTACCACCAGTTTTCTACCTAACTGGTCCAAATTGAGTAATAACCCGCTGGTTCCTTCCTATTATGGATATGAACTGGTTTCCAAAAACCTGCGTTGGGTTACTGCAAGCAGGTATATAGACAGTACTTTGCCCAAGGTAAAAGTAACCGCCGTTTTATCGCCCAATTTTACCAATAAAAATACATCCGTATTCATCGTTGTAGACGGACGTAAGATCGTGGTGAACTGCAAGGGCGATTATGCTTCGCGTTCTTTCTTTGCCAAAAACATTCCGTTGCGGAGTAAGATCAAACTGATCTCTCTGTCTAAAATAGGCAACGACCTGTATTGGGATAAAAGAGAAATCAATAGTGTAACGCTAACCACGAGTTACAAACTCTCTCCCGAAAAGAAGAGTCTGAAAGATATCCTTAAAGAATTAAACGAGTTATAAAGAAGTTCATTGTTGAACATATACCGGGGGGTATAGAAAGGGCCGCAATTGCGGCCCTTGTTTTTGTTTTTATCTTTTGAAATCGAACAGTGTGGCTGTAAACAATCCCCTTTCCCGTTTCTTGAATATAACATCCCAGTTACCGCGGTAACGGAGAATTTTGGGAACTGTTAATCCGTCAAATTTGGTCATTTCCACTTCCATGCTCACATCAAAATCATAGACACCGGCTTTGTAACTCAGCGAGTAATTGCGCGCCAGCACCTCGAGCGTTTTCATATCAAACCAGGTAACCATCTGGTCTACCACTACCCTGTCGCTTTTCTCTTTATCTTCTTTGGGTACAATGGCAAACACATAGGCCAATCCGCCACGGAACTCTTCAATATCCAGACGGTAATCGTATAATTTATGCGCATCCTCATCGTACAGATCAAGTTTGTCGCCGATAAAAGGAATACCGGGAATTTTTTTTCCCGGATTAAAAAAGAGCATTTTCAACTGCTCTTTGTGTTTCTCAATCCCCTTCTTGTCGCTGAAGCGGAGGTTTCTGCCTTTTACAATATTGGTTTCTCCGCAAACCTGTCCTTTGGTAAAAAATAAACCGGCATATAATTCCGGTGTCATGTAATTATATTCCTTTTTCCGGTCGTAGAAGTCGCCGGTCACCGTTTCTTCCAGCACATCCATGGTACGGCAATTGCCGGTATGGTTCTGGCGGGTTTTACTGGAAAGAGACGCTTTCACCACTCCTTTTTTATCCAGCATTTTAATATCGTTATAAGAGCTGAATCCGAGTATCCGCAGGTTGCGGAAAGCTTTATAGAAAGTAGTATCTTCTTTGATTTGGGTAAGCAGTGTTTTATAGTCGAAATTATTCCGCACTACTACTTCACTCAGGGTGAAACGTTTCTCGTCTATGATCACAGAGGTATCCTGTGCGAGGGAAGCGGTAAAAGAAAGCAGGAGCAGACAGAAAAAGCTGTATCGCATTATTTGGGGAATATCATTTTATAATCTACCCGGATCTTTCCCTTACTGATATCGTTCAGTTTTCCCTGCAGCATTTTGCGGCGTAGCGGTTTAAGGTAATCGATAAAGAGTTTGCCTTCTATATGGTCATACTCATGCAGGATTACCCTGGCCGTAATACCGTTAAAGGTTTCCGTATGCGGTTGGAATTGCTCGTCGAGGTAATCCAATACCACTGTTTCTGCGCGGCTTACATCTTCGCGGATCTTGGGAATACTTAAACAACCTTCATTGTACGCCCATTCCTCCCCTTCTAGCGAGCGTACCTGTGCATTGATAAACACCCTTTTGATACCAGGCGCATCAGGATATACGCCTTCTTCCTCTTTATCCAGATTGGCAAAGATCTGGGTACTGTCCATCACAAAAAGACGGATATCCCTGTTGATCTGCGGCGCAGCCAATCCTACCCCATTGCTGGCATACATGGTTTCCCACATATCTTCTATTAAAGTGTCCAGACCGGGATAACCGGGTTCAATATCCTGGGCTAGTTTCCGTAAAACAGGGGCACCATATGCGACAATCGGAAAAATCATTACTAAGCTGTTATAAGTATCAAAATGCCGCAAAAATACCGGAAAAGGGGCAACCGGCAAATGAGAATCGGGGTAAATTGGTGAATGCGGCGTTAATTCGACCTGCTGGGAACCGGAATGGTAATTGTGATCTTACAGCCCTCGCCCACGGCAGTGGTTAGTTGGAATCTGCCCGATAAAAACTCTGCCCGTTTCTGCATATTATTCAAACCGATCCCTTTTTTGGGTGTCCGGTTATCAAAACCTTTTCCATCATCCTGTATCGTCATAACCACATTACGGCCTTCCTGAACCAGTTTGATCCATATATGGGAAGCATCTGCATATTTGAGAATATTGCCGATCTGTTCCTGGCAGATACGATACAGATTGGTGCGGATCTCATCCGATAAGGGTGTTTGGGTAAAGGGTTCAATTTCCATTTCTACCTCTGGTTTATCTCCGATATGAAAGGTAACCAGCAATGCTTCAAACACCTGTTTGAGCGATAGGTCTGCAAAAGAAGCGGGTGCCAGTCGGTGAGACAGTTTTCTGATCTCATCAATAGCCTGGGTAATATAGCCCATTGTTTTATCAACAAAAGCCGGACTACGTTGCTGGTCTACTTTTCTGGCCATGTCCAGACTCAGCAGTGAACCCAGCAAGATCTGGTTGATATTATCGTGCAGCTCCCTTCCCAGCAAATTCCTTTCCTGTTCCTGAGCATCTATGGTGGCTTTGGTAATGCGCAGGGTCTCTTCTTTCTGCCAGGTGATGTCCTGTCGGATAGCCAGGTATTGATAGGGTTTCCCATTCTCGTTCAGGAATGGAACAATGGTAGCATCTACCCAATAGATCGTTCCATCTTTGGCCCGGTTACAAACTTCGCCTTTCCATATTTTTCCACTTCCGATGGTGGCCCACATATTGGCAAAAAACGATTTGGAATGATAACCGGAATTGATCAGGCGATGATCCTGACCGATCAGTTCCTGCTCCGAGTATTGCGAAATGCTGCAGAAATTTTCATTTACATGGGTAATAATCCCTTTATGATCGGTGATGGCGATGATGGCCGACTTATCCAATGCCCATTTATAATCTCTTACCTCTTGTTCTGACTGATGCAGTTTGGTGAAATCCATCATGGAACCAATCATCCGGCAGGCATTTCCGTCCGCATCGCGCTGGATGAATCCTCTGTCATAAATAAACAATTCCTTTTTATCATCACGGATATAGCGGTAATAACCCGACCAGCTTTCTGCGCCATTATCCATTGCCGTCTGAAGCGTATGCAGTATTTCCTGCCTGTCGTTGGGATGGATATGTTCCTCCCAGTAATGAATATCGAGTTGTGAGTTACTGGGTTCTGTTCCAAAATAACTTCTATAATTATCGTTCCACCAGATCTCATTGGTTAGCAGGTTCCAGTCCCAGATGACATCATTGGTGGTGCTGGTAACCGAGTTGAACCGTTCATTCATCAAAGACAATTCCTTTTCAATCTGGAGTCGTTTTTTCTCTTTGTCGATCACGTCTAGTGCAAAAGTCATATCACCGGCAGTTTCCAGTAACAGCGCAATTTCTGCCTCATCAAAAAAATGCTTTACAGGGGAATACAGAGAAAAAGAACCCCATATTTTACCTTCTCTGAAAAGTGGAAGGGAGATAGAGGAACGATACCCCAATGCCAGGGCATCTGCCCTGAATGCCTCCATAGCCGGATCTGATTCGATATCATGACATACCACGTATTTGCCCTCACGAAGCGCCCGGCCGGTAGGGCCCGCTCCTGATCGTTTTGGATCAGAAGCGATAATATGGATCCTTGATAAATAACCATTTTCTTCTCCGGCAAACTTCAGGGCTTCCACCCTTCCTGAATCCTCGTTGAGTTTACCTACCCAGGCCATTTTAAACTGGCCAATTCCGGCTGCTATCTCGCAGGCTTCCCGGAAAAGGGTATCTTCATCCTTCACCCTTACGATCATCTGGTTAATGTGACTAATAAACTGATAAAGCCTTGATTTTTTCTGAATCCTTTCCTCGTATCTCTTGGTTTCGGAGATATCCCTAACAAAAACAGCCAATCCTTGAGGAGAGGGGAACAGACGGGTTTCATGCCACAGATCAATCGGTTCATAATAACCTTCGAAAACAATATTCTCATGGGTGGTCATTGCTTGCTGATAATACTGATAGGTGCTGGTGCCCACCACTTCCGGAAATTCATCCCAGATACATTTTCCGATCATATCTTCTGGCAAGCGATTAACCATATTGGCTAACTGCTTATTCACATAAATATATCTGGAGTTATTATCCAGCAGAAACACCCCATCGGTAACCCTTTCAAAAACGGATGCTAGCTCATGTTCCTTTCTGTTAAGCTGTTCTGCCAACAGTTCATTGGTTTGCTTCAGTTCCGCTTCCAGCTTCTTCTGCTTCGTAATATCCTTGGTAACACTCAACGTTCCGGTAATCTTCCCCAATTCGTCATACATGACTGAAATCGTGATAAACACCGCTATTTTTCTGCCATCCTTGGTAGTTCGCATCTCTTCGGACTGCACAAATCCATCCCGTCTGGCGATATCTATTTTTTGGTTAAAGGCAGTCGACCCGCTTTCTGTGGGAAGCAGTTCCGTAATTACTTTCCCGATTACTTCCTCTTCAGTCCAACCATATATTTCTTCTGCACCCTTGTTCCAGCTGAGGATATGCAGGTCTGCATCGGTTGCAATCACTGCATCCCGAATATTTTCCATCAACATAGCATAGTAGGCATCGGAATGCGCCACAGCTGCGTATACAGTAGTACTGGATCCGTGTTGGCTTGTGTTAGCTGGTATAGTTTTCCTGTTTTGCAAAATGCAGTCAATAGTTAAGAAGCAGATATATGTTTATGATATATCCGGGATATTCAGGATAATTGGATGTAGTGGAACAGGTGCGCAGAAATAAGGGGAAGGTTGCAAAACAGATTGCACACTGTTTGCTATAAAATTAATACAGAAAAATGAAAAAAACAAAGATACCCTCAAGGTTTATTTTGTAAATATTCCTGTAACATGATGGTGGCTGCGATCTGGTCAACATTGCCCTTGATGCGGCGGTCTTTTTTCTTCATACCCATTTCTAACATGGCGCGCGAAGCCATTTTAGAAGTGTAGCGTTCATCCACCGTTTGAACAGGTATGGTGGGAAACTCTTTCTTTAATCTTACGATGGCCGCTTTCACCAGAGGCGTTGCATGCGTAGCTGTATCATCCAGATTCAGCGGTTCACCAATCAGTATTAATTCCACCGCTTCTTCCAGAAAATATTTTTTGAGAAAAGGGATCAGGTCTTTGGTTTCGATGGTAGTTAAAGAAGTGGCAATGATCTGCAAAGGATCTGTAACCGCGAGTCCGGTTCTTTTTCCACCATAATCGATACAGATGATCCGGGCCATGGGTGATTACACTTTTGTGTTAGAAGTACGAGCAATTAAAAACGAGGTTATTTTCTCATCTATTGCGAAGATAGGTTACAACAGCAACAGATCACCTATTACAAACAAAGCAAATACCACACTGGCAATGCCATTGGCCGTCATAAATGCGATATTGACTTTACTGAGGTCGTTAGGTTTTACGATCGAGTGCTGATAAACAAGCATGCCCACAAAAACAAGAATGCCTACCCAGTACAACCAGTGAAACCCGCCATAGATACCCGCGGCAATTACACAGGCCGAACTGGCTGCATGCAATAATTCAGATACCCGCAGGGCTTTGGCTTTGCCGAGTACACTGGGAATGGAATAGAGTTGCTGCGACTGGTCAAATTCCACATCCTGCAAAGCATAGATCACATCAAACCCACTTACCCAGAAAATGACTGTTAACGAAAACAGGATAGGCAGTATATCAAAACGGCCGGTAACAGCCAGGTAAGCGCCGATAGGTGCCAGAGAAAGACCCAGTCCCAATACAATATGGCATAAAGGCGTAAACCGTTTGGTATAACTATAGAACAGGATCACAAACAAAGCCACGGGCGAAAGAAAAAAGCAGATATCATTGATAAAATAAGTAGCCGTTACAAACAATACAGAATTGAGTATCACAAAACGCAGCGCACTATGGGCCGAAATAATTCCCGTTGGGATTTCCCGGATAGCCGTGCGGGGATTTTTAGCGTCAAAACTTCTGTCGAGGTACCGGTTAAATGCCATGGCAGCACTTCTGGCCGTAACCATACAGAGCAATACCAGGAATAGTTTTGTTCCCAGACCATTTGCAGAAAAGATAAATTTAAGTCCTTCTGCAAGTTCCGGTTGCCCTATAGTTACGTGCCACCCCGGGATACTATTTTGCAAATACTCCATCCCCAGAAAAAACCCAATCAACGCAAACGGCATCGCAAAAATGGTATGCGAAAATTTCACCAGACTTAAATATTTCTTTACTGTCGTCATATCATCTCATTAAAAAATCTATCCACCAACAATCCATCATTCTATCATACTATCATTCTATCATTTATTCACTCATCCACTCATTCACTCATTCTCTTATTCTATCTCCCCCTCACCATCTCCCACAACACAATCCCCGCCGCCACCGAGATATTCAGGGAATGTTTCATTCCAAACTGCGGAATTTCGATACTGCCATCACAAAGCGGTAATACCTCCACATCTACCCCCTCCACTTCATTTCCAAAGACCAGTGCTATCTTATCATTACCCCGGTTAAACTGCTGTAAGGGAATACTATTCTGCACCTGTTCAATGGCATAGATTTTATACCCCCGCTGTTTCAGTTCCTGCACGGCTTCTTTGGTGCTGGAAAAATACAGCCAATCAACGGTTTCAGTAGCACCCAGGGCTGTTTTATGAATGTCGCGGTGCGGCGGCTGGGGGGTATACCCGCATAAACAGATGCCCCCGGCCAGAAAAGCATCGGCTGTGCGGAATACGCTGCCCACATTGTGCATACTGCGGATATTATCGAGTACTACCATCACAGGGTTCTTTTCTGCCTGTTTAAAGGCATCTACCGACATCCGGCCCAGCTCATCCATGGTCAGTTTTCGCATGGGGCAAAGGTAGCTCCATCCATTCAAATAAAGGATCGGTGAAAATGAGTAAGATTTACTATTTTGTTATCACCAAAACTTAAACAATCAGCTATGAGAAAAAACACCCGCCTGTCGGTCATGTTGGCATTGGCCCTCCCCTTTGCAGGCCTGGCACAATCCGAAAATGTAGATCCTGCCATCATGCAGAAGATCCGGAAAGAAGGTCTGGAAAATTCCAAAGTCATGGAAATCGCCTTTAACCTTACCGATAAAAGCGGTAACCGCCTTACTGCCTCTCCTGGTTTTAACCGGGCCGCCAATTATGCCAAAGAAACCCTTGCTGGCTGGGGACTGGCCAACGCCGCCGTAGAACCCTGGGGCGAATTTGGTAAGGGGTGGGAGTTGGAAAAAAGTTATGTAGCCATTACCGCACCTTATTATAAATCACTGTCTGCCTATCCTAAAACATGGACCGCAGGTACCAAAGGACAGAAGACTGCAGAAGTACTGGTGATCAGTGCCAAAGATTCTGCCGGACTGGAAGCCTATCGTGGACAAATGAAAGGCAAACTGCTGATCATGGACCAGACCACTCCTTACAAACACAGTTTTAAAGCCGATGCCGTAAGGTATACCGATGCCGAACTGGATGCCATGGCCAAAGCAACGGCACCCGCTGCTGCTCCCCGTCAGCCGGTGGATACGGCTGCGCAGCGAAGACAGCGGGAAGCCATGCAGGCCCGTTTTAATAACCCTGCTGCGCGAATGATGACGGTATTGAAAAATATGGCCAAAGCAGAAGGTGCTGTTGCCCTCTTCAGTAATGGTAGCACCCGCAGCCATGATGGAACCATTTTTGCCCAGGGCGGTGGTGCGTATAAAGCCAGTGACCCTGAGAATTTTCCTGATATTGTTTTGGGTATAGAAGATTACAACACGATTCTCCGTTTGGCCAAAGCTGGCGAAACGGTAAAGATGGATGTGGATGTGAAAACCAAATTCCATACAAAAGACCTGAACGGGTACAATGTGATTGCAGAAATTCCGGGAACCGATCCGGCTTTGAAAGATGAAGTAGTCATGATCGGTGCCCACCTGGACAGCTGGCAGACCGGTACCGGTGCTACCGATAATGCATCCGGTTCTTCTGTCATGATGGAAGCGATCCGGATCCTGAAATCACTCGGGTTCAACAACCGCCGTACCATCCGCATTGGTTTGTGGAGTGGTGAAGAACAGGGATTACTGGGATCGAGAGGGTATGTAAAAAATACTTTTGCAGATCCGGCTACCATGCAAACCACACCGGCACATGAAAAGTTCTCTTCTTATTTTAATATCGATAACGGAACCGGCAAGATCCGTGGCATTTACCTGCAGGGCAACGAAGCCTGCCGCGATATTTTTGCGCAATGGCTCGCTCCTTTCAAAGACCTGGGCGCTACCACCGTTACCATCAGTAACACCGGCGGTACAGACCACCAGGCTTTTGATGCAGTAGGATTACCCGGTTTTCAGTTTATCCAGGATCCCATTGAATACGATACCCGCACACACCACAGCAATATGGATGTATACGATCACCTGATTGCCGACGACCTGAAGCAAATCGCAACCATCGTAGCAGCATTCGTTTACAACGCTTCCCAACGTGATGCCAAACTGCCGAGGAAAGAAATGCCGAAGCCAAGGCCGGCGGGTGGGTTTGGGTTTTAGACCACTGGTAATTAGAAATTAGTAATTAGTAATTAGTAGTTAGTAATTTAAAAAAGGAGTTTGGCATCTTTGGAGGCCAGACTCCTTTTTTGGTGTATCCAGTCCGTAATTCCTAATTACTAACTACTAATTACTAATTTTTATCTCCCAACTTTCTTTCCACATCCCCCCGAATATCCCTAGTCAGAATAACCACATCTGTATATTTGTTGCCCATGTCAAAATCGAGCGCAGATACACCTTTGATGCAGCAACACCGGGCTATCAAACAGAAATACCCGGATGCAATTCTGCTGTTTCGTGTGGGTGATTTTTATGAAACCTTTGGGGAAGATGCCATCATTGCTTCCAAAGTGCTGGGCATTACATTGACCAAACGAAATAATGGTGCTGCTTCTTCGAGCGAGCTGGCCGGTTTTCCCCATCATGCACTGGATACTTACCTGCACAAACTGGTAAAAGCCGGTTACCGGGTAGCCATCTGCGACCAGCTGGAAGACCCGAAAACAGTGAAAGGTATTGTGAAGCGGGGCGTAACCGAAATGGTTACACCGGGCGTTGCCACCAACGATAAACTGCTGGAGCATAACAGTAATAACTTTTTAGCAGCCGTTCATTTTACAGAGAAACAAACAGGTATCGCTTTCCTGGATATTTCTACCGGCGAATTTTTTATCGCCGAAGGCAACGATGAATATATCGACAAACTGTTGCAGGGACTGAAACCTGCAGAAGTGATCTACCAGCGGAGTTACCAGAAACATTTCAAAGAGATCTTCGGGCCAAAGTTCTACACCTATACCATGGAGAGCTGGATCTTTGATGAAGCATTTGCCACCGAAAGTTTGCTGAAACATTTTCAGACACATTCGCTGAAAGGATTTGGTATTGAAGGCCTGCACCAGGGCATCACAGCCGCCGGGGCCATTCTTTATTACCTGAAAGAAACCGAACATCCTCACCTGCAGCATATCACTTCTATCCAGAGGATGGAAAGGGAAGATTTTTTGTGGATGGACCGTTTTACCATCCGCAACCTCGAATTACTCTATACCGGTACCGATAATGGCAACAGCTTATTAAAAGTGCTGGACAATACGGTGAGTCCGATGGGGGCCCGGATGCTACACCGCTGGATGATCTTTCCGCTGAAAGAACTGAGCCGCATCAATGAAAGGCTGGATGCGGTTGCTTTTCTGGTATTGCAAGCTGATCTGCGCAAACAACTGACACAGGCCATTAAGATCTGTGGCGATATAGAGCGGCTGGTGAGTAAGATCCCTATGAAAAAAGTCAACCCGCGCGAAGTGATGCACCTGGCCAGGGGATTGGAGCAGACAGCACAGATCAAACAGCTCTGTACCACTGTTACGAACCCCTACCTCCAGCGTTTAGCGGATGCGTTGAATGGTTGTCATTTGATTGTGGAGAAAATTCTGAATGAGCTCAACGAGAACCCACCGGTAGCCGTTAACAAAGGGGAAGTGATCAGGGCCGGCGTACACGAAGAACTGGACCTGCTGCGCAATATTGCCAGTGGCGGAAAAGAATTCCTCGTTAATATTCAACAGCGGGAGGCGGAAAAAACCGGCATCTCCTCGCTGAAGATCAGTTTCAATAATGTGTTCGGGTATTATCTCGAAGTAACCAATATTCACAAGAACAAAGTACCCGCCGATTGGATCCGCAAACAAACGCTGGCCAATGCAGAACGGTATATCACACCCGAACTAAAAGAATACGAAGAAAAGATCACCGGCGCAGAAGATAAGATTCTGGCGATAGAGATGGATCTCTACGACAAACTCTTACTGGCCCTGCAGGACTATATTGCCCCGATACAGGTAAACGGAAATATTTTAGCCACGCTGGATTGCCTGATCTGTTTTGCAGAGAACGCTTTACAGTACAACTACAAAAAACCGGAACTGCATGAAGGGCTTGATCTGGCATTTACAGAAAGCCGCCACCCGGTGATCGAAAGAAATTTACCTGCAGGAGAGCCTTATATCGCAAACGATATTACCCTTAATCCAACTGATCAGCAGATCATCATTCTTACCGGTCCGAATATGAGCGGTAAGAGTGCGATACTACGACAAACAGCACTGATTACGCTGATGGCGCATATGGGCAGTTTTGTACCGGCGGCCAGTGCCAGAGTGCCATTGACCGATAAGATCTTTACCAGAGTAGGCGCCAGCGATAACCTGAGTGGCGGAGAATCTACTTTTATGGTAGAGATGAACGAAACAGCCAGTATCATCAACAATATTTCGCAACGTAGTCTGATCTTACTGGATGAGATCGGCCGGGGTACATCTACCTATGATGGTATTTCGATTGCCTGGAGTATTGTTGAGTACCTGCATGGCTCACCCGCTGCTCCAAAAACTTTGTTTGCTACACACTACCATGAGCTGAATGAGCTGGAAGAGAAATTACCCCGAGTACAGAATTTTCATGTAACCAATAAGGAAGTAGGCAATAAGATCATCTTCCTGCGTAAGCTGGCGCGAGGCGGCAGCACCCATAGTTTTGGTATTCATGTGGCGAAGATGGCGGGTATGCCGGCAACGCTGATAGAGCGCGCCAATGAGATTCTCGGACAACTGGAAGAAAGATCTGCCACTGGTCGGGACGCTCAGAGCGGCCTGACCAGTGGCAATGAGAATAGTAGCATCGGTCAGGCTGCTAAGAGCGTCCCGACCGATATGGGGCAACGCTTAAAGAATATGGCGGCACCACAGATGCAACTCTCTATTTTTGATGCCCACTCAGAAACTTTTGACGAGATCCGCAAAAAACTCAACGACCTCGATATTAACCGGCTTACACCGGTAGAAGCTTTGCTGAAGTTGAATGAGATCAAAAATCTGTTGAAATAATTCTTACTAACCTATCTGCCGATTATGCAACAATACATCACCCATTTTGCGCTGGTTGTAAAAGATTATGATGAAGCCATTGCTTTTTACACGCAAAAACTCCATTTCCAATTACTGGAAGACACTGTATTGAGTGCCACCAAACGCTGGGTACTGGTAGCACCACCCGGCGCGAAAGAATGCAGTATCCTTCTGGCCAAAGCAGCTACGGATGAGCAGCAAACAAGGGTGGGTAACCAGACCGGGGGACGTGTATTTATGTTTCTCAACACCGATGATATCTGGCGCGATTACAATGATATGACAGCAAACAATATCAAATTCATTCGCACACCACAAGAAGAAGAATACGGAACGGTGGCAGTATTTGAAGACCTCTATGGCAATCTGTGGGATCTGATACAGCAGAAAAGTAAGTTCCCGAATACCTAACGGATTTTTCGGGTAATAAATCAGCTCACAAAGGCGCGAAGGCGCAGTTGTTACTCCCCCAATATTTTTTTGCTCCGTTCTATTGCTGCGGGGAAGGTTTCGGTCACATTCGCTTTACCAATGGCAAAGAGCAAGCGCGCATCTTTCAGTTCCTGTAAAACCTGTGCGCTATGAACTTCCGAAAGGATGATCTTTGTTCCCTTGTGTTTAGACTCTTTGTACACTTCCTGCAGGGTTTTGATACCGGTGGCATCAATGATCGGCACTTTGCGCATGCGGATAATGAGAATTTCAGGTGGCTTCTCAATAAAACGCATCGCGTCTTTGAATTTGTAAGCGGCACCAAAAAACAATGGGCCCGTGATCTCAAAAACTTCTACCTGTTTGGGTAACTGGTAATTATCTACAGAATCTGCATCTACACTATTCTCATCAGACTGGGCCGTCATACTGCTGACATCGCTGAACTTGATCATCTTCTGCATAAACAGGAATACGGCCAGCACCATACCGATTTCGATGGCCACAGTAAGGTCTACCAGTACAGTTAGCAGAAAAGTAGTTACCAGAACGGCCACATCACTTCTTGGACCTTTGAATACCGATACAAAACTCTCCCACTCGCTCATGTTATAAGCCACCACTACCAGAATACCCGCTAGTGTAGCCATGGGTATGAGGGCGGCCCATTGACCTACAAATAACATGATCAGTAACAGCGTGAGTGCATGAACAATACCTGCTACCGGCGTTCTGCCTCCATTTTTTACATTGGTAGCGGTTCTGGCAATAGCGCCT
Source organism: Caulobacter sp. UNC279MFTsu5.1 (assembly GCA_943369185.1). Taxonomy (GTDB): domain Bacteria; phylum Bacteroidota; class Bacteroidia; order Chitinophagales; family Chitinophagaceae; genus Sediminibacterium. The sequence goes on along the minus strand of CALRMK020000002.1, from coordinate 324,441 downwards.
GTTGCCGGAATACCGCCGAACAGGGAAGAAAAAATATTGGCCGTACCCTGCGCCACCAGTTCCATATTGGAGCGGTGGTTACCACCGATCATTCCATCTGCCACCACGGCCGATAACAGGGATTCGATACCACCTAATAACGCAATAGTAAAAGCCGCAGGTATCAGTTTTTTAATGGTCTCCAGGTCAAAATCCGGTAATACCGGCGAGGGAAGCGAAGAAGGGATACTACCAAAACGACTACCGATGGTTTCAACGGGTAAGTGTAAAAAATAAGCAGCTGCAGTGGTTAACAGAATGGCCACCAGTGAGCCGGGAATTTTATGCGATACCCTGGGCCATAACTGGATAATAAGTACGGTAACACTGGCAATGATAAAGGAGGTCCAGTTGATGGTAGAAAGTTGCCCGGCATAAGCAATCCATTTATCTGTAAAATCTGCCGGCACGGCTCCCATCTGTAATCCGAAAAAATCTTTTACCTGAGAAGAAAAAATAATCAAGGCAATACCACTGGTAAAACCGATGATGAGCGGATGGGGTATAAACTTGATCACAGCACCCAGTCGCGCAAAACCCATCCCGATCAGCATTACGCCGGCCATGAATGTGGCAATGATCAATCCGTTTACGCCGAACTGTTGTACAATGCCATATACCACAACAATAAATGCGCCGGTAGGCCCTCCTATCTGCACTTTACTTCCTCCCAATGCAGAAATAATAAAACCGGCTACTACCGCTGTAAACAGCCCCTTCTCCGGCGATACACCTGAGGCAATGGCAAAAGCAATGGCCAATGGCAAAGCCACAATACCTACAATAATACCCGCCATCAGGTCTTTGGAGAACTGCTGGCGGTTGTAATTTTTCAGCGAATCAAGCAGTTTGGGTTTGAACATCGTCCTCTATTTAATCGTGCAACAACTTATACCCTGATCCAGCATTTCAACAGCTCATCGGCCGATACACTTACTTCCATGTAATTGCCCGGCATTTCATTTTCCGTGCTGTGAAAAGTAACGACCCTTGTGCCGGGAGGTTTTTTCTCTAGCTGTCGGAAAAGATGTCGGTTATACTGCGCATACAGTTCTCGGGAGTAAGTCAGTGACTCATCTATGCGGAAACTATCGTCGAGGTTTTCGTAAAAAGCATTGAAGAAATAAAAATGATCGTATACAGCCAGATCAGTATCCAGGATATTCTGGTGGAGAAAAGACACACGTGGTAAACCCAATATAGTATTAGCCTCTTCTGAACAGGCTACCAGATTGGCTCTTTGTTCGATACCGGTATACATGCCCTCCGGACAATAATACGCCGCAGCGAGGCAGAATTTACCGCCACCACTGCCAATATCGAGAATATGTTTGTGTTTGTCGGCCGTGAGAAATTCGGCCGCTTTGCGGGCCACATGCAGGGGTGTCCAATGCATATTGGCCTGTGCACGCACCGGTTCTGGATACAGCTGATGAAATTGCCCATCAGATGCAAACCATTTTTGCAGGAGACCGGGTTCTGTATGAACAGCTTGTGTTGTATGTAATGGTTCCTTTTGAACCATTTTACCTGCTTTCATGCTGTAAAGTTACCATTTTACCCGCAAATAGTTCTACAGGTAAGATAACCACCAATGTGTATGGGTGGCTTTGTACCGGCTGTACCATTTGCAGAATGGGTATAAAATCAATACCACGGCTATCCAGATCAGGTATACGATGCCCAGTGAAAAACCAAATTCATTGGGCCGGAAAAGCATCATACCCGTTGCGGCCTGTGCCATGGTATACCCAGTGGCAAAAAAGGCGATTGTGCAAAGGAAGTGGATGAGAAAAAAATGTAGCAGGTAATAGAACATAGGTACCCTGCCATAAATCACTACCAGATCTGTCCATTTGCCTTTGGCTTTTTCCAGCCAGGCCAGTACCAGTAATGCGGGGCCAAGGGTGATACAGCAATACAGCAAGGAAGGCGGATACTTGGTTACATTAAAAAAGGAAAGGATGGTAGCTGTTGTATTTTTCTGTTCTGTCCACGGTACCAGATCACCATAGGCATTGAACCACCTGATCACAAAAAAGGCGATGGTAGCACCCAAACCGAAACCAATCAGTTTGCGTCTGCGTTTTACTGCATCATAGCCCGGAACAAACAAAGCACCCATGCAATAACCGAGTAACATAATACCTGGCCAGGGAATCAGGGGATATAATACACCAAAAAATCTGCCAGGCGAGTATTGCGCAAAATATTGCTGGTGCAACAAGGCCCACCAGAGAGGTGTTTTTTCCATGGCGGAAGAATTGAAGGTATCCAGCATATTATGACCGGCAACCATGACCAGACCGATCACAAAAAGAACAGATAAAGGTAGGTATAAACATGCGGCGAGTAATACCATTGACAAACCGGTTACCCAGATTACCTGCAGCCCCAGAAAATGATAGAGTGGATCGAAAGAAAACAGCAGATTAAAAATAGTGATCTCGAGAATGATCAGCCATAGGCCTCTTTTGAGGAGGAAAACAGACATTTCCTTTTTTGTTTTTTTTGTCCCAGCCAGGAAAGCGGAAGTACCTGCAAGAAAAACAAATACCGGCGCACAGAAATGGGTAATAAACCTGGTGAAAAAAAGAATGGGTGTGGTGGTAGCCGGATCGGTAGGATCGCTGGTCATGGCACCTGTATGAAAAAAATCGCGCACATGGTCTAATGCCATAATGATCATGATACTACCCCGGAGGATATCGATGGAGTCGATGCGTTTTTTTAATACAGCCAGTGGTTCCATAATCTTGTTTTAGGTAAAATACGGAAACTTACCAGAAAGGGGGAAATCTTTAGGCCAATATAGCATGGATCATGTTGTATTGTAATATTACTTGTCTGCCGCCAGAGAACAGAACGTACCAGTGAGTGACACAACCACTGCCCGGTACTGTACCGCTGTTGGCTCTACCCTGTATACATCACAAAAGACCCTGCGAGGGCCCTATGCTTTTTAGACTGTCGGGTATGGCATCCAGGATACAGGTATGCCTATTGTTATATTATGCTCCCAGCTTTTTGATGTTCCTGATCTGCAACAGGAGGTAGAGAATGATGCCCCAGACCGAAACTACTATGGAATACGCTATGAGTTCGAGCCAGACGGGTGAATAGCCCCTGCGGGCGAATAGGGTTCTATGGTTAAAGGTAGATACCTGCGTTAGCACCACCCCCCAGGGAACTTCTTTCTCAGCTGAGAGGTTGCCGTACAATTCATTGTCGTCTAAACGGGCAATGAGCACGAGATTACCCCTGGTATTGCCGGGTAAATTTTCTCTTTTAAATTCTGTGGTAACCCTACCAGATGAATCGGTAGTAAATGTGGGTGTTTCATTAATATTCAGGTCTCCGTTCTGTCTTTTTACTGCCACCCGCAGATCTGCGGCAATCACGGGCACCCAGGTCGAGTCTTTCAGTGCAAGTAAAGTGGCCACTACACTCCTGTCGGCCGCCGTATCGATCTGAATTTTTGCCTTGGTAATTTCAACCGTACCCCGGGTTTCGGCAAACTGTTTGTTAGCGGCAGATACCAGCAGAAAATGCTGTTTGGGAGATTTGTTCCATTCATCTCTGGCAGAAGCAGGTATCATCAATACGGCCTGTCCTTTGTTGTTGGTAACCGCTTTCCCCAACAGGTTAGGCGCCGATTCATCCGTGATATAAAATGATACATGGATATTGGGGATCATTTGAAATTTCCCCTCTATTTTACTTTTGGCGGTAGCCACCAGGTATTGAGTCTGGTTATTATTATTAAAGTATGCGGGGGTCAGCAGCAGTTCGGGTTTTTCGGATTGAGCCTGCAAAAGCCCGCAGCAACTGAATAGCAACACTGAGGCCAATATGATGTAAATATATTTTTTCATGTTATTGATTTAAATTAACAGAACACATCCATTTAATTCTGGCCCACCGGTTACAGATGAGCCGGATGAAACGCTTTCTCTTTTTCTACGGTTTCATCGATGGTTTCCTGTATCGGTATAATGGGAAAGATTCTGGCGAAAATGGTTACAATCAGTAATGCGCCGGCCAATGAACCCAAAGCAATGGACCATTCCTCCCAGGTGGGAAAATAATGCCGGTACACTTCCGGCACATCACGCATGGGAAGAAACGGATGTAGTAAAGTGGGGGTTACAATGAGGTAACGTTTAAACCAGGATCCGATCACCACCAGTATACCTGCTACAAATGCCGGCATAGGTTTTCTTCCCTTTTTAAATACCAGAATCAGGATGGGGATGATCATGGCAGTGGTAATAGCGAACCAGAATACTACCGCAAACTCACCCGAAAACAATCCCACAAGATGCTCCTCCTCCGATTTTTTCATCTTGAAAGCAGGTACTAAAAATTCATTCACATTAAAATAGAGATACAGCAAGGCGAGCATTACCAGTACTTTGCCCATTTTATCAAAATGGCTTTCGGTAATATATTTTTCGAGGTGATACGCTTTTCTGAACACAAACATCGCCACAATCACACCGCCTGCTCCTACCAGGAAAGCCCCGGAAATAAAATAGGCGCCGAAATTGGTGCTGTCCCAACCCGGCCGGTAGGTTGTTGCAAATAACCAGGAAGTGACCGTGTGAATAGAGAAAGCTACCGGGATGATGGTAATGGATAAAATGTTAACCGCTTTGTTGCTGATGGAAATCTGTGGGGCGGTATTTTTCCAGAAAGAACCCAATACGCGGTACATTTTGTGTAACCCTTTGCTGGTTTTCTCTTTGAGTCTGATCATGATGGCCAGATCGGGCAACAACGGAAAATACAATAACAGGATACTGATAAAAAAATAGGTTGTGATCACAATCACATCCCAGATAATGGGCGATTGCAAGCGGCCATGCAGGAATAAATTATAAAATCTTTCCGGACGCCCCATATCCACAATGATGATCAGCGAAGCGAACGTGATAGCCGATACCGCAATGATCTCTGCGATACGCGTTAAAGGGGTACTCCAGTGAACATCACTTAAACGGAGCACCGCCGTAATCAGCGAACCCACCAGACTGATGGCTACAAAAAATACAAAATTGGAAATATAGATACCCCATGATACATAATCGCGCATACCGGTAACTACCAGACCTTTGGTTAGTTGCCGTATATAAGCGATCAGTCCCAGTAAACACAAAGCCAATAAAACGCCTACCCATATCTTACCTGCTTTACCGAATTTCTGTGGTAATAGGTCCTCGGTGATCTGCTGTTTGGTTATGCTGTCCACAATCGTTGATTTAGGTTAAGTTTTTTTGTGTTCGTCAGTGCCCTGCTCTTCCATTTCAAAAGGGAAATTCCTGTTCACAGGTGGCAGGTAATAGACACTGGGTTTGGTGCCCAGGTCTTCCATTAACCGATAACCTGCTTTGTCTTTCACCAGCTCACTGAACCGGAAAGTTTCGGCACCATTGGTAACTGAATCTTCATTCATATCGCCAAACATAAATACGCCATTCGGACAGGCTGATACGCAGTGAGGTAATTCTCCCTGTCGAACCATGTCCGGACAGAAATCACATTTGCTAACGGTTCCCAATTTTTGCGGAACACTGCTTTCGCAGGAATAAGGCTGCGCTGCCACTTCTTTCGGCAGTTCCGGTTTTTCCCAGTTAAACACGCGGGTAGAATACGGACAGGCCGCCATACAGAACCGGCAACCAACGCAGCGGTCGCTATCCACCAGCACAATTCCGTCCTGTCTTTTGAAAGTGGCATCTACCGGACAAACTTTTACACAGGGAGGCTCATCGCAATGCATGCAGATGGTTGGCTGCCAGTAAGGAGCTGTATGTTCTGCCTCCTGAATAGGATAGAGTTTTACCCAGTTCTGACCAGGGTTCAGCTCATGTGCATGGTTACAGGCGGACTGACATTTTTTTAGGTTTTTACACCTTGAAAGATCAATCACCATCACAAACTTTTTACCGGGCATTCCCACTCTGGCCACTTCGTTCGAAACAGCGGGCATCTGCGGTACAGGTTTGAGGAAAGCCTTATCCACTTCAATGATCTCGCCATCTACGGAGAGCAGTTTCACTTTTTCACCGGACGGCTTTACGAGATCTGTTGCTTCTGTTTGAAAGGGGTTACTATTGCCCGATGAACAACCGGCGGCTGTTAATCCAGCCAGCAAACCGGTGGCAATGAAATCCCGTCTTGAAGTATCTTTGTTATCCATTGTGCATTGATTAATTGGTTACCGCTTAATCCACTCCTGCAATTCCTTGTTAGTGATCTGTTGCTTCTCCGTGTTCAGGTGTGCTATATCCACTTCCACCAGTATTCCATCCTGTGTAAGCATTTTCACGGTCTGACTCGCTGCCGGAGGGGGTGCACAAGCGATCAGATCCTTTTTCTTTTTAAAGAATCCGAAGGAGAGAAATGAGAGTGCAGATAAAATGCCTACACCCAGCAAAACCATTCTTTTTCTGCCGGTATCCGGTATATTCTTTTCGATTTCTTCTTTCATATAACAGGGTTGTGTTTATTTTTTCAGCGAACGCATAAAGTTGACGAGGTTCCAGAGATCTTCCTGATCAGGAATTTTTTTCTTGAAAGCAGGCATATCATCACGTCCTTCGGATATCTTAAAAAACAGGACACCATCTGACTGATTCTGTACGGATGCTACTTTCAGATCTTCCGGTTGTGTTTTTAACTGTGCCGCTTTGGTACCATCGCCTGCACCGGTTTTACCATGGCAGGATGAGCAGTGTTGCACCCACAAAGTTTTTCCGGCTGCAATAGAAGCGGGATCAGATTTTACAGGGTTGGCTGTTTTAGCGGCTTTATCCGGAACGGGCCAGGGTTTGGTTTGAATAAAGCCAAAACTTACTGCAGCGATAAAGAAGAAGACCAAAGAAAGATTCGATAAATTTTTCATTTTTATTTTTTGTTTATTTGTTAGGTACGGTTATTCAATCCCCTCACAAAGGCAAGGGTTAAAAATTCCACAACCTGCTGATGTTAAATCCTATCACAAACTGTCCGGCCTTGTAATCGTTCTGGTTGAACATATGATTATACTGGGGCAGTGAGTAACTATAGTTTCCGGCAAACACCTGAAACCCGTGACCGCTGGAATTCATATCCAGTCCAATACAAAGATTGGGTCTGGGGTTATTGGTGGGATGTTGCGTAATAGGTTGATCGTAGTTAACAATGATGGCAGTTTTGGGAGAGATCTTATAGCGGCCACTCAGGGAAAACGACAGGTGATCGTTCTTCATAGCAGGTTGTATCACATTGTCTTTGTCGTAGTAACCTTCTACATTATTAAAGTGTGTGTAGTTAAACGCAGCCTGTGCAGAGAAAGCCTCCGTAATTTTGCGGGCCACCATCAGGGTATTAAAATAGCTGAACCGGTCGGAAGTAGTTACAATAGGCAGTGAAGAATTTTTGATGCGGGTATCCATGGCGGCGCTGCCAAAATAAGTCAGCGATACAGGGACAGCATTATCCGTGGTCTGTTTCAGCAAAGCATATTTGAGATTAAGGTCTACGATCATATTGTAATTACCTACCCCAAATCCGATCTGCAGATCCTTAACAGGAACATAACTGAAACCTAACCGCATATTAGCGGTTCCGAAAATCCCGAAAAGGTCTTTCATGCCTTTATCAGTAGTGCCAAAACGGTGATTGATATCGAACTCAAATGTTCCCTTGATGGGCACCATTACGGTCTGGTTATCGATCATGAAGTTGCCGCCAAAAGTATTCTTGGTGTAAGAAACTTTTTTAACTACCGGTTTGGCTGCTTCTTTACTTTCCTGGGCCCATACGCCGCTAATGGCAATAGTAATGCAAACCGTCAGCAGCAGGAAGGTTTTGCTGCAGGCTGATAACTGTTGGCTATTTCTTTTTTTCATTGTAATTGATTTAATTGTTTTTAGCACCCTGATTGATCCAGGCATATATCCTTGCATTGATCTCTGCATCGGGTCCGGAACCTATCGGCATTACAGGAGATTTTTTACCATTCAACCACAACATTAATAGGCTATTATCCGGATCATTCGCTTTCAGGTAATTTCCAACAGTGAGTGAGCTATAAGCCAGTGAGGATGACAGATTAGGCGATTTCGCTCCTGTTACATGACAACCGCTGACAGCACATTTTTTTTCGAAAATCGGAATGATATCTTTCGCGAAACTCATTTCAGTTGTAATAGTGCTACCCGGATTAGGAACGATGGTTACCGTTTTATAACATCCGGAAATAGTGATAAAGATGATGGTAACCAACCCTGATACTATGGCTGTTTGTTTCTTGAACATGATGATTGGTTTATTGGTAAAACAGTCTGTTCCTTATTTTTTGAATTGTAACAACAGATTAGGCTGAATACCATGCTGATAATTACTGCTGTTCCAGAAGGCTACACCGAAAGGCTGGTCGGCAAATCCCGTAAAATCAATATCCTGATTCAATACATCTGCTGTTTTGATAGCACGTTTGATCTCATAAATCCAGCCTGTTCCGGTATGAACCGCAGCGATAGAGATATCAGCACGACCACGCAATACAGGTGAAATAATACTTGAGGGTACACATTTGGCACCAAGAGCAGCTGTAGCTGAGGTACCCAAACGTTTGTAATCTGTTCCGGTATTGGGATCCAAACTGCCACCTGTATAGGTCAATACACCGGTTGAGCTAACACCTGTTACTTTCCTGGCCGTACCGCCAGCCAGCGTATCTTCTACTTTCAGAAAATCGGCAGTAGAATTAGGAATGATCCACAAAGGAACCGCTACAGAAGTACCAGTGCCATCTAATTTCAGGTTCTGTGTATTGGTAATGGATCCCTGTGTTGCATCAGCTGTATAATTGGGTCTGAAAGGCCAGGTAGTAGATGTGCCGGATACCACCAGATCGTCAAAGTGTCGACCGTTACCGTTACCCCCCGCCAGATTGGTTACGCCCTGACCACCTGCCCAGTCCTGATAATTATCATCCATTACACCATAGGCAAAGCCTCTGTTAGGGTGCAACCACCACATATCAATTTTTTCGTTGGCACCATTGGTGTAATGGTTACCACTGCCTGCATTGGAGCGCTGCGTAGCAGGATTGGTAGCGTAATCGAGATAAGGCGTAAATATGTGACAAGAAGCATAACATGTCTGCGTAGTAAACTTGGCAGTGGAATTATTGACGTTCCATAGGAAGGCAAGTTTATCTTCCCCAAATCCTGTTCTGGTCAGTACACCATTCACATCATACACCCGGGCCGTAGCTTCTCTTGCCCATAATTGGGTTGCCGGATTAAAATACCAGGGAGCGGATTTGATATTTTTATCGTTATCCTTGATCTCTACCAGCAGATAGATAAACTGGTCGTCATACATAGAACGGATCGTACCCGGATACATTTCTCCGATATAACCGGTAAATAATCCGTTTCCGGGATCAGGAACAGTAGGTGCAATACTTAATTTCTGAACATTATCCCAGGCAGCTTCTATTGAACCATCAATGGTGGGAGGTGTGTTAGCTCTGACAGATAATAAAACATTGGAATTGGATGACGATATGCCCGGCACTACCACCTGGTTTGTTTTTGTGCAGCTGATACCATAGCCTACCAGACATATCACAGTAGACATTATCCAGAATCTTGTACTTTGAAAAAGTTTCATAACTATCAGGTTTTATTGTGATCAAAAAGTTTCGATTAGAATCATACCCGACAATCTGGTCAGGAACAGAACAACAGGTACTATGTTTATGCGGCAAATCATACAGAATGGACTACCAAAAAAAACGGCAATAAACGCAGCTGATTTGCATGCGCTATCTGCTATTCGATATTTCTTTATATGCTCAATGGTAGAGGTATGTCACGGAACTGATCTGCTTTTGGTGAAAGCTGCACTTGAAACGGCGCGTCAGAAATCGGGATCAGTTGCGTATTTGCAAAAGGTAGTATTTCCACTATGCAAAGTCCCAAAAAGCATTGAAAATCAGTGACTTTTGAAAGATATTAGGGTAAGATGTATAAACCAGGGTGCTGCTGAAGAATTCGCAAAGCCATTTACAACGAAGGCATTTGATTGGCAATTGGCAGAAAATCAAGTCTGAGAATCAGAAAAAGACCTGAAAGTCAGGTCTTCTATATTTTCATTTCCAGAGAATTCGGGATGTAATCAGTGTAAAAAACTGCTACGTAGATAATAGCCATTGAGATAATCAGGGGAAAATCCTTTGTTTCAGGAATCTTTATCTCTATTACAGATACAAGTTTGGGAGAAAGTCCCTACAATTCCCTTACCCAGATATTCCGGTAACTGATGGGTTCACTCTTGTCTCCATGTGCCTGTAATTTAATCGGAGCAGGACCATGCTTTTGGTAAGATGGCTGGCCGATATAGGGTGTATCTCCTTTCAGTTCAAAATTGTGCTGTACCAGCAACCCATTGTGCATGGCGGTAACTTTGGCCGGTGATTGTAATGTGCCGTCTTCATTAAATCTGGGAGCTGTCCAGATCACATCATACGATTGCCATTCGCCGGGTGGTAAACAGGCATTAACCAAAGGCGGGTTTTGTTTGTATATACTTCCGGCCTGTCCGTTCACATAAGTGGTATTAGTATAGTTATCCAGTACCTGCAATTCGTAGCCACCTGCACCTTTGGGTAGTGCAGCCAGAAAAATACCACTGTTCCCTCTGGCCTGGCCCTCACCTGTGATGTTGGCGGGGATCCGGTATTCAATATGTAATTGAAAATCGGTAAAAGTTCTTTTTGTTTGTATATCTCCCACTTTTTTATTGACAGTGATTACATTATCTGTAACCAACCATCCTGCGGGTGAGGTCCCATCTTTGGAAAGTACCCATTCATCCAGGTTTTTACCATCAAATAAAATAACCGCATCCGAAGGCGCAGTAAGCCCATTGGCCGGGGTAACTTTTTTGGGAACCGGTGTATAATATTCTGTTGCTTTTGGATCGCCCTTTTGTTGTGCGGTTGATGCTATAGACAACGAAATAAACAGAAGCGTTGCTACTATTTTATGGTTCATGTTCATCAGATTTTAGGTAAAGCATATCCGTTATGATATTTTGCCAACAGGTAAGCATCATTCACAGCCGCGTCAGTGAATTTGCCTACGCTTCTGTTCCAGTTTAGTTTTTGACCGGTGCGGAAAGAAATATTCCCCATCTGCGCAACGGTTGCCACATGTGCACCCGCCTGAATGGAACAATGGAGGTCTTCTGTTTTTCTTGACTTTACAACCGAAACAAAATTTTCCCAATGTTTATCCAATCCATTGTCTGATGCTTTTACCAGCGGTTTGCTTACTTTATTCTTTCCCTGTTTTTCTTCAATCACTTCCCAACCACCGCGGTTAAGGATCAGGGTTCCGTTATTGCCGATATAGGCAATCCCATGGTCTCTTCCGTAAGAACCGTTGTCTATCCCCATGGCAGAATCCCAAACAAGATTGAACCCGTCAAATTCATATAAGGTGGTTAAAGTGTCGGGCGTTTCTTCATACAATTCCGGGTAGGCAAATTTTCCTCCCATTCCGCAGATGGTTTTGGGAAGGTCAGCTTTCATACCTAACAGTCCATAATCCAGCAAATGAACTCCCCAGTCGGTCATCAATCCCCCGGCATAATCCCAGAACCAGCGGAAATCAAAGTGAAAACGGCTCGCATTAAAAGGGCGTGTAGTAGCAGGTCCGAGCCATTGTTTATAATCAACCCCCGGAGGCGGCGCACTATCCGCTACTACAGGTTTTGGCCGCATCCAACCCTGGTAACACCAGACTTTCACAGTACGGATATTACCCAGTTGACCACTCTGCACAAAATCAACGGCATCCCTAAAATGCTGCTGGCTTCGTTGCCATTGACCAGCCTGCACCACTTTGTTGTAACGCTGTTGTGCCGCTACCATGGTTCTGCATTCTACAATAGAATTGCCTACGGGTTTCTCTACATACACATCTTTACCCGCCTGACAGGCATGAATCATGATCAATGCATGCCAATGGTCCGGTGTGCCGATGATTACGGCATCCACATCTTTCTGATCAAGCAGCTTTCGGTAATCCCCATATACTTTGATCTTTGAGGTATCATAACTTTTATCGGCCAGTTCTTTCATTCGTTTATCGATCACATTTGTATCGATATCACAAACAGCCACCAGGTTCACACCCGGAACTTTTAAAGCAGCTCTCACATTAGACCAGCCCATGCCATTGATACCAATAGCACCGATATTCAATTGATCACTGGGAGAGATCCGGTTCTTGAAAATAGCGAAGGCCTGGCTGTCAATGGCAGATGCCAGTAATCCTCCACCCAATAAGGCAGCGGATTGGTGCAGAAATTTTTTGCGGGAGCTCATGGGCAACTATTTTGATGAAATAAGATAAGGCAAATAAGATAAATAAAAAAATGCGTAGTTGGGGATAGCTAGTTGCGGAAACAATCGACTCATCCCCCGGCCCCTTCTCAACAAAGTAGAGAGGGGTTGGGGGTGAGGAAAAGCAAAAAATTTTGCAGACAAACGCTCCGGACCGGACTCACCCCCCTGCTCAGCAGTCACCGTGACAAGGCGGCATTCCTTATTTAATAAGATTAGAAGGCTGTTGAATCAACCAGTTAATATACTGGCTGTTCTGCCTTTTCAGCATTAATTCTTTTTGCAATGCTTCTTTTTTGGAAGGCAGTTCTTCAACATACATCAATTTCCAGGGAATCTTGCGGGAGGTATACGTGGAAAGTCCGGCATTGTGAGCAGCAAGCCGTTTGAGATAATCTGTCGTAAACCCTTTGTAAAAGGAACCGTCTACCTCACTTTGAATGATATATACGTAATAATGTTCCATAAACAACAAAGCCCCTCAATGAGGGGCTTTGCGGACCGGACGGGACTCGAACCCGCGACCTCCGCCGTGACAGGGCGGCATTCTAACCAACTGAACTACCGATCCAATATTTTCAAAAAACAACTTAAAGAACTACGAGTTAGGGACTCGAACCCGTCCCGGCTCAGCCGGGACCGTAACAGGGCGGCATTCTAACCAACTGAACTACCGATCCGTACCTCCAATCAGGACTTTAAATCCCGTTTTTCGGACGGCAAAGATAGGGGGACAAGGGTGTTCAAACAAATCTTTTCAAAAAAAAATTGCAACCCCTAATTTTACCATCTTAACCGAATCGTATGCCCCAATACCCCAATAGACAATTCCTTGATTTTGAGAACCCCATTAAGGAAATCTATGAGCAGATAGATGATACCAAAAAACTGGCGGAGAAAAATCCCCGGATCGACTATACCGCTACCCTGGAGCAACTGGAAGCCTCGATCCTTGAAAAGCGAAAAGACATTACCATGCACCTTACGCCCTGGCAAAGGGTGCAGTTGAGCCGTCACCCCGACAGGCCCTATACCATGAAGCATATCACTAATATGTGCACCAACTTTGTGCAGTTACATGGTGATCGTAATTTTAAAGATGATAAAGCCATGGTGGGTGGTTTTGCCCAGTTGGATGGAGAAACGGTGATGGTGATCGGTCAGCAAAAGGGCATCAATACCAAGGCCCGCCAGCTGCGAAATTTCGGAATGGCTAACCCGGAAGGCTACCGCAAGGCCCTGCGCCTGATGAAACTGGCTGAGAAATTCAACAAACCGGTTGTTTGCCTGATAGATACCCCCGGTGCCTACCCGGGTCTGGAAGCCGAAGAACGTGGACAGGGAGAAGCCATTGCCCGTAATATTTATGAAATGATCCGTTTGAAAGTACCCGTGATCATTGTGATCATAGGAGAAGGCGCCAGCGGAGGTGCCCTTGGTATTGGAGTAGGCGATAAAGTGTTGATGATGGAGAATACCTGGTACACAGTGATCTCTCCCGAAAGCTGCAGCTCTATCTTATGGCGTAGCTGGGACAAAAAAGAAGTGGCTGCCGAGCAATTACGCCTTACCGCTTCCGATATGAAAGGTTTTGGTCTGGTAGATGAGATCGTACACGAACCCCTGGGCGGTGCCCACTGGGATTATGCCGAATCTTCCGCGATCCTCAAAACCTATATTCTGCGCGCCCTGAGCGAGGTCAAAGACAAGGACCCGCAACAGCGCATCAACGATCGTATTGAAAAATATGGCAAAATGGGCTTCTGGGAAGAGAATGGGAAAGCAGTGGGAGTTGGGAGTTAATAGTCAGGAGTTAATAGTTAATAGTTAGGAGTTGGGAGTTGGTAAACCTTAAAAAGATGATAACCTGATCCGCAATCCGCAAATCCGCAATTCGTAATCCGCCAATAAACAAATAATGTCTTTACGCAAACAACTGCAGGGAACGGGGGTAGCACTGGTTACACCGTTTACATCCGATCTGAAAGTGGATTTTGATTCACTGGGGAAAGTGATCGATACCATGATCAAGAGTGGGGTTGAATACCTCGTTACCCTGGGTACTACTGGCGAAACCCCTACCCTGGATAAACAGGAAAAGCTTGATATTGCACAGTTTACTTTTGAAAAAGTAGCGGGCCGTGTTCCTGTTATGGTAGGAATCGGAGGAAACAATACCGCCGAACTCATCAACGATCTGCATAAATTTCCATTGGATAAAGCAGCCGCTGTGCTGAGTGCCTCTCCCAATTATAACAAACCTTCGCAGGAAGGCATTTACCAGCATTATAAAGCCCTCGCAGCCGAATCGCCTAAACCGATCCTGTTATATAATGTTCCGGGCCGTACGGGCAGGAATATGACGGCAGAAACCACTTTGCGTCTGGCTCAGTTACCCAATATTGCGGGAATGAAAGAAGCCAGTGGCGATATGGCGCAATGTATGCAACTGCTGCGCGATATGCCGGATGATTTTTTACTGGTCAGTGGGGATGATGCATTGGCACTTCCTTTGATTGCCTGCGGTATGCATGGGGTGATCAGTGTAGCCGCCAACGCTTTCCCTACCGAGTTTTCAGACATGATCCGTCTTTGCCTGAAACAGGATTTCACCGCAGCAAAACCCATGAATGACAAGCTGATCGAAGCCTACGACCTGATGTTCGCAGAAAACAATCCTGCAGGCGTAAAAGCGTTTATGGCCGAAAAAGGATGGATCAGCAACACGGTTCGTTTACCGGTGGTGCCTTTGAGCGAAGGGCTGCATCGTAAAGTAAAGCAGTATCTGGGAAAATAAAACGACAGATACTTCCGGCAAATGTTTTTTAGAAACCAACTTCAGAATAGCTATTACACTTTTGTTGTGTCACTCACTTCAGCTGCTGGTTCCTTGATCAACAGTAAAGGCTTAACTGTGTTTATCCCCCTTTGCCATAGCAAGCACATGTAATACCTGCGGAAATAATGCGTCCATGTATTCACTGGCACCCTTGGTAGAACCCGGCAAAGTTAACACCAGGGTATCTTTTACAAATCCCGCTACACTGCGTGATAACATGGCGTAAGGCATCCGATCCTGACCATACCTGCGGGCCTGTTCCATAATACCGCTCATTTCTTTATCTAACAGGGGTTTTACCGTATCGGGCGTAATATCCCTTGGCGAAGCACCCGTGCCGCCAATGAAAAATAACAATTGTGTACCGGGCTGTGTATGCAAGGATATCTGTTCACGAACAGCATCAGCTTCATCCGGAATGATTTGATAATGCCGGGTTTCAATACCGAATTTTTTCAATGCATCCATCACGGCCAAACCGGCCTTATCCTCCCCCTTTTTTTCGTAAATAGTATCAGAACAAACAATCACCGCGGCCTGAATATTTTGGTTGTTGGGCAATGTGAATTGCGACTTCCCTCCTTCCTTGTGCAATAACCGGATGTTCTGGATCTCAATATGTTTGTCTATCGGCTTCAGCATATCGTACATCGTAAGCGCTGCAATTGATGCGCCATGCATGGCTTCTACTTCCACGCCGGTTTTATAAATGGTATGCACTTCCACGCTGATATAGATCATCAGGTCACTGATCGCATACCGCACTTCCGCAAACTCGATCGGCAACGGGTGACAATCCGGAATCGTATCACTGGTTTTTTTAATGGCAAACAGTGCCGCTACTTTGGCAAACTCGAACACATCGCCCTTGGGCACGGTTTTGTTACGTACGGCTTCGATGGTGGCTTCTGCAGACACTTTTACTACTGCAGAGGCAATGGCTTTCCGTAAACTGTTCTGCTTATGTGTGATGTTGACCATATTATTTATTTTCTTTCCAGGTGGTACCCTGGTTATCCAGGATCTCTTTGCCCCAGATGGGTAATTGAAATTTGATGGCTTCTACCAGTTCTTCGCAGGCATCTATCGCCGCTTTGCGGTGTGGGGAGGATACAAAAACAAATAAACAGATCTCACCCACTGCTACACTTCCCACACTATGATGTACGTGCATACAGGTTAAAGCATATTTGGCAAATAGTATTTCTCTGATCTCTGCCATTTTTTCCAAAGCCATTTCCGTATAAGCCGTGTACTCAATGGCAGTTACGGTACCACCCTCTTTCCCATCGGCCCTTACCTGTCCTAAGAAAATACTATGTGCACCGATCTGCGTTTGCGTAGCATGCTTCTGTACATCATCCGCGATCTTTTGTGCGGGGATGGCGCCTTCTGTAAAAATATTTCTGATCTTTTTCTCTTTCATGTTCCGGTTTGATTGAAATAAGCAGTTAGTCCCCCTTTTAAACTATACACAGGCAGATTCCGCCTGGCCCTGATCAATTGGGCTGCGTATACACTGCGGATGCCCTGGTGACAGATCACACAGATCTCTTTCTCGGGTAGTATTGCCAGCGATGTCTGCAGTTCAGACATCGGGATCTGTGCATCTGAAAAATCAATGGCAGGATATTCATGTCTTTCCCGTACATCCAGCACAAAAACATTGGGTTGATGTACCAGCCTGTTAAATTCAGTTACATTGATCTCCGGAACATCTTCTTCGTCATCACAATCAAATGCATAATTCATCTGCAGAAAACTATCTTTATCAATTACAGGTATCTCAAGTTGATGAGTTAACCGGATCTCATAAGAGCGGGCCTGCAACAGGTCATAATTCAAGAGGCGTCCATATAAGAGATCGCCTAAACCAGTAATCAGTTTTATCGCTTCCGCGGCCTGCATCGTTCCGATAATACCCGGCAATACGCCTATCACACCTGTTTCTTCGCAACTCTGAATTTCACCGGCACGGGGTGATACCGGAAACAGGTCGCGGTAATTCAACGAACGGCCATCCGCAACAGGAATATTGAATACAGATACCTGTCCCTGAAAACGCGATACCGCGCCGTAAATAAATGGTTTTTTCAATAATACGCAGGCATCGTTGATGAGGTATTTAGCAGCAAAATTATCCGTACCATCTATCACCAGATCATACTGCGCAATTATATCCAATGCATTCTGGTTCGTAAGCAGATAAGGATACACGGCTACCTTGATCTCAGGATCCTGCAACTGCAGTTTGGCGGCAGCAACCGTTGCTTTGTTAGTCCCGATATTTTCTTCCGTGAACAATACCTGCCGGTGCAGGTTGCTCATACTTACCGCATCGCCATCCATGATCCCGATAGTGCCTACGCCTGCACCAGCCAGATAAGGCAAAACCGGACAACCCAGTCCACCCATACCCACGATCAGCACTTTGGCGGCACGAAGTTTTTCCTGTGCTTCCTGGCCAAAGCCCGGCAGAATCATCTGGCGTATATATCGGTTGTTCAACAACATAATTATCCTCCTGAAAAAGGTGGCATCAAAGCCACCACATCGCCCGGCTGCAGGGCATGTGTCTGCTGTACCATTTGCTGGTTCACAGCCATAAAATATTTAGCCGATTGTAAAGCCGGATACCTTTCTTCCAGATAGGCTTTCAACTGCTGCGTATCGGCCATATTTTCCACTATCAGCCGGCTTACTATGGTAACATCTGTCAGCGATCCGAAAAATAACAATTCAATCTGCATACACATTACTTTACAAAAAACAATTTAGCAGCAGCCAGCACCAATACCAGTGCCAGTATGTATTTCATATTCTTTGCCCGCAGTTTCTCTGCTCCAATATACGCACCCAACCAACCTCCTGCCAAAACAAATCCGATAATGCCAAGTGTTTGCGGACCCAGGTGAAAGCCGGTTTGTAACTGCCCCGCAATGCCTGCCATCGAATTTAAGAAGATAAAGATAGCACTGATGGCCGCTGTCTGCTTCTGCGTAGACCATCCCATCAATAATAATAG
The DNA here is from genome assembly GCA_943369185.1 of Caulobacter sp. UNC279MFTsu5.1. Classification (GTDB taxonomy): domain Bacteria; phylum Bacteroidota; class Bacteroidia; order Chitinophagales; family Chitinophagaceae; genus Sediminibacterium. The sequence goes on along the minus strand of CALRMK020000002.1, from coordinate 306,129 downwards.
TGGCGACAGCAGAATACCTCCCCCCATACCGATCATACCCGAAACAAGGCCGATACCGGCACCGATCCCGAATAAAACATACCATTTAGGTGCAGGTGTTAATGGTTTCTCAGAACTCTCCCACACAATCCTGATTATGGAAAGCAGCAACACTACCCCTAAGATCTGTTTATACAATACTTCCGATACAGGTATCACACTGCCCAGATACGCAAAAGGAATAGAAGCCGCAATCAACGGCCATAATAGTTGCGAACGGAAATGCCTGGCCCGGTAAAAAGAAATAAAAGCGATCAGCGATACCATCACATTCAGCAACAGCGCCGTAGGTTTCATCACAGATGCACTGAAACCCAGTAAAGCCATCAATGCCAGATAACCGCTGGCTCCGCCATGCCCTACCGAAGCGTAGAGAAAAGCTACCAGAAAAAACAAGCCATATAAAACAACTTCTTCCATCTATCAACTTATAAAAAAGGGTGAATAGTAACCAGGGTGCCTTTGGGAAAAACCGCCACTTCTTCCGGCAGCTCTATCCAGCAATTGGCCTGTACAAACGCCGCTTGTTGAAAAGAAGCCTGTGCTGCAGATACGTTTGCCAGGCCATCCGTATAAGAACCTTTGAGAAAAAAACGCAAAGCTGCTTTTTTATCAAAATCGGCAGCCAATGCAGCCTGCAAGGGTTGTGCAGGTTTTACGCCTGTTGATCCATGAATGAATGGGATCACATACTGGTAAAAACAAGACAACACGGAAGCCGGATTACCCGGTAAACCGAATACCCACTTGTCTATTGTGGTACCAAAGAACAAAGGTTTACCCGGCCTTTGTTTTACACCATGAAACTGTTTCACGATTCCCAGATTAGCACAGGCCTGTGCCACATGATCATGATCGCCCACACTTACCCCGCCGGTGATCAATACCAGATCATTTCCCAACAAAGCTTTTTCAATGGCAGTTTCTGTTTCTGCTAAACTGTCTTTGGTAAAACTGACGCTGACAGATGAAATATGCAATTGCTGTAAACAAGCGGTTAATCCGAATGAATTGGCATCATATACCTGTCCGAACCGTAATTCATTACCCGGCTGCACCAATTCATTGCCCGTGATCAGTATGGCTACTGATGGTTTCCGGTAAACGCGTACGCTGGTGATGCCCAGGCTGGCCATAAAACCGATCTGCATGGCATGGATACAGGTACCCGCTGATATGGCCACCACTCCTTTATTAATATCAGCACCAGGTAAGCGGATATTGGCACCCGTTTCAACAGGATGATCTTTGATCTGTATGGCTTTGTCTTTCAGACTGATCCATTCCTGCTGCACAACCGTATCGGCACCTTCGGGCACAGGCCCTCCTGTAAACACACGGATGGCATTACCCGGTGCCAGGGTAAGTTCTCTCGAACTGCCTGCCGGTAAAGCATCCTGCAAGTGTAACAGCTGATCCTTCTCCGCAGCACGAATGGCATAGCCGTCCATCGAAGATTGACGGAAAAAAGGGATAGAAACCGGACTGAACAGGTCCTCGGCCAGCACGTACCCCACCGACTGCTGAAAAGGAATGCTCACCGTTTCCAGTAACGGGCACTGTGCTGCAACGATCTGCCGGGCTTCTGTTACACTGATCATAGGGTGTCTGTCTTATCCGCCAATGGCGATCATACTTCGGTTGTGTAAATGGGTGGTATCAATGGCATTGAAATCTTTGGAAAACTGTCCGCCCAGTTCCTTGTGCTTGGAGAGGATGGATTGTTCGATCAATGGCAGTACTTCCTGCCCGTTGCGTAATGCAGTGAGCAGATCGGTTTCTTCCTCAGAGAACAAACAGTTTTTGATCTTTCCGTCGGCCGTTAACCGGATGCGGTTGCAACTGCCGCAGAAGGGGGCACTCATGGTGCTGATCACCGCAAATGTTCCCTCGTGATCATCGGCCCGGTATTTCTTACAGGTATCATGCGGATCATTGGCCAGTGCTTCTATCTCATATCTTGTATGCGCTATCTCAAGTATCTCTTTCCAGGTAACCAGTTTATCGCTTTTCCATTGGTTGCCATCAAAGGGCATGAACTCGATAAAGCGGACATGTATGGGTATATGTTTTGTCCAGGCAATAAAATCCAGGATCTCATTATCGTTCAGCCCCTTCACCACCACCACATTTACTTTTACGATAAACCCTCTGTCGAGTAATAATTGAATATTATCTTTTACTACCTGGTATTGGTTACGGCGGGTAAGTATCGAGAACTTATCTTCCTGTAAAGTATCCAGACTGATATTAATAGAACGGATGCCTGCTGCCGCCAGGTCATCCACAAAATGATGAATACGTGTACCGTTGGTGGTCATGGTTAATTCTACACCCAGTTTACCCAGCGCGCGGATAATATCGGCCGCATCTTTTCTCACCAATGGTTCGCCGCCGGTTAAGCGGATCTTGTTAACACCATTGGCCACAAATATAGCTGCCAGTTTTTCTATCTCATCTGCCTGCATCAGTTGCCGCTGGGGCATAAAAGCATAGTCTTCTTCAGGCATGCAGTAAAAGCAACGGAGATTGCAGTTATCCGTCAGCGATATCCGAAGGTAAGTATGTTTACGTTGAAAAGTATCTGTCAGCATGCGTTCATTTGATGTGTGCACAAAATCGTTCATAATCTTCCGGTGTATCAATATCCATCTCTCCTTCGGCAAAATCAACCGTAGCGATCTCATCGGGAACCAGCTGCAAGATACTCCTTGCCCCCTTATCTCCCTGCAATTGCTGCAACTGCTGAAAATATATGCGGGTAAACAGCACCGGGGTTCCTTTTACGCCATTATACAAAGCAGCTACGATGGCTTTACCGCTTGTTTGTTGTACATGTATCATTTCCTGTAAGAGCCTGGTGCTGATGAATGGCTGATCGCTCACCAGTATCATCACCGAATCCAGTTCCGGCTCCTGCTCTAACAAAGCAGCCAACCCTTTTTTGATCGACCCCGCCATTCCTTCCTGCCACTGTTCATTATAGACTACCAGCACAGGTTCTGTTTGGAGCAATGGCATGATGGCCGCATGATAATAACCCGTCACCACACAGATCGCCTTCGGTTGCACCGCTTTGGTTTCTTTCAGCAGATGCGAGAGGATCGTTCCTTTTCCATAAGGCAATAACATTTTGGGCTGCTGCATACGGGAGGCACTGCCGGCGGCTAATATGAGTATGCCGGTACTCATGCAGTGCGATGGTGTATGGCCTGCTGTTTCTCCCGAAGATGCACAGGTATGGTATCCTGCAGTACAGACATGATCTCTGCCGTAATGGATAGCGCGATCTCTGCGGCAGTTTCTGCACCCAGATCAATGCCAGTAGGACCAAATATTTTTCCCAGAAAACTATCCGGAAAAACGATTCCCTGCTGTGCCAGTTCGTCCAGCATGCGGTTGCGTTTGGTAGCAGGTCCGAGCATACCGATATAGGAAATGTTGGTGGCAGGCAATTGCTGCAGCATGTCCAGATCGTAATTATAATTATGGGTCATTAATACCAATGCCGTGTGTTCATCTGTTTGCAAACGTTCTGCGGCTTCTTTGGGTTTTGCCACAATAATCGTATCCGCCAATGGAAACCTTTGTGCAGTGGCATGCGAAGCCCTTCCGTCCACCACGGTAATTTCCCAACCCAATGTATGGGCCATGTTCACCAGGGGTAAGGCATCATTACCGGCACCCACTACTACCAATGCAATGGAAGGCTTGCAGTATTCCACAAAAAAATGCTGCTGGTTGGTTTCGATCGGTAGATCAATATGCATGGATTGCTTTTCTGCCAGCACAGTAGCTGCTGCAGATTGTATCTGTGGCGAAACTAACGCAGGCAGATCTGCCATGGCAGTAGTGCCCAAATGATCATTTTGATTCAGTGAATAACCTGTTACGAGTACGGCCGGTTTTCTTTCTGCAATTACCGAACGCAGCAGCTGGATGGGATGATTGACCCTGTCTGCATCAATCGGCTCAAACAGAATAGAAACAATACCGTTACAACCTAACTGTACGCCCAGTTTGGCATCATCTTCATCGGTGGTATCATAGATCACCAGTTTGTTCCTTTCCTGCGTAATGGCCAATACGGCTTTTCGCAATGCATCGCCTTCGAGGCAACCGCCACTGATGGCTCCGGTAAGCTGGCCATCTTCTGTTACCAGCATACGGGCACCGGGTCGGCGGTAAGAGGAGCCTGACACATGCACCACCGTAGCCAATGCTGTTTTTTTATGAAGACGGGTAGCTTCATCGAATGCGTGAACGATGTCTTTGATCTCTTTCATGGGAAAGAGGCAGGTATTATTGCCTCGCTTTTTTGATCTGGGCGGGCGTAACGGCTTTTAATGATTTACTTCCCCAACTGTTGTAGGTATAATTCAAAACATCTGCCACCTGCTCGTCTGATAAATAATCCATGGCCAGCATCTGCCCATTGTATTTGGAACCGTTTACAGTGATCTCACCTGTTTGTCCTTTTAAGACCAGTTCAATGATCTTACTGACAGGTGTTTTTTTCAGGTAATCCGCTTTCGCCAAAGGAGGAAATACACCAGCCTGTCCTTTGCCATCTTCCATATGACAGTTCTGGCAATAGGTAGTATATAATTCCTTTCCGCGTATGACACTTTTGGGTAAGTTATAGGCCTGCACAAATGCAGTACCGGTAACGAACAGCAACAGCATTGCACCCGCTACGAATATCTTTTTCAATAGTTTTCTTTTCTGTAATTAAACAATCTTATTAATGTCGAATGGTAAACGACGGATGCGTTTGCCGGTGGCTGCATAAATAGCATTACACAAAGCCGGCGCAAACGGCGGCAAACCAGGTTCGCCTACCCCTTTGATCCTGGTTCCGCCATTGGCAATGATATGCACTTCCACTTTTGGCATTTCATTCATGCGCACCAATGGGTTGTTATGGAAATTACTTTGTACGGTCTGACCGTTTTCAAAAGTGATCCCACCTTTGATGGCAGCCGTCAGTGCCATTACCGCGGCACCCTGCACCTGACCTTCCACGGTATCAGGATTGACAACGGTTCCCAGGTCAATGGCCGCATATACTTTTTCTATCTTAACTCCGGTTCCCTTTTTAGACACTTCTACCACAAAACCGCCCAGGCCGGCAAAGAATTCATACTGTGCCACCCCTCTTCCCCATCCTGCCGGTAAGGGTTTGTCCCAGTTAGATACTTCTTTCAGTTTCTCCAGCAGCACTTTGGTATCCGATGGTTTCGTCAGCATTCCCAAACGGAAAGCCATGGGATCTTTTTTTGCTTTCACCGCCATCTCATCTATAAAACACTCATGCGAAAAAGCCAGTGTGGTACTGGTTACCGCGCGCCAGGCAGCTACCGGTACGTGCAGGTAATGATGCACATACAGATTCTTCATGTGCTCGATCTCGTATTTCTGCTCGCTGATACCTTCTGTCATGGTACCATCTGCCTTGGTTTTGTCGTAATCTTTCCGCATATCCAGCGTAGGCGAAATCACTTTGTGCTGGAAGGCGATGGCTTTTCCATCTGCAGACAAAGCACCTTTCATGGCAGAGAAAGTCATCGGCCGGAAAGGACCCATTTTGGTATCGTCTTCTCTTGTCCAGATCGCTTTTACAGGTTTCCCGATCTTTTTGGTGAGCTGTACCGCTTCGTGTACGTAGTCGGGATATAGTCTTCGTCCGAAACCACCTCCGTTAAACATCACATTTATCTTCAGGTTCTCCGGAGCCACATCGTATAATTTGGGGAAACTGTTCATGATACTGCCCGGCACCTGCGTAGAGGTCCAGATCTCCAGTTTATTTCCCTCCTGCCAGCTGGCCACACAGTTCATGGGTTCAATGGGCGAGTGTGATACCACTGGTGTTTCATAAAAAGCTTCCAGTTTTACAGCAGCTTCTGCAAATGTTTTATCGAAATCGCCCTGTTTGTGCTGTACGGCTCCTTCCTGTTTGGAGGCATCGCGCAGACTTTGTTCGTAGGTTTTGGAATTGAATTTGTCGTTGCCTTGGAAATCCCATTTTACCTGCAATGCTTTTCTTCCCTGCAAAGCTGCCCAGTAATTTTCAGCGATCACGGCTACCCCTTCCGACTTGTACACGCCGTGGATCCGCTCGCATTTCTCTACAGCGATCACGCCTTTTACTTTTTTGGCTGCTGTATCATCATAACTCACCAGCGTAGCGCCGAATACAGGACAACGTTCAATAGAAGCATATACCATTCCGGGCACCGATACATCGATCCCGAACATAGCTTTACCATTTGTTTTCAGCGGAACATCCGGACGGGGATATTTTTTTCCGAGTATTTTAAAATCTTTGGGATCTTTTAAAGTGGGCTGCTTAGGCACTTCTATTTTAGCAGCCGCTTCTGCCAGTTCTCCGTACCCCAGGCTCTTACCGGAGGGTTTGTGAAATACTTTGGCTTCAGCAGCATAACATTCCGTTACGGGAACATTCCATTGCTGTGCAGCAGCAGCTACCAGCATTTCGCGGGCCGATGCACCTACTTTACGCAGGTTGGTATAACTGGTACGTACCGAAGCACTACCGCCGGCAGACTGTCCGCCACCGAATTTCTTTTCACCGCCGGTTTGTTTGATGGTAACCTTATCCAGTGCTACTTCCAGCTCTTCAGCGATCAGTGCGGGAATGGACTGGAAGGTACCCTGCCCCATTTCGGGTTTGGGATTGAAGATGGTGATCTGGCCAGTTTTTTCGATCACTACAAAAGGAGTCAGTTCAAACGACTCGCCTGCAGCCGACAGGTTTTCGATGGTAGCCGTGCCGTCTGCTTTGGCAGAAAGGCCCAGTACCAGCCCTACACCGGTGATACCGGACAAAAGGAGAAAGTTCCTGCGATCTATATTGGTGATTTGCTTATGCATAATAAGTAAGATTTGGGTTGAGAATGATTAGATCAGTTCTGCTGCGCGATGAATGGCACTGCGGATCCGCTGGTAAGTACCGCAACGGCAAAGATTACCCTGCATGGCGGCATCAATATCTGCATCCGTAGGTTTGGGTTTGTTTTTCAGCAAAGCCGTTGCGCTCATGATCTGACCGGATTGACAATAACCGCATTGTGGAACCTGTAATTCGACCCAGGCTTTCTGTACGGCTTCTCCGATTTTTTCTGAAATGCCTTCGATGGTGGTAATTTTTTTACCGGCAGCCGCAGATACGGGGTAACTGCAGGAACGAACGGGGGTACCATCTACATGTACGGTACAGGCGCCACATTGGGCAATGCCACAACCGAATTTGGTACCGGTTAACCCTACCATATCGCGGATGGCCCAGAGAAGGGGCATTTCCGGACTGGCATCCACCTCATAAGACTGGTTATTGATCGTTAGCTTAATCATATCATTGATTTTAAATGGGAATTAGGTTCTAAAAATACTGCTTCCGCAAGGAAATTTATCAAATTTTAAGGTCATTTCAGATAGGTTTTTTCAGGTTTTAACAGGAAAGCAGGCATGTTGATCCTTTTGGGCCGATAATTGCCTACCGGTAGCACAATTCTGCTATGCTTTGTAAGGATTCTGTTTGCCGAAACGCTAAACTGGATTACTTTCGGGCCTCAATAAAAGGCATTATGAATTACGAAGAACTGGTTAAAAATCACGCCGGAGAAATGGTTGAAAGATTGGTGAGCTGGGCCGTGAATACAGAATCTGTTGACATCCATTTTGATTATGAGGGTAACGACCAGTGGGCCATTCTTTCCATGCACGTGTATGAAGAAGACAAGGAAATTTCACTCCGCCTTCATTCCAATAACCAGTACGATCTCTACTTTGGCTATTACGATGATGAGGATGAATTCTTCGAGATCGTAAAACCTCTAACCGAAAAGGAACAGGAAGTCATTCCGGAAGCCCTGCAAAAACTGATGAAACATGTGGTGGATAAAGAAGAAGGCATGCGCATTCCGGGTAATTTCCTGTCGCGCAAGTAGGCTGCCCCTATTATCAGGTCTTATCTGCCCAATAACCCCATCCCACAAATAACCATTGTGATAATCCCACGTATGCGATGGGTTTCACATCAGGTGGCGGCGGACCGAATACATTCATGAGATGGATGATCAACAGAAAAGCGACCAGCGATCCGGTAATGATATTTCTTCCACGCGAAACCGGGTTATGCCTGTTTTTCAGGAACAGGTACACACCCGCGGCAAACAGGCCCAGCTCCAGCAGTAATTCGGGAATCTGATAGTTCCATAAACCCAAACCTGCCTTGTATTCTGTAAAAGACGCAATGGGCAGATCAGGAACATGCACCAGCCAGTCGAGCACCCAATGACTCAATACCAGTAGCCCCACTACAAACGCGCCCCGCTGGTTACGGGTAAATAAAAAATACAATCCACCGAATAACATCCCCCAGCCAATCACGGCCAGTAAACTATGCGATAAGGGATAATGGGTAAAAGAAAGCGGAACCGGTGAACCCGGTGCAGCCAAGGCAACTGTTTCTGTACCCGTAAGCAATAAGGCCGGCCACAAAAGGTCTAACCACTGCGCTGCAAAAATGGTGGTGCCCAACGAAAGGTTCGGAGCCGCTTTCTTGGCGGCAAAAGCCGCTGCAAAATGTCCTATGAACATGGTATAATGGGTTTATTGTGTCTTTCTTAATAAACGAAACACCCTGTCGTAAGAAACCGCGTAATGCACCATTAAAAATAATAAATAAAAAGCATACAATCTACCGCTATGCAACTGGTATAACATCCTTGCCGCCGTAGAAAAAAACAGGATCTCGATCAGTAAACGGGTAATGCCACTCACGGCCACCAGTACTTTTCCATCCTCCCCCTCCACTTTAAAAATGGCCCAGCCAGCTGCCGCTACCGCGGGATAGAGGATCACCGCCACCCATTGGTACACGCCCTGGTGAAAGGTCCATGCCCAGGTAGCAATAATGCACAATGAAACCAGCTCGAGCAGAAAACGTAATGCGAGATTGAGGGGATGTTTGCTCATATAACTAATACCTGTTCAACAATAAAATGCTTATACACGGCTTATGCAAAAGCCGACCTACTCTTTTTGATTACCAAAATACAGTGTACAAGGCTGCCAGTATACCACAGATAATTACCGAGCCGATCACAAAACCGGTAGTAACCCTGAATAGGGAACTATCTACCACAATAGCATGATGATCCGTTGCCGGACGTGGCTTCAACAGACTGATCAGAATCATCACAATGGCCACCACAAAGAAAGTAATGGTCATCCGGTCAAGGAAGGGATAATCGGGGAAAGCACCATTGGTCCATGTGGGCAGAAACTTCAGTACGGTTGATACCGGAATGGTTAACAATGCCCCGGCAATAGCCGCATTGGCGGTTGTTTTTTTCCAGAAAAATCCCAGCAGGAAAATAGCCAGTACACCTGGTGATACAAAACCCACATATTCCTGGATGAACTGGTAAGCCTGGTCCAGCGATCGCAGGGCCGGTGTTACAATGGCCGCTGCTGTCATCGATACAATTACTGCCCACCTACCCACCAATACCAACTTTCTTTCTGATGCCGTTTTATTGAAATACTTCTGGTAAATATCCAGCGAAAAAATTGTGGAGATACTATTGGCCTTACCGGCGAGAGAAGCTACAATGGCAGCTGTTAGTGCAGCAAAGGCAACGCCCTTTAATCCCGCAGGTAAGAGGTTCATCAGTGTGGGATAGGCATGATCGGGTTTGATCACACCGGCCGCATCACTCATTTCTGCCTGAAACAATCCTTTCTGGTGCAACACATACATGGTGATGCCAGGCAGTACGGCAATCACCGGCACCAATAATTTTAAGAAAGCCGCAAATAAAATTCCTTTTCTCGCTGTCTGCAGATCTGCACCCAATGCCCTTTGTACGATGTACTGGTTACAGCCCCAATACGCCAGGTTATTGATAAGCATCCCTCCGATCAGCACTGACAACCCGGGAAGCTCTTTGTAATACGGATCTCCTTTCTGAAAGATCATGTGAAAATGCGTAGGCGCTTCTCTGCGCAATACAGAAAGTCCTTTCCAGATATCTTTACCAAAACCAAAACTTTCCGACAGCAGTGTGAGCGCGAGATACGTGGTTACCAATCCACCCACGATCAAAACAAATACCTGAAACACATCTGTGTAACCGATCACTTTCATCCCACCCAGTGTTACAATGATGGAGAACAGACTTAACCCAACGATACACCAGCCAAAATCGATATTGGAAATAGAAGAGATGGCCAGTGCACCCAGATAAATGATCGAAGTAAGGTTTACAAATACGTATACCAGCAACCAGAATACGGCCATGATGGTACTAACCGTATCGTTATACCGTTTGGCCAGAAACTGCGGCATGGTAAAGATCTTGTTCTTCAGGTATAGCGGGATAATGAATACCGCCACAATGATCAGCGTGGCAGCGGCCATCCACTCATAGGTGGAAATGGCCAGCCCGAGTGCAAAACCTGAACCCGACATCCCGATAAAATGCTCCGCAGAAATATTGGAAGCGATCAGTGAAGCCCCGATGGCCCACCAGGTAAGCGAGCCCTCGGCCAGAAAAAAATCTTTGGAAGAAGTAGTAGCTGATTTCTTTTTCTGGTAGATATAGTACCCATACCCGGATACCACGATAAAATAGATAAAGAACACAATATAATCAGCCATCTGTAAGCTATGCATCAGCAGACTTTTAGTGGGTAATCAGATAATCAGTTCCGTCAGGTTTTCTGTGAGGATAAATATACTGTTTACAAAATTCCTGCACCGTTTATTTTCATCAAATCTTTCCCGCCGGCAAAGGTGCCAAACAAGAACCCCCGGAAAAATTACCAGGGGTCGTATGGGTTAGTGTGCTTATATCAGTTAAAACATCAGTTCTTCCGGCAGGTATTTTTTTACCAGTTGCTCGTAATAGCCACGCAGTTCATTCCAGTTGGGTGGTGTTGGATTTTTAGAGTACAGATCATAGGGATTAAAGAGGTTTACCCATTTAAACATTTCCTGGTCATGGGCACTCATCAGGTGGTCGTACGCATGTTCCCTGTGCTGGGCATAAAAAGAATGGTACCGAAGCATATACAAAGCAGGCTCGGGTAAATAAGGTTTCATCATGTGGTATACATACTCATCATGGCCCCATGACATGGTTACCTTGTCCAGTCCGCAATTAGGCTCATACACACCATACCTGGTATTATAGCGCTCATCGGCTGCATCCGGGTTAGCAGCAAAAAATTCCGGATACACGATCTTATCCGAATGGGCACATCCGACAGGAAAAGTATCGCCTACCACGGCCCACTGGGGTTCACCAAAAAGGCAAAGCACTTTGCCCATATCATGCATCAATCCGGCCAGCACCATCCAATCCGGGTGACCATCAGCACGGATGGCTTCTGATGTTTGCAGTAAGTGCTGCAGTTGGTCCAGATCCGTATCCGGATCCGAATCATCTACCAGTTCATTCAGAAAATCAAAAGCGGCCCATACCGGCATTTTCTTTTTATTGAAACGCAGATAATCGGCTCTTTTCTCCTGTACAAAATCGTAGGTCTGGTAGGTATGGTTCAAGCGGTAAAACTCCTTCACGGTTTCACGTTTGGGATCCTCATAGTTTCTGTACTCATTGGTTTCTTTACCCTGTGCAATGGATTCAGGGTCTGGATAACGTTCCAGTATATCCTCTTCCCAATGGTCAAGACTTTGCAATGGCGACAGCTCATGGGCTGCTGGACTTTGTTCGGCAGGTTTCATATGGCTTGTTTAATCGGGCTATCGCTGTGATAGCATTTTTAAAAATAACCCGTTTCTACGGTTTTTACTAGTGTTGAATGTGTTTTTTTACTACACCGTTTTCGTACACATTGAGGCTCAATTGATCTTTATATCCAGGATTCTTTGTGGCAGCCAAACCAGCATCTGCCCTGCCCCCCGGTTATTCCAGGTATAATAAGGAACCGCTCTGATCTTCTTTTTTACTGCCTGTACATTTTCTCCACCAGGCATCACAGACAATACCGTTGCATCAGCTTCCAATGAAACCACATTTTCTGTCAGTACCTGCTGTTTGGCGGTAACTACCTGTGCCGTTTTGGGTAATACAATGTTCAGCGCTTTGCCATCATTATCGGTTCCTTCCACACAATAGATCAGGGGACCGCGTTGCAGAGCCACTCTTTCTACATTGGCTTTTACTTCCGAGCGGCTATAGACTCTTCTGATATCCATCGGAAACGAGATCGACAGCTGGTCATTCGGTGCCCATTCCCGGTCTATTACCAGGTAGCCTTTCTCTATCGTATATTTTACCGGCTGGTTGTTGATGCTCACCAGGGTTAAAGAATATTGTTTATTGTTTTCGTAGGCATACAAACCTCCGGGAACCGCTTCGCCCGATACCCAGCCAGGATACCTTACCCGCAAAGCAAACCGCTCTTTTTTCTGGGGTGATACAAGAATGCCCACGGCTCCCTCCCAGGGATAATTGGTCTGTGTCTGGATTACTACTTGCTGGTTTTTTAATCCAATCTCAGTCTGGCTACCCACAAACAGGTTCACCCAGATGCTGTTATCGTTATACCCATACACATAATTACCCAGCGACTCGATCAATCTCGCTATGTTGGCCGGACAACAGGCCGTACCAAACCAATCCCTTCTGGCCTGTTTGCCGTTTGAGGCAAGTACATTGCCGTAAAAGAATTTATCGCCTGCCAGAGAAATCCCATCCAGTGCGCCGTTGTATAAACTCTTCTCCAGTACATCTATGTATTTTCCCTCGCCGGTTAACATACCCATGCGCTGGTTCCACAAAACCATCCCTACCGATGCACAGGTTTCGCAGTAGGCGTTTTCATTGGGCAGATCATAGTCTACAGAAAACCCTTCATTATTGCCTGATGAGCCAATCCCACCGGTGATGTACATATTACGGTATACCACATCTTCCCAAACGGTTTTCATGGCCTGCATATAACCCTGGTCGCCGGTATGCGCCGCCACATCGGCCGCACCGGTATACATGTACATGGCACGCACGGCATGGCCGGTAATTTCTTTCTGTTCCCGAACGGGTTTGCTATCCTGCGCATAAGCCGTGTCTTTCCAATCCGTCCAGGTATACCCTACTGCTTTCTTTTGTCCACGTTCACTCAATAACCAGTCGGCGAGCTGCAGGTATTTTTTTTGTTTAGTGTTGCTGTACAATTTCACCAGCGCCAGTTCCAGTTCCTGGTGACCGGTAACCCAATCTCTTTTTCCCGGGCCGAACAGGGAATCAAAATGATCTGCAAAGCGGATGGCTACATCCAGTAATTTCCGTTTACCGGTGGCCTCAAAATAGGCAACGGCTGCTTCTATCAGGTGACCTCCGTTATAGTCTTCATGCATACTCATATCCGTCCAGCGTTTATCCAGAAACTGCAGTGTATAGTAAGTATTGATATATCCATCTGGCAATTGTGCCGCGGCGATCAGGTCTATCCAGTCGTCGGCTTTTTTCTCGCGTGCGGGATCAGGATGATTTTTTAACGAGTAGGCAATCGCTTCCAGTGCTTTGAACACATCAGAATCATCGTAAAAAATTCCTTCAAATTTTCCTTTGCGTTTACCTGCTGCAATTTCAAAATTGCGGATCCGGGGTGTTTTTACTTCTGTCTGGTCTATGCATACGGGTATGGTAACCGTGGATACTTTCTCCAGTTTGGGCCGCCAGAAATTATCGATGATCCGTACTTTGGAAAAATTAACAGACTGGTATTGCTGTAAGACATTTTGCCCGGTAGCGGAAGAAACACCGCAAAGCAAACCGGCAACAAACAGGCACCGTGATAAAGCAGGTAACATACAATGGGTTTTGGTAACAACAAGTTAATATAAATCAGCATAGTTTGCCATTTATAAAAAAAAACCAAATCCCTGTTGGGAAACCAGTAATTTCCCTGTCGCGAAAAATCTAAACGATTAAAAAATCACCCTTATGAAAAGAACAATTTTTATCAGATCCCTGATTCTGGGTTTGGCACTGACCTGTATGGCAACCCTGGGTTGGTCGCAGGCAAGTCCAGCCGCTACAGCTACCGGCAACATTAATGGTGCCAATATTTCTATCAAGTACAGTAGTCCTTCTGTAAAAGGAAGAGCTATCTGGGGTGCATTGGTTCCTTATGGAAAAACATGGCGTGCCGGTGCCAACCAGGCCACTACACTGGAAACAGATAAAGACATTACCGTAGAAGGCAAAGCCCTGGCTGCCGGCAAGTACAGTGTGTATGCCATTCCTGGCGAAAGTGAGTGGACCATCATCATCAATTCACAGATTGGCCAGTGGGGAATTACCCGTCAGGGCGAAACTACTGCTGATCCGGCGAAAGATGTTTTGCGTGTAACGGTAAAACCTGCCAAATCTGCTACCATGAATGAGCGCTTGGTGTATACGATCAATGCAAAAGGTTTTGTGTTAAGTTGGGAGAATATTGATGTTCCGGTAAGTATTAAATAGTTTGTAAAAAATGTAGTAGCCTGCTGTCATACCTGACAGCAGGCTTTTTTATGGCAGGATGCCACTGTAGCGAGTAGATCTGTTTATCAGGAATGTTGTAGTTTGCCATTCAAAATTACTGACATGGAAACACTGGGTATAGGAGCAAGAGTGAGTCACCCGCATTATGGCAAAGGCGTAGTGGTAGAAAGCGCCAGCGAATTTTATACCATCTGGTTCAAAACTGCCAATACAGCCAAAACCATTGCAAAGGATTATACAGAGCTGACGGTGCTGGAAAACACCGGAAATACCAGTGAGCCGGGCGGTGTTTCGCTGGCAGATATTGAACAGGCACTGGACAATGTTCTTACCCAGCGGCTGCATGAATTTCAACTGGTGCCTATGGCCACTAAATGGAACGATGGCACTTTGGTATTGAAACCCCAGGATGATAATTTACAGGCCAAAGAAGTTCCCATTGAAGTTTTTTTTCATAAGATAGTAATGCTGCGCGACAGGTTGCGACTGATAGAACAGAAAATCAACGCTCACAAAGTGCTGACAGATGCGGAGAAAGTGGAGTTGCAGCAATACATCACTGCCGGGTACGGTTCTCTGACCACTTTTAATGTACTTTTCAAAGAAACGATTCATCAGTTCAAGGGGAGTGGAAAGGAATCGTAAAAGCTGTCTGTCTTTACCGATTAAATTCTCCTTAACCGGCATATAGTCAGCCGGCGAAAGCAGCAGATTCCAAAAAATCTTTATCTTTCCGGTAAATAAATAAATTATGAAAAAGATATTAGCAGGAGCTACCCTCCTACTTTGTGTGGGTCTTTCAACAAGTTATGCGCAAACAGCCGCTACATCTGCTCCGGCACCTGCCGCCAGCACCAGTAAAGCTGCCCTTACTTTTACTGCCGACACCTATGATTTTGGCAGCATTCCACAGGGAACCCCTGTTAGTCATGTTTTCAGTTTTAAAAATACCGGTACAGAGCCACTGATTCTGAGTGCGGTGAACGCTTCCTGCGGTTGCACTACTCCTGAATGGCCCAGAGAGCCCATCAAACCAGGAGGTACCGCTACCATTAAAGCTACCTACAATGCAGCTGCCATGGGTGTATTTACCAAAACCATTACCGTTGTTTCCAATGCCAATCCTAATCAGAAAGTACTGATCATTAAAGGTGAGGTAAAAGCAACACCTGCTACGGCAGCTACCAAACCCGCAGCTCCTGTTCAACAGGCTGCCCCTAAGAAAAACTAAGCGTTTAGAACGCAACATATATCGCACCCGGAAGAAACTGAATCGTTTTCCGGGTGTTTTTTTGGTGGATCACAACCTGAAATTTCCTTTTAACAGTATCTTAATAAGCCTTTGGCAACGTTTTTGGTCTATGATGGTTCTTTCCTGATAGTGTAAACCGAACCATATGCAGCCTTTACTCATTGGCATACAGAAATTACTGAAAAAGAAACTCAATATCAACACCACACTCGTTGATCCGCAAACAGACCTGAAACGCGACCTGCAACTGGCCGATTGGGAAATGCTGTACCTGCTGAATGCTGTTGAAAGCAAATGGCGTGTATCCATTGCGCAGAACGAGCAGGAGCAGATCGGTAATGTAGCGCAGTTACTGGCCGTGCTGGAAAAAGGTGCTGCTCCCCGCAGAGAAGGCCTGAAACAGCACCAGCACAAACTTTCCGCAAACTGATTATCCGCTTTGTGCCCTTACCAATGTGAATAATATGGGCCGCTAAGACCGTTACCAGAAGTGCATTAATCCGGCTATTCGGATTACTTTTGAACGGCTATGTCTTTATTCATCTGTTCCCTCAATTCAGGCAGCAATGGCAATTGCTATTATGTAGGCAATGGCCGGGAAGCCGTGCTGATAGATGCAGGTATTTCCTGCCGGGAAACGGAGAAACGGATGAAACGCTCGGGCCTCGACATGGCTAGCGTGAAAGCCATTTTTGTTTCGCACGAACATGGTGACCATATTACCGGCGTACCCGGCCTGTCTAAAAAATTCCGTTTACCTGTATACATCACCCCCGCTACCCATGCCAATGGCAGGATCCCGATCGAAGAAGAACTGACCCGCTCCTTCCAACCCCATCAAGCCATTTCCATCGGAGCATTATCGGTAACCGCTTTCCCTAAATTTCATGATGCGGCCGACCCGCACAGTTTTCTCGTGAGTTCAGAAAATATTAATGTGGGGGTATTTACGGATCTCGGTATCAGCTGTGATCAGTTGATCCGTTATTTCAACCAATGCCATGCCGCTTTTCTCGAAGCCAATTACGATGTAACCATGCTGGAGAAAGGCAATTATCCCTATCATCTCAAAAAAAGGATCAGTGGCGGACAAGGCCATTTATCCAATGAACAGGCACTGCAACTTTTTCTTTCACACAGGCCTGCGTTCATGAGTCACTTACTACTGGCGCATCTTTCCAAAAACAATAACCATCCGCAACTCGTTGAAGAATTGTTTCGGCCACATGCAGGCTATACCCAGATCATCGTAGCCTCCCGCTACCAGGAAACCGGCGTTTATGAAATTACCCAAAACGCGCAACGTTCCCTAACACCCGTTAAAAAGCCTATCTCACAAAATCAGGTCCAGCTTTCCCTCTTTTAAACAGCGCATCCTTCTGTTCTGTGTTCTATGTTCGGTGTTCGATGTTCACCTCCTCCTCCGTTCATCTGTTCCTTGTTCATCTGTTCTTCTGTTCATCTTTTTC
Source organism: Caulobacter sp. UNC279MFTsu5.1 (assembly GCA_943369185.1). GTDB lineage: Bacteria > Bacteroidota > Bacteroidia > Chitinophagales > Chitinophagaceae > Sediminibacterium. The sequence goes on along the minus strand of CALRMK020000002.1, from coordinate 288,823 downwards.
TGCTCCAAATAAAAAAGCCCCCAATCAGGAGGCTTTTCAAATTCATTCGTTCAGGATTAATTCACCGGTGCCACAGGTCCTTTGCGGATGGCTTTCACCTGCGTGGGCCAGGTAGCGGGTCTGCCGCTTCGATCGTTCTGCAGTATTGCTTTCTCTCTCGGGAATGTTTTCGGATCTTCACAGGCCATGTATACGAGAATGGCAGTGAGTAGTGCGTTGTTACGCAGATCATCAAACACGACTTTATCATAGGTGTCGCGGTTGGTATGCCAGGTATAATTGAAATATGACCAGTTCAACGCACCCAACGAAAATCCGGGTGCACCTACTGCTACAAAAGAGGCAAAATCAGATCCACCACCGCCGGGTGTTCCCGGAAAAGTGGTTCTGATCGAATCACGCATACTCTTGGGTACCGCCGCCAGCCAACGGGTTAAAAATTCACCGGCATACTGAAAACCCTGACCGGATAGGTTAACGATACGACCGGTACCATTGTCCTGGTTAAACAAAGCCTGCAGTTTATTCACCACTTCCGGATGATCTTCTACAAAGGCACGGGAACCATTCAGTCCCTGCTCTTCGCTTCCCCAATGGCCTACGAGGATGGTTCTTTTTGGATTGGGATATACTTGCTTCAGGATCCGCAAAGCTTCCATCATGGTCAGGGTACCGGTACCATTATCGGTGGCGCCTGTTCCGCCATCCCATGAATCAAAATGCGCCGAAAGCATCACATACTCATCAGGCTTCTCTGTTCCCCTGATCTCTGCAATGGTATTGTAAGCAGGCACAATGGCTGTGTGTTTGGAATCGGCACGAACACTGATGGTGGGATTATCGCCGGATTCTACCAAACGATACAGCAGACCATAATCTTCCAGCGCAATATCAACCGTAGGAATTTTCTGTGTGTAGGCGTTGAAGATCTTGTTTACACCAAATCCCTGCGACCAGTTACTGGCCACTATACCGGCCGCACCTGCTTTTTCCAGCATAACAGGAAGCATCCGCGTTGAATAGCCTGTTTTTTTGATGCGTTTGGCCCAGGCATCAGTTTGTGCGGTACGGGCGGCTTTCATTTTATCGAAAGATTCTTTGGTAGCAAACTCCTGCCAGTTCTGATCGGGCCTGCCGGTGGGTTGCGCCATCGATACCATCACAAATTTTCCTTTTACCGAGGGCAGCCAGGCCGCAAAAGCCAAAGAATCTGCCAGATCGGGGATGATCACCAGTTCTGCAGTAACAGCTTTGCCTTTGGTAGAAGGACTCCAGGCCAATTGGGTGCCTTCCAGACTTTTTACCCAGGGAGATACCATATCAATATGCGTTACGCCCCTTTCCCATCCTTTCCACTCGCCCCATTTTTCATTACGGGCCGGGATACCCCAGTCGGTGTATTTGGCAACGGCCCAATCATTGGCCTTTTGCATCTGGGGAGTACCCACCAAACGGGGACCGATCCTGTCGAACAGCTCATGGGCCATATTTTCTAATTGGGAATGCGTGGTACCCTCTTTGAGGATATTCTCTACCACGGGGTCCTGCGACTGGGCAGAAACGCCATTGGATGCGAGCACCAGCGATAACATACAAAAACCGGCCAGGTGCCTGACAAAGCCGGGGCGCAGATAGAATGGGTTTGTTTTCATGGAACCAATGTATAAAAACATTGAATAGCTACCGAATAATTGGGATAAATATGTGAATCAGGGATTTATGCCGTCCAATGCCACGCTAAATGACCAAATAGCAAAATGTAGTATAATCCTTACATTTTACTGGTTCATTCCTTACCGGAAATACCACAAAGTTCTTATTGGAGGGGCTGTTTTATGTTCGTTACTTTACACTATCACATTAGACAAAGAACCTGGTTCTGGTTATAATGGGAGTAATATTCAATTATCCTTTGTAAAGATCTGAAACAGACTGGCCGCTTTTACAGGGCGTAAACCAGTCAATCCTTGAAAAACCCGTAGCGGGATGCTACACGAGCTTTGTAGGGCGAGAATAATTCCCTACAAAGCTTTTTTATTTCCCTTCCGGCAAGACAGTTTTATACGATTTACAGCACAGCACAACACCAGACATTCTACCTGAGTACTACTACTTTATTAGGGAAGGATTCAGGAAAAAAACGGTTGCATTACCGGATGGGTTTTCAGTTCTTCCAGATTTTCTACACTGAGGGGTTTACTGATGAACTGAGCTACCACAGGGTATTGTTTGGCGAGGGCAAAGTCTTCCGGATCGATGGTGGAAGAGAGGATGACGATATGGGTATTGGAGAGCTTATCGCGGAAACGGGGATTGTATTCCTGGAGGAATTCCCACCCATTCATTACAGGCATATTGATATCGAGCAGAATCAGTTCCGGAGCAGCTGCCACTGGATCAGCTTCTTCGGCGAATAAGCGTTCAAAATATTCCAATGCCTCACTCCCATCGATGGCCGTATGCACTTCCTGGGCAAAACCTGTTCTCTTCAGCAAAAGCTGAGAGATCGTTAAAGAGATCGTATCATCATCTACACAAAGTACTTTCTTGATCATCTGTTTTCTGATTGGTTAATCGCCGGCTATACTATCCTTTTCCGGCAACGGCAAAAGGGCAATATTCACCGAAATGAAATTACTTCTTTTTACCAAGCGGCGAAAGTAAAAATATATCCTTATAAGAACGTTAACGAAGTACAAAAAGTATGCAGTTAAATTAAATACTGATTAAATATAATATATGACGATTTTCTATCAGTATGGGAGAAAAAAATAGTTCAACGCATCCTCCCCCCGGTAGTCAGCAAGTGAACCATTACGATAGATTTTAACAGTATAACCCAACTCCTGCATCAGCGTGATACAGGGTGTTTTTTTTTCATCATTCCATAATTCTGCATACACGATGGGCTTATGCTTTTGCAAGAGTTGTCTGCCGCCCGATAACACATAATACTCAAAGTTTTCCACATCGATTTTAATGGCGCTGATTTTTCCGATCTGCTGTATGGGCTGAAAAACATCAAGGGTGGTAAGGGGAACTGTACATGTTCCGGCAGCCGGCAGTTCCCGAGTGCCCTGCCATACATGACTCAATCCATGCATCACAGCCCCATTTACCAGGGGAGTGAGCATACTGGTTTCGCCAATGGCATCCCCCAAAGCCGTTTGGTGTATCTGTATATTGTCCAGTGCAAAGAAAGCTTTTACGCTTCGCAGCGCATCTGCATTACTGGGTATGGGTTCAAATGAATGTATCTGGTTTTGCGGAAATCTTTGGGCCAGCACTACACTCATCGCGCCAATATTGGCGCCGATATCCAATATATCCCCTTCAGCCGGAATCAATTGCATAAAATGATGGAAGGGTTTATCATACCCCAAATAACGTAACCGGAAAATGGAGAAGCGGGCAAACACAAAGAGATAACGGTCGAGGCCGAACAGCTGCTGACACCAGTGACGAAGCTTGTTTTTAAACATGCGAAAAATTAGACCGTTAAAAATAGAACAGAACCGGTTGTTTTCAGCGAATCATTGTAAATTCAGTTCACAGGCGCTAAACCTGTTTATATGAAAGCTGTGCTCTGCCAACAATACGGGTTACCCGAAACACTCGTATATACCGAAACGCCCACACCTGTTCCTGCAGAAAAAGAAGTGCTGATTGCCGTAAAAGCCTGTGGCGTTAATTTTCCCGATGCCCTGATCATACAGAACAAATACCAGTTCAAACCCGCCCTGCCCTTTTCGCCCGGTGGCGAAGTATCGGGGGTAGTAATTGCTGTTGGCGATAAAGTAAAACACCTGCAACCCGGCGATCGGGTACTGGCTTTATGCGGCTGGGGTGGATTTGCAGAAGAAGTGGTAGTGGATAGCCGTAAAGTGTTCCCGATACCAGCGGCCATGGATTTTATCACCGCCGCTACCACCCTGTATAACTACGGCACTTCTTACCATGCTTTACTGGATCGAGCCAACCTGCAAACCGGCGAAACAATATTGGTACTGGGTGCTGCCGGCGGAGTAGGTATTGCAGCGGTTGAACTGGCCAAACTGATGGGCGCCACTGTGATAGCTGCAGCATCTACCGAAGAGAAGCTGGCTTTGTGTAAAGAGAAAGGCGCCGATTTTCTGATCAATTACAGCACAGAGGATCTGCGTGCCCGGATCAAAGACATCACTGGCGATAAAGGGGTGGATGTGGTGTATGACCCTATCGGCGGCGCGCTTGCTGAACAAGCCCTTCGTTCCACCGCCTGGAAAGGCCGTTACCTGGTAGTGGGTTTTGCATCGGGTCAGATCCCCCAATTACCCTTTAACCTGCCCCTGCTGAAAGGCTGTGCCGTGATGGGAGTTTTCTGGGGCAGTTTTGCAGAAAGAGAACACGCCAAAAGCATGCAGAACCTCGGGCAGTTACTGCAGTGGTTACAACAGGGAAAAATCAAACAACATATTCATCGTATCTATCCGCTGGAACAAGCCGCAGCATCGATCCATGATCTGATAGACCGTAAGATCAAGGGAAAAGCAGTGGTAAAAGTGGGTAACTGGGAAGAAGTTGCCTCAACAGCGGCTCCCTCACCCAAAAAAATAATCGCAAAAGAAATTGAGACAAATAATCAGTTGCTGGTCATTAAAGGATTAGCTGATATCAAAAACCATATCGGGAAAAGCGTTGGTCCCAGCCCCTGGCTAACCGTAACACAACAGATGATCAATGATTTTGCCGCAGCTACTTTCGATTTCCAGTGGGTGCATCTCGATACTGAAAAAGCGAAAGCGTTTTTACCCGGCGGTAAAACCATCGCACATGGTTACCTGACCATGTCATTGGCTTCGCATTTCTTTTATGACATGATACAGGTAGAACGCGTGTCTTCCTTTTTTAACTACGGCATCAACAAAGCACGTTTTATTTCGCCCGTACCCGAGGGAAGCCGGATCAGGATGAAAGCCACTCTATCCGATGCAGAAGAACAACCGAATGGATCCGTTAAATTATTTCTTACCTGCAACATTGAACTGGAAGGCGCCGACAAACCTGCGTATGTAGCGGAGCTGATCAGTTTGTTGGTGGGGGGAGGAAAATGAGTGAATGAGTGAATGGAACAAACGAATAGATCAATAAACGAATAAAACAATACCATGGCAAGTTTTACAAGTATGGAACATCTGCGTTTTTTGTTGTTTGATGTTCATCGTGTAGAGGACTTATTTACGCATGAACGTTTTGCACATCTGGATGCGGAGCAGGCATGGATGATCATTGAATCGGCCAAACTGCTGGCTGAACAGGAAATGTTCCCTTATTTTAAAGCAATGGATGAAACGCCTGCCATGTATGATGGTAAGGGTGGGGTGAAAACACATCCGCAGTTAAAAACCATTATTCAGAAAGCAGCTGAGCAACACTGGATCGGAGGTTATGCTTCTTTTGACCAGGGTGGCATGCAGTTACCGGAAATGATTTTCAGTACGGGCCATCACCTGTTTCAGGCTGCCAATAACGGCGTAGAGGGATATACAGGTCTATCCGCCGGCTCTGCAGGCCTGATCCTCAATTTTGGATCTACGCTGCAGATCGAAACCTATGTACCTAAGATTTTCTCGGGTCAATGGCAGGGTACGATGGCCTTAACCGAACCACAGGCGGGTAGCTCTTTGTCTGATATTACCACCCGTGCTACGCCTACTGATCAGGGACATTATAAAGTGAAAGGCCAGAAGATCTTTATCTCGGGCGGACAGCATGAAGCCTGTGATAATTTTGTGCATCTCACATTGGCAAGAATAGAGGGCGCACCAGCAGGGGTAAAAGGGATTTCTTTATTTATCATCCCCAAATTCCGGCCCGAAGCCGATGGAAGCCTGGTGTACAATGATGTGTATTGTGCCGGTGATTTTCAGAAAATGGGACAAAGAGGTTATGCCACTACCCACCTGTCTTTTGGCGATAACGATAATTGCCATGCCTATCTGGTGGGTGAGCCACACAAGGGTCTGACCTATATGTTTCACATGATGAATGGCGCGAGGATCAGCGTAGGACAAAGTGCCGCATCAGTGGCCATGGCTGCCTACCAGGCTTCGCTGCAATATGCGATGGAACGGCCACAGGGCAGACTGGCCGGTGAAAAAGATCCTGCCAAACCTCCTACCCTCATCATCAACCACCCCGATGTACAGCGGATGCTGTTAACACAGAAAGCCATTTCCGAAGGAGCTTTATCGCTGGGCATGGAGTGTAACCGCTTATACGATCTGACACATGTAACCACGGGTGAAGAAAAGCAAAAACATTTTTTACTGCTGGAAATACTCACCCCCATTGTAAAAACCTATGCTTCGGAACAGGGAAGCCGCTCGGCAGCACTGGCCATTCAAACCCTGGGAGGTTATGGATTCACAACTGATTTCCCGGTACAGCAGCACTACCGCGATCTGAAGATCATGTCACTCTATGAAGGCACTACCGGTATTCAATCCCTTGACCTGCTCGGAAGAAAAGCTACCATGGAGAACGGCAAAGCTTTGCAACTGCTGGCAGCAGAGATCCTGCAAACCATACAACTGGCGGCTGCTTACCCAGACCTGCAGCCAAGAGGGGAAGCGCTGGAGCAGGAACTGCACCGGATCCAGACAGTACTGGCCCACTTGCTCCGGTTTGCCGGAAAGGGGCAAATAGACAATTACCTGGCCGATGCCACCGTATTTATGGAACTGGCCGGTTATGTGGTCATTGGCTGGCAATGGCTGAAACAGTCGGTGATAGCGGCAGAAAAACTGGCTAAAAAAGATTTCAGCCGTAACACGCAGGTATTTTACGAAGGAAAGATCCATACCATGCATTTCTTTTTCCGCTATGAATTGACACATGCGGAAGCCTGTGCCAATACTATTTTACAGCACGGCAGTCTTACGCAGGTAAAAGAACTGGAGATCTTTGCCTGAGCAGGGCATAACAGAATATCCACATCTTTATCCGGTTACAGACAAAGACCGGGCGAATAATTATATTTACCGCCTTATACAAAGTCATTCGTATGCTGAAAGTAGGAGTTTTTGGAGTGGGCCATCTGGGCAAGTTTCACCTGAACAACTGGAAAGAGATCGAGGGGGTGAAACTGGTAGGCTTTTTTGACCCTAATAATGAAAATGCCAAACAGGTAACCGAGCAATATGGTCTGAAACGATACATGGATGAGGACAAACTGATGGATGCCTGTGATATCATTGATGTGATTGCCCCCACCGATCATCATTTCCAGATCTGTATGCAGGCCATCCGTAAAGGCAAACATGTATTTGTGGAGAAACCGCTGGCACATACCATACAGGAAGGGAGGGATATCGTAAATATGGTTCGGGAAGCCAATATCAAACTGCAGGTAGGGCATGTGGAGCGTTTTAACCCTGCTTATCTCGCCATCAAGGATATGCCACTCAATCCCATGTTCATCGAAGTACACAGGCTGGCGCAGTTCAATCCGAGAGGAACGGAAGTAAGTGTTATTCTGGACCTGATGATCCATGACATCGATATCATTCTCAGTCTGGTAAAAAGTGATGTGAAACATATTTCGGCCAGTGGCGTAGCCGTAATGACAGAAACACCGGATATCGCCAACGTAAGGATTGAATTCAATAATGGCTGTGTGGCCAATCTGACGAGCAGCCGCATCAGTATGAAGAAAATGCGCAAGATGCGTCTCTTCCAGAAAGATGCTTATCTCGGCATTGATTTTCTGGAAAAGAAAACAGAGATCATCAAACTGAAGCAACCGGATGATACCAATGTATTCTCCTTCGATATTGAGACTTCCAATGGCAAAAAAACCATTGCGATTGCCAACCCGAGTATAGAACCATTGAACGCCATTAAACTGGAACTGGAATCTTTTGTGGATGCGATTGTAAACAACAAGCCTACTGTTGTAAGTGAGATCGATGGGTTTCTGGCGATGGAAGTGGCACACCAGATCCTGGATAAGATCAACAATACCAGTATTCTTGTCTGAAGCAGATGAGCGACCGTAAAAAAAATATCAGCTGGTATCTTATCAGCGATTACCTCTTTTCGGTAGCCGGATTGTATCTGTTTTTTACCTGGTATCTTTCCCGCCCTGCTTCATTTCAACTCCTTATTACCATTTTTTTACTGGGCGCCTGCTGGATTCTGTTTTATGCCTTCACAGGCAGCTATACACAATCCCTCTATGAAAAATCGAGGTTGAATGAATTTACTGCAAGCCTGGTGTACACTTTCATCGGCTCACTGGCCCTGATCTGGCTGATACAGGATAACGAAGGATCTACGTTCACCGCTGTTGCATTTTATTTTCCGTTGCAGTTCAGCCTGATCTTTCTGGGGCGGGCCCTGTTGCTTTACCGGGTAAAAAACGCATTAGAGCGCGGAGATATTTTTTTCAATACGCTGATTATCGGCAATAACGAGCATGCGGTTAAACTATACAAAGAGTTGCATAAAAATTTCCGCTACCTGGGTTTTAAAACAATTGGTTTTATCACGGTTACGCCAGAAAGCCGGAATGGTTTAGGCAAATGGCTACCTCATCTGGGCACTACTGCGCAACTGGCGGATTTGATCGACAAACATGCGATTGAAAAAGTAATTCTTTCGCTCGACAGGGCCCAGCACACGCTTACCACCGAACTTGTGAACCTCTTGTCGCAGAAAGACGTGGATATCAAACTCGTACCCGATACACTCGATATCCTCTCCGGTTCCGTAAAAACCAATAATGTACTGGGTGCCATGCTCATTGATATTCAGAACAGCGCCCTTTCGCCCCGCGAGCAGAATGTAAAACGTTTGGTCGATCTGATCCTGTCTGTGAGTGGCGTAATTCTCTTAAGTCCGGTATTGCTGTTCATTGCTATCCGTACAGGCCTTTCTTCCAATGGTGGTGTATTTTACAGTCAGGAGAGGATTGGTTATAAGGGCAAACCCTTTACCATCTATAAGTTCAGAAGTATGGTGGCAGATGCCGAGAAAAACGGGCCGGCCTTATCCAGTGATCATGATCCCCGTATCACCAGTTGGGGCAGGTTCATGCGCAAATGGCGGCTGGATGAATTACCACAGCTCTGGAACATCATCAAAGGCGATATGAGCCTGATAGGGCCACGTCCGGAGCGGAAGGAATACATTGACCAGCTGATACAAAAAACGCCTTATTACCGCTACCTGCTCAAAGCCAAACCCGGACTCACTTCCTGGGGCATGGTACAGTTTGGGTATGCCTCCAGCGTGGATGAAATGATAGAACGGATGGAATACGACCTGATCTATATTGAGAACGCTTCTCTCCTGCTGGATTTCAAAATTATGATGCACACCCTCCGCATCATCCTTTCCGGCAAAGGCAAATAATTCTTTTCTGCTTGTAAATATTGCGGTACTTTTCATTTGATGAAAATGGAGATCCGGCTTTTACCTGCGGCACAGATAGATGTGGTCAAATGGGATCGCTGCGTGCAGCAGCATAACAATGGGTTACTCTATTCCACTACCACCTACCTGAACGCACTATGCCCCAACTGGGAAGGATTTATTGTAAATGATTACAAAGCCATCCTGGCACTGCCCACCCGAAAAAAATGGGGGATCCGCTATGCGTATACACCTCCTTTTATACAACAGCTGGGCATCATCGGAGAAACAGATGCAGTTGTTACAGCGGATCTGCTGAAACTGATACAGGATACCATTAGTTACGCGGATATTCATTTTAATTTCTCCAACACTTCGCTGTTAGAGCAGGTTCCTGTCACCCGCCGTACAAATCTGGTAATACCACTGGATCAGCCATTGGCGCAGATACGCGCACTGTATACAAATGATCTGAAAGAAAACATCAGAAAAGCCAGCAGCCAGACATTGCTCTATACAAATGCCGGACTGCATGAAGCCTTTGCTCATTTTCAGAAACAATATGCAGCGAGGATGAAACAGATCCTTCCATCTGATTACAATAATTTTTTACGTTTATGCGAGCAGTTACAGGCAAGGGGACAATGTTTTGTAAGAGCGGTTACCAGCGCAGAAAAAGAATTACTGGCCATCACGCTTTTTTTGAAAGATGATCGCCGTATATACAACCTGATGAACACAACTCTGCCTGCGGGAAGAGATAAAGAAGCCAATCACTTTTTGCTGGATAATGTCATCAGCGAATTTGCCGGACAACCGCTTTTGTTTGACCTGGAAGGATCGGATCTACCCGGCGTAAAAAAATTCTACACATCATTCGGCGCAGAAAACCAACCCTATTTTCATTATCACTATAATGGTTTGCCCTGGCCCCTGCGCTGGCTAAAGAGATGAACGTTCAGCGAGGATTTTTTCTGCTACCAGCAGATCAACAGGTCGGGTGATTTTGATATTGGAATATTCTCCCTCGATCAGAAAAACAGGTTTGCCGAAAGCTTCTACCACGGTAGCTTCATCAGTGAATCCTTCGCTAAAATCCTGTTTAAAAGCGGGCAAGAGAATATCGCTCTGAAAAGTTTGTGGCGTTTGTATGATACGCACCAGGTTTCTGTCAGCAACCGTATGTCCATCGCCCCCTAAAATCCGGATACTATCCGTAGCGGCCACTGCGGGGATGGCACTGCCTTTTTCCAATGCCTGTGTATAACAACCTTGAATCAATGCAGGACTTACCAGACAACGTACCCCGTCATGCACAAAAACAATGGAAGGTGAACTTACCAGCTTCAATCCATTCTGTACAGAATGAAAACGGGTAGCACCACCGGCGGTAACTGTGATCCTTTCCACGGCATCCAGGTCCTTTGCCAGTTGTTCACCCTCTGTCAGGTTATCTGCAGGAAGTACCAGTATGATCTTAATGTCTTCAAATGCATGCAGAAAAGTTTGCAGGGAATACCAAAGCAAAGGTTTCCCCTGCAGGAGGAGAAATTGTTTGGGTATAGCGGCCCCCATTCGTTGTCCGCTGCCACCTGCCACGATCACTGCATATTTTTTCATTGCGGGTATAGATAATCACTAACAAAAAAGAGCTACAAAAGTAGCTCCTTTCATTTTCTCATGTTCATAGACCTGTATCAAATATACCTATTTATAGATAGAAACTTCCTGCACACCCTTACTATTTTTCATTCCCCGGTACATACCGGCACTGTTCAAAACCATGGCTGCATTGCCTTTGGCGTCTACGCCAATCATGCCACCTTCTCCGTGTAAAGCCACCAGTTTGGTATTTACTACTGTATCCATGGCTTCCTGCAAACTCATCCCTTTGTATTCCATCAGACAACTCACATCATACGCCGCCACAGACCGGATAAACATTTCTCCATGTCCTGTACAACTGATGGCGCAGGTAGCATTATTGGCATAGGTACCGGCACCGATCATCGGACTATCACCGATTCTACCGTATTTTTTATTGGTCATACCACCGGTAGAAGTGGCTCCGGCCAGATTTCCTTTGCTATCGCAGGCAACTGCTCCTACGGTTCCGAATTTTTTATCACGCATCAGCTCTTCGAGGTGATGGTTGGTATGATCGAGTGAGTAAGTGTCTGAATCTCGTATCGCTTTCCACTGGTCGTAACGGAACTGTGAGAAAAAATATTCATCCGGTTCCAGCTTCACACCCTGTTTGATGGCAAAATCATTCGCTCCTTTTCCGCTGAGAAAAACATGGTTGCTGTTACGCATCACTTCGGTGGCCAGTTCTATCGGGTTACGCACATTGCGTACACCGGCTACAGCACCGGCAGAGAGATCACTGCCATCCATAATGGCTGCATCCATTTCCTGTACCCCTTTTTTGGTAAACACAGATCCTCGTCCGGCATTGAACAACACATTATCTTCCAGTATGACCAAAGCCGCTTTTACAGCATTTACAGCAGTACCGCCTTGCTCCAGTACCGCATAACCCAGATCCAGTGCCTGCTGCAGCCCATCGCTGTAAGCCTGCTCCAGAGCAGGTGTCATATCCGTTTTCAGAATGGTTCCCGCACCTCCGTGTATCGCTATGGTAAAATCTGACATATCTGTTTCCGCTTAGCTGAGTCGAAATTAGATATTAAGTAAAGGGAGAAAATCGAATTATTGGAGAGGAACGTTAGACAAGGTTCAAGTGGGGAGGGGATTTGTTGCAGGATGTTTAGAACGTGAGTGGTGAATCGTGAGTCGTGAGTAGTCAGTAGGTAATATCGCCTTTCCCACTCACGCCTCACGACTCACGTCTCACGAATGACGACTCCTACCCCAACAACACTTCGCACTCATGCAACAGCTTCTCCTTATTGATCGGTGCGGTACCTACTTCTTCGCAAACAAGGCCACCGGCAATATTGGCCATCTCTGCGGCCAGCAGCATATTGTGTGTGGCGGCATATACCAGTGAAGCCACGGCTATTACTGTGTCACCTGCACCACTTACATCAGAAATATTTCTGACATGGGTAGGGATCAGTTTCTGCTCTTCGCCCTGCTGGTAGAAAACCCCTTTTTCAGACAGTGTGATAAAGGAGATCTGGTGTTGCAGTTGCGCCTGCAATCCTTTGTGCATATCAGAGAGTGTATGTATGTTGATCGTATCGATCAGCAGGTTCAATCCTTCTTTTACTTCTTTCAGGTTGGGTTTGAAAATGGTTACCCCGTTGAAAGAAAGGAAATTCTTTTTCTTGGGATCCACACTCGTTACCACACCCGCTTCCTTACAAAGTGCTATCAGTTCTTTGATCACGCGGGCAGTAAGTACACCCTTGTTATAATCTTCAAAAATGAGAATATCCGGTTTGCCGGTTTTGAAATAGGCTTTTACCTGCTCAATCAGTCGGCTCTCATTTTCCGCGTCAATATCTGCTGTGATCTCTGCATCCAGCCGCATCATCTGCTGGTTACGGCTCATGATCCGGGTCTTATTGGTGGTGATCCTGTTGCCGGAGGAGAGTACATATGAGGTATCGATCTTGTTCTCTTCCAACAAACGAAGCAGATTTTCCCCATCTGCATCTTTGCCGATCACCGAAAAAACAGTGGTCTGCGCAGTCATCGAAGCTGTATTCAACGCCACATTGGCTGCTCCACCCACCCGCAATTCCTTCTTTTGCAAAGCTACTACCGGTACCGGTGCTTCCGGCGAAATACGATCTACTGAACCCCACCAGTAAGTATCCAGCATCAGATCGCCAACAATGGCCACCTTTTTATCAGCAAAACCTGCAAATAGTTGTTTAAAATCCATTACGCCTCTTTTTTTGAATTACTCACTGCGAGATAATACAAAGGTATACCGATCAATGTAATGATCAATCCCGGCCAGGTAAAACTGGGTTTATAAATAATCAGCATCACGCAAAAAGCCACACCCATCAACATATACAGGGCCGGTAAGAGAGGATAACCGAATGCTTTATAGGGACGTTCCGCATCCGGCATTTTCTTCCGCAGAATAAAGATGCCGGCAATGGTGAGTACATAAAAGATCACCACGATAAAAGATACCATATCCAGCAGATCACCGTATTTCCCACTTAAGCAAAGCAAAGAAGCTACTATACACTGTGCCCACAGTGCCCATTCCGGAACAGCATTTTTATTCAGTGTACCGGCCTTTTTAAAGAACAGTCCATCCTGTGCCATTGTGTAATACACTCGTGCTCCGGCAAGGATCAGTCCGTTGTTACAACCAAAGGTGGAGATCATGATCATCAAAGCAATTACATAAGTGCCCACATCGCCAAAGATCACATTCGAAGCAGCTACTGCCACCCTATCCGCTTTGGCAAACGCGATCTCATGTAAAGGCAATACACTCAGGTACATCAGGTTGGCAGATACATAAATGATCGTTACGATCAGGGTTCCCAGAAACAGACTGAACCCGATATTCTTTTTGGGATTTTTGATCTCACCCGCAATGAACGTTACGTTGTTCCAGGCATCGCTGCTGAAAATAGAACCTACCATCGAGGCAGCAATGGCGCCTATGGCAGCCGCCCCCAGCAATGGAGTGATTAAAGTGGCATCTAAACCCAGCGCACTGTCTCCGCTGGCTGTCATCTTCTGCATGGTCCAGGCATTCTGCCAGTTGGCATCCCATACATCGCCCCTGGCCATGATAAATCCGAATACGATCAATCCGAACAGGGATAAGAGTTTGGTTACCGTAAATGTGGTCTGTATCAGCTTGCCGCCTTTGATACCGCGGGTATTGATATAGGTCAGGAAAATGATCAACAGTATCGATACGATCTGTGCTGTATAGATTTTCAGTGATCCGATGGTCAGTAACACATTGGCATCGGTTAACTCCAGGGCCGGGAAAAAATATCCGGCAAACTTACAGAAAGCTACTCCCACTGCTGCAATGGTGCCTGTCTGGATAACGGAGAAAAAACTCCAGCCATACAAAAAACCTATCAGCGGATTATACGACTCTTTCAGGTACACATATTGCCCCCCTGCTTTCGGGAACATGGCACTCAGCTCCCCATAACTCAGGGCCGCAGTCAGGGTCATAAAACCCGTGATCAGCCATACCATGATGAGCCAGCCGGCACTACCCACATTCCGGGTAATATCGGCGCTAACGATAAAAATACCCGAGCCGATCATGCTTCCCGCAACGATCATGGTGGCATCAAACAGTCCCAGTGTTGGTTTGAAGGAGGTCGTATTATTCATAAAAAAATCCCGCCTTTTATAGCGGGATGAAGATAATAAATATGATCGAAGTTTTATTTCTTCTTCTTGTACAGCGCATTCAGCCCCCTGATCACATCAGAAGTGATATTGTATGCGGTATCTTTCAGGTACATCAGGTCAGGAGAACTGGATAAAATATACGAGTACCCCTTGTCTTTGTTATACTCTTTCAGGTAGTCTTCGATCTTCTTTTTCACATCCTGCATCTTGCGGAACTGCTCATCCTGCATTTCATCACTCATCATTTTCTCTTTACCCTGAAAGGTTTTTTCCATCTGCATCAGCTCCTGTTGTTTGTTGGCCAGTTCGGCCTGAGATAAAGAAGAAGCCACTTTCTGCAGCTCCTGGTATTTGGCAGCAAAAGTACTTTTCATATCACCCAGGATTTTGGCATTGGCCTGGTCTTTTGCCTGCAGTTCACCACTTACTTCTTTAAAATATTCAAACTGAGTCTGGATAGAATCTGTTTCAAAATAAGCAATCTTAAAACTACCGGCAGGTACCGCTTTGGTACCGGTTATAGCCACATTACCGGCTGAGGAAGAGGAAAAATGCAGGTAAAACAAAACACCAACTGCCGCTACCAATGCAATATTCAAACCAAGTGTAAAATTTTTCATGAAACGCTGATTATAATGTTTTAGGGTATATCGTTTATCTAAGAAATATCAGGTCAGTAAATGTAACAAAGATTGCCATTAGCTATCTGTTAAAAAAAGCAGGAAGCTTTCACTTCCTGCTTCATATCAATCATATTTACATCTGAGTTATCCCTGATGATTATTCATCGTCATCAAAGCTCATTGCTTCGCGGGTAGTAGCCAGTACTTCGTACTCTTCTTTGCTACCTACGATCATGTTATCGAACTCTTTCTGACCAGATCCGGCAGGGATCAGGTGACCGGTGATCACGTTCTCTTTCAGACCCAGCATAGAATCGGTCTTACCCTGGATAGCTGCCTGGCTTAACACCTTGGTAGTTTCCTGGAAAGAGGCCGCTGAGATCCAGCTTTGTACACCCAGTGACGCTTTGGTAATACCCAACAGTACCGGTGTGGCAGTGGCTGGTTTGGCATCCCTTACTTCCACCAGTTTCTTATCACTTCTGCGGAGGATGGAATTCTCTTCCCTCAGTTCGCGCAGGGTAATGATCATACCTGGTTTCATCTTGGTACTTTCACCGGCTTCTGTTACCACTTTCTTATCATAGATCCTGTCGTTCTCTTCAATAAAGTCGAACCTGTCTTCCAGATCCTCCTCCAGGAATTTGGTATCACCCGCATCCACGATCTCTACTTTCTTCATCATCTGGCGAACGATCACTTCCACGTGTTTGTCATTGATCCGTACACCCTGTAAACGGTATACTTCCTGGATCTCATTTACCACGTATTCCTGAACCGCAAATGGTCCTTTGATAGTGAGGATATCTGCTGGTGCGATCTGTCCGTCAGACATCGGTGTTCCCGCTTTCACGAAATCACCATCCTGTACCAGGATCTGCCTTGACAAAGGCACGAGGTATTTCTTCACCATACCATCTCTAGACTCAACAATGATCTCTCTGTTACCACGCTTCACGTTACCGAATGCAACCACACCATCGATCTCACAAACGATCGCAGGGTTACCTGGATTACGTGCTTCAAACAATTCTGTTACACGTGGCAGACCTCCCGTGATATCGCGGAGTTTACCGAGGATACGAGGGATCTTAACAAGTACCTGTCCGGCTCTTACTTCTTCGCCTTCTTCCACAACAATGTGTGAGCCTACCGGCAGGTTATATTGTTTGATATCTTTTCCTTCCACGATAATGGTAGGAAGTTTGGTCTTGTCTTTGGTTTCGATAACCACTTTCTCGCGGTGACCGGTTTGTTCGTCAGACTCATCGCGGTAAGTAACACCGTCGATCACATCCTGGAACTTGATCTTACCCACCAGTTCTGCCACGATAACGTTGTTGAACGGATCCCATGTACAGATCACATCCCCTTTCTTCACCTGCGAGCCATCCTTGATATTCAGGGTAGCACCGTAAGGAACGTTGTTGGTGATCAGTAAACGGTCGTTCTTCACATCTGTGATCCTCACTTCACCGGTACGGCCGATAACCACTTTCACTTTGGTGCCTTCATTGTTCACGGTATCTACGGTACGCAGACCATCGAACTGTAAAGTACCATCGAACTTGGCCTGTAAGGTAGATTCGATAGAAGCAGATCCCGCAACACCACCCACGTGGAATGTACGCAGTGTCAGCTGTGTACCAGGCTCACCGATTGATTGGGCAGCAATGATACCAACCGCATCTCCTCTCTGTGCCAGGTAACCTGTTGCCAGGTTTTTACCATAACATTTCACACAAACACCACGCTTGCTTTCGCAGGTCAGTACAGAACGGATCTCTACGGTTTCAATACCTACTTCTTCAATTTTCTTGGCAACATCTGAAGAAATTTCTTCACCGGCAACAATGATCAGCTCATCGGTTAACGGATGATAGATATTGTGCAGGGAAGTACGTCCTTCAATTCTATCTGCCAGTGGTTCAATAATGTCTTCGTTATCTTTTAACGCAGTAGTTGCATTTCCACGCAGTGTTCCGCAATCTTCTTCAGAAATAACCACATCCTGTGATACGTCCACCAAACGACGGGTCAAGTAACCTGCATCCGCTGTTTTCAGGGCCGTATCCGCCAGACCCTTACGGGCACCGTGCGTAGAGATAAAGTAATCCAATACGTTCAGTCCGCCTTTAAAGTTAGACAGGATCGGATTTTCAATTACCTCACTACCCGAGCTTCCGCTCTTACGGGGTTTCGCCATCAATCCACGAATACCTACCAGCTGTTTTACCTGTGTTTTACTACCACGGGCACCGGAATCCAGCATCATGAATACAGAGTTGAAACCTTGTTTGTCCACGGTCATTTCGTGGATCAGGCTTTCTGTGATCTTCATGTCCACACGGCCCCAGATATCAATCACGGCATTGTAACGCTCGTTATTGGTGATCAGACCCATGTTATAACTTTCCCACACTTCATTCACTTCATCTTTGGCTGAATCCAGCAGTTGCTCTCTGATCTCAGGAACGATCAGGTCATTCACACTGAACGACAAACCACCACGGAAGGCCATACGGAATCCGAGTGTTTTGATATCATCCAGGAACTTCGCTGTTTTAGGAACGTTGGTGATCTTGATGATATCACCAATGATCTCCCGCAGACTCTTCTTGGTCAGCAAAGCATTTACATATCCTACTTCTGCAGGTACGTGCTGGTTGAAGAGTACACGACCTACGGTGGTATCGATCAGTTTTTTCACCAGCTGTCCGTTCACACGTACATTGGTTTTTACCTTGATATTGGCATGCAGGTCAACACGGCCTTCATTATAGGCAATGATCACTTCATCCATGTTGTAGAAAGACATTCCCTGTCCTTTTACAATTTCAGTTTCAGTGGTCTTCTTACCCTTGGTGATGTAGTACAGACCCAATACCATGTCCTGAGAAGGCAGCGTGATCGGCGTACCATTCTGCGGGTTCAGGATATTGTGCGAAGACAGCATCAGCAACTGGGCTTCCAGTACGGCTGCATTGCTCAAAGGCACGTGCACCGCCATCTGGTCACCATCAAAGTCGGCGTTGAAGGAAGAGGTTACCAACGGGTGTAACTGGATCGCCTTACCTTCAACCAGTTTTGGCTGGAACGCCTGAATAGACAGACGGTGAAGTGTAGGGGCCCGGTTCAACAGGATTGGATGCCCTTTCAGAATATTTTCAAGGATATCCCAGATCACAGCTTCTTTGCGGTCTACTAATTTCTTAGCCGACTTCACTGTTTTCACGATACCTCTTTCAATCAGTTTACGGATCACAAATGGCTTGAACAATTCAGCCGCCATATCTTTTGGTAAACCACACTCATGGATCTTCAGCTCAGGTCCTACCACAATTACAGAACGACCAGAGTAATCCACACGTTTACCCAACAGATTCTGACGGAAACGTCCCTGTTTACCTTTCAGTACATCAGACAGTGATTTCAGCGCACGTCCACCTTCTGCTTTCACCGCATTGGATTTACGGCTGTTATCGAACAGTGAATCGATCGCTTCCTGCAGCATACGTTTTTCGTTACGCAGGATCACTTCCGGTGCCTTGATCTCCAACAGTCTTTTCAGACGGTTGTTACGGATGATCACACGACGATATAAATCATTTAAGTCAGAGCTGGCAAAACGGCCACCATCCAATGGCACCAATGGACGCAGTTCCGGTGGAATAACCGGGATATACTGCATCACCATCCACTCTGGGCGGTTGGTGATACGGGTACTGGCATCACGGAAAGATTCCACCACGCTCAAACGCTTTAAGGCATCTGCTTTACGTTGCTGAGAAGTTTCAGTGGCAGCTGCATTACGTAAAGAGAAACTTAAACTATCCAGATCAATTCTCTCTAACAAAGCATGCACCGCTTCTGCACCCATCTTCGCAACAAATTTGTTGGAATCATCATCGGGCAGGTACTGGTTGTCCTTAGGTAAATTATCCAGGATGTCCAGGTATTCTTCTTCGGTCAGCAGATCACCCATACTCAGGTTCTCTTTGATACCGCCCTGGATCACCACATATCTTTCATAATATACGATGGTCTCTAATTTCTTAGAGCTCATTCCCAACAGGTAACCGATCTTGTTTGGTAAACTTTTGAAGTACCAGATATGCACCACAGGCACCACCAGTTTAATGTGGCCCATGCGCTCACGACGCACTTTCTTCTCGGTAACTTCCACACCGCAACGGTCGCAAACGATACCCTTGTAACGGATACGCTTATACTTACCGCAGGCACACTCATAATCTTTTACCGGTCCGAAAATTCTTTCACAAAACAAACCATCACGCTCCGGCTTGTACGTACGGTAGTTGATGGTTTCAGGCTTTAAAACTTCGCCAAAACTTCTTTCCAGAATACTGTCAGGAGATGCTAAGCTGATCGTGATCTGGGAGAAAGTTGGTCTCGGTTTGTTATCTCTTTTGATTGCCATATCTCTGTTGAGGATTTGTATGTTTTTATTTTGTTGTCAGCTGCTGAATCTTACTTCACCAACTGTTGCGTCGCACCCTTGTACTGCAGCAACGCTATTCGTCAATTGTGAATGGTGAATGGTCAATAGCAAATGTTTTCATTCACAATTGACCATTCACAATTGACTATTCAAATTTCAGATCAAGACCCAGACCTCTCAGTTCATGTACCAATACATTGAACGATTCAGGAACACCCGGCCTTGGAATATTATCACCTTTCACGATTGCTTCGTAAGTTTTCGCACGACCGATGATATCATCTGATTTCAGTGTCAGCAATTCCTGCAGGATGTTGGCAGCACCATAGGCTTCCAGTGCCCAAACCTCCATCTCTCCAAAACGCTGTCCACCAAACTGAGCCTTACCACCCAACGGCTGCTGGGTAATCAAGCTGTATGGTCCGATAGAACGCGCGTGCATCTTATCGTCAACCATGTGGTGCAGTTTGATCATATAAATGATACCCACGGTTGCTTTCTGGTGGAAACGCTCCCCGGTTTCACCATCATACAGGTAAGTATGACCGTTCCTTGGAATGTTTGCCTCCACACAGTATTCTTCGATCTGTGTTGTAGAAGCTCCGTCGAAAATCGGTGTTGAGAATTTCAGACCCAAACGTTTACCGGTCCATCCCAGAATGGTTTCATAGATCTGTCCCAGGTTCATCCTTGACGGTACCCCTAACGGGTTCAGTACAATATCAACCGGTGATCCATCTTCCATGAATGGCATGTCTTCCGCACGTACAATCTTGGCCACGATACCTTTGTTACCGTGACGGCCCGCCATCTTATCTCCCACTTTCAGCTTACGCTTAACAGCGAGGTACACTTTCGCCAGTTTCAATACACCTGCAGGTAATTCATCACCAATAGAAATATTGAACTTCTCTCTCTTATAACGGCCTAATTCTTCGTTGAATTTGATGCTGTAGTTGTGCAGCAATGTGTTGATCTGGTCATCCGTCTTGGCATCACCGGTCCAACCCAATGGATTTACATTCTGGTAATCGATGGTAGCCAGGTTCTTGTTGTTGAACTTAGCACCCTTACCAATCAGCATTTCACCAAAGTTGTTGCTGACACCGGTAGACGCTTTGTCTTTCAACAATGTCTGCAGTTTTTCGAGCAACAGTTCTTTCAGTGATTCTGTATTCTGCTGGTGAACTTTTTCTACTTTCTCCAACAGCGCTTTTTCACGGATCTTACCGTTCTTGTCTTTCTTCGCACGCTGGAAAAGTTTCTTGTCGATCACCACACCCTCGGTTCCGTTTGGTGCTTTCAGAGAAGCATCTTTGGCATCACCTGCTTTGTCGCCGAAGATGGCACGCAGCAGTTTCTCTTCCGGTGTAGGATCTGATTCACCTTTAGGCGTGATCTTACCGATCAGGATATCACCTTCTTTGATGGTAGCACCGATACGGATAATACCATGCTCATCCAGGTCTTTGGTAGCATCTTCAGAAACGTTCGGGATATCCGGGGTCAGTTCTTCTTCACCCAGTTTGGTATCACGTACTTCCAGTTCGTATTCTTCAATGTGTACAGAAGTAAACAGGTCTTCACGTACCACTTTCTCATTGATCACGATCGCATCCTCGAAGTTGTAACCCTTCCATGGCATGAATGCCACCTGCAGGTTACGGCCCAGTGCCAGCTCTCCGTCTTTGGTTGCGTATCCTTCTGTTAAGAAGTCACCTTTCTTCACTTTCTGTCCTTTCTTCACCGCAGGGCGAAGGTTGATACAGGTTGCCTGGTTGGTTTTGATGAACTTGGTCAGTTTGTAGATCTGCAGGTCATCGTTGAAGCTTACCAGACGGTCCAGATCGTTACGGTCGTAACGTACATGGATCTCGGTGGCATCTACAAATTCAACCACACCATTGCCTTCTGCGTGGATCTGGATACGTGCATCACGTGCCGCTTTTCCTTCCAGACCGGTACCTACGATAGGTGCTTCCGGACGTAACAAAGGAACCGCCTGACGCTGCATGTTCGATCCCATCAAGGCACGGTTGGCATCATCGTGCTCCAGGAACGGGATCAGCGAAGCACTCAAACCAACGATCTGGTTCGGCGCAACGTCCATATATTCTACTTCTTCTTTATCCAGTATCGGGAAGTCACCCGTCTGACGGGAAACTACCTTGTCTTCTGTAAACTGTCCTTTGTCATTCAGTGGAGAATTACTCTGGGCAATTTTAGCGGAATCTTCTTCTTCTGCACTCAGGAAAGTCAGTTCCTTCATGTTCACTTTACCATCCACTACTTTACGGTAAGGGGTTTCAATAAAGCCCATATCGTTGATAGCAGCATGTACGCAAAGAGTGGAGATCAGACCAATGTTCGGTCCTTCCGGTGTTTCAATGGTACATAAACGGCCATAGTGAGAATAGTGTACGTCACGCACCTCAAATCCGGCACGCTCACGACTCAGACCCCCTGGTCCCAGTGCGGAGATACGACGCTTGTGCGTGATCTCACTCAAAGGATTGGTCTGGTCTAAGAACTGTGATAACTGCGATGTTCCGAAGAAGGAGTTGATCACAGAAGAAAGGGTTCTCGCATTGATCAGGTCAACCGGAGTAAACACCTCGTTATCACGAACGTTCATACGCTCACGGATCGTGCGGGCCATACGGGCCAGACCTACGCCGAACTGGGCATATAATTGCTCACCTACGGTACGTACACGACGGTTGCTCAGGTGATCGATATCATCGATCTCTGCTTT
This sequence comes from Caulobacter sp. UNC279MFTsu5.1, assembly GCA_943369185.1. GTDB lineage: Bacteria > Bacteroidota > Bacteroidia > Chitinophagales > Chitinophagaceae > Sediminibacterium. The sequence goes on along the minus strand of CALRMK020000002.1, from coordinate 266,268 downwards.
CGCATTGGTTAAGCGAACCAGGTATTTGATGATCTCAATGATATCCTGCTTGGTCAATACTTTTTTCTGCAGCGGATAATCCAGACCCAGTTTGCGGTTGATCTTGTAACGACCCACTTCTCCCAGATCATAACGCTTATCGCTGAAGAATAATTTATCGATGATACCACGCGCAGTTTCATTATCCGGAGCATCAGCACCACGCAGTTGGCGATAGATATGCTGAACCGCTTCCAGTTCACTGTTCGAAGTATCCTTGTTTAATGTGTTGTAGATAATGGCGTAATCTCCACCCACATCTTCTTTCTGGATAAATACGCTCTTCACTTCCATCTCAATGATGGTAGCGATCGCTTCTTCGTCCAGAACAGTATCACGCTCCATTACAATCTCATTACGCTCAATGCTCACTACCTCTCCGGTATCTTCATCCACGAAATCTTCTACCCATGTTCTCAGAACACGTGCAGCCAGCTTCTTACCTACCTGGTTGGCCAGTGATTTTTTGTCGGCTTTCACTTCATCGGCCATACCAAACAGTTCCAGGATATCCTTATCGGTTTCGAAACCAATGGAACGCAACAGCGTAGTTACCGGGAATTTCTTCTTACGGTCGATATACGCATACATCACGTTGTTGATATCGGTAGCAAACTCCATCCAGGCTCCTTTGAAAGGAATCACACGGGCAGAGTAGATCTTGGTTCCGTTGGGGTGAATAGACTGACCGAAGAATACACCCGGTGAACGGTGTAACTGCGATACCACCACACGCTCAGCTCCGTTAATGACGAAGGTACCGCGGGGTGTCATGTAAGGAATGTTTCCCAGGAATACATCCTGTACAATGGTCTGGAAGTCTACATGCTCCTCATCGTTACAGCTCAAACGCAGTTTGGCTTTCAGGGGAACAGCATACGTTAATCCGCGCTCCATACACTCTTCAATGGTGTAACGTGGCGGATCAATGAAATAATCCAGGAACTCCAGCATGAAAATGTTACGCGTGTCTGTAATAGGAAAGTTTTCCTTGAACACACGAAACAGCCCTTCCACATTACGTTTGTCAGGCGTGGTTTCTAACTGAAAAAATTCTCTGAATGATTCTAACTGAATGTCGAGTAGGTCAGGTGCATCGGCTAAATGTCTTGTTTTTCCGAAGTTGACCCTGTTGTTCAATGTAGTTGTAGACATATGTGTGAAAACCGGTTTTATACGAAAAAAAATCTGGGGAGAACAAAGATTCTCTTAGCGTACAATCGGCGCATTCACCATTCAAACGATAATGATAAAAATGTCCACCCGCTAAATAGCCCAAAATTAAGGATGGCAAAGGTAAGGAATGGGGGGAAACTTAAAAAACAAATTTTGGACCAATACCCCCTTTTGTGGAAAAGAAATCACCCGATTTGGCAAGTTGTCAGTTTTTCCCTGAAAAAATAGCAACCAACAAATTATAGATATAAATTTATAATTTGTTAGTTGCTATCATCCAATTAGATAAACTATATTCTACCAGATCCTGGCTCTATTTTCGGGTTTGCGATACATTTTGTGCTTCTCTGTTACCCCAAAAGTGGTATAAAACGGATCAAAATTGGATAAAGGACCCAGCACCCGGAACTCATCGGGCGAATGCGGATCGGTGGTAATGCCGGTACGTACATTTTCCGGCCGGTTCACAATCCGCCAGGCCTGTGCAAATCCGAAGAAAAAGCGTTGATCAGGTGTAAAACCATCAATCCTGGTCTGCCCCTTACCCTGCTCCGTTAATTTGAAAGCGTCCCAGGCAATGGCCAGTCCGCCAATATCGGCCAGGTTCTCTCCCAGGGTCAGTTCTCCGTTCACATGCAAACTATCCAACACCACATACTGGTTATACTGATCCACTACCCCTTTGGCTTTGGATTTGAACGAGTCGCCGTCTTTGGCCGTCCACCAGTCTTTCAGGTTGCCCTGGGCATCGTATTGTCTGCCCTGGTCGTCAAAACCATGCGTCATTTCATGACCGATCACCAGACCGATTGCCCCGTAGTTGATGGCATCATCTGCCTTCATATCAAAGAAAGGGAACTGCAGAATGCCGGCAGGAAAGACGATCTCATTGAAAGTTGGATTATAATACGCATTCACGGTGGGTGCAGTCATACCCCACTCCGTTTTATCAACCGGCTTACCTATTTTCTCAATGGTTTCTTTATAGTCATGGCGGGCAATGCTGCGCATATTTTCATAAAAACGATCACGGCTGATGGTTACATCCTCATAACTCTTCCATTTATCGGGATAACCTATCTTCTTCAGAAAAGCAGCCAGTTTTTCCTGGGCCCGCTGTTTGGTGGTATCACTCATCCAGTCCAGTCTGGCAATTCGCGCCTTGAAAGCGGTTTGCAGGTTATTCACCAGTTCGTCCATGCGTTGTTTGGCTTCTGCGGGAAAATATTTCTGTACAAACAACTGCCCCAGCAGATCTTTCAGCCCGTTATCTGTCATGGTCACCATTCGCTTCCAGCGGTCGGGCTGTGCTTTGGCTCCGGAGAATAGTTTGCCAAAAGCAAAGCGCTCATCGCGGAAAGCTTTACTCAGCAGGCTTGCGTTAGCAGAGATATAATCAAACTTCACTTTCTGTTTCCACACATCAATAGGCTGAGAAACCAGCAATGCACTTAGTGCCTTGTAGTAATTGGGCTGCGATACGTTTACGCTGTCGGTACTGATCCCCATTTTAGCCAGTACATTGGTCCAGCCAATATTGGGAGAAAGTTTCTCCAGCTGTGCAACAGACATTTTGTTGTAATTCTTCACCGGATCGCGCTGCTCCACTGGTGTTAAATGTGATTGGGCGATCGCCGTTTCAAGAGCCAGTACTGCTGCTGCCGCTTTTTGTGCAGTAGCAGGATCTGTACCTGTCAGGGTAAAATACCTGGCGGCATGTTCTACCAGTTTGTTGCGCTGGTTAACGGTGATGGAATCTGTTTTGGTGTAATAGTCTTTTTCAGGAAGGGAGGTACCAGTCTGGTATAAGACGAGAATATTTTTTACGCTGTTACGTTCATCGGCACCTACATAATACCCGATCAGGTCGCCATTGCCTTCTTTGGCATTCTCAGCCAGCAGGTTCATCAGTTCTTTGTGATCTTTTACCGCATCTATTTGGGCTAGCATCGGTTTCAGGGGTTCATAGCCTGCTTTTTCAATGGCAACCGTATCCATACCGCTGGCAAAGAAATCGCCTACTTTCTGTTCGGCACTGCCTTTGGGATGATCCTTTTTCGCTGATACTTCCTCTAGTATTGTGCGCATTTTTACCAGGTTATCCTGATACAGGGTATAAAAACTTCCCCACCCGCTCTGGTCATCAGGGATCTTTGCCGACTTGATCCATCCCCCGTTCGCATACAGGAAAAAATTATCGCCGGGATGCACCGTGGTATCCATGCCGCTCGTGTCAAAGAAAGCCTTATCAGCATCGGATTTGCTTTTGCAGGAAACCAGCGCCAGCAAAACAACTGCCAGCAGAATGGGTAGCTTTTTCATAAATAGGTTTTAGTGACTGTAAATATTAGGATTCGCTTCCACATTTCAAAACCGCCCGTCATTCATTGTGGTGAGTAGTGAGTAGTCAGTATTTGATATACCAATTCACTTCTCCTTTCTCACTACTCACTGCTGACTACTCACAAAAAAGCCGGTGAGCAAACACTCACCGGCTATATTTTGTCGCGAAACAGTAATTATTTCACTTCAACTTCAGCACCAGCTTCTTTCAGCTTGGCTACTAAATCATCAGCTTCTGCTTTAGATACGCCTTCTTTTACGGCTTTAGGAGCACCATCAACCAGGTCTTTTGCTTCTTTCAGACCCAGACCGGTTAATTCCTTAACGATCTTAACAACGCCCAGTTTGCTTGCACCACCGCTAACGAGGATCACATCGAAAGATGTTTTCTCTTCAGCAGCTGCAGCACCACCGCCGTCGCCACTTGCTACTACAACTGCAGCAGCAGCTGGTTCGATACCGTAATCAGCTTTCAATACATCAGCTAATTCCTGAACTTCTTTTACTGTTAAGCCTACTAATGTTTCGGCTAATGCTTTAACGTCTGCCATGTGTTTAAATTTTTTCCGTCTTCATATCACGCTCGTGATCCGACGGATGTTTAAAAAAATTTGATTTCTAATGCCTTCATTTTTTTAATTCCATCCGGCAAGGAAATTATTTCAAATGTAATTTGTCATGATAAAATATGACTCATTACATATCAATACTATTCTGCAGAAGCACCTGCTGCCTGCTTCTCGTGGTGGTGTAACAAACCTGCCAGTACACGTTTTGCAGGAGACTGCAGTAAGCCGATAACTTCTCCGATAAGTTCGTTCTTGGTTTTGATCTTGGTCAGTGAGGCCAGTGTATTATCACCAGTATACACTTCACCATTGATGAAAGCCGCTTTCAGAACGGGTTTGTCACCATTGTTGCTCTTACGGAAAGAACTGATGATCAGGGCTGGTTCTTTAGGGTTCTCAGAGAACATGAGGGCTGTTACATTGTTCAAAGACTCGTAAACACCTGCATACTTCTCAGCATCCAGTGATTCCAGTGCTTTGCGGATCAACGTGTTTTTCGCAACCTTCATCTCAACCTGCTTATCAAAACAGGTACGACGGAGTTTGGAAACCTGCGCTACCGTTAAAGATTCTGTATCGGTAATGTAGAAGTTATTGTATTGACTGAATTTTCCTTTCAGAATTTCAATCACTTCATTTTTTTGATCTTTAGTCATAACTAATCTTTTTAAAAACCCGGGTCATTTCTTGGCTAAGCCGAGATCACCAGGATTAGTTCATTAATGATTTGGTGTCTAATGTGATACCCGGACTCATGGTGCTGGCCATGCTTACCGCTTTCAGGTAAATTCCTTTGGCAGTAGATGGTTTCAGCTTGATGATAGCGTTGATCAGTTCTGCACTGTTCTCTGCAATTTTCTCGGGTGCAAATGAAATACGGCCGATAGAAGCGTGAACGATACCCGCTTTATCTACTTTAAAGGCGATCTTACCACCTTTTACTTCATTTACCGCAGCAGCCACATCATTGGTTACTGTACCGGTTTTGGGGTTTGGCATCAGGTTACGTGGACCCAGTACTTTACCCAGTTTACCGATCTTAGGCATAACAGCCGGTGTAGCGATGATCACATCCATATCTACCCAACCACCTTCGATCTTGGTAATAAATTCATCCAGACCTACAAAATCAGCACCGGCTTCTTTTGCAGCGGCTTCTTTATCGGGAGTACACAGAACCAATACTTTTTTGGTTCTACCGGTACCATGAGGTAAAGAAACGGTACCACGTACCTGCTGGTCTGCTTTCTTAGGATCTACACCCAAACGGATATGCAGATCTACAGAGCTATCAAATTTTGTACAGTTAATCTCTTTAACGAGGTTAGCGGCATCTTTCAGGGAATAAACTTTGTTTTTATCCACCTTGGCTGCAGCTACTTTTCTTTTTTTAGTAATTGACATGTTTTACTGTGTTAAGGTGAATAATTAGTTTTCCCATGGAGCTTTTCCATCAACGGTTAAACCCATACTGCGTGCAGTACCGGCTACCATGCTCATGGCGCTGTTTAATGTAAATGCGTTCAGGTCAGACATCTTGTCTTTAGCGATAACTTCTACCTGTTCCCAGGTTACTTTACCTACTTTCTGACGATTGCTTTCCTTGGATCCTTTCTGGATTTTAGCGGCTTCCATTAACTGGACAGCAGCAGGAGCGGTTTTGATGATGAAGTCGAAAGACTTATCAGAATACACGGTGATCAAAACAGGAACTACTTTTCCCATTTTGTCCTGGGTTCTTGCATTGAATTGTTTGCAGAACTCCATAATGTTCACACCCTTAGAACCGAGTGCGGGGCCTACCGGAGGCGCAGGATTGGCTTGTCCACCTTTCACCTGCAGCTTCACGAAGCCAGAGATTTCTTTTGCCATTTTTTTTAGATTTAATTGGTAATAGCGTCACGCCTACGGCGTGACTCCCAAATTCAATCATTCTTTATCTAAAGAACTTTTGGGGCGGCAAAGGTAGGGGAAAATAGTTAGGAGTGAAAAGTTAGGAGTTAAAAGTTGGAAAAATAATTTATCACCCTGTTTCTAAACTCTTAACTGATTGACTATCAATAATGATACCGGCACTGCAAAATGTAAATGGCATCCCCTTCCACCCTATAGACCAGCCGATGTTCCAGATTAATCCGCCGCGACCAAAAGCCTTTCAGGTTCTCCTTTAAGGCTTCCGGCTTACCACTACCTTCAAAAGGCGTTCGCAGAGATTCTTTGATCAGTATATTTATTTTTTTGAGCATAGCACTATCATGCTGTTGCCAATAGAGGTAATCTTCCCAGGCAGCAGACATAAATACAACCCTCATTCTTCTACCAGATTTTGCTCTTTACCCAGCCCCTGGTTATATTCCTCAACCGCAGATAATAAACGCGAGGCATTTTTGGGAGATTTTAAGAGGTAGAAAGTCTCCATAATACTGTCGTAGTCAGATTGTGACAGGACCACCACATTCTCACCCTTGGTCCGGGTAACGAACAATGGGCTCTGGCTTTTAAAAACATCATCCAGATAGGATTTTAGTTTCGATCTGAAGTCTGAGTAAGAGGTGATCATTTCTACTTATTTACAACAAATGTACAATTTTTTGTACAATAATATGCCCGCTTTTATGAGCCCCGATCCTATAACGCGAGTAAAATAAAAAAAGTCAAAACAGGAACCTCCCCCCATTTTGACTTTTAACTTTTAACTTTTGACTTCTTACAAAACCAAAATCCCCTTCGCCTGCACCGTAATCTCTTTTTTGGCTTCTGTTATCTTAGCGATCTCTTCCTTGCTTTTACCGGCATCTTCTGCAAAATGGCGGAGCTGCTCTACGGTGGTCAGTTTTTCATCCGCGATCCCGTCGATGACGATGGTTTTACCGTTCAATACCAGCGGAACCAGGAATTTATGGTCTTTCATTTTCACCATCATGCTGCCATTGGGTGATTGTACCTTGATCCAGCATCCTTCTTTCTCACATACCTGGGTTACCACGCCTTTCAGCTTTACAGACATTTCTTTCTTCTCTTTTTTGCTGTCCATGATAGCGTACAGCTGGTCAACCGAAATGGCATTTTCGGCGGTAGTGGCCTGGCCAAATACGGTACCTGCTTCAGCCGGCACTTTCGGGGGTTGTGCGTTTACTGCAAAACCAAGGCAGACAAATGTTACGGCAAATAGGATCTTTTTCATAATGTATGTTTTTAAAAAGCTATGAGCTCTGGGCTTTGAGCCGCGAGCTTTGAATAGCGTAAATATAAAAGGTCAACTGCATAACCAGCTGACCTTTCATGTAATATTTTGTTATTGCTTACAGCTCGTAGCTCACGGCTAGCAGCTCATAGCTATCTTAACTGATTTTCTCCACCTGCATATAGCTTAACTCTACCGGTGTAGAACGTCCGAAGATCTTTACGGTTACTTTCAATTTCTTCTTCTCGTCGTTCACATCTTCTATCACCCCGTTGAAGTCGTTGAAAGGTCCTTCGATGATCTTGATGGTCTCTCCCACGATGAAAGGTTCGCTCATGGTTACGCCCTGGTCGTTCATCTCATCCACTTTACCCAGCATCTTGTTCACTTCACTTTTACGGAGAGAGATGATATTACCTTTGGATCCCTTACCATCGGTAAGAAAGTGCATCACATTGCTGATATTGCTGATATGCTGTACGATATCATCGTTCAGTTTACCATCCAGTACTTCCATCATTACATAACCGGGGAAGTAGTTTTTTTCGCGCATTACTTTTTTACCGTTCTGCACTTTATATACTTTCTCCATGGGTAGAAAGATCTGTTTGATGATCTCCTGCCAGCCACTGCGTATAATATCTTTATCGAGGTACTCTTTTACCTTACGCTCTTTACCACTCACCACGCGCAACACATACCATTTGGTATCAGCCTGCGGTGCCGCAGTTTCGGGTAATGCTGTTTCTACTACTTCTTCCATGCTGTTTTACTTAAATAATGAATAAATCAGCTTTAATAACTGGTTACTTGAAAAATCCATTACCCATACCATCGCTGTAATGATAACGGTAGCCACCAGAACGATCACAGTGCTCTGCTGTAACTGCATCCAGGTTGGCCAGGTCACTTTCTCCAGCAACTCGTGGTAACTCTCTTTGAAATAGGTAGCGATCTTGTTCATAGAACCAATTTGAAAATTTGTGAATTTGAAAATTTGAAAATTAAAACCGATTCAAAAACCTGAAAAACCATTTTCAAATTTTCAAATTGTCACATTCTCAAATTACTCAGCACGGGCACTAGGATTCGAACCCAGATCGAAGGTTTTGGAGACCTTAATACTAACCGTTGTACGATGCCCGTAGAAAGCTAAAAGCTATCCCGCTTGCGGCGGAACAGCTTTTAGAGTATGTTACAAATGTAGTAAAAAACATTTGTGTGAAGCTAAAAGCTTACGCTTTTTCGCTTGATTCTTATTTGATGATTTCAGTAACCTGACCGGCACCTACTGTACGTCCACCTTCGCGGATAGCGAATTTCAGACCCTTCTCCATCGCAATCGGCTGGATCAGTTTTACAGACAGGTTGATATTATCACCAGGCATTACCATCTCAGTTCCTGCAGGCAGGGTACACTCACCTGTTACATCCGTAGTACGGAAGTAGAATTGAGGACGGTATTTGTTAAAGAATGGCGTATGACGTCCACCTTCTTCTTTGCTCAGTACGTATACTTCACCTTTGAATTCAGTGTGTGGCGTGATAGAACCTGGCTTACAGATTACCATACCGCGACGGATATCTTTTTTCTCGATACCACGTAACAGCAGACCTGCGTTATCACCAGCCTGACCTTCATCCAACAGCTTCTTGAACATCTCAACACCAGTTACGGTAGATGCCAGCGGAGCTTCCATCAGACCTACGATCTCAACAGCTTCACCCACTTTGATGATACCACGCTCGATACGACCGGTAGCAACGGTACCACGACCAGTGATAGAGAATACGTCTTCCACAGACATCAGGAAGGCCATATCAACCGGACGGGGAGGCAATGGAATGTAAGAATCCACAGCTTCCATCAGTTCTTCGATCTTAGCAACCCATTTTGGCTCTTCAGACAGTGCGCCTGTAGCAGAACCCTGGATGATAGGTGTGTTATCACCATCAAAACCATATGAAGTCAACAGTTCACGAACTTCCATCTCTACCAGTTCCAGCAGTTCAGGATCGTCAACCAGGTCTACTTTGTTCATAAACACAACGATACGAGGTACACCTACCTGGCGGGCCAGCAGGATGTGCTCTTTGGTTTGTGGCATAGGACCATCTGTAGCCGCAACCACCAGGATAGCACCGTCCATCTGGGCAGCACCGGTGATCATATTCTTCACATAGTCGGCGTGACCTGGACAGTCAACGTGCGCATAGTGACGGTTAGCAGTCTGGTACTCAACGTGTGCAGTATTAATGGTGATACCACGCTCTTTTTCTTCAGGAGCACCATCAATTTCATCATATTTTTTAGCGACGTTACCCATCCCTTTTTTAGACAAGATCATTGTAATCGCTGCGGTCAAAGTAGTTTTACCATGGTCAACGTGACCAATGGTACCTACGTTTACGTGAGGTTTTTCCCTCTTAAAGGTCTCTTTTGCCATTTGTATCGGTTTTTAGTTGTGTTTTAAAAAATATAGGTCACTTTGACCACGGTTAAAAAATACTGCTGTTTATTCCGTTTCAGGAATCTCTCACTTTTTTTCTTTATCCACTTACAAGAGCCGTTAGTGAGAATCGAACTCACGACCTCATCCCTACCAAGGATGTGCTCTACCCCTGAGCTACAACGGCTTTTATCCAGTCAGGAGTCTGGAGTTAGGAGTCTGAAGTACACTGGAAATCCAGACTTCTAACTTCTGACCCGTAACTAACACTGGAGCGGAAGACGAGGGTCGAACTCGCGACCTATAGCTTGGAAGGCTATCGCTCTACCAATTGAGCTACTTCCGCTTGACTAATTATTAATTAAAAATTATCAATTAATAATTCAAAGAACTGTGGGCAGAGTAGGGTTCGAACCTACGTACTCGTGAGAGAACAGATTTACAGTCTGTCGCCTTTAACCACTCGGCCATCTGCCCGGTTTAGTATCCAGTTAAAAGTTAATAATTGAAAGTTAATAGTCTGGCTGAGACAACTTTTACCTATTAACTTTTAACTCTTAACTAATTAAGAGCCGAAGATGGGACTCGAACCCGCGACCTGCTGATTACAAATCAGCTGCTCTACCAGCTGAGCTACTTCGGCGTACACTTGCTGTAATCGGGTACAGAAAGAAGGCTAAAACCGGTGTTCCGGTATTCTCTTCCCTGTTTCCAGAATTACAAAACACAAAGAACTATCCCATTTTTTGGGATGGCAAAGGTAATGGAAAACTTAATTCAGCAAAATTTTGAAACGAAAATTTTCAGGCAGTTTTCAACATGGTTTTCAACCAACGGGATAAAATGCCATTTTAAGGCAGGCTTAAATGGCTTTTCCGGGGGTTGGCTGGGGAGTAAAGAACCGTCACTGAATCGTGGGGAACCACTTTGTTGGCCAGTTCCATACTATCAGTAAAAAGGCTGTCTCCTACCCTGAATTCATAACTGATCATCAGCCTGCCGGCCTTACCAGTCCTGCGTTGGGTGATATGGGCCCTGGTTTTTTCCTGCTCCGCAGAACAGGCCAGGAAAAGAAGGATAAGGGAAAAAATCAGGATCTTTTTCATGGTATTTTCTAATAAAAAAGGCTCCCTGTTTCGGCAGGGAGCCTTTTTTCGTTTTTACGCTGCTAATTTTTCTTTTTTTCGTTTTATCTGTGAAACAATTGATTCCATTGCGTTATCAAATGACTCCTCAAAAGACTTTGTTGACGCTTTTGCAAAAAAATCATGCTTTGGAATGTGTACGCTGATCTCCACAACTTTGTCTTTGATCGTATGCACCACATTGTCCAGTTTCAGGTAAACATCCACTTTCAGGATCTTGTCGTGAAAAGTATTCAACTTTTCAACTTTACGGTTTACATACTCAACCAATTTGTCGTCTGCGTCAAAATGCACAGTTTGAATGTTAACGTTCATGGCAACTCACGTTTAATCGGTGAAAAAATAATATTTGAAAGAACTTTTTACAGGTTTAAGAAACCGGGATGACTCCCCCTTGTTTCTACCTACAAGTTACAACAACTTATTACATTAAAAAAGAATTAAACGGGAATTTTTCATAATTATGATAGTCTTATGACCCTACGCTTTGGGATGCGCTTTTTTGAAAACTTCTTTCAGTTTTTCGATGGTATTATGGGTGTAGATCTGCGTGGCCGCCAGACTGCTGTGCCCCAGCAATTCCTTTACTGCATTGAGTTCTGCGCCATTGTTCATTAAATGGGTGGCAAAACTGTGGCGGAGTATATGCGGACTTTTTTTCTGGATCGTGGTTACCTGACCGAGGTATTGTTTCACAAATGCATATACCGAACGGGGATGAAGGGGCTTTCCTTTCTCGGTCACAAATACATTGGATACGCCGGCATCCTTCACGGGTTTGTCCAGCACATATTCCTGTATCTGCTTTAGCAGTTCCGCGGGCACCGGTATCACCCTCTCCTTGTTACCCTTTCCCACCACTTTTACCTGCGACTGGGCAAGGTCCAGCTGGGATTCTTTGAGGTTGATCAGCTCACTCAAACGCATGCCGGTACTATAAAACAATTGCATTACCAGGCGTTCTGTGCGCCCCTTCCAGTTATCCGCAAATTCCACATAATCAAAGAGGGTGGCCATGTCTTTCTGCTCTACAAACACCGGCAGGCGTTTATTCACCCGCGGGGCCGTTACCGTGGCCATGGGCGACTTTTCCAGTTTACCGGTCTTTAGCTGGTATTTAAAGAAGGATTTGAGGGAGGAGATCTTACGGTTGATGCTTTTGGAGGAGATCTTCTCCTCTTTCAGTTCGGCCAGCCAGCTTCGCACATACATGGCCGTGATCTGCTCAATGGCCGGCGCATCGAACTGACTGGTGAGATAGGCAAAAAACTGTTCCAGGTCGTTCTTGTACGACAATAACGTATGCTTTGAGTACCTTTTTTCAAACAAAAGGTAATCGAGGAAGGCTTGTAACTGGGGATATTGAGGTATGGGCATAAAAAAAGTAGCCTAAAGTTACAAAACCACGGCTACTTAATATGTTCAAGCTGGAAAAGAGGATTATCCCTCGATCTTTCCGCTGGCTATATTCTGCTTGTAGATTGCTTTCAAAATCTGTCCGCGGCGAACTACGGATGGCTTTGTAAAGGCCTGGCGCTCTCTCAGTTGCAGCAAAGTTTTACTTTTTTCAAACTTTTTCTTGTACTTCTTGAGTGCCTTGTCGATGTTTTCACAATCTTTTGAATCGATGATAAGCATAGCTATTATACCTCCTCAGGTGTTTTTTAGGACGGCAAAGATAGGATTTGATTTGAAAATACCAAATATTGGTTGCAGGTTTCTGGTTTCCAGTTTCAGGTTACAAGTTACTGGTTACTGGTAACCGGCAACCTGTAACCTGAAACGGGTGCACATTTCTCGATTTTCAAAATTACCTTGCAGCCATGTTTACAGGAATCATTGAAAATATGGGCAAAGTCGTGTCCATCACCCCGAATGGCACCAACCTCAGTTTCTGGATAGAATCCCCCCTTTCCGGGGAGCTGAAAGTGGACCAGAGTGTGAGCCATAACGGCGTTTGCCTTACGGTAGAAGCCCTGGCCCCCAACCGCCACCAGGTAACCGCCATTGAAGAAACCCTGAAAAAGACCGAGTTGGGCAGCTGGCAAACCGGTACCGAGATCAACCTGGAAAGGTGTATGCTGATGAATGGCCGGCTGGATGGGCATATTGTACAGGGCCATGTAGATACTACGGCCGTATGCACAGAACGCAAAGAACTGGCCGGCAGCTGGGAATATTGTTTTCAGTTTCCACCCCAATTTGCCCATCTGGTGATCGAAAAAGGATCTATCTCCGTGAACGGCACCAGTCTAACCTGCTTCGATGTTACCAAAAACAGTTTCCGCATTGCCGTGATCCCCTATACTTACGAACACACCAATATCCATCAGTTACAGGTTGGCAGCCAGGTGAATATTGAGTTTGATATGCTGGGAAAGTATGTGCAGCGGAGGTTGGAATTGGGGGCGTGAGTCGTGAATCGTCAGTCGTGAGTGGTGAGTGGTGAATAGGCAATGGTGAATGGTCAATATATTGGCACCACCTCAATTCAACAGTTATTATTGTCCGGTTAAAAGCGTACCGCTTCTCTTTCTCTGTGTAACTCCCAATCTCTGTGCCTCTGTGTTGAAAAAATACTGAACCTCAATTACCCAACAGCATCAATGTTGTTTTCAACACAGAGCCACAGAGTAACAGAGGGCCACAGAGATTTCCGACTTTGATACTCACGACTCACCACTCACGACTGACGATTCACCACTCACGATTCACGCCTCACGAAGTGATCGATTTCCCCTTCAGCGCCCCGCTGATAGCTGCGTCCATGGCCCTTTCGGCGAAGGGGCGGGTTACTTCGTTGAGTTCTTCTATTTTGGTATGGATGAGGTTTTTATCTTCCATGGTTAACGCCATTTGCAGTGCCTGCATGGCCGCTGCGGTGGCGGTGATTTCTTCTTTGCTTAACAGGGTAGCGTTTTTGCCAATGAATTTTTCGGTCACTTCCAGGATCTGCTCCCCTTCGGTTCGGGCTTCTACCAGGGCACGCACCTGCATGTCTTCTTTGGCATGGGTAAGGCTATCCATGAGCATATGCTCCACTTCTTCGTCGGTTAAGCCGTATTGCGGTTTTACTTCTATCTCCTGTTCTACCCCACTGCGCAGTTCTTTGGCTTTTACTACCAGAATACCGTCTGCATTGATGAGAAAACTGACTTCTACCTTGGGTAAACCTGCCGGCATTCCGGGGATACCTTTGAGGCTGAATTCGGCCAGTTTGCGGTTGTCTTTTACCAGATCACGTTCGCCCTGGAATACAGAGATACGCATACTGCCCTGCCCGTCTTTATGTGTTGTGTACTGACGGCCCACTTTGGTAGGGATCTTGGCATTACGGGGGATCAATACATCCATCAAACCGCCCATGGTTTCGATACCCAGGCTCAGCGGGGTGATATCCAGTAGAAGAAAATCTTTGTTATTGCCTGCAAGAATATCGGCCTGTACCGCGGCACCCAGGGCCACTACTTCATCCGGGTTTACCGAATCGTTGACGGGTTTGCCAAAGAACTGACTCACCGCATTTTTTACGGCCGGCACACGGGTACTGCCTCCCACCATCACAATGGTATCAATATCCGTTACACTGAGTTTGGCATCGGCCAAGGCATTGCGGCAGGATTGGATGGTCTCCTCCACCAGCGGTGATATCAGCTTTTCGAATGTTTCACGTGAAAGCGTTAGCTGGTCACTGTTCCATTCAATTTCGAAGTCATTATTACTACTGAGGTGTTTTTTGGCTTCTTCGGCGCGTAAACGCAGGCCCTGCGACAGTTCTTTGTTCTGCTTCAGTTCCTCCATCGAAATGCCCGCCTGCTCCATCCAGTACTGAACAATGGCGCGGTCCAGGTCATCACCGCCCAGGTAGGTATTACCATTGGTGCTGAGCACTTCAAAAATCCCGTTATTGATATGCAGGATCGAAATATCGAAAGTGCCACCTCCCAGATCGTAGACGGCAATGGTTTTTTCTTCGTCTTTGTTCATACCCAAACCGTAAGCCAGGCTGGCGGCGGTGGGTTCGTTTACGATGCGTAATACATCCAGTCCGGCCAGTTTACCCGCATCGCGTGTGGCCTGCCGCTGGGCATCGTTAAAATAAGCCGGTACGGTGATCACCGCTTTGGTAACCGGTGTTTTCAGAATATGTTCGGCTCTTTGTTTGAGCTCTTTTAAGATAAAGGACGAGAGATCGATGGGCGAATAAAACTGTTGACCCACCTGCACTTTTACCAGGCTGTCTGCATCATCATCGATCACTTTGTACGTGAAGAAATCGGCGTTCTCTTTGATGTCTTTAAAGCTTTTCCCCATCAGTCTTTTGGCACTGAAAATGGTGTTCTGCGGATCGGTTTCCATAAAAGCTTTGGCCGCTTCTCCTACCGTGGCATTGCCAAACGCATCAAAATGCACCACACTGGGTACCAGGCTGCTGGTATTGTGCTCTTTCAGGGCAATGGGTTGTTTGCTTTCGGGGTGGATGATCGCTACCAGGCTATTGGTGGTACCGAGATCAATGCCCACGATCATTTCTGCCTGCTGTAAACTGCCGGTTGCTATGTTAATGCCGATTTTAGCCATGGTTCAAATACAAATTACCGGTATGCCGGTACAATTAGTGAATAGAATTGCCTGCGAAAGTAACATTTCGGGCTACTGTTTGGTTGCGAATTCAGGAATGATTTTGACGCGGAACGCTTAACGCTAAACGCTCAACGCGGAATGCTAAACGCCGAACGCAGAATATTGAACACCGAAAGCGGACTTGAGGACACAGGAACTGCCCCTTCACCCCAAATAAAGCGTTAAGCGTTTGGCGTTAAGCGTTCAGCTTCTTCTAAGATTCTACCAATTTTGTTTTACTCAGGTAATCATGCAAAGGTTTCCCGAGAATGGGTATGAAAAAAAGGTCGATAATGGTGAGGCGTACCAGCGAGCGGATAAAAACCGCCCAGAACGGGGCTTTGGTACCGTTCAGGGTTACCACTTTGGAGTAGGTGAACCATTTGGCGGGCGTACGGCCGAAAAGGGATTCGAACAGGAAATAATACAGGAAAAGGATCCCAAAAAAGAACCAGCCGAAATTGTAGTAGGGATAACGCCAGAACTGTACATACCAGTTCCAGGCCTGAAAACTGAAATAGGCAATGGTGAAAATAACCAGGGTATCGATCAAAAAATTCAGGGCGCGGGTGCCGTCTCCTACTGTTCTCATGACGCAAAAATAGGGAGTGGTGAGTGGTGAGTAGTGAGTTTTTTGTGAAGGGGCAATGGTGAATTGTCAATTGGCAATAGTGAATAGTCAATGGTCAATAGGGGGCTTAGCGGGCTTTTACTCACTTAACCTCCCCCATTGCCCATTCACCATTCACAATTGACCACTCACTACTGACCACTCACCACTCACTTTCCTTACTTTTGCGCAAACAGCAACAAAGAATGAACCTGATCGAAGAATTACAGTGGCGGGGTATGATACAGGATATTATGCCGGGCACTGCGGAGTTATTGGAGAAAGAAACCGTTTCGGGGTATATTGGGTTTGACCCTACGTCTGACAGTCTGCATATCGGCAGTCTGGTGCCCATTTTATTACTGGTGCATTTACAGCGTGCCGGGCACAAACCTTTTGCACTCGTAGGCGGCGCCACCGGTATGGTGGGCGATCCCAGCGGTAAAAGTGAGGAGCGGAACCTGCTAAGCGAGGAAGTGCTGCAGATCAACCAAGCCGGTGTTCGTAAACAACTGGAGAAATTCCTGGACTTTACCCCCGGCAAAGCCAATACGGCGGAGATGGTGAACAATTACGACTGGTTCAAGGATTTCCGTTTTCTGGATTTTATCCGCGATGTGGGCAAACACATTACGGTGAATTATATGATGTCGAAAGACAGTGTGAAAAAAAGGCTGGAGAGCGAAGTGGGCATGAGCTTTACCGAGTTTACCTACCAGCTGATACAGGGCTATGATTTCTACTGGCTGAACCAGCACAAAAACTGTAAACTGCAGATGGGCGGCAGCGACCAGTGGGGCAATATTGTAACCGGTACCGAACTCATCCGCCGCAAAGCGGGTGGTGAAGCCTTTGCGTTTACCTGTCCGCTGATCAAAAAAGCAGATGGTGGCAAATTCGGTAAAACCGAAAAGGGCAATGTTTGGCTGGATCCGAAAAAAACCTCTCCTTACCAGTTCTACCAGTTCTGGCTCAATGCCAGTGACTCTGATGCTACACAATGGATCAAGATCTTTACCCTCCTTCCCAAAGAAGAGATAGAGACTTTACTGGCGCAACAGGAAGCAGCACCACACGAACGAGCACTGCAGAAAAAACTGGCCGAAGAAATTACCTGTTTTGTACATAGCCGTGCCGATTATGAGTTTGCGGTAAAAGCTTCTGAGATCCTGTTTGGTAATGCCACTACCGAGATCCTGCAGAGTTTAACGGAAGAGCAGTTGCTGCAGGTGATGGAAGGTGTGCCTTCCATCGAGATCAGCAGAGCGGCGCTGGATACGGGGTATGAGATCGTTAGCTTTTTGGCTGATACGCAGATCTTCCCCAGTAAGGGCGAAGCCAGAAAAATGTGGCAGGCCGGTGGTTTGGGACTGAACAAAACCAAAGTTGCGGCTGAGAAGCTACAGGTTACCAGCGCGGATCTGTTGAACAACAAATACCTGTTGGTTCAGAAAGGAAAGAAGAATTACTACCTCGTTAAAGCGGTATAAACTTTCATGAAATGATAACTGCGCATTTGCGCCTCTGCGAGAGAATTTTCACGCAAAGGCGCGAAGGCGCAGTTTTTTATTTTTTGATTGCAGAGATAGCAGCGGCGTAGCGTTTGCCGATCTCACGCGCGGAAGGGCTGTCGAAATGCAGGGAATCTCCGCGGTGCTGCAAACCACTGGTGGCTACATAACCGCAAAAGGGTGCAGTGGATACCACTTTTTTAATGGCCAGGTTCACCACCTGTTTATCCTTATTTTCTTCGGTTCTGAAATGAGCGATCTCGCCTGCTACAAAAGGCAGTTGGGGTTTACCCAGATCAGTACGGAAACGCTGGATCAGAGCCAATAATTTGGCCTCATAACCCGCACTCAGTTTGGCGTTGGAATCGCTCTCGCCCTGGTGCCAGATGATGCCTTTCAGTTCTCCTGCCGGCATGGCTTTTCTGGTGCGGCGGATAGCATCATCGTAGGGATAACACTTTGTGGCCGAATCATACGCACCCGGCTGCCAGAGATCGATGCGGCTGCCACCCACTGCGGAGGGCACCAGGTAAATGTCTACCGAAGGATCGGCCTGTTGCAGGACATTGGCAAAGGCAAAACCCGGGCCCACCCCTACAACTTTGGGTTTATCAAAAGCCAGCGGTTCTCTGGCGGGTACCCATTGTTCCTCTTTATTCAGCATCCAGATATGCGGGTTGATGACCGTATCCATGGGTTCTACCGTACCCCGGCCCGCCATATTGGACTGGCCGGCGAGCAGGTAAATATGTATTTTTCTTTTTTGTGCCATCGCGGTAGTGAACAGAAGTACACAAACCAGTAAACTGCTGATTTTTTTCATATCTGTATCGGGCTTTCTGCCGCGACTTATTTTATGGTTTTGATCACATTCCACATCTGCTCGGCTACAAACAGGTTACCGGCCGGGGTCAGGTGTACACGGTCGGTGGTGAGGATGCCGGACTCTTTGTTCTGCGGATTGTTCTTCAGGTTATAGTTAATGAAACCTGCCCGCAGATCTACCAGCGGGATATTTTTCTGGGCGGCAAAACCGCGGATCCAGTTGCTGTAGTGGTTCAGATCGCCATCCTGCTGGTTGGAATTATCGGTTTTTTCGCCAATCACCGCCGGGGTGCATAGGATCACTTTACTGCCGGAAGCCTGCAGTTTGCTTACCACGGCCTCATAAAAACGGCCGAACTTATTGTAATCGGTACCAGTGCCGCTGGAGGCTTTGTGCCATACATCGTTCACGCCTACATAAATGACCACGATATCGGCATTGTGCTTGAGCACATCTGCTTCCATGCGCAGGTAGAGGTCGTAGATCTTGTCGCCGCCGATGCCGGCCCCGATCAGTTCGTATTTATCAGCCCCCAGCTGCTGGGTGATCAGGGAATCCATCAGTTTGATATAACCACCGGGTCGGATACCGGCCTGGGTAATAGAATCGCCGAAAAAGACAACTTTTTTCTTTTTATCATAGGAAAAAGCCATCAGCAGCATGCTGACAACGAATACGGCGAGGAGAATGAGTTTGTTGGACATGGCGTCGTTAGTTGTGAATGGTGAGTAGTGAGTTGTGAGTTGTGAATGGGCAATTGTCAATGGGCAATGGGTAGTCTTGGGGGCTGGGGGGGCTTTTCTTTGCCGCACCCCCTATTGCCCATTCACCATTGCCCATTCACCAATTGACTATCAACGCCAAGATACTGATTTATCGAACAGCCAAAAACGGGGGCTGCGAAATCGTTTTCGGCTGGTGGGGGAAAAGATTGGGGGATCTGGGCGTAAAAAATTTGGAACAATTGTTGCCCAACCCTATTTTTGCACCCCATTCGATGAGAATGTAAGGATTGCCCGATAGTATAAGGGTAGTACAACTGATTTTGGTTCAGTATGTCGTGGTTCGAATCCATGTCGGGCAACAAAAGGGGAAGAATTTCATCTTCCCCTTTTGTATTTTTAGCATCACCCGCCTCAAAAGTAATTTAAGTTACCAGTACCCATTTACTACTCTGCGAAAACTCCCTGTCCTCGCGTTCTCTGCGGTGAATAGAACTTATGTTCACCGCAGCGCCGCAGAGATCGCAGAGTTTTCGCAGAGAGAGAGGGGGATCGTGTGTCGCAATTCACCTGAAGGCTGTCGCTACCCGCCCTTGTATGCCCTGATGAGGTGCTGTAACTTGTACCTGCAATTGTTTACTCACCTCAACTGATATTGTATGCATAATCCGATCTTCCCCTGTTTGTGATTTGATGGCAAAGCCAAAGAAGCGGCTGATTTTTATTGCTCGGTATTTGCCAAATCCCGCATTCTGCAGGAAACACCCGTGGTGGTGATTTTTGAAATGAACGGTAGTAAATTCATGGGACTGAATGGCGGTCCGCAGTTTCGATTTACAGAAGCCGTTTCACTGGTGGTGAATTGCGATACACAGGAAGAGATCGATTATTTCTGGAACCGGCTCACAGCGGATGGTGGTAAGGAAAGCAGATGTGGCTGGTTAAAAGACAAATATGGTTTGTCCTGGCAGATCGTTCCATCCAATATCGGCCAGCTCATGTCGGATCCGGAAAAAGCCAACCGGGTGATGCAGGTAATTCTGCAGATGAATAAACTGGATATAGATAAGATCCGGTTAGCCTGAGCAGAAGTGATACGACGAATATAACTGACAGTTATTTTTCTATTGGGAACCAGGTATTCCGTTGTAGTCAGACAGGTAAGTGAGTTGATCAACCTGTTTGTCTGAAATTTCCGATCTTAGTAGGCATTCGTATCACCGGAAACACTGTTAGCCTTTTATGAACAAACTCTGGAAACATCTCATTATCGAAACCACCCTCAAGGAAAAAGGCGATGGTAATGATAAAGCGTTTTCCAACTATGAACTGGCCAAGGGCTGGCGCGAATTAAAGATCAGTGCTTTCCGGTTACTGAAAGATATCATTCTGATCACAGCGGGTGTATTTTCTGCCGCTTTCGGTTTCAAAAGTTTTTTGCTTACCAATCATTTTATTGATGGTGGTGCCACAGGTATTGCACTGCTGGCATCGGCACTAAGTCCGGCACCTCTGTACCTGTTGATCCTCTTAGTGAATGCACCCTTTATTGTTCTGGGTTTCCGCATCATCAACAGAGGTTTTGCCATTAAAACCCTGCTGGCCATTTTAGGACTCGCATTGGTAGTGGCCAATATTCATTTACCGGATATAACCAAAGACACGCTGTTGGTAGCCATCTTCGGCGGATTCTTTTTAGGGGCGGGCAAGGGCCTTGCCATCAGGGGTGGTGCGGTGATAGACGGAACAGAAGTGCTGGCCATTTATGTAAGCCGGAAGCTCAATACCACGATCGGGGATGTGATCACGTTGATCAATATTCTCATTTTTGTTACAGCAGCTTATTTTTTATCGCTGGAAATCGCTTTGTATTCGATGATCACTTATGTAGCTTCCTCCAGAACACTGGAGTTTGTGATCGAGGGGATTGAAGAATATACCGGCGTTACCATCATATCGACCCATAGTAACAAAATCAAAAAAATGATCGTTGAAACTCTGGGCAGAGGCGTTACGGTGTACAACGGAAAAAGCGGCTATGGCAAAAAAGGAGAGGTCAGGGATATAGAGATCGTATATACTGTGATCACCCGGTTGGAGCTGAACCGATTAACGACCGAGATCACCAAAATAGACCGCGATGCCTTTGTGGTGATGAGCAAGATCAAAGATACCAAGGGAGGCATGATCAAAAAAAGAGCTTTGAAGCGTGTAGCGCATAAAGCCGACAAAAGATAAATCTTGTTTACAGAATTGGGAAAGATGGATAAACGGAAAATCATTTTTCGGGTTTCTGCTTATTTTGCCGGTTTCACAATCATCCTTATTCTATCATGAACCATCCTCTTCAACAAGACCTGCAGCAGTTTCCGGAACTGCTGGAAAAAGTAAAAGAGCAGGGATTGGCTTATCTCTCACAGTTAGCCAACCGGCCTACCCATACTTCCCTCCCTTTATCACTGACAGATCATTTATCCGAAGAGGGTGTTGGTGCTTTGGCGGCGCTGGCGCAATTCAATCAACGTTTCGAGCCCACCATTGTAGCTACTACCGGACCCCGTTACTGGGGCTTTGTAACCGGCGGATCCACTCCTGCTGCTGTTGTGGGCGACTGGTTAACCAGCATTTACGACCAGAACAGTTTTGCCACACAGGGGCAGGGAGATCTTTCTGCAAGGATAGAACTGGAGACCATTCAATTATTGCTTGATCTGTTTGGCCTACCCAAAGATTTTCTGGGTGGTTTTGTTACAGGTGCCACCCTCTCGAACTTTACCTGTTTGGCAGTGGGGCGGCAATGGCTGGGCAAACAATTGGGAAAAGATATTGCGAAAGAAGGGGTTAGTGTACAGTTGCCTGTATTAACGGCCACACCCCATTCTTCGGCCATCAAATCGCTTTCTCTGCTGGGCATGGGTAGCAACCAGTATACCAAAGTAAAGGTTTTACCCGGCAACCGGGAAGCCATGGACATTACTGATCTGGAACAACAACTGGTGGCGCTGAACGGGCAAGCCTGTATTGTACTGAGCAGTGGCGGAACCGTGAATACAGTTGACTTTGACGATTTCCTGGCTATTGCCCAACTGAAACAGCGATACAATTTCTGGTGGCATATTGATGCGGCTTTCGGTGGTTTTGCCGCCTGCTCACCCGCACACAAACACTTGCTGGCAGGTTGGGAAGCAGCCGACAGCATTACGGTAGACTGTCATAAATGGCTGAATGTACCTTATGAAAGCGCTGTATTTTTTGTGAAAGAGAAACACAGGTTGTTACAGGTAGAAACTTTCCAGAATTCGAATGCCCCCTACCTCGGAGATCCATTGGATAATTTCAGCTACATGAATTTTTTACCTGAGAATTCAAGAAGACTGAAAGCATTACCTGCCTGGTTTACCCTGGTAGCCTATGGCAAAGAGGGCTACCGGAAAATAGTGGAAGAGGGTATTGAACATGCACAGCAATTGGGCGATTTTGTAGCAGCCAGTCGGTATTTTGAACTGCTGGCACCGGTGCGGTTGAATACGGTTTGTTTTACCTTAGCCGGAGAACTGAACCAGGATAAGCTATCTACTTTTTTGAGCAGACTGAATGATACGGGAAAAGTTTTTATGACCCCTACGGTATACAACGGTAAAAAAGGGATCCGCGCAGCATTGGTGAACTGGCGAACAAGTGCAGCAGATATCAGGCTGGCCACCGAGTTGATGACAGCAATCGCAGAACAGTTGTGATAAGGGGCAATCGGCGGATCGGCAAGGGTGATCAACGGTACCATCATTATTTCTCATCTATAATTATAACACCATGATGAAAGACCAGGATGCAGCAGCCGATGTACCCTCGTATATTGCCCGCTATCCCAAACCTACGCAGGCACTCTTAAAAGAATTACGTGCCACCATCCGCAAAGCGGCACCGGAAGCAACTGAGCAGATCAGTTATTGTATGCCATCTTACAAACAGTATGGACCTCTGGTATACTTTGGTGCTTATGCGCAACATATCGGATTTTATCCGGGTGCTTCAGGTGTGGCGCAGTTTCAGAAAGCGCTAACCCCTTACAATTGTTCAAAAGGAACCATTCAGTTTCCGTTGGATGAGCCACTTCCTTTGGCGCTGATCAGCAAAATAGTTATATTCAGGTTGAAGGAGAATGAACTGAAACAGCAGCTGCGGGCGGAGAAGAAAAAGAAGCCAGCCGGTAAGAAATAAAAATAAGCTGTTTGAGATAAAAACCTTGATGCTCCCCTCTGCGTAAACTCCGCGATCTCTGCAGGTCTGCGGTGAATAGAACTTATGTTCACCGCAGCGCTGCAGAGATCGCGGAGTTTACGCAGAGAGGTTTTCACTCCCATTTATACAAACAATCTATTACAATGAAAAAATGGTTGGGTATATACTTTTTTCTCTTTTGCTGCCTGGGCTCACAGGCACAGACGAAATATACATTGGCATATACAGACAGCTCTATTGTTTATGTGAACATTACGCTGCAACCCGCCGCCCCTGTAAAAGGAAGTACGGCTTTTGTAATGCCCCGATCCATTCCCGGATCCTACAGTATTTCACTGTATGATCAGTTTGTAGAAGAGGTATATGCCATCACCACCGGTGGACAAAAAATAGCCATGCAGGAAGATGGCAATGATGCACCTCGCTGGTATTGTACAGACAGTACGCAGCGCATTCATCATATCAGTTATCGCGTTAATCTCAGGAAAATGGAAAACAGGATCTCTCTTGCAGACGCTTCTATTATCCGTTCGGGTTTTGCGGGTATTCTGAACTATTCCGTTTTTGGCTGGCTGGATGGTACGGAAACAGAACCGGTGATTTGCACTGTGAGCAGTTTTCCCGGCTGGTCTATCTTTTCGAGTAATGTGCCTTCGGTGAATCCCGCCAAAGAAACATTCCGTTTTCAAACAGACAATTATCATACGCTGGCGGATGGACAACTATTTATCGGGACCCGGTTCAAAGTAAAAACCTACCGGGGTATTGCACCCCTGTATGTAGCTGCCTATTGTGAAACAGGGGAAGAATATCTCGATGATTATGGAAAACAGGGCATCAGTGCCATGGGTATTTTACAGGAATATTTTGGGGAAGTACCTTTTCAGCAATACAGCATTCTGTTACGCAAAGCTTTACCAATGGATCAGAAAGTAGCTCCTTCGCTGGCCATGGAACATTTGCAAAGCAGCACTTTCTTTGGCGATACCAGCGGAATGAGAAAGGCTGCCATGAGTAAAGAGCGAATAATTGCCACCATTCCTACCATCATTCACCACATGGCGCATGCTTTGTTGCCCCTGCGTTGCTATGGTGATAATTACCGGCCCTATGTACTGGAGATCCCTCCCATCATCAACCATATCTGGTTCAATGAAGGATTTATGTGGTTTCTGCCTTACGATACCCTGAAACTGGAGCGGATGAAAAAACGATTTACCGATAATGTGTACCATACCGCTCCGCAGATCAAACAATTGAGTCTGCAGGAACTGTCGCAGCTGGCATCCACCATGTATGGCACTGATTTCCGGATCGGCACTTCCCTCTACTCACGCGGTGCTTTGATGGCGCTGGAGATGAATGAGTACCTGCTGCAACAAAGTAGTGGAAAAAAATCGATGAAAAACGTATTCCGCTATCTCTATCAATGGAGCAAACAAAACCAAAGACCTTTTACCCTGCAGGAGTTGCCGCAGCTGTTGAACCAGTCCTGTAATATTGATCTCAGTAAGATCTATGCCAAATGGCAGTTACCGATCCAATAAACAATAGATAACCATTCAACGCAAGCTTTGCGATGGCAGCCAAACAAAAAATGCAGCGCGTTTCTTTTCGGAACGTAGAAGAGTTTCTGGATTATTTACCCGATGAGGAAAGGGAGATGACGGAGTTATTGCGGAAGATCGTTTTCAGTTGTCACCCCGAGATCACAGAAAAGCTCTCTTATAATGTACCGTATTACAAACTGCACAAACAGCTCTGTTTTATCTGGCCCGCCGCCATTCTCTGGGGTAAGAAAAAAACCTATGAAGGGGTAAGGTTTGGTTTTACTTCCGGCCATCTCCTGACCAATGAAATTGGTTACCTTGACCAGGGCAGCCGGAAGTTTGTCTGCTATAAAGACTTTCACACACTGAAAGATATTGATGCTGAGCTGTTGCGTTCTTATATTTTTGAAGCAATCGCCATTGATGAAATCTCCTCCAAAAAAATAAAATAACTTCTTCTTAACTGAATCGTTGGGATAATTTCATCCCTTTCTATAGTCAGAAAATCCTGTAACGTATCTGTAAAAACACTGGATATGTGATTCTTGTAACATATTCATTCTGCGCTGTAACAACCTCCATTTCAGCCTGTCATAGGTTTGTGTATTGCAATTCTATTGATACAACTATTGCTGTATATCATACAAAGAAACTGCAGTTTATCAACTTACCTATTCACAATTATCTTATGAAAAACAATCTTTACGCAATCAGACAACAACTACAGAAACTACACCGTAGTTTCAACAGTTGCATCGGCAGTAAATGGTTTATTGCAGTATTATTACTTTTTTCGGCAGTAGCCTGTAAAAAAGTAACAGAAGTTACGGGTGTGGTGGGCGTTTGTCCCATAGTAGTATCTACCGACCCCGCTCCTAACGCTGTAGATGTAGCTACCGGCAAAGTAGTATCTGTCACTTTTAATACAGATATGAATGCGGCTACCATCAATGCTACTTCCTTCACCATCCGTCAGGGCACACAACTGATCACCGGAACCGTGGCTCCTACTGCTAATGCAGCGGTATACACGTTTACACCCGAAGTTCCTTTTCGTCCCTTTACCAAATATACGGGTACAGTAACCCTGGCTGCTGCGGATAAGTTCCGGACAGCCATGGTAGCAGATTATACCTGGTCGTTTACCACTATCCCGCAAGTAACCGTGGGCGTAAACCTGGCAGCAGGTGGTACGGTAAGTGGTGCCGGTAATTTTGCACAGGCATCTACCGTTACGGTGAGTGCCTTACCCAAAACGGGTTACACATTCACGAACTGGACAGACAGTGGTTCCGCAACCGTTGTTTCTACCAGTCCGAGTTATCAGTTTACTGTAGCCGGTAACCGTGCACTTATCGCCAACTTTACGATTATCCCTCCCGCTAAGTTTGCGGTGGTATTATCATCCAGTCCGATAGCCGGTGGTGCTACTTTCGGATCGGGCTCTTATGATATCGGTACATCCGTAACCGTAATCGAATCTCCCAGTCCCGGATATACTTTTGTGAACTGGACAGAAGGCGGAACCATTGTTTCTACCAGCTCCAGTTATACATTTACCCTTACCGCCAATAAAACGCTGGTAGCTAATTTCAGTATCATTCCTGCTTTACAGTTTGCCGTACTCCTGTCATCGAACCCTGCAGCCGGTGGTAGCAATACCGGATCGGGTTCTTATACATTAGGTGCTTCTGTTATCATCTCAGCAGCGCCCAATACAGGTTATACCTTTGTTAACTGGACAGAAGGAACCACGATCGTATCTACCAGTGCTACCTATACCTTTGCCATCAGCAGTAACCGTACACTGGTTGCCAATTTTGTCATCAATAGTTATACGTTAGCGGCTACAGCGAATCCTAGTACAGGGGGAACCATTGTAAAATCGCCTGATCAGTTACGGTATGATCATGGTACTCAGGTATTACTGACAGCAACAGCAGGTACCGGATACCGGTTTACCAACTGGACAGAAAACGGAACCATCCTTTCTACCAGTGCGGCATACCAGATCAGCATGACAGCTAACAGGGTATTGGTTGCCAACTTTACACTGAACAGTTATGGCTTAACCTTATCCATCAATCCAACAGCAGGCGGTTCTGTAACCAAATCACCGGATCGTGCCTCATATGACAGCGGTACCGTTGTGATACTGACTGCAACCATTAATGCCGGATATACCTTTACTTCATGGGGTGGCGATGCAACGGGTTCCACCAATCCGTTAACCATTACGATGAATAGCAACAAAAGCATCATTGCTAACTTTACCGCGGTAGTACCGGTAGTTAACCTGGGTACCGCTGCCAACTTTGGCGCTTTTGGCGGTAATGCAGGAGTAACCAATCAGGGAATTAATACCGTGATCAATAATGGTGGATTGGGTACAACAGCTGCTTCTACTTTAATTACCGGTTTTCATGATAATACAGGAGATAAATACACTGAAACCACACTGAATATAGGTGATGTGAAAGGAAGGATCTATACAGATGCTCCTCCACCAGTCATCTTTGCCGCTGGCGGACCATACGGTGGTACTGCCGCTACCAAAGCCATTGCAGACCAGGGTCTGGCTGATGCCAATGCAGCGTATATCAGTATCTCGCCTGCATCCAAACCCGGAGGTACCGATCCTGGTGCCGGAGAACTGGGTGGATTGGTATTGGCACCTGGTACGTATAAAGCAGCTGGTGGTACTTTTAAAATTACCCTCTTAGACCTTACGCTGGATGCAAAGGGAGATCCCAATGCAGTATGGATCTTCCAGACAGCCGCAGGATTAACGGTTGGTAATCCTTCTGAAGGAAGAAATGTGAAACTGGTAAATGGTGCGCTGGCTAAAAATGTATTCTGGTATGTGGGAAGCACCGCTGTGATCAATTACGCAGGTGGCGGAACCATGACTGGAACGATCATCGCCAATTCAGGTGTAACCATCTCTTCTCCTGCTTCATCAGTAACAGGTCCTCAAGCAACTTTGAATGGAAGGGCTTTATCACTGGTATCCTCTGTTACCATGGTTAATACCACTATCAATAACCAATAACAATATGAAACATCCCGCCTTGGGCGGGATGTTTTCCTGAAACCAACTGTTTCCAATTAAAAAATAAGATCATGTTACAATACATTACACCCAGACAAAAAACAACACTGCTGGTTCTGTTATTTGCGATAGCAGGTATCAGTGGTTATGCGCAACCCGTTCTAAGAAACCAACCCACCTGGTGGTTTGGCGTATCCGGTGCTGCCAATTTCAACACTTTCCGCGGTACCACGCAGATCCTGAACGAAAGCCTGACGGTTCCTACTGCTTTTCACAAGGGAAAAGGTGTTAAACCCTATGGTTCCTTTCTGTTAGAATACCGTCCCGGTAAAGTAGCCGGTTTTATGCTGAACCTGGCCTATGATAATAAGGGCGGCAAATTTGATGAAGTGATCGCTCCCTGTAATTGTCCGGCTAACCTTACCACCGAACTCGGGTATGCAGTTATAGAACCCAGCTTACGGATAGCACCGTTCGCATCGGCCTTATATCTGTATATCGGACCAACCGTTGCGTTTAATATATCCCGTTCATTCGGTTATACACAACAGAAGCAACCTGATACCCATGCAGATTGGAGCGAGGTTCGCAAAACACTGTTGGGTGCGCAGGCAGGACTTGGCATCGATATTCCGGTATCAAAACCAGCCAGTGAAACACAAATGACCATCTCTCCGTTTGTTTCCTTTCAGACAGACCTGGGAAGCAGTCCACGTAAAATAGAAAGCCTCGCTATCTACACCATTCGTGCAGGTATGGCTTTTAAACTGGGTTATAAAGCCAATAAAGTACCAGCGAAAACAGTTACTGTTACCAATACGGTACTGGTTCCGGCCAAAGAAGTTGAGAAAGAGGTACAGTTCTCTGTACGGGCTCCTAAAGTAGTGCCGGCCAACAGACAGGTGAAGGAAACCTTCCCTATCCGTAAATCGGTATTCTTTAACATAGGTTCTACTGAGATCCCCAGCCGTTACGTACAGCTGACACCTGCACAGGCTTCTGCTTTCAAAGAAGAGCAGTTACAGGAAGCACAACCAGCCAACCTGAGCACCGGACGTTCGGCCAGGCAATTAGCGGTTTACCATAATATCCTGAATATAGTGGGTGACCGTATGCGGAACAACAGCCAGGCTACCATTACTTTACAAGGTGCATCAGACAAAGATCCTGAACAGGGTAAACTGATGGCTGAAAGAGTGAAACAATATCTCGTGAACAGTTATGGTATTGACCCATCCAGGATCACCACTGAAGGTAGAGACAAACCCGTAATACCTTCTGAACTTCCCGGCGGCACCAGAGAGCTGGAGCTGTTAAGGGAGGGTGATAGAAGAGTTGATGTGGTAAGTACTTCGCCAGACATGATGTTACAAGTAGGTGGAGCCAGTTCAGAATTTCTGAAACCGGTTTACATTACCAGTTACCAACAGGATCCTCTGGATAGCCATGTGATCTTTACCAATGAGGGTGCTACCGAAGTATTGAGTAGCTGGAATGTAGAAGTAACCGATGACCAGGGTAAAATACAGACCTATGGACCTTATACCCTTGATCAGGCTTCTGTTCCCGGCAAAACCATCCTGCAGGATAAAACACAGGGTAATTATACGGTTACCATGGTTGGTCAGACCAAAAACGGCGCCACTGTGCGGAAACAGAGTTCTGTAAGTCTGATGAAAGCAGAAGACGGCAAACAGGAAGGTTTGCGCTACAGTATTCTTTTTGACTTTGACAAATCAAAAACCAAAGAAGTATATGAGCAATTCCTGATCAACATCGTAGCTCCGCTGGTTTCAGACAACAGTACGGTGATCATTCATGGACATACAGATGTTATTGGAGAAGAGAAATACAATATGACGCTTTCCAGAGAAAGAGCCAGTGAGGCACAAAGAATATTAGAACGCGCTTTACTGAATAGTGGCAAAAAAGGTGTCAGATTCGAAACCTATGGTTTCGGAGAAGACCCTCAAACAGCTCCTTTTGAGAACAATTTACCGGAAGAACGTTTTTACAACAGGTCGGTGATCATTGACATCATACCTGCAAAATAACTACAACAGTTATCCCCCCAATAGTAAAGACCTGGTATGAATTTCATATCAGGTCTTTTGGGGTAAAAGAAGTCAGTGAGTATTAATCAATTATCTGAAAAATCATTTATTATCATTGAACTGGTGACTGATTAAGGAAAAGAATCCCACGCTAGATTATGCAAAAATAGGTTTGCATTGACATTTTAAAGACCTTTATAAAACAAGAGGGAATTTATCTTATCCCTTTCTTCCGTAAAGGTATTCATCAGAAAATACAGTCGATGTAAATACCCTGAAAGAATCTGATAAAATTACTTGCCGGATATCACCAACACTTCAAAAGTTATCTGACCAAAAAAAAGGCAGACTCGCAGACAGATTACCGCACAACAGGAACTAAGATTACAGCAGACCATAGCACTATATTTTTTTATTGATAGTTAGTAGCAGTAGAAAAAGTTATCAAAATAATCAGTATTGGGAAATACCGTTACAGAATTTACAAAACAGGGAATGCTGGAACATTTTCTTACCCGACAGCATAATCAGCAGACATGAAATTATATATCAAATACATGGTCAGCCTCCGTTGCAAGATGGTAGTAAAAGATGAATTAATCAAGCTGGGCCTGCATCCTGAGTGTATTGAACTTGGTATAGTAGACATTAGGGAGAGTATCAGTACAGTACAACATGATATATTAAAAAAAAATCTGCTCATATATGGACTGGAGCTATTAGATGATAAAAAAAGTATCCTGATCGAAAAAATCAAAGCTGTTATTGTAGAAATGATCCATTATGCAGACGAATTACCCACTACCAACTATTCAGATTATATCAGCGAAAAATTACATTATGATTACACGTATCTCTCCAATCTGTTTTCAGAAGTAAAAGGGATCACCATACAGCACTTTATCATTATACATAAAATAGAAAAAGTAAAGGAACTATTACTATACGATGAGTTGAATCTGACAGAGATCTCCTATCAATTACACTACAGCAGTGTGGCACATTTATCTAACCAGTTTAAAAAAATAACCGGACTTACTCCTACCTATTTCAAGAAATTGAAGCTTAAAAGAAGAGAGAATCTGGAAAATGTGTGATATATGTAATATTTCACTTTTTAAATGTAAACAACTGCCGGCAACAATTAATTTTATCATATAATATCAATAGAAATGACAAACAAGAGAAGATTAGGCGTATGGATGGACCATTCGCATGCGCACCTGGTAGAAATGAGTAACGATCCGATGGTAACCACTACCTTGGAGCTGAATTCTGATGAGAAAGCCTCCGGGGAACATCCAGACAGAGGAGAACACCAGCTGCATAACAAAGAACAACAGATGCAAACCGCATTTTACAAACAACTGTCTGAGATTATCGGTAAATATGACAAAGTGATCCTGTTCGGGCCAACCCATGCCAAAACGGAACTATACAATTATTTACAGTCCGATAAAGCATTTGCAGACATTTCGATTGAAGTGAAACAGACAGATAAAATGACGGATCACCAGGAGCATGCGTTTGTAAGGGATTATTTTGCTAACTGCTGAAAAAGAAAACAAACCGACAATAAGCAGATGCAGCCAACAGTTCGTACACAAACGTGATATATATAATCATTACTTACTAATTTATAACAGAATATCCGTTTGGTTTCCCGAACTTACAGCCTGTCACACTAACTCACCCCTACTTAATCATCGCTACGTGGATACGCCGGAATTAGAAAAATCAAAAGTGTTTATTGTAGTAGAGATACTGGAATATATCCCCAACTCCGTATTGATCAAAACTATCATCCGTAAAACCACCGGTAATGTGAGTGCTGTTTCTTTTGATTCGGGAGAGGCTCTGACAGAAAAGATCACTCCTTATGATACTTTTATTCAGGTCATAGACGGGCAGGCAGAAGTGGTGATCAATGATGTATCACATCTGCTGGATGTTGGTCAATCGATCATTATCCCGGCACATACCCGGAACACCATCAACGCGAATGTCCGGTTCAAAATGCTTTCTACCGTTATTAAAAGCGGTTATGAAGATGTAAGCTAAGCCTGAGAAAACCAGGTTGATACAAACCTTATCCCTAAACAAGTAAGATATACAAGTTCCAGTTGCATACGTGTAAGTAATCCCCTCGTAACTGTGGCAACTTTGTATTCAGTTGAAAAATCTATACCGGCATACAGAAAATCTATTTGAAAGACTAACTTCTCTGGCAACGGCCATATTGGGTAATTCGATCACTTTCATTGTGGCACTGGGAATCGTGATCTACTGGTGTACCGACCGGCATTTCTTCAGTCAGGGTCTGCACGAAAAGATCGAAAATATTATTCTGGGAACTTCCTTTCTCACCTTGTTTATTATACAAAAGGCATTTAACAGATTTTCCGGCTCCCTGCATCTGAAAGTGAACGAACTGGTGGCCTCACACGAACCGGCCAATAATGCGGTACTCAGTTCAGAAGACAAAACCGAAAGCGAGATTTTTGAATTAGCCAAGGAATATACCGAACTAGGCGAACTGGCCTTACTGGAAAAGCTGAAGACAGATACAGACCCACCGTTGACTGCTGAAACTGACGAAATTCTGAAAAAAGAGAAGCCTTCACCCACTTTATAAAATCCTGTTCCTTGATAAGTTCCATACAAAAAATATTTTACGATACAGGAACCACTACCCGGTTCATGGCCCGGTTTTTCAGTGAACTGTTGCGCCGGCCTTTTGAAATGAAAGAGTTTCTGCGCCAGTGTTATTTCATAGGTTACAAAACATTGCCCCTGGTAGGTATTACAGGGTTTATCATGGGCCTGGTGCTAACGCTGCAAACCAGACCTACCCTTGCCGGTTTTGGAGCAGAATCCTGGTTGCCGGGTATGGTGGCACTTTCACTTGTAAGAGAGATCGCACCAGTGATCACCGCGCTGATCTGTGCAGGAAAAATTTCTTCAGGCATCGGGGCCGAACTGGGTTCTATGAAAGTAACCGAACAGATCGATGCCATGGAAGTATCCGGCATTAATCCTTACAAATATTTGGTGGTAACCCGTGTACTGGCTACCACCTTAATGGTTCCGCTACTCGTCATTTTTGCCGATATCATCGGTATGGCCGGTGGGTTTGCAGGTATTAATATACACAGTGATGTAAACCTGTACCGCTATTCCGCGCAGGTATTGGAATCGCTGGACTATATCGATGTGATACCTCCTACCATCAAAACTTTCTTTTTCGGATTTTTTATCGGTTCCATCGGTTGTTATAAAGGCTTTACAGCAGCCAACGGAACCGAAAGTGTAGGTAAAGCTGCCAATGCTTCGGTAGTATCAGCCTCGCTGGCCATTTTTATCATTGATATGCTGGCAGTGCAGATCACAGATCTTTTTATGTAACCATGAATAAAGAAGTAACCATACCAGATACAGTTCAGGGCGCTACGGATAAAGAGACCATTGTGCTGATAGAAGGATTGTATAAATCTTTTGGCGAAGACAATCCTGTGCTGAAAGGTGTCGCATTAACTGTGAAAAAAGGAGAAAACCTGGTATTACTGGGCAGATCCGGTTCGGGTAAATCCATTATCATTAAATGTATCGCCGGATTGATTACTTACGACCAGGGGAGTATCCAGGTAATGGGTACCGAGATTAATACCTTAACTAATCAGCAACTGAATGAATTACGGTTGAAGATGGGTTTCCTGTTCCAGAATGCCGCTTTGTATGATTCCATGACGGTCAGAGAAAACCTGGCTTTCCCTTTAAAAAGACATTCGCCAGAAAAAACGGAACAGGAAGTTACGGAAGCCATTATTGCCGAACTGGAAAGTGTAGGGCTGGCAGAAGCCATTGATAAAATGCCTTCTGAACTGTCGGGTGGAATGCGTAAGAGAATAGGATTGGCAAGAACCCTGATCCTGAATCCGCTGCTGATGTTATACGACGAACCCACTACCGGTTTAGATACCATTACATCAAGGGAGATTAGTGAACTGATCCTGCAGATCCAACAAAAGAATAAAACCAGCTCTATCATTATCACGCATGATATGGCCTGCGCTAAGTTAACCGGCGACAGGATCGTGATTCTTGAAAATGGCGTTATCCACGCAGAAGGTTCTTACGATGAACTGGCTCAGAGCAAGGATCAATGGGTAGGATCCTTTTTTAACTAATTATAAAATCATTCAAATGAATAAAGAAAGCGGTATTACCTGGAAATTGGGCATGTTTGTCATAACAGGCATCCTGCTGTTTGCTGCAGCCATCTATTTTATCGGAGACCAACGAAACCTGTTTGGGTCTACGTTTAAAATCTCAACCGTATTCAGTACGGTTAGCGGATTGAAAATCGGTAATAATGTGCGCTTTGCCGGTATTAATATTGGCACGGTAGACGAAATAGAACTCATCACCGATACGTCGGTAAGAGTAGATGTTATCATCAGAAAAGAAGTCAGAAAATTTATCCGGAAAGATGCTGTGGCCGGTATTGCTTCTGATGGATTAATGGGCGATAAAGTATTAACGGTGTATCCCGGAACCACAGGCGGTATGATTGACGAGAATGCAATTATACTGGCAAGGGATCCTGTAGAAATGGATGATATCATGATCAGCGTAAAAGAAAGTGTTGACAATATCAGTCTTATCACGGATGAGCTGGCCGAATTTACCTACAAACTCAACAATGGAAAAGGAGCTCTATCCAAGCTGATGAACGATGAAAAATTCGGGAAATCGCTGGATGCTACCATGACCAATCTGAAAGAAGGATCAAAAGGATTAAGTGAGAATATGGAAGCTGCCAAAAGCAATTTTCTGCTGAAAGGATATTTCAACAAAAAGAAAAAAGAAGCCGCCAAAAAAGCAGAGGAACTGAAAAAACAGGAAGAACTGAAGAAAAAGAAAAAAACAGATACAAATAACTAACCACCAACACCCCACACTATGAAAACAATTGCCATTTTATTAGCCGCCGTCGGAATCATCATGATCGCCTATACAGGATTCACTTATGTTACCACAGAAAAAGTAGTTGACCTCGGGCCACTTCAGGTCAATGCCCAGAAAGAACATCCGGTACAATGGTCGCCCATTGTAGGAGGGATTTTTCTCGCGAGTGGTGCAGTGATCTTTCTGTTGTCTAAAAAAGCCCAGCGGTAATAAGGCTACTGTGATTTCTATAAAAGAACCGCCAACATCTATAAGATACCGGCACCAGAATATTTGACCTTTATGCAGGAATCAACAGCCTGACAAAAAGTTTAATATCTGATTATGCTTAAGGTTATCAAAGAGGGGATTATTCTACAGAAGACAGTCAACGAATTTGAGAATGAAGGTGTACTGAATCCGGCATCCATCAGAGACGGATCAGTCATTCATCTTTTTTACAGAGCCGTTCGGCAAGGCAATTTTTCAACCATCGGTTATTGCCGGTTAAGTAGTCCACTGGTGGTAGAAACACGTTCCGATCAACCCTTACTCATCCCCGAATTCGACTACGAATGCAAGGGTTTAGAAGACCCGCGGATTGTGAAGATTGATGACCTGTATTACCTTTCCTATACCGCCTATGATGGGGTAAATGCCTTAGGTGCACTGGCTGTTTCCAAAGATCTGATTCATTTTCAGAAAAAAGGAGTGATTGTTCCGCAGATCACCTATGAGGAGTTTTTCCACCTCACCCACACAGAAAAAACAGCCGTTAAAAAAGACCTCTGCTACAATGAACATGCCCGGGTACTGGAGAACGGAGACACCCAGCCACTGGTATGGGATAAAAACCTGATCTTCTTTCCCAGAAAAATACATAATAAGTTATGCTTCCTGCACCGGATTAAACCGGATATCCAGATTCTGGTAGCTATCAGCAGTCTGGATGAACTGACAGATGCCTTCTGGCAGGATTATTTTCTTCATTTTGGCGAGAAGATTGTGCTCTCCCCCAAATACGCACATGAAAGCAGTTATATCGGAGGCGGCTGTCCGCCCATTGAAACCATGGCAGGCTGGCTGGTTATTTACCACGGCGTAAGGGATACCAAAGAAGGATATATTTATGCTGCCTGTGCCGCTTTGCTTGATCTGAACGACCCTACCAAAGAAATTGCCCGACTCTCTTACCCGTTGTTTGTGCCAGAGTATTCCTGGGAAAAACGAGGAGAAGTAAACAATGTATGTTTTCCAACAGGAGCAGTTGTATTCAATGATACCCTTTTTATTTATTATGGTGCAGCAGACGAACAGATAGCCTGTGCTTCCATGAGTCTGACTGAACTGATCCGCGAACTTCTTCAACACCCTACTACGAAAGATGGAAAATGAGACCCTTTTACAAAATACCGATACTGCTTCCTTAACAAAACAAAAAATTGTTACCAGCGGAAACAGGATCTATATACAACCTGCTGCTAAAAAATTACCAGAGATCCTTTGTATCAGTTCCCATCCACCCAGAGAATGTGGGATTGCCACCTACTCGCAGGACCTGATCAAATCACTCCAACAAAAATTCGGACAGTCATTCACACTCAGTATCTGCGCCCTTGAGAATGACAATGAGATTCATGTGTATCCGAAAGAAGTAAAATATGTACTCCACACAGACCGGTCTGCCGATTTTATCAAACTGGCACATACCATTAATGAGAATGCTGATATTGCTACCGTTTTACTGCAACACGAATTTGGTTTTTTTGCAAAGAATCCTCCCTTTCTTACACAGTTTCTCACGCTTATACGAAAACCTGTTATCACCGTTTTTCATACAGTGCTGCCGCATCCCAACGAAGCCTTGCAGGCTAACGTAAAAGGGATCGCCACTTTATCGCGGTCAGTAATAGTAATGACCCATTCTTCTGCAGAGATCCTGAAGCGTGATTATGCGGTTCCGGCATCGAAAATCACGGTGATCCCGCATGGTACGCACCTGGTTCCACACCCGGATAAAGAGATCCTGAAAGCCACTTATGGGCTATCAGGGAGAAAAATTCTTTCCACATTTGGTTTACTCAGTTCCGGTAAAAGTATTGAAACCACGATTGAAGCATTACCTGCTATCGTTAAGAATAACCCGGATATATTGTTTCTCATTATTGGAAAAACCCATCCATCTGTGGTTAAACAGGAGGGCGAACAATACAGGAGATTGCTGGAAGAAAAAGTAGCTGCCTTAGCTATGGAAGAGCATGTACTTTTCATCAATCAATTTCTACCCTTACCTACACTGCTGGATTATCTGCAACTGACAGATGTCTATCTTTTTACTTCTCAGGATCCTAACCAGGCTGTTAGCGGCACTTTTTCCTATGCAATCAGTTGTGGTTGCCCCATTGTTTCTACACCTATCCCCCATGCACTGGAGGTATTGAAAGATGATGCCGGGATCATTATCGGTTTCCGTCATCCCGAACAATTGAGTGCTGCTGTGATCCGTTTACTGGATAATGAGGCTTTGCAAAACAGAATCAGCTCTACCGGTCTTCAAAAAATGGCTGCTACTTCCTGGCAAAATTCGGCTATTGCTCATGCCAGAACGTTTCAGCAAATAAGTGGTGAAAGAATCACCTTAAAATACAGCCTGCCGGAGATCCGTCTGGACCATCTTAAAAAAATGACCACCGGCATTGGTATCATCCAGTTTTCACAGATCAACCAGCCCGATATTTCAACAGGTTACACGCTGGATGATAATGCAAGGGCATTGATCGCCATCTGTCAGCATTTTGAACTTACCGGCGATCAGGAAGACCTGGATTATATTGCCAGATACCTTGCTTTTATTCAATACTGTCTGCAACCGGAAGGCTATTTTCTGAATTATGTGGATGAAGATCGAGTGTTCACCGATCAGAATTTTACCACCAACCTGGCAGATTCCAATGGCCGGGCTATCTGGGCACTGGGATTTTTACTCTCGATGGAATCCATCTTACCGGAAAACATGATTAACGCTGCAGAACAAACCATGCAGATGGCTTTGCTGAATGTAAACAGTATTCACTCTACCCGTGCACTGGCTTTTGTAATCAAGGGATTATATTATAAAAATGTACACAAGCCCAAAGCTGCTACCATCGCACTGATTAAACACCTTGCCAACAGACTGGTACAGATGTACCGGCACGAAGCGGATGAAAACTGGTGCTGGTTTGAAAGTTATCTTACCTACGCCAACAGTATTTTACCCGAAGCCATGTTATGTGCCTGGCTGGCAACCGGTGACAGCACCTACCGGCAAATAGCCAACAGCAGTTTTGATTTTCTGCTTTCTAAAATTTTCAAGAACGGACATATCAGGGTCATCTCCAATAAAACATGGTTGCACAAAGAAAAAGAAGCTGTGTATGTGACGCCAGGTGGTGAACAACCCATTGATGTGGCTTATACCATTCTGGCCCTGAACAGGTTTTATGATGCCTATGGAGATAAAAAATACCTGACCCTGATGGAAATTGCCTGTAACTGGTTTCTGGGAGATAATCACCTGCATCAGATTATCTACAACCCCTGTACCGGTGGCTGTTACGATGGATTGGAAGAAAAAAATGTGAACCTGAACCAGGGTTCCGAATCTACTGTTAGTTACCTGATGGCCAGACTTACCCTGGAAAAAGCCTTGAACAAACAACCGAAGAAATCATTCATACAAAGCTATCAGGAAGCCATTATACTGCTCACAGAAAAAGTAAAATAATAGCACTATCCTCCAGTAAAATACCCGCCTCTCTCTGTGCAACTCCTTAGCTCTGTGGGCTCTGTGTTGAAAATATATGATGCATCTTAGAAAAATCAGCACCATATTTTTAACACAGAGACGCAGCGGTAACGAGAACCACAATGTTTTCTCTTTGTATTACCCACCTATCAATAAATCAATTAATTTAGGGAAGCCCAATTTGATTGATGAGCCACCGACCAGCCATACCCATTGATACCGTTCACCTGCTACCCTTACTTGACCGGAAGTTACTTACCTTATTGCGATCCCTTACCCCAGCCGACTGGCAAAAACAAACCATTGCCAAACAATGGAAGGTAAAAGATGTAGTGGCGCATTTACTGGACGGTAATCTCAGAAGCCTGTCTATGTTGCGCGATAATTATTGGGGCGAGTCATTCGCGGGCAAGGATGACCAGGACCTCCTGAATTTTCTGAACGGACTGAATGCAGATTGGGTAAAAGCGATGAAAAGGGTAAGTCCGGACCTGCTGATTCTGTTGCACCAGGCTACCGGCAAACACTATTGTGATTTTTATGCCTCGCTGGATCCATTTGCCAAAGCGGGTTTTGCCGTAAACTGGGCCGGCGAAGCCGAAAGTAAAAACTGGATGCATATTGCCCGCGAGTACACAGAAAAATGGCTGCATCAGCAACAGATTCGTGATGCGGTTAACCAACCAGGTCAACACCTGGAAAGAGAATTCTTTTATCCTTTTATCGATACCTGCCTGATGGCTTTACCCTACACTTTCCGAAACATACAACCTGCCCATCCGGTTACGGTGCAATTGACCATCACTGGCCATGCGGGTGGCTCCTGGTATAACCAATATGCCAACAAACAATGGCAGTTATCAAAAGAGGCCACTGCCAGCCCGGCCGCTACTGTGACCATGGATCCCGATACCAGTTGGCGTTTGTTCTCAAAAAGTCTTCGTCCGGCAGATCTTCTCCACAAAATCAGCCTGCAAGGCGATCTGGAACTGGCCAATACTGCCTTGGAAATGGTTTCGTTTATGGCCTGATAAAATTGCATCCTACTCTGCGATAACTCCCTGTCCCCCCGTTCCCTGCCTGTCGGCAGACAGGGAACAAGAGAAGCGGAGGTTTCGCAGAGGATAGTAGTTATTTCCCCAATCCGATGTAAATTGTTACAAATCTCTACCATGCGAATGCTTTCTTTCTACTTGCTGATGATTCTACTGGGCAGTAATACTGTCATCGGACAGAAAAAGCTGTATCAGGAACCTCACCGTCCACAATTTCACTTTACGCCTCCCGCCAAATGGATGAACGATCCCAATGGTATGGTGTATTACAAAGGCGAATACCATTTGTTTTACCAACACTATCCAGACAGTACCGTATGGGGACCGATGCACTGGGGCCATGCCATCAGTAAAGACATGATACATTGGCAGCACCAGCCCATTGCCTTATATCCCGATGCGATCGGCGATATTTTTTCGGGCAGTGTAGTGGTGGATGAAAAAAATACGTCCGGTTTCAAAAAAGGAACAGAAGCGCCACTGGTAGCCATTTTCACTTATCATCATATGCCGGGAGAAAAAGCAGGTAGAAAAGATTTTCAGACACAGGGCATTGCCTACAGTACGGATAAAGGCAGAACCTGGATCAAATACGCCAACAATCCGGTGATCAAAAATCCCGGCATCAAAGATTTTCGCGATCCCAAAGTAATCTGGCATGCCGCTTCTCAACGATGGGTGTTAACGATGGCTGCGGGAGATGAAATTCTCTTTTACCACTCACCCGATTTAAAAAACTGGGAACAGACCGGCCGCTTCGGAAAAACCGAAGGAAGCCATGGCGGCGTATGGGAATGCCCCGATCTGTTTGAACTCAAAACCAAAGAAGGAAAAAGCAAATGGGTATTATTGGTCAGTATCGGCTCAGGTGCACCCAATGGCGGCAGTGGTACCCAATATTTTATCGGCAGCTTTGATGGAAAAACATTCACGAATGAAAACAGCAGCGAAACAAAACTCTGGCTGGATGAGGGCACGGATAATTATGCCGGCGTAACCTGGTACAACGCACCCAATCAACGCCGTTTGTTTCTGGGCTGGATGAGTAACTGGTTATATGCGCAAACCGTACCCACAAAAACCTGGCGCAGTGCCATGACCTTACCCAGAGAATTGTTTTTGCAGGAAACCAGCAAGGGTTTCCGTTTACGAACAATACCTGTTTCCGAAACCGCTAAACTCAGAACTACGCAGAACCCGGTTACAGTTACTACTGGAAAAGACTATCCCATATCACTGGCTGAGATAACACTTCGTTTTGACCTGTCTATCGCAGGCAGCAATGACCTAGGCATAGAACTGCGCAACAAAGAGAAGGAATCTGTCCGCATCGGTTTTAATCCAACCAAAAATGAGTTTTACATCAACCGCACCCAATTACAGCAGACCGGTTTTTCCAAAGATTTCGCAGCGGTGCACAAGGCACCCAGAGCGGCAACAGGGAAACTACTTACCATGCATCTTTTTATAGACAGATCTTCTGTGGAACTATTTGCAGATGATGGCAGCCTGATAATGACAGATCTTTTTTTTCCGGTAAGCGAATTTAACAGTCTAAGCATCTTCCCTGATAAGGGTACAAAAGCTTTACAAAACGGGAAATTGTATGCGCTCAAGTCTATCTGGTAAAGCAGAGATAATACTGAGTTACTGTTGAAACCTTACATTTGGCAGCACAAAACGATTCATGCAAAAAGGACTTTTATTCAGGATACATTCCTTCTCCGGTCTGGTAGCAGGCATTTTTATTGTGCTGATGTCGCTCTCCGGCGCCGCACTGGTGTTTCATGAGGAGCTGGATGCCCTGCAATATCCGGTTATTCAAGAACAGGCCAACCTGCCGGTATTATCAGTAGATAGTTGTTACCGAAGTCTGCAGAAAGAATTTCCGCAGGCACAGATCAGCAGCTGTAACCTGGCTGAGAATACTGCAAAGCCCTTTATCTTTTCGGTGTACGATTCGTCTTATAAAAAAGGCAGCCAGAGCATGCAGGTGTTCCTGCATCCACAAACAGCCGAAGTGTTGTGGTTCAGGGGCGGGGGCAAAGACAAACGCCATAATTTCATGGCCTGGCTCACCGTATTTCACAATTCCCTGCACCTGAAAAAAACAGGCGAGTGGATCCTTGGATTTTTGGGGGTCTTGTTTCTGCTGAGCCTTTGCACGGGCATCATCCATTACCGCAAAAAGATCATTCCTGTTTTATTGTTCAAAAAACCCTTGTACCGCAGCAGTAACCTGCACCAGTTGGTAGGTGTATATGCTTTATTATTCAACCTAATGATCGGTGCCACCGGTGTGTGGATGCAACGTTATGTTTTCACGAAAGATTTTTATGCGGCATCGCAACCCTATACACCGGTCATCAAACCCTCTGCGCCACTAACTTACTCTTTAGACAGCGCCATCAAACAGGTACAGCAACAGCATCCCGCTTTTACGGGTCATGTGATCTATTTTGCTTCTTCGCCCAAAGGCAAAACAGCCGTGTATGGCAGCAGATCTACCAATGCTTTTATCCATAACAAAAAATTTGCGGATGCTGTTTTCCTCGATAGTGCAGGCACGTTAAGTAAAACGGCATTTGTAACAGAGATCATTCCCGAAAACCGCCGCGATATCATTAATGCACAGATCCACTACGGCCGTTATGGAGGCTGGCCTGTGAAACTCCTGTATACCTTACTCGGATTATCAGGCGGCTTGCTCAGCATTACCGGTTTTGTATTGTGGCAGAAAAGAAAACAGCGCAGGTTTTGAGAGCCTACCTGAAATACCTGCTTTACCGGTTACAAATGGCACCACTGCTGCACCGTGTTTCTTTCTGGCTGGCCAGACAAAAACAAGGAAAACAGAACAGTCTGTATCGTCAGGCTTATCCGGGATCGGTCATTCCACCGGACAAGCATATCTATGAAACCTACCAGTTGGATTACCGGAAATTTATCGCTGATGGAGAATTGGCCGCTACAGAGATCATCAGCTGGACCCGCCCCTATCTCCCCTCTACCGATCTCAACATCCTGGACTGGGGTTGTGGTGTAGGGAGGATCATACGCCATCTGCCCGGCTTGATACCTACCGCAAGGCTCTATGGTGCCGATGCCAATGAGGCCATGATTGATTGGAATAAAACCCATTATCCAGCCATTACTTTCACCACCATTCATTCCTTTCCACCCACACCTTATGCGCCTGATTTTTTTGAGCTGGTGTATGGGTTTTCGGTACTCACTCATATAGATGCTTCCATGCAACAGCCATGGATCGAAGAACTGCATCGGATCTTGCGGCCGGGCGGCATTTTGCTGCTTACTACACATGGTAGCAACTATACACATCAACTGCGTTTGGCCGAAAAAAGACAATTATCAGACAAAGGCATCTATACCCGGCAATACCCCCAACAGGGACACCGCATGATGACCAGCTGGCATCAGCCCTTGTTATTCAAAAAAATGCTGGAACCCTATTTTGAGGTAAGGGAAATGTATGAGGGAAAAGAGCATCCGCAAAAAGCAGGTGGCCATGATTTGTGGATCCTGCAAAAGAAGACAGATTAAAAAACCGCGCCTTCGCGCCTTTGCGGGAAAACTCTCGCAGAGGCGCAAGGGCGCGGTGGAATTCTTTTAGAAGTAAGTCTACTTCGCTTTATTCAGTTCCGCTTCTTTTTTGGCGCGGTAGTCGGCATCTTTGACCAGTTTCTGTAACTCATCCAGTTTGGCAATATAAATACTGCGGCCATGGGTTCCCAGCACCAGCTCATTCTCGCGCGGGTGTTGTACCAGATCGTGAATGGGCACACTGTAAGGCAGGCCTTTGTTCCACATCATCGATGTAGCACCGCCATCCAGGCTCACATACAAACCGCCATCGGTTCCTACATACAAAATGTTCTCATTGGTCAGGTCTTCTTTCACCACATTAATGGGTTCATTAGGCAGATCCTTACCGATCTGTTTCCAGGTAGCCCCATAATCTTCACTCACATACAGATAAGGCAGGAAGTTATCGTTGCGAT
This sequence comes from Caulobacter sp. UNC279MFTsu5.1, assembly GCA_943369185.1. Taxonomy (GTDB): domain Bacteria; phylum Bacteroidota; class Bacteroidia; order Chitinophagales; family Chitinophagaceae; genus Sediminibacterium. Next base: position 222,364 of record CALRMK020000002.1, on the reverse strand, counting down.
ACCCATTCAGCGAAGCGTATACACGGCTTTCTTTAAAAGCACTCGCAAATACACGGCTCACATATAAACCCTTGGGTAATTTTTTATTGATCAGCTCCCAGCTATAGCCACCATCTTTGGTTACCTGAATATTTCCATCATCGGTGCCTACATATACCAGACCAAAACGCAGCGGACTTTCACTCATCGTAGTGGTAGTACCAAAAGGCACATCACCCTGTTTGGGATTGGTGGTCAGATCGGCGCTCATAGCTACAGAACTATCGCCGCGGTTAAAAGAGCGGTGAAATTTATTACTGCCATAGTAAAACACATCCTGGTTATGACGGCTTAACAGGATCGGTGTTTGCCAGTTATAGCGCAAAGCTGTTTCGCCCAGATCGCGCGAAGGACGAACCGATTTAAAATCGCCCACACCCAGTGTCTGGCGGGAATAAGCACCAAACTGCGAACCGCTGTACACGGTTTTATTATCGCGCCAGTCTACCTGCACCTGCATACCATCTCCTCCACCAATACCGGTGTAAGGGTTATGGCCCGAATCGAACCAGTCAAAACTTTCGCGGGTAGTGCTCTTGCCGTACCAGGTTCCGTTATCCTGCAAACCACCGTAAACGTTATAAGGTTTGGCCATGTCTACTGCTACATTGTAAAACTGTCCTACCGGTGGTGTATTGGCTTTGAACCAGTGTTCACCGTTATCGTACGTGATATTACAGCCACCATCGTTACCGATGACCATGTGACTGTCTTTTTTTGGATTCATCCAGGCTACATGGTGGTCTGCGTGAACGTTATCGCCACCAATAAATTTGAAAGTTTTACCACCATCGGTACTCATCTGTATATCAAAACCGGTTAACACTACTTTGTTATCATTGGCCGGACTTACAAACACTTTACCAAAATAGTAACCGTAGGTACTGTACATGGTCAAAGGTTTGGTATTGGTTTTTTTCCAGGTTTTACCGGCATCATCGCTGCGGTAGAGTTCACAACCTACAATCGGTGTTTCAAACAAAGCCGTATTGGCATCGAACAGAAAATCCCAGATCACTGAAGGGGCATATTTACCGCTGGATACACCTTCTTTGATAGCCGCAGCTGTATATTTCTGCGGAATACCATTGCGGCGGTTGCCGATAAAAGCGTTCAGTTTTTTATCGTCCAGTGCCAGAAACTGTTCTTTGGTAAGGTCTTTGAAATCGCGCAGCACATAACGGGTAGAATCGGTTCTGCGCAAAGCCGTATCCGGCTGTCGGAAATTATTATCTACTACGGCATACACCACATTGGCATTCTGCTGAGCCACAGCCAATCCGATCCGGCCCACACCCTCCCCCGAAGGGAAACCGCTTCCGGCCTGTGAGATCAGTTCCCAGCTATCGCCGCCATTACTGCTTTTGTAGATGCCGCTGGTTTTACCGCCTTCTTCAAAATTCCAGGCAGAGCGGGTACGGTACCACATGGCCGAATACAATTCGTTGGGGTTCTTTGGATTTATTTCGATATCAATACCACCAGTATTCTCATCTACATACAAAGTCTGTTTCCAGTTTTTACCGCCATCGGTGGTTTTATAGATACCTCTTTCTTTGTTGGGTGAATAGAGATGTCCGAGTGCGGCCACCCATGCCGTATTATTATCGGTAGGGTGCAGTTGAATTTTTCCGATATGATGACTCTCTGGTAAACCCAGGTATTCCCATGTTTTACCGTTATCGGATGATTTGTACAAACCAATGCCGGCATAAGAAGAGCGGCTGCTGTTTACTTCACCGGTGCCCACCCAGATAGTGCGGGTTTTCCAGTTAACGGCGATATCGCCAAGGGTGAGGATGTCTTCTGAATCGAAAATAGAGGTGAAACTCTGCCCGTTGTTAACGGTATGCCACAATCCCCCGGAAGCATACGCCACATAAAACTCGGTAGGATCTTCGGGATTTACTTCCAGATCTGCCACGCGGCCACTCATGACACTGGGACCGATATTACGGAAACCGGTTCCGTTAAGCAAAGAGCGCTGTAAAAGCGCTTTGCGCTGGTCTGTCTTTTTTAAACGTTCTGAAGCGGGGGTAGGTTTTACCTGGGCCATTGCCTGCATGGCAACCAGCAGGAGTAACAGGATTGTTAATCTTCTCATAGCAGTTATAAATAAGTAATAAATTCGAGTACCCAATTTAGCAATTATGCGACGTCTCCTGCTACCATTGTTCATTTTATTTTCTGTATCGGCTCTGGCCCAATACAAAAGCTTCCGCATTGGTGCCAAAGGAGATACACTGAATATTGTAGACAGCAAAGGTCAAAAACAGGGCAAATGGACCATCCATGTGGATCCCTTGCGGGGAGAGCCGGGATTTGAGGAAGAAGGCACTTACGTAAACGACCGCAAAGAGGGCCTCTGGCGCCGCTATAACCTGATGGACGATCTGGTGGCTACCGAGAACTACCGCTGGGGCAATAAAAACGGGATCTGCCGCTATTTTACTTTGGCCGGACTGGAAAGGGAGGAGAGCTGGCGCGCTTTTAACCCCAACAAACTCTACGATACCATTGATGTGGCCGATCTGAAAGATCCCAACAAATATGAGCGGGTAGTGGTTAAAAACGAGGGCAGTTCGCTGCGGCATGGTACCTGGAAGTACTATTACCCCCCCACCGGCAAACTGATCAGCACCGAAGCCTATTTTCTGGACCAATTACAGGAACCCGGCGCCGAAAACCCCACCGCAGGCCTCACTAAGGCCGCCACCGACACCAACAAAGCCAAACCCGCCGAAAAACCCAAGCCCAAGGAAGTACTGGAATTCGAGAAAAAGACCTCCGGCAAAAAGAACAAAGTCCGCGACGGCCGCACCGGCTAATCCCACCCCATTACCCATTCCCCAATCCCCCAATCCCCCAATCCTCCAATTACCTATTTACCTATTTACTTTATCTACTTATTTACCCAACCCCCAGGCAACCCACCCCCCTCCTTCTCCGTATAACCGGCAGGAATTGTAGCTTTACCCTGACTAATACCAGAAACTGTATCCTGTAAACCATTGCCCCGGGAGATACAACAGATATCGAGCTTAATCAACGGTTGTTGTAAAAATGACCGTAACAGCCAGCGTGACCTATACCACTGGCTGTATGACTATGCCATGAAGATCTGTTACCGTTATATCAGCCGAACAGAGGAAGCCGAAGAACTCGTTAGCGAATCATTTATCAAGCTATTCAGAAACATACAGCAGTTCGATGGAAACCGTAATGGCGAAATCGAAGCTTTGCTGAAAGGCTGGTTTAAAAGGATTGTGGTAAATACCTGCATTGATCACCTGCGGCGTAACCACCTGAAACTGGTAAGCCAGGAGATCAGCGAAGAGGGAGAAACTTTTGCCGATGTGCAGGAAACGGGTATTGACAAGCTGATGTACCAGGAGATCATGGAAGCCATTTGTCAGTTAACGCCCGTGTACAGAACGGTGTTTAACCTGTTTGTGATCGAAGGGTTCAGTCACGAAGAAATTTCCTCGCAACTGGGTATCAGTGTGGGGGCTTCCAAATCGAACCTTTCGAAAGCCAGGCATAACCTGAGAAAAATAATTACCAAACAAACCGAGTATAAAGTATATGTATAATCTTGGTGACGATAAGGAGCTGGATCGCTTAAGCAGGGAAGCTGCCGGGAAATACAATCCTCCCGGAGAAGCCAACTGGCAGGCACTCAGTGAGGAGCTTGACAGAATTATGCCCGTAGCCGAAAAGAAAAAACGCCGCTTTCTGTTCTGGTGGTTATTACCCCTGTTATTGATAGGTGGTGGGGCGGTATATTGGATGGGCACCAATCATTCTACTGATGAATCAGCGATTGTAACGGTTTCCGATGCAGGAAGCGTATCCAGCGAAACAATCAAAGAAACAAAACCTGTCAATTCATCCGAAAAAACAACGGTACCGGATAAACAGATCATTCAAGAAGAGGCACAGAAAAAGGAACAAGGCCTTACACAAAACGAATCAACAGCAACAGCTACCCTGCCAACCGAAACTGTATCTGGATTGTCTGCAACAAAACTCATCCGACCCAGAAAAAGCAACAGTCTGCGCAATAAATCAATTGCGAATGACCGTAGTTCCGGGGTGAAAGAGAGCATGGAAAACAACCCAGCCGTTTCTACTTCAAACACGGCTACTACCCTTGATAAAAAAACGGATCTGCCGTTACCACTGACGCAGCCCGTTACAGAAAAAAATACATCCAATACAACGGTGCAGCCACAAAAAACAGAAGCAGAACAGCCACAGAATAACCTGTCAGAAAAAACAACCTCACCAGTAACCGTCACCGAGCCTGCTCCTGCCAAAACAGAAGATACCAGTCCGGCCCCTGTAGCAAAAGTGAGCAGCAGCAGGGGTAAGGGATTCAGTTATGCTTTTGTAGCCGGTGTAGACAAGAGCACCGTCAAATTCAGGTACGGGAACGATCCGGGTATTAATCTGGGTATGCTGGCCGGTTATCATTTCAATAAGCGATGGTCTGTGCATACAGGGATCATCTACACCCAGAAAAATTATAAAGTAGCCGGAAAAGATTTTACGGCTCCCAAGGGCACCTGGGTAAGTTATTATAATCTGGAAAATGTTACCGGCTATTGCCGCATGTGGGAACTTCCCTTACAGGTTCGATACACGATGGGGAAAGCCGAAAACAAGAGCAGCTTTTTCAGTGCCGGCCTCTCCTCCTATTTTATGACCAAAGAGAGCTATGACTATTTCTATTATTACAATAACCAACCGGTTACCCGGAATAGTACGCTTGATTCAGATGACCAACATATCTTGTCCATAGCGCATTTCTCCGTTGGTTTCGAGAACAAAATCAGTAAAAAATGGGCGCTGCAGATTGAGCCCTATGCCAAAATACCCCTGGGAGGTGTAGGGTATGGCAATATCCGCCTGAGCAGTTTCGGCCTGAATTTTTCCTTGCAACACAGGCAACCGGCAAAGAAATAATACCGTATTTACCTATGAAAACACCGATCATTTCCCCCAGGGATCATGATAGTTGGTGCAGATGGCAGATGCAATGATTTATTAACGGGGCTTCATTGTATTAACTGCATCAATAAAAAAGCAACTCTTTTGAGTTGCTTTTGTTGTGAATGGGCAATGTTGAATAGTCAATTTATCATTGTTAGTATAAACAGCTGCTTTTCTCTTTGTACCTCCAAATCTCTACGGCTCAGAGTAACAGAGATTCGCAGAGATTGACTACCTATTCACAATTGACCATTCACCACTGACTACTCACTACTTCTGCCTATCAAAATGCTTCCTGAAAAACAATACCTGGTAATCAATTGCTTTCTCCCAGTAAGCCCAGTTATGTTCGCCGGGACGTTCGGTATAATCGTGGGGGATTTTCAGTTTGAGCATTTTTTCGTGCATCGCTTTGTTCATGGCCAGTACCCGGTCTTCAGTGCCGCAATCGATGATGATGACGAGTGAATCTTTCGGATATTTTTCAATCACGTTCAAGGCACTCCAGTCTTTCCAGTAAGTTCGGTTGGCTGCCGTATCGCCCAGTCTTTTTTCTACATCATATCCTTTGGTGATCACACTCACATGTAAGGCTCCACTCATACTGCCGCAGGCACTGAACCTGTCTGCATGCCGGAAGCCGAGAAAAATACCACCATGTCCGCCCATACTCAAACCTGTAATGGCCCTGCCCTTACGGTCGTTGATGGTGCGATAGTTCTGATCTATATACTGCGGTACTTCCGTTCCTACAAAGGTTTCGAAACGGTAGGTACTATCTACCGGACTATCGAAATACCAGCTGCTAAAACCACCATCCGGACAAACGATCATTATCTGATGCTGATCGGCCAGTTGCTGTATATGCGGTACTTTGCGGATCCAGTTGGAATAACTACCAAAAGCGCCATGCAGGAGGTACAATACCGGATAACGTGTGTTCTTATCCTTACTATACGAACCCGGCCGAACTACTACCGTCTTAACAGTGCGGTGCATGCTGTTGCTGTAAATCTCCAGGGTGTCTACTATGGCAGCCTGGGTGGAGAGGGAAATAAAAAGTGTTATTAAGAAACATAGTGATTTCATGATGATCTTTTTTTTAATGTTTGTTTTTGTGAATGGTGAATGGTGAATGGGCAATTGGCAGTAGGATCAGCCCTATTCACCATTCACCATTCACAAATAAAGCCACCGCAATTACGCAGTGGCTCTATTTTATGTAATTCAACTAGTTACTATTTTCCTTTCTGCAACGCATTTTGCATCGGGTTTACGCCTTGTGATTGTCCGCGCTGACGGTTGGCGGCTTTGAAGATGGCGAACTTGCTGGGTTCTGCTGCAACAGTACCATTTTTGGGCCAGCTATTATTGGTCTCATTGATGTCTGCTGTTTCTTTCATCGGATCCAGTTTAATGCTCACCGCTTTTTTCCGGGTAAGGAATAATTTGGTTACGCTGTTCTCATTCTTGCGCCAGATCTGTGCAGGGATCTTTTGGGTTTCTTTGGTTCCGTCTGCAAAAGCAAATTCAACAATGATCGGCATTACCAATCCACCTTTGTTAGAGAATGTGATCTCGTAAAGGTTCACATCTGCATATTTCGCTTTTTCTTCGGCACTCATCGCTTCCGGTGCAGCAGCTGGTGCCGGGGCAGGGATCTTGGTGATGGAATCGTATGGTTCAATACCTCTGGCATATCTCCAGTAAAAATCACGCAGGCTGGTATCGGCATCTGTGAGGAACACGATACGTTTGTCTTCGCGGTTACGCACTTTGGAAATATCATCAAACAAAGGCAGTACGGGTTTGTCCATACCACGTGGACCGGAAGCACCGCCGAATCCACCTCTGCCACCAAATCCACCGCCTGCAGGTGCAGCAGCGTTCGGATCGAATACAGCGTGTTTCACCGTATCAATGGCAATATCGCAAGGCTCAATACCGTAGAACCATCCTCTCCAGAACCAATCCAGGTCTTCGCCACTGGCATCTTCCATGGTACGGAACAGGTCAGCAGGAGTGGGGTGTTTGAAGGCCCAGCGACGTGCATATTCTTTAAAAGCATAATCGAACAGCTCACGTCCCATAATGGTTTCGCGGAGAATATTCAGACCGGTGGCAGGTTTGGTATAGGCATTCGGACCAAAACCAATGATGTTCTCACTATTGGTCATGATCGGCTCCAGCTGGTCTTTGGGTAATGACATATAACCCTTCATCGAAGAAGCAAAGCCCATGCGGGAAGGGAATTTGTTATCATACAGTTCTTCGGTGAGGTACTCTACAAAAGAATTCAGTCCCTCATCCATCCATGACCACTGGCGCTCATCGCTATTAACGATCATGGGGAAGAAATTATGTCCTACTTCGTGAATGATCACACCCAGCATACCCAGTTTGGTGGACTCGCTGTACGTGCCATCTTTCTGTGTACGTCCGTTGTTGAAACAGATCATCGGATATTCCATACCATTGGCCGCTTCAATACTCTGTGCTACAGGGTATGGATAAGGAATAGAGAATTTAGAATAGGTTTTAATGGTATGTGCCACCGCTTTGGTAGAGAACTTACGGTATAAGCCGTAGGCTTCTTTGGCATAACCACTCATACACATGATCTTCTTACCTTCTACATAGGCAGGCATGGCATCCCAGATATATTTACGGCTGGCTGTCCAGGCAAAGTCCCTTACGTTCTCTGCTTTGAACACCCATGTTTTTTTAGCCGGACTGATCTGCTTCTCTGCTTTTACGGCTTCTTCCAGTGTAACGATCTCTACAGGCTCTTTGGCATTCTGTGCCTGGTTCCAGCGGGCCAATTGGGCCGCTGTTAATACCTGTGGGTAGTTCTGGCACTGACCAGTGGCCAATACCACATGATCGGCAGGTACGGTCATCTGCACACTATAGTTACCGAATGCGAGGGCAAACTCTCCCCTGCCGGTGAACTGGTGGTTCTGCCATCCCTGAAAATCGCTGTACACGCACAAACGGGGATACCATTGTGCCATGGTAAACAGGTTATGTCCTTCCAGGGTCTCATAACCACCGCGACCATTGAATGTCATACGGTCTGAAATTTTATAACTCCAGTCGAGATTGAACACGAATTTCTGTCCGGGCTTTAACGCAGCGGGTAGATCTACACGCATCATGGTTTTGTTAACCACATATTTCAAGGATTTTCCGGTAGCATCTGTCAGCTTAGAGATGATGAACCCATAACCATTATCTGTTTTCTGTCCTTCCAGTCTGTCTATGACTCCGGCAGTAACAGCTCTGCTCAGTACACTCGCATCCTGGTAATTGGCATTGTTAACGGTGCTGTGTTCGTTTTCATCCAGCTGTAACCAGATATAGGTTAACACATCGGGCGAATTGTTGAAATAAGTAACAGTTTCGCTGCCTTTTAATTTCAGGTTGGCTTCGTCCAGCTCACATTTGATCTCGTAATCGGCGCGCTGCTGCCAGTATTTGGGTCCTGGTGCACCACTGGCCGTACGGTACTCGTTGGGCGTGGGTAAAATGGTTCCCAACTGTTCAAACTTGTTTCCATGGTTGGAGGTTGGGTTGTTGCGGATGTCCTGGGCCTGTAAAAAGCCGGCTGTACATAACAGCAAGGACAGGAAAAGCAGTTTTCTCATTCTTTGTTTTTGTTTTAGAAAGGGAGTCTTTCAATAGCCATCTGAACGGCAATAGCAAAAATGCCTCCTGTGAGATACAGGATATATTCTCTGCGGTTACATTTCAAAATGGTCACGAATATAAAGGAAATCAATAAAACACAGGATACAATCAGCAACTGCCCCACTTCCAGTCCCACATTAAAAGCCAATAACTGGGGTACGATATTGGAATTGGACCCCAGCAGGCTTTTTAGGTAATTGCTGAAACCAAGCCCATGGATCAATCCAAAGAACAGGGCAAAAAAGTAGATCACCGGAAACCGGGTCCTGTACACGAACTTTTTCACAAACACATTACTGATAGCAGTAACCATAATGGTAACGGGGATCAGAAATTCGATCCATTTTACCGGATAATCCAGCAGGTTAAACACACTCATAGCCAGGGTAATGGAATGACCGATGGTAAAAGCGGTAACCAGTACCAGGATCTTACGCCAGTCTTCGAACTGGTAACGCAGGCAGAGTGCCATTACAAAGAGGATATGATCAATTCCCCTGAGGTCGGCAATATGCTGGTAGCCTAATTCAAAATAAAGTCCAAAATCATTCATGAGCAGGGTGTTAAATTAATCATGACATTTGTACCCATCAAAAAACCTATTTGAATGGTAAATATACTGGTTCAGTGGATGTTGACGGGTATTCTGACGCTGGTGCATCCCTTCTATGTATCTGTTATAGAAATTAATCATAATGCGAAAGAAGCCACGGCAGAAGTAAGTGTGCGCATTTTTACCGAAGACCTGGAAAAAACGATCCAGAAATATACCCCTACCCGCCTCGATATGCTGAAACCGGCCGATGCCGCATTTCTCGACAAACAGATCAGCAATTATCTTACCCGTACCATCCGCCTCAAGATCAACGGCCAGCCCGTTACCATGCATTATTTAGGACATGAGATCCAGAAAGAGAGTGTGTGGAGTTACCTCGAGATCTCCAAAGTGAGCGATATCAAAAAACTGGAGATCGATTGCAGTCTATTATACGATTTTGAAAAACTGCAGAGCAACCTGATACATGTGAAGAGTAAGAATGAGGATAAGAGTTATAAGTTGGATTATCCGAAGAATTATGCGGTGTTTGAATTTTGAAAAGAGTAGAAGATAGAATATCGAACATCGAACAAGGAATATCGAATGATGAAGTGAAGCCTCCCTATCCTATCGTGATTCGGCGTTCCTTCTTCGATATTCGATATTCCCTACTCCCTCTCCGTCACCAATATCTTATCGATCCGGTGATTATCCATGTCTACGATTTCGAAGCTGAAGTTTTTCCATTGCAGGGTTTCACCGGTGGTGGGGATCTTTTCCAGTTCGTGGATGATAAAACCGCCGAGGGTATCAAAGTCCTGGTCACCCTCCATCATCCATTCTGTTTTATCAAAATGTGAAAGAAAATCGTAGAAAGGAATCTGGGCATCGATCAGGAAAGAACCGTCGGCCCTCTTGATAATTTCATGTTCCTCATCTTCTTCCTGCGGAATATCACCAACAATGGCTTCCAGAATATCGTTCAGTGTCATGAGTCCCTGAACAGTTCCGTATTCATCTACGATAAAACAATGGTGAATTTTGGTCTGTTTGAATTTCTCCAGTACCTGGTAAGCGGTATTGTTCTCCGGTACATACATGGCTTCGCCCATGATGGAAAAAACAGTAGCCGAATCAGCAGCTGCAAAAAGGTCTTTGATACTGACAACACCTTTGATATGATCAATATTACCTTCACAAACCGGATATATGGAATGGATCACATCTTCCAAAGAGGCTTTTACATTACCGATCGTTTTTTTACCATCGATCCAGGTGATCTCGCTGCGGTGTGTCATCAGGGAAGTGATATTACGGTCGCTGAGGTGAAATACCCGTTCAATAATATCCTGTTCCGCTTCTTCAATGGCACCATGTTCTGTTCCTTCGCTGATAATGGCTTTGATCTCTTCTTCTGTTACCTGGTTATCAGTGGTTTTGATATTGAATAAGCGGATGATACTGTTGGCCGAAATACCCAATAACCAGATAAACGGATACATGATCCAGGTAACGATGCGCATGGGGGCGGCTACCGATTTGGCAATTTTTTCCGGATTACTCAGTCCCAGACGTTTGGGCACCAATTCTCCCAATACCAATGAAAGATAGGTAAGGATGATAACGATAAAAGTGGTGGCAATGGTACTGCTGTAAGGTGCCAGCCAATCAAATTTCAGCAGCCATTGCTGCAGGGGCAGTTTAAAACTATCGCCGGAATAGATACCGGTTAATACGCCGATCAGTGTAATACCGATCTGTACCGTAGATAGAAAAGTTTCGGGGTGATTGGCCAGTTGCAGGGCTTTTTTGGCATCGATGTCCCCTTTCAGGGCCTGTGCCTCCAGTCTTGCCTTACGTGCCGAAACCAGCGAGATCTCAGCCATAGAAAACAGGCCGTTGATCAGGATCAATATCAATAAAATAATTACTTCTGTCATAATGGAACTTGCCCAAAACTAAACAATACCTGACAAATCACCATTTATGGTCTGTTTCCCAGCTTAATAAGTACATATTTGGGTACTTCCTGCTCGCGGGTGGCGGGGTTGAGGAAGGGTAATGACAAAGCGGTTACCCCAAAATGACTTCCCTCATGCAATACTGTTGCTCCAGGAAACCTTTGGGTAAAAACAGGTAGACTATCTTTCACCGTAATCACCATTTCATCCGGCCGGAAATCATTGAGCGATACCCGGGTTGGGAAAATCTGTTGGGCATAAAAATGGAGGGCCCTTCCTTCATGGATACCATATAATGCGATTTTTTCTTTGGGCAGGTGATGGGATCGGATAAAAGCGGCCGCATCATTTCCTAACTGGTAGCGTAATACATTGGGATAAAAAGCGGTGCTGAGAAAACTGTTCACGCCCAACACAGTATACAATGCCACAGCAAGCAGCACAGGTAATTGTAGCTTTTTTGAAAAAAGGATCACAAACAAACCCACCAGTCCCAGACCCGCCAGTACTGCTACCCACATAGGCACCTGGAATGGCCATACCAATAAAGCAACTGCTGCCACCCATAGTAAAGCAAAAATACATGCGTGCAATACCAGCAGGGGGTTTCTCCATTTTACCAGTTCTTCTGTATACAATAATTGAAACAGGAACTTACCCGTAACAATGGCCGCCAGTGGAAATACTACAAAAATATAATGCGGTAACTGTGCCTGGCTGCGGGCCAGAATGCAATAGGTTACGATAAAACCACCGGCACTTACCCATTCTTCCTTACCGGTAAGCCGGAATCGTTTTTCGATCAATTCCTTCACAGAAAACACCAGGCCTAACAGGAAAAACAGGATCCAGGGCAGAAAACTCCAGAGCATATTCTCAAGCAGGAAAGTAAAATGATTCATTTCGTTGAATACATTCTCACCGGTATAACGACCAAAACTTTGTGTCCAGTAATAAAAACGCAGGCCCGACTGAATCGGTACCCCATTGATCATTTTTCCCGGATGCAGGTCAAACTGCCGGTACAAGCCGAAACTCATCGGCACCAGCATCACGGCAATGATCAGTATACCCAACAGGTATTCCCAGCGGAACAGTTGCTTCCAGTTGCGATGCAGCAGAACATGCGGTACAAATGCAAACGCAGGCACCATCAGTGCGATGGGGCCCTTCGTCATCATACCACAACCAATGGCCACAAAAGCCAGGAGAAAATTTTTCCATTTACCGGTTTCGTACCAGGCAGCCATTTGCCAGAGGCTCAATGCCACCCATCCCATCAGCATGGTATCGGTGCGAACATCGTGCGTGATCAGAATCAACGCCTGCGAAGCGGCCAATACCATCGCAGTCAACTGCGCGATCTCCTTTCTGTAATACACCAGCGCCAACCGGTAAGTAGCATACACTGCCAGTAAGGCAAAAAAGAAGGATGGCAGGCGGTAAGACCAGTCATGCACCCCCAGGATCTTCATACTCAGTGCGGATAGCCAGAATAACAAGGGTGGTTTATCCAGATAGTCGTAGCCCAGATCAAAGACCTGCAGAAAACTTTTATTCTCCAGCATTTCCCGGCTGATAGACGCGTACTGGGAAGCGTCGATATCCATCAGCGGAATCATGAAAATGCCGAGCAGGTAAACAAGTGCGCATAGTCCAATAACGATCCGGAAAATACGGGTTGAGATCATGAGCGGAAGTTAATGTGTAAAAGTATAGATTTTAGTATTGCCTCCCACAGCAACGGGAAGCCAACAGTATCATTCCGCTTGCGGCAGTCCGATTCTTTTGTTGAAATATGTGCCCGTGAGATAGCCGATCAAAGAACCCAATAAGGTACCACCCAGAATATCGAGGGGATAGTGTACGCCTACATATACCTGTCCGTAAGCAATGGTAGCGGCCCAGATAAAAAACACATAACCCCATTTTTTCATGATCGGCCGCAGCGTCAGGAAAAGGAACATGGCAAAACCAAAATGGTTGGTCGCATGCGATGAAGGAAAACTATACCCACCGGAACAGTTATTCAGGATCAGGCGTACCTGCCCCATTAACAGTTCATCCCGGCAGGGTCTTGGTCTTTCTACCAGGTTTTTAATGAGGCTGCTGCTGAGCTGATCTGTCAGCGTGGCTGTAAGCACCGCAAACAGGATCCAGGGCAGGGCTTTTTCTTTAAAATTCATGATGGCAAAAACGATCAGGAACAGGTATAAGGGCACCCAGGCATTGGCTTCGCGGTACCAGGGATAGATACTATCGAGCAAGGGGTTTGTCCACTCCGTATTGATCTTCAGCAATAGTTGGGTATCGGCATAACGTAACCATTCCCATATGTTTTCGAAAAAGGTAGTGAGGAGAATGGGGGTGGACATGGGATAAAGATAAATCTAATAGTGAAACAAATCCAATGAGTGAATGAGTGGGTGAGTGAATGAGTGAATGTTTTTTTCGCCGTTACTGGTCGCCTGACCAACAACCCTCTTTGAAGTTGCACTCTACCATTAGTTGGCGGTATTTGACTGCTCTAGGTCTAATCTTGCGAGTATTTATAAAGATTCTCAGGGACTGTTTTAACAAAATAAAAACCTGGAAGTATTTAATAAATTAGATACATTAAGTATTTTGGTATTATGAAAACTCTCCTTTTCGCAATGGGGCTGTTCATGCTGTATTCCGCTGGGTTTGCACAAACCCATTCTACCAGTATTCCGAAAGTATCTGTTACCAGAAAGAGTGTTTTACAGCCATTAATAGAAAAAGATACTTTCCCTCAGAATAAAAATTTTGACAAACGCCTTCCTTATCAGGGCATCCCCAATGTGATTACAGTAAAACCAATACCACCTGTTTACAAGGGTAACAACCAGCATGGTTTTGATATTTACGAATCTCCGATAGATAATATGTCTATTCTGAGACCAGACAGTGGATTTCAATCTGTCATGCCCAATCCATTGGCAAGAGTACAAAGAACGGGAGACAGCATTCGTACATCACCACGCAGAATTCCGGATTTTTTAAATAGGAAACAATGGCCGCCGAATCGGTATAAATTGCCTAACCCATAGACTCGGATTAATAAAAAAGCAGCAATTAATTTAGTAGTTTTTATTGGTTGCCTGCCGAACCCTCCCATCAGTTCTTCTTGGCCACAATGATCATCCGCGGTGATTTGCGTATATCATATCTGCCCAGCTGATAATCGCCGAATACTTCCTGCACCTGCATGCCCTGGTAAGACAACATATCGGTAAAATCGCCGAGCGAAAATTTAGCTACCCGTTCCGTATACAGGTGTTTGGGTGAGGCATGGGTGGCATCTGTTACCTGGATCTGTTTAAAGAAATGTTCTTCATCGTGCCACTTGGTAATATGAAAAGTAATCCCGTCGAGGGTGGTGGTAAATAATTTTTCGAGCCTGTCTTCGGAGTAGTGCACGTTCAGGTAATCGATCACAAAAATTCCATTCTGTTTCAAACTCTGGGCAATGGTGCGGATGGCATTATCGTGCTCGCGGCGGGTTCTGAAATAGCCAAAACTGGTGAAGAAATTGAAGGCGTAATCAAAATAATTGATCCAGAAAGGCAGGCGCATATCGTGCTGAAAAAAATGCAGTTGTTCACTCTCTTCCTGTTTGGCCTCTTCGATGGAAGCAACAGAGAGATCGATCCCGGTCACATCAAAACCCATATCGGCCAGGGCTTTGCTATGTCTGCCTTTTCCACAGGCAATATCCACCATGGTGCTCGCTTTTGCCGGCTGCAGATAGCCGATCAGGTTGCGGATAAATTGCAAAGCCTCCTCCTCATCCCTGTGCTGATAGAGCAAATGATAATAATCCGAGTTAAACCAATCTTTGTACCAAGCTTTATCCGGCATAAGTCCTCATTATCCTGCAAAACTACGCCAGCGGGGCAAACAAAAAATTTCTATTATGTTTGCATCCCTAAATTCCTTCCCATGGCATTGATCAAGAGCATTTCAGGTATCCGTGGAACCATTGGTGGTAAACCCGGCGATACCCTCAGTCCGCTGGATGTGGTCCGCTTCACCGCTGCCTTCGGTACCTGGCTGGCCGGCGAGTCTGCGAATAAAAAGATCATTATCGGCCGCGATGGCAGAATCAGTGGAGAACTGGTGCAGCGGCTGGTGGTAAGTACGCTGAATGCACTAGGACTGGACGTTGTAGATCTGGGCCTGAGCACCACCCCTACCGTAGAAATGGCAGTGGTATTTGAAAAAGCTGCCGGTGGCATTATTTTAACCGCCAGCCATAACCCCAAAGAATGGAACGCGTTAAAACTCCTGAACCATAAAGGCGAATTCATCAGTGGTGAAGTAGGTGCCAAAGTACTGGATATTGCCGCCAAAGAAGATTTTGTATTTGCCGGTGTAGATCAATTGGGAACCTATACAACGAATGACCAGTTA
The DNA here is from genome assembly GCA_943369185.1 of Caulobacter sp. UNC279MFTsu5.1. Classification (GTDB taxonomy): domain Bacteria; phylum Bacteroidota; class Bacteroidia; order Chitinophagales; family Chitinophagaceae; genus Sediminibacterium. Next base: position 206,707 of record CALRMK020000002.1, on the reverse strand, counting down.
TTACAGCAACATATTGATGCCGTAGTTAATTATCCGCTGGTAGATGTGGCTGCCATCAAAAAAGCCAAATTCAATATTGTCATAGATGCCATTAACAGTACCGGAGCCATTGCAGTACCGCAGTTGTTGAAAGCGCTGGGTGTGAAAGATTTTACCGTACTGAATGAAGAAGTAAACGGCAAATTTGCACATAATCCCGAACCATTGCCCGAGAACCTCCTGCAGTTATGCAACGAGGTAAAAAAACAAAATGCCAGCATGGGTATTGCCGTAGATCCGGATGTTGACAGACTTTGTTTTGTTTGTGAAGATGGGACCCTGTTCGGCGAAGAATATACACTGGTAGCCGTGGCAGATTATATTCTGTCGCAACGCAAGGGCAATACGGTCAGCAATATGTCTTCTACCAGAGCCTTAAGAGATGTAACTGTGAAACATGGCGGTGAGTATACGCCCAGTGCCGTTGGGGAAGTGAATGTGGTGAACAAGATGAAAGCGGTGAATGCTGTGATTGGTGGCGAAGGCAATGGAGGTATCATTGTACCCGACCTGCATTATGGAAGAGATGCCCTGATTGGCATCGCACTGTTCCTGACCCATCTGGCCAAACAGAAAAAATCGGTTCGCCAGCTGCGGAATACTTATCCAGATTATTTCATGAGCAAGAACAAGATCGAACTTACCCCGGGTTTTGACCTGAAGAAGATCTTTGATCATATCAAAAAGAAATACAAGAAATACCCCATCAATACAGAAGACGGATTAAAGATCGAATTCGAGAATGATTGGGTGCATCTCCGCACCAGTAATACCGAACCTATCATCCGTATTTATGCCGAAAGTAATTTCGAAACCACGGCTTCTAATATTGCACAGAAGCTGATGCAGGATATCAGGGAGGCGATGTAGGAGAAAGTCTGGAGTTAGGAGTTGGGAGTCTGGAGTTGAGGGGGGAATTGATTTGATTTTAGTAATTTTGCGTTCATGAGCGAAAGAATCTATCTCGACAATGCCGCTACCACTTCATTGGACCCTCAGGTGCTGGAAGCGATGATGCCTTATCTGACCACGCATTTTGGCAATCCTTCTTCTATTTACAGTTATGGACGCGAGTCGAGAATGGCGATTGAGAATGCACGTAAAAGTGTAGCCAAAATTCTGAACGCACATCCTGCCGAGATCTTTTTTACCAGTGGTGGTACCGAGAGCAGCAATACCGCTATCACTGCCGCAGTGCGCGATCTGGGATGCAAACACATCATTTCCTCTGTGATCGAACACCATGCCACTACCCATACTGTTGAATATCTCTATCACAATGGCGAAGCTTCACTGAGTTATGTAAAACTGTTGCCCAATGGTCATATAGATCTGGAAGATCTGGAAAAATTACTGGCCGAAAGCGAGGAAAAATGTCTGGTTACCCTGATGCATGCCAATAACGAGATCGGCAATATGCTCGATATCCATGCAGTGGGCGAATTATGCAAACTGTACAATGCCATTTTTCATAGCGATACGGTGCAGACAGTGGGACATTTCCCCTTTGATCTGCGCAATACCCCTGTACACTTCATCACAGGTGCCGGACATAAATTTCATGGTCCGAAAGGAGTTGGTTTGCTCTATATCAATGAGAATGTAAAGATCAAACCTTTTGTGCACGGAGGCAGCCAGGAAAGAAATATGCGTGCCGGAACCGAGAACCTGTATGGTATTGTGGGTTTTGCCAAGGCATTGCAACTGGCCACGGAACATTACGAAGCGGAAAGTACCTATGTGAAAGGATTGAAATTATACATGATGGAGCGCCTGAAAAAAAATATCAAGGGTGTTGCATTTAACGGCGATCCGTTGGGAAGAAGCCTGTATGCGGTGCTGAGTGTCAGTTTTCCCAAAACGGAAAAAAGCGAAATGATCCTGTTCAACCTCGATATCAACCAGATCTGCGCCAGCGGCGGTAGCGCCTGTACCAGCGGCGCCGATCAGGGTTCGCATGTGATCCGTGCCATCAATAATAATCCCAATCAGGTAACGGTTCGCTTTTCTTTCAGTAAACACAATACCAAAGAAGAGATTGACCTCGTTGTCGACAAATTAAAAGACCTGATCTAAGTCCGGCTTCGCACCATCCATTTTAGGGGTAAGGTAAGCAGTATTATCTTTGAAAGAATGCTGTATCTTAACTGTCATAAAATATGTATGTATGACCAAAGCCCTTTTTTTGCTTTGTAGTATAACTATTTGTTTTTCAGTTTCGAATGCCCAAACTCATTCATCCCCCCCAAGGGCAAAAAGTATTTCCCTAGATCTTGGCGGCCCCGGTTTTCTCGCAATCCTGTACGATCAGCGCTTCCAGGCGGATAAAGGAGCCGGCTTCAGGGCCGGTATCGGTTTTATACCTGGCGTTACCGGTAATGGCGGCGCATCAAAGGCCGTATTCACCTTCCCTTTTGAAATAAACTACCTGTTGGGAGCCAAAGGAAATTATGCAGAGTTCGGAATCGGTATGACGGCCCTGACAGGCTTCCCCTTTGGTTCCGGTTCACCCTTTTACAAAGTGGGATCTACACAGCTGATCGGTCACGGAACACTGGGATATCGCTTTCAAACCATGAAAAAAGAGGGGTTTCTCTTCCGGATATTTCTTTCGCCCCTGTTTGTTAAAGATGGAATATTCCCAGCCTGGGCGGGAATCAGCCTAGGATATAAATTCTGAGAAGAGATCAGCAATCGGATAATAGGCATACTTTTTACAGGCAGACCCATTCCATGACAAAATATTCCTATCTGTTTTTACGTTATAGCATATTGAGTTAAAAAAATTAATGCTATGACCCGTCAATACATCTGTATATTCTTTGCTTGTATCTTATCTTTTGCCTCTTTTGCACAAAAAAGCGGGCCTTTCGGCTCAAAGGGGGCCCACCAGACTTTTTTTGTGGAAGCGGGTGGTCCGGGTATCTTAAGTATTAATTACGACCAACGTTTCCAGGGCGATCAGGGATTGGGAATCCGTGCCGGTGTGGGAGGATATGGTTTTCTGAAAAAAGGGGTTTTCACCATCCCACTGGGATTAAATTACCTGACTGGCTCGGGCGACCATTTTGCAGAACTGGGGGCCGGTGTTACCATCGCGTCTTCCTCTGTTGGCAATACTTATTTTGATGTTCCGGGAACTACCACGGCTGGCTTCATCAGTTTCGGCTATCGCTACCAGCCCCAGAAAAAGAACCTGAGTTTCCGGGCATTCTTATCCCCGTTATTTACAGCAGCCGGTACCTTCCCTTTTTATGGCGGAGGATCGGTAGGGATTAAGTTCTAGGGAACGGATGAACAGATGAACAAGGAACAGAGGAACAGATGATCGGAAAATAAATACAGGTTCCTTCGACATTCGATATTCCTTGTTCGGTGTTCGCTGTTCCGTATTCGCTGTTCAATGTTGTTTCTCTTCCGCTCCTCTGTTCCTTGTTCTTCTGTTCATCTGTTCCTCACCGATAATCTCCCTCATCAAACTCATCCCCTTCCTCATCCAGGTTAAGAGAGCCTAAGTTCATCATACTACCCATCAGGTCCTTGAATTCGATTTTTCCATCAATTACTTTTTTGCTGATCATGGAATAAGCAGCAAGACCATGTAACACAAACTCCATCAGTAGGGCATTTTCTTTTTCATTGGCGTGCGGAAAATACTTTTTGACAAAGCCAAACAAACCATCCACTTTATAGAGATGGGCAATTTTGTCCTCATCTTTCATATCCAGCAGCAGATCCAGGTGGTTGCCTGCATCGAACCAGCGGGTAATGGCTTTGTAAGGATTTTCGGGTTCTTTTTCCTCAACAGATTTCTTACCGGTATTTCTTTTCTTTTTCGCCTGCTCCGGATTAGGAAAATATTGTACAAACTGTGTACGGATGGATTTATCCAGCAGGTTTACGGCTACCTGGTAAGGACCTTCCTGCTCACCTTCATATACCAGTTCTATTTTACCGGTGATGGAAGGAATGATCCCGGAAAGATCGCTGATCCACACCTGTGTTTTCTCTTCTCCATGAATGATGGCCCTTCGCTCGGCACTGCTTACAGCATTTTCATAGGCGGCAATGGTTAAACGGGCACTTACCCCACTCTTCTTATCTACGTATTCGTTTGAGCGCGCTTCAAAAGCCACTTGCTCTATCAAACGTTTGATCAGATCGCTGACCAGCACTTTTTCCTTTTGTGCTTCCAGAATACTAGCTTCCTGCTCTGTAATGGATAGCGCTGTTTCAATGTCTTTGGGATAATGTGTGAGGATCTGACTTTCTATACGGTCTTTCAGCGGTGTTACAATACTTCCCCGGTTGGTATAATCTTCGGGGTTAGCGGTGAACACAAATAAAATATCCAGCGGCATCCGCAGTTTAAATCCGCGGATCTGTATGTCTCCTTCCTGCAGAATATTAAAAAGTGCCACCTGGATCCGCGCCTGCAGATCGGGTAATTCATTGATCACGAAAATACCCCGGTTACTGCGGGGAATAATGCCATAATGGATCACTTTCTCATCTGCAAAACTCAGTTTCAGGTTAGCGGCTTTGATAGGGTCAATATCACCGATCAGATCGGCCACACTTACATCGGGTGTTGCCAGTTTTTCGCCGTAACGCTCCGTGCGGTGCACCCATTGAATCGGAGTATCTTCTCCATGTTCCGCAATCAGGTCTTTCGCAAATTTGCTCATGGGCTGCAGCGGATCATCGTTTACTTCACTGCCTGCTACTATCGGAATGTACTCGTCCAGCAGATCTACCATCTGCCGCGCCATACGGGTCTTGGCCTGTCCGCGTAATCCCAGGAACAGAATATTATGCCGGCTCAGCAAAGCCCGCTCCGTATCCGGTATTACCGTATCCTCATATCCGATGATCCCTTCAAAAGGATTTTCCCTGTTACGGATACTCTTTACCAGATTATCCCTGATCTCTTCTTTCACCGACTTCGGCCGGTACTTACTTTTTTGTAACTGGCCGAGGGTTTTTATTTTTTTAATGTCCATAGTTTTGTTTTCTCTAAGGCGGGGCGTGAATCGTAAATCGTGAGTCGTCAGTAGTGAGTGGTGAGTCTTAGTTTACTTTTGACTTTTTACTTTTGACTTTTTAATTATCTAATACACCGTCTTCCGCTTCCCGCTCTCAAAATCCTTAAATATAAATGCCCCCAGTTTATCCAGTGAGGCAAAAAAGGCTTTTCCGTTATTGGTTTCTGTAAACTCCTGTACAAATTTCTGCAGGTATGGGTCTGATGCGATCATGAAAGTGGTGATCGGGATCTTCAGTTTTTTACACTGCGCTGCCAGATTGATACAACGGTTCACTACTTTTCTGTCGAGACCAAAACTGTTTTTATAATACCTGCCACCGATCTTTAAACAAGTGGGTTTACCATCGGTGATCATAAAGATCTGTTTGTTGGGATTCTTTCTTCTGCGCAACAGATCCATCGCCAGCTCCAGACCCGCCACGGTATTGGTATGGTAAGGACCCACCTGCAGGTAAGGCAGGTCTTTGATTTCGATACTCCAGGCATCGTTACCAAACACCACAATATCGATGGTGTCTTTGGGATACTTGGTGGTAATGAGTTCACTCAGAGCCATCGCCACTTTTTTGGCGGGGGTAATCCTGTCTTCTCCGTACAGGATCATCGAATGCGAAATATCGATCATCAGCACGGTAGAAGTCTGTGTTTTAAAATCACTCTCCCGGATCTGCAGGTCGTCTTCCCGCATCGAAAAACTATCGATCCCATGATTGATCTGTGCGTTGCGGATGCTTTCCGTAAAATCTATCTGCTCCAGCATATCGCCAAACTGAAAGGGACGGGTATCCGGGTTCTGCTCATCTCCCTGACCGGGTTTAAAAGTCTGGTGATTGCCTTGTTTGGTTTTCTTCAGTTTACCGAAGATCTCTTCCAGGCTTTTCTTGCGGATGGTCTGTTCCGATTTACCGGTGATCTTAAAACTGCCATCCTGCGGGTTCTCTTGCAGGTAACCGTTCTGTTTCAGGTCATCAATAAAATCACCCATACCGTATTCATCGTTGGTAAGCTGGTACTTTCTGTCCAGCTGATTCAGCCAGTCCAATGCCTCTGATGCGTCGCCGTTGGTATAAGACAGTAACTGCATAAAAAGATCGAGCAGTTGTTCAAAACGGCTCTTATCATTTTCATTTGGGTTAAAATGTACAAAACGGTGTCCGCGCATAGTTCTAAACGAGAAAAGATGAGTAGTACAATATTAACGAAGATGCCGGGTATTGGTTTGCGGAATGAGAAATAAATACCCCTGATGACCCACTCTGTGTGAACCCCCTAACAAAAACAGCCCGGACCATGCCGGGCTGTTTGCGAGATATTTTATCAGAACCTATTTCGGGTTACTGTCTTTGGCAGCAGAATCCCTGGGTGCCATCATCTTACCTGGGATCTGGATCCTTGGGTTATACACGCTCTGCAGTTGGTCAAGGCCTTGCAGGTAATTTTCTGCCATCCTTTTCTCATCTGCCATATTCTCGGCACGTTGTGTACCCAGCGAATTGTAGTAACGCACCTGCTGTTGCAGGTCTTTCTTCACAGAAGCCGCTACTTTATTGGCCAGAGTAGTATCGTCTGCCATATAACAGGCCTGCAGGAACAGTAATGAATTACGGTTATGCTGGTTACCGCGGCTGGTCATACCGTAATCGAAATTACCGGCACTTTCCAGCATCTTATCTGCTTTCTCCAGTACTTTTCTGGCTTCTTCTTTACGGTTCTTGGCGGCCAGATCCATCGCCAGCTCTGAATAAGCGGTACGGATGGAGTTCAGGTGGCGGCGGTTCTCTTCATCAAAGTACACACCTTTTACATTCGCATTACCAAATGCAAATTTGTTCATGGCTTTGTCCAGCATCCAGTCTGTATTTACGCGGCTGTTCTCTACAGGAACCAGGCGGTATGACAACCCATCTCTTCGGATATACTGGTCAAAACCCAGATCTGCCGAAGGACTGGTAAAGTAAATCGGACGCTGCCATTTATTGGCCGCAATGATATTCAGTAAGGCCAGGTCATTCTTCACCAGCGCCCCTTTCGGAATTTCAAAACGGAGTTCGCTTACCACACTGTCTGTTGCATTCACGGTTCCGTTCTTTAATACCAATGCTTTATCAACCGGCACAGATAGTTTTTTCACCGGATAGGTATTCAGTGCTTCACCGTTACCTCTATCGTCCATCTTGGCCGGATCATCGCTACCCACATAATTCTTCATCACATCATACAAATCATAGAATGCATTTTCAGGAATGCCGGGCTGCGGACGGTATAAAATATAATCGCGTTTACCACCTTCGATTTGTTCAGGAGTCCAGATCACATCTATCGGATCACTCTCGTTCACTTTGTAACGGAGCTGATTAATGTACCAGTCAATCCCCAATAAGCTGAAGTTGATCACACGCACATCTCTGCGGATACCTTCTACTTCCTGGGCGTACCACAAAGGATAGGTATCATTATCACCATAGGTGAAAAGGATGGCATTGGGTGCACAACTTTCAAGATAATCCTTGGCAAGATCGCGGGGTAATTCTTTCTTACTGCGGTCATGGTCGTCCCACTCCTGCTGCGCCATCAATACCGGGACTGCCAGTAAACAGATAGCGGTGGCGAGAGAGGCTGCTGCGGCCTGCGAAAGGGCTTTGCTTAACCAGTCGCGCACTTTCAATACACCCAAACCGATCCACACAGCAAACGCGTAGAAACTTCCCACATACGCATAATCACGCTCACGTGGCTGGTAACCGGCCTGGTTCAGGTACAGAACAATGGCCATACCGGTAAAGAAGAACAATAACAGGTTAATGGTTCCATCGTCGCCTCTTTTCTTGAACTGATAGAACAAACCGATCAGACCGAGGATAAAAGGAAGCAGGAATAATTTGTTATTGGCTTTGTTATTCTTCAGACTGTCGGGCATAGTGGTCTGATCGCCATACAGCATACTATCAACGAAAGAGATTCCGGTAATCCAGTTACCATCGCGCACGTTACCGGCGAAGAGACCCTGGTTATCGTTTTGTTTACCGGAGAAATTCCACATAAAATAGCGGAAATACATCCAGTAAGTCTGGTAGCCTACAAAGAACTTCACATTATCGGCCTGTGTAGGTGCCCGCTCATATTTTCCTTCACGTGTTTTGTTGATTCCTAAATAATACGCATAGTAATCTGCATGGTTCTGGTCGTTACTCGGATCCCAAACACGGGGAAATACCATTTTGTCTTCTGCAGCATATACATATTTACGATCCTGTCCCAGCTCAATATATTTATCATGCGATTTCTGGTAACGCATACCGGTGTTTTTGAGGTCAACCGGATCTGCGGTAAATTTCTGTCCGTATAACAAAGGAAAATCGCCATACTGATCACGGCCCAGATAACCTACCAAACTGTTGGGATTATCTACATTGTACATATCCACCGAAGGATTGGCATTACTGCGGATCATGGTGGTTACATAAGTACTATACCCTACCAGCATGAACGCAAAACACCAGATGCCCAGACGCAGGTAAGCCCATGCTTTTTTATCGGCCAGTTTCAGACCATACCAGATCAACCCGGCTACCAGGACAAAAAAGAAAGTGAACCCAGTGAAGAATGGCAGACCGAAACTATTCACAAAAAAACGATCGAAAGTACCGGCCAGTTTCACCGAATACTGGATCACACCTACCTGTACCACACCGGTGATGATGCAGCCGATAGCGAAAAAGATATATACACCACCGTAATAGGCTTTTTTATCCTTGCCCTGTTTTTCTACCAGGAACAGCAGACCAATAGCAGCGATCACTGCTACGATCATCAGGCCAGCCATGGTACCATCCATGGGTACATTGTCAGTAGATTCTGCGGAAGCACTGATGAGCGCACCAATCACCGCCAGCACACCGCCTACGGCTACCAGACGGAGGAACCACTTGCGGAGAACCTCGTAGTTGAAAGTGTCTCTTCTACGGAAATAATACACCATTACGATGGCGGGAATGGTTAAGAGGTTCAGTAAGTGAACACCGATAGATAATCCCATCAGGAAAAAGATAAAAACGATCCAACGGTCTGCACCGGGCTCATCGGCATGGTTCTCCCATTTCAGGATAGCCCAGAATACGATGGCGGTAAAGAAAGAGGACATGGCATATACTTCACCCTCAACAGCGCTATACCAGAAAGAATCACTGAAAGTATAGGCAAGGGCTCCCACCACACCGGCACCCATGATAGACCAGGCCTGAGACATAGTAAGAGTATCGCTGGTAGAAACATTCACGATGCGTCTGGCAAAGTGGGTGATGGTCCAGAACAGGAACAGAATGGTAAAACCACTGGCCAGGGCACTCATGATATTCACGGCTTTGGCAGCAGTAAGCGGGTTATCACCAAAAAGAACAATGAAGATCCGGCCCAGCATCACAAACAGCGGGGCTCCCGGAGGGTGTGGGATCTGTAATTTAAAACAGGAGCTTACAAACTCACCGCAATCCCAGAAACTTCCTCCGGCTTCGGTGGTCATAATGTAAACGGTACAGGCGATCAGGGCCACTACCCATCCAACAAGGTTATTGATCTTCTTAAACTGCATTGGTTTTGGTTTTTTAAGACTGGCAAACATAACTTTTATATCGTAAATCGGGAAATGGATATGGGGGTTTGGGTTATTTTAAGAAAACGTTAGGGGAAGGTCTGGAGTTTGGGGTTTGGAGTTTGGGGTTCGATGTGCTGAACTCCAAACTCCAAACCCCAAACTCCTAACTTCCCTATCTTTGCCCCCTCTATGGAAAAAAAGCGAACCGTAGCCTTTCATACCCTGGGTTGTAAACTCAATTTTTCGGAAACTTCTACCCTCTCCCGTATGCTGGAGAGCGAAGGTTTTGAAAAACGTGATTTTGACGACCAGGCAGATGTGTATGTGATCAATACCTGCTCGGTAACAGATAATGCGGATAAGGAATGCCGGCAGTTGGTTCGCCGGATCCAGCGGAAAACGCCGGATAGTTTTGTAGTGATCACCGGTTGTTATGCCCAGCTCAAGCCCACTGAGATCGCTTCCATACCCGGGGTTGACCTAGTACTCGGTGCCGCCGAAAAATTCAATATTGCCCGCCATATCGGCGAACTGGCCAAAGGCGATGCTGCCCGCATCTGCAGCTGTGATATTGAGGAAGTAAGCGGGTTCAATGCTTCTTTCTCTCAAAACGACCGTACCCGTACCTTTTTAAAAGTGCAGGATGGTTGTGATTATAACTGTTCTTTCTGCACAATACCCATGGCGCGGGGTAAAAGCCGCAGCGATAATGTGGCCAATGTGGTGAAACATGCCGAAAAACTGGCAGCTGATGGGGTGAAAGAGATCGTACTCACCGGTGTAAACCTGGGCGATTTTGGCAAAGGACCAGACGGAGATAGCAAATACGAAGAAAACTTCTTCGACCTCGTTAAGGCGCTGGATCAGGTACCCGGAATTGAACGTTACCGTATCTCTTCCATCGAACCCAACCTGCTTACCAATGAGATCATCGAATATGTGGCCAACAGCGATAAGTTCATGCCCCATTTTCATATTCCCCTGCAGAGCGGTAGCAATGAGATCTTAAAACTGATGAGGAGGCGTTATAAAAGAGAATTATATGCCGAAAGAGTGGCCCTGATCAAAACCCTGATGCCGCATTGCGCCATCGGCGTGGATGTAATTGTGGGTTTTCCCGGCGAAACGGATCAGCATTTTACCGAAACATTCGATTTTTTACATTCTCTCGACGTCTCTTACCTGCACGTATTTACCTACTCAGAAAGGGATAACACCAAAGCACTCGAAATAAAACCGATTGTGCCTGTTTCCGTTCGCAATGAACGCAACAAAACCCTGCGTAATCTTTCTTACATGAAGATGCAATACTTCACCAACCAGCTTACCGGTCAGACCCGCAAGGTTTTGTTTGAAGCATTTGAGAAAAACGGGATGATGGAAGGATATACAGATAACTACATCCGCGTAAGTACTCCCTATAGAAAAGAATGGGCTAACGAAGTGGTGGATTGGAAATTGTGAGTAGTGAGTCAACCCCCATTAAACATTCACTATTGCCAATTGACCATTCACGAAAAATGTGAATAGTGAGTAGTCAGCAGTAAGTAAAACCCATTTCTCACTCACTACTGACCACTCACAACTCACTAAATCGGTGATAAAAATTCTGCGGGAAACTCTACTACCATTACCTGCCCCAGGCTTTCCAGTTTTACATATACTTTTTTCTTGCCGCCCCGTATTACGGTTCCTTCGTTGCCCATGAACACACCATGGTTTACGGTTACCTGCATCTGTTCCTTGAATCCTTCTTCTGAAAGGATAGAAATGCTGGCATCTTTTTCGGCAAGGTATTTTTTGATGAGGTCAACTTCTTCATTTTTGATGACCGCAGGTTTGCGCAGGTAGTGTACAAAATTAAGCACCCCATCCGTCATCAGTACTTTGGAACGTTCGGTATCATCGATCCGTACAAACACATAGGATTTGAATAAGGGATCCTCGATGATCTTTTTACGATCGCTCCACTGGCGTTCAATCCTTTGCAGGGGGCACCAGCTTTCGATCCCTTTTCTGATCAGCGCGCTATCGATCTTTTTTTCCCAACGGGGTTTGGTATATAAGGCGTACCACTTCTTCTCAGGTTCCATGTACATCCATCATTTGAAATCGCAAAATACAGAATATAAGCTAAGTGATTATTTGGCCACGGTTTGCACCTGCGTGTGCACCATCTGGCCTACCATTTTAACGGTTTCATCAATATGCATATCTGTTTTCAGGAACTTAAGCCATGCCTGGTAACGTTCGCCCTTGGAAGGGTCGGGATTTTTATAAAACTTATCATTATCCGCTACCAGTGCAGCTACTTTCAGTTCTTCTTTGGCTTTCAGTAAGGTATTGTTCTGGTTAACGGTAGCAATAATCTGTTTCTGGCGTGCTTTGTATTTCTGCAATTGCAGGTCTACTGGCAATTCTGCATTTTTAGCCAGCCATTGCAGGTTACTCTTTAACAGGTTATAGGAAGCATCATTCCTGATCTTTTCGTTCTCTTTTTTTACCAGGTTATCCAGTCCAAAACTATCGTTCCAGGTCTGGTAATTCATTTTAGGGATCTCATCATAAGGCAATGCGCCAGGGTTGTCTTTTTCACGGCCTTTGTAATATTCCAGTGCATCAGGTAACACCACATCAGGCGTAATGCCTTTTAACTGGGTAGAGCCACCGTTTACCCGGTAAAATTTCTGGAAGGTGAGTGTCATGGCTCCCATATCGGTACGACCACTGTAGAGGTCGTTACGGTTGCCAAACGGCACCTGACGTTGTACGGTACCTTTTCCATAAGTAGACGTGCTACCGATAATGATACCTCTTTTATAGTCCTGAATGGCCCCGGCAAAAATTTCACTGGCGGAAGCACTGAATTCGTTCACCATTACTGCCAGCGGACCATCGTATAGGATAGACTCATCATTATCGCGCCAGGTATTCTGATCCACACGGCCACTTCTTTCTTTAACCTGCACTACCGGACCACTTTTGATAAACAGACCCACCATTTTCACTACTTCATATAAAGATCCTCCCCCGTTATTACGAACATCTATAACGATGCCTTTTACATTCTCCGCTTTCAGTTTGATCACTTCCTGGGCCACATCTTCTGAACAATGGTGGCCATTTACATCTTCGAAATCAGAATAAAAATCAGGCAGATAAATATAACCGATCTTATCGTTGCCATTCTGTATCACCGCACTACGGGCATACCCTTCATCCTGCACCACTTCTTCACGGATCATGCTCACCTGTTTGTAAGAACCATCCTGTTTTTTAATGGTCAGCCTTACTTCTGTACCCTTGTTTCCGCGGATCAGTTTTACCGCATCGGTGGTTTCAAAACCCGTTACATCTACGGGTTCTTCCTTGCCCTGTGCCACTTTGGTGATCACATCGTTCACCACCACTTCACCCGATTTCCAGGCGGCACCGCCGGTAACGATACTGGCTATCTTGATACCATAATCATCTTTCTGCAGGGTAGCGCCGATACCATAAAACTTTCCGCTCATCTTCTCATCAAAAGATCTCTTCTCCACCGGCGGAAAATAATCACTGTGCGGATCCATCTGGTTGGTGATCACATTGATGAATGAATTAAAGCGTTCATCTTCTTTAAATGTTTTCTGAATGCGCTCATAAGTTTCATTCATGATCTTCAGTACCCGCTCACGCGCTTCGCGCTCAAGGGTAGAATCCTGTTTAACCACAAAATCTTTCTGGCCTTTGTTCTTCTCGCGCTGCTCCAGCAGGTCGGCATATCTTTCCAGGGTATAATATTTCAGTTTCTTGCGCCAGCGTTCCGCACGCTCTGCTTCGTCTTTCATATAGGGCAGTTTGTCGCCATCCATTTCCACGGTCTCATCTTTCGAAAAATCGAAGGGTTTGCTCAGAACGGATCGGTAGATACCGATCACGTCTTTGATACGCTGGTCATACAAAGCACTTACGGCCGGTGCAAACTGGATAGGAGCCGTTTCGTGTATTTCATCATCAATGGCAGTCTCATATTTTTTGAGAGCGGTAATATCCGACTGCAGGAAATGCGATTTATCGCCGTCCAGATCTTCCAGGTATTTTTTAAATACCTGACGGGAGAAATCGTCATTGATATTTTTGGGACTGTAATGCTGCTGTTCCAGGATGGTACCTACAGCAGACAGTAAACGTTGTTTCTGGGTAACCAGTATATCTTTTGATCCGATCCCGGAGGTTCTGAAAGCAAAAAACAGACCACCGAACAGAACGATGGCCAACAGCAATAATCCTTTTCTACTCTTCATAAAATGCGTAAATTTTTGCATGACTGTTCCAAAAATAGCCCAAAAAGCGGTTAAGCCATCAGTACTTATCCCAATTAACAAAGGTTTTGATGAGCGGTTCGGAAAAAGTTTGTGAAAAATGACACCCAACTAATCCCGAATTTTCCTATTTTTGCCGTCCAAAAAACGGAGAGCGTAGCTCAGTTGGTTAGAGCGTTAGTTTGTGGCACTAAAGGTCGGGGGTTCGAGACCCCTCGTTCTCCCGCTATAAAACCTATCCCGCCTTGAAAGCGGAATAGGTTTTTAAATTTTATGACATGAGCTATGGCTTGTTACTGTTACCCCTGATCTCGGCCTTTATCGGCTGGTTCACCAACTGGATCGCGATCAAGATGTTATTCCATCCCAGAGAGCCTAAAAAGATCCTCGGGTTTACCCTTCATGGGATTTTTCCAAAAAGACAAAAGCAGTTTGCCGAAAAACTGGGGAAACTGGTGAGTTCGGAGTTATTGTCTTTCAACGATATAGAAGCGAAAATCGTTCATCCGGACAACCTGAAAAAGATCATGCCCCATGTAGAAGGGCATATTGACCAGTTTTTACGGGTAAAACTGGCCGAGCAGATGCCGGTGATCAGCATGTTTATTGGCGATAAGACCATTAATGAGCTGAAAACGGTGTTTATGGCCGAATTGGAAACCCTTTTCCCCGTTATTATGCAGAAATACATGGGCAGCCTGCAGGAGCAGTTGGATCTGGAAAAGATTGTGGTGGAAAAAGTAGCCGGTTTTTCTTCTGATAAACTGGAAGAGATCCTGAACAGTATCATGTCCAAAGAATTCCGATTTGTAGAAATCATCGGCGGCGTACTCGGATTTTTGATCGGTTTATTACAAATTCTGCTCACCTCTTTATAGGAATGACCGATTAAAAGGGGTAATCACCGAGAATATAGGCATTTCTACCCCCTATGTTTCAACTTTGTCCATTCAAAATTGTCTTATTACCGCTGGTGTAATGAAAAACGGGCTTGCCCCTATTGCATCGCAACTTTGCATTATATAATACATACAAAATCATGAGAAAATTATTAGTAGTTGGTATCCTTAACCTGTTCCTTGTGTCGGCTTTTGCCCAGATGCCCGGAGGCATGCGTGCCGGTGGCGGAGGTGCACAGAGCATGAATATTGGCCATTTTTTTGGCAAACTGGTGGACAGTAAGACCAACAAAGGCCTTGAATCTGTATCGGTACAGCTGATCGGTAACAAATTTGATACCGTTACCAAAAAGATGAAGGAAGCCATTCTCAGCACCCAGATCACCAAAGCGAACGGTGACTTTAACTTTGAGAATCTCCCGGTTTTTGGCACTTTTAAGATGAAAGCCAGTGCATTGGGCTACAAGGCATTGGAAAAAACCCTGACTTTCGGCATCAAAATGCCACAGCCCGGTGCTGCCAATGCAGCCGGTGGCAATATGCAGCAGATGCTGGCCATGGCCGATAAGGACCTGGGGAATATTAAAATGGAAGAAGACGCCACCAACCTCGGAAACGTAACCGTAACCTCTTCTGCCAAACCTTTGTTGGAACTGGGTATCGACCGTAAAATCTTCAATGTAGACAAAAACCTGGTCAGCTCTGGCCAAACCGCTACCGAGATCATGAAAAATATCCCTTCGCTGAATGTGGATATTGATGGTAACGTAACCATGCGGAATGCCAGTCCTACCCTGTTCATCGATAACCGTCCCACTACCCTTACCCTCGACCAGATCCCGGCCGATATCATCGACAAAGTGGAGCTGATCACCAACCCTTCTGCCAAGTTTGATGCTTCCGGCGGAAATGCGGGTATCCTGAATATTGTGCTGAAGAAAAACAAAAAGACCGGTTATAACGGCGGTATCAGAACCGGTATCGACTCACGAGGTAAATTAAACCTGGGTGGCGATCTGAACCTGCGCCAGGACAAGATCAACTTCTCGCTGAGTGCCAACTTTAACGAGCGAAAATCTATCTCCGATAATATTACAGACAGAACCAACCTCCTGTTTACACCCAGTTCTGTATTTAATACCAGTCGTGGTATCAATACCGGTTATTTTGGATTTGCCCGCGCCGGTCTGGACTTTCTGATCGATAACCGTAATACGATCTCTATTGCGGGGAACTTTATGCGCGGCCAGTTTGACAATGAGCAAACACAGAAAGTAGATTCAACCATCAAATCTGTATTCAGTTCCTATAACCAGATCAATACCAACAGCAACGCGATGATGCGTAATATGGGAACGCAGCTAAGCTATAAACATAATTTTACCAAGAGCGGACATAATATTTCTGCCGATTTCAACTATAACTCAAGCAACAATGAGAACAATACCGATATAGGTACCCAAACCTATAACAGTAATGGTTCTACCAAAGGACAGGCTTTGCTGCAGAAAACCATCGGAAGCGGTTCTACCAAGAACTATATCATTCAGGCTGATTATGAGAACCCGCTGAGTGACGACAGCAAACTGGAAGCGGGCTTACGAACGGCTATTAGAGATTTCAATAACATTAGCGACCAGTACCGTTACGATTACAGCAGCAGCATTTATGCATTGGTGCCGGGTATCAGTAACAAATATAAATTTTACGACCAGGTATCTGCGGCGTATGCCACTTATAGCTTCAAAGTGAAAAAATGGAGTTATCAGTTAGGGCTGCGTGCTGAAAGTTCTACCTATACAGGTACATTGCTGAATGCAAAAGGACAGGATTCTGCCACTTTCAAAGTGAATTACCCGCTGAGTCTGTTCCCAAGTGCGTTTGTAACCTATAAAATTGATGACAAGCAGGATATGCAGTTGAACTATTCACGTCGTGTGAACCGTCCTAACTTTTTCCAGCTGATGCCTTTCCCCGATTATTCTGATCCGCAGAATATCAATATCGGTAATGCAGGTCTGAAGCCTGAATTCACGAACTCATTTGAGGTTTCTTATAACAACGCTTACACCCGCGGTGCCAACTTTCTGGCTACTGCATTTTTCAAGCATACCACTGACCTGATCACGAGATTTGTGTACAGAGATCAAAATGGTTTGGTAAGCGGTGACAGTGCCTTCTTTAATACGTATATCAACGCAGATTACAGCTATTCATACGGTCTCGAGCTGACCAATAAAATGGCATTGACCAAGTGGTGGGATTTCACTGTGAATGTGAATCTCTTTAACTCAAAGATCAATGCAACTGTACCCGGTCAGAGCCTGAGCAACTCACTGGTAAGCTGGTTTGGTAAAATGAATAACAGTTTCAAAGCCGGCAAAGGTTGGTCTATCCAGTTAAGCGGCGATTACCAGGCAAAATCTGTGTTACCTCCTAACTCAGGCGGTGGCGGCGGTGGTGGCCGTGGTGGTGGCGGTGGCGGTGGAATGATGTGGGGTGGACCACAATCAACCTCTCAGGGTTATAACCTGCCCCGTTATGGAATTGACATGGCTATCCGCAAAGACTGGACCTGGAAGAATGGACAAAGTGGTTCATTAACTTTAAGTATGAATGATGTGTTCCGCACACAATTGTTCAAAACCTATTCAGAAAGTACATTCTTTACCCAGGTTAGTGAAAGAAGAAGAGACCCGCAGGTATTGCGCCTGAACTTCAGCTACCGCTTTGGTAAATTTGATGCAACCCTGTTCAAACGTAAGAACACCAAAGCCGAGCAAGGTGGTGGCATGGAGATGATGCAGCAGTAAGGTTAATTAGCAATTAGAAATTAATAATTTATAATTGAATACAGAGAGGAGCCGTTCTTGCAGGACGGCTCCTTTTTTTGGGAGCATACACTTTAGATCAATATATCTTTTGCAATTGTTTTTTCATGGACAGGAGACCGAGCAGGGGGCCGATGGCAAGGATCAGGTACAGGTTTTGTGGCGCAATGTGAGGGCGGAGGTAATTGATGGTTTCGATACTGATAATCGTGATGGCAAAACCGATGGAGTTGGTGATGGTTAAAGCAGTGCCCCTGATCTCGGCGGGGATGGCCTGGGCAACCAATGTAGAGAATTGCGGGGAATCTGCTACCACAGCCATACCCCATACCCATAACAACACAAAAAAAACAGGAAACGGAAAATGAAAGAAAAGCGGTGAAAGCAGACAGCAGCCACCTGAGATCATTAATGCCAGCGAAGCTGTTCTGGCACTACCGATATTACGCGAAAGATACCCTCCGCCCACACAGGCTATTGCCCCGGCGCCAATGATCGAAAATGACAGCAGCGGTACCGATTGATCGTTGCCACCCTGTTGCTGGAAATAGGTATAGAAAATAGATGGCACAAAGGCCCAGAAAGTATAGAGCTCCCACATATGCCCGAAATACCCGAAAGCAGCAGATCGAAAAAGACCGTTACGGAAAATCCGCCTGAGCACCGTTGAATCAAACCCATTACTGCGGCTGCGATAGGGACCATCTGGTACGAAAACCAAGATCACCATTCCTCCTGTTACGGATAAAACGGAACTGACAATGATCACCGCTTTCCAGGAAAGTGCAGCTGTGTACACATGCACCAGATGCGGGAAAGCGGTTCCCAATACCAGTGCGCCTACCAACCAGCCCAGTGCTTTGCCCAGCCCTTCTTTATGATAGTCTGCTGCGATCTTCATACCCACCGGGTAAATACCTGCGAGAAAAAATCCTGTCATGAAACGGGCTGCCAGTAACAACGAAAATCTATCGGCCACAAAAACAGACAGATTGGCCAGCGCTGCAGCCATGGCACAGGTAAAAAACACACGGGAAGGGGAAAACCGGTCAGATACGGTAAAGATGGCAAACAACAAAGTGCCGGTAATAAAACCCAGTTGTACGGCGGCCACCAGATGACCCAATGCATCGGCAGAAAGACCGAATTGGCGGATGATATCAGCAATCACCGCATTACCGGCAAACCATACAGAAGTGCAAGCAAACTGCGCAGACACAATAAAGGGAAGTACCGTTATCGACCTTTGCTTTTGCATAGATAGCGGAATTGATGCCTGTGTTACAGGCAGTAAAAATTAACGGTTTTTACCGGTAAGCATGGGTACAAAAGAGAACTGTTCAAAAGCCTCTTCGGTAACAGATCCATCTGCCTGTTTGGTTAAACGTAGCATCCGTTGTGAGCCACCTTCATCTACCGGAATTACCATTAATCCGCCGGTTTTTAATTGCTGTACCAGTTTGGGAGGAATGAAAGGTGCCGCTGCTGTAATGATCACTTTATCAAAAGGTGCAAAAGTGGGCAGGCCTTCAAACCCGTCCCCGAAAAAGAATTTGATATTGGGATATTTATTCCTGAAATAATATTCTTTCTGCAGGTCGTATAATTTTTTCTGGCGCTCAATGGTGTACACCCTTGCTCCCATTTCGGCCAGGATGGTTGCCTGGTAAACACTACCTGTACCGATCTCCAGCACCTTATCGCCCCTTTTAATCTGCAACAGCTGGCTCTGGTAAGCCACCGTATAAGGCTGTGAAATAGTTTGACCTGCCGCAATTTCAAAAGCACGATCTTCGTAAGCGATCTTATCAAATGCAGAATCCAGGAAATAATGACGGGGTATGGTATTAATGGCATCCAGCACAGACTCGTCTGTAATGCCCTTTTCTTTCAACAGATCGACCAGCTTTTTACGCAGTCCTTTGTGCTGGTAGGTATCCTCATACTTTCTCATAGCATAGCGAATATACAGCTAAGAAATAAGAGCCCACACAGATAAGATAGGGGTGTAAAAAGAAAAAAACAGGGATTAGTTATTCAGAACAGCTTGTCACATCCAAAAAAATATACCCCGTTTCAAACATATCATTCTGGCAATAGCTACATAAAAAAGCCCCCGGTCCCCAGCAACAGCAGCAAACCGGAGGCTATCAGATCAATCCTTATTTCAACTTCATATCTGTTATAATGTCTTTGATCTTCTTTTCCAGCGAAGCATACACTGTGTCAAAATCTTCTTTCCGCTCCAACTTGGTATTTACACTGAAGTAGAATTTGATCTTGGGTTCGGTACCGGAGGGACGGGCCGAGATCTTGGTTCCGTCGGCGGTTACAAACTGCAGCACATTACTTTTAGGAAGTGCGATGGTCCAGGTCTCTCCGGTAACCAGATTGGTACCCTTTTGTAATTCATAATCGAGCAGGGTAGCTACCTGTGCACCCGCAATGGTTTTGGGAGGATTGGAGCGATAGCTTTCCATCATCTCAGCGATCTCTTTCTGGCCGTTCATTCCTTTTTTAGTGATGCTGATCAGGTTCTCGTAATAAAAACCATATTTGATATAGAGTTCGATCATCTTATCAAACAGTGTTTTTCCCTGGTTCTTCTCGTAAGCAGCCATCTCACACATCAGGGCTACGGCACTAACGGCATCTTTATCGCGGATCTGGTTGCCGATCATCAGACCAAAACTTTCTTCACCGCCAATTACATAATTCTTCTGTCCATCCAGCTCCTTGATCTTTTCAGCGATCCATTTAAAGCCTGTGAGTACATTATAACAGGCCACATCA
Source organism: Caulobacter sp. UNC279MFTsu5.1 (assembly GCA_943369185.1). Lineage (GTDB taxonomy): Bacteria > Bacteroidota > Bacteroidia > Chitinophagales > Chitinophagaceae > Sediminibacterium. Next base: position 186,203 of record CALRMK020000002.1, on the reverse strand, counting down.
TTCTGTTTGGCCACTTCGTTGATCATTTCGGTTGTAACAATGGTGGTAATCACCATGTCATTGGGCTGTGCAATGCCTTTGGCTTTGCGGGCTTCCATCATATAACTGAAAGCCAGTACAGCCGTCTGGTTACCGTTCATTAATACCCACTCACCCTTGTGATTTTTTACACCAATACCCACGCGGTCTGCATCCGGATCGGTACCCAGCAGAATATCCGCATCCAGTTCTTTGGCTTTTTGTAAACCAATACTCATCGTTTCACTTTCTTCCGGATTGGGATAATTCACCGTGGGAAAATTGCCATCCGGTATTGCCTGTTCTTCTACGATGGTTACATTGGTAAAACCAAAGCGATTCAGCACTTCGGGCACCAGTGTAATACCGGTTCCATGAATCGGCGTGTATACAATTTTCAGATCATGCTGTTTGGCAATCACGTCGGGGTATACACTCAGCTCTTTCACCATATCCATGTAGGCATTGTCCATGTCTTTACCGATCAGGGTAATATTGGCATTGCCTCCCTCCCATTTCACTTCGTTTACACTGGTAATTGCTTCTACTTCAATGATCACATTTTTATCATGTGGCGGCACCAATTGTCCGCCATCATTCCAGTAAGCTTTATACCCATTGTATTCACGTGGATTGTGCGAAGCGGTACAAACCACACCGGCTTTGCAACCCAGTGACCGGATAGCAAAACTGAGCTCCGGTGTAGGGCGCAGGGCTTCGAACAGAAATACCTTAATACCATTGGCGGCAAATACATTCGCCGTGGTTTCTGCAAAAAACCGGCTGTTATTCCGGCTGTCATGCGCAATGGCTACCTTGATTTCTTCATTGCCATAGGTCTTCTTCAGGTAATTGGCAAAACCCTGTGTGGCCATGCCAATGGTATATTTATTGATACGGTTGGTACCCACGCCCATGATACCGCGCAATCCTCCAGTACCAAATTCGAGGTTACGGTAAAAAGCATCCGCTAGTTCATCCGGGCTTTCTTTCTGTAATCGGGCAATGGTATCTTTAGTGGTATGGTCATAATTTCCATTAACCCAGACATTGATTCTTTCCTGAATGGCAGCATCCATAGTACAAGTTTTTAGTGTTGTTTTCTTTTGCCAGACAAGTTTATGAATATTTTTTGCATTTTCAACCTCCTGTGCAGTAACTCTCCGGATTTAGTGCTGTATGTTTGAGGCAGTGAAGGCTCTCATCCTACTCATACTGTTATTGGCAACGGAGCCTGCTTTTACGCAGGATTCTTTGCATGCACCGATAAGGAACCGGGATACGACCGATCCAAAGCCAGTAAGGATTTTTCTGGCTTCGGGTGCCAGTTTGGTAGGCTATGGCCTGAGTCTGGCAGAATTATCGCATGCCTGGTACAAGAATTATCCCCAAACCTCTTTTCATTTTTTCAACGATAACAACGACTGGTTACAGGTAGATAAAGCGGGTCATGTTTTGGGCGCCTATTCTGCAGGCAGAATCAGTATGGAAGTATGGCGCTGGGCAGGATTACCGCGTAAGCAGCGGATCTGGATTGGCGGATTGAGTGGTGCCGCTTTTATGACAGTAATTGAAGTACTGGACGGTTTCTCATCAGGCTGGGGCTTTAGTCTGGGTGATATGGCAGCGAATCTCGGCGGCAGCGGACTTTTCATTGCCCAGGAACTGGCCTGGAACGAACAACGGATACACCTGAAATTCTCCTTTCACAAAAATACCTATACCGATCCCATACTGAGCCAGCGAGCCAATAACCTTTTCGGGCGGCGGGGTTGGGAGCATATTCTGAAAGATTATAACGGACAAACCTACTGGGCAAGTGCCAATCTCAAATCCTTTTTTAAAAAATCGACCATCCCAGCCTGGTTAAACATTGCTGTGGGGTATGGGGCAGAGGGTATGTTTGGCGGCTCGGAAAATATTGCGAAAGATGCGAATGGGGTTGTTTTTTTCAACAGAACCGATATTCCCCGCCGCAGGCAATGGTACCTGTCTCCGGATATCGATTTAACCAGAATCAAAACCAAAAGCAAATTACTCAGAACTACCTTTTTTCTCCTGAACGCGATCAAAATCCCGGCTCCCTCTATCGGTTTTTCCAAAGAAGGAATTGAATGGAACTGGCTGCATTTTTAATTAGCAATTAAAAATTAACAATTAACAATTGTATACAAACAGCTTACCTCGCCTTCCTTTTGTAATTTCTAATTTTTAATTTTTAATTTTTAATTACTCTACATACGCCCCCACCAACTCACCATTCGATACTTCTACCTGGATATGTTCCTGTAAAGTGGTAGCCACTGATAAACCCACATAATCCGGTTTGATAGGGAATAATTTATGCATTCTTTCTACCAGCACCAGGGTCTGGATACTTTTGGGGTGAAATTCGAGTAGGGGCTTCAATGCATATAACAGCGTGCGGCCGCTGTTCGTTACGTCATCGGCAATCACCACATGCACCTGATCCAGTGACATATTTTCGCTGAGGGTTACGGTGGTGGGATGATGTTTATCCATAGTAAGTGAAATCACTTTCACATCACTGGAAATATAATTTTTCAGGAGGGCAGCTGTTTTTTCTGCGATCACGGTTCCGCTGTTACGGATCCCGATCAGCACCACCGGTTCCGAATCACCGTTCAGGTTTTCGGCCAGTTCCAGTGCCATACGGTGTAGTTTCTGCTCTGCGGCTTCCCGGCTCATGATATAATTCTTGGCTGCCATAATAAAGGTTTAAAGATCAAAAGTAAAACAATAAAACAACCCGCAATCCCCTTTCCAACTGGGCAAAATCTTATCTTAGCAGAATAACCGATCACTATGCATTATCTACCGCAAATACTGTTTCTCGCTCTATCGGCCGTAGCAGTTGGGTTATTTAGCAAAAAAGCAGGCGAAATCAGACGGAATATTCTGTTAGGCAAAGACGAAAACCTGACCGACCAGCCGGCCAAACGCTGGAGAAACCTGCTGTTACTGGCACTGGGTCAGAAAAAGATGTTCCACAACCCGCTGGTAGCGGTAATGCACTTTGTGATCTATGCCGGTTTCATCATTATCAACCTGGAAGTGTTAGAGATCGTATTGGATGGCCTGCTGGGATCCCACCGGTTGTTTGCCCCTTTCCTGGGCGGTTTGTATAACTGGCTCATCAATGCATTTGAATTCCTGGCACTGGGTGTATTACTGGTCTGTGTGGTATTTCTGAGCAGAAGAAATATTCTGAAGCTGAAACGTTTTCTGAGCAAAGACCTGAACGGCTGGCCCAGAACCGATGCCAATTATATTCTGATAACAGAAATTATACTGATGTCTTTGTTCCTGATCATGAACGCAGCTGATCAGACATTACAGTCCAGAGGCAACGAACATTATCTGCCCACCGGTGCCTTCATTATCTCCGGCTGGCTCAGCCCTTTGTTCGGCGGTATGACCGACAGCAGTCTGGTAGTACTGGAGCGTAGCTGCTGGTGGCTGCATATTGCCGGCATTTTTGCCTTCCTGAATTACCTGCCTTATTCCAAACACCTGCATATTATGCTGGCTTTCCCCAATGCCTACTATGCCCGTCTGGAACCCAATGGTAAGATGAAGAATATGCCAGCTGTTCAGAACGAAGTATTATACGCCATGCAACCTGAGACCGCCCCGGCTGATGCGGCACCGCCCACACATTTTGGCGCCAAAGATATTTTTGAACTGAGCTGGAAAAACCTGCTGGATTCTTATAGCTGTACCGAGTGCGGACGTTGTTCCACTGCCTGCCCCGCTAATATGACCGGCAAGTTATTAAGTCCGAGAAAGATCATGATGTCTACCCGCGACCGTCTCGAAGAAGTAGGTAAGAATATCAACCAGAACAAAACTTTTGTAGCAGATAATAAATCCCTGCTACACGATTATATCAGTGTTGAAGAACTCCGCGCCTGCACCACCTGTAATGCCTGTGTGGAAGCCTGTCCGGTCAGTATTTCCCCGCTCGATATCATCACCGAACTACGCCGCTCACTGATCATGGAAGAAAGCAATGCCCCACAGGAATGGAACGGAACCTTCAGCAATATCGAAAACAATTTCGCCCCCTGGAAATTCTCTCCGGATGACAGAGATCAATGGGCGGTGGAGATGAAGTAGGGAACAGATGAACAGATGAATATCGAACAAGGAACAGATGATCGGAATTAAGTGTTCTTTTTTCTACGTTCTGGGTTTTATGTTCTGTTCTCCTCTGTTCGTCTGTTCCTTGTTCCTCTGTTCATCTGTTCAAAAGAGATTCCACACCAACTAGTGAATTCTATGAAATTTTCCCCTTTCCCCTTTTCCATCACAGATTTCTCAGACATCACTCCTGAGATCAAACCGGGTATTACCGGTCATGCCGAATGGAGAACTTTTTTCCGGGACGAAGTGAGGATCAGACAGGTGACGTATTCAAAGGAATACCTGGCAGATCACTGGTGCAGCAAAGGACATATCATTTACTGTATTGAGGGGGCAATGGAAACCGAACTGGCCAATGGCAGCAAACATATGCTTCAGAAAGGATTGATCTATACGGTGGGGGATGAGAGTGATGCACACAGAACCTATTCCAAAGAGGGTTGTGTATTATTGATTGTTGATTAAACAAAAAGTGAAGCTCTCGTTTAAATAAATGGCTTCCAGATCATACGGTATAACTGAATCAGGGCGGTAATAAAGAAAATAATCCCCATGATCTTATTCAGGGTTTTATTACTGGTTTTCATTCGGGTTACAAGCCAGTTACCACCATGGATATAAACAGCTAGTCCGGAAAGCGTTCCCACTCCCGCCCCGATAGTGAACAAATTAAAAGGAATTGTGGCTACCGGCAGCACTTTTGTTTGTATAAAAGTGGATGTCCACAAAAACCAGAAAGGGATCTGAACAGGGTTGAGGGCACTCATCATCAGTCCCAATAAAAATCGGGTTAGCGTATTATTCAGCAGTAATGCCTTTTTTTCAGTTTCCTGCTTTTGTGCCACCCGGAATGCCAGCACACCCAATACCAGGAACATCGCCACAGTTACCCAACCCAATCCCAGAAACCATACCCGGTGTTGTACTACCCAGTCCATACCGGTTAAGGCAAAGCGCAGGTAAATCATTTCCACAATGGCCACTCCAACGGCATATAGCCATGCCTGTTTAAAGCCCTCCTGCAAACAGATCTGCGTAGCAGTAAAGCTCATGTTTCCCAGTGGCAACTGCCCGAGAAAACTGACCAGAAAACCGACGAAAAGAATGTGGATCATTGAAATGAAAGTACGATAAGAATGGGAACCGAAGAACAGACGAACAGAAGAACAAGGAACAGATGAACCGAAAGCAAGGAACAGTGAACATAGAACCTAGAACAAAGTACTGTAGAACTTGAAAATCGGATCGATTATTTAGACTTATACCGTTCATTTCTGCTATTCATTTTTCCAGTACATTCGTAGAAACTTTGGGATATGAAAGTGAATACCATGGCTGAGATGATGGCAAGCGGCGAAACACCGGATATTCTTTTCTGGGTGGGTTGTGCCGGCAGTTTTGACCAGCGTGCGCAAAAAATCACCAAAGCATTTGCCACCATTCTGGATAAAGTAGGATACAAATATGCGATTCTTGGCAAAGAAGAAGCCTGTACCGGCGATCCGGCCCGGCGTGCGGGTAATGAATTTCTTTTTCAGATGATGGCCTATCAGAACATACAGGTGCTGAATGGCTATGGTATTAAAAAGATCGTGACCACCTGTCCGCATTGTTTTAATACCCTCAAAAATGAATACCCTGAACTGGGTGGTAATTATGAAGTAATTCACCACACTACCCTGCTGCAGCAACTGATTGATGAAGGAAGGATCAAACTGAAAGAAGGCGGCAGTTTCAAAGGCAAAAAGATCTCTTATCACGACAGCTGTTACCTCGGTCGTGCCAACGATATTTACGAAGCCCCGCGCAAAGTGCTGGAAGCACTGGATGCCGAACTGGTAGAAATGAAACGCTGCCGCAGCAATGGTCTCTGTTGTGGTGCGGGTGGTGCCCAGATGTTCAAAGAAGACGAACCCGGCGATAAACGCATTAACATAGAACGCACCGATGAAGCACTGGCCACCGGTGCCGCTTTTATCGCAGCTGCCTGTCCGTTCTGCAATACCATGATGACCGATGGTGTCAAGAACCGCGAAAAGGAAAATGAAGTGGCCGTACTGGATGTGGCAGAAATGATTGCTGCCAGTATGGAATAAGAACTCATCCTGAGAGATAAACCGCTATTCGCTGTTATGTTTTCCCGCAAACATTTTACCTGGAAAAAATGGCTGTCCATTACAGCCTATATGTTTGCTGTTACCCTGATGATGAGTTGGCTCCTCTCCCTGCTACTAAAAGAAACACCCGAATCCAGAAGCCTGTTTTTTACAGCCCCTTCGCTTGTACGCAGGCTGTTTGGATCAATGCTAACCGGAACCCTGATGAGTTTTATGCGTTTGGGTCGCAAATCTTAAATCTTACATCTCTGAGGTAGCTACCACCCTCCTGCAGCAACATAGATGCAGAATTCTGACAAAATCAGTAATTTTGCCGTATGAACTTCGAATTCCAACACCTGATTCCCGCAGATTTCCACCCCGCATCCAGGGTATGGATCTACCAGAGCAACCGCCTGTTCATGATCAGCGAAGCATTACAGCTGGAAGAAATGCTGGAGGAATTTGCCGGAAAATGGAAAAGCCATGGTGCAGCGGTAAAAGCCTATGCCAATCTGCTGTTTGGTCAGTTCATTGTACTGATGGCCGATGAAACCGTAACCGGTGTGGGTGGTTGCAGTACCGATAGTTCTGTTCATTTTATCCAGAAAATACAAGCTGAATTTAAAGTAGACCTGCTTAACCGACAGAACCTGGCTTTTGTGGTAAAAGACAAAATTGAAACCATACCCCTCGCACAGGTGAATTACGCATTGGAGAACGGATTTATCACACCCGATACCACCTACTTCAATAATCTGGTAGCTGATAAAGCGGCTTTGCTTTCAAACTGGATGATACCGGTTAAAAACAGCTGGCTGGCTAGCCGAATCAAACAGCAGGCTGCTCAATAGAAAGGTATTTCCCTTTATTTCTGCTGCAGTTTATCCAGTGCTTCTTTGCGCTGTTTATCATTCAGGTTACTGCGTACCATCACTTTACTTAACTGGTAACTCAGCGTTAAACGGAAATTCCGGGTATTGCTGGTACTGTAACTCTCGATAGTAAAATTACTGCCGTAGGTAAACCCGTTATACTTCTGCAGCCCGAATGGATCAATGGCAGCTACGCCAATCGTAATACGTTTATTAAAAAATTTCCTTTGTGCACTCAGGCTCATATTGATATTACTGCGCGAGCGGCCCTGCGGACTGGCAAAACTGGTGTACCGGTTATTGGCTTCTATCATGGTAAGGTTATCCGGCGCATAACTGTAATTGAACGTAGCATAGAGGCTTCCTCCATCCACGTAGCGATATAATAATTTCTCCCTGGCGCTGTACTTGTTGTAAGTATAACCGCCACTGATACTGATGCGTATTTTTTTGGCAATTGTAATACCGCTCCATACACTGGCCTGGTATTCTTCCTGATTGGAGATATTCTGCCAGGTGGTTTGTGTTTTGCCACTATCTACCAGCGTACGGATAGAATTGAAGACATTCTTTACCCGGTTATAGCCCACAGAAGTATTGAGATTGAAATTTCTGGCAGAATAACTGATATTCAGGTCAAAATTATCTGTGAGTGATGGCTGTATATACGGATTACCAAAACGGATATTGAACGGATCACTGAAATCCACACTGGGATTCAGTTCATTCATACCGGGCCGGCGAATGGTTTCGCGGAATACAAAAGACAGGTTCAACTCCTTACTGAATTCTTTCCGGATGGTAAGATTGGGTAATATCCGCCAATAAGCATTGTTGGCATTGGGTGCATTACCCTTTACAAAGCGGAAATCTGTCTGTGTATTTTCTGCCTGGGCACCAATGATCAGTTTGGTATCGTGCGGCAAACCTATGATCAAAGCAGCTCTGGCAGTAAATACAGATTGGTGAAAATAAAAATCATTGCTCAACAGGGCATTCTGCACATACACCTGATCTGCCTTACGCAGAAAACTGGTAGACAGCATATTATGATACACCTGCGAAGTATAGGAACTGCCAATGGATAAAAAAGTAGTACCTGAATCGTTAACAGGTTTGTTGTAATTACTGTTCAAGTAAAAAGACTGGATATAATTATCGGTCAGCTGTACCTGTGTAGAATCCAGTCCGGTAGGCAGGAAATCCGATTGCAGGAACTGCTGGTAAAAATCGCGGTTGTTTTCGTTTTTACTGAAGTTATATCCGCTGTATACCTGTAACTTCTCTACGGGATTTTTTCCCTTCCACTGGTACGAACCCGAGAAGCCGTGGTTATAGCCATCTCCGTCATAAGCATTGTTGCGTGTACTGGCTTTATAAACATTCAATACACTGTCGCGGTTGGTATATAATACATCGCTCCGGTTATTGTAATAGTTCAGGTTACCCTGGTATACAAAACTGGCCGTACTCTTTTTGGTAAAATCATAATCCGCCTGAAAACGGGCATTGGGATGCCGGCTACGGTTATGAAAAGCCGATTCCGAATAAAAATAGTTCACCGAATCGCGGTAGCTATTCTGCCTGTGCGACCAGGAATTACCCTGCGAAATAGAACTGCCATACCCAACACTCGAACTCATATTGAGTTTACTGCTGCGATAACTCATATACCCCGATACACCTGTCTCGCCGCGGGAACCGGCACTCAGACTTATTTTATGGTAAATGCCTACCCTTCCCTTACGGGTGATAATATTGATCACACCACCGGGATGTGTGGCATATTCCGGCGGTGGGTTCTGCATCACTTCTACTTTCTCTACCACATTGGCAGGCAGACTTTCCAGCAGTTCGGTTAATTGTTGTCCGCTGAGATTCACCGGTTTTTCATCCATTAAGATCAGAGGTTCCTTGCCACGCAGCAACAAAGTACCATCCGGATTGGCGTTCAGCAAGGGCAGGTTGCGCAGCATTTCAGAGGCATTACTGCCATTACTGAGCGGACTTTCCGCCACATTGTACACCACTTTGCCATCGCGGTTCTCTATCAATGGTTTCTCCGCATATACGATCACTTCATTCAATGCAGTACCGGCGGCATTTAGTTTTATATCGCCCAGGTTGATATCGGTCCTTTCAGCATATATATGAATACTGTCCAGATCATATTTAGCAAAACCGACAGCTTCTATCACCAAACGGTAATAACCGAAAGGCAGGCCTTCAAAACCAAATCCACCGTTTTTATCTGCGAGTAAAGGAATAGGCGAAGCGGTTGCATCTATCCGGGTTAATTGTAGGCTGGCAAAGGGAAGCGGCCTGCCGGATACCTGATCCAGCACATTCCCGATCAGGCTTCCCTCCTGTGTTTTCTGCCGGATATTATCCTGCGCAGCGAGTGAAGAAGTGAAACCCACCCACAAAAACATCATCCAGATTCTGTACATGTATCGATTGCTTGCTTACAAAATAAGCCATCCCGTTTTATTCCTTCAAATAATTGTCGTTTACTGGCTATTTTTGCCCGAATAATCGGTCAACATGTACACTGTTTACGGAATACCCAACTGCGATACGGTAAAAAAAGCCCTCAACTGGTTAGAAGCTCACCAGATCCCTTTTGCGTTTCATAACTATAAAAAACAGGGTATCACCGCTGCTAAACTGAAAAACTGGAGCAGCCAGTTGGGCTGGGAAACTGTATTGAACAAAAAAAGCAGTACCTGGCGCGGACTTACCCCCGAAGTGCAGGCCGGTATCACCAACGAAAAAGCAGCCATTAAACTACTTACTGAAAATACCAGCGGCATCAAACGTCCGCTCATCGAAAAAGGAGATAAAGTGATCGCTATCGGGTTTGATGCAGACCAATACGCCAACCTATTCAAAAAATAAAACAGGATGGGATAACCGGATAACCAGTTGTAAGCCCCACACAAAAACTCTTTCTGTCTCTTTTTCTCTTGTTCCTCTCTTAGCGAAACCTTCTGCACTTTCAGACCTTCCGCTGATACGCGGTATGTTTGGTTTCAATCAGAGCAAAAAAAATCCGTGCCTCTTCAACACAGAGACACGGATATAAAGAGGTACGCAGCGTTTTTTTATTTCAGCAGTTCCTTCAGTTTTCTTTGCAGTTCTTCGCCACGGATATCGCGGGCAATGATTTTTCCGTTGGGGTCTACCAGCAGGTTAGCGGGTATACTTTGAATCCGGTATAACTGAGCCACTGCATTGTTCCAGTATTGCAGGTCGCTTACATGCGTCCAGCTCAGTTTATCAGCCTGTATGGCCTGCAGCCAGTTATTTTTAGACTGGTCAAGCGATACGCCCAGCACCGTAAAATTTTTATCTTTATAATTCTGGTAGGCTTCTACCACATTCGGGTTTTCCATACGGCAGGGTTTGCACCAGCTGGCCCAGAAATCAACCAATACATATTTACCACGGAAAGAAGCCAGTGATACCGGTTTACCATCCACATCTTTCTGTGTAAAATCAATCGCCTGCGAACCTATCATACCTATTTTGGTGTCAGCGATCTTCTTTTCAATCTCGCGGGCAAAAGAACCTTTGCGGGCTGAGGGTTGAAGTTGTGCATATACATTTTCCAGTTCTACCGGACCTTCGAACAATGGCATCACCGCAAACAAAGCCAGCGAGCTTACGGCCGAAGCGGGTTTGTCTTTCACAAACTTCATCGCAGCGGTCATGACCGTATTGCGCAGATTTTTATAACCCAGTATCAGCGAATCTCTTTTGGCCGGTTCTTTTTCTCCATTGATCACCTGTACTTTTGACCTCATTTCTTCAAACAAAGGATTGAATGTAGCTTTAAAAGCCTCATAATCTGTTTCGGTAGCCGAACCTTTGATCTGCACAGAACCCGGTTGATTCAGATCGCCGGAAATAGTGATCGCATCATTGGCAATGAACAGATCAACCGCCTGTGTGTAGCCTGTAAAACTGAGCTGAAAAATATCCGGCTCGTTTAGTTTCCCTTTCAGGGTGAATGCGCCTTTTTTTACTTTGTCTTTGGCAATGATCTTTCCATCGTTGCCACCTTTCAGGATAACTTCCGTGCTGTCTTTTAAACCACTCAGGCTACCCTTGATTACAAACCCGGCACTTACCTGTGGTTGCATCATGGTAAAACCCTGTCCGCCCTGGGCCATGGCCAGAACAGGCATCAATAAAATGATCAGTAATTTTTTCATGCTTATTTGGAATGTCTTTTTTGAAGTACTTCTATTACAGACTGTAAATTATGTCCTTTCGCGTTAAGCAAAAGCAAATAATGGAATAACAGATCCGCCGCTTCGTTCAGAAACAGGTCATCATCATTGTCTTTGGCTTCTATTACCAGTTCCACCGCTTCCTCGCCCACTTTCTGGGCTATTTTATTGATGCCCTTGCCAAACAGCCTCGCTACATAAGATTCTTCCGGCGTAGCCAGTTTGCGCAAACGGATAATTTCTTCTAGATAGAATAAAAAATTATCATTCCGGTTCTTTTCGCTGAAACAGGTATCGGCACCGGTATGACAAACCGGACCCACCGGATGCGCTTTCACCAGCAGGGTATCATGGTCACAATCCACCGTAATACTTTTCAGTTCCAGAAAATTACCACTCTCCTCACCCTTGGTCCACAGCCTTTTTTTGCTGCGGCTATAAAAAGTCACTTTCCCGGTCTGCTCCGTTTTATCCAGTGCTGCCTGGTCCATAAAACCGAGCATCAATACGGTATGGGTATGAAAATCCTGTACAATGGCTGGCACCAGCCCGTCTGCATATTTGGCAAAATCTATTTTCATGTTACCAGCTTTGGGTTCTTGATTGGTCATGGGTTGCGTCGCACTCTTTTACACCTGTGCCGGTCTCAGCAAGGAGGTGTAAAGATACAGCAAGATTTCGGGAACAGTTCCGGCTCAGATCCGCACTACAATGCCCTTTTCCTGCAGGTAGGCTTTCAGTTCCGGGATGCCGATTTCTTTAAAATGAAAAATACTGGCTGCCAGTGCTGCATCGGCTTTGCCGTTGGTAAATACATCCACAAAATGTTCCATGGTGCCGCCTCCACCCGAAGCTATTACGGGTACTGGCAAAGTGCCGGCCAGTGTGGCAGTAATATCCAGGGCAAAACCCTGTTTCGTGCCATCGTGGTTCATGGAAGTTAGTAAGATCTCACCGGCACCCAGCTCAACAGCCTGCCGGGCCCAATCGGTACAAAGGGTATCCGTTTTTACCCGCCCCCCGTTCAGGTATACATACCAGTTGCCATCGGCTTCCTGTTTGGTATCAATAGCCAGTACCACACATTGGCTCCCGAATTCTTTGGAGAGATCGGCGATCAGTTGCGGATTTTTAAAAGCGGCTGTATTCACCGAGATCTTATCGGCGCCGTTCTGCAGCAGTACACTTACATCTTCCACACTGCTGATGCCCCCTCCTACCGTAAAAGGAATATTGATATGGTGCGAGATCTTATTCACCAGTTCACTCAGTGTTTTTCTTTTCTCCACGGTAGCCGTGATATCGAGGAAAACCAGTTCATCCGCGCCCTGCTGCGCATAAAAAGCACCCAGTTCTACCGGGTCGCCGGCATCACGGATATTCTCAAAATTGACCCCCTTTACGGTGCGGCCATCTTTGATATCCAGACAGGGTATGATTCTTTTCGTTAACATAAAATCGCTTTGCGCCTTAGCGCCTTTGCGGGCAAATCAAGATGCCCTGCAAGACGACAGGCTTTAAAAATTAATCAGTTCAGTAAGCGTGATCCTGTTCTCATAAATGGCTTTGCCCACAATGGCACCACAGCAACCGATCAGTTTCAGTTCTTCCAGGTCTTCCAGGGTAGCTACGCCGCCACTGGCAATAAAGATCAGTTCCGGAAAACGGTGAATGATGCGCTGGTACAGTTCCAGCGATGGACCCTCCAGTTTTCCATCCTTACTCACATCCGTACAAAAGATCTGGCTGATTCCATAGCCCATGTACTTTTCAATAAACGCATAAATATCTATATCAGTGGTTTCGAGCCAGCCACCTACGGCTATCTTCTCTCCTTTTACATCGGCTCCCAGCAAAAACTTTTCTGCACCGTATTTCTGTAACCATGCTACAAACAGGGTTTCATTCTTTACAGCCAGACTTCCGATCGTAGCAAAAGCAGCGCCTGAATGAAATACAATTTTCAGATCCTCTTCTGTTTTAATCCCTCCACCAAAATCAACTACCAGCGAAGTAGCTTCGGTAATCGCTTCCAGTACTTTCCAGTTTTTAATAGCTCCGGCTTTGGCACCGTCAAGGTCTACCAGGTGTAAACGCTGCAAACCGGCATCTTCAAACTGTTTGGCCACTTCCAGTGGGTTGGAATGGTAAATGGTCTTTTGTTCATAATCGCCCTGGGTTAGGCGAACACATTTTCCATCAATGATATCTATGGCCGGGATGATTTGCATGAATAATTAACAATTAGAAATTAAAAATTAAAAATTTCCATTTCGATTCCTCCTGCGGAGGAAGGGTTTTTATAATTGGATGAAATTTTTTAATAGTTGCTCTCCTACCGAAGCACTTTTTTCGGGGTGGAACTGGACACCGTAAAAATTTCCTTTCTGCAAAGCACTGCTGAAGCGCACACCGTATTCGGTAACGGCCGCGGTTTCTTCGCAGAGAGCTGCGTAGTAGCTGTGTACAAAATAACAATAAGGATCTTTCAGCATACCATCAAACAGCGGTTGTTTTCCTTCCTGTACCAGGTTCCAGCCTATCTGCGGGATCTTGAGATTACCGGTAAACTTTTTCACTTCTGTATCAAACAGTCCCAAACATGCCGTATCGTTCTCTTCGCTGTGGGTGCACATCAGTTGCATACCCAGGCAGATACCCAACACGGGTTGGGTGAGACTTTTGATCAGTGTATCCAGCTCTCTTTCCTTCAGGTAGTTCATGGCACTGCTGGCTTCGCCCACGCCGGGAAAGATAACTTTATCGGCCGATTGTAATTCGGCATGATCATCCGTAACCACCGCTTCCATCCCGATGCGTTCCAGTGCATACAGCACAGATTGAATATTGCCGGCGTTATATTTTACAATAGCAAGTTTCATTTTGATGGATTATACGGTTGTTCCCAGAACCTGCTGCAAAAACCGGCGGGTTCCTTCTTCTATATTTTTTGTCTGGTTCAGCATCTGAATATACGCTGTTCCAATAATGGCACCATTGGCATATTTACAAGCCGATTGAAAAGTTTCCCTGTCTTTAATGCCAAAGCCTACCAGAACAGGGTTCTTCAGCTGCATCGATTGTAGTCTTTGCAGATACACTTCAACAGCCGTAAAATCTTTGTCTTTACCGGTGGTTGCTGATGAACTTACCGCGTATAAAAAGCCACTGCTCAGTTCATCCAGTTTGCGTACTCTTTCAGCTGTGGTTTCGGGTGTTACCAGAAAAATAAAATCCAGTCCGTATTGTTTGATGATGGGACCATATTCTGTTTCAAATTCAAACTCAGGCAAATCGGGCAATATCAAACCATCCACACCCACAGCCGCTGCATCGGCACAGAATTTTTCAAACCCGTATTGCAAAATCGGGTTCATATATCCCATCAGGATCACCGGGATCTGAATGGTTTTTCTGACATCTTTCAGTTGTTCAAATAAAATAGCCAGTGTCATTCCATTCTCCAGTGCCTGGCTACTGCTGGCCTGTATCACCGGCCCGTCTGCCAGCGGATCGCTGTAGGGCATGCCCAGTTCTATCAGGTCGGCACCGCTGTTTTGCAAAGCTTTCATCACGGTAAGGGTGCTGTTGCATTCCGGATAACCGGCAGTGCAATACACATTCAGGACCTCGCTTTTTTTGTTTGCAAATAATTGTTGTATTCTGCTCATGATAATTGTATCTCAGTAATCATTAATTTTTTTGGCTCAGATACCCATTGCCTTCATATAAGTAGCGAGATCTTTATCACCACGGCCACTTAAACAGATCACTACCGTATCCGTTGTTTTCAAATTCAGTTTACCCAATACCGCAAACGCATGCGCCGTTTCCAACGCGGGGATAATACCTTCTGTTTTGCTGATATGAAAAGCTGCCTGCAAAGCTTCTTCATCGGTGGCACTTACAAAAGTACCGCGACCACTGGCAAACAGATTGGCATGCAATGGGCCCACGCCAGGGTAATCCAGTCCGGCAGAAATACTGTGCGGTTCTACTACCTGTCCATCGGCTGTCTGCATCACCAGGCTTTTACTGCCATGCAGAATACCAGGTGTACCCAGTTGGGTGGTGGCGGCGCTCATACCGCTGTTTACGCCATAACCTGCAGCTTCTACCGCTACCAGCTGCACACTCAGTTCATCCAGAAAATGATAAAAAGCACCGGCTGCATTACTGCCTCCACCTACACAAGCTACTACGTGCGTAGGTAGTTCACTGCCGGTTTTTTCTTTGAGCTGCCACCGGGTTTCTTCACTGATCACACTCTGAAAACGCGCCACCATATCCGGATAAGGATGTGGACCTACCACACTGCCAATGATATAATGCGTATCTACCGGGTTATTGATCCAGTCGCGGATAGCTTCGTTGGTAGCATCTTTCAGGGTTTTGCTGCCGCTGGTAGCAGGTATCACTTTGGCACCGAGCATTTTCATGCGGGCCACATTGGGTGCCTGGCGTTCAATATCTTTCTCGCCCATGTACACGATACATTCCATGCCTTTCAGCGCACAAACAGTAGCAGTGGCCACACCGTGCTGTCCGGCACCGGTTTCGGCAATGATGCGGGTTTTACCCAGCTTACGTGCCAGCAGGATCTGACCAATGGTATTGTTGATCTTATGTGCACCGGTATGGCAAAGGTCTTCCCTTTTCAGGTAGATATTTGTCTGGTATTCCTTGCTTAAACGTTCGGCCAGAAATAAAGGCGTTGGTCTGCCCACATAATCTTTCAACAACAACTGAAACTCTTTTTGAAAAGAGGGTTCATACATGATATCGAGGTAGCGGGCTTTTAATTCTTCCACATTGCGGTGCAGCATTTCTGGAATGTAGGCACCTCCGAACCGGCCATAATAACCTTGTTCGTTGGGATGCTGGTAAGTGGGGGTTGCTATCATCTGCGTCTTTTTATAACTGTTTTACTATCGGTATGAATCTGGTTAATGCCTCCATGTCTTTGATGCCGGGCGTAATTTCGAATTTACTGTTCACATCAATCGAGAATAGATCTTTGGCTACGGGCTCTTTGGCAAACTGCCCCAGCTTTTCAGCATCGTCGGGACCAATCCCCCCGCTGAGAAAAAAGGGTTTGCCAATCTGCAGTCCCCGCAGAATATTCCAGTCGAACTGTTTTCCTGTTCCACCATATCCGGCCCCTTCGGTATCGAAAAGAAACATATCGGCGATGTCCATATAATCTTTCACTTTCCACAACACATTGTCTTCTTCGCGCAGGCGGAATGCTTTCACCACACCTACATAATTGGCGATCTTTTCGCAGTACTTGGGGGTTTCATCACCATGCAACTGCACCAGGTGCAAACCGCAATCATCCACCGTCTGCAGTACTTCTTCTACCGTTGCATTTACAAACACACCCACTTTGTTAATCCCTTTTCCCTTGATCTTTTTTACCTCAGGTCTTGGCATGAATTTGTACACATAGCGGGGCGATTTCGGGTAGAAAATAAATCCGGCAAATTCCACTCCCATTGCATCGAGTTGCAGAACCTGTTCCGTGCTGGTCATACCGCAAACCTTGATTCGCATATTATCTTGCTTTTAGTTGATTGACAAAATCAGCAAAAGCAATCGAAGGACGGGCCTGTTTCATAAAATTCTCTCCTATCAGAAACCCTGAAAAACCGGCCTGCCGTAAAGTTACAATAGTATCTACATCACTGATACCGCTTTCTGCCACTGCAGGCTTTTCTTGGGGTATCTTGTTAATAAGCGCCAGCGAAGTATCAATGCTAACGGTAAAAGTCTTAAGATTCCTGTTGTTTACGCCCACCAGATCTACCGCTTCGCAGATATGGCCAAGCTCTTCTTCGTTATGGATCTCGAGTAATACTTCCAGTCCCAGCCCTTTGGCCACACCCGCCATGGTTTTTACTTCTGCTGGGGTTAAACAGGCAGCAATCAGGAGGATCACTTCTGCACCATAGGCTTTGGCTTCTACCAGCTGGTATTCATCTATCATAAAAT
This sequence comes from Caulobacter sp. UNC279MFTsu5.1, assembly GCA_943369185.1. GTDB lineage: Bacteria > Bacteroidota > Bacteroidia > Chitinophagales > Chitinophagaceae > Sediminibacterium. The sequence continues at coordinate 168,818 of CALRMK020000002.1, read as the reverse complement.
CTTTGCGCAACAGGGGCACTTCATTCACGGTAGCTGCCAGCAGATCATCCAGTGAACCACCAAAAAATTCCTGATCGGTTAATACGGAAATACCGGAAGCACCATATTCTGCATACGCTTTTGTCACTTCTTCTACCGTTACCTGATCATTAATGATGCCCTTGCTGGGAGATTTGCGTTTGAATTCTGCAATAATGCCCGTTTTGGCAGGATCGAGCAGAAAAGATTTTAACGATAAGGTTTCATTGGCAAAAAACCTGCCTTTCTCCAGTTCGGTAATGGATACCTGCAGTTTCCGTTCCGCTACTTCCTTTTTTTTCTGCGCTACGATGGTATCTAATATATTCATGTTATTGCAGGCTGATTAAAGTTTGTAAAGATTGGTTGGCTCTTCCGCTTTCCAGGCTATCTACGGCGGCATGGTAAGCAGCATCGTAACTGGCATACTTACCCGTACAATGCAAAGCCATGGCCGCATTGGCCAGCACTACTGCATTCTGTGCCCAGCTTCCTTCGCCACGGATGATCTTTTGGAAAATCTTAGCGGCTTCTTCGGCTGTATTACCTCCGTAAATGTCTTCTGCAGAAACAAGGCGTTTGCCTAATTGTTCGGGTGTCATCACTTTCTCTCCTTCATTGGTGATCACTTTGGTATCGCCGGTGAGCGAGATCTCATCGTAACCATCCAGGCTATGGATAATGGTAAAGGCTTTACCCGTTTGCTGTAACAGGTAATTGTAGATCCTCGCCATCTCCAGGTTATATACACCCACCAACTGATAAGCCGGATCGGCAGGGTTTACCATGGGACCCAGCATATTAAAAAAGGTTCTTACACCCAGGTTCTTGCGGATGGGACCTACTATTTTTAAGGCAGGATGAAAAAGCGGCGCATGCAGGAAACAGATATTGGCCGCTTCCAGTTCTTTCAGCAGACTTTCATTACTATTCTTAAAACGGTAACCCAGTTGTTCCATTACATTCGAAGAGCCGCTGATAGAAGTGGCACCGTAGTTACCGTGTTTGGCTACTTTCTGTCCGGCACCGGCCACAATAAAACAGGATAAGGTAGAAATATTGAACGTATTCTTCCCATCTCCACCGGTACCCACAATATCCATCACGGCATGTCCCTGGAGGTCTATCTTCACACAGAGTTCCAGCAAAGCATCGCGGAAGCCCTGCAGTTCTTCGATAGTGATACTCCGCATCAGGAATACGGTGATGAAAGCAGACATTTCACTTTCGTTATACTGTCCGCGCGACATATTGATCAGCACTTCCTTTGCCTGCTCTCTCGACAATGTTTTGTATTCAAACAGATACTGTAAAATCTTTTTCATCTTATTTATTTAACCAGTTACGCATCATTGTTTCTCCATCGGGGGTAAGTACACTTTCCGGGTGAAACTGTACGCCCTGTATGTCAAATGTTTTGTGTTGCAAAGCCATGATATAATTATTGGCATCCCTTGCCGTTATTTCCAGCTCGGCGGGGAAATCGGTTTCATTGATGACCCAGCTATGGTAGCGGCCCACAATGATCTCATCGGGCAGGCCGGCGAAGACACCATTTCTTGAGGGGTGAGTAGTAAGTAGCGCGTTTCTGTTTATCAATTGAATCGGTGTGGCTATGCCGTGATAAACGGTTGACAGGTTGGTGAGGCTGCCACCAAAAGCTTCACCGATGGCCTGGTGACCAAGACAGACACCCAGGATGGATTTGGTGGATGCATATTCTTTGATCAGCGGTAATAACATGCCGGCTTCGGAAGGTATACCCGGGCCGGGAGAAAGTATGATCTTATCATAGTCCTTCGCTTTTTCCATAGGCAGTTCATCATTACGGTACACGTCTACTTTACCATGTGTGATCTTTTCTACCAGGTGAACCAGGTTGTAAGTGAACGAATCGTAATTATCGAATACTAGTATTTTCATTGTACTGTTTGCTTTGACGGGATTTTATCAGTCTTCATCCGTGAACTAAATTCCTTCTGCTATCTCGATGGCTTTTTTCAGTGCATTCAGTTTATTATTCACTTCCTGCAATTCGCTCTCCGGCACACTGGCGGCTACTACACCGGCACCGGCCTGATAAACCAGTGTGTTATTTTTGCTAAGGAAACTGCGGATCATGATGGCATGGTTACAACTGCCATCAAACCCGATAAAACCGATACCACCTCCGTAATAACTTCTGGCCGTAGGTTCATAGGCATCAATGATCTCCATGGCCTTGAATTTAGGTGCACCGCTCAAAGTACCTGCAGGAAAGGTTTTGGCCAGCAGCTCAAAGGGATTCTGGCCTTTCCTCACTTTACCGGTTACTTCGCTCACAAGGTGAATCACATGACTGTAATACTGCACCTGCCGGTAATGACTCACTTCCACTTCATCGCAGGAACGGCTGAGATCATTGCGGGCAAGGTCTACCAGCATCACATGTTCTGCATTCTCTTTAACATCTGCCAGTAGTTTGGCCGCCATTTCCTGGTCAACCTGGTCATCGCCACTTCGCTTAAACGTACCGGCAATCGGATGTACAATGGCTTTTCCATTTTGAATCACCAGTTGTGCCTCGGGCGAGGATCCCATCAGTTTATAATCGCCATAATCAAAAAAGAATAAATAGGGAGAAGGGTTCACACTCCGCAATGCGCGATACACATTAAACTCATCACCGGTAAAACGCTGCTGAAACCTTCTGCTGAGAACGATCTGGAACACATCGCCACGCAAACAACGCTGAATACCTTTCTGCACCATCTCCTTATATTCCTCATTGGTCATATTAGACGACTCTTCGCCCTGACTTTTGAAAGGAAATACCGGTACATCCTTGCTCTTGATCAGCGATTCTACAATGGATAATTCAGAGTCCAGTCCGGGCACCAGGTTCTCGCAGATAAACAGTTCATCTTTGAAATGATTGAACACGATCACATACTGGTACAAACGGTAACGCATCAGCGGAATAGTGGGTTCTGCACCAGCGGCTGTGTGCAGCTGAATGGTATCAAAAAACTGTACGGCATCAAATGTGGTGTAACCGAAGAGTCCCTGTGCGAACCTACCCTCTTTCATAGCCGGTTCCTTCACTTCAAAGCGTTGCATGAAGGACCAGAGCTGTTCGGGCACTTCAGCGGTGGTTTTCAGGTTCAGTTGCTCAGGTTTCTGGCCGGGCAGTTTGTATTCAATACTTTTTGCCGAACTGATCTGGATCCCTGCAATGGCATTGATACCGATAAACGAATAGCTGTTCTCTGCGGCATGGTGATCGGTGCTTTCAAGCAGAACCGTATCCCGGAAACGATCGCGCAGACGCAGGTAAATACCTACTGGCGTAAACAGGTCGGCCAGCATTTTCCTGCATTGTGTTTCTAGTGTTATCTTCTTCATATTTCACCCTAACCCTTTCGGGCATTTACAGCGCTTTTGTAAAGCAGCTAAGTGATCAATCTATCCTGGCAATTCCCTTCCGGGGCCAGGGGTAATAAAAAACCCCGACAATCTCTGTCGGGGTTCTGAATAGTATTCAAAAAGTACTGGCTATGCCATTACAATCCCCGAACGGAGTTTGTATGCCACCACCAATATTTGTTTGTGATCTGGTTCATTGCAGGCAAAGTTGTAGCAGAATCGCTGGAAAACCAAATTTTTTTTAAGGAGGTACGATCCTTTGTTAACTTCACCCTAATAATTCTGTTATGAGAAGTTCCGCTGTTTTACTGCTGTTTTGCCTCCTGTACGCTACCGGTATCACGGCACAGGATACTGCCATCCTGCTGAAACCTGACAGGGTGTTCGATGGAGAAACGATGCATACCAACTGGGCCGTGTTGGTAAAGCAGCACCAGATCATAGCCGTGGGTGAATCAGCTTCCATACAACCCGAACAGCCTTTCAGGACCATCGAATTAAAAGGGAAAACCCTTTTGCCGGGGCTGATAGAAGGACACTCGCATCTCCTGCTCCACCCCTACAACGAAACCAAATGGGACGAGCAGGTACTGAATGAATCCCGTGCCGAAAGAATGGCCCGCGCCGTGGTACATGCCCATAAAACCCTGCTGGCCGGTTTTACCACCGTACGCGATCTGGGAACCGAAGGGGCCGATTATGATGATGTGGGTTTAAAAGCCGCTATCGAAAAAAACATTATTCCGGGACCCAGAATGATCATTGCCACCAAAGCCATTGTGGCCACCGGCAGTTATGGACCCAAACTGAAAAATACAGATCAGCATCTGATCAGGGGTGCCGCTGAAGCGGATGGAGTGGATGCCCTGATCAAAGAAACCCGTACACAGATAGGCAATGGGGCCGACCTGATCAAAGTATATGCGGATTACCGCTGGGGACTGGACAGTAAAAAACCGGAACCTACTTTTACCCTCGATGAATTGAAAACCCTTGTAGCCGTTACGGCCAGCAGCGGCCGCAAAGTAGTGGCCCATGCCGGTTCGGAAGAAGGCATGCGACGGGCTATTCTGGCGGGTGTGAGCACTATTGAACATGGGGATCATGCTACGGCAGAAATTTTTGACCTGATGGTAAAATACAAAGTAGGTTATTGCGCCACCCTTAGTGCGTCTGAAGCTACCAGTGAATATGATGGCTGGAAAAAAGGCAGTTTGCCGGAACCACAAAAAATAACCAACAAACGCAGGGCTTTTAGCCTGGCTTTGCAGAAAGGAGTGACCATTGTGTTTGGCGGAGATGTAGGGGTATACGCCCATGGCGATAACGCACGCGAAATGGAAGCCATGGTTGCCTATGGAATGAAGCCATTGGATGTTTTAAAAAGTGCTACTGCTGTGAATGCGGATATGTTTGGGTATGCGAATACCATCGGTCGGATCAAAAAGGGATTACTCGCCGACCTGATAGCGGTGGAAGGAGATCCTTCTGCCAATATTTCCCTGATCCGGAAAACAGCGATGGTGATGAAAGACGGAACCATTTATCTCAACAAATAAAACAGAAATTTACCTTCTATGAAACGATTACTTACGCTGATGGGTATTCTCTTTTGTACTGGTTTGCTGGCCGCTAACAGCAGTGCCGATGATATCGTTGGCATCTGGCTAAGCTCCAATGGCCAGGGAAAAATCCAGATCTACAAAGAGGGAGATCATTACTTCGGTAAACTCTACTGGATGAAGGAGCCCAATGGCCCCAAGGGCAACCCAAAATTAGACGTGAATAACCCCGACCCTTCTCTTAGAAACAAACCATTACTCGGCGCAGTGATCCTCAAACATTTCAAATATGACGATGGCGAATGGAGCGGCGGCCGCATCTACGATCCGCAGAACGGGAAAGAATACAAAAGTTATATCAAACTCAAAGACCCGCAGACATTAAGCCTGCGTGGTTATATCGGCATTTCGTTATTGGGAAGAACGGAAGTGTGGAAGAGGGCGGGATAGGGTTAGTTTGGAGTTAAAAGTTAATAGTTAAAAGTTAGGAGTGGAATGTACTTAACTATTAACTTTTAACTATTAACTTTTAATTGCCCTACAAAACTCCCTTCGTAGAGGGCAGAAAATCAGATAAGGGATCGCGCTTGACGGCCATTTTGATGGCTTTGGCGAAGGCTTTGAAGATGGCTTCTATTTTATGATGTTCATTGTCTCCTTTGCATTCGATATTCAGGTTACACTTTGCCGCATCGCTGAATGATTTGAAGAAGTGGAAAAACATTTCAGTAGGCATTTCACCCACTTTTTCGCGCTTAAATTCCGCATTCCATACGATCCAGTTACGGCCACCGAAATCGATCAGTACTTTGGCTTCGGCCTCGTCCATGGGTAAGGCAAACCCATAGCGCTCCATACCCCGCTTATCTGCCAATGCCTGCGCAAAAGCTTCACCAAGGGCAATACCGGTGTCTTCGATGGTATGGTGTTCGTCAATATGCAGATCACCTTTCGTGATCACCGTCAGATCCATTTTACCATGACGGGCGATCTGGTCCAGCATATGATCAAAGAAACCAAGCCCTGTTTTAATATTGGCTTTTCCGTTTCCATCCAGGTTCAGTTCTACATGGATCTTTGTTTCATTGGTATTACGCTCATGTACCACTTTGCGCAAACCCAGTTTCAGAAAACTATATACATCCGCCCAGTTATCCGATTCAAAAGCGATCGTCGGGCGCAGGGCTGCTTCCTGTTCTTCGGTTAGCTGGTGCAGTGCCGAGTGCAGGTAAATAGCTTTGCAGCCCAGGTTTTTGGCCAATGCTATATCGCTCCATCGGTCGCCTATGACAAAGGAATGAGTCAGATCAAATTCGGGGTTATTGATCAGATGCTGCAGCAATGCTGTACCCGGTTTACGCGTAGGTTTGTTTTCGCTGGCGAAGGTTTTATCGATGATCATTTCATCAAACACAAACCCTTCTCCTTCCAGTACACGCAACATGAGATTGTGATAGGGATGAAAATCTTTTTCAGGATAAGAATCCGTACCCAGTCCATCCTGGTTGGTCACCATCACTTTGTAATAGTCTAGCTCTCCAGCTATTCTCGACAAAGCCGTAATGGCCCCCGGTACAAAAGAAGTTTTGTCAATACTATCTACCTGAAAATCGATCGGCGGTTCCTGCAATACCACTCCGTCTCTGTCTACAAAGAGAATTCTTTTACCCCCCTGTACCGCTGCGGGAGCATTCGATGGGGTATCCGCTTGACTGCTTACCATACTTATTTGATTTTAGCTCTTGCCGCTTTCACTTCTGCAAGGGTTACAACACCTGCTTTATTGCTCCAGCTGTTTCTGATATAGGTAAGCACATCTGCGATCTGCTGGTTAGACAGATCCGCATGTGCCGCCATATTGTTACTGTAATATTCACCATCCAGTTCTACCCTTGCATCCAGTCCTTTCAGTACAATACGAACCAGTCTTAATTTGTCTTTACCTACTACACCGCTGGCTCCATCCAGTGGTGGGTTCAGGTGGGGTACACCGCCGCCATCTACCTGGTGACAGGCCAGACAGGTAGTAGTATATACCTGTTTCCCTCTTTGCATAGAAGCACCCATTGTGCTGGCAGAACCTACAGCTGCCGGTTTGGCCGGCAGCTGTTTTTTAGGAGCAGTCTGAAATGCCATGCTGGTGAAAGCGGCAACAGACAGGATCAATAATTTCTTCATCAATAATTTATTTGCCGGTATAAACGATTCGGTAAATAGTTCCTTTGGCATCATCCGCTACATATAGGGAGCCATCAGGACCCTGTGCCAGTCCGGAAGGACGGTGTTGCGCACCTCTGGTACCCGTAACTACTTCTACCCCTGCAAAACCATTGGCAAAAATTTCCCACTTACCTGGTTTACCGTTCTCAAAAGGTACAAACGCTACATAATAACCTTCCTGTGGCAAGGGTGCGCGGTTCCAGGAACCGTGGAAAGCAATGAATGCCCCGTTTTTGTATTTAGCAGGAAACATGGAACCGGTATAAAACAACATCGCATTAGGTGCCATGTGCGCAGGGAAAGCAACTACCGGATCAATATATTCCTTGCTGCCTTCTTTTACACCATCGCCACCGTATTCTGGTGCCAGCATTTTTTTGTTTTGAAAGGGATCGTAGTAAATGTAGGGCCAGCCTGCATTATCTCCTTTCTTCAATGCATACATGGTTTCGGCAGGCAGGTCTGCATTCTGCTGCTGTGTGTACAGGGAAGGAAACAGGTTGTGCAGATCATCTCTTCCATGCTGCATCACAAACAGCTGGTTCAACTGGTTATTCCAGTCAAGACCCACCACGTTGCGTAAACCGGTCGCATATTTTACACCATCGCCATAGGTCTGGTTCAGCTTATCTGCTTTGAACTGCCAGATACCTCCGGCAGAATCCAGAATGGGGCAAGGCATTCTGCCCAGTGAACCCGGCTGCCTGTCGCGCTCCTGGCAGGAGTTTGAGAAGGCTCCGATATTTACATAGATATTGCCATTGTTATCCAGCGTGATGGATTTGGATTCGTGCTGGCGGCGGTTGATCAATCCGGTAATAATTTTTTCAGGTTGCAAAGGGCTCACTACATCTCCCTTGGCATCCAGTTTATATCGGAATACCTCTTCATCGGAAGAAGCATAGAGATAGCCGTTTTTGATAGCGATTCCGGTTCCACCATAGTTAGCCATGCTGGAAATATCTTCGGCCTTGCCATCACCATTGGTATCACGGAGACGTACAATGCCTTTACCATCTACTACCCGCATCAGTTTTACATATACATCTCCCTGAGCGGTAACAGCCAGATGGCGGGCACGGCCAATACCATCGGCTACTTTCAGGGCACCAAAACCAGCGGGTAGTTTTAAACCGGCGTTATCGGCATCTGCCACCACCGCAACGGGTTTGGCAAGGGTTAGTGAATCAGATGCATGAGCAGTAAAACTGCCGATTCCTGCCAGCGCAAGGAACAGCCAGAGTACAGAAACGTTTTTTTTCATATATGGTTAATTAGGGGTTGAATTTACAACGGAAAACAAATACCTCCATAGTTTGTTTATTGAGCGTACCAATCCTGCATGGCATCTACCAGTAAAGTGTTTTCCTGCTCCGTTCCTACGGTAATGCGGAGACAATCTTCGCAAAGGGTTACATTACTCCTGTCGCGCAGCACAATGCCTTTCCCCAGCAGGAATTCATAGATCTTCCGGGCATCTTTGACCTTTACCAGCAGAAAATTGGCATCCGAAGGATATACTTTCTCTACAGTAGGCATCGAACGGAATACTTCTGCCAGTGCCTCGCGCATATCTACCAGCAAACGGATCATATCATTTACCTGCCCCACTTCATCCAGCGCTTTCAGTACCAGCTCCTGTGTGGCCTGGTTAATATTATAAGGTGGTTTTACCTTATCCAGCACTTCAATGATAGCTGCAGAAGCAAAAGCCATACCCAGGCGCAGACCGGCCAGTCCCCAGGCTTTACTCAGGGTCTGCAGCACTACCAGGTTGGGATAATCTGTCAGTTCCTGGATAAACGATTTCTGTTTGGCAAAATTGATATAGGCTTCATCCACCACCACAATGCCGTTGAAATTATTCAGCACCGTTTCAATATCTACCCTGTTCAATGCATTACCGGTAGGATTATTGGGCGAGCAGAGCCAGATCAGTTTGGTATGGGCATCTACCAGTGTTTCAAGGTGTACCAGATCCAGTTGGAAATCTTCGAGCAAGGGCGCTTTTTTCACTGCTATATCGTTGATATTGGCGCTTACTTCGTACATGCCGTAAGTGGGTGGACAAATGATCACATTATCCTTACCCGGCTCGCAGAAACAACGGAAAAGCAGATCGATACACTCATCGCTCCCGTTACCGAGAAAAATATGTTCGGGGGCGATGCCTTTGATCACACTCAGCTTCTGTTTAATGGCACGCTGGTGCGGATCGGGATAACGGTTATACCATTTCAACAAGGGTGAACCCAGGCTGTTCTCGTTGGCATCCAGAAACACTTTTGCTTCGCCGCTGAATTCATCGCGGGCAGAAGAATAGGCAACCAGTTTTTGGATATTGGCCCGCACCAGTTTAGGAAGATCGAATGACATAATTTTTTCTTTATTCTTTTGAAAGATCCGTTATAATGTTTTCTGGTAGTGAAACCCCAGTATTTTATACCCTTCGTTGGCCCAGAATTTTTGTCCGCCGCTGTTCGTTACATAACAATTCAGTTCAGAAGCCACACAGCCTTTGGATTGTCCGTAAGCATATACCCATTTCATCATCTCCTCCCCGATTCCTTTGTTGCGGTATTCAGGTAGTATCATCACGTTATCAGGCTCTATATGGCGGCCCACGTAATATTTGACCAGTATCCACAAACCACAGATGCCGATCAGTTTCCTGCCATCAAAAACACCCAGACATTCATAACCACGCTGCACCATTTCAGCCAGCCTTTCGCTGAGAACAGGTTCTGGTATATCAGCATTTAACAATTGCAGCATGGGAATGATACTGTTCATTTCTTCTTTTGGTATAAGTGCGTAGGTATACATATTGTATCATTATTATTCTTTCTGGTAAGCAGCCCGAACGCGAACCGCATTGGCATGTGCATCCAATCCTTCTGCTTCTGCCATCAATATAACCGTGGATGCAATATGATTCAACCCCTGCTGCGATAATCGCTGGTAAGTCACTTTCTTCACAAAACTATCTACACTTACCCCGCTGTAGGCTTTGGCAAAACCATTGGTAGGTAAGGTATGATTGGTACCACTGGCATAATCGCCCACACTCTCCGGCGAATAATTACCAAGAAATACCGACCCGGCATTCACGATCTGTTCTGCGAGTTGATCCGCGTTTTGACAGGAAATGATCAGGTGTTCGGCAGCATATTCATTGACGAGTGCGATGGCTTCTGCCAGATCCTGCACCACAATGGCCGTGCTGTTCTCCAGCGCTTTGGCCGCCAGTTCCTTACGTGATAATTGTGCCAGTTGTTTGGTCAGTTCTTGCTGCACCTGCTCTACCAATGTGGCAGATGTAGATACCAGTAATACCTGGCTATCTGCCCCGTGTTCTGCCTGGCTTAACAAATCGGCAGCCACAAAAGCCGCATTCGCTGTCTCATCGGCCAGTACACATACTTCACTGGGGCCTGCCGGCATATCAATAGCAATTCCTTCCTGTTGCACCAGTTGTTTGGCGCAGGTAACGTACTGGTTACCAGGACCAAATATCTTATACACCTGCGACACGGTAGCTGTACCGTAAGCCATTGCAGCAATCGCCTGTACACCACCGATCTTGTAAACTGATGTGATACCTGTGATATGGGCGGCATACAAAATAGCCGGATGCAGTTTGCCATCTTTACCGGGAGGCGAACAAAGTACTACCTGTTTACAACCCGCAATTTTTGCGGGTATGGCCAGCATCAGAATGGTAGAAAATAAAGGAGCCGTACCACCGGGTATATAGAGACCCACTTTTTCAATTCCGATACTTTTCCGCCAGCATTGAACACCGGGCATAGTTTCCACCACTTCCACCGCTGTGGTTTGTTTGGTATGAAACAGTGTTATATTAGCCGCTGCCTGCTGAATGGCCTGTTGCAATTCTGCAGAAAGCTGGGAAGCAGCTTCGCTGATCTCTTGTTCAGAAACCACAAAACTTTCCAGCGCTACCCCATCAAACTGTTGGGTAAACTTTTTGATGGCCGCATCACCGTTCTGTTTCACTTCCTTCATCACAGCGCTTACTTTCTCCTGCAACGAACTGTTATCAATGGCAGGTCTTTGCAACCATTGCGGCCAGTCGGATCTTTTCGGGTATTGTACAATTTTCATAATTACAGTTTCAAGGTTTTCGTAAGTGGCAGTCGTGAATCGTCAGTCGTGAATCGTGAGTTTTGTCTCTGACGACTCACTACTGACGACTCACGACTGACGATTCACGCCTCACACGATCATTTTCTCAATCGGCACCACCAGAATTCCCTGCGCACCTGCGGCTTTCAGCTGCTCGATGATATCCCAGAAATCATTTTCATTCAGTACGCTGTGAACGCTGCTCCAGCCTTCTTCGGCCAGAGGCAATACGGTAGGGCTTTTCATGCCGGGTAATAAAGCAATAATTTCCTGCAGTTTCTCATTGGGTGCATTCAGCAGGATGTATTTGTTGTTCTTGGCTTTCTTCACAGATTGCACGCGGAACAGCAGACGTGAGATCAGCTGTTCTTTTTCTGCAGACAAACCTTTGTTCTTGATCAGTACTGCCTGCGATTGCAGAATACTTTCTGTTTCTTTCAGTCCGTTCATAAATAAGGTAGAACCACTGCTTACCAGGTCGCAGATCGCATCAGCCAATCCAATACCGGGAGCAATTTCTACACTGCCACTGATCTCGTGGATCTCAGCATCTACGCCATTTGCTTTCAGGTAATCGCCCAGAATGACGGGATAACTGGTGGCGATTTTCTTACCCGACAGGAACTGAACACCCGTATAGGTTTCGCTTTTACGGATGGCTACGCTTAAGCGACATTTACCAAACCCCAGTTTCTCGGCTACAGTTACTTTCTTTTTCTTTTCATATACTACATTCTCTCCCACAAAACCGATATCGGCCACACCATCTTCCACATATTGCGGAATATCATCATCGCGCAGAAAATAGACTTCTATCGGGAAGTTGCTCGCTTCCGCTTTCAGTTTGTTTACGCCATTGCTGATATCGATCCCACATTCCTTCAACAAACGGATCGAATCATCGTGCAAACGGCCGCTTTTCTGGATCGCTAATTTCAACTTGTCGCCTGTTTGGGCCGGACTGTTTTGCATACCTTCTTTCATACCAGTGGGCTTGCGCCTGTTTTTTTCCCTGAAGAATGATAGCCCCCCTTCAGGGGATGGGGGCAATAACAAAGGGCCTACCGTTCCGGTAAGCCCTTTAATGTTTTATTGTGAACCAGCACAAAACACCAATAGCCTACCCCTGGGGTAAGAAATGATGGTGGTGTGTATGTGCAAATCTTTTCATAACAGAGCACAAAAGTAAAGCCATTCGCTTTTACCCGCAAATTTTTTTGCGTTAAACAGCCATGCCCACGGTAAAAGCGGGTTTTGTCAGTATCTTGGTAAGCCAAATGATGCTGTTTTATGAAAAAACTTACACTTGTTATTTTTACAACCATTTGCTGTGTAACCTGTCTTCAGGTAGCGGCCCAGACAAAGAAAAAACTGGTATGGAGCGATGAATTCAATTATGCCGGTCTGCCGGATTCTACCAAATGGAATTACGATGTGGGTGGACATGGCTGGGGCAACCATGAACTGCAATATTATACCCATAAGAAACTGAATAATGCCCGGGTAGAGAAAGGCTATCTGATCATTGAAGCCAGAAAAGAAAAAACGGAAAAAAATGAATACTCTTCTGCCAGGTTGGTAACCAAGGGCAAGGGCGACTGGACCTATGGACATATTGATGTGCGTGCACGCATTCCCAAAGGATTGGGTACCTGGCCCGCTATCTGGATGCTGGCCTCTTCTTCTCCCCTCAAATGGCCCGATGATGGTGAGATCGATATCATGGAACATGTAGGGTATAACCAGGGAGTGATACATGCATCGGCGCACACAAAAAAATATTTCCACAGTATCGGCACACAGAAAACAGCTACTACACTGGTGCCGGATTGCAGTGAAGCCTTTCATCTCTATTCTTTAGACTGGGACGCAGAAAGTATTACCATGCTGGTAGATGGCAAAGCTTATTTCACTTTCAAGAATGAGCACAGCGGTAAAGAAGCCTGGCCTTTTGATAAACCCTTTCACCTGTTATTGAATGTAGCGGTGGGCGGCGATTGGGGCGGACAGAAAGGCGTAGATGAAAAGATCTATCCACTCAGAATGGAAGTGGACTATGTACGTGTTTACCAATAATTACTACTATACAAACTAAACGATCATGAGAAACACCCGAAAAATCACCACACTGATTCTCCTGCTATTTACCGTTGGCTTTGCAATGGCGCAGGATGCAACCAGTTACCAGTTACCCCCTAAAGATGTTGCCGATCTGTTATTGGCAAAACCTACTCCGGCTGTTCGAATAGACAGTAAAGGAGAATGGATGTTGCTGAGCGAGCGCAATTCTTATCCCACCGTAGAAGAACTGGGACAACCCGAAAGCCGCATTGCCGGTCTGCGTTTAAACCCAAACAATTTCTCTCCCAGCAGGCAGTTCTTCGTGAATAATTTCCGTTTAAAGAATATCAAAAATAACCAGGAGTTTGCCGTAGCAGGTTTGCCCGCCAGCTTACTGGCAGGTAATGCCAGTTGGAGTCCTTCGGAAACTAAAATTGCTTTTACCAATACCACCGGCAGCCGGGTAGACCTGTATGTGATTGATCTTGCTAGTAAAAAAGCAACGAAGATCAATAAGCAGGCAGTGAATACTGTATTGGGCAATGCTTTTACCTGGGTAGATGATAATACGATCCTTTACAAAGCAGCCACGCAGCAGGCAGCGAATGCGCCCAAACGTCCCATTACACCCAAGGGACCCACTATCCAGCAAAGTCTGGGTAAAGCAGCACCCAGCCCTACTTACCAGGACCTGATCAAATCTCCTTATGATGAACAACTGTTCGAGTTCTTTGCTACCACACAACTGGTACAAAATAAAAATGGGGTAGAAACCAATATCGGTAAAGCAGGATTGATCAGCAGTTTTAGTCTATCGCCTGATAAAAAATACATGATGGTGCGTACCATCCGGAAACCTTTCTCTTATCTCGTTACTTCTTTTGGGTTCCCCTCCACCATCACCATCACAGACCTGACGGGCAAAGTGGTGAAAGTACTGGCAGAATTGCCTTCCACCGAGGGTACACCTTCGGGTTATGATAATACACAGAATGTACCCCGCGGTTTCGACTGGCGCGATGATGAAGCCGCTACCATTACCTGGGCCATGCCATTGGATAGTGGTCTGATCAAAAAACAGGTGGCGTTTCATGATGCGGTGTATGCTTTGAGCGCCCCTTTCACCGGTGAAGCCAAAGAATTGTTCAAAACCAAAATGCGTTATTCCGGTACTACCTGGGGCGATGCGTCACTGGCATTGGTAACAGAGGTTTCCCGTTCTAAACAACTGGGACGCGTTAGCCGTTACAACAGCAACACTAACAGTCTGGATTTATTGTATGAACGCAATATCACAGATGCCTATAATAATCCCGGTTCTCCGGTACTGACAAAAAATAAATTTGACCGTCCGGTGATTCAGACCACCGACAATGGCACGAAGATCCTGATGAATAACACCGTGGGTGCTTCTGCCAAAGGTGATCTGCCTTTTCTTGCCAAGTTTGATCTGACTACCAAACAGAACGAAATTCTCTGGCGTTGCCAGGAAGGTGTATTTGAAACAGTAGAAGATGTACTGGATGCCAACAAACTGATTTTGCTCACCCGCAGGGAATCACAGAAAGAGGTTCCAAACTATTATATCAAAAATTTAATGCTGCGGATAGCCGACAGACCGATCACCAGTTTTACCAATCCTTATCCGCAACTGGAAGGTGTTACCAAAGAAAAGATCAAATACAAAAGAGCAGACGGGGTTGATCTTACCGGCGACCTGTATTTACCGAAAGGATATAACAAAGAGAAAGATGGTCCTTTACCAGTAGTAATGTGGGCCTACCCAAGAGAATTCAACTCTGCCGCAGATGCTGCACAGATCAGGGGTAGCAAAGACCGATTTACTACTTTGAGCTGGGGTACACCGATCTATTATGTAACACAGGGATATGCCATTCTGGAGAATGCGGAAATGCCCATCGTTGCATCTGGCCCGGACAAAAAACCAAATGATAATTTTGTTGACCAACTGAAACTGAACGCAGAAGCAGCCATCAACAAACTGGTAGAAATGGGTGTGGGCGACCGGAACCGCATGGCGGTAGGAGGCCACAGCTATGGTGCCTTTATGACGGCCAATTTACTGGCGCATACCAACCTGTTCAAAGCAGGTATTGCCAGAAGTGGTGCCTACAACAGAACCCTCACTCCTTTTGGATTTCAGAACGAAGACCGCACTTACTGGCAGGCACCGGATCTGTACCATGATATGAGTCCGTTCAGTTACGCTGATAAAATTAAAACGCCGATCCTGCTGATACATGGTGAGGCCGATGACAATACCGGCACCTACCCTATCAACAGTGAGCGTTTATTCGCTGCCATCAAAGGAAATGGTGGTACCGTTCGTTTTGTATTTCTGCCTTATGAAGCACATGGATACCGCGGTAAAGAGAATGTACTGCATACTTTATGGGAGCAGTACCAGTGGCTGGAGAAATATGTGAAGGGCGCTAAATAAAACAGGATTGTCTATTTTCAGCCATCGATGCACAGCTATCATTATCTGCGCATCGGTGGCTGATTTATTTCTGTTCCTTTAGTAACGCATCAATCGTTGCAGCAAACTCTTTTTTCAGTTCTTCATGATAAGCGCCTGCACCAGGTCCTTTAAAACCTGCTTTGATCTTTGCCACTTTGCCATCCTTACCAATAAAAATGGTGGTAGGAAATGCTTTGATAGGTGTTAACTGCGGTAATGTTTTCTCGGTACGTAAGGTATCAGAAACAGTAACACCGGTGACCAACAGTGGATACTGCACCTTAAAGCGATCTTTGAATTTACGGATGCTGTTTCTGGATCTCTCAAAATCAGTGCTGTACTCATAGGCAAGGCCGATCACTTCCACACCCCGCTGTTTATTCTTGCGATAATAGTCGCTTAAAAAAGCTGTTTCATCCATACAGTTAGGGCACCAGGAGCCCATGATCTGTACGATCACCACTTTATTTTTAAATCTGGTATCATTGATCGATACCCATTTTTTATCCAGATCACGGAAACGGAAGTTCAACCTGCTTTCTCCCTCTTTCAGAAAAACCGCCGCCGCATCCGGAAGAGAAGCTGCTTCATTTCTCACCGCTACCCAGGGTTCTTTACCGGTAGCCCCTGAATAAAACATGCCTTCGCTGATCTGGTTGGCAGTATTGATCTTTGCAGTGAATAAAAAAGCATGCGATCCGTCGAAAGTGCTTAACTGTAACTCATCTCCGCTAACATAACCCGTCAGGTAACGGTAATCGCCGGAAGGTGCCAGTATGGTACCCCGCAATACATTTCCTTTCTGCTGCCAATCGCCGATAGCGGGTCGGGTTGTGCCATTGGGTCTGGTTAACGTTACGGCCCATTTACCCGTAAGATCTGTTACTGCCGGCACCAATGCAGGAGCACTAACCGTGGCCTGTGTTTCTGCAACAAAAGGCATCACGGCCCATTGAGCCGAGCCGGCACTGGTCCAGCTTCCTTCCCAACGCTGATCTGAGATCCGTTTGGCACGGAAATACGATTCAAAGACTGGCATATCGATCCATATCGAATCGGCACTAAACCTGATCTTATCCACCCTGATTTTTTCTGCAGCGTTGATGATGTACATCACTGTTTTCTGGTTCTCCGTTTTCAGATCAAAATGAAACCGGATCTGTTTGCCATCCTCGCGCAGCAGGTTTCCGAACCAGGCACCGGTTGCGAGATTTTTCTGACCATAAGCTGTTTGCAGCAGCAGTAAACCCGATACGATCCAACTTATTTTTTTAGCTATCATATACAACTTTAGGTAACGAAAATAGAAACAGCCGATGAATACAGGATGTTAATTTACATAATAGGAAACGGTAATTGATTTACTCTTTCGCCGGTTTTACCTGCAATTCCTGCCATGGCGTAGATCCGTCTTTTTCTCTGTTAAAAATATGTTCTTTGCTTTCCCCAATCACAATTTCAGCAGTGGTATAAATTTTACAGCCCTCCAGCAAATGTCCGCCAATGGTTTTACCGGTGCTGTCAGACAAAGACACATGCAGATGCGATCCATTTACAGATACGGTTCCTACCAGACTCACAATCTCAAAATGACCTTTATCGCTATAGCTTTTTTCCTGGTTGGCAAACCGGATCTGGTACTCTGTCAGACTACCCACCGCCGTTGCTATCCAGCCTGCAGCGATCTGGTGTTGTTTCACGTATAACTCAATGGATTGTTTGAGGTCCTGTCCGGGTAGTAACCGGAACGCATGAGTGACTGTAACAGGTTGCATAGGCTTCGGAGAATTACAGGCGGCGAGCAGCATTAACAGTAAACCACCGGTGAACAAATAATTACGCATCTGACGAATATAAGAAATTGCCCGGGCTGGCAGCGCTATCCAAATATCAGATAACTTTGTACAGACCCTTAACTGCTGCAATTATGGCCATTATACTGCTGATCACTGTTTTTGTACTGGGATATCTCGCTATTGCGTTTGAGCATCCGCTGAAACTGAATAAAGCGGCCCCGGCATTGATCACGGGGGTAGTATGCTGGACCATTTACCTGCTGCAGGGAGATAACCCGCACACGGCTGTAGACGAACTGATGCACCACCTGGGCGAAATTGCTTCTATCCTGTTCTTTCTGTTAGGCGCCATGACCATTGTGGAACTGATCGATTCACATAATGGTTTTGAGATTATTACACTAAAGATCACTTCTACCAAAAAGTCCACTTTATTACTATTGGTGGCCACTATCACTTTTTTTCTGTCTGCATTACTGGATAATTTAACCACAGCCATCGTTATGACTTCGCTCTGTGCCAAATTGCTCACAGATAAAGAGGATAAACTATGGTTTGCGGGAATGATCGTCATCGCCGCGAATGCAGGCGGGGCCTGGTCGCCATTGGGTGATGTTACCACGACTATGTTATGGATCGGCGGACAGATCACTGCTGTAAATATCATCAAACAACTGATCCTGCCGAGTCTGGTGGTATGTATCCTGCCCGCTCTCATCATTGCGCGGAAATTTGCCGGAAAAACACTGGCTCTGCATCCTATCACCAACAGTACCGAGGAAGAGAAAAGAGAAGGAACCATCATTTTATCTGCGGGTATCGGTTTTCTTCTGTTTGTGCCCGCTTTTAAAACGGTTACCCATTTACCACCTTTTATGGGCATGATGCTGGCATTGGGTTGTATGTGGATCATCACTACCCTGCTTCACAAAGAAAAAGAACCAGAACTGGCAGAAAAATACAATGTGGCCCGCGCCCTGCAGAAGATCGATTCTTCGAGCATCCTGTTTTTTCTGGGCATCTTACTGGCTGTGGCGGCTTTGCAATCCATTGGGTTATTAACCCAGCTGGCGCAGTTCCTCAGCAATACCTTACAGAACGATTACCTGATCGGCATCACATTAGGCATTTTATCAGCACTGGTAGATAATGTACCATTGGTAGCTGCTTCACAGGGCATGTACGATCTGGTTACTTATCCCACAGATCATCCTTTCTGGGAGTTCCTCGCACTGACTACCGGTACCGGAGGCAGTATGATCATTATCGGTTCTGCTGCCGGTGTGGCCGTAATGGGGATCGAAAAGATCGATTTTATGTGGTATCTCAAAAAAATCAGTTGGCTGGCCCTGATAGGGTTTGCGGGTGGTATTGCCGTATTCATGCTGCAACACCTTTTTTAACTGAGCTGATAGCAATACCCGTCATTTCTGGATAGGCTTCCTTATCTCGCAGGCAATCTTTATCTTACAGTTCCTAAAATAATTTCTATGCGGTACCTGCTTGCTTTGTCCATCACCCTGTTATCTCTTTCTGCGAACGCCCAACAGTTTTATCTGTTTGTTGGCACTTATACCACCGGTAAAAGCAAAGGCATTTATGTGTACCAGTTCAATGCAAAAAATGGGGAAATGCAATGGGTAAGTAATACCGATAGCTGCACCAACCCTTCTTTTCTGGCTGTATCTCCCAATGGTAATTTTGTATACGCTGTAAACGAAACAGGCCGCGAAAATCCGGGCAGGGTAAGCGCTTATGCCTTTGATAAAAACAAAGGAGAACTGCAGCTATTGAACCAGCAGGCCAGTGGTGGCGATGATCCTTGTTTTATTACGGTGCATCCTTCGGGTAAATGGGCCGTGGTGGCCAACTACAGCGGTGGCAGTCTCGCTGCTTTCCCCATTCAAACGGATGGCAGCATCCAACCCTATGCGCAACTGATACAGCACAAAGGTTCAGGCCCCAATAAAGCCCGGCAGGCATCGCCACATGTACATGCTAGCTTTTTCTCACCCGATCACCAATATATTCTGGCGCCAGATCTGGGCATGGATAAAATTATGAGTTACCGTTTTACCGCTACTGCCACCAAACCCCTGCAACCGGCCGTTCCAGCATTCAGTGCATCCGCACCTGGCAGTGGACCACGTCACTTGGCTTTTCATCCAAACCAATCTTTTGTGTACCGGCTGGAAGAAATGACGGGTACCGTTACGGTATCTGCCTATAGTAAGGGAACCATGAAAAATATCCAGACCATCACCACACATCCGGAAGAATTTACGGGCCAGCCCGGCAGTGCCGATATTCATCTCTCACCCGATGGCAAATTTCTCTATGCGTCTAACCGCGGCGAGGAAAATAATATTGCCATTTTCTCTGTGAACCCCAAAACCGGCAAACTGACCAGCATCGGCTACCAGTCTGCAGGTGGTGCACAACCACGTAATTTCATCATCGATCCTACGGGTAATTTTTTATTGGTAGCCAACCAGAAAACCAACAATATCGTTATCTTCAGAAGAAACCAGGAAACCGGTCTTTTGCAGGCAACCCTTCAGAAAATAGAAGTACCCAGCCCCGTTTGTTTACAGTTTCTGGCTAAATAGAACATTGTTCATCCCTAAAACCACCCTATGCAGAACTGGAAGATCAAAGCCTCGCTTTTTCTCAACTATTTCGTGTTCGCCATTCTGCTGAACAGCGTGGGCACAGTGATACTGCAGGTCCAGAACAATTATGGTGTATCGCAGGGATCGGCTTCGGTATTGGAAGCTTTTAAGGACCTGAGTATTGCGGTAGTATCTTTCCTGATCTCTTCTTATATCACCCGCATCGGTTATAAAAACGCGATGCTGATAGCATTGGGTTTTGTAACGGCCGTTTGTTTTATGATGCCCTTCACCGCCAGTTTTCTGACCACTAAATTATTATTCGCTGCGGTGGGTTCCGGTTTTGCGTTGATCAAGATGTCGGTATACAGTACTATCGGACTGGTTACCCGCAATGAGAAAGAACATATCAGCCTGATGAATTTCATCGAGTCATTTTTTATGGTCGGCATCCTGACCGGTTATTTCATCTTCGGGTATTTTGTAGATGATGCCAATCCCCAATCTACCCAATGGCTGAAAGTGTATTATGTGTTGGGAGGCATTTCGCTGGCGGCTTTCCTGTTATTGCTGAGTGCACCGCTGGATGAATCTTCCATCCGTAACCAGCAGAACGGTTCTATGCTGGCGGATTTCGGAAACATGTTCCGGCTGATGGTTTCGCCGATTGTGCTGGTCTTTATTTTCTGCGCCTTTTTTTATGTGTTGATCGAACAGAGTATCATGAGCTGGTTGCCCACATTCAATAACAAAGTGTTACTGTTACCGGCTGCATTAAGTATCCAGATGGCCAGTATATTGGCAGGCTCTACCGCAGTGGGGCGTTTTCTGGCAGGACTTGTATTGAAAAAATTAAACTGGTTCCTGGTACTGGCCAGTTGCCTGGTATTGGCAGCGGCATTGGTATTGATTGCCATTCCGCTGGCATCAAATGTATCCGGCACACCTATTACAGGCTGGAGTACGGCACCCGTGGCAGCATTTATCTTTCCCATGATCGGCTTACTGATTGCTCCTATTTATCCGGCAGTGAATTCTGTGATCCTGAGTACCTTACCTGTACAGAAACATGGACTGATGAGCGGACTGATCATTATTTTCTCCGCACTGGGTGGTACCACAGGTTCCATTATTACGGGACATATTTTTGAAAGTTATGGCGGACAAACCGCGTTTTATTTTTCACTCATCCCCATGGCCATTCTGATTACCTGTTTGTTTATTTTTAAACGCCTGCAGAACAAATTCAAACTGACGCAGACCCATCAATCCTGATCCATGGAGGCAACTACCTATCTTACACTTGAGCAACTCTCGCCACTGTATGAAGAAGTACAGCTGAGTGGGCTCTTTGCCGATTCCAAGTATTTTGTAGATGCCATTCCGCTGCAACCCGTTGCGGATATCATGTCAGTTTACATGGCGGCCAGATCCACCTCCGGTTTTGATCTCCGCCAATTTGTAGAAACCCATTTTCAATTACCGCCTGAGTCAGATAACAGTTATCGTTCGGCTAACAAGCCCATCAACATCCATTTATCAGAATTGTGGAATGTGCTTACGCGTACACCCGATCAGCAAGCGGGCACTTTGATCCCTTTACCCCATCCCTACATTGTTCCCGGCGGCAGGTTCCGGGAAGTGTATTATTGGGATAGTTATTTTACCATGCTGGGATTACAGGTTTCCAAAAGGGTGGATATCATTGAGAACATGGTGAACAATTTTGCGTACCTGATCAATACCGTTGGTTTTATTCCCAATGGCAACCGCAGTTATTATCTCGGTCGTTCGCAACCACCCTTTTTTGCATCGATGGTTTTATTATTGATGGAAGAGAAGGGAGAAGAAATACTGAGTAAATATCTGTCTCCCTTAGAGAAAGAATATGCGTTCTGGATGGATGGGGTTGCCCATCTCTCAGACACAGAAATAGCTTACCGGCGTGTAGTAAAAATGCCCGATGGTTCGGTACTGAACCGCTATTGGGATGATAGCGACACACCCAGACCGGAAGCGTTTACAGAAGACAAACACCTGGCAGAATCCTCCGGTCGTGATCCCAAAGAAGTGTACCGCCATATCCGGGCAGCAGCAGAATCGGGTTGGGATTTCAGTAGTCGCTGGTTCAGCGATGGAGAAAATATGCAGACCATTCAAACCACCGACCTCATTCCGGTAGATCTGAATTGCCTTTTGTGTTCGATGGAGATGTTATTATCGATCATTTACGGAAAACTGGGCCAGACAGATAAAGACCAGCAAATGCTGGACCAGTTTGTGAAAAGAAAAAAAGCCATTCAGACTTATTGCTGGAGCGAAGAGAAAGGTTTTTATTTTGATTACCAGTTCAGAACAAAACAACTGTCCGATCAATATACACTGGCCGCTGTATTTCCATTGTACTTTCCGATAGCCGATATGAGACAATCGTCCTGTGTGGCGAAAATAGTGGAAGAAAATTTTCTGCAACCCGGTGGCTTACGTACCAGTTTGCGTAATACCGGTCAGCAATGGGATGCACCCAATGGCTGGGCCCCATTACAATGGATCGCTTACCAGGCTTTTAACCGCGTGCCATACGAACACAAGGCACTTGCCAGACAAATCAAAGAGAACTGGATGCGCAACAATGAAAAAGTATATGCCGCTACCGGTAAAATGATGGAGAAATACAATGTAAGTGATACCGACAGCAAAGCCGGTGGTGGTGAATATCCTAACCAGGATGGTTTTGGCTGGACCAATGGCGTATACCTTGCCTTCAGCTCACAGAGCTAAGTTTATTTGTGTTTCCGGTGTTTGTGGTGATGGCTCTTGGGTTTCAAAACCGGATGTGATTCTCGCTCTGTTTCTACCACAATTCTGCGTTGGTTCTGCATAGCACCTAATGCAATCAGCAGTACACCCATAAACAGGTAAACATACTGAATCAGAAAAGTTTCGCCCAGCAGAATCATCTGCGCAATGACAAATATGCTTAACAATACACCCTGCACCATGATAAGGAAAGAATAATTTTTTCCTTTCCGTAACACCTGCGCCATAGTGTACATACTGAACAATCCCACTACTACCAGCAACACCCATCCTGCCATCAGGTAATCGGTAAACATGGTACCGTTGAGCAGGTAAAAGGGCAGACCCAGCGATGCTCCGGTTGGGTCGGTGATCATGTGGTAGCTTCCATACAAAGCGGTGATACTGAGAACCACAAGTAAAGCAACGGATAACTGGCGGGCTGTTTTCATAGTTGATAATTGTTTGTACAAAAAAAGAAAAAAGGGTTTGTTAAACAAATGACGGCTGTCATATAATCTTAAAAAAATCCCGGCTTTGGCCGGGATTTTCGCTATTTCACATTACTGCTCCAGTTAAAAAATGCATCTACATCCTGCTTGAATTGCAGCAGCGCAGGTTTGTGGATATAATACATGTGTCCGGATTCATACATGTATACTTTCACGTTCTTCCTTTGTTCGGGCCGCAGGAACATATGTTCCAGATCGTACTGCGCGGTAAAATAGGGCGTGGCAAAATCGTAATAACCGCAACCGAGATATACTTTTAAGGCAGGGTTTTTCGACATCGCATCACGCAGGCTTTCGGCCACATTCAGGAACTGGTTCTGCACGTTATTGTAATTCCACGGACCCACATCGCCAAAAATATTGTAGCCTTTCTCTTCTTTAAAATTGAGCTCTTTCTGAAAATAATCATTGATGGTAGCGGTAAACGGACCATCAATATTGGCAAAGGAAGGATCAAAACTGAAGCCCTCTCCCCCATCATCCAGGTCGCGGCCGGTGAAACGGGCATCCAGGCGGCCAATGATCAATCCATCTGCCCGGCGCAGTTCTTTCCAGAAACGGTTCTCTTCTACGCGCAGGTTGCTGCGCAAACAAAACTCTTTACTCAGTCCGGTATAATAACTCATTTTAGTGGCGATAGCATCTTTCTCTGCATCGCTTAACCAACCACCTTTCAACAGTGCCGAAGCATATTCACCCAATGCAAATTGTTCCGCTTCTTTCAAAGTCTTTTTCAGATCGGCCTGTAAAGCTGGGGCCAGTTTTTTATGGTACCAGGCTGCCGCTGCATAAGAAGGAATGTATAAGGCACGGGGCAGATCATTGCCTACATAATAATCATTGGTACCAAAATTCAGTACAGCAGAAATGAGGAAAATCCCATTCAGGAAGATCCGATACCTGTCTTGCAGAAATTTAGACAAACCCGCTGCACGCGTAGTTCCATAACTTTCGCCCGCCAGGTATTTGGGAGAACCCCATCTTTCATATCTCGATAAAAAATGACGGATAAAAGAACCCATCGATGAAATATCTTCTACATACCCATGAAACTGTTTGGGACTCTCACCCGCAGCGGCACGGCTAAAACCGGTAGATACGGGATCAATGAACACAAGATCCGTTTTATTCAGCCAGGTATATTCGTTGCTGATGTATTGATAAGGAGGCGCAGTAGCAGTTCCATCATCCTCCATTAATACCCGCTTGGGGCCAAGTCCACCCATGTGCAGCCATACAGAAGAAGATCCGGGACCACCGTTAAAAGTAAAGGTAACCGGACGCTTACCCGCCTCTTCACCATCTTTCCGGTAATAGGTAAAAAATACTTTGGCGATCAGTTTACCGGTATCGTTCTTCAGGTTCAGGTAACCGGTATGTGCAGTGTATTCGATCTTTTTGCCGTCGGCTACTACGCTGTTCTTTGTTACGGTTACTTCTACGCCGGCTGGTATCAGCTCAGGAATGGTGGGTGCAGCTGCTTTTTGGGAGAAACTTATTAGACTAACCAGACTGGCCAGCAGTCCAAGGATTATTTTTCTCATACGCATTGGGTTGAATGATCAAGATACACATTGTTTTGAATAATTAATAAACACTGCGCCTTTGCGCCTTTGCGAGAAAATTTGCACGCAAAGTCGCAAAGGCGCAGTAAGAATCAGGTGTTAGATTTATAAACGGATTATATGTTTTATTTTTTCGCAGCCAACACTTCAATATCAAATACCAATACACTATTGGGCGGGATGGCTTTGCTGCGGCTGCGGATGGAGTATGCCAACCCGGAAGGAATGATGATCCGGATCGTACCCCCCACTTTACATTTAGGTACCGCTATCTGCCAACCCCTGATCAAACGCTTCAGCGGAAAAATGGCGGGTTTATCGCGGGTCTGATCAAAAATACTGCCGTCTTTCAACAGGCTGCCTTTATAATGTACGGTTACCGTATCGCTCACAGCCACATAGGCACCCGTACCTTCTTTCAGTATCTGGTAGTACACGCCTTCAATAGAACCGGTAGTGTCTATCTGCTTACGCGTAACCGCGTCAAAGATGAGGGCTTTGTCTTTGGTGGCCTGACTGGCACTATCTGCATTTTTAGCAACATCCACTACGGGACGTTTCCCTGTGGCTGTTCTTTCAAACAATTGTCCATATTCCGCATTGGCTTTTTGGAAACCGCCATTCCATAAATAGAAATTTCCATTTTCTACACCACCGCCATAATCGATCCTGTCGCCGGCTTTTCCGGTGGCATCGTAGGAAAATGTACTCTGCGTCAGTTCTTTCCAACTGCCATTCTCACGCTGTACCCATTGATTACCGAATAGTGCTTTTCGGTATAATTGTCCATTCACGCCTACAAAATTTTCGTTGAAGGAATAGAGGTTCCGTAAGGTTTTACCATCCTGTGGTGCTTTAAAGCTGGCGATCATTTTCCACTGCTGTAATTCCGGAATAAAGAAATAACCGGTATAAATGGTGGTTCGGGTGGCAGTATCGGGCAAAGCGTTTACGAGGAAGGGATAGGTTACGCCTGCTTTCCAGTTATATACCCAATGACTATGGCCACCGGTGCCTTCATTCCCAAAATCGTTGGCCATCACTCCATCGCCTTTGGCCAGTAATTGCACTTTGTTGGAGTCGGCCACTTTGTTACGGTCTACCGCTTCATTACCCGAATCCCAGATAGAAAAGATCACGCGTCTTTCAGCCGGACCATTTACCTGAATGCCGAAATACCCCCTTGCAAAACCACAAGCCATATAATAACTGTGCAGCAGGTCTGCACCTGCGGGTATGGTGATCTCATTATAAAAGGCAACGGCTTTAACAGAGTCGGGTAAGGGATAACGCAGATGCACCGAAGCTGCATTACGGCGGGGTTTGGGATTGTAATGAATATCGGCCGCCGTGCCCGAGAGTTCTATCGATCGGATATCGGCCACCGTTTTACCCGCTTTGGCAAGGGCTTTGAAACGGATGGTATAAAAGCCACTGTCTTTCACTTCAAAAATACCGGCAGGCAATTGTTTAAAATCTTTACCGGCAGGGATGTTGAGCAGCTGCTGTTTGCCGTTAAAAAACATGACCAGTCTGGAACCTGCCAGCGCATTTTTAGCCAGCAGCTGAATCCCCAGTTTGCCCGCTTTGCGTACATAAAAAGAATAACTGATCTCCTGCTTCGCATCTGTCCAGTGTAGCCCTTTTTCAGCAGAGAACAGATCCGATTCATCAGCCTCTGCCGGAATCGCATAACCGGTATAAGCAGGGATACTGGCTTTTTGCGCCGGCAGCAGCATAGAAAGAAAAACAAAACAAAGGGTAAACAGAGAGCGGATCATAGCAGGTGTTTTGGATAACCAAACTTAGCAAAAGAACCGCTGAGCAGCCAAAGAGATTTTATTACTTTAGCGTATGATCAATTATAACCCCCGGGGTATGTTTCCCTTCATCTTCCGCTTTCATAAGGCCGATACGGTACGCCGCCTGTTTCCGGTGATCATCTTTGTGGCCCTCTATTCCTGGCTGGTATCTTTTCTGCAGCTGGAATACCTGCACATGGACCTGGGTAGCCATGTAAAGAATATCACCATCATGCATAGTCTGCTCGGTTTCGCTATATCGATGTTATTGGTGTTCCGCACCAATACGGCCTATGACCGCTGGTGGGAAGGAAGAAAACTATGGGGGGCATTGGTCAACAACAGTCGTAACCTCGCCATCAAACTGAATAGTTTTTTACCGCATGATGATGAGCAGAACCGCCTTTTCTTCAAAAAACTGATCGCCCTCTTTGCCGACGAGCTGCGGCAGCACCTGCTGAATGAAAGAACCCGCTTATCGCTGGATGAACAACCGCATCCCGAGATCCCGGATTTTGATACGAGTAAACATATCCCTAATCAGGTAATGACCTTACTCATGAACAAGATCAACCTCCTGCACCGCGATGGGAAGATCAATGATTACCAGTTGCTGATGCTGAACCCCGAGTTAACCTCCTTCCTCGATATTGCCGGCGCCTGCGAACGTATCAAGAATACGCCGATCCCTTACTCGTATAGTGTGTTCATCAAAAAATTCCTCTTTTTTTATATCCTGAGTCTGCCGCTCGGTTTTCCGCTTACCCTGGGCTATTTTACCATTCCGGTAGTCGCTTTTATTTCCTATGTACTGGGAAGCCTGGAAATGATCGCCGAAGAGATCGAAGATCCCTTTGGAAAAGACGAAAATGACCTGCCCATGCACAAAATGGCAGAAAATATCCGGAAAAATGTAGCCGATATTCTGGCCTGATAATCAATCCCTAACAGCGATCCAGCCGGGAGCGTGGAAAATATTTTTCTTGATTTTTAAACAAACGTTTGATTAATTCAAACATTTGTTTAAAATTTGCGTCTTCAATCAAAAGTGATGGCAACAGATTTTCCCGAACAGGTACTATCAGACAAAAAGCAACACATTATCCTTACCGCGATCGAATTATTTGCGGAGAAGGGCTTTGATGGAAGCTCCATCCGCGACCTGGCGGCCCGCGCAGATGTAAATGTGGCAATGGTGAATTATTATTTCGGTTCCAAAGAAAAACTCTTTGAAGCCATTGTAGAATACCGTGCTTCCTTTATGCGGGGTAAACTGGATGAAATTCATGCAGACAAATCCATGACGGAGATCGAGAAGATCGATGCCATCATAGACAATTACGTAGATAAGATCCTCGCCCACCCCTCCTTTCACCGCATCCTGCACCAGGAGCTGTTGAAAAGGGAACGGGAAGCGCTTCACGATGGCATCATCCGCATTTTTATGCGCAACACCAAAGTACTGCATAGCATCATTGAACAGGGTATCAGGAAAAAAGTCTTCCGAAAAGTAGACCCCGAATTAACCATGGCCACCCTGATCGGTACCATTAACCAGGTCATGTTATCCAAACCCCTTTGCGGAATGCTGGTGAACAGCGATGCCAGCTTCGACCCCTATACGGATCATGCATTCAAAAAAAGACTGATCAAACACCTGAAAAATCTGATGCATGGGTATTTGCTGGCAGATAAAAGCTAGGGAATATCGAACAATAGAACAGATGAACAGAAGAGCAAGCAACAGATGAACAGAAGAACAGAAAACACAGAACTAAGAACAGAGCACTAAGAACCATTACGAAAAACAAGCAATAATATGTCAGCAAGCAACGAAAAAAAATCACCTCTAAAACCCATCCTGTTAATCGCGGTACTGCTGGTGGCAGGCTATTTCGGTTATAAGAAAGTGAATTATGCCCTTACGCACGAAACCACCGATAATGCGCAGGTGGAAACGCAGATCACACCGGTATTGCCAAGGGTGGCGGGGTATGTGAAACATATCTCGGTAAAAGATTACGACTCTGTCAAAACCGGCGACCTGGTAGTCGAACTGGACGATGCCGAACTGCAGACCCAGTTACTGGAAATGGAAGCCGATTACCGCCAGGCAGAAGTAGACGTGATCAACGCCAAAGCCGCACTGAACAACGCCGTAGTAAGCCTTCGTGTTAACCAGGGTAATATTGAACTGAGTCAGGTACGTTACAAGAAAACGGAGGATGACCTGAAGCGCGACCAGAACCTCTACACCGACCAGGCCATCACGCGCAAACAGTTAGATGATACTAAATTTGCAGTAGCCACCGCTGCCCAGCAGTTAACCAATAGCCGTACCGATCTGGCTGCCGCGCAAAGTCGTATTGCTGTGTTGCAGGCAGGTGTACAGAAAGCAGCTGCTGCACTGGATGTGAAAAAAGCCAGAATAGCACAGACTCAACTGAAACTGACCTACACCAAAATTTATGCGCCGCAGGCTGGAAAGATCGGTAAGAAGAATGTATCAGAAGGACAGTTTGTACAGGCAGGCACCCCACTTTTCTCGATCGTGAACGATACTACTTACTGGATCGTGGCCAATTTTAAAGAGAACCAGTTAAAAAAATTATACCCGGGCAAAGAAGTGGATATCGAAATTGACGCCTTCCCCGATACGAAGATCAAAGGCACGATCGAAAGCCTGAGTGAAGCTACAGGCGCCAAGTTCTCCCTGCTGCCTCCGGATAATGCCAGTGGCAACTTTGTAAAAGTGACCCAGCGTGTACCGGTGAAGATCCAGATCAAAGAAATCGACAAATACCGCAGCATGCTGCGTGCAGGCTTGAGTGTATTTGTAAGTGCAGAAACAAAATAAATAACCAGACCCTATCCCTGTCTGCGCCCCCTGCAACAGCGGTAAATTGTAACTATGGCAACACCTAAAGGATTTGCGAGGGCGATCATTGTATTAACCACGGTAACCGCCGCGGTAATGGAACTGATCGATACCTCCATCGTGAACGTGGCACTGAGCGATATGAGTGGAAGCCTTGGCGTGAACATTGAAGACATGAGCTGGGTCATCACTTCTTATGCCATTGCCAATGTGATCATCATTCCGCTAACCGGCTTCCTTGCTGAATATTTCGGAAGAAAGAATTATTATATCGTATCCATGATCATCTTCACCATTGCCTCCTATATGTGCGGGCAATCGGATACACTGGTTGAACTGATCATCTGGCGCTTCATCCAGGGTGTGGGCGGTGGTGCTTTGCTATCCACTTCACAGGCCATCCTGTTTGATGCATTTGAACCCAAAGACAGACCCATCGCTTCCGGTTTATTCGGGATGGGTATCGTATTGGGTCCAACACTGGGGCCAACACTGGGCGGTTATATCATCGACCATTTTTCCTGGCCGCTGATCTTCATGATCAATATCCCCATCGGTATCCTCGCTACATTTTTATCCTTCACTTTCATTGATAAAAAAGAAGGTGAAGGCCAACGTAAAAAAGAGATCAAGATCGATTATACAGGTATCCTGTTACTCTCGGTGGGTATCGGCTGTTTACAGTATGTACTGGAAAGAGGCGAATCGGAAGACTGGTTCAGCAGCAATATCATCCGTATCACGGCCGTACTGGCTTTTATTGGTATGGTGGGTTTTATCTGGTACGAACTCAGTATCAAGAACCCGGCCGTGAATTTAAAAATACTTGGTAACCGTAACCTCGCTTTTACTACTATTTTCACCTTTGTAGTGGGTGTAGGTTTATTTACTTCTGTATTTGTATTCCCCATCCTCGCACAACGTACTCTGGGTTTTACCGCGTATGAAACGGGGCTTACCTTACTGGCCCCTACCATGATCACGGTAGTAATGATGCCCATCATCGGCAAAACCATGAGTAAAGGTGTATCGCCCATTCCCTTTGTGGTGGTAGGTTTTCTCCTGTTTGCTGCTTATGCGTGGATGAGTGCCAATCTGAGTCCGGATGTTGGCAAGGGAGATTTCTTTTTCCCATTGGCGCTGCGCGCCGTAGGCATCAGCATGGTGCAGTTGCCGCTGATCAACCAGGCCGTAGCCGGTCTGGCACCCAAAGATTATGCATCGGGTATTGCATTGAATAATATGATCCGTCAGTTAGGAGGTGCATTTGGTATTGCGATGGCCAATAATTATATCGCCCGTCAGTATGCGCAACACCGCTACGACCTGGTAAGCAAAGTAACCGGCGAATCACAGATGTTTCTCGAAAGAAGCAATACCCTTACCCAGGGTTTTATTGCCCGTTCGGGCGATGTGGCCGGCGCCAGTAACAAAGCGCTCGCCACCATCAATGCCATTATAGACCGTCAATCTTACTATCTCTCCTATCTCGATACTTTCCGCCTCACGGCCCTCTTCTTCATCCTCGTTATACCCCTGGTGGTATTTCTACGGGTAAAGAAAAAATCGCCGGAAGAAATTGCGGCTTCGATGAAAGCTGCGGCGGAGAACCACTGAGAGCAATGAGTGAATGAGTGAATGAGTGAGTGAATGATAGAATGATAGAATGATAGAATGTTTTAAGAAATATTAATCCGCCAATCCGTCATCCGTAATTCGCGAATTAATTCTAAAGAAAATATATGAATACAATGAAAAATATACTTATTACCGCAAGCCTCCTTCTCGCACTCTCTGCACAGGCACAGGTGAAAGTGAATACAGAACTGAAGAACCTGATCGGACAGTCATTCGGTTATTTCCCCAAGGTGAAAGAAGTGGAGAATACCGTTACCACCGCGCAGGAAAAGATCAACCTGACACAGCTCAACAAATACCCGGATGTAACAGCCGATGCATCTTATTCCTATGTGCGTCCGAAAATTGAACTGCCGATCAATGGGGAGAAATTTCAGTTCGCGCCTTTGCATAACCTGAACGGGGCCCTCAATGCCAATTATGCCTTGTTCGATTTCGGGAGGTTACAGGCCAATATCAACCGGAGTAAAGACGACCTGCAGTTTGCCAAACACCAGGTAGACTATGTAAAAGCGCAACTGGCCTACCAGGTAGCCAATGTGTACTACAATATCGTGTTCCTGCAGAAAGCCATCGGTATCCAGGACAGTGTACTCAGCTTCCTGAACGAGAACAAACGGATCGTAGAGAGTCAGCTGAAAAACGGAACTGCCTTACGTATCGATCTCCTGAACATCCTGGCTTCCATCGATAACGAAGAGAACCGCAAAGTAGACCTGAAGAATAGCCTGCAGAAACAACTGAACCTGCTCGAATACACTACCGGTAACAAGCAGAACACCGGCAAAGATTTCGACTTTGATGTAAACCTCACCGATGCCAACAATGCACTGGTAACCGCACAAAACCAGAATCCGGATTTTATGCTGGCCAAAGACAAAATACAACAGGCCAGCAGCGACCTCGCTATTACCAAAACGGCCGATAAACCCATGATTGGCCTGCGCGCCGCTGCGGGTGTCAGAAATGGTTATGTTCCTTATATCGGCGATATGCGTTTTAACTACCTCGCGGGTGTATCTTTTACCATGCCTATTTATAATGGCGGTAAAAACAAACAGCAGCAGAAATTGCAGCAGAACATCATCAAACAAAATGAAATGGCGGTAGAAAGCCTGAGCAGCACTTACAAAAAAGATATTGAACAGGCCCTCACCGATATTGCCACCAACCTCGACCGCATCAAAAATACCCGCGGACAAACCGAGCAGGCCCAAAGCGCCCAGTTACTGGCCACTAACCGTTTAAAAAGCGGCACCGGCACCCACCTCGAGATCACCAACGCCGGCGCCAATGTGCAAAGAGCGGCACTCACGAAGCTTCAATATGAGTACCAGTTATGCGTAGCTAAATTGGAGTTAACGAGGTTGATGGGGTATCAGTATTGGTAAGATTTAATTAGTAATTAGTAGTTAGCAATTAGTAATACTAAAAAATTACTAACTACTAATTATCAATTACTAATTGCTATTTCGCTGCAAACCACACCGGCTGCTCACTATCCGGTTCTGCATTGTAATTGGTAAACAGTTCTTCTCCTTTCTTAATATCGCGTACGGTGGTGATGCACATTTCCTGTGCTTCAAAATCCATATCGTAGCGGCAGTTGGCGTGGTAGGAATGGTTGTAGATGGACAAATACCCCCATGCCACGCAGGCCTGTTTGGATTCTGGTCCCCATTCAAAAATATAATTGTACAAAGAGGTTTTCTCCGCATCCACCCGCTCCGCCTCGCTCAATACCAGCACAGGCGATACCTCTACCAGCGTACCCGCCGGAATATCTTCCAAAGCAAACACCCCGCGGCCACGGTAGTCTGAAGGCGCTATGTCGATACACGGCAGGATCATGTTGTGAAGATAATAGGTAGGAATTAACAATTAAAAATTAGCAATTAACAATTACTTGTTTACCGGTTAACAACCTGCCCTGGCTTCAAATTTTTAATTTTTAATTTTTAATTCTTAATTATCTTGCCCCCATGTCGCTCGAACTCGAACAACCCGGCCTTTTTGAGCAGTTTGAACAACTGATCTCAAAAGAAGATAAACTGGAGATCCGGGAATTCCTGGACGACCAGAATATCAGCGATGTGGCCGAACTCATTAACGAGTACCCCGAATACGAGGCGCAGATCATTGCCAATATGGCCATCCACCGGGCTTCGAGTGTATTTAAGATCCTGGATATTGCCCAGCAGCGGGATATTGTAAAGGAACTGCCCCCGGCCAAAACCGCCGAACTGCTGAACGAGCTGCCTGCGGATGACCGTACCGACTTTCTCGAAGAATTACCCAAAGCCGCTATCCGCGACCTGATCAAATTACTCGATCCCGAAGAAAGAAAGATCACCCTCTCCCTGCTCGGTTATCCGGAAGATAGTGTGGGCCGTTTGATGACACCCGATTATGTGTTCATCTACCAGCACAATACCATCAACGAAGTGTTTGAGACCATCCGCAAACACGCCAAAAGCAGCGAAACCATTGATGTGATCTATGTGATCGATGATAATGGCGAACTGATCGATGATATCCGGATCCGCGATATTATTCTGGCCGCGCCGGATAAACGCGTGGATGAGATCATTGATGGCCGTTATGTTTCATTAAATGTGAACGATGACCAGGAACATGCCAGCCAGGTATTTAAAATGAATAACCGCGTGGCCCTGCCCGTGGTAGATGACCATAATATTCTGCTCGGCATTGTTACCATCGATGATATGTTATGGGTGGCCAACGAAGAGTTCAGCGAAGACATGCAGAAAATGGGCGGTACCGAAGCACTGAACGAGCCCTATCTTGATATCCCCTTGCTCAAACTCTTCCGTAAACGCATTGGCTGGCTGGTGGTATTGTTTCTCGGCGAAATGCTTACGGCCACGGCCATGGGCTACTTCGAAGATGAAATTGCCAAAGCGGTAGTGCTGGCTTTGTTTGTACCACTCATTATCTCCAGTGGCGGTAACAGCGGTTCGCAGGCATCTACGCTGATCATACAGGCCATGGCCGTAGGCGAAATCACCATTGCCGACTGGTGGCGCGTGCTGCGCCGCGAATTACTGAGTGGTATGCTGCTGGGTACCGTACTCGGTATTATTGGTTTTATCCGCGTAGGCGTTTGGCATTCCATTGCCCCGGGACTCTATGGCCCACACTGGATGATGATTGCCGCTACCGTAGGTTTCTCCCTGGTGGGTGTGGTATTATGGGGCACCCTATCCGGTTCTATGTTGCCCATCTTTCTCAAAAAACTCGGCGCCGACCCGGCCGTTTCTTCCGCACCTTTTGTGGCCACGCTGGTAGATGTGACGGGACTGATCATTTATTTCAGTTTTGCGTATTTGTTTTTGCAGGGGATTTTATTGTAGCAGCTATTCTAATGATAGAATGATAGCATGATAGGATGATAGAATGGGGAAGTTCGGTTTACCCCTCCGCGTTACTCCCCGCTCTCCCCGCCTCTGCGGTGAAAAGAATATCCCTTATGGCTACCTAGGAAGCTATAACAGAGCTACCCATTATCAGGATACCGGCAACCGTTTTCCATGGCATCGCCGCTTGTGTCACTCACTGGGGCGTTCGGGGTAAATGGCAGCATCTATTGAATCTGTTAGACAAAATTTTCAAAACGGACTTTACTGCATAGCTTACTGATTTATCAAAATTTATAATAAATTGCCATACAGGTCATATCAGCAGTGTAAGATTCCCTACTAAACCAACCAACCATGACACCAAGAGACCTTTCCACCTTATCAGACGAGGAATTACTAGCCGAAGCAAAAGAAATGAAATCATTTTCGATTACCAATGCTTTTTTCATTGGCTTTTTACTCGGCATAATAATCTACAGCCTTGTTAAAAACAGCTGGGGAATGCTTACCATCATTCCTTTGTATTTTATTTACAAAATGGTAAACGATCCCAAAAATAAAAGAAGTAAAGAACTGGAGAAGCTTTTAAAAGAACGGAATTTGAAATAATAATAGCGCAAGGTGAATATTTATTGAGCTAAAAGAACAATACCACAACACAGCCTATGACCAGCGAAGCCTTCAGCAAGTCATGAAAACAGCTGTAAGGAAAGCGGGGATCCAAAAACCTGCTACAATACATTGGTTAAGACACAGTTATGCCACGCATTTGCTGGAATCGGGCACTGATCTACGATTTATACAGAGCATCCTTGGTCATTCAAGCAGTAAAACAACTGAAATCTATACCCATGTAAGCACGCGGAATATTCAAAATATCACAACCGCGTCCGATGACCTATAATATATTTTTCCTATATTTATTAGACACTAGTTATAAAAGAAAAGCCAACCAAAATAGCTTTATTGGCGCTATAGTGTAGCGCGTATAACTAAGTTAGCGGTCATTGTAGGACGACAGTGCAAACCCGAAACAACAGAGAAAAATAAAATTTAACAAACAATAAATAATGAGTAAAATAATCTTTGATAGCGGAATATCACTTGACGGTTTTTTCGCAGGTGACAACAGAGGACCAAAAAATCCTATGGGTGGAGTTTCAGGACAAATTCATTCGTGGATGTTTAATCAAAAAGCTTTTTGGGAATACCTTGGATTTGAAGGAGGAAAAGAAGACAGTGCTGACGGAAAATATATTCGGGAAACAATCGCAAGATCAGGTGCATTCATAATGGGCAAACGAATGTTTGAGGAAGGCGAAGCGAGTTGGCCAAATGACCTATACAAAGCAGACGTATATGTATTAACACACGAAAAGCGAGAACCTTGGGTTCAAGAAGGCACGACAACTTTTTATTTTATAAACGATGGAATTGAAAGTGCTTTAAACAAGGCAAAACAATCCGCAAAAGGGAAAGACATCAGAATTCAAGGTGGTGCAAATACAATCCAACAGTTTTTGAATGCAGGACTTGTTGACGAATTTTTTATTCATATTTCACCAGTCTTTTTGGGTAGCGGAATTAGACTTTTTGACGGCATTGACAAAGACAAATATGACTTACAAGTTTCAGAGGTTATAGCTTCCGACTTGACAACACATTTAAGATATAAACTGACTAAAAAGTAAAAACAACGAACCGCTAACAGCAGTTTGGCAAAATGGCGGGGTCAGTGCAAATTTTCCTTCTCTGCAGGGTCTGCTATCAAAATTATCATCAACTAAAAGTCCCCGCATAAGTCTCTCGTAGATGACCCTGCTAGATGGCAATATTCTATAACAAAAGCACCTAGTTAGAAACATTTTATTTCAACCATACCACTTTCGACACTATCAACAACACAATCCTCATTTATCCTATCACTGTTAATACCCTCTTTCTCTGTAAGATATAGTTTAACTATATTTAACCTTTTCAGACATAGCTGACTTTCAAGACTACTTTTTCCCTGCGGAGAGCTTACAATATAAATCGAACAATCCGGATTGGTTTTCATTTTAGAAGCTACCATTGCCAATTTTGCCTTTGCCTCAGCACTTAAAACTACTGAATTACCTTTGAAATCGATTGTAGGGTAATCACAAGGACACTCCTTTCGTTGCGCTGACACGCTGGTACTGATGGAGAGAATTATGAGTAAGCAAAACGAAAAACTGATTATTTTCATCATCGTACTTGTTTTACTGATCTTTTATCAAAGTACAATAAAGATAAGTTTTATAGTGATACCTCCAAAACAGGTCTATCTTACTTATCTGCAAGATCTATCTACAAAGCCATACCCTCATGCGCTCCAAAAAATCCTACTTCGCCCTATAAACACCTCCTGTTTCATTCTCTCCAGAGTCTCCCTAAAAGACTATTATCAAAGCATTACCCGCATAAGTCTGCCGTAGAGGTCCCTGCGGCTTAGTAGCACTAAACAAACCTAAGAATGAAAAACACCGTCAGCGCTTAACTGTCGTTACCTAAATAGCTTGCATTTTCGACCAACTATCCGGATCGCAAACGCAGGGTCCTATCCGAGAGATCCTGCTGAGACCGCAAAGTGGAGTTGCAGGATATCAATCAGCAACTGTTGGATTTCTGGTTTGGCTTCAGTAATTTGTATTTAGCTGATCCAATCTATGGCGACCAGGCAGAAAGCAGAAACTATTCTACAAAGCTCAGCGAACTAAGACCGCCAGAAGAAATGTTCAATCAATTTCATTTATCCGTACTATTGTTTTATGCTTATTGAGACCATTCATGCAGGAAACGTAAAAGAACTGACAGATCTTTATATTGAGATGTTTCCCGAAACGAACTACCAGGAGGAATTGGAAATGTTGGAAAGCATACTAGTGTCTACAACATCGGTTTGCTTTCTAGCTAAGGAATTAACAGCCTATGTGGGATTCATTCATCTTTCACTAAGATCCGATTATGTAGAAGGGTCTGATGTTACTCCCACGGCATATATTGAAGCGATATTTGTTAAACCGGCATTCCGAAGAAAGGGAATTGCTGAAACATTACTAAAGAGAGCTGAGGAGTGGGCTATTGCCAACAATTGTTATACGCTGGCTTCTGACAGTGAAATACAAAACGCGGCCAGTCTTATTTTTCACCGCGAACTTGAATTTAAAGAGGTTAATAGAATTGTATGTTTTATAAAACAAATAGAGAAATAATAATACATTATACGAACCATTTACCTATCTACCATTGGAATTTCATTCCCCGCATGGGCCTCTCGCAGAAGACCCTGCTGAGACCGCAAATACTATTCCGCATGAAGAATACCATCCTTTTCGCTTTTATCTTTTTTACTACCCTCCTTGTACATGCTCCAATTGCTAACATAAGTGCCCAAAAAAAATCAAATCCACCCAGTTTCAATGATAATGGGAAAACAATCGATAGCTTAAGAAAAGTGTACAACTGCGAATCGATTAC
This sequence comes from Caulobacter sp. UNC279MFTsu5.1, assembly GCA_943369185.1. Taxonomy (GTDB): domain Bacteria; phylum Bacteroidota; class Bacteroidia; order Chitinophagales; family Chitinophagaceae; genus Sediminibacterium. The sequence goes on along the minus strand of CALRMK020000002.1, from coordinate 130,441 downwards.
TTACGAAAATTCGGCAGATAAAAAAATGGTTGATTCTTGTTTGACTGTTTACCTCATCAACAGTAAAAATGCTCCTTTAGAAAATGGTGCCAACAGAAATGTCCATCTCTTAAAAAATATAGCCTTAGCGATTTTGCCTGTTTTAAAGGAACCGGAGTACTATAAAATCATTTATGTCTATTTCGTAACTAAGTTTAGCGAAAATGGGATAGAAAAGATTATTCTGACTGCAGGCTTAGAGATGTCGACCAAAGGACTATAAGCAAGTTTAAAAAGTAGTTATGCAAAACTCAAAGGGAAGGATTTAGCCCGGGAGCTGTAGGAATTCTGAACTGGGTTCAGTAGTTTTACTATCGCACATAGATCTATGGCTGACAAGCGGACGACAGAATGCAATTTCCTAACCTTCCCAAAGCCCCGATCGTTGGGCAAGTGTATCAGACAACAGTAACAACAACAAAACAATGGAAAACATACTATTTGACTTTATTTCAAAATACATTACACTTACAGATGATGAAAAGAACGCATTAATTTCATTGGACCTATTCCATTCGGTAAAAAAAGGAACTGTTTTACTCAAAGAAGGACAGGCCTCGAAAGATAGCTACTTTGTTTTAAAAGGCTGTATCCGGACCTATTACATAATAGACGGAGAAGAAAAAACTACCGCTTTCTATACAGAAATGGATGCCTTAACACCCCATTCTGTGATCAATAAAACTCCTGCTGAATATTACATCAGTTGCGTAGAAGATAGTATTCTTACCATTACCAATGCTGATATGGAAGTAGAAACAAACAGCAAATTTCCAAAGTTTGAAATAATGTGTAGAAAATTGTCGGAAGAATTGTTAGCCAAAAAGCAAATAGACTTTGACGAGTTTAAGACATCTTCACCAGAACAACGATACCTGAACTTATTAGAAAAAAGACCCGACCTTATTCAGCGTGTTCCCCAACACCAATTAGCGAGTTATTTAGGTATCAAACCGCAATCATTAAGCAGACTAAGGGCCAGAATTCTGGTAAAAAAGAGCTAAAACGCATTTCTTAACTTAAGTGAACGGGGTATTGTATCCAGCCACGCCAATTTTGCAGTATCGTTTCACTAAAAAAGAAAAGAAATGCAAAAGAAAGTTTTATGGGTGGGTTTTGCCATTTTGATGGCAGGTACGCTAACGGTTAAGGGGCAAAATGGCAAACAAGACAGTACTTACAAAAAGTATTTTATCGGGAGTACATTCCTGCTGTTAGGAAATTTAGATAAAGTAAACAATCCTGATTTTATACAACTGAATGTGGGATATAGGATCACACCCAAAAATGTTGTTTTCCTGGAACTCAAAAGATCAAAGTTTTCCTGGCCGCTTGGTATCCCCTGGGGGCCCTCCTTTGATGCACCGGGAGAAAATTATCCCGGATATGTACGGCAACATGTAATTGGATTAGCCTATAATCGTTTTTGGTGGAAAGGATTCTATACAGGTGTTCATGCCATGAATGCGTTTCAAACATATAGAAATGAGGATAACAAGAAAATAGCCAATGGATACACCTTATTTATTACCTATCGTTTGGGTTACCAGGTAAAATTATTCAAAAACCGCTTCTTTATAGAACCCTCCATTGGTTTAACTCATTGGCCTGTAAAAACGAATACACCACCCTCTTTTCAACAAAAAGATGATAAATGGCCCAGGTACTTTGGTTATGAACCCGGGCTTCATTTTGGGTTTAATTTTTAAAACTATAACCAGTAGATGAAGGCAGTTATTTGCACCAAATACGCCCCAGCAAGTATTGTAAATTCGGGAAGTGGCTAAACCAATTCCCCAAAAAAGTCAAATTCTTGTGAAAATAGTAGCTACTTCGGTCAACACGGGAGATGTGAGGGTAAGAAGCCTTGCTATTAATGTCCTAACCTCCTATACGTCTGAGCAATATTCAACTTGTACCACTATACACATTAGCAAGTTACTTAGGCATCAAACCTCCATTGTTCAACAGTCTAAGAACAGGAATTCTCGAAAAAAGGGTTAAAACGGATTTCTTAACTTAAGTGAACGAATGATTGTGTCCCTCCTATCCATTTTTGCAGTACCGTTTCACATAAAAAGGAAAGAAATGCAAAAGAAAGTTTTATTCATTGGTTTTGTCTTATTGACTACAAGTACCCTCCAACTCAGGGCACAATATGCTAAAACAGACAGCTCTTACAAAAGGTGGTTCGTTGGTAGTACAATATTTTTATTGGGCAATTTTGCTACTACCAACAGCCCCGACTTTGTACAACTAAATATAGGTTACCGGATTACAGGAAAAGATGTAATTACCGTAGAACCCAAAACCTGGAAATATGCCTGGCCGAATGGCATTCATCCGTTTTTTAACAAATCATACGGGAAGCCGGAAGAAGAATTCCCAGGTTATATAAGGGAATATGGCTTTTCAGTGGCTTACCAACGGTTTTTTGGGAAAGGTTTATATGCCGAACTGAATGTAATGCCAACCTGGCAAAGTTTTGTGAACAGAGACGATAAAAAAATGGATAACGGATTTCAGTTGTTCAATACTTACCGTATTGGTTATCACATCAAACTACTTAAAGACAGATTTTTTATTCAACCATCCATTGCGATCACCCATCGCGCTTACCACACAAAAATGCCGGATGACTTTAAACAGCTAGACGATAAATGGTCGAAATTTATCATCGGAGAACCGGGGTTTCATTTTGGGTTTAATTTTTAGATGATCCTATATGCAAACACAAAAAACACCACAAAATGCGTTGGAAGACAGCAAAGTCAGTTTGAAACTAAAGTTAGCTGCACTCTGGTCGAGTTTACTATTTCTTTATATCTATGTTGATTACTTCCACTTATATATGCCGGGTAAGATAGCAGATCTTCAGAGAGGGATCGTGTTTACGTTTGATATTACACAAGGGTTTCTTTTGGCAGCACTAGCCTCAGTGACAATTCCTTCACTGATGATTTTCCTTTCGGTTGCCCTGCCGGCTAGAATAAATCGCCGGGTAAATATCATTATTGCCACGGTATTTATTCCCTACACATTGTTTAATTTGGCAGGAGAGACCTGGATGCATATGGTATTTGGCGCTATAGTAGAGGTCGTTCTGCTTTCTCTGATTATCCGCTATGCCTGGAATTGGCCCCGCAACCAGGCAGCTAACAGAACAGACAATGCTAACTAATTTTTTTAATGAATAGAGAAATGAAAAAACCAATAAAATATTTTACCGAAAACCCAAAGCCCCTTTTTCTTATTGACAGTATCGGAGCATTTATGACTGCATTTTCTTTATTTGTGATTGTGCGACAATTTGATGTGTATTTTGGAATGCCGAAAAGAGAATTGACTTTTCTTTCTGTACTGGCAGTTTGTTTTTGCAGCTACGCTGCTGCCTGCTTTTTATTTTTAAAAACCGGTTTAAAACCTTTTATCAGGTATATGGGTATTGCAAACATACTTTACTGTGCATTAACAACCGGATTACTGATTAAATATTACCCGTTATTGACTATTATAGGGAAAACCTATTTTTTGATTGAAATAGTAATTATTTGCGTACTTAGTTATATCGAACTTACTGTCGCAGCAAGCAAGAATGGGAATAGATAACTTAACATCTTTAATCAATTGAAATACAGGTTCCTGTGACCTGATGGCGCAAACAACCTCATTTTTGGCGCTTTTATACCTTATTTATTCAGTGATTAATTGGTAGGTTTATGAGATAAAACAAATTAAACTAAATAGTATGCCAGTTATCAACCCTCACATCAACTTCAACGGCAATGCCGAAGAAGCATTCACCTTTTACAGATCAGTTTTTGGCGGAGAGTTTGCCAAAATTATCCGTTTCAAGGAATTGGCAAGTCCTGAATTTCCGGTATCGGAAAAAGAAGAAAATAAAATTATGCATATTGCTTTACCCATCGGCAAAAGTATCTTAATGGCGAATGATGTACCTGAAATACTGGGACGTACAAACGAAAATGAGAACAGAAGCAAAATTGTCATCAGTGCAGAAAGCAAAGAAGAAGCGGACAAATTATTCAATGGACTTTCGGCAGGCGGACAAGTTGAAATGCCTATTACAGACAGTCCCTGGGGTTCCTATTTTGGTATGTTCAGAGACAAATATGGAATTGAATGGATGGTGGATTTTGATCCGAATTATAAAGGGCAGATCTAGCCGAAGAAAAAAAGGAATAGCTGACCAGCTATTGGCAAAAGTGGGACTGAAAGCTTCGATCAGACCATTGTGTTACCTATCAACCAATTTAAATGGAAATAAAAATAGCAGAAATATCCCCTTTATTACCAGAAGTGAAAGAACTCTTTCGTCTGTTAGACGAGCACAATCTTTCACATTGTCCACCTGAGATATGTCATCTGACACAGCCGGATGAAATGAAAACGAGAGACGCTACTTTACTCGGTATATTCTGCGACGGAAAATTAGCTGGGATGGGCGGACTAAAATACTTTGATGACTACGCAGAAGTAACAAGAATGTACACCCTAGACGCTTATCGTGGGAAAGGCTTAGCTGCAAGACTAATCGCTGAACTTGAGAGAAGAGCACTCAGTAAAAATTTGAAAACATTAAAACTTGAAACAAGTGAAAAGTTTTTATTCGCTATAAAACTCTACTTAAAATCAGGCTTTCTGCAATGTGAACCCTTTGGTGAGTATATTAATAAACCTTTCAATAGTTACTATCAAAAAAAATTGATATAGTAGGTGTCAAAAATATACAGTAAGCGACTCCTTCTACACGAAGAGTCACATATCGCGGAATTATCGAAGAGGTAAAAATACTCCTACACAACTTCCGGCAATAAATAAGGCGCCCTGTAATCTCGGCTCAACATCGCATTCGCTTCATTCTCCCCTTCACCGATAAATCTTTCTGCTACGGGATCAAAGGCCAACTGGCGGCCCAACCGGTAAGAGATATTACCCAAATGCGCCAGAGAAGATGCCAGATGCCCCGTTTGTACCGGTCCATTCTGTAAACTCATATCTCTTGCCCTGATCGCATCAAACCAGTTTTGAAAATGCAGTCCCAGTTCGCCGTTCTCACTTCTAGCCGGTCCTTTTTCTCTTTTCTCTCCCAGATACGTTTCGTAAGTGCCGTAGCCCTTTACCACCATATATCCTTTTTCGCCATAAAATATATTGCCTACCCCTGCGCCATCTTCCAGGTTCGTATGCCAATGCCTTACTTCAAACTGAATCATTTTTTTCTGTTTGGGATAATGATAGATAGAAGTGAGTATTTCCGGCACTTCCTTACAGTCATCCCATAAAAATTTTCCTCCCATGGAAGTGATCCTCTCCGGAAGCTGGTCTACCCCTAATCCCCACATACACAGATCCGTTTCATGAATGCCCTGGTTACCCACATCGCCATTGCCATAATTCCAATGCCAATGCCAGTTATAGTGTACCAGGTTTTTGGTAAACGGACGCATAGGTGCCGGTCCGCACCACAGATCATAATTCAATCCGGGCGGAATCTGCGAAATGCCTTTATTGCCAATATCCGGCCTTCTTCTGTACACCAGTCCGCGCGACATATACACCCTGCCGATCAATCCCTCTTCCAGGTGTTTCACTGCTTCACGGATCGCTACTGAACTACGTAATTGCACACCATGTTGTACAATGCGGTTATATTTATAAGCAGCTTCAATCATTTTCTTACCCTCATGAATATTATGGGTAGCGGGCTTTTCAACATACACATCCTTACCAGCCTGGCAGGCCCAGATGGTTTGTAAGGCATGCCAGTGATTGGGGGTAGCTAAGGTAACCGCATCGATATTTTTATTGTCGTAGAGTTTTCTGAAATCCTGCTCAATGGCTACTTTTTTACCATATTTTTTTTCAAAATCAGCTTGTGCTTTTTGTAATATGTCCATATCCGGATCACACAAAGCCACGATCTCTACATTTGATTTGGCAGCCAGTGCCATCACTTCTTCCACATGTGTTTTACCCCTGCCATTCAACCCAAGTATGGCAATACGGATGCGGTCGTTGGCACCCAATATTTTATGATAATCCATTTTGGGAGAAGCCGTTTCGCCCAATACCAGTGTGGTGGGGGCAACTGCTGCTACCATAGCGCCTTTGGCTGCAGAACTGAGAAAGTTTCTTCGGGAGGTGGGTTGCTGATTTTCCATGTTTAAATATAATCTTTTGGAAAGAAAATAAAAAAGATAGTATTGTCACCCCCATCCCCAATTAACAAGCAACTATCATTATCTTCCGTATGCCAACAAATAGTCATTATGTATACACAAACAAAAAAATGGTTACTTTTTATTTGCCTGTTAATTTGCATCCAGAGTTTTTCACAAACCAACATGCCTTTAGTAAGCTTCCGGAACCCAACTACGGTTTCAACACCTTCCGGATATTCGCATGTTGCTGAAATTGATCTGGGTAATTGTACCATGCTGCTCATTTCCGGCCAGGTGGCCCTGGATGCCAACGGCACATTAATCGGCAAAAACGACCTGGCCAAACAAACCGAACAGGTATTTACCAATATCAAAAATATCCTGGTTGCCAGCGGCGGAACCATGGATCATCTTGTAAAGACCGGTATTTTTATGAGGGATGCTTCGCAGATTCTTCTGTTCAGAGAGATCAGGAATAAATTTATCAATCCCAAAAATGCACCCGCCAGCACCCTGGTAGAAGTAAGCCGGCTTTTCCGGGAAGATATACTGATTGAGATAGAAGCTACAGCGATCATTCCTAAAAAAAAGGAACATTAAAATACTGACTACACTTCTATCAACATTTCGTTTCCTGCAAAGACGCATATCTTGAAATTAACCACCCACATAGACAAACTCGGCACAGCGGGACTTTTTCTGACGGCCCTTTTATCGCCTTGCTGTTTTCCACTGTTTGCACTGGTAGCTTCTGCCATCGGGCTGGGAAGTTTCGAAATTTTTGGCGGATGGACCATGTGGATTTTTCAGGCAATGGTGCTGGTTTCCGTTGCCGGATTGTACTTCTCCTATCGCAAACACCGTTGCAGCTACCCACTGATCGTGGCTACTATAAGCGGATTGTCTATTGTGTATGGATATCACTTTAACGACAGTGACTATTGGATTTATTTTCTGTATGCCGGTATGTTGGGACTATTAGTGGCCACTTTATGGAATTATCAGAGAAACAAAATGCATACCAGCTGTGAAAATGAGGCCATAGAACTGAACTCCACCATTACCTGCCCGAACTGCGGACACAAAAAAACGGAAACCATGCCAACGGATGCCTGCACCTATTTTTACGAATGCGAAAACTGTAAAACCCGGCTACAGCCTTTGCAGGGCCACTGTTGCGTGTATTGCAGTTACGGAAACGTAAAATGTCCACCGATGCAAAGCGGAGCGGGTTGTTGTTAAGTATATAAACAACTCGAGAATTGAAAAGCAATATATAAACCCTTGAATAATATAACACTATCTGTCTAGGATAGCTGATGTAAACTGTGTAATTTAGATTTAACTAACCAGTGAATGGTCTTGTTAGCAAATCAACACACAATACATACGCAATGGTCTCCGCAAGTACTTTCCGCAAATCGGTGCAAACCTTTGAACAGGTAAGCGAAGAACCGCATTTCCACAAAACCTCGTTCCGGGTAAAAGGAAAAATATTCGCTACACTGGATGAGTTAACCAAACAGGCTTCGCTGAAACTATCTGTAGCTGACCAATCAGTCTATTGTCTGATAAGTCCGGCTTTTGCCGGTCCGGCAACGGGTGCCTGGGGAAAACAGGGCTGGACACGAATCGACCTGACAAAAGCTCCCAAGCAGATCGTAACAGAAGCGCTGAAAAAAGCCTATGCACAGGTAGTTCCAAAAACCAATCCCAAAAAAGTTGCTCCTGCAAAAGCAGAAGAAAAGATCCAGACCTTACATCCAGACAAAACCAAAACAAACAAAAGGATCACAGTCAGTAAATACCATACGATCAAAGAAGCTATACTTGGTATTCTGGCAAAACGGGAACTGACACATACGGAACTGATGGAAGCTTTATACCAACAGGTAAAAGACAGTTTTGAAGGAGGCGTACAATGGTATGGAGAAACCGTTAAGCTGGATCTGGAAGCAAGACACATCATCAAACGAACAGATGCTATCCCGGCAAAATACCGGCTCAATGCAAAGAAGCCGTAATATGCATTAACAAACGGCCCTTGCACTCTCAACATAAAACCATCTTCTCATGTACGTAACAGCACTGCTCTTCGATGATTTTGAAACATTGGATGTATTTGGTCCGGTAGAGATCTTTGGCCGGTTAACAGACCTGTACACCATTCGCTTTTGTTCATTGGATGGCGGACTGATCAAAAACCGACATGGGGTTTCTATCCCTACAGAAAAATTAGAGACCGCTCTGAATAGCACTGAGATCTTTCTCATACCCGGTGGTTATGGAACCCGGCAGGAAGTACACAACACCCGCTTAATTGAACTGATAAAAACGATTGCCGGATCCTGTCAATTCGTTCTTACTGTTTGCACAGGCTCCTCGCTGCTGGCACGCACCGGCTTGTTGAATGGCAGAATAGCTACTTCCAATAAAATTGCCTTTCAATGGGTGATCTCCAATGGCCAGGAAGTGCTTTGGAACGAACGCGCCCGATGGACGGTGGATGGGAATTTTTATACTTCTTCCGGTGTAACCGCCGGTATGGATATGACCCTGGGATTCATTGAAGACAGACAAGGCCTTGAGACAGCATTACGGGTAGCCAGGGAAATCGAATACTGCTGGATCCGGGATAAAAACAACGACTCATTTGTGGCCAGTTAAACCGCAAGTGAGTTGTTGAATCTATTCACTTATTGTATAATTTAGTTTCTAAGCCTGCTGCAGGAAACAAATAATTCCGAACCTAAAACCCAGAACCCGCATAACCACCCTTTATGCCAAAAAGCAACCCCAACCCCACTGTTGACTTCTTTTTTACCAAAGCCAAAAAATGGCGTGTAGAATTTGAAGTTTTACGGGTTTTGGCACTGGACAGCGGCCTGACGGAAGAATTAAAATGGGGCTGTCCCTGTTACACTTTGGAAAAAGCCAATATCATTTTAATACATGGGTTCAAAGAATACTGCGCTTTACTATTTATGAAAGGAGCTTTGCTGAAAGATGAGAAAGGAATATTGGTACAACAAACCCAAAATGTGCAGTCAGCTAGGCAGCTTAGGTGGACCAGACTAACAGAAATTGAAAAGCAGAAAGCGATCATCAAAGCCTATATCAAAGAAGCCATTGCAATAGAAAAAGCCGGTTTGAAGATCGCTTTTAAAGCAGTGGCAGAATATACGATGCCCGAAGAATTTCAGCAGGCGCTGGATGATATGCCGGAACTAAAAAAGGCTTTTTACCAGTTAACCCCGGGGCGACAAAGAGGCTACCTGCTCCATTTTTCCTCGCCCAAACAATCTCAGACAAGGGTATCCAGAATTGCCAAATACGTACCTGCTATTCTGAAGGGGAAAGGAGTAAAGGATTAAGGGCGCTTTCCAATACAGAGGCGCAGAGATGGGGAGATACTCAGCGGAAATCCTGGGTTATCAAACTGTTCTCTGATCTTTTCACCACTCCCCCTTTACTGATCTCTCTGCCAAAAATATTTCTAAAAAGCTCTATCGAAAATTTGCGTAACCAAATGGTTACCCATATATTCGTAACCGATTGGTTACAAAATAAACTGTTCCCCATGAGAAGAGATGTTTTTCAGGCAATCGCAGACCCTACCCGCCGCAGTATTCTCGCTTTGTTGGCTTTACAGTCGCTAACCCTGAATGCGGTAGCGGAGAATTATTCTATCAGCCGGCCGGCTATTTCCAAACACATCAAAGTATTAACGGAATGTGGGCTGGTAGAGATCAAACAGGAAGGACGCGAAAGGTACTGCTCTGCCAAACTGGAGAAACTCAGCGAAGTGAACGAATGGGTTACTCAATACAAAGAATTCTGGGAAAGCAAACTGGATGCGCTGGAATTGTATTTAGCCGATATTCAACAACAGAAAAAACATAGCAAACGGAAATAACACTACCGCTTGTGATTGTTTCCTAAACAAAACCACTTTAACATGTCAACAGCACCTCTCTTCACCATCACCCGAACTTTAGCTGCTTCCAAACAAACGGTATTTGATGCCTTCAGTAATGCCGATGCATTAGCCCGCTGGTGGGGGCCCGTGGAAGCACCGATAGATGTTGTAAGCTTCGATTTCAGGCCCGGTGGTATTTTTCATTACCGGATGAAAGGCCAACAGGTTGCTTATGGCATTTTCAGGTATATCGCTATCCAGGAACCCGACAGTATAGAATGGGTGAATTCTTTTGCCAACGAAAAGGCAGAAATCATCAAAGCCCCGTTTGAAGGAATTGATTTTCCCAGAGAAATGCTGGTTAGCATCCAATTCACAGAAACAGATGGTGTAACCACACTCGTATTAACCAGCAAACCACTGAATGCCACAGAGAATGAAACCCATACTTTCCTTGCAATGACCAGCAGTATGGAACAGGGTTTTGGCGGAACCTTCGGACAATTAGAAAACTATTTGCGGAACAAAAGCTAACAATAACAATACCCGGAAACTATTGCTAAAAAAAGCAGCGTAGCCGTTTGTACATTTTCTATGCAGAAAAGCCGGCTGTATTCAGTAACTTTATTCGCCATCGCACTATGCGATGGCATTTTTTTCGGTATACAAAGCTTACGAACATCCTATGAAACTTACAAAAACAGACAGCCCCGCATTGATCCTGATAGATATCCAGAAAGGTTTTGATAACCTGGCCTACTGGGGCGGAGAAAGAAATAATCCGGAGGCAGAAGAGAACGCGGCCCGCTTATTACAAAGATGGAGAGAAAGAAACTTACCGGTTTTTCATGTACAGCATTGCTCACCCAATCCGGCTTCCTTATTGAATACGTCCAATAAGGGTAATGAATTTAAAGATATGGTAACACCCATTGAGGGTGAGCCTATCATTAAAAAACAGGTGAACAGTGCTTTTATCGGCACCGACCTGAAAGAGCAGTTAGACAAAGCCGGCATTACCCAACTGGTCATTGTTGGTTTAACCACAGACCACTGTGTATCTACCACCACCCGCATGGCAGGTAATTTCGGTTACGATACTTATCTGGTGGCAGATGCTACAGCTACCTTCAATAAAAAAGGAGTGGAAGGCCAGGCTTATACGGCTGAACTGATTCATGAAACGGCACTGGCCAGTCTGAACGAAGAGTTTGCTACCGTAGTGAATACGGCTGACATACTCCAAACTATGTAAAGTCCAACAGAACAGGTATTGACAGAGTCTGAAATTATTCGTACCAGTCAGCCATACTTTTCTATTCAGATAACAACAGATACCATCTTTCACCAAAAAAAAGAAATGAAAAAGATTGGTCTTATCGGTGGCATCAGCTGGGTTTCTACGGTGGATTATTACAGATATATCAATGAAGGTATTAATCAACAATCGGGTGGACTTCAGTTTGCCGAATGTATCATTTACTCGCTCAACTTCGGAGAGGTGCAGGAAAAAACCTGGGAGCATTCCTTTGATTTGTTTTTGCGGGCAGCTGAAACGCTAAAGGCTGCCGGTGTTTCGGCCCTTGTATTGTGCGCCAATACCGCGCATCTCTTTGCCGATGAACTGGAACGCAGAACCGGCTTACCCATCATTCATATCGTGACAGAAACAGCTAAAACCATTAACCGTGAGGGTTTGAAAAAACTGGGACTGTTAGGTACAAAGTTTACGATGGAAATGGATTTCTACCGAAAGAAACTGGAAGCAGCGGGTCTGGAGATCCTGGTGCCGGAAGAACAGGAGACCCGTGATTATATACAATATACCTTAAAAGAAGAATTAGGCCGGGGATTGGTTAACCCGGTTACCAAAGAAACTTATCTCCAAATCATTCAAAACCTCATTAACCGGGGAGCCGAGGGGATCATTGCAGGCTGTACCGAAATTCCGTTACTACTTAACCAGGATGATCTTTCCATTCCTCTCTTTGATACAACAGCCATCCATTCTCAGGCTGTTGTTAACTATATGCTTTCCGACTGAACGGTTATTTTATGCAATCATACCGGCCGGCTGCTCCGTTTACAGTAATTTTACATGTATAGCAGATAAGTATGTTTAAACCAGACTTGTTCATCGCTACTAAATGTATTATCATATGGGAACAGGCTCTACAATGAAACTGAACGAGCTCAACAAACTTACCCATCCACTAGGTAATACCGAACCCATGCCGGTACTCTTTCTGGGGCATGGAAGTCCGATGAATGCCATTGAAGAGAATGAATTTGTGCAGGGTTTCCGGGAAACAGGCAAAACCATTCCCAAACCCAGTGCTATCTTATGCATTTCGGCACACTGGGAAACCAGGGGCACTTTTATCACCGCCATGGAAAAGCCCAGAACCATTCACGATTTTGGTGGATTTCCGCAGGCTTTGTTTGATGTACAGTATCCCGCTCCGGGAGATCCTTTGCTGGCCAAAGAAACCCAAAGCCTGATCACAAAAGCAACTGTTGAACTGGATGAAACCTGGGGACTGGATCATGGTGCCTGGAGTGTGATCAAACATTTATATCCTGCGGCGGATGTGCCGGTGATCGAAATGAGCATCGATCATTACCAAACCCCGCAATACCATTATGAACTAGCGAAAGAGCTGGCAGCTCTCCGCAGAAAAGGGGTACTCATCATCGGTAGCGGTAATATGGTACACAATCTGCGCATGGTAGCATGGGATAAACTCAATGCAGATGCCTATGGCTACGACTGGGCCATTGAAGCGAGTGAGAAAATGAAACAATATATCCGCTCCGGCGATCACCAGTCATTGATCCGCTTCCGTTCACAGGGGCTGGCTTTTGACCTCGCCATTCCTACCGCCGAACATTATATGCCCTTATTATACACGTTGGCACTGCAGGAAAAAGGCGACCAGGTAAGTTTTTTTAATGATAAACCTATAGGTGGGTCCCTTACTATGACTTCTGTCAGAATAGACAAAGCGTAAAAAAATGCCCGGCAGCTATACCAGAAACATATACATCCATTGGCTCTTTTATCTTTCGTAGCTTTATTATGCTACTGTTCCTTTATGTCAAACTCCTTATCATGAAAAATCAGAATATACAAACAGAAGTTGACGCCAGTTATCTCTACAACAAACTGGCCGAAAACGAATCGGACCCCACCATTGCCAATGTGTTCAGGCAAATGAGCGAGATAGAGCAAAGTCATGCGGAAGCTTTTGCCAAAAAAGAAAATATCCCCACAGAACAATTGATGCAGCCTTCCTGGCGGGCCAAAACACTAAATACCATCGGCCGCATTTTCGGATATGATTATGTGCTGGGCTCTTTGATGGATACGGAGAAAAGTCTCTCTAATGCCATCATCCTCACCAAAAAGAAAAACCAGATGGAATTAACCGGTACAGAGAATAACCATGTAACCATTCTGCGTACCATTCTGGAAAAAGAAGAAAAAGTAACAGGCGCCCAATTATCCAAGTTCGAAAGAAAACACCGTTCGGTAGGTGGCAATGCCATCCGGGCAGCGGTATTGGGTGGTAACGATGGATTGGTGTCTAATTTTAGTCTGATCATGGGTATTGCGGGTGCTACTGCCGGACAGGAAGGCGTTTTACTGGCGGGTTTGGCGGGTTTGCTGGCAGGTGCTTTGTCTATGTCGCTGGGCGAATGGATCTCGGTAAAAAGCTCGCAGGAATTATATGAGAACCAGATGCAGATAGAAATGGATGAACTGGAAACCAACCCCGAAGGCGAAATGAGAGAACTGGCCCTGATCTATATCGCCAAAGGCGTACCCGAAGAACAGGCCCATGCCATGGCAGCAGATATTATGAAAGATAAGGGAGTGGCGCATGATGTACTGGTAAGAGAAGAACTGGGTATTAATGCAGAAGAACTGAAAGGTTCTGCCATGGAAGCAGCTGTATATTCCTTTATTTTCTTTGCGATCGGCGCCATCATTCCCGTGATCCCCTTCTTCTTTCTGAGTGGTATGAATGCCGTATTGCTGAGTGTGGGAATGAGTGCTATCGGTTTATTCCTGATCGGGGCCGCCATCACTTTATTTACCGGAAAAAATGTATGGTATTCCGGTTTCAGACAGGTACTATTCGGTTTGGCAGCAGCTGCCATCACTTTCGGTATCGGAAAACTGATCGGTGTATCCATAGCGGGGTAAACAAATGCTGCCATTCATCTATTTTATGGGCCCGGCAAAAACTGCCGGGCTTATTTTTACCATTGTATGAGCACATTATTAAAAGATATTTATTCACCTGCCTTTTATAGTCGGTTGGCAGGAGTGGTAACCGAAGTGATTCCCGGTTTCGACAAAAAGAAATTCACTCAAGGTATCTTTGCCGATAACTGGGAAGAAAAAGAACTGAAAGACAGGATGCGGCATACTTCGATGGTGTTGCACCAGTTCTTACCAAAGGGTTTCGACAAAGCGGCCAAAACCATTGACCGAATTATCCTGCAATTGAGAAAAACAGGTTTCACCGAGAACAGTCTCGAGTTCATGTTCCTTCCGGATTATATTGAAGTATTTGGTCTGGATGATTTTGCCACGGCAGTGCGATCCATCGAATCCGTCACCCAATTCACGAGCTGCGAATTTGCGGTGCGTCCTTTTTTATTGAAATACGAGAAAGAGATGCTGAAGCAGATGCATCAATGGTCGCTGCATCCCAACCACAAAGTAAGACGACTTGCTTCAGAGGGTACGAGGCCACGCCTGCCCTGGGCCATGGCCATTCCCAATCTGAAGAAAGATCCCTCCCCCATTCTACCACTACTGGAAAATCTGAAAAACGATCCTTCCGAATGGGTGCGCCGTAGTGTGGCCAATAACCTGAATGATATTTCCAAAGATCATCCGCAGATCATTACCGGCATTGCCAAAAAATGGAAGGGCATCAGCAAAGAAACAGATGCCATCATCAAACATGGCAGCAGAACCTTGTTGAAACAGGGCCATCCAGCCATACTGCAGTATTATGGTCTGAGTAACAGTTCCGAGATTGAAGTGAAAAAAGCCACCATCCAGACGCCTTCCCTAAAAATCGGCAAAGACCTGACATTCAGCTTTGCGCTACACAATAATTCCGGAAAAGCACAAACGGTGAGATTGGAGTATGGCCTTTATTACCTGCGTCAGAACGGGCAGTTATCCAGAAAAGTATTTAAGATCAGTGAAAGGGTTATGCAGGCTGGTGAAAAGCTGGAGATCAACCGCAAACAGAGTTTCCGCCTCATTACCACCCGTACCTTTTATCCGGGGCAGCAGCAGTTGTCCATTATCATCAATGGGCAGGAACGAAAAATCATGCCCTTCACTTTAACACATTGAGATAAGCCAACAGTAAGATACAGAGCGTATCTTTAAGGTAAGAATAGTAACCACCCATGCTTACCTATCTGTTACTCTGGTTCCCGATGATGCTATTAGCGGTAGCCAATGGTGCTGCAAGGGACCTGTTGTATAAAAAATATACCGGTGAACTAACCGCACACCAGTTATCTACGGTTTCACTGCTGATACTGCTGGGTGTATATATCTGGTGGGTGATGGATCATTATCCGCCGGCCTCAATCACACAAGCCTTATTGATCGGATGGTTATGGACAGGACTTACCTTGCTATTTGAATTTGGTTTGGGCAGAGCAAGGGGCAGATCCTGGTCGGCATTACTGGCAGACTATCAAATACTGCAGGGCCGCATCTGGGTATTGATCCCGGTTTGGCTTTTGATTGCCCCCTGGATCTTCTTCCGCTTAACACAACACTAACTTACATCTTATCTTAACGGAGAATAAACAAGTATAAACGGAAGCAACCACGTTTAAAGCATCTTTTGTAACTTCATTCAAACGGCAGCAACTTTATGGCCAGGCAAACAGAGAGGCAACAGCAGGCAAAACTATTACGTGTGTTCCGGAAAGTTCACAGGATGACAGGGGCCTTTTTGTTTGTGTTCTTTTTCATTGTTTCTCTGACAGGATTGTTGCTGGGTTGGAAAAAACACAATCACTGGCTGCTTCCCCCATCCTATAAAGGCAGTTCTACCAATCTGAAAGAATGGTTACCGATGGATAGTCTGCACACCAATGCCTGCCGGTACCTGCATGATTCTGTATCACCTGCGCTTTCACTGAAACTGGAGCGGATCGATATCCGCAAGGATAAGGGAATGGTGAAATTTGTTTTTGAAGACGGGTTCTGGGGACTGCAACTGGATGGCGTTACGGGCAAACTGCTAACGATAGAGAGAAGGCGCTCCGATTTTATCGAAAAGATCCATGATGGTTCCATACTGGATCTTTACTTCCATACCCCGAACGGAGAGATCAAACTGGTGTATACAACCCTCATGGGATTGGCACTACTGGTTTTCACCATCACCGGATTCTGGTTATGGTATGGACCCAAGAGAATGCGGCAGCAACTTGGTAAATAAAAGTTTTCATTTAACGCATACAATACAATGTCATGATAACGCTGATCAGAGCTCATTCGGCTCATCCTGATTTTATAACACTGGTACAACAGTTGGATCGGGACCTGGCAGAACGTGATGGCAAAGAGCATGGTTTTTATGCACAGTTTAATACACTCACCGCCATTCAGCATGTGATGGTAGCGTATGAGGATGGCATACCCGTGGCCTGCGGTGCCATGAAAGAACTGGACAAGAATAGCATGGAAATAAAACGCATGTTTACCGCGCCCACCCACCGGGCAAAAGGCATTGCGTCGCAAGTGCTGGTCGAATTAGAAACATGGGCAAAAGCATCCGGCTATACTGTTTGTCGCCTGGAAACAGGAAAAAGACAACCGGAAGCCATTGCTGTGTATCAAAAAAATGGATATGTACAGATCCCCAATTACGGACAATATGCTGGTATTGAAAACAGTGTTTGCTTTGAAAAAAAATTAGTACAATAACACAGTATCTATTGTGTAACCCGTAAAGTTTCTTTGAGCCATAAATCCCTGGAAGAAGCACCGATCATGATCCGGAAATCGCCGGGCTCAATTACGGTATTCATTTTTTCATCCAGCATCTGCAGCATAACAGGGGTAATGGTAAAATTTACCTGTTTGCTTTCTCCGGCCCGCAAATGAATCCGCTGAAACCCTTTTAATTCGAGTACCGGTCTGGCAACAGTTGACAGGAGATCTCTGATATATAACTGCACCACTTCATCGCCATCCCGGCTACCGGTGTTGGTAATGGTGGCCTGCACGGATACAGATTCATTTTTCCGGATACTTGCTTTTTGTAAGCGGATATCGCTGTAAGTAAAACGGGTATAACTCAACCCATAACCAAAAGGAAATAAGGGCAGTCCGCTCAGGTTATAATAATCATCGCCCCGGCCTGTGGGTTTGTGGTTATACACCAAGGGCAACTGTGCTTCTGATAAAGGAAAAGTGATCGGTAAACGTCCTGAGGGATTGGCATCCCCGAATAAAATATCCGACACAGCGCTACCTCCTTCCTGCCCGGGATACCAGGCATCTATCACACCCTGTACCTGATCCAGCCATTGCTGCATGGTGATGGCGCTACCGCCAATCAATATCACCACCACCGGTTTACCTGTAGCTGCCACGCGTTTAATGAGCTCTTCCTGTTTGCCCGGCAAAGCCAGTGAGGCCCTGTCCTGAAACTCACCCTCATGAATACCGGCAACCACCACGGCCACATCTGCCGCGACAGCTATACGAACCGCTTCCACGATGGCAGTTTCGGAATCTGTTACGCCCGTTGCATTCCATACCAGCCGGATATGCGCATTACCCAACGATTCATGAAATTCAATGCGGAGATCATATACACTGTCTTTGTTAAAGACATAATCTATCAGGCTGGTATGATAACTCTGTTTTCTCCATTGATCGATCACCAGCTGGTTATTGATGTACAAACGATAACCATCATTGCCATCCAACCCGATCGCAAATTTTCCGCTAACGGGCGAACGCAGCTGACCCGTCCATCTTACGGCATACTGATCAGCAGACAGTGAAGAATGCGGCGGGTATAAGGTCCAGTGAAAATCGATCTGCTGATCGATACGTTGCATCACCGGATTTCCGGAGAAGGCGAAATTATTGTAATAAGCTGCCTGTAATCCTACTTCCTGTTTACCATTATGCGTTGACGACAGATAATCAGCAGGTACTACCTGCCAGTTGGTTTCTTTGATACCTGGTCCTGCAGCATAGGTTACAGCAACACCTGCTCCCAATTTCTGACGGATCCCATCGAGGATAGAAATTTTGCCATTACCCGGACCACTATAACCTCCGAGCCTTGCCGCTACTGCATCGGTTCCGATGATGGCAAGGGAGTTGATCTTTTTCGACAAAGGAAGAATATCATTTTCATTTTTCAACAGCACCATCGATTTTTCTGCAGCTTGTTTTGCCAATGATCCATGTTCTGCCGGAACAGTTACAGCAACTGCTGTTTCGGGTACATATGGATCTTCAAAGAGCCCCAGTTCAAATTTGGCCGTTAATACCCTGGCTACTGCATCATCAATTTTCGCCTTAGGTATACTACCATCCAGAAAAGGTGGAATAAATAAACGATGATGTTCCCAGTCCGTTTGAAAAATCACATCCAATCCATTCTTGATCGATTTTTTTCCGGCATCTGCATAATCGCTGGCTGTGTAATGCAATACATTGGCGCCACCCACTGCACTGGCATCAGAGATCACAAATCCCTTGAAGCCCCATTTCTTTTTTAACTGCTGATTCAATAAAGCATTACTGGCAGTAGCCGGGCTTCCATCCACTGAATTGTAGGATGTCATAATGGAACGTGCACCTCCCTGTTGTATCGCAGCCTGAAAAGGAGGAAGATAAATTTCCTGCAGGATCCTTTCGTTCAGATGAATAGGATAACTATCGCGTCCACCATCGCCTACATTGGCAAGAAAATGTTTGGGTGTGGTAATGATTCCGTTTTTCTCAAAAGGAGATACAAAAGCCACGGCCATAGCAGATGCCAGAAAAGGATCTTCGCCATAGGTTTCTTCTGTTCTGCCCCAGCGAACATCTGAAGCGATATTTACCACCGGTGTTAATACCTGTCGTATCCCTCGACTTTTGGTTTCTCTGGCAATGGCTTGGGCAACCTGCTGCATCAGTGCCGTATCCCAACTGGCTGCCAGTGCAATGGCCTGCGGAAAGGAAGTAGCACCCGCTCTTACCAGTCCATGTAAAGACTCATCAAAAGCTATGATGGGTATTCCCAGCCGGGTTCTTTCTACAAAATAACGTTGTATACTGTTGATCTTCTTAGCCAGCGAAAGCGCATTCTCTGTGGTTTCATATTGCAATAACTGCGCAGCAGCATCACCGCCATTGGAAGCGGCACTTACCTGTAAACCAAAAATACCGTTTTGGTACTTTGCTGCATCCTTACCCAGATCACCCGGGATCATGAAGAGCTGCCAGAATTTTTCTTCCGGTGTCATTCTTTGCAACAGGTCTTTTACCCTTACCGGGATGGACAGTTTGGGATTCTTATACGGCACAACCGTTTGCGCAAAGAGGCTGGTGGCTGTGATCACAAAACAAACAATCAGAACGGATCTTTTAACCATAATAAATGCAATAACAGGTATCAGCAATGCTGACAGTTTATGATGATACTCTTTCTCTTAACCGATCTTTAACCCCACTCTCCCATTCCCGTTTCAAGATACTCAGCACGATACTGTCGCGTCGGGTACCATCCGGTTTAGGCAGGTGTTGGCGCAGAACGCCTTCTTCCACACAACCGATACTTTTCATGGCGGCAATACTTCTGTTATTGGTAGTATCGGCACGGAATTCTACCCTTACCATATCCAGTTCTTCAAAAGCAAACTGCAGTAATAAAAATTTACAATGGCGGTTCAGTCCGGTTCCCTGAAACTGTTTTCCATACCAGGTATACCCCAACTGCAGGGTGCGGTAAGCTGGCTGGATATCATAAAAACGGGTACTGCCTGCATATTCCCCTGTCCGTTTGTCGAATACACTGAAAGCATATTCTCTTCCCGCTTTTCTTGCTGCAAGTGCTGCCTGAATATAATTCCGGAAAGGCTCTTCGCCAGCTACTACTGTGGTGGAATATTTCCAGATCTCCGGTTGTTCTAAAGCAAATACCAGCAAATTCTTGCAGTCTTCTTCGATCAAAGGTTGCAACAAAACGCAGCTGTCTTCTAACACATAGTTTTTGGAGAGATCGAATACTTCAGACATGGTAAAAAAATGATACTTTTAACGCTTAATTTCAGATTGGTAATTCATTGGCTGTAAGCCAAATTTATTGATCTTACCCGTTAATTCATATTTAATCAAAACATATGTGCGGAATTGTAGGCTACACAGGACATCGGGAAGCATTTCCGGTGATTTTGAAAGGATTAAAAAGGCTTGAATACAGAGGTTATGACAGCTCTGGGGTGGCTTTACTCAATAACGGCCATCTCAACGTATTTAAAAAGAAAGGCAAAGTAGCAGAGTTGGAAGAAGCTGTAATAGGCAAAGACCTGCATGCCCATATTGGCATCGGCCATACCCGCTGGGCCACACATGGCGAACCCAGCGACCGTAACGCCCACCCCCACCAGTCGCAGAGTGGCGAACTGGCAATGATCCATAACGGAATCATTGAGAATTATACCCAGATCAAACAGGAATTATTATCCAAAGGGTACAGTTTTAAGAGTGATACCGATACAGAAGTGTTACTCAACTTTATCGAAGATATCAAGATCAATAACAACTGTTCTGTTGAAGAAGCATTGCGAATTGCTTTAAAACGGGTAGTAGGTGCTTACTGTATCCTCCTGATCAGTGCCGAAAATCCGGATACCATTATCGCGGCCCGCAAAGGAAGTCCGCTGGTGATCGGTATTGGTAAAGGCGAACATTTTCTTGCCAGCGATGCCTCACCGATTATTGAATACACCAAAGAAGTGGTGTATGTAAATGACTATGAGATCGCGATTGTAAAACCGGATGAACTGATTCTGAAAAATCTCGGTAATGAAAAACAAACCCCTTTCATTACCAAACTGGATATGGAACTGGCCGCCATAGAAAAAGGCGGTTACGATCACTTCATGCTGAAGGAAATTCACGAACAACCCGAAACTATTTTCGACTGCTTACGCGGAAGATTGCTGACGCAGAGCGGACAGATCATGATGGGTGGCATTGAGAATAACCTGGAGGCATTTATCAAAGCACCCCGCATCATCATTGTTGCCTGCGGAACCAGCTGGCATGCCGGACTGATTGCCGAATACCTGATCGAAGAACTCTGCCGTATCCCTGTTGAAGTGGAGTATGCATCTGAGTTCCGGTACCGCAATCCGGTGATTCATCAGGGAGATGTGATCATCGCTATCTCACAAAGCGGCGAAACGGCCGACACATTGGTAGCACTCGAAAGTGCCAAAGAAAAAGGAGCTTTTATTTTTGGTGTAGTAAATGCAGTGGGCAGCAGTATTGCGAGGCTGAGTCATGCCGGTGCTTATACCCACTCTGGTCCGGAAATTGGTGTGGCCAGTACCAAAGCTTTTACCGGTCAGCTGGCCGTATTGACCATGATGGCCTGTAAGATCGGTTTTGCCAAAGGCACGATAGATGAAAAACGTTACCTGCAATTACTCCACGATCTGGAAGCCATTCCGGAAAAAGTAAAAGAGATCCTGCAGGACACTTCGAATATCCAGCGCATTGCTGAAAAGTACAAAGACGCCACTGATTTCTTATTCCTGGGCCGTGGATACAATTTCCCGGTAGCCCTGGAAGGTGCTTTAAAACTGAAAGAGATCTCTTACATACACGCAGAAGGATATCCCGCTGCTGAAATGAAACATGGACCTATTGCACTGGTAGATGAAAACTTACCGGTGGTATTTGTGGCTACCAAAGATTCCTATTACGAGAAAATCGTTTCCAATGTACAGGAGATCAAAGCACGTAAGGGTATGGTCATTGCTGTGGCAACAGCCGGTGATGAGATCATTCCCGGAATGGCAGATGATGTAATGCTGGTACCAGATGCAGACGAAGCCATTGCACCTCTGTTAAGTGTGATACCGCTGCAGTTACTGAGTTATTATGTGGGACTTGCCAAAGGACTGGATGTTGACAAACCCCGTAACCTTGCCAAAAGTGTTACGGTGGAATAAAAAGATGCTGCTTTTCGTTTATCCATTCCATTCGTTTTATCAAATCTGAAAAGATGCCGCAACAGAACATAATCTATAAAACACCGCTGGATGCATTGGGGTATAATTTTGTAAAAGCACCCCATCTTCCCAAGGGAAAAGATGAATATTATCTGCGCGATATGCAGATCAAAAACGGGATCCACTACCGGAAACTGTCTGCCTACGAGATCGAAATGCTGGTACGCAATGGTAACACCAGCGACAACTGGAATAATATCCTGGTATCAGATGCATTCAATCCGGAACTGGTAAAGAACTGTAAGTTTTACGGACTGGTGAGGATTGGTAAGCTGGAACCTTTTTGCCTGGGCTTCAGCGATCTGAAAGCTCCTGTTGGCTTGTATAACTCCACCATCATCAGTTGCGATTTTGGTGATAATGTGGTGATCGATAATGTTAACTATCTCTCACATTATATCATCGGCAGCGAAGCCATCATCACCAATGTGAATGAATTGGTTACCACCAACCATGCCAAATTCGGTAATGGTATTTTAAAAGAAGGCGAATCGGAAGAAGTGCGGATCTGGATGGAGCTTTGTAATGAAAATACGGGCAGGCGGGTAATGCCATTTAACGGCATGTTACCGGGAGATGCTTTTTTGTGGAGCCGTTTCCGGAACGATAAACCACTGCAGGAAAAATTCAAAGCCTTTACCGAACAGAAATTTGATAACCGCCGCGGTTACTACGGAAAAATCGGCGACCGTACGGTGATCAAAAACTGTAAGATCATCAAAGATGTGTGGGTAGGAACCGATGCTTATTTCAAAGGGGCCAATAAACTCAAGAACCTGACGGTGAATTCCGGTCCGGAAGGCCGCACACAGATTGGAGAAGGCTGCGAAATTGTAAATGGGATCATCGGTTTTGGTTGCCGTTTGTTTTATGGCGTAAAAGCGGTACGTTTTATCATGGCTTCCCATTCACAACTGAAATATGGCGCCAGGCTTATCAACTCTTATCTCGGTAATAACGCCACTATTTCCTGTTGCGAAGTGTTGAATTCACTCATCTTCCCGGCACACGAACAGCACCATAATAATTCATTTTTATGTGCGGCACTGGTAATGGGGCAAAGCAATATCGCCGCAGGCGCCACCATTGGATCTAACCATAACAGCCGTGGTGCCGATGGAGAAGTGATTATGGGCCGGGGGTTCTGGCCGGGTTTATGCGTAAGCCTGAAACACAATTCGCAATTTGCGAGTTTTACCATTTTAACCAAGGGAGATTATCCTGCTGAATTGAATATACCCATCCCCTTCTCGTTGGTGAGTAATGATATTACAAACGACAGGCTGGTGATCATGCCGGGTTACTGGTTTCAGTATAATCTCTATGCGCTGGCGCGTAATTCCTGGAAATATGTAGACAGGGATAAACGCACCGATAAGATACAGCATATTGAATACGATTTTCTGGCACCCGACACAGTGAACGAAATGTTCACCGCCATGGAACTGATGGAATCAGCCGTTGGTAAAGCCTATGCATGCAGTGGCAAAATGGAGGGAACCTTTAACGACGATGCCGCTGCCGGTCGTTACCTGCTGCAGAGTGGCAATAAGATCGTGAACGAACTGGAAGTGCTGGCAGATCAGATGGAAAACAGCAAGCGAAAAGTAGTACTGATCAAAGTACTTTCTTCCTATAAGATTTATGAAGAACTGATCGTGTATTATGGCACTATGCGTTTACTGGATTTTATCCGCAGCCATGAAATCGCGACATTTGATGCCCTGAAAGCTGCCATTCCAGCTAAAAAAAGCAGGGGTAACTGGATCAATGTTGGCGGACAGTTATTACCCGAAGAAGATCTTACCATCTTAAAAGATAAGATCAAATCCGGTAAAATTAAATCATGGGATGGGGTACACGAATATTATACGGCTCAGGGACAAAAATATCCACTGTTGAAATTGAAACATTCGCTGGCATCTCTATCTGATATCACCGGTATTAACCTGAAAAAAATGGATAGTCATCAGTTTACCAATCTGCTTAACAGGGCCGTGGTAACCAAAGAATGGCTCACCAAAGGCATTTACGATGCCCGGGCCAAAGATTATACCAACCCTTACCGCAAAATGGTATATGAAAGTATTGGGGAGATGAACGAAGTACTGGGCAAACTGGAGGAAAACAGCTTTATCAAACAGCAGATCCAGGAACTGAAAGAATTTAAAACAGCTATCACTTCCTTAAAGAAAAAATTCAAACTCAAGTCATAGTTGTACCAAATGCAGAACGCTTAACGCTACACGCAGCTGATCTGCGTTTGGCGTTAAGCGTTCTGCGTTAAGCATGTATTCCTAGAAACGGAAACCTAAACCTGCCTGTATCTGCTGGTTGGTCCATTTCTCTTTGTTGTCGATATCGTTGATGTTCTGCAAACCGATATTATACCGGCCATAAATCCGCAGGAACTTGAAGTTCAGTTGCGCACCAGCCACAAAAGCAAAGTCTCCACTCTTGAAAGCTGATTGACCATTCTGCAGCAAAGTATTGTCTTTTTTGATCAGGATACTGTACTGAGGTCCTGCATTCAGGGTCAGAATACCCGCTACATTATAACGCAGCAATACCGGAATAGTCAGATAATCTAACTTGATAGAACTGGAGGTACTGAGCGTGGGATTGGATATTCCGGAATACAAAGTCTGGAAATTAGATGGTTTGGTTGCAGTCTGGCTCCAGAGTAACTCCGGCTGAATGCCCCATTTTTTATTCAGGTCCAGCTCCAGAAAACCACCAAAATGATAAGACAGGTCAAAACCGTCGTTAAATGACTTACCGGAGATCTTATTGAGATTCGCTCCTGCTTTCAATCCTGCTCTTACGCCTTGCGCCTGTGAAATGCCTGCTAATGACAACAGGAATAAGGCTGACAAAATTACTTTCTTCATACAATTGATTTTGTTTGATAGCCTATATCCAATGACCGTGCCAAAATTAATCAGCCAAAAAAAGAAAGGTTTAAAAATGTAAAATCTGCAAGTATCTATGACAGCTTGTAAAATATGTTAACTTTTGACTGCCAGTTCTATTACTGTGATTTCCGGTAAAATACCCACCCTGCCGGGATATCCGATAAACCCATATCCCCGGTTCACATATAGTTTCTGGTTACCCTCTTCATAGAGTCCTGCCCATTGTTTGTACATCCACTGCACCGGACTCCATTTAAAATAGGGATTTTCAAGACCAAACTGCATACCGTGTGTATGGCCGGAGAACATTAGATTGATATCGCTGTATTGGGTTTTTACTTCGGCATCCCAATGACTGGGATCGTGGCTCAAGAGCATCTTAAAGGGAATTTTTTCCGTTCCGGGATAAGCTTCCTGCATTTTCCCGTATTTCGGAAAACGCCCTTTGGCACCCCAGTTCTCAATACCCAGTAAAGCGATCTGCTCGCCCCCTTTCTCAAATAAAACATGCTCATTCATCAACAAACGCCAGCCCAATTGTGCGTGAACCTGTTTCAATCTTTCCAGATTTTCTGCCTTGGCCTGTTGTGATGGCCAGGACACATAATCCCCGTAATCATGATTACCCAGAGAACTGTAAACACCCATGGGTGCGGTAAGACGGTTAAACACATCCATATAATCCTGCATCTCTTCTGCCCGGTCGTTCACCAGATCACCCGTAAACAGGATCAGATCGGGTTGCTGTTGCAGAATCAGGTCAACCCCATGATTCACCGCAGCCTTATTCTGAAAGCTGCCGCTGTGTATATCACTGATATGAACAATTTTCATTCCTTCAAAAGCCTTGGGAAGGTTCTCAAAAGCGAGGGTCAGTTTTTTTACCTGGTATTTATATTTATTGCTGAATCCGTAAAGTAAGGTACCAAAGAGGCCACCGCCGAGTCCCAGTCCGAGCCAGCTCAGAAAAGCAGAGCGGGGTATCCCATTGCCTTCGCCCATGAAACGCGCACCGGTATCGGGGAGTACTTTAGAAAGGAGGAATAAAGACCCCCTGCGCAGGTCATCCGTTAAAAAGAACAGCGAGCCCACCAGTTTGGCAAAAAACAGGCCTACCAGAATGGCAAAAACATAGTTGCGGAACAGTTTGGAACTCTGCAATGCCTGTATATAAGGAAAAGACAGTAGTGCGGCCAGAGTAAGGGCGGATATTACCCAATAACTGATATGAATAACCGTACGCAGCCTTTCATTGGAGCTCTGGGTAACCGTTTTTAAGGCCTGGAACACATATAGATCCAGTAATAACATGATCAGGGCTATGATCCACCAGGTGCCGGCATTTCTCATTGACTAATATTTATCTATTTGTGAGGGTTGACGTTTGAGCGGGAGATTTATTGCATCTGCCCGGCTAAAAGAACAAAGATAGGCTTACTGCTTCCGTACCGGTTTGCTGTATTCCATCCACTGTTGAAAACTTAGCTTCTTCCATAACAGGGTTTGGATAATATTGTTTCGGAAGATGTAGCCTAAAGTGTATTTTTGAAACTTTCTAATCAGGCATCCACATGAAACTGACCTATTATGGCCATTCCTGCTTCCAGGTAAACATCGGAGGAACCAAAATTCTCTTCGATCCCTTTGTTACTTATAATGAGCTGGCCAAAAATGTAGATGTAAATCAGATAGAAACAGATTATATATTTTTATCACATGGCCATGCCGACCATATTGCCGATGCCATTTCCATTGCGAAAAGAACCGGTTGTCAGGTAGTGGCCAGTTGGGAAATACATGAGTGGCTTAATAAACAGGGCATCACCCATACCCATCCCATGAACACGGGAGGTAAATGGAAATTCGACTTCGGTACCGTAAAATGTACCGTGGCACAACATAGCAGTGGCCTGCCCGATGGCAGTTATGGCGGCAATCCGATGGGGTTTCTCTTCAGCACGGCTGAGGGTAACTTTTATTACAGCGGCGATACGGCTTTAACACTGGATATGCAACTGATCCCGCTTTGGGCCAAACTGAACTTTGCCGTATTACCCATTGGCGACAATTTTACCATGGATGTGGAAGATGCCATCCGGGCGGCAGATTTTGTTGACTGCAAAACAGTAGTAGGCGTACATTACAATACATTTGGTTTTATAAAGATCGATGAAGCCGCAGCGAAAGCCAGCTTTGCAGCGGGTGGGAAAGAACTCCTGCTGCCGGCCATCAGCGAAACAATAACTATCTAACTTTTCATCAAAAAAAGCTCCGCAGGGAGTTTGGGGGTAAACATGGCGAGAATTATCGGAGTAGCCAATCAGAAAGGCGGCGTAGGAAAAACAACATCGGCAATTAATGTAGCAGCCAGTCTGGCTGTGCTCGAATTCAAAACATTGCTGGTAGATGCCGATCCACAGGCCAACAGCACCACAGGCGTAGGATTTGACCTGCATAATATTACCAACAGTCTGTACGATTGCATGGTCAATAATGTGACCGCCGCTGATGTGATCCTGAAGAGTGATGTTCCCAATCTGGACATTGTTCCATCGCATATAGACCTGGTAGGTGCAGAAATTGAAATGATCAATTATCCCAACCGCGAAAATGTGCTGAAAGGCATACTGGATGTGGTGCGGGATAAATATGATTTCATCATTATCGACTGCTCTCCTTCTCTGGGACTGATCACTGTTAACTCACTGGTGGCATCCGACAGTGTGATCGTTCCGGTACAGTGCGAATTTTTTGCATTGGAAGGACTGGGCAAACTGCTCAATACCATCAAGATTGTACAAAGCCGCCTCAACCCCGAACTGCAGATAGAAGGTATTCTGATGACCATGTACGATGGCCGTCTGCGTTTATGTAACCAGGTGGTGAGTGAAGTGAGAAGGCATTTTGATGATATGGTATTCGACACCATCATCCATAGAAATACCCGTTTAAGCGAAGCACCCAGCGTAGGTAAACCGGTGATATTGTACGATGCAGAAAGCAAAGGGGCCGTTAACTACCTCAACCTGGCCAAAGAGATCCTGCAGAATAACGGTATGACCAAGATGACAAACGAAGAAAGAATCCTGGAATAACTGAATTAGTAATGGATAATTACTAGCTGCACAAACAGCAACCCAATTACTAATTGCTAATTATTAATTTCTAATTACAATGACCACTCCTAAACAAAACAAAGACCTCATTGGCAAAGGCCTCCGTTCTTTGTTACAGAATATTGATCAGGACCTGAAAACAACCGCAGGAAGTTTAAAAACCGACGTGGTGGAACAGGTTACCCATACCAACCGGATTGCACTGAGTGATATCCAGATCAATCCGAAACAGCCCCGAAGGGATTTTGATGAAACCGCTTTGAATGAACTGGCAGCTTCTATCAAACTGCACGATATCATACAGCCGCTCACCGTTTCTAAACTACCCAACGGGAAATACCAGTTGATTGCGGGTGAACGCCGTTTCAGGGCCTCTAAAATTGCGGGATTAAAAGATGTACCTGCCTATATCCGTCAGGCCAACGACCAGCAGTTACTGGAACTGGCCTTACTCGAAAACTTACAGCGCGAAGACCTGAATGCAGTAGAGATCGCCCTCAGTTACAAACGTATGATGGAGGAGCTTGACTACACACAGGAACAGGTGGCCGAAAGAATGGGTAAAGAAAGAAGTACCGTTACCAACTACCTGCGTTTGCTGAAACTTCCGCCCGATATCCAGCTGGCTGTAAGAAACGGTTCTTTGAGTATGGGCCATGCAAGGGCATTGGTGAATATTGACACCATCGATAAGCAGTTATTCGTTTATAAGGAGATCAGGGATAAAGGACTGAGTGTACGCCAGACAGAAGAGCTGGTGCGCAATATGTACAAAGCAGAAAAATCCGGTGCTGTTAAAAGTTCCGTAAAGTCTGAGCTTCCGGCAGCATACAAAAAAATTGAAGATAATTTAGCCTCGCATTTTGCCACTAAGGTAAAAATGGTTCATAATAAAAAAGGGTACGGAAGCATCACCATTGAGTATTATTCACTGGAAGAACTGAATAAATTACTGGATGCCATGAATGTTTCTGTGAGTTAACCACTGATGAGATCATATCTGTTCTTCATATTGTTACTGATGGGTATAGTGGTTTTCTGTGAAGCCCGGGCACAGGATGATAAAAAGACATTGGCCAACAGCAGTGCCTTCAGTACCAACCCTGCAGACAGTACCCCAAAAAAAACGGTAGCCTTTACAAAAGATACCCTCAAAAAACACAATCCCCGTATTGCAACCCGCAGATCGGCACTGATACCCGGCTGGGGGCAGGCGTATAACCGGGAATACTGGAAGATTCCACTGGTATATGGCGTGCTGGCTATCCCTACCGGTCTGTATTTCTACAATAACAATTTTTACAAAAAAACAAAATTCGCTTACGAAGCGCGTTTCAAAGAAGCGGCGGGTGATTCCAGTGATGTGGCCAATATTGATCCGCAATTGAAGAACCTTGGTATCACTTCCCTGCAGAGTTACCGGAATGCCTTCCGCCGCGACCGGGATTATTCTATTCTCTGGTTCCTGCTGGCCTGGGGTTTACAGGTTGCCGATGCCACTGTTTTTGCCCATCTCAACCAATTCGATGTAAGCAATGATCTCACCATGGAAGTCACACCGGTTTTCAATCCGCTTACCCGAACCCCCGGGCTGGGCCTTACGCTCAGTCTTAAACCACCGGCACACAAACCGGTCATGGCGCGTTAAAAGCAACTTCCCTGCCAAGAAATTTCCTGCAGAAACTTGAATTCTACCTTTGATGTGTTTCCTTTGCAGAAAGCATACACTATATGATCCTATCTATATACAACTATATCAAATCTGCGTTATGAGGATTGCACTGATCGGCTACGGAAAAATGGGGCAAGCCATTGAAAGCATTGCCCTGGAAAAAGGACATGAAGTGGTAGTTACCATTGATATTAATAATGCGGCCGACCTGAACAAAGAGAACATGTCCAAAGCAGATGTGGCCATCGAGTTTACTGGTCCGCACAGTGCTTTTGGTAACGTTATGAAATGCCTCGAAATCGGGATCCCCCTGGTATGTGGTTCTACCGGTTGGCTGGAGCATTGGAATGAGGCAAAGAACTTTTGCGAAAAACAGAACGGCACACTTATTTATGCCAGTAATTACAGCATTGGTGTGAACCTCTTCTTTGAACTCAATACCCGCCTCGCCAAACTGATGAGTGGTTATCCGGAATATAATGTTGTGATGGAGGAAATCCACCACACCCAGAAAAAAGACGCACCAAGCGGTACAGCTATTACCCTGGCGGAACAGGTATTGGCCCATATCCCATCCAAAAAGATATGGGTGAACCATCCGGCGCAAAACCCGGAAGAACTGGAAATCATCTCTGAAAGAATCGATCCGGCACCGGGTACACATAAGATCAAATATGCATCTCCTGTTGATGATATTGAGATTATACATACCGCTCACAACCGAACCGGCTTTGCTGGCGGAGCTGTGCTGGCAGCCGAATTTGCTATTGATAAAAAAGGTATATTTGGCATGAAAGAGGTACTGGGTCTGTAACCAGCCCCCCGCTGTAAATAATCCCCGGGATTTGATACCAGCCGGAACAGTATACAACGCATGAATCCAATCTATCCGAAGAAACGGACACAAGTCCGCATTCTTTTTTTCCCTAATTTAACATCATGCTTTCGAAAAAAACGCAATACGCATTAAAGGCACTTACTTACATGACGGAACGTAAGAAAGAGGGACCTGTATTGATAGCAGAAATTGCCAAAAAGAAAAAAATCCCCCTTAAATTTCTGGAAAATATACTTCTTGAACTTAAGAAAGCCGGTATGTTGGATAGCAAAAAAGGGAAAGGTGGCGGCTATTTTTTTAAAACAGACCCGGCCGAAATCCCATTGGCACAGGTAATGCGCCTGATCGAAGGCCCCATCGCATTACTGCCCTGTGTGAGTCTTAATTTTTACCAGAAATGCAAAGACTGTGATGAAAAGAAATGTGGCCTGAACAGAGTGATGAAACAGGTACGCGATAATACCCTGATCATTCTTGAGAACAAAACCATATCTGATTTACTAGCTAAATAAACCACTAACCAAAACCAAAACAAACATCATGAAAAAAATCATTGTATTACTGCTGTGTCTGCCGATGTTCGCAAGCGCACAAAGCCTGGTAGGCGGAAAAAATATTTTCCGCTGGAATCTGGGTTCGCTGGCATTAAAAAATTACCACTTCACTTACGAAAGAAGCCTTACCAAACGCTTCTCCGTTTCGCTGAGTTACCGTACCATGCCTAAAGGAGCACCCCCATTCAAAAGCCAGCTGGAAAAGGCGATTAACAGTAATGATGTCAACTTCAGCAAATTTGAAATAGGAAATACCGCCTGGACAGTTGAAGGACGTTTTTATCTGGGACTGGGCCGTATGAAAGGTTTTTACCTGGCACCTTATCTCCGTTTTGCCACTTTTGACCTTACAACACCTGTAAAATACACGTATACATCTACGACAGCTCCGACTGCCGGACAAACTTTTTCGAAAGAAGCTAATTTTACCGGTAAGATTAACTCTACCAGTCCCGGTTTAATGATTGGCTGGCAGTTCCAGTTGGCTACCAAACTGGTCATGGATATTCAGTTAATTGGTGGACACTATGGTACCAGTTCCGGAGACCTCAACTTTGCAACTCCTTTGTCTAATGATGAGGCTGACGCACTCCGTACCAATATCAACAAAATCAAGCCTGATCCATTTAAATTCACCAGCACCGTTAACAACAGCGGCGCCGTGATGAAAGTAGATGGCCCATGGGCCGGTATCCGCGGAGCGAATATTGGTATCGGACTGAGATTTTAATTAGAAATTAGTAATTAGAAATTAATAATTAAGGGGTTTGATGTTTCCAGAACACTGAAGCATCAAACCCCTTTTTATTCGAAGAACATATTTCTATCTTTCCCTCATGTTCTTCCCATTTTTAATTTCTAATTTCTAATTTCTAATTGTCTTTCAGGTTCTCCAGCATATCCACCGTCATCTTCCCCAGGTCATATTCTGCTTTCCATCCCCAATCCCGATGGGCAACACTGTCATCAATACTCTGCGGCCAGCTATTGGCAATGGCCTGCCGGTAGTCGGGGGCATAACTCATCACAAAATCGGGAATATGTTTTTGTATTTCAGCTCCGATCTCTTTGGGTGAGAAACTCATTCCGGAAATATTGTAAGAGGTACGGATACTGATCTTATCAGCAGGTGCATCCATTAGTTCCAGTGTAGCGCGGATGGCATCAGGCATATACATCATAGGCAGGTATGTATCTTCCTGTAAAAAACATTTGAACTTTTTACGTTCCATCGCTTCTCCGTAAATTTCTACCGCATAGTCTGTGGTACCACCACCGGGCTCCGATTTATAACTGATCAATCCGGGATAACGGATACTCCGCACATCTACCCCATATCTGTGATGGTAATAATTGCACCAGAACTCACCGGCATATTTACTGATACCGTATACCGTAATGGGTTCTATCACCGTTTGCTGCGGACAGTTCTGTTTGGGAGAAGTAGGGCCAAACACAGCGATGCTGCTGGGCCAGTAAACTTTATGCAGGTTCTCTTCCCGGGCAATATCAAGCACATTCAGTAAACCCTGCATATTCAGATGCCAGGCCAGATTGGGATTTTTTTCGCCCGTAGCGGATAGGATGGCCGCCAACAAATAGATCTGGGTAATATTCTGACGGATCACCTGCACATGCAGCATTTCCTTATTCATTACATCCAGACTTACATAAGGTCCGGTACCTTTTAACAGGGGGTTTTCTTCGCGTAGATCAGAAGCCACCACATTATTATTTCCGTATTTTTTCCGAAGGGCTAGCGTTAATTCCACCCCGATCTGGCCAGAAGCACCGATCACGAGGATTT
The DNA here is from genome assembly GCA_943369185.1 of Caulobacter sp. UNC279MFTsu5.1. Lineage (GTDB taxonomy): Bacteria > Bacteroidota > Bacteroidia > Chitinophagales > Chitinophagaceae > Sediminibacterium. Next base: position 97,093 of record CALRMK020000002.1, on the reverse strand, counting down.
TATCTTTTACAATAGACATGGCAATCTTTTTATGAGGGCAAAGAAACGAATGAATATCGAATATTGAATGTCGAATATTGAAGTCAGAACTATTTCCAATCAGCTACAGATGCCCGCTATTAACATTCATGAATCTCATTCTCCTATCCGCCCGAAATACCTAAATTTGCAACACACTTAATGAATTTCCATGCTACCTCCTTACCTCACTGAACTTTTCAAGTCGCAGTCTTACCACCCCGATAATTTTTTCCTGATCGCAGGCCCCTGTGTGGTGGAAAGCGAAGAGCTGGTAATGGAAATAGCTGATAAGGTATCTGGTATCTGCAAACGGCTCAATATTCCGTACGTATTTAAAGCCAGTTACCGCAAGGCCAACCGTACCAGTGCGGGTTCTTTTACCGGTATCGGGGACGATAATGGCCTATCCCTGATCAAAAAAGTAGGCACTACCTATGGTTTGCCCACTACTTCAGATATACATGCCCATGAAGAAGCCGCTATGGCAGCACCTTTCATTGATATTTTACAGATCCCTGCTTTTTTGTGCCGGCAAACAGACCTGCTGGTAGCAGCCGCAGAAACAGGAAAAATTGTGAACGTGAAAAAAGGACAATTCCTCAGTGGCCCCTCTATGAAATTTGCTGTGGATAAGATCAAACTGGCAGGAAATGAAAAAGTAATGCTTACAGAACGAGGAAATACTTTTGGTTACCAGGACCTGGTGGTAGATTATCGGAATATTCCCCTGATGCAGGAAAACAAAGTACCTGTGATCATGGATTGCACCCATTCCCTGCAGCAACCCAATCAAACTTCCGGCGTTACAGGAGGAAATCCACAAATGATCGAAACCATTGCCAAAGCGGCCATTGCAACGGGTGCAGACGGTCTCTTCATTGAAACACATCCCAACCCATCCCTTGCCAAAAGCGACGGCGCCAATATGCTGCGTCTGGACTTGCTGGAACCCCTACTGGAAAAACTGATAAAATTGCGTAAATCCATAAAATGATAGTGACCGTTGCACATTCACTCATTCACTCAATCTATCATTCTATCATTGAATATCCTACCAGTTCCTGATCGGATTTCTCCTACCCGCTAGGATATAATTTTTGATATTGATCCAGAAAGCCAGGATCATGTAGATCACCAATGGAGAGCCCATGGTGAGGAAACTGATGTAAATGAACCACAACCGGATTTTCGCTGAAGCGATCCCCAGTTTTTCACCAATTTTTGAACATACGCCAAAAGCGCTTAATTCGAGAAATTCTCTGATCTTTTGCATAACACGGGTTTTATTTACCGGGGGACGGCAAACACATTTGTAAAATTAGACAAATAAGCCCAATAAAAGTTTAAAACTGTGTGAACCCCCACCCGTTTTTTCGTAAATTCGCGACTCAAAAGCTTAACGCCGACCGCGTAACGCTTAACGCAGGTTTCTCTTTCGGTATTGGCGTTAAGCGTTCAGCATGCAGCGTTCAGCATCTGGAACAGAGACAAATTTTAAATTTAGACATATGGCTTTTGACATTGAAATGATCAAAAAAGTGTACGCCGAAATGCCTGCGAAGGTAGATGCAGCCCGTAAAGCCCTGGGACGGCCGTTAACACTGAGCGAAAAAATATTGTTTGCCCACCTGCATGCCGACCAGAAACCGGCAGGTTTTGAAAGGGGGAAAAGTTATGTAGATTTTGCGCCGGACCGCGTGGCCATGCAGGATGCAACCGCACAAATGGCATTGCTGCAGTTTATGCAGGCGGGGCGCCCCAAAGTGGCCGTTCCCTCTACCGTACACTGCGATCACCTGATTACCGCGAAAGTGGAGGCCAAACAGGATCTGCAGGTAGCTAATACAGAAAGCAAGGAAGTGTATGATTTCCTGGCTTCCGTATCCAACAAATATGGCATAGGCTTCTGGAAACCCGGTGCCGGTATCATTCACCAGGTAGTACTGGAAAACTATGCATTCCCAGGTGGTATGATGATCGGAACCGATTCTCACACCGTAAATGCCGGTGGTTTGGGTATGATCGCCATTGGTGTAGGTGGTGCTGATGCCTGCGATGTGATGGCGGGTTTACCATGGGAACTGAAATGGCCCAAACTGATCGGTGTAAAACTAACCGGTAAACTGAATGGCTGGACAGCCCCGAAAGATGTGATCCTGAAAGTGGCTGGTATCCTTACCGTAAAAGGTGGAACCGGAGCTATTGTGGAATATTTTGGCGAAGGTGCCACCAGCATGAGCTGTACCGGTAAAGGAACCATCTGTAATATGGGTGCCGAGATCGGTGCCACTACCTCTACTTTTGGTTACGACGATAGCATGAGCCGCTACCTGAAAGCTACCGGCCGCGAAGAAGTAGCTAAAATGGCAGATGGCGTTAGCGCTTACCTGAATGCAGATGCCGAAGTATACGCTGATCCCAAGAAATACTTTGATGAAGTGATCGAGATCAACCTCAGTGAACTGGAACCCCACCTGAACGGACCGTTCACACCAGATCTGGCCACTCCTATCTCTAAAATGAAAGAAGCGGCAGCTGCCAACGGCTGGCCTACTAAAATTGAAGTGGGTCTGATCGGTAGTTGTACTAACAGTTCTTATGAAGATATCAGTCGTGCCGTTAGTTTAGCCAAACAGGTAAAAGAAAAAGGACTTACCCTCAAAAGTGAGTTCACCATCACCCCCGGTTCTGAGCAGGTTCGTTTTACCATTGAGCGCGACGGATTTCTGGCAGAGTTTGATAAAATCGGCGCTAAAGTATTTGCAAATGCCTGTGGACCTTGTATCGGTATGTGGGATCGTGTAGGTGCCGAGAAAAAAGAGAAGAACACCATTGTTCACAGCTTTAACCGCAACTTCGCCAAACGTGCAGATGGTAATCCGAATACTTTTGCTTTTGTAGGTTCACCGGAACTGGTAACCGCATTGGCCATTGCCGGAGACCTGAATTTCAATCCACTGACAGATACTTTGACCAACGATAAAGGCGAGCAGGTAAAACTGGATGCGCCCACTGGTTTTGAGTTACCCGTAAAAGGTTTTGCGGTAGATGATCCGGGTTACCAGGCACCTGCTGCCGATGGCAGTGGTGTAACGGTTGCCGTAGCACCAGACAGCAAACGTTTACAGTTACTGGCACCTTTTGCCGAGTGGGAAGGAACCGATCTGAAAGGATTGAAACTACTGATCAAAGCAAAAGGAAAATGTACCACCGATCATATCAGTATGGCAGGTCCCTGGTTAAAATTCCGTGGCCACCTCGATAATATCAGTAACAATATGCTGATCGGTGCAGTAAACTTCTACAATGAAAAAACCGACAACGTAAAGAACCAGTTAACCGGCGAATATGGTGCAGTACCTGCTACCCAGCGCGCATACAAAGCTGCGGGTGTAGGAAGTATTGTAGTAGGTGATGAGAACTATGGCGAAGGAAGCTCACGCGAGCACGCGGCTATGGAACCCCGTTTCCTTGGTGTACGTGCCATATTGGTAAAATCATTTGCCCGTATTCACGAAACCAACCTGAAAAAACAGGGTATGCTGGCGCTTACTTTTGCCGATAAAGCAGATTACGATAAGATCCAGGAAGATGATAGCATCGATATCATTGGCCTGACCAGTTTTGCACCGGGTACCCCATTAACACTCGTATTTACCCATGCAGATGGCAGCAAAGACACCATCATCGCTAACCACACGTACAACGAACAACAGATCGAGTGGTTCAAAGCAGGTGCTGCGCTGAATATCATCCGCAAACAGGTAGCTGGTTAAATCGATCGGGACGCTACAGCGGCCTGAACGATATGAACGATACCTGAAAAAGAACTACCACTCATTCCATAAAACCCCGCTTGTACAGCGGGGTTTTTTATTACTCTTCCCTACGAATACAGTTCTATCTGGTTCTGTGAATAATACAATCATTACCAGCGCATCTATAACACTTCCCCGCATACTAACCGGAACTTTGCCCTTCTTCACTTACAGGAGAATACTTGTACCAACAGGCAACTGTAAGCCTCATATATTAAAACTAATCAAGAATGAAAAAAATCACCACCCCATTAGTAATGTTTGCTTTGGCTGCCATAGTAACTACAGGCACACTGGTTTCCTGCAAATCAAAAACGGATACGGTTACTACCGAAGATTCCTTAAAAGCAGTTTTGGCTGCCGATGAAGCAGATGCTGCTCAGAAAAGGCAGATGGACTCCAACATGAGAAGTGCACAACTTCCCGGAAAAGCCATACCCAATCCTGCTAAGAAAAAAGGCAAGGGGGTTATCGTTTTACAATCCGATTGGCAGAATAGATATGATCAGGAATATGCCAATCTGGTAATTGAAATGGATAAAGAAGGAATTTATAACAGATCCGAAATTAAGCCCAGTTATCCGGGTGGAGAAAAAGCATTGGCCAAATTTATACAGGAGAACATTGTTTACCCTACAGATGCGATTGACAATGGCGTAGAAGCAACAGTAGACGTAGTATTTGCGGTAGATGAGGCCGGAAGAGTCTATACACCAAGAATCAAAGGCGAGAAAGAAGGTTACGGACTGGATGAAGCCTCTATAGATGTAGTATCTAAAATGCCCAGATGGAATCCCGGACAGATCAAAGGAAAGAATGTAAAAAGTTATTACAGTCTTCCGATCAGTTTTGTGATCAATAACTAAAAAAGTAATACTCAAATAAAAGAAAAATCCTGCCGGAAAGCAGGATTTTTCTTTTGGCAGAACAGCTACTTAATTTTTCGGGAAATTCGGATCAGCTTTTACTTCATTGATCTGTTGCATGTGCCGGTTGCTATGTGCACCAATAAACAGCAGCATCTGAAAACTATCATACACCCCTACCGGTAACTGGTTAATATGGTTACGCAGATCGTCATTGGTCGTATTGACATACTCGATCAGCTTATCCCGGTTATCCCTGAACGATGCCATGGCTTCTTCTGCGGTTTTAAAAGGCGTATTTACCGGCTCCAGCGGTGCAAAGGTTTTAACTTTGCTACTGCGGTCCTCCACATTTTTGATCACATCTTCATCTTTAAATTTCACTTCACTTCTTTTTTCAGGAGTAGCAGGCTGTTTTAAATTACCTGCCACCATACCCCAGAGCATCTGTTCGCTCATGGCAATATGTTTCAGACAATCTTCCACACTCCATTTATCAGCAGCTGGTCTGAACTTTAGCTGGGCTTCGCTCAATCCTTTCACCGCATCGCGGATCCCGTTTTTGGTGTCTGTGAGAAAATCAGCAGCCAGTTTTCTTTCTTCTTTGGTAAGACTGGTATCAGCTGTTGAAAATGAAAACAACAAAACAGTTGATAGCAGCAAGATCATTTTTTTCATACAGGTTGGTTTAGGTGATGAATACAGGAAATAACGGGATAACAAGATAAAAGGAATCCAAACAAAAGTCAATAGCAGAATGAGTAACGGTATCCGGCAGCTGGCCGCATGGCTGCAAAGGCATACAGGAATAGCTGAATAGCAGGTATTTATACCAGGTATTAACCGCAATGATTTGTATAAAAAAGCTGGATACCTTTCTGCGAAAAATGGAAACCGCTGTCATTCAGGAAAAAATATACCTGGTCCGGGGCGAAAAAAATTATGCTTGATTTTGACCTGGCTGGTTTATACGATGTAGAAACCAAAGTGCTTAATCAGGCTGTTAAAAGAAATCTTGCCAGATTTCCGGAGGACTTCCTCTTCCAGTTAACACCCACAGAATACAAACACTTGAAGTCACAAATTGTGACTTCAAGTTGGGGAGGTTCCCGTAAGCTTCCTTTCGCCTTTACCGAGCATGGCGTTACCATGCTGGCAGGTATTTTACGCAGCGAAAAAGCCATCCATATAAATATCATGATTGTTCTTGCCTTTATAGCGGATCGGGTTTATCAAATAATGGCTAATATTACAGCGGCAATTGTATATGGAACAACATCACAAAGATCCCCTTCATGGTAAGACCCTGCAAGTGATTCTCACCGAACTGGTGGCGCATTTTGGGTGGGAAACACTGGGCATGCATATCCCTGTTAATTGTTTTACCAATAATCCCAGCATCAATTCCAGTCTGAAGTTTTTACGCAAAACGCCCTGGGCCAGAAAAAAAGTAGAAGATCTTTATCTGCGGATGAAAGAATAAGAATTTTATTTTCGGTAGCGTCTTTTTACTTCTTGGCCCGCATATACTGCACCGGCCAATCGACCTCTTGCTGCAATTGCGATGCTGTCCGTAATGGGAAATAAGGATCACGTAAAGATTCTCTGGCTATCAGTACCAGATCAGCTTCTTCGTTGGTGATAATCGCTTCTGCCTGTTCAGCCGTTGTGATCATGCCCACAGCACCTGTCAGTATCCCTGTTTCTTTCCGTATCCTGCTGGCAAAGGGAACCTGGTATCCCGGTGCAACCGGAATTTTTGCGTGCCCGATATTACCACCCGAGGAACAATCGATCAGATCAACGCCGGCTTTTTGTAACCGGATGGCCAATTCCACAGAATCTTCCACCGACCAACCACCCTCTACCCAATCTGTAGCAGAGATCCGAACAAACAACGGTAGTTCTTTTGGCCACTCCGTTTGCACAGCAGCCACCACTTCCATCAGTAAACGGATCCTGTTATCAAAGCTGCCTCCATATGCATCTTTACGGAAATTGCTCAAAGGGGAATAAAATTCGTGCAAGAGATACCCATGTGCTGCATGTATCTCCAGTACTTCAAAGCCCGCTTCCCTGGCCCGTTTGGCAGCAAACGCAAAATCTTTGGTTAATTGTTCAATCGCTGCCCGATCCATTTCTTCAGGAAGCAGGGTACCCTCTTCAAAAGGTACCGCACTGGGAGCCACTATCTGCCAGCCACCAGCTTCGTCGGTCAACTGTTTACCACCTTTCCAGGGTGCTGCACAACTGGCTTTTCTGCCCGCATGAGCCAGCTGAATCCCGGGTACAGATCCCTGTGCTTTGATAAATGCTGTGATCCGCGAAAGTTCATGGATCTGTTCATCTTTCCAAAGACCCAGATCAAAAGGGGTGATCCTTCCTTCCGGCACAACAGCAGTGGCTTCCATGATGATCAATCCGGCACCACCTACTGCCCTGCTGCCCAGATGCACCAGGTGCCAATCATTGGCAAAACCATCTTCTGCTGAATACTGACACATCGGAGATATGGCGAGGCGGTTAGGAAAAGAAACAGATCGAATAGACAATGGATCAAATAGTAGCGGCATCCCGGAGAATTTAAAAAAGATTAAATATTAGTTTAAAATTACTGCATTAAACGCATTTCCTATCCATGCCAGATCATGGTTGCGGGCATAGCTACGGATACACTTTGATAGACAAATAGTTTTGTTTAGCTTAGAGATGTGTTCTGCTAATGCCATGAAAAAATCAATTGTACCTTCTCTATTGGGTTTGCTGGTGCTGGTCATTTCCTGCACCAAAAAAACGGATGACGATCGTGTGATGGGTAACCGGAGCAATGGCGCAGACCTGATCAGGAATGCCTTTACGGTAATCCCTTTTGATACCATGGATATTACTGCCCTTGTGCCCCTGGGCAATCTGAATCCGCCCGCACATACTTTTCCTACGGATCACATGTATTTTTACTGTTTTACCAACCAGGCTTCGCTCAATATCAAATCACCTGGCAATGTGACCATTTTCCGCATTACCCGGATCCGTTATGATGCCGGCGCACCCAACGAACGGGTAGATTACAGTATTGCCATGGGGTCTGATAAAAGTTATCTCTACTGGTCGCATGTAAGCCAGTTATCACCCCGTTTGCTGGCTGCTGTCAATAATTTTGCTACTGCCAAATGCGAAAAACCTTATGCAACCGGTGGTACTTTTTTTGAACCCTGCTACCAGGAACTTTCTTTAACCGCCACACCCGGCGAAGTACTGGGTATTGCCAAAACAAAAAACGGACTGGCCGGTATCGATTTTGGCGCTGTGGTGAATGGAACCGGCACTAACCCACTTGATTTTTTTGATGCAGCGGCCCGCGCACAACTGGAACCCAAACTCGGCAGATTTGATGGGAAAGTGAAACGCACTGTACCGCCGTTATACGGAGAGTCTATGCAGGATATTATGACCACGGCCATGGGCAACTGGTACCGTCAGGGAATGGCGAGGCAACCCGAAGACAACCATATCGCATTGGTAAAAGATAATATTGACCCTGGTAAACAGGCCATTTCTGTAGGAAACAATTTGCCGGGTTTACCCAGTGGCGTATATTATTTCAATCCCCAAAACAGTGGATATATTAACCGGCATTTTGCAGAAGTGAAAGCAGATGGCAATACCTATTGTTATACATTGGGGATCCCCAATTTTCCTTTTCCGGGTAATTCGCTGATCCCTTCCACATCTGTTATCATCAGAATGGAAAATGGCACTACCCTTTCCTTAGAAAAAAGGAATTGTGACTGCAGCTGCGCACCCTATCTGTTCACTACTTCCAGAGCTATCTTCACCAGATAAGGTTACTGGTTTTACCAGATCCCTTCCCAGGTTCTGGGAAAACGGTCTGTAACATGGATCGTTTTCATATTTTTTTGCAGATACCAGAGATCTATATGAGAAAATACCGCCTCTTTCTCCTGATCCTCAGATTCATTTTCCATTGATTGACTGGTTAAGGAATTTGCCGGTTCTGCAAAAACCGCAGTGATGTCATTTGCCATTACACTTCTTTCAGTAAGATAGTACATAAGGCCTCCTTTTTTAACTACCTGATACACAGGTAGTTTTAAGACACAAAGTTAGTAAGGTTCGGAAGTGATCAGCATGATATTTATCAGAAAGCCCTGTTTTTGAAAGATTTACAAAACCTCCAACAAATAAGTCCCTGACTTGCAGAAATGATAAACGGCTATCCTGATTATTACGCAAAACAAAAGAACAAGGCACAAATACGCCGATTCCTAAAAATGATGGACGTAAACGCATAAAAAAGCCCTTACCACTGAGGTAAGGGCCTTCATCAAGCTTTATCTATCTTTTACTTCACTTCTTCAAACTGTGCATCTTCTACCGTATCGTTGTTTTGAGCCTGTGCACCTGCGTTCTGTTCTGCACCTGGTTGTGCACCCGCACCTTGTGCAGATTCAGCCTGTGCTTTGTAGATCTCTTCACTGGCGGCGGTCCAGGCAGTATTCATCTCGGCCATGGCAGCATCAATACCTGCTATGTCCTGATTCTTGTGTGCTTCTTTCAGTTTAGCCAGTGCCGCTTCTATAGGCGCTTTTTTATCTGCAGAGATCTTCTCTCCAAACTCCTTGAATTGTTTCTCGGTCTGGAAGATCATACTATCCGCTGCATTCAGTTTCTCCACTTTCTCACGGGCTTCTTTATCTGATGCTTCGTTGGCTTTTGCTTCGGCTTTCATTTTCTCTACTTCCTCCTTGCTCAAACCACTACCCGCTTCAATCCGGATCTTCTGCTCTTTACCAGTGCCCTTGTCTTTAGCGCTTACATGCAGCATACCATTGGCATCAATATCAAACGTTACTTCGATCTGCGGAACACCACGTGGTGCCGGTGGAATACCATCCAGGTTAAACATACCCAGACTCTTGTTCTGGTTAGCCATCGGACGCTCGCCCTGTAATACATGAATCTGTACACCTGGCTGGTTATCGCTGGCAGTAGAATATACTTCTGTTTTCTTGGTAGGAATGGTGGTATTAGATGGGATCATGGTTGTCATTACACCACCCATGGTTTCAATACCCAGGCTTAACGGTGTAACGTCTAACAGCAATACATCTTTTACTTCTCCGGTTAATACCGCACCCTGGATAGCAGCACCTAAGGCAACTACTTCATCCGGGTTAACCCCTTTGTTAGGTTTTTTACCAAAGAATTTCTCTACGATCTCCTGCACTTTCGGAATACGGGTAGATCCACCCACCAGAATTACTTCATCGATCTGTGATGTATTGTAACCGGCATCTTTCAATGCTTCTTCACAAGGCTTCAAACAACGGGCAAACAATTTATCTGCCAACTGCTCAAATTTTGCACGGCTCAATTTCAACACCAGGTGTTTAGGCACACCATCTACCGCAGTGATATAAGGAAGATTGATCTCTGTTTCTGCAGAAGAACTCAACTCGATCTTTGCTTTTTCAGCAGCTTCTTTCAAACGCTGTAAAGCCATAGGGTCTTTACGGAGGTCGATCGCTTCCTGTGATTTGAATTCATCGGCCAGCCAGTCCATGATCACTTTATCAAAGTCATCACCACCCAGGTGGGTATCACCGTTGGTAGATTTTACTTCAAACACACCATCGCCCAGTTCCAGAATAGAGATATCGAAAGTACCTCCACCCAGGTCAAATACAGCGATCTTCTGATCAGCATGTTTTTTATCCAGACCATAGGCCAGTGCCGCAGCAGTTGGCTCGTTCACGATCCTGCGAACCGTTAAACCGGCAATTTCACCGGCTTCTTTGGTTGCCTGACGCTGTGCATCGTTAAAATAAGCTGGTACGGTGATCACCGCTTCTGTTACCTCGTGTCCGAGATAATCTTCCGCTGTTTTCTTCATTTTCTGCAAAATCATGGCAGAAATTTCCTGTGGGGTATACAGGCGGTCATCAATGGCCACCCGAACCGTATTATTGTCACCTTTGGCTACTTTATAGCTCCAATGACTGATTTCTTCGGTCACTTCGTCGTGCCTGCGACCCATAAAACGTTTCACACTGCTGATGGTGTTCTGTGGGTTGGTAATGGCTTGTCTTTTGGCCGGATCACCTACCTTACGCTCACCATTCTTCAGGAATGCCACTACCGAAGGGGTGGTTCTACGCCCTTCATCGTTGGCAATCACTACCGGCTCATTACCTTCCATTACGGCTACACAACTGTTGGTTGTACCGAGGTCAATTCCAATTATTTTGCCCATAACTATTGTATTTCAGATTAATAATTACTCTTTCCTTGTCAATCCTCATGCCATCTGGTCCAAAAATGCAAAAATGTCAGCCCCCTAACCGCCTGTCTAACAGTATTTCAGCAACCCTGCCCCCTTGGTGGTAAGTATTGTCAGATTGATTTCCTGAAAACCGACAAAATCCTTAGTTTTAAGATATACCGGTAGCTGTCAGGTTCTGACCAGACTGATATCCGGTATTCCTTTCCAATCCTTTGAGAAACCGGTCTGTTTGAAAACCCCCGGTAAAAGCCTTGTGTGAGCATAACTGAACCCCTATTCCGTAAAGCACTCCTGTGTATAGGCATGCTTTTGTGCTGTACCCTCTGCCTTCAGGGACAGCAAAGAGGGAACCTGCGTGGTACTGTGATCAATGACTTCACCAAAGAGCCCGTTTCCTTTGCCAGCGTTTACTGGAAAAAAGCCGGTGTGGGTACCCTCACCGATAGCGCCGGTAAATTTACCCTTCGCCTCAGCCATAACCTGGATGATACCCTGGTTGTGAGTTATGTAGGATTTGCAGATGTTTACAAGAAATTCCGGAACACGCTCAAAGACACTGCCCATCTATTGCTGGTGATGCGCGAACTGAAAATGGCCAATACCGTAGAGGTGAAATCCAAATTCAACAAAGGCCTCAGGTGGTGGAAGGCCATTGTATCCAATAAGGCCCGGAATAACCCATACCAATACCAGAACTATGCCTATGAACTCTATAATAAAATGGAGCTCGATATCAATAACGTAAGCCGCAAATACTTTACGGATAAGAAATTATTAAAGCCTTTTCTGTTCCTGCTGGACAATATCGACAGTGTATCTGACCAAAAGCCTTTTTTACCGGTGTATATGACCGAGGCGCTTTCTGATTATTATTACTCCGTTGACCCGCACCGTGTTCGCGAAGAGATCAAAGCGGCCAAAACAGAGGGAATGAAAAACGAAAGCATGCTACAGTTCATCGGCGGCATGAACCAGAAGGTTAACGTGTACGAAAACTATACCAATGCACTGGGAAAAGAGTTCATCAGTCCGTTAAGTGATGTAGGCGATAAATATTATCATTATAAAGGAGCCGATACGCAATATATCGGCGGACAGCGTTACCTGCACCTTCTTTTCAGCCCCAAACGAGAAGGCGAGAATACCTTCAGCGGGGATTGCTGGATACATGGGGGTAACTGGGGCATATATAAGATCAACCTGACGATTTCTGCATCTGCCAATATCAATTATGTGAACCGACTGAGCATTGTGCAGGAGTTCGGACTGCGTGCTGATAGCACGTGGATGTTTGCCAAAGATAAAACCGTGATCGATTTTACACCGTTTGGCAAAGAGAAACTATCTTTTATTGCCCGCAAAACCAGCACTTACAAAAATGTAAGGGTGAACGATTCGGCCATTGATCGCAAACTGGCGTCCAATAACCAGAAAGAAGAAGTGATTGTGGCAGAGAATGCCAGAGAAAAAGAACTTTCTTTCTGGGAAGACCAGCGCCACGAAGAATTAAGCGTGAATGAAAAGAAAGTATACCGGATGATGGATACGATCAAAACCGTTCCGGCTTTTATCAAGTATACCAAGACACTCACTTTCATCTTTGACGGACATAAAAAACTGGGCGCCGTTGAAATCGGTCCCTGGTACAAATGGGTAAGCGGCAACCAGCTGGAACGTTTCCGGATGCGTTTTGACTTGGGTACTACTGAAAAATTCAGTAAATACCTTCGTTTGCATGGTTACCTGGCTTACGGATTCAGAGATGGCAGATGGAAAGGCAGGGGTGATATCACTTTCAAACTTCCCGGGAACGATGGCGTCACACTCTTTTCATCATATACACATGATCTGGATAATGGCCGTACTCGTTACAACGATGAAGACATTACGACAGATAATATCTTCAGTCAATTGATCCGCAGACAAGGCGTACCTCAGAAATTTCTGGGTGTGGAAGAAGTAAAGCTGGCCATCACCAAAGAATGGAAAAACAAATTCTCTGTGCAGCCTTTCTTTACCCGCACCGCTTATGAAACCTTTAAGCCCTTGCCTGCCACCCGTTCTTTGCTAAGCCATGCTACCCAGAACAATATTGTGAGTTCGGAAATTGGTATTCGTTTCCGTTATGCACCCGGCGAAAGAACTTTTGCCCGCCATCGTAAAGAGATCAAACTGAAAAGTAACCTTCCCATATTTGAAGCAAGAACGGCCTGGGCCCTTGAAAATCTTTTCAGCTCCGATTATCAATACCTGCGGCTGGGGGTGAATGTGAGCCAGAATACCCGGATCCCACGTTGGGGTAAACTCACTTACATGGTCTATGGCGGACAGGTACTCACCAAAGAATCCCTGCCTTTCATGGTACTGGAGATTCATCCGGGTAATGAGATCTATTATTATAACAAACAATCCTTTAACCTGATGAACCGTTTTGAATACATCAGTGATAAATATGCCGGCATTAACATAGAGCATAATCTGGAGAAGAAACTGCTGAACATACTGCCCTTTATGCGCAAGACCAATATGCGGCAGTTCTGGAATTTTAAAACAGTGTGGGGCAACCTGTCTGATAAACATCGGTTTTTGAATATCACCGACTATTATTACGAGTACCGGTTACGCTCTCTGCGTGGCGGCTTTTATACCGAGATCGGAACCGGTTTTGAAAATATTTTCAAGCTCTTCCGGATAGACCTGGTATGGCGTAGTGCCCCACTGCGGAATATTCCACCGGGTATGAACCGGTCCCTGTTCAAATCCAATACCAACGACTTCGGTATATTCGGAAGTGTCCGCTTCCAGTTCTGATAGGTTTGGTATTTAATAAATCTTTACCAGACAGAGGAGTACAAAGCTTCACTCAATCCTTATCTTTAACTTCATGAAAGGATTGCTTACTGCTTTACCAGTGCTGTTATTCCCGTTCTGTCTTTTGGCCAATTCGGTTGAATTAACCAGCGGTATGGTGATCAAGTCCTCAGTCACCATACACCCGCGTACCTATACTTTGGCGGCATCTGCCGATCTGAAAAGATCATTGCTGGTAATTGAAGGCAATAATATCACCGTTGATTTTAACAAAGCTGTATTGCAGGGTTCTGCAGACAAATCCAGACCGGATGAGTTCTACGGTCTGGCCATCCTCGTGAAAAAAGGCTCAAAAAATATTACGATCAAAAATGCCTTCATACACGGTTATAAAGTAGCTATTCTGGCCGACAGTGTGGAAAACCTCACCATCGACCATTGCGACCTGAGTTATAACTGGCGACAGCATTTACAGAGTAACCGCGAGCGGGAAGATATCAGCGACTGGATGAGTTATCATCACAACGAAAAAGAAGAATGGCTCCGTTATGGGGCAGCTATCTATCTGGTTAATTGCCGCTCGGCACTGATCTCGAATAACCTGATTACCGGAGGACAATGTGCCCTGATGATGACCCGCTGCGAAAAAGCCAGTGTATGGGACAATGATTTCTCCTTCAACTCCGGCATTGGCATTGGTTTATACCGAAGCAGTCATAATCGGTTCTACCATAACCGGCTCGATTACAATGTACGCGGATACAGTCATGGCAAATACAAACGAGGCCAGGACAGCGCCGGATTTCTGGTATTTGAGCAAAGCAGCGATAATGTATTTGCATTCAATACAGCTACGCACAGCGGAGATGGATTCTTTTTATGGGCCGGGCAAACCACCATGGATACAGGAGAGGGTGGCAGCAACGACAATTTTGTTTATGGAAATGATTTTTCCTATGCACCCACCAATGGTGTAGAGATCACTTTCAGCCGTAACCTGATCATGAAGAACCTGATCAAAAACTGTGACCATGGTATCTGGGGTGGCTATAGTTATGATACGGATATCACAGATAATACTTTTGAGAATAACCGTATTGGCATTGCTATCGAACACGGACAGAATATCAATATTGTATTGAATAGTTTCCTGAATGACCAGACGGGTGTAAAATTATGGTCGAGGGATAAACAGCCAGCCGACTGGATCTATGCACAGAAAAGAAATACCGACAGTCGCAATTACTGGATCGCAGCCAATAGGTTTACCGCTACCCCGAAAGCATTTGATATCATGGGCACCGATACGGTAGTTTTCAGCGGTAATACCAAACTACTGGTGGCAGAACCACTGGTACTGGGCGATCGTTCGGAGAATATAGATACCTCACGCGAAGGAGAGGTACTTGATATGGACTACCAGAAAGATGAAAGACTGAAAACCATCAAAGCCACGGCCCTGCCCCCCACAATTCTTCCCCAGGGTAAAAAAGAAATGCGGATCACAGAATGGGGGCCATACGATTT
Source organism: Caulobacter sp. UNC279MFTsu5.1 (assembly GCA_943369185.1). Lineage (GTDB taxonomy): Bacteria > Bacteroidota > Bacteroidia > Chitinophagales > Chitinophagaceae > Sediminibacterium. The sequence continues at coordinate 81,746 of CALRMK020000002.1, read as the reverse complement.
CCGGTATCCTATGCTCTGGTTAACGGATATTGATAGTGCGGGACAGTATCATTTTGAAGTGCTGGGACCAAAGGGCAATTGGGATATAGAAGCAACCGATGGTTTCACCATTGTTGACAGTGGGAGCAATAGTTTCCCTTCTACTATAACCGCCACCGTTCAAAAAACGCAGGTCCAAAGAGCGATCCGTTTACAATACAAGGGACCCGGCTACCGCAACCAGTTTGGGAAATGGCAGGACAGCAGCACGACACATAATTTTGCCTACAGCGAGTTTGAACCGCCTGTTCAGTGGAATATAAATTGGTACCATTGGAATGCTGATCAGGACCCTGGCAAAGATTATACAACTTTCACTACTGCCTTGTCACAAACACCAGTGCATAGCACTGTCAGTTCCAGAGTTGACTTTACCTGGTGGGGTAAAATCGGAAATGATTTACCCGCAGATTCTTTTGCCACTGTAGCCACTACTACCCTATTACTGCCAGAAAATACCTATGAAGTAGGGATTACAACTGATGATTATGTAAAACTGTTCATTGATGAACAGGAAGTAATCAATGCCTGGGATAGCCAATACACAGCGTTAGATGAAATTACCCATCACCGTACCCGCATCAAACTCAGTGCAGGAGAACACCGGTTCCGCATTGTTCATGCAGAGAAAAAAGGATTAGCCACTTTACAGTTTTATTTCAAACCCATAGAAAAGATCAACCCTTAGCCGCTTTGAACGTATAGTTCTTTTGGGAGAGATAACTGAATGCCACCACAAATACCGTGGTAACCAATTTTGAGGGGGTAGGATACCATCGGAACACTTCCACAAACAGTTTCAGAAAACCGTAATTCAGGAAAATACAACCCAGTACTACCATAAAATATTTACCCAGCTGCTTCCTCTTGCCTACAGATGTTTCCTGGAATACCACATACCGGCTCAGGTAAAAACCGATGGGGAAAGTAACAAAGAAACTGATCAGGAAAGCGGCAATATGCGGGGCAATGCTGACAAAACCGAGGTGAATCACCTGTTTTTCCAGTATGAAATTATAGGCCACAAAGAAAAGGGTGATATCCAATGCTGTATTAAATCCGCCACAGGCAGCATACCGAAAGGTTTGCAGGGGCATAAAACGACGGAATAATGGATAAAAAAGGTCCACTAAACCCAATATCTGGCCACGGATCGTATCATGCATCTTTCGCATTATGGTGCCGAAGGTAGGGGTTAATTAGTTACTTTTGCCAGCCGAAATTGTTAAGAAATGAGTGTTGTTACCCGGATAAAAGAAGTTACCGCAGCCGCCATACACCAACTGTATCAGGTAGAGCTGGCACCGCAGGAGGTACTGGTAAATGCCACCAAACCAGAATTTGAAGGCGATTATACAGTTGTAATGTTTGCCTTTGTAAAACAGCTGAAAAAATCACCCGATGCTTTGGGACAGGAACTAGGTCAATATATTGTTGATACCCATCCCCAACTTTTTACTGCCTATAATATCATCAAAGGATTTCTCAATATTACTGTGGCCGATAGTTACTGGCTGCAGTTTGTGAACGAACAATACGGCAATGTTTCTTTTGGGCATGCACCTCAAAACGGACAGAAAGTAATGGTTGAGTACTCCTCTCCCAATACCAACAAACCCTTACACCTCGGGCATTTGCGGAATAACTTTCTGGGAAGAAGTATTGCGGAGATCCTGAAAGCCAATGGCAACGAAGTGGTAAAGACCTGCATCGTAAACGACCGCGGTATCCATATCTGTAAAAGTATGATTGCCTGGCAGCTGTTTGGCAATGGCGCTACACCGGCATCTACCCATGCCAAGGGCGATCATTTTGTAGGAGACTATTATGTAAAGTTCAACGACGAATACAAACGGCAGGTAGAAGCACTGAAAAAACAGGGCAAGCTGGATGAGGAAGCCGAAAAAACAGCCCCCATTATGCAGGCCACCCAGCAGATGCTGCTGGATTGGGAAGCCGGCAAACCCGAAGTAATGGAACTCTGGCGTACGATGAACAGCTGGGTATATGCCGGTTTTGAAGCTACTTACCAGCGCATCGGCAGTGATTTTGATAAGACCTATTACGAAAGCAATACCTACTTATTAGGAAAAGACCTGGTAGAAACCGGTCTGGCCAAAGGGGTGTTTTACCAGAAGCCGGATGGCAGTGTATGGATCGACCTGACAGCCGATGGACTGGATGAGAAACTGGTGCGCAGAAAAGACGGCACATCCGTATACATCACACAGGATATCGGATTGGCCGAACAGAAACAGAAAGAATTCAACGCCAGCCAGAGTATTTATGTGGTGGGCGATGAACAGAATTATCATTTCAAAGTATTGAAACTGATCTGCCAGAAACTGGGATTACCTTCTGCAGACGGTATCTATCACCTGAGTTACGGTATGGTTGAATTGCCTACCGGCAAAATGAAAAGTCGCGAAGGAACCGTAGTAGACGCCGACGATCTCGTAGCAGAAATGGTGAACATAGCCCGCCAGAAAACAGAAGAGCTGGGCAAAGTGAAAGATTTTACCGCAGAAGAACTGACAGAATTATACGATACCATCGGACTCGGTGCCCTGAAATTTTTCCTGCTGCGGGTAGACCCCAAAAAGAAAATGGTGTTTAATCCGGAAGAAAGTATCGACTTCCATGGTTTTACCGGCCCCTTCATTCAATATACCCACGCAAGGATCAAAAGTATTTTACGCAAAGCCGGGGGAGAAGCAATACTCCAAACTCCAAACTCCAAACTCCAAACCACCTTACTGCCTCTGGAAAAGGAACTTTCCATTCACCTGGAAACCTTCCCTACTGTATTACAGGATGCCGCCAATGAACACGACCCTTCCAAAGTGGGCATTTATGTATTTAACCTGGCAAAGATCTTTAACTCATTCTATACCGAACATTCCATAGGCAATGCCGAGAGCCAGGAGAAAAAAGAGCTCCGTTTACAGCTTTCCCGGCTTACAGCGCAGGTGATCAAAAACGGGATGAGCGTATTAGGTATCAAGGTCCCTGAACGGATGTAATGGGTTTCCGGCAATTGATTCTCAGCGGTCAGCAATTAAAATCCGGGAATCTGCCGCAGATTTTATTCTGTTTCCTTTACATTTGCGTTCCCAAACCTGCGGCGGGTGACGAACTTACCGAAGGGAGAAAAGGAAATTTCTAACCCACGAGTTGGTTTAACATTTCTTAGGTCTCAAAAATAACTGCGGAGGTGGCGAAATTGGTAGACGCACTACTTTGAGGTGGTAGCGCCTTTTACCGGGCGTGGGAGTTCGAATCTCCTCTTCCGCACAAACCGGCTCAGATGAGCCGGTTTTTTCATTTCAATGCTTAGTCTTACTTTGTAAAAAAAACCTACATGTCCAGTTTTATTATCACCTGCCCTAACTGTAATCACCAGTTCGAACCCGGCGATTCTATGCGTGATGAGATCGAAAAGGAACTGCGTGGCAAAATGGTAGATTGGCAGAAGAAAAAAGACGAGGAATTCAGGCTGAAAGAAACCAGTTTTCAGCAACAGTTACAGGCCAAAGACGAAGAGAACCGCAAACAGATAGATGCCGAAAAGAAAAAACTACAGCAGGAACTGCAGGATACCATCCGGAAATCAGTGGCGGCAGATTTTGAGAACCAGCTGAAAATGCTGCAACAGAATGCAGCCGAGAATGAAGAAAAACTGAAAGAAGCCCGCAAACAGCAACTGGAATTTTTACAGAAAGAACAAGCCCTCAAAACCAGAGAGGAAGAATTACAGCTTACACTCCAGAAACAATTGATGGAGGAAAGAGAAAAGCTGAAAGAACAATTACAGAAAGAAGAATCAGAAAAAATCAGCCTGAAAGAACAGGAATACCAGTTGCGCCTGAAAGAGCTGGAGAAACAACTGGACGACCAGAAAAAACTGGCCGAAGAAATGCGCCGCAAATCGGAACAGGGAAGTATGCAGTTACAGGGAGAAGTACAGGAACTAATGCTGGAAGAACTGTTGCAGGCCACATTTCCTTTTGATAAAATAGAGGAAGTGGGCAAAGGCGTTCGGGGTGCAGATTGTACCCAGATCGTACGCAACCAGTTTGGGAACGAAGCAGGTAAAATTATTTATGAAAGCAAACGCACAAAAGATTTTTCGAATGAATGGATCGAAAAACTGAAAGCGGATATGCGTACACTCGGTGCCGATGTTGCCGTGATTGTAACACAGGCTTTCCCGAAAGATATGGACCGGTTTGGCGAGAAAGATGGCGTATATATCTGCAGTTTTGCAGAAGTAAGAAGTGTGGCACTGCTGTTAAGAAATGCCCTGCTAAAAATTGCCGATGCAAAAAAAAGCCAGGACAACAAAGGCGACAAAATGCATATGCTCTATGATTATCTTACCGGCAGCGAATTCAGTGAACAATGGAAAGCGATCCGCGAAGGATTCATGAGCATGAAACTGAGCATACAACGCGAAAGGGATGCCATGGAAAAACTATGGAAAGCCAGGGAAAAACAACTGGAGAAAGTATTGCTGAATGCCGCACATATCAAAGGCTCTGTAGAAGGCATTGCCGGTGCAGACGCCATTAACCTGAATTTACTGGAAGATACAGACCCTATATTAGTTGAGTAATCCCTTCAACCATATCGACCCATCCGATCAACCCGACCGTCCATCGAAGAAGAAACCCATCTTCCCGGTTAAGGATGATCTGCGACAATATCTCGTTAGATATGGCCGTGAAGTAAGTCTGCCCGTGAGTTATGCCGATCTGCAGCGTTTCACTTACACCGTTCCCTTAAAAGATAAATACGGAAAAGACACGGCCTGGGAAAAAGTGTCTTACGACATGCACGAATGGGAATTTCTGCGCGAGAACCTCGTACGCATTTATGCCATTCTCAAAACCGAAGGGGACCTCAGTTTTATAAATCACCTGGATGTGGCCCGCATCGATTTCTGTTTCTTCGGCAACAGCCAGCCCTTCCGCATTCGCATCGTAAATAAGTTCAACGATAACTACGACCACTATTATATCAAACAGGCCGATGCCAGCCGTATTTACGGACTGGAGCTGGAGCATCTGTTGTCGCCGAACCGGATGACCTATTTCACCAACAAAAACACCCTGATCGAAGAACATATTCCGGGAATACCCGGTGATATCTTTATCCATGATTACCTGAAGGATCCCAATACCAACCAGATCCGGTTGGCCAAGGAATTTGTGAAATTCAACGAACGCTGTTTTGTTCACTTACTGGGCGATATGCGGGCCTATAATTATGTGGTCAACATCACCCCCGATATTGAAGATTACCAATACCGCATCCGCGCCATCGATTTTGACCAGCAGTCTTATGAAGGAAGAAAAAACCTGTATTTACCTCAGTTTTTCAAAGAGAACAAACCACTGGTAGACATTGTAGCCAAACACCTGGATGCCAAATCCATTGCCCAATACCAGGCAGAAGAAAGAACCATGATGACTTTCCGTTTGGTTTCGGCCCGTTACCGCATGAAAGAGATCCTCGATATCATGAGCGATGACGACATCTCCAAACCCGAAAAGATCGAACAACTCAAAGAAGAACTCACTACCCACTTCAACAACCCAACTGCCTTTAAAAAAGCCCGAACCATGGGTCAGCTGGTAAAACGGCAGATGAAAGTAATGCTCCAGAAGAACCTCATGTTCGTGCCTAAAACCAAGGCACAAAGCCGGTTTGACGATTGATTAATTAGAAATTAGTAATTAGTAGTTAGTAATTATAAGTGACTCATCCCATCATTCTATCACTCTATCATCCTATCATTCTATCATTGAATTCCCCCCTCATTCACTCCTTCACTCATCCACTCATTCACTCATTGATTCCCCCACACCAAACTCACCCCCTCCTCCATCCGGTAATGCAGATCCAATGCCACTTCAAAATCGTTTTTATGAAACCTGGTTTTTATACTACCCTTCTCTGCCATTAAAAAAGGTTCAATCCGCAACACTTCACTAAAATCCACATCCCCCCTGCCCCACCATTTGAACAGGGCTTCTTTACAACTCCATAAAAGGGTAAGCAAAGGAATTTGCTGGTCATTGGGATAACCATGCACAAACACCAGCTCATCCGGATGTAAAAATTTATGTTTGATCTTCTCCACTCTGGGCGAGATCGTTTCAATATCCACCCCCACCCGGTCGGTACTGCTTACAATAGCCGCCGCATACTCACTGCAGTGAGAGATCGAAAAATGGTATTGCTCTCCCGGTAAAAAAGGTTTGCGGGTATCTGCGATCTCGATCTCGTGGTGCGGAAAATCCGGGAATAAATAAGGCAGCAGAAAACGTCCCGCCAGGTGTTGCAGGCGTTTATGCGGGTGAGTGATCTCACGGCCCAATGGCACGGCCTGCAGAAAAAAAGATTCGGTTTCTTCGATCTTCCAGACCGCCAGTTTCGTGGTTGGGTTAATATCTTGTTGATAAAACAGCGGCACCGGAGTAATTTAGAATTTAGCTTGCAGGGGTTCGTATAATTACAGTCTCAATAGATAAAAGTACAAAGAATGATCCTCACAGATTCACGCATACTGGAAGAAATAGCCAAAGGAACCATTAAGATCGAACCCTATAACCGGGCCGACCTCGGCAGCAACAGTTATGATGTTCACCTGGGCAAATGGCTGGCCACTTATGTGAATGCCGAACTGGATGCCAAAAAACACAATAAGATCGAGTACTTCGAAATACCGGATGAAGGTTTTGTATTACAACCGCATGCTTTTTATTTAGGGGTAACAGAAGAATATACAGAAACCCATGCCCATGTGCCTTTTCTGGAAGGAAAATCATCTACCGGTCGGCTGGGAATCGATATTCATGCCACCGCCGGCAAGGGGGATGTGGGCTTCTGCGGTAACTGGACCCTTGAGATCTCCTGCAAACAACCCGTACGTATTTATAAAGGTATGCCCATCGGTCAGTTGATCTATTTCCCGGTGGATGGAGAGATCGCTGTTAAATACAACCAGAAAGGAAATGCCAAATACAGCGGTCAGCCGGATAGACCGGTGGAGAGTATGATGTGGAAGAACCAGTTTTAGGAGAGGAAGATTTGCGGATTACGAATGACGGATTTGCGGATTATGGATTCAGTTTCCAGATGGCGGCCGTTAAAACGGTGGCGAAACTTACCCAACATAAATAAGGAACTAGTAACCAGGCAGCTGTTGGGGATAGTTTGGCAAACCAGATAATGGTCAGCAGGATAAAAATCCACATAAATACCATTTCCAGAAAAGCAGTAGCAATCAGGTGCTGGTTAAAAAAGAGAATACTCCAAAAGAAATTCAGGATGAACTGGATCACAAACAGGGTAAGTCCTACATTACGTAAAGTAGATACGGGCTGTTTCCAGATCAGGTAAAAACTGATTCCCATCAGCAGATACAAAATCGTCCATACCGGACCAAACAACCAATTCGGGGGATTAAAAGAAGGTTTCTGTAAACCCGCATACCAGCCCGGGATCTCACTGATCGTGAAAATACCACCGAGGGAACCGATTCCCACGGTAAACAAAACAGATACTACCAGTTTCACCCAATTAAAGTTTGCCATATTTTTTCCGGTAAGCGATTAACCATCCCACCACTTCATTATAACTGTTCAAACCTTCCATTTGTTTATTCAGTTTCAGGTATTGGTCATACAAACTGGATATGGCCGGCGAAATCCGGTTCTTTCTTTTGAAAAAGAATTCGCGGATCTCTTTCCTGTCTTTTTTTACCAGTGTATCCATCCTTTCCCTGTTCTGTTTCAATACCGATTCAAACAGGGTAAAATCCTTTTCCTTCCCATACATCCGCACCTGTTCTCCCTGTGCATAAGAGAATAGATCAAGGTACACCGAATAACGCATATACACATCTTTAGAAGCGGCAGCGGCCAGATAACCCACAAAATTGGCTTCGCTTTCACTGGCATACCCCAATTGGTGGGCCATTTCATGACAGGTAATATAGGGTATCAACACCCGCGGAACATCTGTCCGTAACTGTGCCTCTCCTGTGAACGGATTATAATATCCCGTAAACCCCATATAATCTGCCACCCCGTTAAACAGGCTCGATTTCACGGAACGGTTACGGTAATTCAGGAATTCGTACTGATAAGAAGCAGCTTCATAAGAACGATAGGCTTCGCGGTACAGGGTATCCAGTGGCGGGGCGGGTAATACTGTATCCGGGATCTGGCGCCGGCATTCATTCAGCTTTTCAATCAACGACTGCGCCAGTTGGGTTACTTCTTCTTTCGAATATTCCTGTTTAGAGATACGGAGCTGATAGGCAATGCCCAGCCGGTTATAGTTCAGTCCCCACATCAGTTTAAACAGGATATACACCCAAAGCAGGGTTCTGGTAAACCCATAACCCAGATGCACCAGCCGGGCCTGGGTCAGCTCCCGCCGGTATAACAGGCGGATCATCCGGATAAGGCCGATCAGGAGTAATATCACCAGCCAGGCATATAATAGATCACCGATACTGAAAGGGATCCAACGGGTAAGGGTACGCAATGTAGACGCCAGTCCGGGGTAAAACCCGGTGGCATATATTGTTTCTACCTGGTGAGAGAAAATAGAAAAAATACTGATAATCAGTGAAATACAAAACAATATGCCCAGTTTCACCCATTGCCAGGTAGAAATTGCCCCCTTTTGTTTCATAACTGCAAATATGCTGTAAAATAGCCTATCATTGCCGGTGGACCATCGATTGGCCCGGATTCAATTTTCCTTTGGCGTTTCGGGCGTTTTGGCGTACCTTTGCAAGCCCTTAAAAAACGGTTATGAATCAGCGGCGGGAATTTGAGATAGCATTTGTGGGTTTAAAGCCGGGGGTACATGTTTACGAATACCGGATTGAGGATAAGTTCTTTATACCCTATGGGGAGCAGGATTTCGCGAATTGTGAAGCAAATGTAAAGCTGAGTCTGGAAAAGAACAATGGCTTTATGCAGCTCAGATTCGATATCGACGGAAGCGTGAATGCGGCTTGCGACAGATGCGGAAACACACTGCCCATGCAGCTTTGGGACGAGTTCAACATCATCGTAAAGATGGTAGAGAACCCGGACGAGATGAACGAACAGGAAGAGGACCCGGATGTATATTATATCAGCCGCGGAGAAAGCCATTTACACCTGGCCGACTGGATCTATGAGTTCATCAACCTGAGTATTCCCCTGCAGAAAATGTGCAGTAAGGAAGAAATGGGAGGCCCCAAGTGTAACAAAGAAGTACTGGAGAAGCTGAAGAAAATGGAAGAAGAGACCCGGAAAGAGAGTGGTACCACTGTCTGGAAAGGACTGGATAAATTTAAAAACCTGGATTAATTTTTTTTTGATACTATAAATTTCGAGATATGCCGAATCCTAAACGCAGACATTCCCAGCAACGTAGCGCAAAGAGAAGAACTCACTATGTAGCTCAGGAAGTAACATTAAGCAAAGACAGCACCACGGGTGAAACCCATGTACGCCACCGCGCGCACGTGAGCGAAGGTAAATTGTTCTATAAAGGGAAACTGGTAGCTGAAAAAGCTCCTCTGAAAGCGTAACCTTTTTAGTTCAACTTTAGCTTCCTGCCACGATGAATATTGGATTAGACATGATGGGTGGAGATTTTGCACCGCTGGAAGCGGTGAAAGGTTTGCAACTATACCTGTCTGACCCATCCCGTACGGCATCGGTATATTGCATAGGTGATGAAACACTGGTAAAACCTCTGTTGGAGGAGCACCAGGTTACATCACCTAATTTGCATTTGGTACATGCCCCGGAAGTAATTGGTTACCACGAACATCCCACCAAGGCCCTGAAAGAAAAACAGCGCTCTTCCATTGCTATCGGTTTCCACCTGCTGGCTACCGGTAAGATTGATGCGTTCATCAGTGCGGGTAATACCGGCGCCATGCTGGTAGGTGCTATGTTCAGTATCAAACCCATCGAAGGAGTTCAAAGACCCACCATTGCTACCATCGTTCCCAAATTGAGCGGTACCACGGGGGTGATTGCAGATGTGGGCCTCAATGCCGACTGCAAACCCGAACACCTGAACCAATTTGCCATACTGGCCAGCCTCTATGCCCAGTATATCCTCAATATCAGCAACCCCAAAACAGGTTTATTGAATGTGGGCGAAGAAGAAGGGAAAGGAAATATCCTGGCCCAGGCCACTTATCCCCTGCTGAAAGAAAATACGGCCATCAACTTTATAGGTAATATCGAAGGCCGCGACCTGTTCAATGATAAGGCTGATGTTATCGTCTGCGACGGATTCACCGGAAATGTACTGCTGAAAATGGCCGAATCGATCTATGATGTGGCCAGCCAGCGTGGTTACCGCGATGATGCGTATTTTACCCGTTTCCACTACGAAAACTATGGCGGAACGCCGGTGCTGGGTGTTAACAAACCCGTGATCATTGGCCATGGTATCAGCAACGCCAAAGCTTTCAAGAATATGATTGAGGTAGCCGAAAAAATGATCGACTGCGATCTTTGCGGCAAGATTACCGACAAATTCAGGTCCTGATCATCCAACTCCTTTTCCTCTCTTTCAAAAGCTGCAACCTTCTTCCCCGATTACTGTTATATTGGACATAACCCCGTTATCAAATGAATCTTTCTGCTGTCTGTTCCCGTATTTTCAAAGCTACCGGCTGGACAGTTGACTCGAATCTCCCTCCCGAGATCAAAAAATGTATCATTATTGCTGCACCGCATACCAGTAACTGGGATTTCTGGTACACCATGGCTTCTTTTGCAATTTACCGGATGAAGATCCGGTTTACGGTAAAGAAAGAGTGGATGCAATTCCCTTTCAGCCTGCTGATGAAGCCCCTGGGTGGTATCGCCATAGATCGTACACCCCGAAAAGATGAGTCTGACCGGAAAAGTTTTGTAGAAGCCATGATCGATCTGTTCCGTGAGAATGAGGAACTGATCATTTTGATCACTCCCGAAGGAACCCGCAGCCACCGCAACAAATGGAAAACCGGCTTTTACCATGTGGCACAGGGTGCCGGGGTGCCTATTTGCTTAGGTTATGTAGACTATGTAAAGAAAAAAGCCGGGATCGGCAAAGTGATCTATCCCAAAGATTACGTGACCGATATGCGCGAAATCATGGCTTTTTATGGCCAGATAACGGCCAAATTCCCTGAAAATTTTGCTGTAGACAAGGATTTTACCTCCTGAAATCGGTTTTGGGATCCCTCCAGACTGTTATTCATCAGCTTATATATCCGCTCATCACAATCTCCGCTTCCTCCTTTTTATGGGTCAGGATTAGCTAAACCCTTGATTTTACTGCATTCCAAAGCATAACTCATTATTATGCCATAGAAAATACTACCTTAAAGAAGGTACTATGTATTGCATAGTATTATCAAACACCTTATCTTTGTTCTATCAAAGTAATTAAAACCATTAAAAATAACCGTTATGAAAAAGTTCCTTTTTACCACTTACGTGATCTTCCTGATGGCCCTGGTACCTGCAGTTGTTTTTGGATACCTGCATAGCAGCACCAGTAACCAAAAAGCCAATACCGAAACCAGCAAGGAAGTAAGTAATAACCAGAGTGAAGAACGTAGCTTACAACTGGTAAAAACCTTCTAAGCAAGCTATGCGAAGCATGATGGGTCTGCGTAAGCAGTCAAGACATTTACAAGGGTAGCGGATCCTACCCAACTCCCCCAGGTGATCCGCTGCCCTTTTACAAATTCCTCTTTTCGTTGTAGCTATTTTACAATTGGCTTTGCCGGGAAGCGCAAAACTCTACCTTTGCGCAAACAAGTGTTAGTTTATTATGTGGCTCAACAACATCCTGGAAACCATCGGTAATACCCCTCTGATCAAACTCAATAAGATCACCAAAGATATTCCGGCCACTGTGCTGGCTAAAGTAGATTATTTTAACCCCGGTAATTCCATCAAAGACCGCATGGCTTTGAAAATGGTGGAAGTAGCCGAACAGGAAGGCAAACTGAAACCCGGCGGTACCATCATTGAAGGTACCAGTGGCAATACCGGTATGGGTCTGGCACTGGCCGCCTGTGTAAAAGGCTATAAATGCATTTTTGTAACCACCGATAAACAATCGAAAGAAAAAGCCGACATCCTCAAAGCCGTAGGTGCAGAAGTGATTGTTTGTCCAACGAATGTACTCCCCGAAGATCCCCGCAGTTATTACAGTGTAGCCAAAAGGCTGGGCAAAGAGATCCCCAATTCGATGTACATGAACCAGTACGATAACCTGGCCAACCGCCAGGCGCACTATGAAAGTACCGGACCCGAGATCTGGGAGCAGACCGAAGGAAAAATTACCCATTTGGTTTGTACAGCAGGTACCGGCGGAACCATTACCGGTACGGCGATGTATCTGAAAGAGAAAAATCCAAACATTAAAATCTGGGCCATCGATGTATATGGTTCTTTGTTGACCAAATATTACAAAACCGGCGAGATCGATATGTGTGAAGTGCACCCCTATATTTCGGAAGGTTTTGGAGAGGATTTTGTACCACAGAACTACGACATGAGCGTGATAGACCTTTTTGAACAGGTCACCGATAAAGATGGGGCGGTAATGGCCAGACGGATTGCCAAAGAAGAAGGCATGTTCTGCGGATACAGTGCCGGCAGCTGTTTGCAGGGTTTGATGCAGTTAAAATCAAGTCTCACCAAAGACGATGTGGTGGTTTGCATTTTCCATGACCATGGCAGCCGGTATGTAGGTAAGATTTATAACGATCAGTGGATGATGGAACGTGGATTTTTGGATGTGAAAACATTCAAAGACATTGTAAGTGGCCGGCATAGCAAAAGACTGGTTACCCTCGAAGCCACCCAGACCGTGGCAGAAGCGGTAGAACTGATGAAGAAATATGATATTGAACAGATCCCTGTGATGAAAGACCATAACTGTATTGGTGGGGTAAGCGAGAGCGGACTGTTTCAGAAAGTTTTCAGTAATCCGGAGATCAGGAATGCCACATTGGAGAGTGTATTGGAACCCGCGTATCCGGTAGTGGATTTTGACACACCGGTTGAACGCTTGGGCAGCCTGATCACCAAAGAGAACGGCGCAGTATTGGCCAGAGATGAAAAAGGCGATCTGCATATTGTTACCAAATATGATGTACTGCAGAGTCTTGCCAAATAAGGACCGCTTTTCCTCTGACAACATAATCAACCTGCCATGATCTCTACCCGGCACGATGTTTTTTTATCTGTAGCACAGCTGAAAAGTTTCTCGCGGGCCAGTCAGGTATTGTATATCTCACAACCTGCCATCAGCAGGCATATCCAGGCGCTGGAAGCGTATTACAAAACCAAACTCTTCGACCGGAAAGGCATTCTCATCGAACTTACACCGGCAGGTAAACTGCTGTTTGAAAAACTCACAGAGGTAAAACGCATCCAGGAACAGACCGAATTCGAGATCTCCGGTATCCGTGATGTGATGCAGGCCAAGGGTATGTTGAAACTGGGTGCCAGTACCACTGTAGCATTGTATATCCTGCCCAAAGTATTATCCGCTTTTAACCAGCACTACCCACAGATCCATATCAGTTTACTGAACCGAAATTCTGAATTGGTACTAGAAGCTTTATTGAATGAAGATATTAATCTGGGCATTATTGAAGGAAGAAGCAAACTGACACAGGTAGATTACCAACCCTTTTTATCGGATGAAGTAGTGGCGGTTTGCAGTAAAAAAAGTCCGATCGCCAGAAAGAAGAATTACGCTATACAGGAGATCCTGCAGATGCCGATGGCGATCCGCGAAAGAGGAAGCGGCACCCTGGCTGCTTTGAAGTATGCCCTCGAAAAACAAAAGATCAAACTCACCGAACTCGATATCAAAGTGCGACTGGGTGGTACAGAAGCATTGAAAAATTTTCTGATCGAATCCGATTCGCTCGGCTTTCTCCCCCACCGTTCTGTGATCAAGGAATTGACCTATGGCGAACTGGTGCAGGTTCATTTTGAGAAACTGCATATTGAAAGGCAGTTTTACTTTGTACAGCGCAAGGGAGAGAACAGCGGACTCAACAAAAGTTTCATCAAACTGGCGCAGCAGATCCATAACCTGTAGTTATAGGTTATAACAACTATCTATCATCAGGGTTATATGCTTGCTGTAGTTTTACGGTATGAAAATAGCCACTGTCATCCCACTCAACGATACCCTACCCTCGCTCAGCCAAACAACGCAGTTACTGCTGGATACGGAACTGATGAAAGAAATGAAACACTTATCCGCCCTGCTTTGTCCTGAATGGCTGGCCGGTTATATGGGTCTGAAAAAACTGGTAGAGAAACAATACCAGCCGGAAGATGATCCTGCTTCGCTGGTGATCGAAAACAGTCAAACAAGTTTTTAGACATACCGATTTACTGTAATTTTATCAGATGTACCGCTGCACCGACCAATTACAGAAACAAATACAACTCAGCGTTCTTCCCAAAAGAATTATTTCGCTGGTGCCTTCACAAACCGAATTGCTGGCCGCTATCGGATTGAACGAAGAAGTGATCGGCATTACCAAATTCTGTGTACATCCCAACAACTGGTTCCGCCATAAGCAAAGAATAGGCGGTACCAAAAATGTTGATATTGAAAAAGTAAGGGCACTGCAACCCGATCTCATCATCGCCAACAAAGAAGAAAATGAGCGGGAACAGGTGCTCGAACTGGAAAAGATCGCACCGGTGTGGACCAGCGATATCCATTCGATCGAAGATGCATTATGCATGATGCAAAGCATCGGAGCACTGACCGGAAAAAGTGCTGAAACGACTTTACTGATTAAATCGATCAAAGAAAAACGAACGCTTTTACAGCGTTATTTAAGTGAAAAAAAAGAACCGCTTCGTGTTGCTTACCTGATTTGGAAAGATCCCTATATGGCAGCGGGTGGAGATACTTTTATAGATACGATGTTACAGGCCTGTGGCTGGGAAAACTGTCTGGGAAACCGGATGCGCTATCCCGAGATCAGTCTTTCCGAACTAACGCAACTACGACCCGATCTGGTATTACTTTCTTCGGAGCCCTATCCTTTTCAACAAAAACATATCGCCGAACTGCAGCAGGTTTTGCCGGGCACAAAGATCGTTCTGGCCAACGGAGAAATGTTCAGTTGGTATGGCAGCCGGATGGCAGATGCATTTGACTATTTCCGCAAAATGCTGCAGGATGCTGTCTGGTAGGATATCTTGTGTATTTCCCCCACAAAAAGCTAACGGCTGTTTGCGCTAAGTAAAGTATCTTGCCGACAGCAAAGAACCGTTAGTGGTTCCCTTAACATTACAATCTACACACATGAAAAAATACCGTGCCGGCGTATTATTCGGCGAAGAGTTAGAAGCATTGTACAACGATGCAAAAGACAACCAGTTTGCACTTCCTGCAGTGAACACCATTGGTACCAATACCATTAATGCGGTGCTGGAAACTGCGGCCAAAGTAAACTCACCGGTGATCATCCAGTTCTCGAACGGAGGCGCCCAGTTCATTGCCGGTAAAGGCATGCCGAACGATAACCTGCAGGGTAATATTTCCGGTGGTATTTCCGGCGCCCTGCATATCCACAATGTGGCCAAATATTATGGTGTACCGGTGGTGTTACATACCGATCACGCTGCTAAAAAATGGTTACCATGGGTTAGCGGACTGATTGATGCCGGAGAACAGTTCTACAAAGAAAAAGGCCAACCCCTGTTCAGCTCACATATGCTGGATCTCTCCGAAGAACCCCTTGAAGAAAATATTCATACCTCTGTTGAATTCTACAAACGCATGGCTCCCCTGGGCATGAGTATCGAGATCGAACTCGGTGTTACCGGTGGTGAAGAAGATGGTGTAGACAACAGCGGTGTAGAGAATGATAAATTATATACACAACCCCAGCACGTTGCTTATTCCTATACAGAACTGAGCAAAGTAGGCAAACTGTTCACAGTGGCTGCGGCTTTTGGGAATGTGCATGGTGTGTACAGTCCGGGTAATGTGGAATTACGCCCGGTGATCCTGAAGAACAGTCAGGATTTTATTGAGAAAGAACTGGGTACCGGTCCAAAACCTGTGTATTTCGTATTCCATGGCGGAAGCGGATCACCACAACACCAGATCCGGGAAGCGATCAGCTATGGTGCCATCAAAATGAATATCGATACCGATCTGCAATGGGCTTTCTGGGAAGGTATCCAGCAGTTTTATGTTAAAAATGAAGCCTATCTGCAGGGCCAGCTCGGTAATCCGGAAGGAGCTGATAAACCCAACAAAAAATACTACGATCCCAGGGTTTGGTTACGCAAAGCAGAAGAAAGTTTCAGCAAAAGACTGGAAGTAGCTTTTGAAGACCTGAACTGTATTAACCGTAACGCATAAACGATAGATTTCCCCCAAAACCGTCAACCCAACTGTTGACGGTTTTTTTTATGGCTATACCGAGAAGTCTATTATTTTTGACTTTAGGCTATCAGTTGTTAGCTTTGACGCTAAAGTCAGGGTTCGTCCTGAGAACAACCTGATAATTTGCAGGATATATATTGAATTATACCTAATTTTCACCTCCCTCCGGGGAGAAGGTTCTGTAGCAACGAATGTTGTTCCGGAACAGGGGTGGTTAAAAAATTATTATCTTCACCGCCCCAATTGCAATTGACCGTTATGAAAAAAGAACGTGAAGAAGATTTTGAAGCAAACCTGACCGGCGACGAAAGTCAGGGCGGAGACCCTGCCAAAGAGCGATGGTTCAGACGTATCAGAAAGGGTATTTTAACTTCTACTGCCGACAAAAAAGAAACACCTGAGGGTTTATGGAACAAGTGTCCGGAGTGTAATTATATCTGTACCACCAGCGAATTAAAGGAAAACCTTTTTGTTTGCCCGAAATGTAATTACCACCACCGTATCGGCAGTGAGGAATATTTTGATGTGATCTTCGATAACAAGGAATACACCGAACTTTTTGAAGACATACAGAGTATTGATGCACTCGGTTTTACCGATCTGAAACCTTACCAGAAACGTCTGGATGATATCCATTCCAAAACAGACCTGAAAGATTCGATGCGGGTAGCGGTTGGCAAGGCCAACGGCGAAGGCATTGTGATTGCCTGTATGGATTTTGAATTCATTGGTGGTTCACTGGGCAGTGTGATGGGAGAGAAATTCAGTCGCGCGGTGGATTACTGTATCCAGCATCACTTACCCTATCTCGTGATCAGTAAAAGTGGTGGCGCAAGGATGATGGAAAGTGCTTTCAGTCTGATGCAGCTGGCTAAAACCAGTGGCAAACTATCGCAGTTAAGTGATGCCAAACTTCCTTATATCTCCTTACTCACCGATCCGACTTTTGGTGGGATCTCGGCCAGTTTTGGTATGCTGGGCGATCTGAACATTGCCGAACCCGGCGCCCTCATTGGTTTTGCCGGTCCGCGCGTGATCAAAGAAACCATCAAAAAAGACCTGCCCGAAGGATTTCAACGCAGTGAATTCTTACTCGAACACGGCTTCCTCGATTTTATTGTTGACCGAAAAGAGTTGAAAGATAAACTGGCACAGCTGGTGCTGATCTTCAGAAGCTGAGGGGAAGACAATTAACAATTAGCAATTAGCAATTAAAAATTGTCTGTACTGATCAAAACCACCGGGTAAAAATGATCTTAAAAATGATAGGCAACCCCTACCCATTTTTAATTTTTAATTTTTAATTTTTAATTACGCTCTCTCTTGGCTGAAATGAACAACCGGCAGGCTTACTTTAACTACTCCATAGAAGATAAATATGTAGCAGGTATTGTATTGATGGGTACGGAAGTGAAATCGATCCGGGATGGGAAGCTGAGCTTTAACGATGCTTTCTGCATGTTCGACGATGGGGAATTATGGGTGCGGGGTTTATTCATTGCGAGTTATTCGCATGGTACGGCCAATAACCATATTGAAGTGCACGACAGGAAACTGTTGCTCAATAAAAAGGAATTAAAAAAGATCCAGGCAAAGATCAAGGAGAAAGGATATACACTGGTGCCCTTGAAAGTATTCTTTACTGATAAGAACTTAGTGAAAGTAGAGATCGGTCTGGGTCGCGGTAAAAAACTGCATGATAAACGTGAGACCATCAAAAACCGCGATGTGGAGAAAGAGATCAAACGGTACCTGAAATAAAACCAGCTACTATTCCTCATCGGGTGTTTTATACCTCCGTTTCTTTTCCGGCTTATAATCCAATTGTTCCACCAGGGCCTCGGCAGTAGGATTGCTGGTAACAGAAACTGCTACCTGAAACAAGGCAAAGTAGATCACAATCGTTCCCAGTAGTTCGCCCCAACTGAGCCAATAACCCCAGAAACAATATACCACAGCCTTTTCAGGATGATCGGTTTCGTAGATCACTTCCGTTTTCTCCCCTTTTTTCCAGGTTCTGAAAACATAACGTGCATCTACCGCATATTCTTTTCTGCCATCATGAAACACCGCTTTGGGAATGGAATAGCCCGAAGCACTGTCTGTGAGCCACTGAATGGTGGCTGGGGCTTTCTCACCGTCAAAATAATCGGGTTGCCGAGTGGATACCAGATAAAGGGCAAAACAGACAAGGTAGAGTATGGTAATCGATTTGTACAATTTGGTCGTTTATCTATTTAGAAGTTCTCTCCCCTAATCCACACTACGGGCTAAAGCCCGGTTAGTAAATTAAGAGAATAGATTTTATATCCACGCCCTGAAGGGTGCGGCAAAAGTAAGTATTTTGCCATGCCCTTCAGGGCATGGATCAGGAAGGCTTATTTATATTCATTTTGGGACTTTAGTCCCGAGTCTTATTGGGAGCTGTTTCTTCAGTACACAGAAAGTCATACAACAACAGCTTAGGTTAAAAAAAATGGGATCAAGAGAAGACTCTTAATCCCATCATCCTATAGATCGGGTTGGGTTAGTTCGCTAAACTCCGGAAATCCACCGGCACCAGTTTACTTACACCGGGCTCCTGCATGGTTACACCGTAGATCACATCTACCGCACTCATGGTTTGTTTGTTGTGCGTTACAATGATGAACTGAGAGTTATCACTGAATTTCTTGATCATCTGTGTGAACTTACCTACGTTGGCATCATCCAGCGGCGCATCTACCTCATCCAGGATACAGAACGGTGCGGGCTTGATCAGATAGATAGAGAATAAGAGGGCCGTAGCGGTCAGTGTTTTCTCTCCCCCGCTTAACTGGGTGATGGAGGAAGGACGTTTTCCTTTCGGTTTCGCAATGATCTCGATACCGGTTTCGGCCAGATTCTCCGGATTCACCAGGATCATGTCTGCTGTATCTTCTTCTGTAAACAGCGCTTTGAACACTTTCTGGAAATTCTCGCGAACTTTGTTAAAGGTATCGAGAAACTGCTGGTTAGCGGTTGCTTCTACTTCCTGTATCGTTTGCAACAGGCTTTCTTTGGCAGATACCAGATCGTTCTTTTGTTCGAGGATAAACTCGTACCGTTTTTTCATTTCCGTATACGCTTCTATGGCAGTAGGGTTTACTTCTCCCATATTCTCCAAACGCTTTCTCATTCTGTCGGAACTGGCCTGCAGGTCTTCCAGACTGGTATCGGTTACTCTTTCCTGGTCAAGGATCTCATCCAGTTCTACTTTGAATTCTACACTCAGCCTTTCTTTCATACCGGCCAGTTGCAGTTTCAGTTCGTTCAGTTTATCCTTGATCTCTGTTACCAGGTGATCGATCATTTCCTTGCTCTTCACTTTCAGGCGCAGTTCACTTTCTTTTTCCTGCAAAACATTACGCAGGTTATAATAGGCCTGATCTGCCTCGTTCAGTTTTTTCTCTTCCTCTTCTTTCTTACGCAGCATCTCCAATAACAATTCTTCAGAACCGATCAATGCTTTTTCACTTTCCGCAATATTGGCGCTGGCTTCTGATAATTGTGAGGTGTTGTTGCCAATCTGCAGGTGCAGGTCGTTCAACTGATTCTCTTTGAACACCAGTTCCTGTTTCAGGCTGGTGATCTTGCTCTGCTGACGGGTTAACTGCAGGTTGGTTTCGTTGTATTGTACCGAAGCAAAATTGTATTCATACTCCGCCGACTGGTAATCCTGCTCCACTGTTTTCAGTTCGGCAGAAGTGGTTTCCAATTGTTCGTTCAGGGTATGAAACTCTTCGCGGGTGGCGGCAATGGCATCATGTTCTGCCTGTAAACGCATATCCAGGTCTTCGAGGCGCTGCAACCCATTCTGCTGGGCAGCCTGCAGATTCTCCATCCGGTTTTTGGCTGCAAATACCTGGTTGGTTAACTGGTTGATCTCGTTTTCGGTCTGTTTGATCACATTCTCTTTCAACTGGTCATTGAAAGCGATCACTTCATTGTGTTTGGCCTGAATATCGGATTTCAGCAGGTTTACTACGGCTTCCTGGTCTGCGATTTCTTCAGACAGTTTTTCCAGGTTTTTGGCACGACCGATTTTCTTTCCTTCAAACAGTCCTACGCTACCACCGGTTAATGTGTATTTGCCTTTTACATACTTACCTGTTTTTTCCAGTACCACGGCACCATTGCTGTTGGCAATGGCTTCGTCGTTTTCGGCAATGTATACGTTGGCAAGTAAGTATTGGGCCAGTTTGCGGTATTGTTCGTCCACCTCAATCACATCCATCGCTTTGATGGTGTTGGCAGGCTGGTGGGTTTCTACGCGGTAATCAGCAAATTTCTCCAGCATGAAGAAATTGGCTTTCCCCTTTTTATTCGCATCCAGCAGGTGAACGGCCTGTAAACCTTCTTCCAGGTTATTTACTACATAATAGTTCAGATAAGGTTCCAGTACATTCTCTACGGCAGTGCGGTATTCTTCTTTTACATAAATGATATCAGACAGAATCGGTGCCGCATGGTTCCATTCAGGATTCTTGTGCAGGAACTTGATGCTTTCCGGATAACCTTCCATGGAGTCGATCAGACTTTTCAGGAGGTTATACTCGTTGCGTTTGGAATCCAGTTTACGGTTCTCTTCGTTCAGTTCGTTACGGAGTACTTCCAGCTGGGCCTGTGTTTCAAAGATCTGCTCCTTGGTTTTTTCCTGGTGTTCCTGTAACTGCTGCAGGTCTATACGTTTGGCATCGAGGGTAGCTTCTTTTTCTTCGAGTTCCACACCCAGTTGCTGCAATTGTGCTTCGCGGTTCTGTTGTTCCTCGTTCAGCTGGGTCTGTGCTCTTTGCAGGTTCAGGATAGAAGTATCGGCAACGGCCACTTTTTTCTCTGCATCAAACTGGCTGCGCTGGATCTGCTGGTAACGGTTACGCAGCGTATCAAGGCCCGAACGTTTTTCATCAAAACTGCGGCGTTTGTCTTCCACATCCGCTTTAGCGGCTTCCACTTTATCCTGCAGTTCCAATAGATTGGCTTCTTCTTCTCCTACCTGGATCTGTGTATAAGAAATGGAGTCGCCAATGGTCTTTAACTGACCTTCTGCTTTCTCCAGAAATTCTTTCAGGTTGGTCTCTTTCTCTTTCAGGTAATGCAGTTTCTGGGTAGCCAGGTTTTTATCATTCTCCCGGGTACGCAGCTCCTGCAGGTATTCGTTGAACTCGTGCTGCATACTCTGCAGGGCACGTTCTTTTTCAATAAACCCTACTTTCTCCTGTTCAATGGCCGCTTCTTCGGTAGCGATCTCCGCTTCGAGCCGGATCTTTTTATCGTTTTCGGCATCCTGCTGCTCGTTCAGGTTTTTGTAGGTGATATTGAATCCTTCGAGCGAGGCTTTGGCCAACTCAATGGCTACTTCCTTGTATTCCTTTTTGATCTCGTAAAACTTCTCCGCTTTTTTGGCCTGGTTCTCGAGGGTCTTCAACTGGTTGTTGATCTCGAATAATAAGTCTTCGATACGTGCCAGATCCTGCTCGGTTGCATCCAGTTTATTCTTGGCTTCCTTTTTACGGGTTTTGTAAATGGTGATACCCGCAGCCTGCTCCAGCATACGGCGGCGGCTGTTCTCTTTGTCTTTGATGATATCATCCACCATACCCAACTCGATGATGGCATAACTATCGGTACTCACACCTGTATCGAGGAAGAGGTTATGAATATCTTTTAACCGGCAGGTAACATCGTTCAGGCGGTATTCGCTTTCCCCGTTTTTGTAAAAACGACGGGTAACCGTAACCGTATTAAACTCGGTAGGTAATAAATTTTTGGTGTTTTCGAAAGTGAGGCTTACTTCAGCGAGGCCGCTCGGGCTTCTGGTCTTACTTCCGTTGAAAACGAGCGCTTCTAAATTTTCACTTCTGAGTGCAGATATTTTTTGCTCACCGATTACCCAGCGGATACTATCGATGATATTACTTTTTCCACAACCATTGGGTCCGATGATGCCGGTAATACCTTCATCAAAACTCACCACAGTTTTATCAGCAAAACTTTTGAATCCTTTGATTTCTAATGACTTTAATCTCACGTATATTCCCTTTTAAGTACCTGCGAACATACAGTAAAAAGGGTAGAATTCACGTAGAGAAAACAGGGCTGTGTATAAGAGGTGGAGAAGTAAACTGTCAGTAGATAAAATTATAATAACTCAGGTTTAAGCAACTAGCAATCAATAAATTGAAGCGTTATATCTCATTTTAAAATTAGAGATAACGGATATAGTATGTTAATCTGCCAGCCGGTATATTTGTTGCATAAGTCCCTGCCTTTTGTCCAGAATTACTTTCACCGTAACCAACGACCTCCGATACGACCAGCGTATGCACCGGATTGCCGGCACATTGGCCACACAGGGACATACAGTAACCTTGATAGGCAGGCAGTTAAGAACTTCAATTGAACTTCCTGCCAAAAATTTCCGGCAAAAAAGGTTGCGTTGTTTTTTTACCAAAGGGCTGGCATTTTATGCAGAATATAATTTGCGGCTTTTCTGCCACCTGCTCTTTCAGCCAGCGGATATTATTTGTGCCATAGACCTCGATACCATCCTGCCGGTATACCTGGTTACGGCCCTCAAAAAACAGCAAAGGGTGTATGATGCACATGAGATTTTCACGGAGCAGAAAGAAGTTTTATCCCGCCCACTGGTACACCGCTGCTGGCTGGCAGTAGAAAGATTTGCCGTGCCAAGGTTTCCGCTGGGTTATACGGTGAACGAAAGTATCCGGGCCGAACTCCAAAAAAGGTATGGTGTGAACTATACCGTTGTCAGAAATCTTCCCCTTCTGAACCCTTTGCCCGAAAAAGCGCATCCATCCCAAAAATGGATCCTGTATCAGGGTGCCGTAAACGAGGGGCGCTGTTTTGAAACCCTGATTCCGGCCATGAAAGATGTGAATGCCCGGCTGCTGATTTGCGGAAAGGGTAATTTTTTTGAACAGACTAAGCAACTGATACAAGAATACGAGGTAGCAGATAAAGTAGAACTGAGAGGCTATGTAACACCGGAGGAACTGTTGGCACTTACGCCCACGGCCTATATTGGTATCACACTCTTTGAATCGAAGGGGATGAACCAGTATTTTTCGCTGGCTAACCGCTTCTTCGATTATGCCATGGCGGGGATACCACAGGTATGTGTGAACTACCCGGAATATGCCGCTATTAATCAACGTTTCAACATTGCTTACCTGATTACGGATACAGCCCCCAAAACAATTGCCACCGCTTTGAACAATCTGCTGTCTGATGATGTTCTGTATGAAGAATTACGAAAGAACTGCCTGTTTGCAAGAAACAAGCTGAACTGGGAAAATGAGGAACAGGTACTGATCGGTTTTTATAAAGAAATAACCTAGTGGAAAAGCATTTACATATTATCTCTTTCAATGTGCCCTACCCAGCTGATTATGGCGGGGTAATGGATGTGTTTTACAAACTCCCCGCTTTTCAGCAACAGGGCATCAAAATTCACCTGCATTGTTTTGCGTATGGCCGTGGCACACAAACCGAACTGAATAAATATTGCGAAACGGTTCAGTATTATCCCCGGTATATCGGTCACAAAGGTATTTCCAATACCCTTCCCTATATTGTTTCGAGCCGTAAGAATGAGCAGTTACTGGAGAACCTGTTGAAAGATGATTACCCCATTTTTATGGAAGGGGTGCATTGCACCTATCCTCTGCTCGACAAACGGTTTGCCAACCGGAAATGTTTTGTGCGGGTGCATAATGTAGAATACCAATACTACCATGACCTCAGCAAAAGCAGTTCCTCGCTGCTGAAAAAAATGTATTACTGGATAGAAAGCCGGCTGCTGAAAACCTATGAGAAAAAGATCGCTGCCAAAGCCGTGTTCTGGGGTACCACCGAAAAAGACGATGAAGTTTACCGCAAAGAACTGGGTTGTAAAAATATCGAACACCTCTCTTTATACATCCCCGACTGGAAAGTAAGCTGCCTGGAAGGAATGGGCACTTACTGTTTCTATCATGGCGATCTGAGCGTAGATGCCAATGACAAAGCCGCTACCTGGTTGCTCGAAAATGTATTCACCAAGATCAAAGTGCCTTTTGTAATAGCCGGGAAAAACCCTTCCGAGAAATTGGTAGAATTGGCGCATGCCCAGAACCATACCTGTCTGGTGGCCAATCCATCCGAAAAAGAAATGCAGGACATGATCGCGAAAGCACATATCAACGTAATTCCTTCCTTTACAACCACCGGTATGAAAACCAAATTGGTGAATGCCCTTTTTCATGGCCGGCATTGTGTTGTGAATGATGCCACCATTGCAGGAAGTGGGCTGGAAGCAGCCTGCCATACCGGAACCACCGCCAGCGCCTTCTGCGATATCATTGCGCAATTATACCACCAGCCTTTTACCACAGACGAAATAGAACTTCGCAAACACCTGCTCACACCCATGTTCAACAACGAAGCCAATGCGAAGAAACAGGTGGGGTGGATTTGGGGGTAGGGTATATTGGTTACAGGTTGCTCGTTTCTGGTTGCAGGTTTCTGGTTACCGGTTTATGGGTATGGGTAGAACGGGATTAGCAAAAGATCAGAAACCAATCATCAACTATACCGCAGCACTATCAATTACTTTACCGCCCTCTGTTTTTAGCATACGTGAAGGGTAGCGGTTGATAACAATAAAATCGTGGGTGGCCATGAGTACGGCGGTGCCATAATCTCTGGAGATCTGCATCAGGAGTTGCATGATCTCGTCGCTGGTTTCGGGATCGAGGTTACCGGTGGGTTCATCGGCCAGAATTAATTTGGGGGAATTGAGTAAGGCACGGGCAATGTCTACACGTTGCTGCTCGCCACCGCTCATTTCAAAAGGCATTTTGAAGCCCTTGCTTTTCAGACCTACTTTTTCAAGTACATCGTTGATCTTTTCTTCCATCAGTCTTTCATCCTGCCAGCCGGTAGCTTTTAATACAAAACGCAGGTTCTCCTGCACATTTCTGTCGGTCAGCAACTGAAAATCCTGGAAGATCACACCCAGGTTACGGCGCAGAAAAGGTACTTTTTTCCAATCCATGGTACGCAGGTCAAACCCAACCACAGAAGCTTCGCCCTTGGTCAGGGTCAGTTCTCCATAAAGGGTTTTCAGCAGGCTGCTTTTACCGGTACCGGTTTTACCTACCAGGTACACAAACTCGCCGCGGGTAATATTGAAATTTACGTTTTGCAGTACCAGGTTATCTCCCTGAAAAATATCTGCATTATGGATGGATACTACGATGTCTGACATGATTCTAAATTACGATTAGTTAACAAGAAGCAATCAACTACCTGCTTATTTAAGTTACCGCTAACAATCCCCGCCTTTGTTGGTCGCCTGACCAACAAATCAACCACACAGGATTAATACACAATCTCCCCAAAACTACCCTTCAGCAGCAAAGAAGATTTTTCTGCCGCTTCTACCCTGCCCACAATTCTGGCTTCGATACCCAGTTGTTCTGCCACGGCGATCATAGCTGCTGCCGCTTTCTCATGGGTAAATACCTCCAGCCGGTGCCCCATATTAAATACCTGGTACATTTCGCGGTAGTCGGCACCTGAATTTTTCTGGATGAGCTGAAAAATAGGCGGCACATCAAATAAATTATCTTTGATAATGGCCAGCGGACGGGGCAGATATTTCATACACTTGGTTTGTCCGCCACCGCTGCAATGAATCAGGCCATTGATATCTGCAAAATGCTGGTCGAGCAGGATTTTCAGCAGCGGTGCATAGGTACGGGTGGGCGACAATAATAATTTACCTACAGATAAACTTGC
Organism: Caulobacter sp. UNC279MFTsu5.1; assembly: GCA_943369185.1. GTDB lineage: Bacteria > Bacteroidota > Bacteroidia > Chitinophagales > Chitinophagaceae > Sediminibacterium. The sequence goes on along the minus strand of CALRMK020000002.1, from coordinate 55,415 downwards.
CCCCTTCACATCTATCTCATCCGTCATCCGGTTGGCACCGATATAGACTACTTCGTTGCTGAGAGTGGGTTCAAAGGTTTCAGGGTATTTATCTGCATAATATTTAGAGAGTACATCATGACGGGCACTGGTGAGTCCGTTACTGCCAAGCCCACTGTTATAGTTACTCTCGTAAGCACATTTACCCGAACTGCCAAAACCTATAATCACATTTCCTGCCTCAATTTTATCGTTTGTTACCAGTTTGTTTTTGGGCCAGCGGGCGGTCATAGTACCGTTTACGGCAATGGTTCTTACCACATCGCCTACATCGGCGGTTTCGCCACCCAGATAGTGGATGTTTACACCATACGCTTTCAAACGGTCAAAAAATTCCTGGGTACCATTGATCACTGCCTGCAATACTTCACCGGGAATGCGGAGTTTATTGCGGTCAATGGTAGAAGAGAACAGGAAATGATCGGTTACACCCACACAGAGCAGGTCATCGAGGTTCATGGCCACTGCATCTTCGGCAATACCTTTCCATACAGATACATCGCCGGTTTCTTTCCAGTAGAGATAGGCCAGAATACTTTTGGTACCTGCCCCATCGGCATGCATGATATTCACCCAATCCGGATCGCCGCAAAGCAGATCGGCATAGATCTTACAAAAAGCATGGGGGTATAAGCCCTGGTCCAGTTTCTGGATGGCTGCATGTACTTCTTCTTTCTGGGCCGATACTCCGCGTTGTGCGTATAGAGACATTTGCAAATTTTGGTCCCACCCCAATGGGAGGGAAATTCTGGAATGGGGCAAAGGTACAGATTCGGCTTAGGGGTACCAATTTCCCCCTCTCTCATTTCCAAAATTTCCCGATTTAGTCCCTTACTTTTGCGGTAATTATGACGGTACATCGAGAATTAGCAGGGTCTTTACCGGAATTCAGAAAGGCAGTGGTCACCATCGGCACATTCGATGGCGTTCACCAGGGCCACCGGAAGATCATTGCACAAATGAAGGAAGAAGCGGCCAGGATCGGCGGCGAAACGGTGATCATCACATTTCATCCCCATCCCCGAAAAGTCGTTTCTTCGGTACCCGGCGATGTGAAACTGCTGACAACCCTCTCCGAAAAAATACGGTTACTCGAAGCAGCAGGCATTGATCACCTGGTAGTAGTTCCCTTCGACCATCGTTTTTCGAACCAAACCGCAGAAGAGTATGTCAAAGATTTCCTCTATCATTATTTCAAACCACATACAGTGATCATCGGTTACGATCACCGCTTTGGCAAAGGAAGAGAAGGCGATTACCAGTTACTGAAAACCTATGGACAAACACTGGGTTTCGAAGTGAAGGAAATTTCTGAGCAACTGGTAAACGAGATCGTGATCAGTTCTACGCGCATCCGACAGGCCATTTCGGCCAATGATACCGACACGGCCAACCGCTTTCTGGGTTATCCTTATTTTTTTGAGGGGGTCGTGATTGAAGGAAACAAACTGGGCCGTACCATCGGTTTTCCTACCGCCAACCTGCATATCAGCAGTGAAGAGAAACTGATTCCGGGAAATGGGGTGTATGCAGTGATGGTGAATGTGAGTAGTGAGTTGTCGGTGGGTAGTGAACTATCTCCTATCCGTTATAAGGGCATGATGAATATCGGTCTCCGGCCTACCGTGGATGGAAAGAAGCGGGTGATAGAAGTCAATATTTTTGATTTCAACGAAGACATTTACGGAAAGATCTTACAGGTGCATGTACACCAATATATCCGTGGTGAAGTAAAGTTCAATGGACTGGAAGAACTGAAATCGCAATTACACAAAGACCAGCTAATCGCAGTCGCTGTATTGGCCTAGTTAGCTTATCCATTATTTATGTTGTTTTTTTTGAACAGAGCATCCGGATCGAAGTCGATGATCTGTCGGTAATCCTCCAGACCGAGTACCTCAGCCAGTCTGATCAGGGTTTCTATTTTTACTTCAGACAAACCATTTTCCCAGGTAGATAAAGTAGATCGCCCCACCTGCAGGGCCGATGCCACATAACGTTGGTCGTAATTACGCAATTCTCTGATGAGACGGATATTACGGGCGATACGCATTCTTTCTTCGCTTCGTTGGTACATACGAATAGATTTGGAAGGGTGCAGACCTTACAATAATACAGGCTTTCCTGCTCAGAAAAAAGGGTGAAAACACGCTATGACGACTCGTATTTCAACGGTATTTTTATCCCCGTAGATATCTGTCGGTTTGGTTGACATTGTTCCCGGTCCATTTCTTGGAAAGGGATAAAGGGGTTTGGAATTTTAGGGCATCATTTGGCCAATGGTAAATGGGCAAACTAAATTCCTCCAATACCCATACATCCTGTGAAGATGCGGAGGTGTTACCAAAACGACATAACATGAAACGTATCTATTATATGGTGCTGGTAGTATTTGCTGCCTGCATCATGGGCTTGCTTGGTTGCCGTAAAAACCAGGATCTGGCCAAAGAACCCGGTGGTATCACTATTTCGGCAGAAGAGATTGCGAAGAACGAATCTTTTATCGCCCTTAACGATGCTATCAGCCGGTTTGACCCGCAATACCTGGTGCGTGTATATAAAGACAAAAGAAGCATTAAAGAGATCGTAGACCGGAGTAATGACCTGCTTCTGCAGTTACAGACGAATCCTGAGAGCCCGGTATTTCAGCAGCAGATGGCCGATTTCTATCATTTCAGATCGGTGGCAGAATTGAAGAATTATTCAGCTTCGATCACCGATAACCTGAAGGCGCTGGACAAGCAATTGGATTTCAAGAAAACGCTCTTTATAGAAGGAGGTGGCCAACTGTATTTCAAAGCCAGGGGTTTGTATGCGAAAAACAAACTGGATGCCTACCCCAACAATGCCAGAAAGACAAACGGATTATGGACAGAGTTTGTAGATACCTATTTCAGCAGCTTTGATTATAATACCTATGTGTATGATGAATCGTTGGAAGCGGCACTTGAGGGAGGGGGTGGTGATGATTGCAATGGCGAATCCTGTTGTTATGAGCGAACCAACTGTTTTTCGCAGGCGAAAATTGAATTCTGGAAAAACGTAGTAGTTTATGGCACCAGTGCGGCCACCCCCTTGGGATCAGCTGCCGGGTATGTAGGAACAAAAATAGGATCTATTTTTAGTCCAATTGGGGCGATAATCGGAGGGATTGCAGGTGGGCTGTGGGGAGTAACAGTAGGTGGCATAACAGGATCAACCATTGCCTATAACATTTATAATGCCAGTCTTGATATATGTAAGACAAAATATCAGATGTGTATTAGTGCCAAAAAACAATAAACCAATTTTATGAAAACCACCTTTTTCAACTACCTATTAAGGGTTCCGGAATTTCGCATAAAATTACTAAGCCTCTTATCTTTTGTATTCTTCGTCTTATTCTTTCTATTTCAAAACCGCCTTCATTTCGGTCTCGAAGCAACATTCATGTTCATTACACTCAATACCTGGATGGGTGGCTCATTAATGCTTGTATGGTATTTTGCAAAATTTCTGCCAGTGATGGATAAAAATGATCCTGCACACAAAGTCTTATTCATAATCGCAATCATTATTCAAGTAATACTGTTTGCCGGACCGGTATTTTGTTATATCATGGCGAAATACTATCAATCAACTATCTAAAAAGGTAATGAAGATGCAGTGAAAAAAAAGAAACCAGTTTATGAAAAACTATCTGATTTTCTTATCCGTATTGATTATTCTAATACCAATCCTGATGATCATTCAATCTTTTGCAGGCAAAGATTGGATCAGCAGTAAAGAATATTTTTATCTGGTAGCCATCTACACCATGCTGGTGATTCTTTACCAAGGCAACAAAAAGACCACAGGTTCTTAACCGGTGTAAAAAAAATCAGCGAAGTGTTTAGTTACACTTCGCTGATTCTGTATACTGCTATCTATGTTATTTTTAATTACCTGTACCCGCTTCTTTTTTTGCTTCCTCTTTCATCTTGGCATTGGCCGAGATCAGGAATTGTACGTTCCGGTTCTGCATTCTACCCTCAACGGTTTCGTTGGTGTATTTGGCATCTTCTTCACCATATCCCCTGCGGGTTAAACGGGAAGCATTTACGCCGGTATACGCCAGGTAATTACTCACTGCCGTAGCCCTGCGCTCAGACAAAGCCTGGTTAAAGGCACTGGAGCCTGTGTTATCTGTATGGCCCTGTATTTCAATATTGGTATCCGGATATTTTACCAGAATGGTATTCAGCTTATCCAGATTGGTTTTTGACTCGCCCGAAAGATCGGAACTGCTTACGGCAAAAAGTATCTTGTCGCTGAACTCAACAACAATTCCCTCTCCTACCCTTTCTACTTTGGCATTCGGAAGATCTTTTTGAATTTCTGCAGCTTGCTTATCCATTTTATGACCAATGATGGCACCACCAATGCCACCTACAGCTGCTCCCAGAATAGCTCCCAGACCTACATGTCCAGACATACTTCCGATAGCACCACCTACTGCGGCACCACCTGCTGTTCCGATAACGGCACCTTTCTGTGATTTGTTAAGTGAGGAACAACCGGCAACTACCAATACCAGCAGTAAACAGGTTAGAATACGGGTAACATTTTTCATAAAGTAAATTGTAAGGTGAAGCAGGTGTAACACCCGAAAGCGTAGGCAAAACTGCAAATAATGAACCCTGTAAAGTTGATCAGTAAACAGTGAAAAGCGGTTACATAAGCGGGTGGGAGACTTACAGGTTTCACATATCCTGTACTTTTTATCAGAAAAGGTGAATGAAAAAATCAGGCCATCATTTTCACGGCCATCTCTTTCATCAGGCCGGCATCAGAAGTGCCGCCATCGTGTACACCAATACCACGGAGATTGTATTGATGCAGCAGCAACAGGATCTTTTCAACACCGCTGTAATCGTATTTACGGGCGGCTCCCAGATAATCGCGGACAAAATAGGGATTCACACCCAGTGCCGTAGCCACCGATTTTTCGTCGGGATTGGGTACGCTGAAGATCATGAACACTTTGCTGAAGAAATTATACAGAGCCGGCAGGATCATCTGAATGGGGCCTGCTTTAGGGTTGGCCTCAAAATAACGGATGATGCGGATGGCTTTGGCCAGGTCTTTCTGTGCAATCGCCGTTTGCAGTTCAAACACATTGAATTCTTTGCTTACACCGATATAATTTTCAATATCATCTTCCGTGATATTTTTTCTGGCCCCGAGGTTAACAGCCAGTTTTTCTATCTCATTCTGGATCCGGCTCAGATCGTTACCGATATGATCTACCAGCAAATGCAATGCTTTGGGCGAAATGCTTAATCCATGCTGCTGCACCATCGTACCGGCCCAGTCGGGCAACTGGTTATCGTACATTTTTTTGGTAGTCAGCATCTCCCCTTTCTGCTTCAGTACTTTTGCCAGCTTGGAGCGGCCATCTACTTTCTTTTCTTTATAGCTCACCACAAACACCGTAGTGGCCAGTGGGTTCTCGATATAGTTTTCCAGCTTCTCAATATCACGCATCTGCTGCGCCTCTTTCAAAATCACCACCTGGCGCTCGGCAAACATGGGGTAACGCATGCAGGCATTTACCACCGAAGCCCATTCGGCATCCTTTCCGTAAAAAATGGTGAGGTTAAAACCGGCTTCGGCCTCGTTCAGAATTTTGTGCTCGGCATGGTTCACTACCTGGTCAATGAAATAGGATTCCTCCCCCTCCAGCCAGTAAATAGGCTTGAATACCCCTTTTTTCCATTCGCCTATGATCTTTTCTGCCGACATGGGTGCAAAGATGAAGTACCGCGAACGAATCGCGAAAAAAGCCCACTGAAAGTTTTAAACATAAGAAAGGCGGTTGTCAATAGCCAATAGATCATGGGCTGCAGTAATCCACAATCATCCCGCCTTTTGCTGTTTACGATGACTGTACCACGGTTATCCGTTCTTCTGTTAACAAAGGCAGGTTTTTGAAGCGCAGGATGATGTTGGCCGTTACCACCACGTCGCGCTGGCAATATGCTACAATCCGGGGCAGGTTTTGATCACGGTAATACACGTCCTGCACCATACTGCCATCTATATCTGATTTGGAAGTGGGAATACCCAGCACATTGGCCAGCAGGTGCAGGGAAACATAATTCTTATTATCCCCGAATTTCCACCAGTTCAGGGTATCGAACATCCTTACTTCCCAGGGTTTTTTATCGTGGAGTTGCAAATATTCGGGCAAAGGCAGGCCATTGATAAGGAGCCTTCGACAGATATACGGGATATCGAATTCCCGGATATTATGCCCACCGAACTGAAAATGCCGGTGGTGCTGGTACATTTTATTACACAAATCAGTAAAAATACGTAGTACTTCTACCTCATCCTCACCATAGATACTTTTCATTTTTAGGGCCAGTTGCCCGTCTTCGGCCTCGTAGAAAAAAGCGGTAGAAATACAGATGATCTTACCGAATTCAGCCAGGATCCCTGCCCGTTTCCGGTAAATTTCTTCGGGAATCACTTCTTCTGGCACAGTTTTGGATATTTTGTCCAAAAACAGGCTTTGCCAGCCGGAATCCATGTCTGCAAAGGCCGGAAACTGAGGCACTGTCTCAATATCCAGCAATAAAAGTTCTGTAAGCATACAATAAATTGTAATAATTTTCTGAAACAAAAAACCTCACACATGAGTTACACTGAAACCCCCAATGATGCATCCGGATCTCAATATCCGCAGCAGAAAGACAACCGTAAACTAATATACGGAATTCTGATAGCAGCCCTGATAGGTACCTGGGGCTACATTATCTACGACAAAAGCCAGACCCGCGAAACGGTTACCCTGCTGGAAACCCGGATCGTAAACATAGACAGTGCCCGAACTGCCATTCAGCAGGAGTTCCTCTCTGTTTCGGCCAAAGCAGATTCTTTGACCCAGAATAATATCCAGCTTCAGGGCGATCTGGCGGATAAAAATGCGGCCATCCAGAAACTGAAAACCAATATCGGCAGCATCCTGAAAAAGAAGAATGCGTCTGATTCTGAACTGGCACAGGCGAAACAGATGATCGGCGAACTGAATGGCAAGATCGATGGCCTGTTTGCTGAAATTGATAAACTAAAGGGGGAAAACCAGCAGTTAACATCAGCCAACCAGCAACTGACCACTGAAAAAACACAGTTAACTGCCGATAAACAAAGTCTGGAACAAAACCTGACCACCACCAAAACCGAGAAAAAACAACTGGAAGATAAAGTAGACGTAGCTTCTACCCTGCATGCTTCTTCTATTGGTGTGGCAGCCATTAAAGTGAGCAGCAGCGGTAAAGAAAAAGAGACCAGTACCGCTAAACGCGCCAATATGATCCGCGTAGCATTTATGCTGGATGAAAACCGCGTTACCCCAACCGGTACCAAAGACATTTACGTAATCGTAACCGGGCCAGACGGTAAAGTGGTAGGCGAAGCCGGCACATTCAATACCCGCGAAGAAGGCACCAAAGCATTCTCCAGCAAAGTGAGCGTGAACTACGAACAGGGCAAAGCCAGTCCGGTTAGCTTTAATTGCGGACAAAACGAGAAATACAAAGAAGGAAACTATACCATCGAGATCTATAACAACGGTTTCAAAATTGGCCAGGGAGTGAAAACCCTGAAAAAGGGAGGACTGTTCAGCTAAGATTCTCTCAGCTTTTAACGAGAAAGGCAGTTACTATGTGTAGCTGCCTTTTTTGTGTGTTGATTAACGGATGACGGATTTGCGGATGGCGGATTAGAGAGGGGCGGATGGAATCCGATAATCCATTAAATTTACTTCCAGACAGATCCCATTCACCATTCACCATTCACCATTCACCATTCACTCATTCACTCATCCACTCATTCACTCATTAATTATTCTATGACCCCTCAATGGCTCAACTGGAAAATCGTTCTCACGGGTATTGCCATTGTGCTGGTAAGTGGTACTATTTTTTATTCGCAGTATGTGTCGGGTAAAATAGCCAGAGAGGAGAGAAAAAATGTGGAGGCCTGGGTAGAAGCACAGCGTACCATTCTGAATTCATCAGACAGTGCCAGTATTAACCTGGCTACCAAGATCTCCACAGAAAATACGCGGATCCCGATCATTGAAACAAATGAGCGGGATAGTATTACCGGTAACCATATCAACCTCGACAGTCAGTTGGTACAGGCAGACCCCGGTTATCTCAAAAGAAAACTCGGAGAGTTCAAACGCTACAATAACAACCCCATCGTTATTGTATTAAAAGAGAGTCCTTATACGGCCAACCGGTATTATTACGGGGAGAGTGACCTGCAGAAAGAAGTGCAGTTGTATCCGCTGGTACAGTTAATTATTGTAGCACTGTTCATCACCATTGCGATACTTGCCGTTCAGACCTCCTACCGAAGCGCACAGAACCAGTTATGGGCATCGATGGCCAAAGAGACGGCCCACCAGCTGGGCACGCCTGTATCGAGCCTGCAGGGCTGGTTAGAGATCTTAAAAGAGCGGGAGGCTAACCAGGATATTGTTCCTGAAATTGCCAAAGACATTAACCGCCTCTTACTCATCACCGACCGCTTTGGGAAGATCGGTAGTGAGCCACAGCTCGAAATGCACAAACCGGCAGACCAGATGCATCATATGATGGAATATATGAAACGGCGAACGGGCGGGCAAGTGAGTTTTGTGTTTGATGATGCCCCGATCAGGAACACGGTCATATTATTGTCGCCTCCTCTATTCGACTGGGTATTGGAGAACCTCATCAAAAATGCGCTGGATGCGATCGAGGGCAACGGTAATATCACCATCAGCGCAGAAACGAATGAAAAATATTTACTGATCGATGTGACAGATACCGGAAAAGGAATTTCAAAAACAAATGTGACCGAAGTTTTCAAACCCGGTTTTACCACCAAAAAAAGAGGATGGGGTCTTGGCCTTTCGCTCAGCAAAAGGATAATTGAGCAGTATCACAAAGGAAAACTCTTTGTAAAATGGAGTGAGCCCGGTAAAGGAACCACGTTCCGGATCATTCTCCCTCTTCCACCACAGGCGACGTAGCCGTTAACCCAAAATAGCTCATAGCGGTCTGCCATTGCTGGATGGATTGTGGCGTGGCTGTTTCTACATACAGGTTAGCCTCGCTGCATAAACGAAGCAATTCTGTTTCTGCATCCATGACCTCAGCATTGTTGGCTGATTCGCCGATACACCGGAAACAACTGTACATCCGCGATAACTTGGCATCCGGCAAATGATCAAAAGCATGTTGCTGAATCATCTGTCCTGCTGCATTCACCAGTAATTGATACGATCTCGTTTTCATAGCTGATGCTTTAATAGTGTAAAGTTCCTATAAAGACAACAGAACCAATGAAATCGTGTATTACCGAAATGTTAATGGCCAAATAAAGTGCATAAGTTGGGGATAGTGAATATAAAAACTGAAAACACCCAATTGCCAAAACAAATCCGCAGGTTCACCTATTTCTTACATGTAATGGCAAACTTGCGGCTGTTGCATCTCAACTATTTTTTTCTTAATGGCTGAACTCCTGAATAACCAGGGGTATTTTTTCTGAAAGAATATATATTCCAAGGATAAACAACAGGCTTTTATAGCTTATGGAATCTTTTGCGAGTGGTTTGATTTTGGTAAAATGCTGGTAGAGTTCTTTGGACAATACAATCATACCCAAAAGAATAAAAAAAATGATGATGACATCAAAGAATAACTTTATCATGCTACTGAATATTGATTTTAAAATTAAGTATTCTATGTAAACAAACATTCTGCTAAATCGTACATTGCAATTGCAGCACCTACATACCCTAAATATCGGGAGGCTACTTTACCTACTGCTTTGAAAATCATTGCCTTAGTTGCTGCTTTATTTGCCCAGGCATCAACGAGAGCCTTGATACCTGTTGCCTTTAAAATACAACCAATTATAGTATCTTGCTTACTTTCTTTGTATTGTCCCGAAGCAGTCTTTTTCCCGTTTACAGAAACCTGACCGTAAGTTGAAGGATCTCCTTTACGCTCGATCACTTCAATGAGCAAATTAGCTGCATGTACATATCTGAAATCATCCGAACTGTATTCATCTGAAAAATCAAGTCCATAAGAATTTAAATAATTTTTTGCCGCATCAATTGTACCGAGCAATTCAGTTCTTGCAGCAGCTTCATCTTCAATACTTGCAGCAATAATAGTAAGTCCATCTGCAGCAGTTACTTCATCATACGGATCACCAACAGGATCACCGATGTAATAATAGATACCATTTTGTGCTTCAACAGGACCACCTTCCGAAGGTGGCAGAATATCATTTTTATGCTTTTTTTGTTTAAACTTTATTTTTTTAGCTATATGCTTGCGAACCATATCCATATATACTGCTTTAGTTTTCATCTGTTTATCTATATTCTGAGTTACAGAAGCAGGGACTGTCAGGAGTGTAGTATCTTCCTTTTGTGATTCTTTTTTACAAGAAGAAAAAACTAAAAAAATCAGAAACGATATCATAATAAAATTTCTCATCAGGAACGAGTTTTATTGAAAAAATTAAAAAATATCACTAACCAGAGAAAAGGGAGAGAGTGCTATCTTAGGGAGGTTTATAAAACTTAGTCTGAATAACAATAGTCTTCTCATGGATTTAGATTTTATCTCTACAATGCTATCATGTATTTAAATGCTTCTGTTCAATTTTCCATTTTTTTATAAGACCAAACATAAAGAGAGTAAAAAGGCAAAAAAACCGTTTAAAAACCCTTTTTTATCTCAATTTTATTATGTATGCATTTTTTGCAACACATGCCTGTAATTATAATCATGCATTACCTCATTGTGTTTAAAGTAAAAAGGGAATATCTAAAATCAAACTTTCGATAAGAGAATTAAAAAATCATTTTGCCTTCTGGTGAAGATGGTTTTTTAATCAGTATTTTCTGGTTATTCAAACCACGGCTTAAGGATAGGCGGTAGTCGTTCAGCCTCCTTCACACATGTATGTTCATTACTGTTTTTTGCACCACATATGCTGCTGGATGCATCATCTTACTTATCTCTACCTTTTTTCAGTCTTCACAAAAAAAAACCAGACACTACGGTCTGGCTAAAAAAAGTATTCATCGGAATCTGTTTTATCAGCTTTTGATTCCCTATAAAAGTGAGTGCATTCAATAATTCTATTTTAGAATAAAAAGATATCCATAGTAAACCACCTTATCTATTTAATCAAACAGAAAAACCAGTCAATATCTGCTACTACCTATTCACATCTTGTATTGTATGTTATTTTTCTTATTCGTCTGTCCTTCTCCTACTGATTCTGGCGTTTTACACTACCGCCGCTGTTTACGTTGATATCGCGGATCAGTCCTTCGCCTTTGAAACGGATAAAACCACCGCTATTGGCTTTGGCAGAGATCTCTTTGTTTACGGTAACCTGTACACCCGCACCACTACTGGCTTCGGCCTTGCATTGCTCGGTAATCAGCGAATAGCCTCTGAACTGGGCGCCACTGCTGCCATCTACATCCAGGCTATTGATTTTACCACTGAGCGAAATAGAACCGCCGCTGCCGAGCCGGGCTTTTAAAGAAGAAAGATTGATATCGGAAGCATTGATAGAACCACCGCTGGAGGCTTTCACTGCATCAAGGGTTACGTAAGACACATATACTTTTACCCGCCAGTTTTTCCATTTGTTCCAGAACTTCCAGTCATCGCTGGTTCTGGTGATTTTGAGTACACCATTGTCCACTACTGTTTTTACCTGGTCCATATATTCCTGGTTGCCTACACTTACGGCCAACTCTTCCTTATCGCCTTTACTGATCACTACTTCAATACCTGAAGAGGTTTCAATGGCATGAAAAGCACCGATACTACGTTTTTCGGCATGGTCATCATATACAACTTTCTGTGCCTGCACCGAAACAAAGGCCATCAGCAACAGCATCAGGGATAATCCTATCTTTTTCATAAGTTCTTTTGGGGTAAAACGGTTAACAGGCAGTAAAGTTACTGTTGGCCGGAAAAAAATGATTTCCGCTTATCCCTGCATCTGACCGGTTCCCGCTTATTTCAGCACAACCGCCCCCAATGCGGGCAGGTTTACCCGGATCTTATAACATTTGGAAGGTTTATCTACCAGTTCGCTGCCGACTTCGGGATTGAATACATCACCGGTTCCCCAGAATTCTTTGCTATCGCTGTTGAAGATCTCGGCCCATTTGCCTTTGCCATGTACATAGATCTCCCAGTTATGTCTTACCACCGGTGTTACATTGAGGATGATGAGCATATTGTCTTTTTCCTTCTTGCCTTTACGCATATACACCAGTACCGATTCGCTGCGGTGGTTCAGGTCTACCCATTCAAAGCCGCCGGGCTCAAACTGTTTCTCATATAGTGCCGGTTCTGAGCGGTAGAGTTCATTTAGTTTCTGTACGCAGTATTTCATGCCTCCGTGACTGGGATGCTGCAACAGTTCCCACTGCAGTTCGCTTTTGTAGTTCCACTCGTTGGTGGCCCCGAACTCATCGCCCATGAACAGCAGTTTGGCGCCGGGGTGTGTAAACATATAAGTGTATAGTACCCGCAGGTTGGCAAATTTCTGCCATTCGTCTCCGGGCATTTTGTAGAGCATCGGACTTTTGCCGTGCACTACTTCATCATGACTGAGGGGCAGCATAAAATTCTCATCGTAGAAATACATCATACTGAAAGAGAATTTATCCTGGTGAAACTGGCGGAACAAAGGATCCATTTTAAAATAATCCAGCGTATCATGCATCCAGCCCATCATCCATTTCATCCCAAAACCCAGTCCACCTTCAAAAGTAGGTTTGCTGATCTTTGGCCAGTCGGTGGCTTCTTCTGCAATGGTTTGTATATCCGGAAAATCGCGGTACAGTGTTTCGTTCAGGTCTGTGATAAAGGCGATGGCTTCTATGTTTCCGTTGCCGCCATATTCGTTGGGTTCCCACTGGCTTTCGCTGCGGCTGTAATCGAGTCGTAACATGGAGCTTACCGCATCTACACGGATGCCATCGGTATGAAACTGATCGCACCAGAAACGGGCACTGCTGATGAGGAAGGATTTTACTTCTCCTCTTTTATAATTGAATATATACGAGTTCCAGTCTGGGTGATATCCTTTGCGCATGTCTGCATATTCGTAGGTATGTGTTCCGTCGAACATGAACAATCCGTGGGCATCATACGGAAAATGCGAGGGTACCCAATCCAATATCACCCCAATGCCTGCCTGGTGAAATGCATCTACCATGGCTGCATATTCCTGTGGCGAACCGAAGCGGGAAGTGGGTGCAAAATAACCGGTACCCTGGTAACCCCAGCTGCCATCAAAGGGATGTTCCATCACCGGCATAAACTCAACGTGCGTAAAACCCATTTCTTTTACATAGGGCACCAGTCTCTCGGTGATCTGCGCATAGGTATTATACACTTCTTCATCATTTTTATCGGGCCGCATCCAGCTGGCCAGGTGTACTTCGTAAACAGAGTAAGGAGAAGAAAGAGAATTGTGTTTTTTTCTTGTTTTCATCCACTCAGCATCTTTCCATTCGTATTGGGTTTGCCAGGTAATGGAAGCGGTGTACGGACGTTTCTCCCAGAAATGTGCAAAGGGGTCGCCTTTATCGAGCTTAACACCTTGATAGCCATGTATATGATATTTATAGGCCTCCCCGGCACCTACCCCCGGGATGAACCCTTCCCAGATCCCCGAATTATCCAGACGAACTTTCAGTGGGTGCGATTCTTTGTCCCAGTTATTGAAATAGCCCACTACCGACAAAAAAGTGGCATTGGGTGCCCAAACCGCAAAATAAGTTCCCCATTCATCCAGCACCTGCAGTTGTTTGTTACCAAAAAAATTATAGAGGCTGTAATGCGTGCCCTGCTGAAAATTGCGGATGTCTTCATCCGAAAACAGGGAATAATTCCAGACAGCTTGCCGCTTATCCACGAAATGGATCTCTTCATATTTTTCAGGGGCCGATTTTCCAACCTTTGAACTATTCTTAACTCCTGTATCTGTCTGTTTTTTTCCGGAAGAAGCATTCATATCTGTTGCGGCTTTGTTTTTTGAAGGCATAATACAGTGATTATCAAATAATAATTTTTTTTAACATTAGTTTACAACTAAAAATTTAGTTATCGAAAGACAAATATGGATTTTACATCCAATTGCATCCCTTAGCCAATACTACTAACCAATGAGAAAATTACCCATCCTGCTTCTTGTATTTTGTCTGGCAGCCTCTATTTCTGCATTTGCCCAACCCGTCTCCCTTAAAGGTACCATAACAGATACCTTAAACAAACAAAATCTTTCCAATGCTGTCATCTCTGTACTCAGAGCCAAAGACTCTGTACTCGTTAAATTTACGAGAACCAGTGCAACGGGCAATTTTGAATTGAAGAATCTTCCATCAGGCAATTTTATTGTGATGGTCACCTATCCCAGTTATGCGGATTATGTAGAGAAGATCAGTCTGGAAGCAGGCAAAGACCGCGATCTGGGTAGTTTACCATTGATCACCAAAGCCAACCTGCTGCAGGAAGTGATTGTACGACAACGGGTAGGCGCCATCAGGGTAAAGGGGGATACAACAGAGTATAAGGCAGACAGCTTTCATGTAAGTGCCAATGCGGATGTACAGGAACTGTTGCGTAAAATGCCGGGGATACAGGTAAACAGCAAGGGCGAAATAACGGCCCAGGGTGATAAGGTTGAAAAGATATTGGTAGATGGCGAAGAGTTCTTTAGCGATGATCCGGCCGTAGTTACCAAAAACCTCCGTGCCGATGCGGTGGATAAGATCCAGGCATTTGACAAAAAAAGCGACCAGGCTACTTTTACCGGGATTGATGACGGACAAAAGATCAAGACCCTGAACATACAGCTGAAAGAAGATAAAAAGAAAGGCTATTTCGGTAAAGTGGAAGCAGGTACCGATTTTGATAAATACCGATATGGCAAAGTTTTGGCCAATGCTTTTAAAGGAAAAAGAAAGATCTCCGGATATATTACTACAGACAATACCAAATTCGAATCGCTGAACTGGGATGAGAACCGGAACTATGCCGGTGATGCCAATACCACCACACAGATCGGTGATGACGGTGGCATCAGCATCTGGAGCAGCGGAGATGAATTCAGCTGGGGACGCGGTTTCCCTAATTCAGTTACCGGAGGCATTCACTTCAGTAACAAATGGAACAAAGACAAACATAACAGTAACAATACGTATCAGTACAATGATCTGGATGTGAGCAGTATCACCACCAGTAAAACACAGAATATACTGCCCGATACCAGTTTTATCAACTCCACATCCCAGAGCCAGGTAGCTTCGCGTAACCGTCATAAACTCACCAGTTTTTATGAGTGGCAGATCGATTCATCCAGTTCCTTGAAAATTACCGCACGTCCTTCGATCGTAAGAAGTAACGGTGTCAGTACTTATCTCGGTCAATCCATCAGTGAAGACGGGAAAGTGATCAATGAGAGTAACCGGACCACTTCTTCCACAGACGAGAATAAAACCCTGAATGCAAATGTTTTCTGGCGTAAGAAATTCAAGAAAAACGGCCGTACTGTTTCCTGGAACACGGATCTGAACTTTAACGACCGTGCAGAGAATACTTTACTGCTGGCCACCAACAGTTTCTATGATCCCAACGGTTCACTGGTAAAACTGGACAATGTAGATCAGATGAAAGTGAACAAACAGAATAGTTCTACCGTGAACTCTCTGTTAACCTATACAGAACCTTTGTGGAAGAATACTTTCCTGGTATTGAATTACCGGCTGAACCTGACCCGGAACGATGCAGAAAGAAATACCCTCAGCAAAAACGGCGCTGGTAAATATGAAAACTATGTAGATACCCTGAGCAATCATTTCATCTTTAACACTACTGGTAACCAGGCAGGATTCAATATTCGCTATAACGTAAAGAAATTCAATTTCGCTATCGGAACAGGATATGGATCTTCTACCTATCACATGACGGATATCCGCAAGAATGCAGACCGTAATGTGACCTTCAATAATTTTGTACCATCTGTTTCGCTGAACTATACACCCAAACAGCAAAGAAGGGTCACTTTCAACTATAATGGTACTACCCGTAATCCTACCCTGCAGCAGATCCAGCCGATTCTGGATAATATTGATCCGTTGAATATCACCATCGGTAATCCCAACCTGAAACAGGCATTTAACCACAGCTTTAATTTCAGGGCCTCTGATTATAAAGTACTGAAGAGCCGGAGTATCTCATTCAGTATGAACTATTCATTTACTGATAATGCCATCTCTAATGCCTCTACGGTAGATAATTACGGCAGAAGAATCAACCAGGCCATCAATGTAACAGGTAATTATAACGCCGGTGCCTATATCAATTACGGCTTTGATCTGGTACCCTCGCTGAATGTGGGTATTAATGTTGGGCCGAGCAAAAGCAGGTTTGTAAACCAGATCAATGGATTGCAGAATGAAACCGAAAATAATAATATCAACTATAGCATCTATTCGGGTTACTGGGCCGAAAAATGGATCAATTTCTGGATGAACTTTAATGCCACATACGTTAATTCAAAGTCATCCATCCGCCCGGATGTGGTAACCAAGTACTGGCAATACGGAACCTATTCGAATGTGCAGTTAAAATTCAAAAAAATCAAGACCTATATTGATCTGGGTATAGAAGCGACCATCTTCCAGAAAACAGCCGCATTTGCCAACCAGCAGAATATCTACATATTCAACCCATCCATCCGAAAAGTGATCTCTAAAGATGAAAAGTGGGAGGCAAAATTATATGTGAACGATCTGTTTAACCAGAACAGGGGTGTTAACCGGAGTGCCAGCAGCAATTTTATATCGGAAACCACCAACCAGACCATCCAGCGATATTTCCTTCTTTCACTGATCTATAATTTTAGTAAAAATGGCAAACCAACCAGCGGTTTTTAATATGAAAAAATTACTTTTTATCAGCTGTTTGTCGTGCATGATCACGGCTTCTGCACAAACCCAGTTCATTACCAAGGGACGTGTAGAATATGAGAAAAAGCTAAACCAGCACAAAGGCATTGAAGAAGAAGCGGAAAGCAGTGTATGGATGCAGACAATGCTGAAAGCCTATCCCAAGACCGTCACGGATATTTACGAACTCCGTTTTGACAGCAATAAATCACGCTACAAACTGGCAAAGGAAAACAATGACAACAAATACCTCATGTGGGGCACCAAACCTACCGAAACAGACGGCGTGGTGCAGGACCTTGATAATAAAACAGTATCTACCCAGCGGGAAGTGTTTGAAAATACCTATGTGATCAAGGACAGTCTGCGCAACCTCGAATGGCGTATCACTGATGAAACCAGGCAGATCGCCGGTTTTGAATGCAGGAAAGCAGTGACCAGGATCTGTGATTCTGTATATGTGGTGGCTTTTTATACGGACCAGATTCCGGTAAGTAGCGGACCTGAAAGTTTTGGAGGTTTACCCGGTATGATACTTGGTTTGGCCGTACCGAGGTTATATACTACCTGGTTTGCTACCAAAGTAGAATTAACAGAACCCACGCCTGCCCAGCTGAATCCGGTACAGAAAGGGAAAAAAGTGAACTGGGAACAGTTATATGCAGAATTGAAAAAGGGATTTAAAGACTGGGGCAAAGAAGCTGATAAACGGCTCTGGATCGTTTCCCTGTAAAAAAGTATAACACACTAAAAAAGGTGTACCGGTTGGTACACCTTTTTTTATATCCATCTCTGTTCGTTTATCCTGCCTTGGTAACATTTACGGCCATCGGCCCTTTTTGGCCTTCTTCCACTTCAAACTGAACTTTATCGTTCTCGCGAACTTTTTCTTTCAGTCCGGTGGCATGAACAAAATATTCTTTTGCTTCATCATCTGCCTTGATAAATCCAAAGCCTTTGGCTTCGTTAAAAAATTTGACTGTTCCTGTTTGCATGGTGTTGATTTTTATTTAAGTAGTTCTAATATAGTAATTTTTTTGGCGGGGATCGTAAAACTTCCTGCCAAAACCGCCTCCGTTATCACATCTCTTCCCTTACCGAACCCGCTGGTACGCTCGGCATAATCCGCCATTTCTACCTTCTTTTCCGTATCAGAAGTATTCATGACACACATAATGGTTTGACCGGCATCGTACCTGAAATACACATACAAGCCATCCACAGGCAGGTATTGCATGAATTTACCTGTTTTCAGTGCAGAGGATCCTTTGCGGAAATTGGCCAGTATACGGGTGTATTGCTGTACTTCTTTTTCTGTTTCGGTTAATCCTTTTCCGGTAAACGCATCCTTTGTATCGCCTTTCCAGCCTCCCGGAAAATCCAGTCTAACCCAACCATCCGGATTAGCCACTCCTTTCATCAACACTTCGGTACCATAATAGAGTTGCGGAATACCGCGGCAGGTAAACAACCAGCCCAGCCCCATTTTCTGTTTGGCTACGTCTTCATTTACGGTGCTGAAGAAACGTGTCATATCATGGTTATCGAGAAAAATCACATTCCGCATCGGATCTTTATATACGAGATCGTTGCTGAGTGTGGTGTAGAGTTTGTTCACGCCCTCTGTCCAGCCGAAAGGCTGGTTCAGCGCAGGTTGAATACCATATAACAATGTTTGAAAATCTACCAGTCCCTGCAGGTTACTCTTAAAAGGAAGATCCATTTTGTTCTCACCAAAATAAGCCTGGTTAATCACCCCATGCACCCACACTTCGCCGAACAGGGTCATCTTCGGATACTCGTCTGTGAGTGCTTTGTTGCAACGGTTCATAAAAGGAAGATCGTTGTAGAGATAGGTATCAATGCGCCAGCCATCCACACCAAACTCTTCCACGCTCCAGAGGGCATGCTGAATGAGGAAATTGGCCACAAAGGGATTGTGTTGGTTCAGGTCGGGCATTTCACGGGTAAACCATCCATCTGCTGTTTTTTTGGCATCCGATTTTGCACCATAGGGATCAAAAATGGGTTGGTCTTTGTAACTGGTTTGTGTAAAACTTGGCCATTGGTGTAACCAGTCTTTGGCCGGTGCATCTTTTACAATAAAATGATAGCTGCCTACATGGTTATATACCGCATCCTGTATCAGTTTCATGCCGCGCTGGTGCAGGGCATCACTTAATTTTTTATAGGCAGCTTCCCCGCCAAAACGGGATTCAATTTTGTAGTGATCTGTAAAAGCGTACCCATGTTCTGTACGGTTGGGCATATCATTTTCGATGACGGGTGTCATCCACAAAGCAGTAACACCCATATTCTGCAGGTAATCCAGGTGATTGATCACCCCCTGCAGATCGCCGCCATGGCGGTGAAAGATAGAATCGCGGTTGAGGCTTTGATCACGCAGACCCATTATCCGGTCATTGCTTTCATCGCCATTACTGAACCGGTCGGGCATGAGGAAATAAATAAAATCGGCTGAAGTAACTCCTTGAGCAAAAGTTTTACTACGCCCATCGCGCCGGGGTTTCAGCGGCCATGCCACTGCATGTACTTTATTTCCATCGAGAAACTCAATGGCAACATTGCCCGGTTTAGCGGTTGCATTGATACTGAGATCAAGTGCCAGGTACTTACCGTTCTCAAAACTACTAACCTTCGTAAGGGTAACACCCGGATAGTTGACACGCACTTTTTCTTTACTGAACCCATCATATTCTCCCCGCACCAATACCTGCACTTTGTTCCATTTCATTCCGGTATACCAGTTGGTAGGATATAATTTCGCATATTGCGAAAAAGATACCAGTACCATTCCCAGCATGGCATAACCAAATAATACAATTTTTTTCATACTAAGTTGTTGGTTTGTTTTCCTTTACAATAACGGCGCAGGCAATGGCTGCCAGGCATAACAGGCAACCACCGATCTGAACAGCAAGTAACCTGTCGTTATGCAATACATTCTCCATGATCTTTCCAAAAAAAAGGGACGCGATGATCTCCGGTAATACAATGAAGAAATTGAAGATGCCCATATAGATCCCGATCTTGTTTTCTGGTAAACAACCGGCCAGCATGGAGTAAGGCATAGACAGGATAGAAGCCCATGCAATGCCCACAAGTCCCATGGCCACATATAACATGGCGGGTTCGGTAATATGATTCACTGCAATCAAACCAATACCTCCCAATAGCAGGCAGGCGGTATGGGTATATTTTTTCCCGAGTTTACTTACCCAGAAGGGCAGCGTAAATGCGAATCCAAAAGTGACGAGGTTTAAAATGGCAGATGTGGTATTGGCATATTCCAATCCTTTTGTATACACATCGCTGCTGTTCTTGGGATCGCCGCCAAAAATATCTGCAGCTACCCCCGTGCTGTAATAAAACCACATCAGAAATAGGCCGGGCCAGGTAAGAAAATTAACCAATGCAAGCCGTTTCATCTGATCGGGCATGTTCACCATCGATGAAAAAATTTCTTTTACGCCCCCCATAAAACCATGGCCCGATGCATTCAGTTTTTCTTTCCAATCCGGATCTGCCGGTGGGTATTCTTTGCTTTTGAATACGGTATACAGAACAGACAAAAGAAATACGGCGCCGCCAATATAGAAGGAGTACATAATATTCTCCGGAATGCCGCCACCTGTTTTATCGCGCGAAACGCCCATCCATTCAACCAGTTTCTGCGGCAGGTAACCGGCCACAAAAGAAGCCAGTCCGATAAACATGCTTTGCATAGCAAAACCATAGGAACGTTGTTTCTCATCCAGGTTATCCGCTACAAAGGCACGGAAGGGCTCCATGCTGATATTGATACAGGAATCGAGGATCCATAAAGTACCCGCTGCCATCCAGATAGCAGAGGCGTTGGGCATTACAAATAAAGCCAATGAACTGAGGATAGCTCCGATCAGAAAATAGGGTCGCCTTCTTCCCAGTCTGGGATGCCAGGTACGATCGCTGAGGTAACCGATGATGGGTTGTACGATCAGCCCCGTCATGGGGGCAGCCAGCCATAGGCCGGGGATCTGTTCGGGAGAAGCACCCAGGTATTCATAGATGGCACTCATGTTTCCCATCTGCAGGCTCCAGCCAAACTGGATCCCGAAGAAACCAAAACACATGTTCCAGATCTGCCAGAATCCCAAACGGGGTTTGGCAACGGAGTAGGTTGTTGACATAGCAATCGTTTAAGGCATCATGTAATAATTACACGTACTCTAAAATACAATAAAAAACATCCCGAAGGATGTTTTCGTGAATCGTCAATCGTGAGTCGTTAGTGGTGAGTTGGAGGCTACACTCACGATTCACGTCTCACGCTTATATCACAAAGCCATCAGGTAATACCGCCTGTTTCTTCACAACCACAATGCCATCTTTCACGGTGTACAAAGCATGGTCTGTATTGGCTAAATGGGAGCCACCATTAATGCGTACATCATTTCCGATGCGGCAGTTCTTATCGATGATCGCATCTTTGATATAACAACGTTCACCGATCCCGATCATGGGCAGACCTTTCTGCTTATCCTTTGCCATTTCATCGATGGTTTCGTAATAATCGTTACCCATGATATAGGTATTAACCACGGTAGTGCCATGCCCTATTCTGGCACGGATTCCCACCACACTCTGTTCCATCCTGCTGGCCAGAATAATGGAACCTTCTGCAATAATTGTTTTTTCCAGCGTGGTGCCACTGATCTTGGCTGGAGGCAGCATACGCGCACGGGTATACACAGTCTTGGTGTTATCGAATAAATTGAACGGAGGGATCTCCTGTGTTAAAGCCAGATTGGCCTCGTAGAAAGAATAAATATTTCCGATATCGGTCCAGTAACCATCGTACTGGAAGCCCACTACTTTGTGGTTAACAATGGATTCCGGTATGATCTCTTTACCAAAATCGGTTGCTTTCGGATACTTGTCGTTCAGCAGATCATACAAAACCTGTTTGCTGAAAATATAAATACCCATGGATGCCTGGTAATGTTTACCCAGTTTCTGCATTTCAGCTCCGGTATCGCTGACCCAATCGGGCAGTAAATCCTTTTTGGGTTTTTCGATGAACGAAGTGATATAATTGTTCTCATCTGTTTTCAGAATACCAAACTCCGGCGCATCCCGGTCATCAACCGGAATAGTGGCAATAGAGATATCCGCTCCCTTTTCTTTGTGTGCGGCCATCATTTCGCTGAAATCCATCTGGTATAACTGGTCGCCACTTAGAATCAGAATATAATCAAATTCTAGGTTGGAGATATGACGTAGCGATTGTCTGACCGCATCTGCGGTTCCTTGAAACCATCCTGCATTATCCGGGGTTTGTTCTGCAGCCAGAATATCCACAAAGCCAGTACTGAATGCACTGAAATGGTAAGTGTTCTTGATATGTTTGTTAAGTGATGCTGAATTAAACTGTGTTAAGACAAACATGCGGTTGATATTACTGTTGATACAGTTACTGATCGGAATATCGACCAACCGGTATTTACCCGCAATAGGTACGGCAGGTTTGGAACGGCTGGCTGTTAACGGATACAAGCGGCTCCCCGCACCCCCACCAAGAATAACAGCTACCACTGATTTTGAAATAGTTCTCATACGCGCAATTTAAGAGTTGGTTTATCGGTATTATGGCTTATTGAATAATCATGAATTTACAATATCTATCGTAAACTTTTGTATACATCTGTGTATTGATCCACGGTACTTTCCCAGCTATGATCTATCTGCATCATGTATTTCCGCATTTTCTCCATCTGGGCTTGGTCCTGGTAAACAGCCACTGCCCGACCTATGGAGTAATCCACATCAGCCACAGTAGCATGATTGAAACGGATGCCAAAACCATCGGGATCCCCCATATCCACCACCGTATCCTGTAACCCTCCGGTGCTGCGCACCATGGGCACGGTTCCGTAACGCATGGCATACATCTGGTTTAATCCACAGGGTTCCACCCTGCTTGGCATTAACAGAAAATCTGCACCGGCATACATGGTATGGCTCAGGGTTTCATCGTAACCGATCACTGCATTAAACAATCCTCTGTAAGGCGCTACCATTTGCTGAAACTCCCATTCAATATGGGTTTCACCACTACCCAACACCAGGAAACTGGCCTGACCCTGTGTATTATGTATGGCAGACTTAATCGCATCCGGGAGAATTTCGGCGGCTTTTTCCCCTACCAGCCTGCCAATAAACACAAACAAAGGTTTGTTAGCATCCAGACCGAACTTTTCGCATAAAGCCTCTTTATTTTTTTGTTTACCCTTTGTCACTGTTTTCACATGAAAGTGGTCAGTGAGATATTTATCGGTAGCAGGATTCCACACTTCATTATCGATCCCGTTCAGGATACCGAGGCACTTGCCTTTTTCATATTCAAACAGTTTCTCTAGGCCATTGGAATTATAGCGGAGTTCGCCCATATAACTCTGGCTTACGGTGGTTACTTTGCCGGCACATTTCACAGCAGAAGCCAGGGGATTGATGGCATCGGCCCATTCCAGCATGCCTCTCTTCCACAGATCCCAGCGTGGAATATAACGGCTCTTATCCCAGCCCATCTGTCCCTGGTACTGGGCATTGTGTATGGTAAATACAGTGGGTACTTCTGCCAGCTGCCGGTAGTCGTAACAGTACTGCATCATAAAAGGGATCAGGCCAGTATGATGATCATGGCAGTGAACCACATCGGGTTTATGCTCCCAACTGCTCATCCAGTTAACCACAGCTATCTGAAAGGCGGTAAAACGTTCCGTATCATCTTCATAGCCGTACACTTTCTGTCTGTCCAGCAGGCCATTGATATCCACCAGAAATAGGTCGAAGCCCAGTTTATTGGTAGGTTCTTTTATGATGGTATAATCAAAGAACCAGTTACCCAGATTGGCCGATCCTTTAAAATCTACCGTCCAGTCGTTCTCATACAGGAATTTGGTCCGGTACATCGGCATCACCACTTTAGCGATATGCCCGGCCTTGGTCTGGTATTTTGGCAGTGCCCCTACCACATCACCCAGACCGCCGGCTTTGGCAACGGGATAACATTCTGCACTTATATGTATGATCTCCATCGAATTCCTTTTAGCAAGTTTTTTTGAAGTTAACAACTAAAATCAATCTATCCATGAATGTTATTTAAAAATTTTCGATACTTCTATTTGTTTATTTTACATTCACAGTCTAAACAATTGCTTGTCATGAACCAACCCAAACAACCTACCAATACCGGTGCGCTGGCTACGCTGGTTATCGTATTTTTCTTCTGGGGATTTATTGCTGCTTCCAACAGTATTTTCATCCCCTTCTGTAAAACACATTTCAGCCTCAACCAGTTCCAGTCCCAACTGATCGGTTCCGCGTTTTACGGTGCCTATTTTATCGGTTCATTGATCCTGTTTATCTGCTCCAATGTATTGGGGTATGACATATTGAACAAGATTGGTTATAAACGTGGCATCATTTACGGGTTATTGATTTCTGTGGTTGGGGCATTACTGATTATCCCTTCTGCCAATGCCAACTCTTTCCCAGCTATCCTGGCTTCTTTTTTTGTGGTGGCCCTGGGGTTCTCACTACAGCAAACTGCGGCACAACCTTTTGCCATTATTCTGGGAGATCCCTCCACCGGTTCGCATCGTCTGAACCTGGGCGGCAGTGTAAATTCACTGGGTACCACACTGGGACCCTTGATCGTAAGTTTCTTCCTTTTCGGAACCGCTGATAGTAAAAATGCTGTGGTTACTGTTACAAATATTAATGTTCTCTATCTCATTGTTGCCGGCGTATTTGCGGCAGTGGCCATCTTCTTCGCTTTGTCTAAATTACCTGCTGGTAAAAACGATGAGAAGTTTGAGAAAGCCAATAAGGCCTCTGGTTCCCTGCTGATCATGACACTGCTCATAGGAGCCATTATTGTTGTAGGGCAGTTAACAGAAGTACCCAAGCTTACACTGTTAGTGCTGACCATGGTTTCGGTGGTTGGGGTATTGTTTTATTCCAATAGCCAGGCCATTAAAAACAGCGAAGGTTGGGGTGCCATGAAATACCAGCAGCTGATCTACGGAATGATCGGGATCTTTGTATATGTAGGGGTGGAAGTAACCATCGATAATAATTTCGGTGCCCTGTTGAAAACACCGGGTTATTTAACAGATCTCGGACTGGATGAAAGCGAGATCTCAAAATATGTTTCTTTGTATTGGGGTAGCCTGATGATTGGCCGGTGGACAGGTGCCATCAGCGTATTCAATCTATCTGCCAGCATGAAAAAGATCATGACGATTGTAGTGCCCTTTATTGCATTTGCCGTGGTACTGGGTGTAAGTAAAGTGTATGGTAATGATATTTCAGACCTGTTTGGTTATGCAGTATTCATTGCTTTGGCCATTGCTGCGTTCTTCTATGGTCAGGAGAAACCAGTGAAAACATTGGTAGCAGTATCTTCTCTTGCCTGCATTGCTATGCTGGTGGGAGTATTTACTACCGGTATCGTATCAGTATATGCTTTTATGGCTGGCGGATTATGTTGCTCGGTAATGTGGCCTTGTATTTTCTCACTGGGAGTGGGAGGTCTGGGAAAATACACCAGTCAGGGTTCTGCATTCCTGATCATGATGATTCTGGGTGGTGCCATCATTCCGCCATTACAGGGCGCCATTGGTGATATTACTTCTATGCACAGTTCTTATTTACTGGCAGCCGCTTGTTTCGCCTTCCTCGTTTTCCTGGCTTTAAAACTGAAAAGCGTTTTACATGCACAGGGACTTGATTTTGACGAACAGGTAAGTGGCGGACATTAATATCATAATACTTTAAACTCATGGCACAGCAACAAAAAGATTCACACATGGCCAGAACGAATCCCAGTTTAGAACAGCTCGCTATTGGTGTAGACATCGGTGGAACAGGAACCAAGTTTGGTATTGTAGACAGGCTGGGCAACCTGCTATTCTCCAGCGAAATGTCTACCCGTAAACACAATGAAGTAGAAAGTTTTATTGATGATCTGCATGCTAACCTGTTACCGATCATAGAACAGGCAGGAGGAATCGGCCGCATTAAAGGTATCGGCTTGGGTGCCCCGAACGGCAACTATTATACCGGTACGGTTGAATACGCACCTAATCTTCCCTGGAAGGGAATCCTGCCTTTCTCCAAGATGATTGAAGATAAGTTCAAGTTGCCTGTAGTACTTACCAACGACGCCAATGCTGCAGCTTTGGGAGAAATGATGTATGGTGCCGCACAGGGTATGAAAGATTTTATCATGATCACGCTGGGAACCGGCGTAGGCAGCGGTATTGTTGCCAACGGTAAACTTATTTACGGTCATGATGGTTTTGCAGGCGAATTAGGTCATACGATCATCATTCCTGACGGACGTATGCACGATGGTACGGGCAAAAAGGGATCACTTGAAAGTTATGCGTCTGCAACAGGTGTACGTTTAACGGCACTGGAGCTACTCGAACAAAGTGATACTCCCAGCCTGCTCAGAAATGTAAACAAAGACGAACTGGATTCCAAGAAAGTATACGAGGCCGCCATGGAAGGCGATGAACTGGCCAAAGAGATCTTTGAATACACAGGCAAAATCCTGGGTATGGCACTGGCTAATTTTGTGATGTTCTCCAGTCCGGAAGCCATCGTTTTATTCGGTGGTTTAACCAAAGCCGGCGACCTCATCCTCAAACCCACCCGCGAACACATGGAAGCCAACCTGATACAGGTTTTCCAGAATAAAGTGAAGATCCTCGTAAGTCACCTGAAAGAATCCGATGCAGCGATATTGGGTGCGAGTGCGTTGGTTTGGGAGCTGAAGTAGTAATTAACAATTAAAAATTAGCAATTAGAAATTAAGGATTAGGTATAAATACGCTATGACGATTTTGAAGCATTTGCTACTTTGGTGGCAAATGCTTTTTTTATGAAAGAGAGTAATATTGTTTTGGATAAAAGTTATCAGTTTTCTTTAAGAACTGTTTCACTTTTCCGGTATTTAACAGCAGAAAAGAAGGAGTACTATCTTTCTAAACAACTACTGCGATCAGGCACATCTATTGGTGCCAATATTGAAGAAGCGGTAGGTGGTTCTTCCAGAAATGATTTCAAAGCAAAACTGGACATTGCTCACAAAGAAGCCCGCGAAACAAAATACTGGCTAAGGCTACTCAGAGATAGTAGTATGCTGGAAACAAAAGCAGCCGATTCTATGATTCAGGACTGCGAAGAATTACTAAAACTACTCGTCGCTATTCTCAAATCACTGAAATCCTACCCCACAAAAACCAATTCTTAATTTCTAATTGCTAATTTTTAATTATAAAAACTGCCGGTACCCCCCTTTGCCCTTCCTTATCGCTAGGTGTAATGGTTTGTTTCCCATTCACGAGTAAACAACTGCTGCCGCCGCCATCGAGGTTTAGTGCTTCTATGCAACCGATCTGCTGCAGCATTTGTGCAGCCTGGGTAAGTGTAGCACCTTCTGCTTTTCCCGGGAAACGGCCTTCTATGGCGAGGAAAATCAGCAGACCGTCTGCCGTATAACCCATGGCTGAACGGGGATGTTTGTCGTTGATGGCTTTACCGGCAAATTTTAGTTCTTCATTATTGGTAATACTGATCGCTCCATTCTGTATCAATACCGGACCGCCACCCACTGCCGTTTCCATTTTCCATTTGGCAAATTTGCCTGTCTGCAACATTTGCCGGGAGCTGTGCTTTTGAATAGAATCTTTCCATGGCTGAATGGGCTGCTGACTGGCATACGCGTGTCTGGCTGAAGAATCGGTATACAGCCAGGCCACATCAGCCTTTCGTTTTTTGGAGATGCCGATAGCACTGCCAAATACATGCCGATAGGTTAGTGTGTCTTTCCCTTTTAGCGGAAGGGTATGTACCTGGTAAGCCTGTAGGCTGCCTTCTTTGATCACCACATTCAGGTTGCTGTTGTGTACAAACTCAAAGAAAGTAGTATTCATCACCAGCAGGGGCTGGTTCTCCTGTTCAAAGTATTGTGTGGGCGTTAATCTTTTCCCATTTCCTGTCTGGGTAGAAAACTGCAGGGATCTGTCATGGAGGTCTGCACTTACATAGTAAGCAATATTGGGTTTACCTTCTGTTTCATCCATTGTTTTGTACACATGTATTCCTTTGGGCAGCGGCTGGTATAAAGAGTCCACATTTTTCCATTGCCACTGTGCCTGCGCAAAATTGCTGAACAACAGGATGCCGATGCCGGCTATCATCCATTTTTTCATAGTACAATGATAAAAAGAAACGCCCGACTTAGTCGGGCGTTCAGCATATTTAAACGGTTACCATTTGTTTTTCTTCTTCCCATCTGGCTTTGCCATAACCGGGTATTACGTGTTTTTCGCTGTGATAAGAGGAACGTACCAGCGGACCGCTTTCTACGTAATCAAATCCCAATTCATATCCGATCGCGCGTAGCTCGGCAAACTCATCCGGATGTACAAAACGTTGTACGGCTAAATGTTTTTTAGTGGGTTGCAGGTACTGGCCCAGGGTTAATACATCGGTACCAACACCCACCAGGTCTTTCATACTCTGGATCACTTCTTCTTTGGTTTCGCCCAGTCCTAGCATAATACCTGTTTTGGTACGCATGCCTCCTTTCTTAAGGGTATGCAATACATCCAGACTACGGCGGTATTTGGCCTGTATACGCACCTGGCGTGTCATTCGTTCCACAGTTTCCATATTATGGCTTACTACATCCGGGGCTGCATTGATGATGCGCTGGATCTGGTCGGCCTTGCCCTGAAAATCGGGGATTAGGGTTTCCAGCGTGGTTGCCGGATTCAGTCCTTTCACGGCCTCGATCGTATTGTACCAGATAATCGATCCGCCATCTTTCAATTCATCGCGGTCAACACTGGTGATCACCGCATGTTTTACTTTCATCAGGTGAATGGCTTCGGCTACGCGCTGGGGTTCATCCCAGTCAACCGCTTCCGGCCTTCCGGTAGCCACAGCGCAAAAACCGCAGCTGCGGGTACAGATATTACCGAGAATCATAAAAGTGGCGGTACCCTCTCCCCAGCACTCACCCATATTGGGGCAATTACCGCTTTCGCAGATGGTGTGCAGTTTATGGGTATCTACCAGACCACGTACATGTTTATAGCTTTCGCCCAATGGCAGTTTTACACGAAGCCAGTTGGGTTTTTTCAGGGTGGGTTCCGCAGCGTTCACTTTCGCTACAACAGGTAATTCTTGCATGGGCACTGATTCGGTTAGGAGTCTGGAGTTGGGAGTCTGGAGTTGGAATACTACTTTTTTTATAGCACGCCTCATCCCTGACGCGGACACCTGACTTTTTTTGCAAAAATAGCTTACTTTCTCTTACCAAAAACAAGGGCGATATAGGCGTTGAAAAAGAACTTCCGTTCCTTGTTCAACAGCAGGATGGGCATGGTTTTGGAGTAATATTCGGCATTGATGCCCACTTCCATGGCAGAAAGTACTTCATTATACCTGCCATAGTCGAAACGCAGGGCCGCACGGGCATGGGCGCCGGGTACAAACTGGATCTCGTTAAACCCTTTGGTAAGGCCTCCTTTTCCGATAATAATACTGGGGTCTAGAAACAGGTTCTCGTTGGTAACATTGTATTTGATCTCTTCCCGGGCATTGGTTGAGGGATTCTGGATCTCGATATAATACGGCTTCAACAAACCGGCCGAAAAACCGCCACCGTAAATGGCAGATACTGCCACGCCGTTTTTATTGCCTTTCCCTCCAATCAGCAATTGCTGACCCAGACCGCCTTTGAGATAATAGAAATTATTCCGTTTGCCGTAAATATAACTGGAGATCACCAGGAAACCCTGCGAAGCGCTGAGGGTAGGAACTTTCTCTTCTTTCCGGTCTTTTCTTTCGCCCAGTTCCAGCCACCAGAGATTGGTTTTATTGATGGTTTTATACTTGCCATGTTCATAGAACATGCTCCAGGCATCCGTGTTAAATTTAAAACCAAATGCACTCTGTTTCTGGAAGATCAGGGCACCTTCTTCTTCCTGTTTGATCAGTTGGTTGATCTTTTCGCGACGCTCTGCTTTTTTCAACTGTCTTGCATCTGCATTGGCAGATTTTACATTCTGCTGCGCAGAAACAGACAGCATACCCAGCATACCTACGATTAAAAATAGCTTCTTCACTTCCATTTGGTTTGTTACTTGTAAATTTATACTAAAATGATTCAATGACTTCACAAATTATTTATAAAGGTGAGCTCCGTACAGCCGCTACTCACCTGCAAAGCGGCTCCCTTATAGAAACCGATGCACCCACTGATAACCAGGGCAAAGGCGAGCTCTTTTCGCCTACCGATCTGGTAGCCACCGCTCTCGGCGCCTGCATGATCACCACCATGGGCATCAAGGCCCGCACCATGGATATTGTGCTCGATGGCACCCGTCTGGATGTGACCAAAGTGATGGCCAGCGATCCCCGCCGGATCAGCAAGATCATCGTGCACCTCTTCTTCCCCGCCAGCCTGCAACTAGACGACAAACAGAAAGAGATCCTCGAAAGAACCGCCCGCACCTGCCCGGTTGAAAGAACCTTACACCCGGATGTGGAGCTAGACATGCAATTTAATTGGTGAGTGGGCAGGGGTGAGTAGTGAGTGGGTAGTGTCTGTTGCAAAACACACCTCCCTACTCACTACTCACTACTCACTACTCACTACTCACTACTCACTACTCACTACTCACTACTCACTACTACAAGACGTCATTTCTCAGTATTCTGTTGCCTACTGCACAATCTAAACATCGCCTGTGCAGGCAATAATGATTTGTTAATTCTATCAATGCCTGCGAATCGGTGGCTGTGCGGAGTGGGATACCCAGTCTTTGCCACTTTCGGCTGATCTGGTTTTGTTCTGCGGGTAGTGCATACATCCATTGCATCGCTCTTTCCTGGTAGGTATCATTACGGGTGTATAACCCATAGGCAAATAGCAAGGGTAAAACGGTATTGATAAATATGTTCTCTGCCATCTGTTTACCGAGGTGTTTGGGCTGAAAAGCGGTTTCTTCGTCAAAACGGTAATGATAGTGCCAGTAGTCGTTGGCCGTAACCATAAAACAGGCCTGCAGTTTATCCAGGCCCTCCGTTTCCTTGATGGTGGCGAACAGATGAGGGACAGTATATAGCAGTATAGCTAATTGCGCCAGCCGAACAGTAGGAAAGGAAGCTGGCCTCATCCGCAAAAAGGCGGGGGCTTTGTGTACCGGCTGTAACCGGTATTTCTTTTTCAGAAAACGATACTCACGTTGCAGCAGTAGTGCATAATCATCCTGGTATTTTCCAGACAACAGGTTCGCCTGGCCCAGTAACAGGGCTTCCAGTTGCTGCAGCTGGTTCGAATGTCTGGCCAGTACCTGCACCGGTATACTTTTGGCAACAAACTCAAACAAAGTACTGTTCACTTTGGTGCCAAAATTTGCGGCCAGTAACCACCAGGTAATCTCTTCCCAATGGTGGGTATTTCCATCCAGCATGGCCAGTATCTGCTTTGCCCTGCGTTCCAGTCTTTCTGCCGCCAGCCTTTCTTTCCAGGCAAACCAGCCCAACTGGTCCAGCGCGGGTAAAAAACTATGACAGGGTATCACTACCATCGCTTCCATCATCTCGCGGTAACGCTCCAGTAATAATTTAGGGATCAGGGTTTGTAATACCAGTGTGGGTATCCGGTTACCAACCGCATCAAATACGGGCCTGTCATCCACCCACACCACATGCAGTATAATATTACGGTAAGCACTGTCGGCACCATGCCGGTGTTTGAACCAGTCTGAAGAAGCAATATGGATCTCGATATTCCCGATCCATCGGGTATTTTCTATACGGATAGCTGCTTCTGAAAAATCAGGACCCTGGTGGTGGTTCCAGACACCGGGTTTGTCTATCTGTAATTTTTCGCCGGCACTGGTCACCAATGCCTGTTTCTGAAAATACTGGAACTGCCAGATGAACTGTAGTAATCTTTCATTCATATACTACCGCTTTTGTTGCGGCCAAATGAAAAATTACAAAGGAAACCTACGGTATAAATACCTGATTTTCGTTCAGGAATTTATTGTATGTAATGCCTGTACCACGCGGCTTACCGGCAGTCCCATCACATTATAAAAATCTCCTTTGATAGAAGCAATCCCTACCACGCCGATCCATTCCTGAATGGCGTAAGCGCCGGCCTTATCGTAAGGCGCATATTTGTCTACATAAAAAATGATCTCCTCTTCTGTCAGCGGATGAAAGCTTACTTCCGTACAATCGGCAAAGGCAATTTCGCCTTCTTTGTGCAGCAGCACCACTCCGGTGATCACCTGGTGTTGTTGTCCGGATAAGGCCCGCAGTATTGCGATCGCATCTTCCCTGTCGGTGGGTTTACCGATCACCCGGTTATCCAGCACCACAATCGTATCAGCCGCCAGAATGGTTTTTCCCTGGTATTCGCCATGAAAAGCCTCTTTCACATGGTCTTTCACCGCCAGCGCTTTGTTACGGGCAATATGGATGGCGGTATCTTCCAGACTGATCCCGTCCGGATAAGATTCATCTGTGATCTGAACGATCACTTCAAAAGGAACCTCGGCCCATTCCAGTAACATTTTACGCCTGGGCGATTGGGAGGCAAGGATGATATGCTGCATATAGAATGACTGATTTATTGGGAGATGTAAATCCTGAAAAAGAACATAGAAAGAATACCGGTGAACATCACCAGTTTTACGATGGTACTGAGTTGGTGAAAATCTTCCGGTGTTTTTGCTTTGAATAATCTCCGCAGCACCCAGAGCAGGGGAAGGATGATCAGCAACAGACAATACAGCGCACTATGCCACCAGCCAAAGGGGATCACATATATCTGCAAAACGCTGAGCACAGCTACCAGTACAATTACCCATACAGCCACAAATACTTTACTCGCATTCATTCCCCAGAGAATGGGCATGGTACGGCAACCGTATTTTCGGTCGCCCTCCACATCTTCCATGTCTTTTACTACTTCGCGGATCAGTGAAATAATAAAGGCAAAAGACGCATATAGTATTGCAAAACGGAAGAACCGGATTTCGTTATGGTCTGCCAGTAACAAAGAGTGGATACTGAGGGGATATTTCGCAAAAAAGATCACCAGTATCACCCATGCGGTTAATACCGAGATCAGCACATTACCGATCAGTAATTGTTTTTTCAGGTTGGTTGAATAGAACCACAATAGAATAATACTTGCAAAATTGGCAAGTACCAGGTGCCAGTAATCGGCAATAGGTAACGCAGATACGGTGAAGAACAATCCAAGTAAACTCAGAAACATATGCCAGAAAATAACCCAGCGGCGACTGATGATCACGTTCACGACCACTTTATCCGGTTTGTTTACCTGGTCGATATTCAGATCAAAATAATCATTGATGATATATCCCGCAGCAGCAATCAGTACAGAAGCCAATACCAGAAAAACGAACTGTCGGGTTTCGCCCGCCGGTTCTGCAACAGGTGCATATATGCCCCGGTAAATGCAATACTCGAACAGCACCTGGGTAAGTGCAATAAAGACCAGATTAGGCCAGCGAACCAGCCGGAAGAAAGCAGTGAGTATTTTCAAAATCTGCATTTAACGATATACGATTACCGCGTAACCGCGATGTGGTTATTGTGCCCTTACACTGCAGTCTTCTCCCCAATCGCCGCGCAGTTTCAGTACTTTTTCTATCACATCCCGCACACAACCCGTTCCACCGGTAAGATGGGAAATATAAACCGATTTTTCCTTGATCTCCTGCACCGCATCTGCAGGGCAGCAAGGTAGTCCGGCCAGCTGTATCACCTGCAGATCAGGTATATCATCGCCCATAAACAAAACGGATTCTGCAGCCAGTTGCTGTTGCTGCATATATTCTTTTAATACGGCTGGTTTATCAGTTACCTGCATCCATACATTGGTAACACCCAGTTTTTCCAGTCTCTCTTTTACTTCCGGAGAATTACCACCAGAGATCACCAGTACACGATACCCTTTTTTTACAGCCAGCTGTAAGGCATAGCCATCCTTGATATTCATGCTGCGGGCCATAACGCCACCAGGTAAAACCAACAGATTACCATCGGTTAATACGCCGTCAACATCAAAAACAAAAGTGGTGATATGTTTGAACCTGTGCAGCAATGGGGTGATAGGTTTATTGGTTTATTGGTTTATTCGTTTACTGGTTTACTAGTTACCTGATTTATAAGTAATAGTGTAAGCACTAAAAACAAATAAACCAGTAAACCAATAAACTACTACACTATTACTTCTGGTTATCCCGCCATTCGTACACCCAACTGCTCTGGATCATTTCCAGGTGTCCTTCGGTACTTTGTTCACGTGTGCCATCGAAGTTAGGGATCTGCAAGATCCATTCCAGCAGGTCTGTAAAACGGACCCGGTAAATTCTGCCTTCGTTAAACTCATCGCCGAATCGCTCGTATAATTTCATCGCAATGTCTTCGTGGTCGTTCCAGTGTATCGGGGGTTCAAAATGACTCATGTCTGGTTGGGGATTTGTGTTGGATGTTTGGGTTTGCAATTCACTTATTCGCCTAAGAATTGGGTCTGGTCGGGCAGGGTAATCTCCACTTCACCGCTACCGGCCTGTAACACACACTGGCAACCCAACCTTGAATTGATCCGTGGGTTAACCGCACGGTCTATAAAATCCTCTTCCCTATCTCCCAGCTCTTCCAGGTAATCCATGCCGTTGTCAACATAAATATGACAGGTACTGCAGGCACAAACGGCTCCGCAGTTATGGTGCAGTTCTATATCATTGTCTAAACACACTTCCAGCAGGCTCTGGTCGGGCTCAATATTGGTCAGGGTAACGGGTTCGAGCCCTTTTTCTTCAAATTTGATCTTTATCGTATACATACATCCGTTTGGGTGGCAAAAGTATCTTAGAATCCTTATTTAACCATCCGAGTTACGGAAAAGTTTGGTTCCTGCCTGCAAAACACCGGGTTTTCTGCCAGGTGTCAAAATGGACTTCCCGGCGATAGCCCCCCTTAGAAGGTTTTTACAGTCCTGGGGGGTCCTTTTACCCCCCTAAATGTTCCATTAGCAGAATAAAGCCATCGATTGGCAGAATACGGACAGCCCCGGGCATGTAATTGACTGAATTTTACAACTCCTAATACAATCTGCTAATTATGACAAAGTCAACTTTTGCGAACCTGGTTATGTCTGCCGCTTTATTACTGGCGATTTCCTGTCAGAAAAAACTGGATTCCACACCCGTTGTGGCACCCGCTGAACCCGTGGCTGCCAACACCAAAATAGCGCCGGAAGGATTTACTTACCATACAGATAAAACCGTTTCTGTAAACGTAACTGCGCTTACCAACAATAACCAACCCCTGCCCTTTGTACCCGTTAACCTGTATTCCTTATCAGAAGGGCAACTGGGCAAACTGGTTTTGAGAGGTTTTACCAACGCAGCGGGCCTCTTTACTGCAACAGTTACCATACCCGCTTATTTTGACACACTGGTGGTAGACCCTGCTTATATAGGCCTACTCCGCTACGCCAAAGTGCCGGTTACTGGGAACCAGCTTACCTGCACCATCGGCGGGCCGAATGGAATGTCTTCCAATATTACCGGTACCGTGCCTGCTACCAATGCAGAAATGGCCTTGATACAAAAAACCATCGATAACCAGAATGCCATGATGCGTTATAGAACCAACGATATCAATGGCATAAAAACAAATACAAAATTGATAGAAATGGGCAGCTACGATAACCAGGGGCTTCCCAATTATATGGAGAAAACCAGGGATATTATTTCTCAGGAAATGCTGGCAAGTATCAATGCCTCTTTACCTGAACAGAAGCAGGTGCCTGCCGTACATCCGGAATACATTTCCTCCGGAACCAATTCCAATATTGTCATAGTAAAAAAAGCGGAAGTATGGATCACTTTTGTGCACGAAGGTGCCGGATACAGAAACACATTCGGTTATTACAAATACAAAACGGGTAATGAACCCGCAACCGTGAACGATATCGATTCTATCTTTTATGTAATCCCTAACTGCAGTCTGGCAGGTAGTGGCGGAAGTATGATTTCCGGAGACAAAATCAAACTGGGCGTATTTGAACCCGGTACTACTATCGGACTGGTTCTTTTTGCCAATGGTTGGAACGGCAGTATCAATACTGCTTATGCACCCGCTTTTTTCAGCAACGAGAAACTTAACCCGGAAACAGATGCCAAGCTGAAAAAACACAATGTTTTATTGCAGTACAAGGATACTTACCTGATTGGTTTCGAAGATATCAACAGACAATCCTCTGGTTGCGACCAGGATTTTAATGACCTGATTTTGTACGCTACTGCTAACCCGATAGAAGCCATATCGACCCTGAATGTAAAACAGGCCGCTGTTCCCAAAGACAGTGATGGCGATGGAACACCCGATACTTTTGATGCTTTCCCGGCTGATGCGGCAAAAGCATATATCAATTATTATCCTGCACAGGATGTATTTGGCACACTGGCTTTTGAAGATCTCTGGCCCTATAAAGGTGATTACGATCTGAATGACCTGGTAGTGAAATATAACTATTCCATTATTTCGAACAGCATGAACCAGGCTATCGAAATGACGGCTGAATTTTTACCGGTAGCATCCGGCGCAACGTATAAGAATGGTTTTGGCATCGATTTAGGTATTGCCAATAGCCAGATA
The DNA here is from genome assembly GCA_943369185.1 of Caulobacter sp. UNC279MFTsu5.1. Lineage (GTDB taxonomy): Bacteria > Bacteroidota > Bacteroidia > Chitinophagales > Chitinophagaceae > Sediminibacterium. Next base: position 18,556 of record CALRMK020000002.1, on the reverse strand, counting down.
AAAAGTGTAAACGGATACAAACATACCCAGAACTATATTAAACTCAATAGTAACGGAACAGAGGCGCAACAGGACAATGCCGTAATTGTACCTTTTGACGATGCCCAGAATTTACTGCTGGATGCCAGTGGCAATTTTTCTATGAACACTTTTATGGATCAGGCCAATGTTAAAGCCAGCCCCATCCGCATGAATATCGTTTTTAACAGTGGCGTAAGTACCAACGGCAATATCAGTAACAGTCTCGTATTAGGTAATCTGAATCCTTTTCTGATCAGTAATATGAACAGAGGGGCTGAAGTGCACCTGCCTGGATTTAAACCAACGAAACTGGCAGATCTCAGTTTACTGGGACAAGGTAATGATGCCACGAACGTAGCAAAAGGCATTTATTATGTGAATAAGGATAATTATCCCTGGGCTTTGAATTTTACAGAATCTTTTCTTTACCCTACCGAGGGAACAGCCATCAATAATGCCTATCTGCACTTTTTTGAATGGGCTGCCTCCGGTGGTACCCAGTTTAAAGACTGGTACAGTAACACCAATTACCGGAACAATTCGCGGGTTTACACAAAATAGTTTTCTTATAAGCAGGTTGAATAAACGGTGCCGGTTTCTACCGGCACTTCTTTTTGTATTACCCCCCGAAGCTCTGGCGGATACTGTTGCTCAATACCCGGTACAGTTGTTTTGCCTGCGGGTAATGTTCCAGCAAACCCAGGTGTTTTTCCTCCGTTTCTTTGTCGCCACGGAAAGCCGGTCCGGCCTGTGACGCAGCCGGATGTTGCCGCAAGAGGTTCTGCACAGTAGCTTCTATAATCGGGTAGAATAAACCGAAATCTATCTTTTCTGCGGCACAGAAATCTGCCGCCAGGTGATACAGGTGATTGCTGAAATTAGCAGTGAAAGCCGCAACCAGGTGCATTTTCAAGCGCATTGCGTCATCTGCCCTCACAATATTTTCAGTGAAAACAGAAGCCAGTTCTTCTACCTGCCGGATCACTTCTTCCGAACTCCCATCCACTACCATGGTTACCGGCCCCAGCGCAGGCATATCTTTCCTGATCATTTTCATGGGCCAGAGTACCCCATACCGGGTACTGGCATTTTGCAATACCGCTTTCGGAACCGATCCGGCCGTATGAATGACCAGTTGTTCTTTCAGTTGCAGGCGGGCGGCTACTTCCGGTATGGCTGCATCCGAAACAGCTATCAGGTAGAGATCTGAACCGCCATCCAATCTGTTCAGATCAGAGATAGCTTCCGCCCCCAGATCCGCTGCCAGTTTGTTGGCACTCACTGCATCTCTTGCATATACCTGTGCTACTTGATATACTTTATCAACTTTATATACTTTATCAACCTTATTTACCCTACACAACTCCCTCCCCAATACCGTGGCAACATTACCCGCACCTATGATACTAACCTGCATATCTTTGATCTTATGAAGATGAAATTAGCACAAAGGCTTCTCATAGGGTATTATAAAAACAAACTAAAACTGATTGGCCTGGTTTCGCCACGTAAAGCCGCAGAAACAGCCTATCAGATCTTCTGTACTCCCTTCCCTGTTAAACTCCCCAAAAAATCGCCACCCATATTTCATAAGGCAGAGAAACTGAGCTTCGAGATGGATGGCCTGACCATCCGGGGTTTTCGCTGGCAGCCGGAACATCCCAACGGGAAAAAGATCCTGATCGTTCACGGATTCAGCAGTTATAGTTACAAATTCGAGAAATACATCCAGCCCCTGAAAAAAGAAGGATTTGAAGTGTTGGCTTTTGATGCACCTGCCCATGGAACCAGTGAGGGCAAACTGATCAATGCCTATATATATAAGTATGCCCTCTTGCAGATCGAAAAACTGTTTGGCCCCCTGTACGGCATCATGGGACATTCTTTGGGAGGATTGGCCGCTTCTCTTGCTTTTGAGGCTTTACCAGGCAATGAAAAACGTAAACTGGTACTCGTGGCACCGGCTACAGAAACCAATCGTGCCATCGAAAATTTCTTTACCCTGATACCTGTAGACGAGAAAGTAAAACAGGCTTTTACCGGTTTGATCGGCGAACTGACCGAACATCCTGTCAGTTATTATTCCGTGAGCCGGGCTGTAAAAGCCTTGCATGCCCCGGTTTTATGGGTGCACGACCGGCAGGATACGATTTGCCCTTTTGAAGACGTAAAACCACTGCTGACAAAGGATCTGCCGCATGTACAGTTTGAAATAACCGAGCATTTAGGGCATAGTAAAGTGTACAAAGACAACCGGATCTGTAACCGGATCGTGCATTTTTTCAGCAGCCCGGTTTCCTGATATTTTTTGTGTTTTGCCGGTTTCAACTAATATTGCAGGGTAAGACACCTAATTTTCTCCCCACCCGGGGAGACTTTTTTAGGAGGTTGGGCATTTTCGCGAAACCATATAAAAGAACCGTCAGAGGCGGATGAAAAGGCTGTATGGCAAAGAACTTACTGATCGTTGAGTCACCGGCAAAAGCCAAAACCATAGAGAAGATCCTCGGAAAAGATTTTGAGGTGAAAAGCTGTTATGGCCATATCCGTGACCTGGAAAAAGATGACATGGGCATTGATGTAAACAATCATTACCAGCCCAGGTACAAAGTACCCGACGATAAAGAACGTGTGGTGAAAGAATTGCGTCAACTGGCCAAAAAAGCAGACGAAGTATGGCTAGCATCGGATGAGGACCGGGAAGGAGAAAGCATCAGCTGGCACCTGGCCGAAGTATTGGGTCTGGACCCAAAAGTAACCAAGCGGATCGTTTTTCACGAGATCACGGCACCGGCCATCCGCAAAGCGGTAGATAATCCCCGCCGGATCAATATGAACCTTGTAAATGCCCAGCAGGCAAGGCGTGTATTAGACAGGCTGGTGGGTTTTGAACTGAGTCCGGTACTCTGGCGTAAGATCGGCATGCAGCGCAGCCTCAGTGCCGGCCGTGTGCAGAGTGTGGCCGTTAGACTGATCGTTGAACGCGAAAGAGAGATCAATCAGTTTATTCCCGAGAGCAGTTATAAGGTAGAAGCCTATTTTACTTCACCTGATATCAACGGCAAAACCGTCACTTTCAAAGCAGAGGGACCCAATAAAATGCAGACCGAGACAGATGCGAAAGCCTTTCTCGAAACCTGCAAGGGAGCCCGTTATACCGTTACCGACATACAGGTAAAACCGGCCAAACGTACACCTGCTGCACCTTTTACCACTTCTACCCTGCAACAGGAAGCCTCCCGTAAAATGGGCTACAGTGTTAGTAAAACCATGTTGCTGGCGCAGAAACTGTACGAAAGCGGTAAGATCACCTACATGCGTACAGACAGTATCAACCTGAGCGATACCGCACTGGATGATATCCGAAACCAGGTTACCAAAGCCTATGGCAGCGAATACCACCAGCCACGCAAATTCAAGAACAAAAACGAAAATGCGCAGGAAGCCCACGAAGCCATCCGCCCTACTTATATGAGTAATACTTCGGTGGAAGATGAAGACACCCGGAGATTATACGAACTGATATGGAAGCGAACCATTGCTTCGCAGATGAGTGATGCGGAATTTGAGAAAACCACGGCTCGCATCAATGTAAGCAGCAATAACGAAACACTTTCTGCCAACGGCGAAGTGATGAAATTCGACGGTTTCCTGAAAGTATACCTCGAAGGAAAAGACGAAGAAGATGAAGAAAGCACCGAAGGAATGCTGCCACCGCTGGCCGCAGGACAGGTACTCGATTTTACCCGTATGACGGCCACTGAAAAATTTACCCGCCCGGCTGCCCGATATACAGAAGCTTCGCTGGTAAAGAAACTGGAGGAACTGGGTATCGGACGACCTTCGACCTACGCTCCTACGATTTCTACCATTATGAAGCGGAATTACGTGGAGAAGCGGGATAAGGAAGGGGTAAAAAGAGAGATCAGGCTGCTCACATTAACCAAAAAAGACGCCGTAGAGAAAGAGATCTTACAGGAAAACACCGGCGCGGAGAAGAATAAATTATTCCCTACCGATCTGGGTGCCGTTGTAACCGACTTCCTGAAACAATATTTTACCAAAGTGATGGATTTTGGCTTTACCGCCAAGATTGAACAGGAGTTTGACCTGATTGCCGAGGGCAAAATTGCCTGGAGTAATATGATCGATGGTTTTTACAAGCCCTTCCACGAAACCATTGAGCACACACTGGAGAATGCAGAGCGTGCCAAGGGCGAAAGGGAACTGGGTATGGATGAGGCCACCGGCAAAAAAGTGATCGCCCGTATGGGCCGCTATGGCCCCATGGTGCAGATCGGCGATACGGCCAATGAAGAAGAGAAACCCCGTTTTGCCAAACTGCGTCAGGACCAGAGCATTGAGACCATTTCCATGGAAGAAGCCATGCAGCTCTTCTCCCTGCCACGCACACTCGGTGAATATGAAGGGCTGGAACTGTCTGTGAACGTAGGCCGTTTTGGTCCCTATATCAAACTGGGCGAACAATTCATCTCTATCCCCAAGGGCGAAGACCTGCATACCATTGAGCTCGACAGGGCCATCCAACTGATCAACGAAAAACAACTGGCCGATGCGCCGATCGCTTTCTATAATGAATTGCCGGTAACCAAAGGTAAGGGGCGCTTCGGACCATTTATCAAGTGGAACGATATGTACATCAATATCCCCAGGGCATACAACTTTGATGCACTCTCGCAAAGCGATATAGATGAACTGATCGGAAAGAAAATTGATAAGGAAGCCAACCGTTTCATCAAACAATGGCCTGCTGAAAAGATCTCCATTGAAAATGGCCGTTGGGGTCCATTTATCCGCTTCAATAAAAAAATGCTGAAAATGGGCCGCAAGGCTGATGCCGGCAAATACACAGCAGAAGAACTGGCCGATGTGGAACTGGAAGACATCAAGAAAATGATCGAGGCCCAGGTACCCAATGCCTTTGCCAAGAAAAGCACCGCTAAGAAAACGGCTACCAAAGCTGCTACTAAAACGGTAAAAAAAGCCGCCAAAAAAGCCGCACCTAAAAAGGCTGCGAAGAAGAAATAACCTTAGAAATGCAAAAGTCAAAATTAAAAAGTCAAAAGAGATCTATCTTTTGACTTTTTAATTTTGACTTTTTACTTATAAAACCTGTAGTGATTTAGTCGTATTTCCCCATCTGCCGCAGAAACCGAACGTGCGCCACCACTGCTCTGCGCATGGTAGGATACTCGATATACTGCAACTGGTATTCACGGCACACATTTCTTACGATCTCGCTGATTGCAGGATAATGCACGTGAGAGATCTTGGGAAAGAGATGGTGCTCGATCTGGAAGTTCAGTCCACCTACCAACCAGCTCACCAGTTTGTTCTTGGTAGCAAAATTGGCGGTTGTTTTGATCTGGTGTGCGGCAAACTCATCCGGCATTTTATGTGAATCCACATCAGCAACAGGAAAAGCAGTGTGTTCTACCGTATGGGCCAGCTGGAACACAATACTGAGAACAAAACCGGCGAACAGGCTCATGGTTAAAAAACCAATGATCCAGCTTATCCAACCCACGGCAATTACCGGAATTACAATGAATACAGCCGCATGATATACTTTCACACTCCAGAATTCAAAATGATCAGCTAAGCTCATTTTTTTCAGTGGCACATTACCGATCTTTTTCGAAAAATATTTCTTGTAATCGGTGAAGAAAATCCAGAACACATATAACAACATATAGAGGAACCAGAAATAGAAATGCTGGAAACGATGCATTTTGTAACGCTTCTGGGTAGGTGCCATGCGCATGAGGATACCGATCTCGATATCATCATCCACTCCATCGATATTGGTAAAACTATGGTGGATCATGTTATGTTTCATGTTCCACATAAAATGGTTGGCACCCAGCAGACTGATAGAAGAGGCCGCAATGCGGTTCATCACTTTGTTATTGCTGAAACTGCCGTGGCTGCCATCGTGCATTACATTAAAACCGATAGCGGCTACAAAACCACCTAAAACAATACATTCTGCCACGGCAATATACCAGACAGGTGTCCATAAGAGTAAATGAATATAAACCAGTACAAAACCAATCACCATAATGATGGCTTTGGTAAATAACTTCGGATTTCCGGTAGAATCAATACCACGTTCATCAAAATAAGCCTGTACTCTTTTTTTAAGGTCTGTGTGTAAAGATTGTGTGGACTCGGTGCTGGGGAATTTGGGGATGGCAAACTGTGACATAGATAACTTTACTGATAATGTGCAAAGGTACCTATTAATGAACTATCGGGGCTGTTAAACCCTGATTTTTTTACGGATGAGTACCCCACAACGAAGCAAACAACTGTTTATTATGTTAAAGCTTTGCCATATTTCCACACCTGTGGGATAACTTCCTGCACACATATCCGAAAAAAATAATTTAGTTTGATGCTGAAAGCACATGGGAATCAACCGAATACTACGCTGATTACCCCCATGTAGTAACATCTATGCAGGAAACCAGAGAGATCAACGCGCTGTTTACATTAATAGATGATCCGGATGAGGAAGTGTATTCTACCGTTTCGGAGAAAATTGTGGCATACGGTAAGAATATCATTCCCAACCTGGAGCATCTCTGGGAAACCACGCTCAGTGAAGACGTTCAGGAGCGGATCGAAATGATCATTCACCACCTGCATTTTACCGATCTGGAGCACGACATGATAGAATGGCGCGACAGCGCTTATCACGATCTTTTGTTTGGTGCCCTGCTGGTAGCAAAATTTCAATACCCCGATCTGCATACCACACCGGTATTACAGGATGTAGAAAAGATCCGTCGTAACGTTTGGCTGGAGCTGAACAGTTTTTTAACGCCGCTCGAACAGGCCAATGTACTCTCCAGCATTATCTACAATTATTATAATTTAAAAGGGGTGGAAGTGAATTATGAACACCCCGATGAATTCTTTATCCATAAAGTACTGGAAAGTAAAAAAGGAAATGCACTGGCCAACGGTATTCTTTACCAGGTAATGTGCGATCTGCTGGATATCAATGCGAGGATCATCAATATTCCCAAGCAATGTATCATTGCCTTTTATCATTCAGATTATGATGCGGCCACACATGTGGGCCATCCGCAGGATAAGATCCACTTTTATGTAGATGCTACTACCGGACAGGCATTTTCGCATAAAGATGTTGAAAATTATTTCCAACGCTTATCAGTACCTCCCTCTCCTTCCTATTTCAAACCGCAATCGCATATGCGGATCATACAGGTATTACTGGAAGAAGTGGCCAAATGTTTCGACAGGCCGTCTCATGCATACAAACAGCAGGAATTACTGCAGCTGGCAGCCTTGTTTGATCAGTAATGATAATAGTAGGTAAAAAACGCTTCGTCTTTCTCCCATTTATTACGCTCATATACCCTTTGTGCCCGATGGTTGTGATGGGCCGTTTGCAGTACCAGCCAAACGCTCAAGGTATCTGCTCCCAGATCCTGTGCGGCTTTCAGTAAAGCATCTGCGGCACCCGATCCGCGGATTTCCGGAATTACGTATAGATCGTTTAGCACCCAGGCACGCTGCATACTAACAGAAGAAAAAACGGGATAGAGTTGGGTAAAGCCTACCATCTTCCCGTCCAGAAAAGCGAGGAAGATGACTGATTCATTCTGCTGTATCCTTTCGGATAGAAATTGTTTGGCAGCCTGCTTATCGGAAGACTGTTGGTAAAAGATCCTGTACTGGTCAAATAATCCGGCCAAAACATCAACATCTTCCAGCTGCGCTTTACGGATTTGCATAAAAAAGTTTTTTAGCAGCACCATTTCTAACCAGCCAGCGGGATAGAAATGGTGTTGCAGGTATGTCAAACTATACTAAACTGGCTTCCAGACCAATCTCCATATTGTATGCTTTGCTCACCGGACAATTGGCTTTGGCATCAGCGGCACATTCCTGAAATTTCTCTGCCGTAATACCGGGCACTTTGGCTTTTACAGACAGGTCTGATCTGGTGATCACACCATCTTCCAGCGAAATAGCACAACTGGTTTCCAGTGTGTCGGGTGTAAAGCCTGCGGCTCCCAGTACAAAAGAAAGCTTCATGGTAAAACAGCCGGCATGGGCAGCGGCCATCAACTCTTCCGGATTGGTTCCCACACCTTCTGCAAAACGGGAATTGAATGAGTATTGGGTATTGTTCAGAACAGTACTCTGGGTGGAGAGGGTACCATTGCCTTCTTTACCTGACCCATTCCAAATAGCGGTTGCTGTACGTTTCATGTGTATTTGATTTTTAGATTTAAAGGAGTAATTTGAAAATGTGTTAATTTGAAAATTTGAAAATGTATTCAGCCTGCATGCCCTTCATTTTCAAATTAGCACATTTTCAAATTTTCAAATTGCCATATGATCAACTGGGATGATTTTGAAAAAGTAGAGATCCGCAGCGGAACCATACTGAAAGTTACTGATTTTCCGAAGGCAAAAAAACCTGCTTATCAGTTAACCATTGATTTTGGCCCCCTCGGTATCAAACAATCTTCCGCACAGATCACCCACCATTATACCCCGGAAGAACTGCTGAACAGGCAAGTGGTGGCGGTAGTAAACTTCCCGCCCAAACAGATTGCCAACTTTTTCAGTGAATGTTTGGTATTGGGGGTGTATGATGAAAATAATCAGGTAATTTTATTGCAGCCGGACAAACACGTACAAAACGGACAACGTATCGGCTAACCAACCTGCCTATGAGCGAACTGCACTACACATACTATGAAAGTCCTGTTGGCTTACTGCGCATCGGTGGTACCGAGCAGTATATCGGCGAGCTTAGTTTTGTAGACAATTCCGATCAGCTGGCTTATGGCGAGCCGGGCATTACCGAAATAATGCACCAGTGTACCGAACAGCTCATCGAATATTTTCATGGCACCCGCCGTAATTTCGATATCCCCATTCACCAGGAAGGAACTGAATTTCAGACAAGGGTATGGAGCGAATTGCTCGCGATACCCTATGGCAAAACCATCAGTTATATGGATCTGGCCAAACGTCTCGGCGACCCCAAAGTGATCCGCGCAGCAGCCAGCACCAATGGGAAAAATAAAATAGCCATCATTGTACCCTGTCACCGCGTAATCGGCAGCGACCGTTCCCTTACCGGCTACGGAGGTGGCATGTGGCGCAAAAAATGGTTGCTGGGACATGAGTTTAAGATCGCTCATGGCGTACAGACCTTGTTTTGAACAGATGAACAGATGATCGGAGGAAATCCGTTAGAAGAATTTGCTTTTCCTCCGATCATCTGTTCCTTGCTCTTCTGTTCTTCTGTTCATCTGTTCCCCCTGAATTAACATTTCCTTGTCAAAACCTACCCTAACCCATGGCCGAATGCAATATTTTTACAGTCATGCGAGGTATTGGTAAGATTATATTCGTTCTACTATCACTGTTACTGTTTCATACAAAAACCTGGTCGCAGGCTTGTACGGCATTGGGACAAAATCCGGCCACCGCATTTCCCGTATGCGGGGCCACCACCTTTACGCAGCGAACGGTACCGATCTGCGCCAGTGGCAATGTACCTGCCAAGGGATGTACCAATGGTAGTTTCTCTACCGCCAATCCTTATTGGTATAAATTCACCTGTTATCAATCCGGTACATTGGGTTTTGTGATCACACCTTTAAATACCATACCGGAAGATTATGACTGGCAGCTGTTTGATATTACCGGTAAAGATCCCAATGATGTTTTTACAGACCCCAATCTGATTGTAACCGCCAACTGGGTGGGAACCTACGGCCCCACCGGCGCTTCTGCAGCAGGTACTTCGGTTTTCTCCTGCGCTTCCGATCCGGCACAAAACCTGTCTGCTTTTGCCAAAATGCCGGATATTATTGCCGGACATGAATACCTGCTTCTCGTTAGCCATTTTCTCAGTCCGGGCCAAACCAGTGAAGTGGGTTATACGCTTGCCTTCTCTAACGGACAACCCGGTGGCGGAACCGCCAGCATCGTAAACCCCATTGTGCCCAAAATAGCTAACGCCTATGCGATCTGTGATGGTACACAGGTAATGATCAAACTTACGAGCCGGGTAAACTGTAGTTCTATTGCCGCCAATGGATCGGATTTTATCATCAGCGGGGCTGTTTCCAGAAATATCATAGCAGCTTCCGGTGTGGGTTGTACACGTGGATTTGATTCAGACTCCATCCTTGTTACCCTCGACAATCCCTTATCACCCGGCACGTATACCCTCACATCCAAAATAGGTTCCGATGGCAATACCTTAACCGATAATTGTGACAACGCTTTACTGGCGGGCGAGAATGCCAGGCTTCGTTTCGTTGCTTTTGTGCCAACGCCGATGGATAGCATCAGTCCTGTGGTCTGCATCAAAGACACCCTGCAACTGGTATTCAGTAAACCCATGGCCTGCAGTTCGATTGCCGCAGATGGCAGCGATTTCAGTATTACAGGACCAGCACCCGTTACAGTAAAAAGTGCTTCCGGCATCTGTAGCAATGGGGTAAGTACTTTTATACGGATCATCTTAACAACACCCATCCGGGTCAATGGAACATTCACCATCCGTTTAAAAAACGGAACGGATGGTAATCCATTGATAGATGAATGCGGACTAACCACACCGGCAGGTTCTGCCCTCTCCTTTACCACTAAAAATATCACCACAGCCGATTTTACCGGAACCGTAAGTACCGGTTGCAAATCGGATACACTTACCCTTTCGCACAATGGCTATGGTGGCACCACATTATGGCAATGGCATTTGGATAGTGTACCCTTTAGCACGATCCAGAATCCTGTTTACATTTCCAAAGCATTTGGTCCGCACAGTTTGCAGTTATTCGTAAGTAATGGTTTTTGTTCAGATACTGCAAGAGGTAATTTTATATTTGAAGATCATACGGTTAAAGCGGCTTTTGCTGTGGCAGATACCCTTTGTCCAACAGATACCCTGCATTTCACAGACCTGAGTTCGGCCAATACGATCCGCTGGAACTGGATCTTTGGGAATGGTGTTACCAGTAACCAGCAAATACCCGGAGCACAATCTTATCCATTAACCGGGCGCCGTACCAACTATACTACCAAACTGATCGCCACCAACCAATACAATTGTTCCGATACGGCTTACAAGATCATTACTGTGCTGGCCAGTTGTTATATCGCTGTTCCTTCTGCCTTTACCCCTAATGGCGATGGATTAAATGATTATCTCTACCCGTTGAATGCTTTCAAAGCAGATGACCTTGTTTTCAGGATCTATAACCGCTTCGGACAAATCATCTTTGAAACCAAAGACTGGACCCGCAAATGGGACGGCCGCGTAAAAAGTCAACCGCAACCCAGCGGCACGTATGTATGGACACTCGATTATACAGAACGCGATAGTAGAAAACGCGTAGCGTTGAAAGGGACAGCCGTGCTGATTCGGTAATTAAAAATTAAAAATTAGAAATTAACAATTAATAATAGGGGGGGTCCGTGCATTCCATTAATAGTGCCACTAAACCAAGCTATTGCTTAAAGTAATCTTATGAAAGTGATACTCCAAAATACAACCACATCTCCTGCAATTTCTAATTTTTAATTTTTAATTTTTAATTTTTAATTTTTAATTTTTAATTGCTATTACCCAAGGTCTTCTCCCGTAAACCCAAACGGTAATAACAAACCTGACTGTGGTATGATCCAGATCTTACCTTCTTTTCCGCCCAGGATCAAACGGATGGGGTGTTTCAACCGGGTTTCGTACTCAACCAATGTTTGCCGGCAGATACCACAGGGCGAAATGGGACGGTTGCTGGTTACCGATTCTCCCTGGTAACTGATAGCGATGGTATGGATGGGGATACCGGGATATAAGGAAGACGCTGCGGATAATAAGACACGTTCTGCACAAAGTCCTACGGGATAACTGGCATTCTCCTGGTTACTGCCGGCTACTTTCTTGCCGTTGGCCAGCAGGGCCATGGCACCTACCTGAAAATGCGAATAGGGTGCATAGGCCATGGTAGTGGCCGCCTGTGCATCACGGAGTAGTTCCGCATCGGCTGCAGACAGATCGTTGATGGAATCATATACTTCAAAATCGAAACTGTATTTTTCGGAGTTCATAACTGACTTATTTAGACAAAAAAGCCCTCATAGCTATACGCCATGAGGACCCTTCCGTGTTTAAAGATAGTTATTTTATACCATTGAACAACCGCTTCCAGCGGGGGCCTTTTTCCCAGCTGAACCAGATGAGGGACGCTTTACCCACCACATGTGTCTCGGGCACAAAACCCCAGAAACGGCTATCCTGGCTGCGGTGACGGTTATCACCCATCATCCAGTAATAATTATATTTAATGGTGTACGTATTCGTCTCTTTTCCGTTGATGATGTATTTGCCATTGGCTTCCTCAAAAGTATTCTGCTCGTAGTTGCCGATCAGTCGTTTGTAGAGAGCAATATTCTGCGGAGTTAATGTAACTACCTCTCCTTTTTTGGGAATAGTGAGCGGACCGTAATTATCAATGGTCCATGGAAAATTAGCTTCATCATTCGGGAAAGTAGTACCAATCTGGTTATCAGAAAAAGGTGCTATGGCTTTTACATTCGATTGCTTTTTTACCTTCTGCACCTGTTCGGGGGTAAGGTTAAAGATCAACGTACCAGGCTTGTCGATGCTGCGCACCTGATCGCCGGGATTATCGATATCAATACCGAGCTCTTCGCGCAGAAATTCTTCCGGAAAATTAGTGCCGTTGGTTTCTACCAGGTAGTCACTTTGTGAAGCGGGAGGCAGAAAAGCTGGTTGGTTGTTGACAAACAGGGTTCCGTTTTTCACCTGGATGATATCACCCGCAACACCTACACAACGTTTGATATAATTGTCCGTCTTATCCATGGGATGCACCAGCAAGGGCAGACCGGACTGAGCAAACGCTTCCCGATCCCCACGGTATTGAAAGCGGAGTACATCGTAGTAGGGATTGGCACTACCATAATCGGGAAGGTTAATAATGGTATCTCCCGCAGGAAAATTAAATACCACCACATCGTTTCTTTTCACTTCTGTAAAAGCAGGCAGGCGCTTATAGGGTAACTGTACTTCTCTGATATAGGAAGGCATGGTTTTGGAGAAAGGCATGATATTGTGCACAAACGGAAATGATAACGGTGTTTGCGGAATACGTGCGCCATAACTCATTTTGTTTACAAACAGGAAATCGTTGATCAACAGGGTTTTCTCCATACTGCCCGTAGGAATCACATAAGCTTCAAACACAAAAGTGCGGATGATGGTGGCTGCTACCACAGCAAATACGCCGGCATCTATCCACTCGCGCGAAGCGGGTTTGTGGTAATGTTTCAATACTTCGGCACCATGCCATTTTTCTTTCTCAGAAAAACCGAGATAGGGAAAATAGAGGAAGGGGAACAGCACAGTCAGTGTATGGTCGATCACCGTAACTTTTTTAAAGTGCATCACAAAAATGATGGTGATCCAGATAGTAATAAATTGACCCGCAATAGGGATCAACTGTAACCAGAACCAGTATTTACGGATGGCTGTTTTCTCCACAATCAGCCAGGTATTATAAAAGGGCACCAGTGCTTTCCAGGGTTCAATGCCTGCTTTTTTAAACATGCCATACATACCCACATGCCAGCCAATGACTCCGATAATGAATAGAATTAAACCCATAGTTTGTATTTAAATAGGAACAAAAATATCTTTTTACTAACGAAAAGGATACAAGCTGTTAAAATAGTTTAAAACCCAATTACCCCTTCACCTAATTACCTAATTACCCATCTAACCCGGCAAAACATACGCTGCCACATCCGCTGCCGAGATCTCTTTACCGGAAAGGATGATCAGCCGCTCTACCACATTGCGTAACTCGCGGATATTACCTGTCCAGTTATGTTTCTGCAGGGCATCCATGGCTTTTTTATCGATGGATTTTACGGCCTGTCCGTATTCTTCCGCAATATCTGACAGGAACTTTTCTACCAGCAAGGGAATGTCCTCTCGCCTGTCGTTCAGCGAAGGCACATGGATCAGGATCACACCTAAGCGGTGATAGAGATCGAGACGGAAATTTTTCTCATTCACTTCCTGTAACAGATCTTTATTCGTAGCTGCAATCACACGTACATCTACTGCAATTTCTTTATCACCTCCTACTCTGGTGATCTTTCCTTCCTGCAGGGCACGCAGTACTTTGGCCTGTGCAGATAAACTCATATCACCGATCTCATCCAGAAAAAGGGTGCCTCCATTGGCCTGTTCAAATTTGCCGATGCGTTGTTTGATGGCAGAAGTGAAGGAACCTTTTTCATGGCCAAACAACTCGCTCTCTATCAGTTCACCGGGGATAGCGGCACAGTTCACTTCCACAAGGGATGCGCCTGAGCGGTTGCTTTTTTCATGCAGCCAGCGTGCCACCAGTTCTTTACCACTTCCGTTCTCGCCAGTAACCAATACCCGTGCATCGGTAGGTGCTACTTTGGCAATGGTATCTTTTACTTTGAGAATACCTTCGCTTTCTCCGATGATTTCCTGCACACGCGATACTTTCCGTTTCAGTACTTTGGTTTCTTTGACCAGCGTGGTTTTATCGAGTGCATTGCGGATCGTGATCAGCAAACGGTTCAGATCCGGTGGTTTCGAGATATAATCAAATGCGCCTTTCTTTACCGCATCCACCGCTGTTTCTATATTACCATGCCCGCTGATCATGATCACCGGTGTTTCGGATTGTGCTTCCATTACCTTCTGTAAGAACTCAATCCCATCCAGTTTGGGCATCTTGATATCACATAAGACCACATCATAGGTAGCGGCTGAGAATTTTTTCCAGCCCTCTTCCCCATCCGTAGCTTCCTCTACCACAAAGCCCTCATTGGCAAGGATCTCTTTCAGCACATTTCTAATGGCTCTTTCATCATCAATGATCAGGATAGTAGGCATACTGCGTATTTATTGCTAAGATAAGTGTTCATTCCGGCTGAACTGTTACAGGAATGACTGTTAAGGTTTTGTTGCAGTCAGAACCGGTACCGGATTCCGGCAAACGCATTTCTGCCTGGTGCGGGGTTATAGTACCTTCTACCAAGGGCATTGATATCATTACCAAGGCTATAGCGCTGGTTCAGCAGGTTATCCATCCCCACAAAAAAGTCCCATTGTTTTGCCGCCCCCTTCATCCTGTACCCCAATTTTATCTGCGCCAGCTGGTAGCCATCTGCATACACATCATTGGCATCGGTAAGAGGTAAAGCACCGGTAACATTGATTGATGCATTCAGATACCACCCTTTTTGCATCTCAAGATCCATGCCGCTTACCCAGATCTGACGGGGCACACCTGTCAGCGCATTACCTGAGAAATCCGTACTTCCCTGGCGGTAATCAATGAAGCGGTAGGGCTGGTAACTATAACTACTCCAGATCTGCCAATTGCTGATGAATCTGCTGCCAGCTTTTACCAGTTTGTATTTCAGCAAAGCTTCCAGTCCGTTCTGTCGGGTACTGCCCGCATTGACAAAATATTCAGCCCCGGTAGTATGGGTTCTTCGCACAATCGCGTTCTGCAGTGTAAAAAAATAAGCAGCCAGATCAAATCGCAAACGGCTGTCGGCTGTTTCTCCTTTGATGCCCGCTTCTATATTCCAGCCGTATTCGGCTTCCAGATTACCATAATAATTTCCATCAGAAGGTCTTACTTCGGCCAATGCAGGTGGAGAGAATCCTTTGGCTGCCAGGAGGTATAGAGAAAGATCTCTGGTTAACCGGTATGTCAGCGCTAAACGCGGCGTAAGTACGCCACTGGTGTTTTTGGTTACAAAGTCTGTATTCGGGTCTGTAATTCGTTTGTACCGATAGGATTGGTTGTTGAGGCTGAGTCCGGCAGTGATCACCCATTTCTCTCCCAGACTCAGTTGCGCCTGCGAAAAAGCGAACCATTGAATGGCGTATATATCATCTCTGAACTGGACCGTATCGGCTTTACCGGCACGGTTTCCGAAATTATTGATGAGCGAATGATTGTGCAACCATTCTACCCCATTGATCCATTGCAGTTTCTTGGTATTTTTCTGCAGGGAATACACCAATTGCGTACCTGCACCTGCATTGGCTTCTCCTCTCTTTTCATAATTGGTAATAAAAGGATTGGCGAAAGATGTGTGATTAAGGCTGAGAAAATTTTTCCATACCAGTTGTTTGCTGAGTTTGATTTCCTGCTGAACGGCACCCAGTATGGTTTTGTTATAGATGGCAGTCTGCTGCTGTACGGCACCGGGTAAAGCACCAGCCGGCTGCCGGGCCAGCTTCGGATTCTGTTGCATCTGCGCAAGCGAAATTCCGCCTGGTGTTTGATAAAAGAGATCTGTGTACCATAGCAGCCATTTCAGTTCCTGTGTATTGTCCCGCCAGCTGCCCTGCCACTTAATCATATCTCTCCGCGAAGCCGATTGCTGACGGTAACCATCTGATTGCAGGTGACTTTGTTGCAGGGAAGATGTAAAACGACGGCTACTGTATTCCCAGGCTGCCTGTTGCTGAAAAAAACCATAGGAACCTCCTGTTATTCCAGTGGTAAAATGATGACCGGGTTGATCTGTATACCCCATTTCTGAGCGAAACAGAACTGCCCCACCCGTACCGGCACCGTACACACTCGCAGCCGGACCTTTGATGATCTCTACCCCGCTAAGCTGGTTCAGGTCTACCAGGTTCAGGTAGGTATTGCCTCCACCATCCGTAAGAGGGATCTCATTCCAGTACACTTTCACATTACGGACACCAAAAGGCGAGCGTAAGAGACTGCCGCGGATAGATAAGCGATAACTGGCGGGAGATCTTTCTTCTACCCTGATACCGGGCACGGTATTCATCACTGGCACCAGCGATGCATTGCCGTAACGGGCCAGATCAGCTCTTCCCAGTATGGCAATGGCTGCCGGTACCGCTTTCCACTGCAGATGAGATTGAAAAGCCTGTACGGCTACTTCCGGCAACAAAGTATCAGTGGTAAATCCTTTGCCCGAACTATCCCGCTGCGAAAAAAGCAGAACGGGAAACAAGGCCATCGGGATCCACCAAAACAAGGGTTTTATTCTGCCCATATCGCTAAGTTAACCTGCAAACAAAAACCCGGAACTTTTGGGTCCGGGTTTTTACTATTTTGTTCAGGCTTATTTTTTCAGGTACATCACTTCTTTTACCAGTTTCACAGTGCGGGTTACATCCGGCATTGCCAGGGCAGCCAGGTTGGGTGCATAGTGCATGGGTGCATCGGCACTGTTGATCCGGCGGATAGGTGCATCCAGGTAGTCAAATCCTTCTTTCTGGATCCGGTAAGTGATCTCTGAAGAAACAGAAGCAAAGGGCCATTGCTCTTCCACGATCACCAGGCGATTGGTTTTCTTTACACTCTCCAGAATGGTCTGCCAGTCAAGCGGACGGATCGTTCTCAGATCAATTACCTCTGCACTGATCCCTTCTTTCTCCAGCTCTGCGGCGGCAGCCAGTGCCACTTTCATCATTTTATTATAGGAAACCAGGGTTACGTCGCGGCCCTGCTTTTTTACATCGGCTTTACCGAGAGGGATATAATATTCCTCATCCGGCACATCACTTTTATCGCCATACATTACTTCGCTCTCCATAAACATCACGGGATCCTTTTCGTAACGGATGGCCTGTTTCAGCAATCCCTTGGCATCATAGCCATTTGAGGGGGATACCACTTTGATACCGGGGATATTGGCATAGTAGCTTTCAAAAGCGGTGGAGTGCTGTGCACCCAGCTGACCGGCACTTCCGTTGGGTCCGCGGAAAACGATGGGGCAACCGATCTGTCCGCCGCTCATCGCCAGCATTTTGGAAGCAGTGTTCAGGATCTGGTCCATGGCCAGTACGGCAAAGTTCCAGGTCATGAATTCTACTATCGGACGAAGGCCATTCTGAGCCGCGCCTACTGCTACTGCAGTAAAACCCAGTTCTGCGATGGGTGTATCAATCACACGTTTACTGCCAAACTCGGCCAGCATACCCTGGCTCACTTTATAAGCACCATTGTATTCGGCAACTTCTTCCCCCATTAAAAAGACTTTTTCGTCTCTTCTCATTTCTTCACTCATGGCTTCACGCAAAGCCTCTCTGAAAGCAATAGAACGCATCTGAACAGTTTTAAAATGAGCAGCAAAAATATAAGATTATCAGGTACAAAACCAAAAATGCTTGCTTTGAGTGGGCTGTGAGCTGTGGGTCATGGGCTGTGAGCTGCAAGCTGTGAGCTTTGAGCTATTAATTCTCCAAAATTTCAGCAATTCAGTCATATATGATATAAACAACGATCCCCCGCCATTTTGGGCGAGGGATCATGTAAACTATTGAAATCGGTCTAAGCTCGTAGCTATCAGCTCACGGCTACTTATTAAAATACATTCCAGCCAAAGCTCACATAATACAATCCACCGATCTGAGGATTACCCCAACCGGTACGGTAGTAAT
>CALRMK020000001.1:0-764760 GCA_943369185.1 Caulobacter sp. UNC279MFTsu5.1 | reverse complement strand
GGGGGGAATGAATGATAGAATGATAGACTGATAGGATGATAGAATGATAGAATGATTTGATTGGGGGGATTGATAGAAATATTTCTACTAACGGGGAGGGGTTGGGTTTGTTAGTTTAGTGGAAATGTTTTTTATGACGGAGAAATCGTTGTTCATTGAAGTTTTTAAGAAACGGACAAAACAAATGGCTATTCATGCCATTCGTTTGTTTCAATTGCTCCCGAACACAGAAGAAGCGCGGCTGATGGGTAAGCAGATGGTGAGAAGCGCATCTTCCACTGCGGCTAATTACCGCGCCGCCTGCAGGGCAAGGTCTCAGCAGGAGTTCTTTGCTAAGATCAGTATCGTAATTGAAGAATGTGATGAAACATTATTCTGGCTTGAATTAATAGAAGAGTCAATGATCTATACCAAACCCGAATTAAAAACTTTACAAACCGAAGTAACCGAAATCCTGAGAGTCGTTTCCAAAGCAAGGAAAACACTTTCTACCTGAGTAACAAACAAAATATTCTACCAATATGAGCCACTTTCACACATATTACAATCCAGTACTTTCAGTTGGATTTATTCAGTTGTCTCATTTCGCCACTAAGAATACTGCTTTTCCTCTGCCTACAAACCAAAACATTCTATCATCCTATCATTCTATCAATCTATCATTATGAAGTATCTCTCCGAATACCGCGACCCACAAATGGTGAAGGAATACGTGGAAGAATTACATCATATCACTACGCGTCCCTGGACACTGATGGAGATCTGTGGGGGGCAAACGCATAGTCTGGTGAAAAACGGGATTCTGGAAATGCTGCCGGAACAGATCACGATGGTGCATGGGCCGGGTTGTCCGGTATGTGTGACGAGTGTGAGTGTGATTGATGAAGCCATTTATCTGGCGCAGCAGCCGAATGTGATCCTTTGTTCTTTTGGCGATATGTTGCGGGTGCCGGGTAGTGTAAAAAGTTTGCTGGAAGTGAAGGCAGCAGGCGCAGATGTACGCATTTTGTATTCGCCGCTGGAAGCAGTAGAACTGGCGAAAAAAAATCCGGATAAGGAAGTTGTGTTTTTTGCAGTGGGTTTTGAAACCACGGCACCAGCCAATGCTTTGAGTGTGGTGCATGCTGATAACCAGGGTGTGCAGAATTACAGCATCCTTGCTTCGCATGTGCTGGTACCACCGGCCATGGAAGCGATATTGAGTGATAAAGAGAACCGGATCGATGCTTTTCTGGCAGCAGGACATGTATGTACCATTATGGGTATGGAAGAATATTATCCTGTGGCTGAAAAATACCGGATCCCCATTGTAGTAACCGGTTTTGAACCCGTAGATCTGTTGCAGGGCATTGTGATGGCAGTAAAACAACTGGAGAAAGGAGAATACAAGGTAGAGAACCAGTATGCCCGCAGTGTGCAGCGCGAAGGTAACCGTATGGCACAGGATACGATACAGAAAGTGTTTACCGTGAGCGATCGGGTATGGCGTGGTATCGGCTCCATACCACAGAGTGGATATGAAGTAAATGAACGGTACCGCCAGTATAATGCACGTCTCAGATTTGCCATTGATATTCCACTGGCCGAAGAGAACAAAGAATGTATCAGTGGCGATATCATGAAGGGATTGAAGAAACCGCGGCAATGCCCCAATTTTGGAACAAAGTGCAAACCCGAACATCCACTGGGGGCGCCGATGGTGAGTAGTGAGGGCGCTTGTGCCGCGTATTATCAATATAGTTTTTCGGGTGAACCGGAAACTGCGAAAGTCTCATTTTAAAAAAACGAACGTGTCTGATATTTCTACATTCCAGTTACAATGCCCCATGCCCAAATTCGATTTTGACGTGATCACGATGGGGCATGGCAGCGGTGGACTGCTTACCCACCGTTTATTACAGAGTGGCGTATTTGATATCCTCAAAAACGAACTGCTGGATCAGCAGCATGATGGTGCCAGTTTTGAACTGAATGGCCGAACGGCTTTCAGTACCGATAGTTATGTGATCTCGCCCATCTTTTTCCCGGGCGGCAATATCGGCGAGCTGGCGGTGAACGGAACGGTGAACGATCTGGCCATGTGCGGGGCCAATGCCAAATACCTGTCGCTGGCCTTTATTATTGAGGAAGGTTTATCTATGAAAGCATTCTGGGAAGTATTAACGGGTATCAAATATGCGGTGAAGAAAACCGGTGTAAAAATTGTTACCGGCGATACCAAAGTAGTGGAAAAAGGAAAGGGCGACCAGCTCTTTATCAATACCTCCGGTGTGGGCATTATACATCCCAATGCGCAGATCCATCATAAGAACATAATGGCGGGCGATAAGATCCTCATCAGCGGCAACCTGGCACAACATGGTATTGCCATCATGAGCAAACGGGAAGGACTTTCTTTTGAGACGGATATGGTAAGTGATACCGTTAACCTGAACCATACCGTACGGTCACTGCTGGATGTGCTGGGTACCGATATCAAATTCATGCGCGATCCTACCCGCGGTGGATTGGCATCGGTGCTGAACGAACTGGCCGAGATCCGTAAATTGGGCTTTGTGATTGAGCAGGATAAACTGCCCATTGACGAACAGGTAGAAGGAGCCTGCGAAATGTTAGGACTCGATCCGCTGTATGTGGCCAATGAGGGTTCTTTTGTAGCCATTGTTTCGCCCGATCGGGCTGACCTGGCTTTATCGCTGTTACATGCAGATCCCAATGGTGTGAATGCCGCTATTATTGGCGAAGTAACCGAAACCCATGCGGGTAAAGTAATGCTGAAAAGCCGCATCGGCGGACACCGGGTAGTAGGTTATCTTACCGGTGAGCAGCTGCCCCGTATTTGTTGATATATCTCTGTGCATCTCCGTGCTCTCTGCGTCTCCGTGTTGAAATACACTACGAATATTTTTCAACACAGAGATAGGGAGAGACAGAGATGCAGAGAGAAAAGATAGTACGTCTTGTCGTGGTGGGGTAGAAGCACTTCATTGTTAGCGAGGCACATATAGGCAGAACCCGCTATTACGAAAGCCCACTGTTGTGCGTTCGTTTTTCTTCAGCTATCATGGAATCGATAAAATCATTAATAGTCATTTCTTTCAGCGCTGCATATACTTTTCTATCCTGACTGGCTCTTTCAGCTATTTCGTATTTCATTTGCTGGTATTTGATCCTGGCCCAATCATTTTTTCTGAGAAAATTACGGGATAAAATATGTCGTTCCAACGCTTTACTGCCAATTGGGCAAACATAGAGATGATGTTGTATGGTGTCCAATATGCCATCTTTTGGTAAATGATTCCTTTTGAATACATCCCGGTCTTCAATTCCCTGGTTACCATTGTGATAATACCCGATTGTTTCAAGCCGCTTTTTTATTTTTTCAAAATCCGCTTGTTCATAATAGATAATATCCATATCAATGATGGGTTTCGCATCCAGATCTGGTACAGCAGTGCTTCCTACATGTTCAATGGTATAGTTCAGTCCGGTTAAGGCATTGTCGATTTCACGTTTTAGCGATGTGAAATCATTGATCCATTTTGCGGAATATTTTTTAAGTACCATACCTTTTCTTTCACATGATGCACAATATTAGAATTCAATTATCAATCCCACCGAAGGTGTAAAACTTACTTCATCATTCAGCAACAGTAAAGGAATGGCATTGCTGCCATCTGCTTTCAGTGTTCTTCCATCTGTAGTGAGGAAAGCGGTATTGTCTGCATTGCGTTTGAAGGTGTAGTTGGGTGCACCCTGGTTACGTGCCCGGTAAAAATTAGTGATATCGAGGAAGAGATCGATGGTGGTTTTTCTGAAATTCCATTTTTTATCGATCCGCAGATCGCCGGAATGAAAAGCACGGAGGCGCTGGCTGTTTACCTGGTTATAATCGAGTAATCCACGGCCAAGCGAGAGATAGTTGGTTTTGGAAGCCAGCATATCAAACGGTGTAAAAGGTGCGCCACCCTGGTAACGGAATTTCATACCCAGCTCCCAGTTACGTTTAAACTTATAACCCCAGGTAATGCTCAGTAAGTGTGTATTGTCCCAGCTGCTGGGCAAAGAGAAACCGTTGTTGCCGCTGTATTTGCTACGGTAATAGGTGTAAGAGAAGATCCCAAAGAATCGTTCGGTCAGTTTTTTCTGCGCAAATAGTTCCATACCCCATGCTTTGCCTTTGCCGTTGGTAGTAACGGCTTCGTTACCGAGCACATCAAAATTGCTGCCGAGGTTGGCGAGCGAAATGCCGTTACGCACCGATACCGGTACCTGGTCATAAAATTTAAAGAAACCTTCGGCGGTGATCCGGAAACCATCGCTGGGTAAATATTCGATACCGGCCACATAATGATCGCTGCGCTGGTATTTACTGTTTTTGTTTACCAGGGTGCCGGTATTGTTGGCAAAACCGAGAATGGTATAAGGTGGTAATTTATAATAACGACCTACTGAAATATTAGCCGTCCATTTATCTGCCAGCACATAACTGAAAGAGATACGGGGCGATAGGGTTTGCAGCGGGTTGCTGCCATCCGTTGTAAAACTGTTCATGTCTGTGCGCAAACCACCGCTTACACCCAACCTGTTATCAAAGAAACGTTTACCCGCCTGCATAAAAGCGCCATAACGCCAGAGACTGGCCAGGGGACTGTTGAAGTTGACCGTGGTAGCCGGTTGGATAATATTGCCGGCACTGTCTTTGAGTTCTTTTCTGATCACCGTGAAAGAACGGTTCTGGTATTGCACATACTGGAGCGAAGCGCCATAACTGATCTTCCAGCCGCTGATATTTTTGTTCACATCTACCCGCAGTTTGTTCTCTGTTTCGCGCGATGTGTAATCGAGTGTGAGCTGGGAGGGAAGTTTGGTGGTATTGTCTTCGAATGACTGAATCGCATTATCAAACGCATTGCGGCTGAGTGCCCAGTTTATATACCCGTTGTTTAGTAATTTTTTCAGGCTCAAACCAAAGGTATAGTTCCACTGGTTAATGGTGGGGTTGGCATTGATGATGTATAATTTTTCCGGTGTCGCTTTTTTGATGGGGGCGAGACTGAATTCATCGATGGCACCCAGGGCCATAAACGATAAAGTGGTTTTGGGATTGATCTGGCGGGTAATTTTGGTCTGAAAATCCCAGTAATTGGGGCGGATGGGCAGATCGATGGCAGAGAACAGTAACTGTAAGTATGAACGGCGTGCCGAGGCAAGGAAAGTGGTTTTTTTATCTTTCGACATCGGGCCTTCCAGCGTAGCCGATACATCGGTGGCACTGATCCTTGCATTACCCTGCAATTTATTGGCATTACCATTGCGCTGTTTGAACTGGAATACGGAACTCAATGCATTATCGTAGCGCGCATCAAAAGCAGATGAACTCAGTTTCACATCTTCGATAAAAGAAATATTGAGCATGCCCTGTGGTCCGCCGGAGCTACCCTGTGTCTGGAAGTGGTTTAACACCGGGATCTCGATCCCATCCAGATAATACACGTTTTCATTGGGTGCCCCGCCGCGGATGATGATATCGTTACGGAAACTGCCCCCTTCGGCACCGCCGCCCACACCGGGTAATGCCTGGATGGCTTTGCTGATATCGAAATTACCACCGGGGTTACTGCGGATCTCTTCCAGTGTTAAGCGTTGTACACTTAACGGACTCTCCAGGGTGGCCGCTTTGGCGGTGCGGCGGTTATTGCTGACCACTACGGCAGTGAGTTCGTTTACCTGTGGTTCCAGTTCAATGTTCACCGTATATTCATTACCCGCATTCAGGATGATATTGTATAAAGTAGCTGTTTGGTAACCCGTAAGGCTAACTTCAACTGAATAGGTTTTAACCGGAATATCAGTGATCCGGAAAACGCCATTGGTATCGGTAATAGCCGCTTTGGTACTCCCTTTTACCCGCACTGTGGCATTGGGGATGGCTTTTTGCGTGGTTTTGTCCAGTACCGTACCGGAGATCCGGCCATTGTTCTGGGCAAGGGCAATCAGAGTGGTAAAACTGCAGATTGTGAGCAATAAAAAGCGTAACAACCATCTTACTGGTAACATAACCGATCTGTTTAGGGTATAAAAATCCGATGTTATGTACCCTTAAACAAAAAAAGGGGCATTTGGTTTGAGGTCCTTTACAAGAGTTTTCTCAACTCTACCAAAAAAGTATCTGCCACATCAATCGTGATCAGACCCCGCAGGGGTCTATCAAGATCCAGAATCAGAAAAACAGTGGTGGCAATCATTACCGAAAAAATGATCCCGGCAATAGAAGATGCCCGGGTATAATGTTTCCGGAAAGCAATGATAAAACTGCAAACACCGCAAAGGGTGAACAGGATCCAGAGAATAGGATCGGGTACGGTAGCCATTCTTTCCGAACGGCGGGTGGTGGCTTTTTCGTGCATCTGGTTAAGCGCGGGCAGCATTAGGTTGGCGGCAAGTATATTCTCCGCTTTTTTTGCCTGTTTTATGGCAAGCTGCCAGATGCTGGAAAAATATTGTTCAGTGGCCAGGTTAGACCGGTTGATTCTTGCTGTATCCAGTCCGGCTTCATACAGGGCAATACGGGCTTCCACATATCCTTTCAGGTCTTTGCGTATTAGTTCACGAACACTATCCGGGTAAAGATCTGCACGCAGGATAACGGTACTGATGGTATTGGCTTCCTGTACCAAAACCTCACGGCGCGACTGGTAACGGGAAGTAGACATATTAAAAGTGAATGCCAGCAGCAGGGCAAGTAACCCCAGCAAAGAGCTCTCTACCGGGTTCAGGTTTTCCGGTACATGTTTGGCAATAGCAGGATGCTTTATTAACATCCTTGTACCGATATAAATGATCAGCAGAATGGTTACTAAACAGATAGCAATACTGAGAGAGCCAAACGAAAACAGGAAAGAAGGAGGCATTAGCTGTATTTGATAACAAAATAAAGATTTTTCAGCTAATTCACAGGTAAGTAACCTACTAAACAATTGCTCACCGCTATCTATTACAAATAGACCGAAATCTATCTCTCGCAGTATTGTTTACGGATATCTTTGCTTTCTTTCTGTTTTGGACGGAATGATGCTTATGCAAAAATTTATCTCACTACTACTGGTTATGCTGATGGTTACGGTTTTTGCTGCTACTGGGCAGCAGAAGCCTGCTTCCATTTCAGTAACCGGAACAGTGTTGGATAATATATCCGGCAAAGCAGTAGAACTGGCAGCTATCCAGCTGGTACGGCAAACAGATAGTACTATCTATAAAACAGCTCTCTCGGACCGGAAAGGCAGATTTCTGATCGATAGTGTAGTTCCGGGCAGTTATCTCGTGCGGATCAATTATGTAGGCATGGTAGTGAAAGAGACACCGTTGTACATAGCTGCAGAAAACCGTGTACAGCAACTGGGAACCATTCTGCTCGAACTGGCTTCGCATGAACTGACAGCTGTAAGTGTGACAGCTAAGAAAGCCATGCTGAATACTTCTATTGATCGGAAAGTATACAATGTGGGTCAGGATATTATGGCGCAATCCGGTTCCGTTAGTGATATTCTGAAGAATGTGCCCTCGGTAGAAGTAGATATTGAAGGTAATATCAGTTTGCGGGGGTCAGAAGAAGTGATGATACTCATTAATGGTCGTCCATCGCCATTGATGGGCAAGAACAGAGCGGAAGTATTGCAACAGATCCCTGCCAATACAATTGAGCGAATTGAAGTGATCACCAACCCTTCTGCCCGGTTTAGGCCGGATGGTACATCGGGGATTATTAATATTGTGCTGAAGAAAAATACCAAAGCAGGTTTCAACGGAAATCTGACAGGTAATATCGGCAATCTGGCACGTGCCAACAGCAGTCTTACGCTGAATCTGAAAACTGCCAAATGGAATAGTTTTACCACTTACAGTATCCGCCAGGACGAAAGAAACCGGTATGGCAGTATTGACCGGCAGTTATTGAATGCGGGTGCCGGAATATCCGGCTACTATACAGAAGATTCCCGTTCAAAAGCCAGGCCATTGGGTAATCTGTTCAGGGCAGGAATCGAGTATACGCTGGATGCACAGAACAGTGTTGGTATTTCGGGCAGTATGCTTCGGACAGATCTTGTGCGGAATAATATCCAAAGCCGGTATTTCTATGATAAGAACCGGGCGCTTACTACGCAGATGAACCGGTTACGGTATGCGCCCGCTTTTGAAATAGAAAAAGATGCCACATTGTTCTGGCAGCATAATTTTAAAAAAGAAGGTGCAGAATTAAGGCTGGAAGCCACCGCTTCTTCGCAGAGTGAGGATGAAAAAAATTATTACACGAATCAGTATATCTATCCGCTCAATAAACCGATACCGGATAATAACTGGGTAACGCAGATTGAAAAGAACCAACAGATCACGCTCGACTACGTGAATCCCCTATCCGAATCGGCCAAAATAGAAATGGGTTATGCGGGGTCATTTGTACAGCAGGATATTGATTTTTATGTAGAGAATTTTGACAGTGTTCAGAATAAAATGTTTCCTAATCAACTTACTTCCAACCGGTTTCTCTACAACTTCACACTACACGCATTATACGCTACCTACCAGAAAAGTTTTGAAGCCTTCAGTTTCTCACTGGGGCTCAGGGCCGAACAGGCATATATGAAGATTCATCTGCTTACACGGGATTCTCTGTTGGATAACCCTTACTTTCAACTCTATCCAACCTTGCATCTGGCGTACAAGTTACCCAAAGGCGAACTGCAACTGAATTATAGCCGCCGTGCTAACCGGCCCGATGGAGACGATCTGAATCCTTTTCCTGAATATATAGATCCGCTTAATTTAACAGCCGGTAATCCGCAACTGTTGCCCGAGTTTATTCATTCCCTCGAGTTTGGCTACCAATGGAAAAACCGGGTATTTACCATTGTGCCCAGTATTTATTATCGTTCCAAATACAATGGCTTTACTACGGTTACCAGACCATTTAAAGATTCGGTATTATTAACTACCCGCGAGAATCTCTCCAGCGATCAGTCGGCAGGATTTGAACTGGTGGTATCTGCCAAACCTTCCAAAACCCTGTCGGCCAACCTGAGCTCCAATGTATTTTACAATACGATTGATGCATCGGCAACGGGACTGGGTACAAAGAAGTCGATCGTATCCATGAATATGAACTTCAATACCACTTACACGGTTACACCTACTACGATGTTCCAGTTCAGTTGTAATTACCGTTCTGCCCGCCAGACGGCACAGGCACAGGTTTCTCCCACTTTTGTGATGAACCTGGGTGCGCGGAAAGATCTTTTTCAGAACAAACTGTCCATTACCGCTACCCTGAGTGATATATTCAGAACACTGGAACAAAAAACTTTGCTGAATACGGCTTTCCTCTATCAAAACAGTGTGAACAGCCGTGATGCCAGGGTGTTCTATATCGGGTTTAATTTCCGTTTTGGCAGATCTACGCGCAAGCCCGGTGAAGAAAAGCTTCAGTTTGATAATACGCTATAGTATTCTATTCTGCAGAAACGAATAATCCCCTTTTTTATAACTGGCCCCTTATCTGACCTGCAGTTTCATATACAAGTAGATCAAAAAATGTATATTTTAGAGCAAAGCCAAAACCATGACCAAACTACTGGTGCTGCTTTTGTTTACAGCTGCTTCCTGTTCGCCCTATAAAAAAAGCGTACTTACCATGGGTGAGCAGATGACCAAACGCTTTAAGGGAGCCACCGAAAAAGAAGTACTGGATGCAATGGGCACCGGACATACGCGTGCCGAACAGGCCAACGGGTATCTGCTAAGGTTCGATTATTCATATAATATAACCGGCAAGTTGCAGCAACTAGCCGCTGCGCCAACCCGAACAACCGATAGGAACGGCCAACCCATTTTAGTTCAGAAAAACAGTATCGCTCCGCCCACACAATACAGCAATACCCGTTACAATGCCAGCCGGGTAAGTAAATTTTTAGAATTCTATTTCGACAGTACCAAACGGGTACAATATGTATATGCCGAAGGGTACCAGGACTCGGTAATATTAGTGAAGCGACAATAACCGGGTACCTGCAGTTGCAATAAAGATCCATCCTGTCTGAACGCCAACGCCTTCCATAAATGCAATACGGTTGAGGGGACTGTTTGCGACCCCTTATTCTTCCGTAACTTTAAGCAAAGCCTCACCTATGAACTGGCATCGTCTGACAATAGAAGCTGTTTACGAATTACTGGGCTCGGGCGCAGATGGTCTGACTTCCATGAAAGCAGAAGAGAAATTGTTGGAAACCGGTCCTAACCAGTTAGAAGAAGCCAGAAAAAAAACAGCGCTCAGTATCCTGCTCTCTCAGTTTACAGATGTGATGATTTTGATTCTGCTGGCGGCTGCTGTTATTTCTGCCGTTATAGGAGAAGCTACGGATACCATTGTGATCATCGTGATCGTAGTATTGAATGCCGTGATCGGTTTTTTCCAGGAATACCGCGCCGAAAAAGCCATGCAGGCTTTGAAGCAGATGAGTACCACCCAGGCCAAAACCCTGCGTAACGGAACCATCCTTTTTTTACCCGCCACCGAACTGGTTCCGGGTGATGTGGTGTTGCTCGAAGCCGGTAATGCAGTACCGGCCGATATCCGCATTCTGGAATCCATCAACCTCAAAATAGAAGAAGCGGCACTGACCGGCGAATCGCAGGCGGTAGAAAAAACAGCAGCGGTGATAGAAACCGACGACCTGCCCCTTGGCGATAGGCTGAACCTCGCTTTCAAAGGTACATTTGTAACCTATGGTCGGGGCAGTGGGATGGTAGTGGCCACCGGTATGCAAACAGAACTGGGCCGCATTGCCAAAATGCTGCAGGAAGACGAAGTGCAAACGCCCCTGCAGCAACGCATGGCTTTGTTCGGGAAAAAACTGTCGGTGATCGTGCTCATTTTATGTGTGCTCTTTTTCATTGCCGGCTGGTTACGGGGCGAGGGGCTGGTAAAAATGGTGATGACCAGTATTTCGCTGGCTGTTGCTGCCATACCGGAAGCTTTGCCTGCTGTCATTACGATTTCATTGGCACTGGCGGCCAAACGATTGATCCGGTTCCATACCCTGATACGCAAACTGCCTACGGTAGAAACCCTGGGTTCGGTTACCTATATCTGCACCGATAAAACCGGTACCCTCACCAAAAACAAAATGCATACCGAGCAGGTATATGTGAATGGCCGGCTGCACGACAGGAATGAACTGGCTGAACTGAAGCATGAGAAAGATGTTTCACTGCTGCTGCATGCGTTTGCGCTTAACAACGACGCGCGTACCGATGGCGATGCGATTATAGGTGATAGTACAGAGATCGCTTTGATGGAAGTATCGAATGAGCATTATATCCATCCTACGGTCTGGCCCCGCGTGGCCGAGATCGCTTTTGATTCGGAACGTAAACTCATGACCACTTTTCATGAACATAGTGGCCGGATCATTTCTTTTACCAAGGGTGCCCCCGATATCCTGGTTACCCGTTGCGAAAAAACCGATGCAGGTAAAATCCATCAAACGGTAGACGAAATGGCCGCCCGTGGTTTACGGGTACTTGGCTTTGCCTACCGTTACTGGGACGAACTTCCGGCTAATCCCAGCAGCGAAGGGGAAGAACAGGAACTGCAGTTTCTCGGACTGGCGGGTATGATCGATCCTCCCCGCGAAGAAGTGTATGATGCCGTGGCACAATGTAAAACCGCGGGTATTGTTCCGGTAATGATCACCGGCGATCATCCGCTCACAGCTAAAACCATTGCCCAACGGATCGGTATTGTACAAACGGAACAGGATCTGGTGATCACCGGTACGGAGCTGGCTGCTATGGAACATGCTGCTTTTTTTGCCAAAGTGGAACAGATCAAAGTGTACGCAAGGGTATCGCCCGAGCAGAAATTACAGATCGTTAAAATGCTGCAGGAGAAAGGACATTATGTGGCTATGACGGGTGATGGGGTGAACGATGCACCCTCTCTCAAACGTGCCAATATCGGTATTGCCATGGGTATTACCGGCACCGATGTATCCAAAGAAGCGGCGCACATGATTCTGCTGGATGATAATTTCTCTACCATCGTAAAAGCCATTAAAGAAGGCAGGAGGATCTATGATAATATTTTAAAATTCATCAAATACCTCATGACCACCAATTCCGGTGAGTTATGGACCCTGTTAATGGGGCCGATACTGGGCTTGCCTATCGCCTTACTGCCCATTCATATCTTATGGATCAACCTGGTATCGGATGGGTTGCCAGCCATTGCTTTGTCGTTTGAAAAAGCAGAGAAAAACATCATGCACCGTCCTCCCCGTCCGCCCAAACAAAATGTATTTGCCAACGGCCAGGGCCTGCACATGATCTGGGTAGGTATGCTGATGGCCGCTGTGGCGTTGGGTATACAGGCATGGGCCATTGCAGAAGGCCTGCATTGGCAAACCATGGTATTTAATGTGCTCTGCTTATCGCAGATGGCGCATGTGGTGGCCATCCGTTCGCAACGCCAGTCGGCATTCCGGATGAGTCTGCTTGCCAACAAACCACTGATGGGTTCGGTATTGCTGACCCTGGTGCTGCAGTTGGCATTAACGTATACGCCGGCTATGCATGCAGTATTTCAGACAGAATCTTTGGATTTGCGCGAGTTTATCATTGTAGGACTGGCTTCTATAGTGGTACTGCTGGGTGTAGAGTTGGAGAAACTGCTGGTGCGGAGAAGGGAACATGTACATCATGGCTGATCAGGTTTGCAAAGGATAACCATAGTGTATTCATTCCATTTTGTGTGCGGTATCCTCCTGAGACGGACGATCCTATGCTACGATTAATTCTGTAACTGTTGTACATTTAAATCCATCACCAGTAAAGATCCAGTTATGTTTTGTATAAAAAAGAGCAACCTGTTTGTATTGGCAGCCATGGTTTTTGCCTCCTGTCAGAGTGGAACTGATTCCAAAACGGCAGCTGCCGATAGTACCACAGAAGAAAAATGGTGGAAAGAAGCCATTGTGTACCAGATCTACCCACGCAGTTTCAAAGACAGTGATGGAGATGGCATCGGCGATCTGAAAGGAATTATTTCCAAACTGGATTATATACAAAGTCTGGGCGTGACTGCCGTATGGCTCAATCCTATTTATAGTTCACCCAACGATGATAATGGGTATGATATCAGCGACTACCGGGGTATCATGAAAGAGTTTGGTACGATGGAAGATTTTGACACCCTGCTGAAAGGGTTACATGCACGCAAGATCAAACTGGTGATGGATCTCGTAGTGAACCACAGCAGTGATGAACATGAATGGTTTAAACAAAGCCGCAGCTCGCGCAGCAGTAAATACCGGAATTATTATCATTGGTGGGATGCCGAAAGAGGCAAACCCAATTACCGATACAGTCTTTTTGATGTGAACCATGATGCATGGAAATACGATTCACTCACCAACGCTTACTACCTCCATTATTTCTCCCGCAAACAACCCGATCTGAATTGGGAGAATCCGGAACTGCGCAAAGAAGTGTATGCGATCATGCAATTCTGGGCAAATAAGGGGATTGATGGTTTCAGGCTGGATGCTTTCGGATTTGCAGCCAAAGACACCAGCTTCCCTGCTTTTCCGAAAGGTTATGAAAAGAATTTTATGCCTTACTATTCCATGGTGCCGGGCATTCATGATTACCTGAAAGAAATGCACCGGGAGGTGTTCAGTAAATACGATGTTATGAGTGTGGCCGAAGGGGCCGGTAACAGTTTTGAAGATGCACATAATCTTGTAGATGCTTCCCGCAAAGAACTGCATATGGCTTATGCGTTTGAAGGGGTGGATATTGCTAAAGCGGAAGGATACAGCCTGCAGCATTTTAAACAGGTATTCACCAAATGGGATAGCGCTTTTGCCAATGATGGCTGGCTCTCTATTTTTCTGGCCAACCACGACCAGGCAAGGATGGTGAGTCGTTTTGGTAATGATCAGCCCGCTTTCCGCGATCTCTCTGCCAAAATGCTCAACACCTTTATACTGTCTATGCGCGGTACCCCTTATCTGTATAACGGCGATGAACTGGCCATGACCAATGCCGGTTTCAACAGTATCTCCGACTACCGCGATATGGCCACCCTCAATGAATACAAACACCAGTTGGCCACCAACGGCGATATTTCCAAATTCCTGAAACGTCTGCAGTTCGAATGCCGTGATAATGGCCGCACGCCCTTTCAGTGGGACGCAACTGCCAATGCGGGATTTGGAACGGGTACTCCCTGGATACAGGTAAATAAAAATTATATAACCCTGAACCAGGCAGCACAGGAGAAAGATCCCAACAGTGTGCTCAACTATTTCCGTGCCATGGTGCAGTTGCGCAAAAGCCATCCGGTACTGGTATATGGGCGCTATACTTTGCTGGATAAGAACAATCCGGATATCTATGCCTATACCCGTGAATGGAAAGGGACGAAGGTATTGGTGTTATTGAATTTCAGTACCAAACCTGCAAAGATGAATACCGGTATCGATCTCAGTAAAGCGAAAAAACTGATCGGTAATTACCAGCAGTCATCCGCTGGCGAAAACCTGCAGCCTTATGAAGCGGTGGTATACCAGTTATGATTTTTATTGCTTCATTAATCTACAATCAGTTTAAACACCAGCGCTTCTGTATCTGCTACCTGTGTAAAACGGATGGTTATTTCATTCGCAGTAACCATGGGTTGTATTTTCTGTGGACTTCCCAGCAGACTGATTTGTGTAACCTTTTTAAAAGCATCCCCTTTCAGTGTCAGACTGCCGGTACTTTCTTTTTCGCCTAACTGGTAGATCGCGTAAATGTTTTTACCCTTGCGGGTAAATACCCAGTTGCCCTGGCGGGGAAGAGAAGGGTCGGCTTCGGTTTCATAAACGGCTTCTCCATTTACTTTCATCCATTTACCTACCTGTTGTAAACGTTCATACGCCACCGGATCCCATTCGCCATCGGGACCGGGACCTACATTGAGCAACAGGTTGCCGTTTTTACTGATGATATCCGTTAGCAGGTGAATGATTTTGCGGGACGATTTATAGGCATCATTCGGCACATAGGACCAGGAGTTGCCCATGGTAATACAACTTTCCCAGGGATAGGGAAGATACCCCGCCGGTACCGCCTGTTCAGGAGTAACATAATTCTCATATTCACCGTGTACGGTACGGTCAACCACCAGTAAGCCCGGTTGGTAACTGCGGCTCATGGCAGCGATCCTGGCCATATCTATATCCTGGTTATAGGGGATGGTGCGTTGCCATTCTACCGTAGTATCAATACTGCTGAAGGGGCGTACCCAGCCACCGTCTAACCAGAGAATATCCATTTTGCCATATTCACTCATCAGCTCTTTGATCTGGTTATAGGTAAAGTTTTTAAACCCTTCCCAGCGTTCCGGATACTTTTTGGGGTCATAAGAAACATTACGGCTTTTGGGTGGGAAGTATTTCCACCAGTAATGGTTGGTGTTCCAGTCGGGTTTGGAAAAATAAGCACCGATCATAAAATCCTGTTTCCGGAAAGCACTGAACACTTCTTTGGCCACATTGGCTTTGGGATTGGCTGCGAAAGGTGATTTGCTTCCGGTGATCTTATAGTCCGTTTCATGGCTGTCGAACATACAGAACCCATCATGGTGTTTGGTAGTAAACACTACATATTTCATACCCGCTTCTTTGGCAGCACTGGCCCAGCGTTCGGGATTGAATCGGGTTGGATTAAAACTGGTTTGCAGATTCTCATAGGCTTTCAGGTAGGTGTACCAGTCTGCCGCATAAGGTCCGCGGCGTTGGGTCCAGCCCTCATCTTCCGGACAGATACTCCAGCTCTCAACCACACCCCATTGGCTGTAAGTACCCCAGTGCATCAATAAACCGAATTTGATTTTTTTCCAGTTGTCCAGTTTGCTCCGCACCTGCGGGTCAGAAGGTGGCTGGTATTTGTAACTGGCAGTATGTTCCTGTGCGGATAGTTGTAGTGAAAGAAGCAGGAGGCAAAACAAGTTTCTCATACCGGTAAGATACGAATTTGACCAAAAACACTCCGCGAAAACTCCCCGCTCTCACTTCTCTGCGGTGAAAGAAAAACTTTGTCAAGTTAGAGCTCTGCCCGTTTATTTACTGAATACCTTCTTCAGGAATCCATCCATATACGCAAGCGTTGGTGTGAACCAGGGCTCAAACAAACAGAAAGCATGGGGTGCTTTTTCAAACTCGTGTACTTCTGTGTATGTGTTGAATGATCGCAGTGCAGAAATATAATCCTCCCTCCCTGCATGCATCCTTGCCACACTGCTGTTGAGAAAAAGCGTAGGAGGGGCGAACGCACTTACATAACTGAGCGAAGAAGCGGTTTCCCAGATTTTTTCATATCCTTTCCTGGGATAACCGAACCAGTATGTAGCGGCTGATGTGCGTTTACTGTCATCGCCCTCGCCCGATTCGGGATGTACGAAAGAGAGAATACCATCAATATCAATCACTGCCTGCACATTTGTTGTGGTGGTGCTAAAGCCCTGTGTGCCTTCGAACAATGGCAGGTTGCCGGTAACACCCAGAAAAGCAGCCAGCTCGCCGCCGGCAGAAAAACCGGCCGCACAAATGCGGGTAGTGTCTACGGCATACTGTTTTGCATTTTCTTTTACCCAACGGATGGCTGCTTTCAGATCATAGACTGCTGCCGGAAACAAAGCTTCTGTAGAAAGCCGGTATTCGGGCGTAAACACTGTGTATCCCATTTTCGCCAATTGCCTCGCTAGCGGATAATGCTGGGTTCGGTTACCGGTACGCCAGCCGCCGCCATGGATAAAGAGGATGGCGATATGGTTGCGTTTGTTTTTGTCTTCCGGATAAAACACATCCAGTAATAACTGGCGGTTACCAATGCGGGTATAGCTAACGGATTTTTCTTCGGCCACACCCGGCAGGGATTGATCGGAGACCCATTGGGTTTCGTGGTGCGTTTTTTTGGTAGACTGGTACGCACTGTAATTGGTATACGAAGTATCGGCCTGGTGGGTGATACCAGCGAGTGATTGAGTCAGGGCAGAACTACAAACACAACAAGCGATACAGATGCAGATCAGTTGTTTCATGACAGGAATTGGATAGAAAATTACACACAATCCGAATAACGAACCAGAATTTTACCGGCAACGTTACCGGAGAACAAATCCGGTATCTTTACCCCCGCAAACTCTATTTACTTTATAAACTTTATTTACTCTATCTACTTTATCAACCCAACATGCCAATGCCCATTATCCGAGAAGCTACCCTGCAAGATATCCCCCTTCTCCGCCAATTCGAACAGGGTGTGATCACTGCCGAGAGACCTTTTGATAGTACATTGAAAGAAGACCCGATTGAATATTATGATATAGACCTGCTGATCAGTTCCCCCGACTCACAGCTGCTGGTGGTAGAGCTGGAAGGAAAACCCGTTGCTTCCGGTTATGCCAGGATCGAAGCTTCCAAATCCTATCACAGCCATACCCATCATGCCTATCTTGGTTTTATGTACACTGTACCGGAGCACCGGGGTAAGGGTTTTAACCAGTTGATATTGCAGGCACTCACAGACTGGTCGCGCAGCAGGGGCATCACGGAGCTGCGGCTCGAAGTATACCAGGATAACCAGCCTGCCATACGCGCTTACGAGAAAGCGGGCTTTCGTAAATACATGATTCAAATGCGGATGGGGATCTGATTGGATTTATTCGTTATCTGCGATGGAACTATCTGCTGAAAATAAGCCTTTATCGTAGTTCCGATTTTCGCTGAAAAGTATTATCTATACATTACTAACCATTACTACTGTAACCCACTATTTATGATTCAGCTGCGTTTCTGCATAGCTGCCTGCTGGTTTTTTTGTCTTTCACCGGTAATGGGCGCTACTGTATTTGATAGTGTGTTTCTGGTGCCAGCCCAAGAAAGGATTGCCAAAGCACTTTCGATTTATGATGAACAGGTAAAACGCCGCGATTCAGTTTTTTCCATTACCGCTATCCGCCAGTTGATCAGCAGCGCAGAAGAGCGGGATGACAGGGAACTGCATTGTTTCTCCCTGTCACTGCTGGCAGATCAGTATGCGCGCATCCGCGGCTTTAATCCTTATTCTACATCTCTGCACGAGTCGGCGATTGCTCTCGCTAAAAAAAATCGTCTGGCTTTAATGATTGGCATGACCAATTACCGTACGGGTGGTTATTATTACAGTTTTAAAAATTATCCGCTGGCCTTTGAATACCTGTTGCGGGCTGATACCTATTTTAACGAGATCGGTTACAAAGAAGTGCCCGATATAGATAAGATCCTGTTTTTTATCGGGGGTATTTATTATGAGTCGGGCAACTATGAAAAAGCGGAACCCTATCTGTTACAGATCCAGGAATTGAAGCAAGTAACTACTTACCTGCGCAAGCAATCGCTGAATACCCTGGCCATCATACACAAAAACAAAGGTGATACAGCAGGGGCTTTTCACTGGTTTCGGTTAACATTGGCCGAAGCGCAGGCAAACCGGGATACTGCCTGGCTCGGTATCACCTATGGTAATATCGGCAGTCTCTATTTTGCCAATGGCTTGTATGAGAAAGCCTATCCCTTACTGGAACAGGGTAGCCGGTTCAAAGCAATCAGAGAACTGCCCGAAGATGCGGCGGCAGACCTATTATTGCTGGCCCGTATAGACCTATTAAAAAACAACCCCATAAAAGCTGCTGCCAGAATAACAGAAGCCAGATCAATGGTAAAGGGAGTATTTAGTTTGCAGGGAAGACGGAATCTGTACGAAGCAATGGCTTTGTATTACGAGCGTACCGGACAGGAAATGCAGGCATTGGAAACACAGCGAAAACTGATGCAGGTAAAAGACAGTCTTACGATTAACCGCGACAGACAGGCTTACGAAAAAATACAGTTACGTATAGAAACCGAACGGCACCTGAATGAGGTAAACCGGCTGGAAGCGGTAGCTACCGCTGAAACCCTTCGGAGAAATACGGTGATCCTGATTTTGTTCCTGTTATTGGTGGTGCTGCTGTTGCTATACGGGCGCTATCGCCTGAAAGCGCGAAATACAGCTGCCATTTTGCAGAAAGAAAAACAGATAGCGGAAGAAAAATTACAATATGCAAGACAATTGCTGCAAGACTTTACCCGCAATAACCGCCAGAAAAATGAGTTGATTGAAAAGTTTGCCGCTGAACTGGAACGACTGAAAGCGAATATGACCGGCAATCCTGCCTATGAAGAGCGATTGCAGAATTTTGAAAAGCTGGTACAGTCTACCATACTTACCGATGCTGAATGGCAATCGTTCAGGGAATTATTTGATAAAGTTCACAAAGGATTTTTTGTGCGCCTGGAACAGAAGATTCCAGGTTTAACGTTGACGGATATCCGTATCCTTACATTGGTAAGACTGCAACTGCCCCATACCGAAATGGCCCGGATGATGGGTATGGATGCTGCTGCTATGGAAGCCTCCATCCAAAGACTACGTAATCGAATACACCCCCACCAGGATGGTATCACCATCGAAGATCTGGTGCAGGCTATCTGATATAGCGATGATTAAAGTCGTCTTCCCTGAATGATGCGCAGAATGATGGCAATGGCCGCTATTACCAGCAATATGTGAATGATACCGCCTGTGTTGTATCCAACAAATCCAACCAGCCATCCAATAATCAGTATAACTGCGATTGCGTATAATAAATTTCCCATGGTCGTTTTTTTAGAGGTTTTTTGTAAGGGGTTAACAAACACATAAGCACATATGACTTGTTTTGACTGAACTGAAACAAGCTTTATGTACCTATGTGTTTACTGCTGTTTTTTAGTCTTTTACATTCTTTACGGTAAGGTCTTTGAATGCTTTACCAAGTTCATCCATATCATGGCTGAATTCGGCTTTGAAGATCTGCCAGTTGTCTTTTCCGGTGGCTTTATAATCTGCCAGTCTTTTTTTCAGATCGCTGTCCTTTTTTTCCAGTTCTGCTATCTTTTTGAGATAGGCTTCCCTGGTTTCTTTTTTCTCGGAAGCGATACGGATCTTAAACTCAGCCAATGCTTTATCGTTGGCGGCTACTTTAGCGGCGTTTTCAACCCGGTATTTTTCGATATCGGCCGTATAGGCTTCGTTGGCCTGGTCAAGTTCTTTATTGGCTGCTGCTACTTTGTTTTCCGCGTTTTCTACTTTTTCGGCGGGTGTATTGCATCCGTTAAATGTTCCCAGCGCGAACAGGGAAAAGGCGGAGAGGGTAAGAAGGGATAGTTTCATGGGTCAGTTTACTAAAAGTTGAATGAATCAGATTGCTTACAAATCGCCAATGATGGCATGGATCTCTTCCTTGGTTTTACCCAGTTTCACCTGTAACCTTCCTAATAATTCTTCCTGCTTGCCTTCGATCAACAAAACATCGTTATCGGTAAGTGTTGCAAACTTCTGTTTCAGTTTTCCTTTGATCTCGTTCCAGTTTCCCTGTAATTCTGTTAAGTTACTCATGATAGTGTTTTAAGAATGTGAATGAATTTTCACGCTATAAAGGTCTTCTCCCGGCAGTGATATATTGTTATACACACTGTTTCATAATTTACATGATTCACTTGTTGCCTGAAACAAAATATTCCCGGCATTCTGCCGGGAATATTAGCGATAATTAGATACGTTTTTATAAACCAGGTTTAGTGTTTTCCCTTCTTGCCTTTTCCTTTATTGCTATTGCCTTCTTTTCCTTTCCATTTATTATGTTCCGGATGGCCCTTGTTTACAAAATATTTTTCATCATGACTGTTGCGGATCACTTGCTGGCTATGGTTGTTTTTATAACCTGCATACTTGACACGATATACCGCAGCATTGCGGTAAGGCCTATCTTCGTTAATAACTACTTTGTAGCCTTTGTACAGGTCGTAATTGCTGTAGCGTGCAGGTAGTGCGCCTGCAAATATCCACTGGCCACGATCAAGATAGATATACTGGCGTCTGGGTACATTATAATATACATCTATATCAGGCAGGTAATA
The DNA here is from genome assembly GCA_943369185.1 of Caulobacter sp. UNC279MFTsu5.1. GTDB lineage: Bacteria > Bacteroidota > Bacteroidia > Chitinophagales > Chitinophagaceae > Sediminibacterium. The sequence goes on along the minus strand of CALRMK020000001.1, from coordinate 743,680 downwards.
ATTATCTACACGGTCATATCCCACTGGTCCCCAAACAGGTTGTGAACCAATATTGATATTAACACCCAGACTTAATTGGGCAGCGGCTGTTTTCGCTGTTATTGACATAAAAACAACAGCGATCAGTAAAATGATTTTTTTCATAATGATTGTTTTAAGTACCTGTTTCGGTAAACAGCCAGTGGTGATCTCCTGTGGGAGGGTAGGTGTTTCGTACAGAAACAGAATTTGATAAAGTTCACGGCTTTTAATGGGGTACCTGTTACAGCTTCTCCACCTTACATTACAGGAATCACAGATTTTAGAGATCCCGGAAGCCCGATGATCTGTTACATCCTCTCCATGTACCAGTTTAATTCATTTTCGATCTTCTTGATCCGCAGGATCGTGATGATGATCTTCTGCAGACGTAAAAAAGCTGTCTCGCTTTTAACTACGTAATCGAAGGCTCTGTGGTGCATACAATCAACAGCTACCTCAATTTTATCCTGGGCTGATAACATGACAACGGGAATGTCAGGATTAATTGCTTTGATCTTGTCCAGTGTTTCAATCCCGTTCATGGCATCAGGGTCTATCCCATCCAGCAGGTAATCCAGAATAATGATATCGGGGTTATTGGCTAAATGCGCCAGGCATTCATCACCGTTGGCATACGTCTCAATTTCCATATCGCCGTGTGCGAGAAATTCTATTTCAAGAAGCTTCAGGTAAACGGCATCATCGTCTACGAGAAAGATCTTTATCTTTTTATTGTTTTTCATAGCGACCGTTTTTTATATCGTTCAACACTTCGGTTAATTCTGTGCATGCCTGGTTACAAATATTTTCGAGCTGTATAACCATGTTAGAAATGGTTTCGAGCGCTTCCTGCCTTGCTGCAAACTCTTTTACATGAATGGCTATCTGCTCAAATTCTGCACTGATGCCCATGATCGAGAAAGAAGGGATCATTTTGTGTACAGCACCATGTAAGGCTTCCCAGTCTTTGGACTGTAAACTGCTTTTCATAACACTGATCAGCGGAGGTGTTTGCTCGAGGTATAAGGAGATCATTTCCATCATTAATGCAGGATCTGATTTGGTTCGCTTGGATAAATACATCAGGTTGGTACATTTCCAGTTAGTAGCCGGTGAATGATCAGCAGATTTTTCCTTGTTACTGATCTGAGGTGCCGGTTTATTTACCAGACTGATGATTTTACTATATAATAACTTTTCATCTACCGGTTTGGCAATATAATCATTCATGCCTACGGCCCTGCATTTGGCCAGATCAACAGTGGTTACATCAGCCGTTAAAGCAATAATGGGAATGGAAAGGTGTAACTGGTTACGGATGTATTCTGTGGCTTCAAACCCATTCATTTCCGGCATTTGCAGGTCCATCAGGATAATATCATATTTCTCTGTGGCCATTTTTTCAATCGCGATCTTTCCGTTCGAAGCAATATCGCGTTCAAAACCAAAATCGTCCAGCAGCGTTTTCATCAGTAGCTGGTTCAGGGCCATATCTTCCACTACCAGTACTCTGATGTCTTTGATTCTTTTATCAACTTCCATGATCAACGGCTCTTCTTCTGCAGCAGATTTTGTTTTGCGAAAGCTGAGCTCAAAACTGAAAGTGGAACCTTTTTCTATGGTACTCTCTACCAGTATTTTTCCACCCTGTGCCTCTACCAGTTGTTTTACAATTGCCAATCCCAATCCTGTTCCACCATATAGGCGAGAGGTACCGCTGGATGCTTGCTGAAAGTTTTCAAAGATCTTTTCGATCTTATCTTCCGGTATCCCGATGCCGGTGTCAGTAACAGAGAACCGGATGGTTACTTTATCTTCTTCTTCTGTTAGCAGGGTTACACGTACTGTAATGATACCGGAATTGGTAAATTTAACTGCATTGCTTACCAGATTCAGAATGATCTGGTGCAAACGAACCGCATCGCCTACCAAAACGGTGGGTATACGGGTATCATATTCTTTCATCAACATCAGGTTCTTTTCCTGAATTTTCTGCTCGAATAAATGCAGCATGGCTGAAATAGACATTGCCATTTTAAAAGGGGTTTCCTCAAAACTCATTTTGCCCGCGTCTACTTTGGCCAGATCCAGGATATCATTAATGAGAACGATCAGGGCATCACCACTCATTTTGATCGCCATCAGGTATTCTTTCTGTTTGGCACTTAATTCTGTTTTCAATACTACTTTGGTAAAACCGATAATCGCATTCATGGGCGTACGGATCTCATGGCTCATGTTAGAGAGAAACTGTTGTTTTGCTTTTACCGCATCTTCTGCAATACGGGTGGCAGATTCGGCCTTACTCTTGGCTTCTTCGGCTATTTCGGTAGCCAACTCAGCAAACACTTTGGCTTCTATGAATTCCTTCTCAATTCTTTTTTGCTCTGTAATATCTCTGGCTACTACCACAGCACCCAATACCTGCCCCTGCTCATCCTTATATACAGATCCGTTAAACAATACGTCTGTCTGTTTGTGATCGCGGATGGTTAGCGGGTAATCAGCTACAAAACCTTTGTCAAAAACAGCTTCATATACCTCTCTGGCTTTAGCCGGTTCGGTAAAATATTCAAAGAAATTGGTGCCAATCAGTTCTTCTCTGGCTTTACCCGTAATACCGATGGTGGCTTCATTCATATCCGTGATCTTACCCTCTGTGCTGATGGTTACCAGCGGGTCAAGGCTGGCTTCTATCAAACTACGGGCGTATCCGGATTCGTTACGGTTGATGATCGATGATTTCATGGTTTTGATTTTTCCGGGTCCGGGATTTCATTTCCGATCTCTTCTATGGGCGTACGTCTTTTCTGTTTCAGTTGTTTAAAGTGCGTTGGCGAAAAGCCGGTGATTTTTTTGAACTGATTCGATAAATGGGCCACACTGCTGTAATTCATCTTCCAGGCAATCTCGGTTATGTTTAACTCATCATAAATGATCAATTCCTTGATTCTTTCTATTTTATGAAGGATGATGAACTGCTGTATCGTAATTCCTTTGATTTCAGTGAACAGATTGGATAGGTAGGTATAGTCGTAATGCAGTTTTTCACTGATATGGTTGGAATAATTAACAATGGGCAGTTCCTCTGATGTATGTATCATTTCCATAATGACATGTATGATCTTTTCAATCAGGATGGTTCTTTTGTCATCCATCAGTTCCAGTCCGGAAACCATCAGGGCTTCTTTTAAAGTCTGCCATTGTGTATCCTCCAGTGTTTCCATGATCTCTACTTCACCCAGGTCTACCACCATATAGTGCAGCCCCATTTTCTTCAATTCTTCCTTCACTACCATTTTGCACCGTTGGCTTACCATATATTTGATAAATAGTTTCATGATGACTGTATTTTATGCTTGAGCTGTAAATGATTGAAATACGCTTCTCGTAATTTCTGTTAATAAGATGAGGGGAAGGATAATAATTACTCTGTAAAGGCTTGACCGTAAACGGAGGTAAGGCGCGTATAGTTGGCTGATGTGTCTGCCTGAAGGTAGTCTATTAAACCCATAACCGGGGATATTGCTATTCCCTTAGTGGATATAATGCAAAAGTCCGTAAGAAATTACTTACGGACTTTTGCTAACATCAGTTGCAATTAATACAGCGTAAATTCTACACGTCTGTTTTGTTGACGGCCGCTATCCGTTTTATTGGAAGAAACGGGCTGAGACTCGCCATAACCTACCGCTTCAATACGGCTGCTGCTGGCATTTTGTGATATCAGATAGTTCTTCACAGACTCTGCCCTGTCTTTAGACAAACGCATATTGGCCTGGTCAGATCCTACATTATCGGTATGTCCACCCAGTTTCAGACTGAATCCTTTTTTCACCAGCATTTCAGCTACCCTGTTCAGGTAAGGGTATGAACGGGCACGGATGGTTGATTTGCCAAAATCAAATTCCAGATTACGAATGGCTTCACTCACAATCTTTTTATCTTCTTCAGTAATTACATACGTATTGTTATAAACCTTGATAACAGTGTCTTTAGCAGGCACTACTACCGGTAAAGCACAACCCGCACCATCTACTTTTACACCAGCTGATGTGTTCGGACACTTATCAAAATAGTCGGATACGCCATCGCCATCGCTGTCCATTTTCATTCTGTTCATATCAGCACGCATGGCATTCATTTCGGCCATATGTTTGTTATGTCTTTCTTCCGCTGCAGCCATTGCCGCACTCAGTGCATCATTTTTGTCCTGCATGCTCTTAGCCAGTTGAGCCGGTGCATTATGTCTGGCCAATTGTGGCTTGGTAGTTTTACCAAGAATGAATTCCAGTCCGAGGTGGGCATAAGAAAATTTATCGCTGTTATAAGAAGGGCCTTTTATATAACCATCCAGATTATCAGCATCAACAAAAGCCATGGTATAACCCAGGTCTAAATTGACACTTTGAGACAAATTGGCTTTGATACCCAGTCCTAATGGCAAAAAGAATTCTGTATTACTACCTTCTGAATTGAAACGAACGGATGTACCTGCACTGGTAACCATAGTAGGTTTGAAATTAATCGCGCCACCACCTACAGACATATAGGGTTGTATAGAAGTGTGCAATTGTGACCAGTTGATATTTCCCAATGTAACAACACCACTTAAGCTGGCTGCCCAGTTCACATCGGTTTTAAATGATTTGTAAGGACTAACAGGAGGGGCGCCTACCCAGAGTTTATCGTTGTTGGCTTCTAAACTGCCTCTCATCACATCCAGCTGTATGCCGAATACATGTGAAGTCTGTACTTTGATGTAACCACCATATTCCAAACTTGGCTTCCATTTGGAAAAATCGTTGCGACCACCGGAAGCGGAAAATGGCGCCATTACGCCGGCGTGCAAACCGATAGACCAGGTTCTGTATCCCTGGTTACCAGAGAATAACGCGGGTTCTATAACGGTGGTACTCTTGTAACTGGTATCCTGCGCGGTACCCGCCGTTACACTAAGCAGTGTCAGAGCGAATAAGGTTGTCAGGTGTAAAATGTTCTTTTTCATAGCTGTGAATTTTGAATCCGGTTACTCCTTTAGTGGAGAAAACCAGTGATACAAAGGTCAGCAGCTGCGTATAAACGAACCTTACAGCCTTGAAAGGGATTATTACATGATTCACATATTATATAAGAAAGCCGGCCTGTGCTTATTATAGCAGGCCGGCTTTCAGCATGATTCTCAACCATTTATTGATATCGGTATACTTTTTTGATCCGGTACACATGTTGCTGAGAAGTGTACCCTTTGTAACTCACATATTGCTCTACCGGATATCCATCAGCATTGTAGAGGTATTCGGTTTTATAGGGAATTACAGATGGGAAACCACCACTATAGGTTTTCTGTTCCAGTATACGGTTGTTTTTGGAACTGTTAGACAGGAAAATATCCGGATAACCCAATTGGTGTTTGGGATTGATATAACTGTCGTAACTGTATACACTGGTTTCTCCACCTCCTGTGGAACTGATGGCTTTATCAGTTACGAGGTTACCATTCCGGAACTGCATGGTATAAGACATACTGTTACCGTTATTGAAAAGGTAGTCTGCCGAAATGATATTGCGGGTATTGAACTGGGTATAATCAAAAATCACATTGGTAGACTGGTCATAACTGCCGTTACTTACAGTAGCAATCTTTCCTGCTGCATAAGTGAAACCTGTAAAACCGGTAAGCGTATTGTTATCCGGATTAAACCTTTTGATGGTATCCAGCTGGGTTCCATTGTATAAAAACTGATACTGCATCGTTAAAGGCAGGTTGCTGGACTGTAATTGTTTCTGGTAAAATTTAATGACAGACAAACGGTTATTGGCATTGTACAGATATTCGGTGCGTGTATCCGGTATCAGGCCGCCAGCGTTCTCTATAAAAGTACTTTCTTCCACCAGCAGTTTGGGCTGGCGTACGGCTGTCAGATTTAGCTGGGTAGTGGTGCCCAGTTCTGTTTTACTGAGTGTTTTCTGTGCAGTAGTGTTCCATTTCGCTACCTGGAAGGAGAAAGTTTCATAATTCTCCGGTACCCTGATCTGGGTAACACCTTCCTGTAGTTCTATTTCTCTGATCCAGTGCTGACCGCCGACGTTGCTGGCATCAACCACCAGTTTACCCGGTAAACTGTCATACACTACCTCACCCACCGAAATCATCAGTTTCACAGATACCTCTCTGAAAGCAATCTTACCGAAATCATCCACCGTATAACCAAAACTGGCCGGCGAATCGGTGGTTTCTACTTTCAATACCTGCACCGATGCAGCAGTAACCCCGTTTTCTGTAATACTAACGGGAACCGATACCGGTTTGCTTACCAATGCCGCTTTTGCTGAATTGGCTTTGGGTGCTGCATACACAGCAGTATCGTTTGCAGTGGTTACGATGAACTTGGAAAGTATATAGGAACCTTTTGCCAGAATGATTTTATCAGTTTTGTATACACCCTGGATATAATCGAGTGTCACTTTTTTGTTACTGACTACTTCCTGTCCCTGCTCGTTATTTACACTAACCAAGGCGTATAACTGTCCCTGACCCAACTGAACACCGTTGGCAGATAATTGTACATAAGTGGTTTGATCAACCGGTGCCGGTACCGGAACAGCGTCTTCGGTAGTTTTGCGGCAGGAGCTAATCGTGATCAGTGCCATCATCGCCAATGCGAATGACATAGTAATTCTTTTCATAGATGCTTGCGTGTTTCTTTTAATAAATGGAATAATAATCTTCGATATTCACGGCCCGGTATCCGGCTTTGTGAATGGCTCCGATCACGAGGTTTTCATTGATCACATCGGGTGAATACACCGTCAGTTTTTTATCGCTGATACAGAGATCCAGTTGCCAGTTGCCACGGCCAACGGCGTTATCGAGATAGGGTTTTACCCTGTTAAAAGCAGATTCACTGCTGATATTGGTTTTATAGGTAATGAGTTCCATTGTCTGGGATTTAGGTAATAAAAAACCTGCTTACACATGCCATTAACTGGCTGTAAGCAGGTAGTTTTCAGATTCAAAAGTAATTTTCATTCATTTATTTTTTGGGATAGGATACATATGCTGCAGATAGTCTCCTTAAATGGTCATATAGAAATATGTGCGGTAATCATTCCTGTTGTAAATACCTGTTTATCACAGTTTAGCGAACTTCAGCCGCAGACTGTTGCCTACTACGCTGATACTGCTCAGTGCCATGGCAGCACCAGCCAGCATAGGATCCAGTAGGAAACCGTTAACTGGATACAACAAACCCGCGGCAATCGGAATCCCGATCAGGTTATAGATAAAGGCCCAGAACAGGTTCTGCCGGATGGTTTGTACGGTTCTTCTTGATAATGTCAACGCCTTGGGAATACTGTTCAGGTCTGAAGTGATCAATGTCATTTTAGCCACATCCATCGCAATATCGCTGCCCTTACCCATGGCAATACTCACGTCGGCCTGGGCCAGTGCATGACTGTCGTTGATGCCATCTCCCACCATGGCAACCGTTTTGCCTTGCTGCTGTAAAAGTTTTATAAATGCAGCTTTATCAGCCGGTAATACTTCTGCCTTAAACTGTGTGATACCTGCTTCTCTGGCAATGGCAGCTGCGGTTTGTTTGTTGTCGCCGGTAAGCATGTACACTTCAATCCCCAGTTCCTGCAGCTTGGCTATGGCAGCTTTTGAACCTGTTTTGATGGCATCGGTAATGGCTATCACGGCTACTGCCTGTTTGTCTTCTGCAAAAATCACTACGGTTTTGGCCTGCTCTTGCCAGCTGCTGACAGTAGCCAGCATGGTGGCATCTATGTTGATACCTTTTTCTGCTAGCAGACTGCTGTTGCCAATGGTAAACGATCTGTTCTGATACCTTGCGATTACGCCTTTGCCGGTAATACTTTCAAAAGAATCCAGCGTTACTTCTTTGCTGCCTGCCTGTGTCAGGTATTTTACAACCGCTTCTGCAAGCGGGTGTTCAGATTGTTTTTCAATTGCCAGTAAAACCGATTTCAGTACCTGTTGATCAGATGCAGGTGTGAACACCATATCGCTCACGGTGGGTTTACCTTCTGTGATGGTTCCTGTTTTATCCAGAACGATCGCATTCACACGATGGGCCAGTTCCAGACTTTCGGCATCTTTAATGAGGATATTATTTTCGGCACCTTTTCCTACACCTACCATGATGGCGGTGGGTGTGGCCAGACCCAGTGCACAAGGACAGGCGATTACCAATACCGTTACTGCCGTTAAGAGCCCGTGGGTAAAAGCGTTTTCTCCGCCCAATAGCATCCAGAGTAGGAAAGTCAGCAGAGAGATCCCGATTACGGTGGGAACAAAAATGCCGGCGATCTGATCTACCAGTTTTTGTACAGGTGCTTTACTGCCCTGTGCCTCCTGAACCAGTTTAATGATTTGTGCCAATACGGTTTCGCCACCCACTTTTTCGGCCGTAAAACGGAAACTTCCTTTTTGGTTAATGGTGCCGGCAAATACTTTGTCGTTTTCGTTTTTTGCTGCAGGAACCGGTTCGCCGGTGATCATACTTTCATCTACATAACTACTTCCATTTACTAATCTGCCATCTACCGGTATTTTTTCTCCGGGTTTAACCAGTAAAAGATTACCTGGCTGAACCTGACTTACGGGAATTTCTTTGGTTTCGTTATTCTCCAGTACCAGGGTAACCGTTTTGGGTTGCAGCCCCATCAGTTTTTTAATGGCAGAAGAGGTATTGGATTTAGCGGTTTCCTCCAGCAGTTTACCCAGCGAGATAAATGCAATGATCACTGCCGCTGCTTCAAAATATACGTGGGCATGTAAACCACGTGCATGCCAGAAATCGGCAAAAAAAGTATTAAAACTGCTGAACAGATACGCAATACCGGTGCTCATGGCTACCAGTGTATCCATATTGGCTTTGCCATGCAGTGCCTGTTTCCAGGCATTACTGAAAAAGCTGCGGCCAAAATAAAATACCACCACAGTAGCCAGAGCCATCATGATGTAATTGCCGTAGGGCATGTTCATAAAAAACATACCGATCACCACAATGGGCAGAGATAAAACAGACGACCAGATGGTTCGGTTTTTGGCAGCCTGCAGGTGTTTCTGCTGCGCCAGTTCTTTGGCTTCCTCCCGGTTTTCGGAAACAATCACCATATCGTAACCGATGGCACGTACTGACTGTTGCAGTTTTTCCGGATCAGTGATGGCAGGATCGTACTTGATCCAGGCATCCTGACTGGCAAAGTTAACACCTGCATCTGTCACTCCTTCAGTAGCTTTCAGCATAGATTCTACGCTGATGGCGCAGGAGGCACAGCTCATCTCCAGTATGGGAAAAGTTTCTTTTACTATTGTAGGGACTTCTTTTTTGTGGGATACCTGTAACATGACTAAAACATTTATGTAAAACTCCGATCTGACTATCGCATTATTCTTATACAATTCCGGAATAAATTCATATTATTTCTGTGCCGTTAATTGGAGAAAAGATCTCGCGAGGGGTCGGCTGCATCTCTATAAACTGGGTGGGTGTTAAGCCTGTATGCTGTTTAAACTGTCTGGAAAAATGTGCCACACTGCTGAATCCGAGTGTAAATGCGGTATGTGAAACACTAAGCCCTTTGTACACCATCATTTCTTTTGCTTTACTGATACGGAACCTGATAATGTATTTCTCCAGACTTTCTCCTGCCTGCTCCGAAAAACTATCGCTGATACTTTCATAGGTTCTGCCCAGTTTTTCACTTACAAAACGGGAGAAACGGAATGCCGGGGGAAAATCAAAATCCCCGCCATACACTTCTGCTACCAGCTCCCGGATGAACCGGGTCAGTTGACTTTTTCTGGATTGAAGCAGATGAAAGCCGAGCGGTTCCAGCTTTTCTTCCAGCAGTGCCGGGGAGATGGGTGTTGGGTAGAGCAGAACCAGTTCTCCCAGCAGTAAGCGCTTGATAGGGATGGCCAGCTGGCTGATGACTTCTTTTACGGATTGGATACAGCGGTCGCAGACCATACCCTTGATATAAAATGATTGTTCCAGCATAAGTGGTAGTTAAGAATTCAAAGCTACCACCGCACCGGAGGGCTGCTGTTATAGAATTGCCAGCAGTTGTTATATCATTTTCAGGATTAGATTTTATCGAGGGAGATCCTGCGTTTTTCTTTCAGGTTACGGAACTCAGAAGCAGTAAGGCCGGTGATTTTTTTAAACTGGAGCGACAGGTGCTGCACGCTGCTATACCCTAACTGGTCGGCAATTTCGCCCAGACTGAGTTCATCGTACACCAGTAATTCCTTTACTTTTTCGATCCGCTGAAGGATGGCGTATTTTTCGATGGTAATACCCTCAACAGAAGAAAAAAGGGTGCTGAGATAAGCATAGTCCAGGCCCAGTTTTTCTTCCAGCAAGGCAGATAATTTGAGGTGAAACCCTTCGTCATCATTCCGGTGTATCAGCGACACGATCGTGGTTTTGATCTTTTCTACGGTTCTGGCTTTTTTATCGTCCAGTAACTCAAAACCGATTTGTAGCAAGGCATTGGATAAAGCTGTCAGTTGCTGCCGGCTGGGTTCCTTCAGTATTTCTATCTCCCCTAACTGTATATGCTGATAGGCAAGCCCCAGTTGCTGTAGCTCCTGCCGTACCGCCATGATACAACGCTCACAAACCATATTTTTCACATAGAGAACCATAGCACAAAAATCGATGAAGGAATAGGTTACGAAGATATTTATTTACACCCATTTTTTTTGGTATCATGCCAAACCCGAAACTTTCCTATCTTTCTTACATGAAAAAGTGGATCATACTTGGCATATATACAATTGCCATAACCCATGTTTTACGGGCTCAGGTTCCCGCACAAACCATTCCTGATTTCCGTTTTCTGCAAAAAACTGGTACTGCTTTTACACGCCAGCAATTGCCAGCCGGTAAACCCCTGTTTTTTGCCTTTTTCGATATTACCTGCGATCATTGCCAGAAAGCCATGCAATACCTGAACAGCCATTCCCGAGAGCTGGGTAAAGCCGCCATTTATCTCGTAACCCTTGATCCGGGACCCAGTGCGGAAGCTTTTCTGGGTAAACATGCCCCCCAACTGCTCCGTCAACCCAATACGGTATTGCTGCGCGATACCCGTAACCAGTTTATCACACTTTTTCAACCCAAAAAGTATCCCTCCCTCTTCCTCTATTCGTCACGGAAGGAGCTGATCCTGTACAGCGATGAAGAAAAAGACCTACCCTCGTTTGTAAAAAAAATCCAATCAGCAAAATAAGCAGTAACGATATTGACCATTGGCTGTTGAATTCACCGGTATTGCTTCATAATATGATTTTAATCAGCAAATAGACGGGGGCAAAGTCTTACTTTAGAGAAGCCAATCAGCAGAATGTCTACTGAAAAGTCCGCGAGTCAGAACTGATGATAATTAAGGCTGCCCTGGTTGAATAGGTATAGGGCGGCAAACCACTGAATTATTTCTGTGTATGAAGTTGGTCAGCAAAAATAGTCTCCCCCTTGCTGGTATAATCACCATCGTTATCAGTTTTCTGGTGATGGTGGGTTGGGTACTCGATATTGGCCTGCTCAAATCTGTTTTTCCAGGTTTCATTTCCATGAAGTTCAACACAGCTGTCTGTTTTCTTCTCACAGGTATTGCCCTGTTCATGATGGGAAAGCGGCAGGGTGCAAGGGCCTGTGTAGTTTGTATAACTGTGGTGATACTGATCAGTTTACTAACTTTAAGTGAGTATATTTTTGCAGTGGATCTTGGTATTGATGAAGTTTTTTTCAAGGATGATGCCGGTGCCGCCTATACACTTTACCCCGGCAGGCCCAGTGCGCTTACCGCCCTTAATTTCCTGTTGATTTCATTTGTTTTATTTAACATCAACAGCATCAAAACATTTTTTCTTACCTGGGTGGCACTCTCTCTCTGCATGCTGGTTGCCAGCATTTCTACGATCAGTTATTTTTTTGGTAATCCGGAACTGATCAGTATACCTTCTCTCACTGTACTTGCACTGCACACGGCTTTTCTCTTTCTCATTATCTGCTCGGGTATTTATTACTCAGATTTTTTTCGGCGAACTGCACTGTCTTTACAACGGAGAATGCTGGGTGGTTTTCTCGTGATTGCATTTGTGCTGCTGGTAGTTGTATATCTGGATAACAAAGTAGATAAACAGTTGGGTAAAACCGCAGATCTGATGTCGACCAATACCGAAAGTATTATTCTTGTGGATGATATCAACTCCAGTCTTACCCGGATGGAATCTAGTGTTCGCGGTTACCTGCTGGTACGCGACTCTTCCTTACTGATGCCGGCAATGGAGGGAAAAAACAAACTGGCGGTTTACCTGAACCAGTTGAAAACCCGCATTACTCAGGAACCCCTTCAACTGGCCAGAATGGATACTTTGTCTGCTCTGCTGAATACCCGTTTTAACCTGCTCGATTCAAGCTTACTGCTTGCTGAAAAACAGGTATCGTTGCAAAAGAATCTGCGGGATATTCTGCTGCGAACCCCTGTTCTGATGAACAGGATTGTTACGTTATTACACGATGTCAAAGTACGGGAACAGCAACTGATGAAGGAGATGCAGCATAAAAATGAGGCTAGTAAGTCCAGGGCCAATCAGGCCATTCTGTTTCTGGGCTTCACCATTCTCTCTATTTTTCTGGCCCTGATCCAGTTTATCTTCCGCAACATCAAAGCACTTTCGATGGCCGAGACAGAAGCATTGCAGCTGGCAGCTACCCTGGAGAAAAAAGTAAATGAACGGACAGCACAGTTATATGAAGCAAATGCACAGTTGCACAAATTGACGGCACACCTGCATGATGCGCGGGAAGAGGAACAGCGGGTGCTGTCGAGAGAAGTAAACGACGAGATCGGTCAACTGGCATCTGCCGCCAAAATGGATATAGACTGGTTAGCTTTACATAACAAAGATGCTGATCCTATGGTAAGCAAACGAATCGGCAATGCCAGCCGTATTCTGCAAACACTGATCAATGATGTGCGGACATTCGCTTCCTCTCTTCGTCCGGTTATGATTGACGAATTGGGATTAAATGCATCCATCCGGTGGTTGTGCGACCAGTTCATCAAAAATAATGGCACAGTCTGTACCTATAAAGAAGCGATCGACGATACCCAATTCTCACTTCCCCTGCGAACAGCCTTGTTCCGGATCTGTCAGGAATCGCTCGAAAATGTTTTTGCGCATGCAAATGCCACCCGGGTAGAAGTAGGCTTACAGGAAATACCCGGTGGAATTGTGCTGGTAATTACGGATAACGGTATCGGATTTAATACAGACGAGGTAACTGAAAAAATCGGTATCATTGAGATCAGGGAAAGGGTTCGATCTGTTAATGGCACAATAGAGATAGAAACAGGGCCCGGAAAAGGAACTGTGATCCGTGTAACGGTACCGGTTTCCTAACCATCTCACTTGCACCTGCCATTACAACCCTGCAGTAAGACAGGCTTTGGCTGATAAGAACCCGATTTTGCGGGTTTTGTAGTGGTAATGGAAGGTGTATTTACCGACATCCGACTACATCATGGTTCGCTACACAACCGCTAATGCTGTACGAATGTTCCGGAAATTCCAATATAGGGGTCCTGACTTTCTTTATAATAGGTTTAGTTAGAGGTAGTTTCCATTTTTGTAGTGATTCGTCTATGTGTATTTGCGTATCGCTTGTATCTTTTTTTCAGTTATTGGTGAATACTTTTAGGAGGTAATTCATCCTGATTTATCCTAAAACTGATTATATGATACCCGCCCCCATCCCCGCCGACGATCTGCTCCGTTTACACGATCTCCATGAACTGGGCATTCTGGATACCCCGGAAGAAGAAGAGTTTAATGAGATTGTTCAGTTGGCTTCCAAGATCTGCCATACGCCTATTTCACTGATATCATTGGTTGACTATAGCCGCCAATGGTTCAAAGCCAAAGTGGGTGTAGAAGCAACAGAAACCGCTCGTGATATTTCCTTTTGCGGACACGCCATTGTGATGGACAATCCTTTTTTTGAAGTGGTAGATGCATTGGCTGACCAACGTTTTTTTGATAATCCGTTAGTAGTGGAAAACCCGAAAATCCGGTATTATGCAGGTGTACAACTGGTTACCAAAAAAGGCGCACGCATAGGTATGCTTTGTGTGAATGATACCAAACCCAATAAATTAACGGATGAACAGGTATTTGCCTTAAAGGTACTGGCAAACCATGTAGCCAAACTGCTGGATCTGCGCATTACCAAAAAGCAACTGGAAGAAAAAACGGCACAGACCGAAAGCCAGAACGCAGTGCTTACAAAAATGATTTCTATTATTGCCCATGATGTAAGAGGACCGATAGGTTCACTGAAAAGTTTTTTTGAGCTGGCAGATCAGAAACTGCTGGATGAAGAAACCCGCGAAGAAATGATGAAGATGTCTGAAAAACAGGTGGATATTACCCTGAGTTTGTTAAATAACCTGGTAGACTGGGCAACCATGACTGTTTCTGATAAAAAGCAGGAATTGAAAAAAACAAAAGTGAAAGAAGTGGTGGATACAGAAATTGCGCTCTTATTGCAAACTTCAGCATTCAAAGGCAACCTGCTGGTTGATCTGGTAAGCGATACACTGGAGTTACGGGTTGACCGGAACGTATTAGGGTTTATACTCAGGAACTTACTTACCAATGCCAACAAGTTTACTACCAACGGCAAAATAACTGTGTACTCAGACTTTGATAAAAACTATGATACCCTGATAATCCATGATACCGGTGTGGGAATGTCTGCAGCCGCCATGAATAAATTATTGTCATCAGATGGGGTACTAACCACCCCCGGTACTAGCAAGGAAAAAGGCAGTGGACTGGGATTCAGGCTGGTGAAAGAATTTATGCAGAAAAACGGGGGTCGACTGGAATTGAAAAGTGAAGTAGGCAAAGGTACTTCTGTATTGCTGCAGTTTCCAAAAGGATAGTACCCAACAGATGGATTGATACAAAAGGATAAATAGAATCTCCTGTAACCCGCACAAGACCCATTGACATGTCAATGGGTCTTGTCATGTACATAGCCAACAACATTGCTAATACTGGTTAATCTGAATCAGCTAGCGGGTAGCATAAATTCACCAGAGTTTGTATAGATAGCAAAACTATTTTTAGTTATATTTAAATCATCACATACACGCTTAATCCCAATCATGAAATACTTTTTCTTTCTTCTTTTCTCCATTTGCTTTGGTAAAACTTTATTGGCGCAACCGGCCCACCAGGTTAAAAACCTTAAGATCACGATCCTCAGTACCATGCTGGCCCAAAAAGGCATGGGCGAGTGGGGTTTTGCCGCACTGGTAGAAGCCGACTCGGTAAAAATCCTTTTTGATGCCGGCAGCCACGAAAGAACCGTAATGGAGAATAGCAAAGTGTTGAATATTGATCTTTCGCAGGTTCCACGTTTTGTAATTAGTCATAATCACTGGGATCATACCATTGGCTGGATGCCGCTGCGTACCGAGATCAGCCGTGGTAACAAACAGGCATTGGCTGTTACCCATGTGGGGCAGGGGATATTCGATACCCGCCTATCCGACAAAGGCGAAGAAGAAACCAAAATACAGCAGGATGCAGCCTTGTATACGCAATCCGGCGGGAAGATCATTACGCATGATTCCTTTGCAGAGATCTTTCCAGGTATCTATGTTACAGGACCGGTGGCCAGAAAATATCCCGAAAAAAATTACGATCAACGCTGGCAGAAAAAAGATGCAGCTGGTAAAACGGTGGCCGATATTGTGCCGGAAGATATGTCGCTGATCATCCGTACAGCGAAAGGATTGGTGCTTTTATCCGGGTGCGGACATTCGGGCATCATTAATACCATTACCCAGGCGCGCGATCACCTGCAACAGGAACCGGTGTATGCAGCTATTGGTGGTTTTCATTTGTTGCAGAACACCGATGAGCAGATCCGCTGGATAGCAGACGAGCTGAAAAAAGCAGGCATCCGGTATTTCATGGGAGCGCATTGTACAGGCATAGAACCGGTATACCAGATCAGGGAATGGGCCGGATTAAAAAGGGGAGAATCGATAGTAGGATCTGTGGGTGCCACATTTGATCTGGTAAAGGGCTTTGCACCCGGTGCATTGGCCCGATAAGACAAAGGCAATCATCGTGAGCAACAGGATATCCAGCAGAGTAGCGTGCTATTTTTAATCATACAAAACGTTAGATACTCGTAAACACAAATACCCTTTCACCTTATGAAAAAAATACTTTTTGTTACATGGCTGCTGCTTTTCGCCAGCACCGAAGTGCCGGCACAGAAGCCCAGAATGAAAAAGATCTTCAACGGTAAAAATCTCGATGGTTGGGTAGCGCCCGCCAATAATACCTGGTGGACAGCGGGCAAAGGAATACTGCATGTGAAAAGTGGCCCGGAAAAAAAAGGCAGCATTCTCTGGACAGAAAAGCAATACCAAAATTTCATGTTCAGTACCGAATTTCTGATGGGCGAGGGTGTAGTGGATTCCGGCATTTTTCTGCGGTCTGAGAACGACCAGATCCAGATCGGTATTTCCGGTTCCTTAAAAAGAGACCTTACGGCATCTCCCTACCTGCCGGGATTAAAATATCCCGTAGAAGCCCAGGTAAAAGAGATCCTGAAACCTGCTGAATGGAATACGATGAAAATTAAACTGGTAGATAAAACCTATACCGTATGGCTGAATGGGGTAGAAGTGATGACTTACACGTCTGCATTGATTCCTGCACAGGGGCCGGTAGGTATTCAACTGCATCCGGGTAATGTAATGGAGATCAGCTACCGGAATATCCGGTTGGGTGAGTTGTAAAAATTTCTTCTTCCTTTGTTGTTGCTTGGCCATGGTTGGTCGCCTGACCAACCATTACTAATCAATGATACGCTGTAAAACAGCTGAATAGGGAATCATCAGCACAAGTGAGTGACACAACCCCAGCTGCCCAAAGTGGTAATAGCCGGTAAAAAAAAGTCCGCCAAAGTATTTACTTCGGCGGACTTTTGTATTCAATTCATGTAAGACCGTAAATGAAAACTGCTATTTAGCTTTTTTCGCAGCCCATTCATTCATTTTTGTTTCCAATACAGATAGCGGTAAGGACCCATCTTCTAAAAGTGCTTCATGAAAAGCGGATAAGGTAAATTTATTACCCAGTTGCTGCTGGTATTTTTTGCGGAGCTCCTGTATTTTCAATTCGCCTGTTTTATAGCTGAGCGCCTGCCCTGGTATGGCCATATATCTTTCAATTTCTGCGGTGGCTGCCTGTTCGGTGATGGCTTCATTCTGCATCATATAGGTAATGGCCTGCTCTCTTGTCCATCCTTTGGCATGCAAACCTGCATCTACCACTAACCGGATGGCCCGATGAATTTCTGCACCCAGGGCATCAAAGTATTGATAGGGATCGGTATAACAACCCAGTTGTTTACCCAGACTTTCACAATACAGTCCCCAGCCCTCTGAATAGGCACTGAATCCACCATTTTTTCTGAATTCGGGTAAACGTGTATTCTCTCTTTGCAGCATTACCTGAAAATGATGTCCGGGTATGGCTTCGTGAATAAACAGGCTTTCTTTGGCTTTGGTGTATTTGGTGGCATCCACTATCGGAACATAAAAAATTCCCGGGCGGGATCCATCGGGTAAACCTGCATTGTATTGCGCAGCAGCAGAAGCGGCACGGAAAGCTTCTGTTTGTCTTACTTCAAAAGCCGTTTTAGGGCGCATAGTGAACATCGCGTTCAGGTAGGGTTCCACTTTCTGCTGAATGGCCCGGTAATCAACCAGCACTTCTTCTGCATTTTTATAAGGCAGAAACTGCGGGTCGGTTTTGGTGAAAGTGAAAAAAGATTCTAAACTGCCATTGTACTTTACCTGCTCTTTTACTTTTTCCATTTCGGTACGGATGCGTTTTACTTCGGCTAATCCTGTGTTAAATAAATCATCCGGCGTTTTTTTAGTGGTGGTTGAACTGCGGATAGCATAATCGTACAGTTTTGCTGCATTCGGCAAGGCACTCAGGCCACTGGTGCTTCTTGCTTTGGGCAGGTATTCTTCGGTAAGAAAGGTTTCCAGTTTTTTGAAAGAAGGGTTGAGATAGGCCGTGATCAGGTTTTTATATTCTTCGGTAAAACGGTTTTTATCTGCATCAGAAAAATTCTTTGGAAACAGTCTTATCGGGCCATAAAAAACACTGGCCGTTGGTTCTTCTTTTTGCAAAGCTTTTAATTGCGGGATCATTTTTACCACCAGTGCTTTGGGTAATACCAAACCTTCTGCCATTCCTTTTCTGAAATACACAATGGTACTATCGCACCAGGCTGTGTATTGTTTGGCCCTGCTTAACCAGTTGTCGTAATCTTTTACGGTTTTAAATGGTTGCGCGCCTGTTCCGCTTCCCAGCTGACCCAGACTCAGTTCAAATCCGGTAAACTGGTTAGAGGGCATGCGGTTTAGTTTCAGGGTTAGTCCTTCCAGCGCCATTTCCATATTATAGCGGAAGATGTCGTAACTGATTTTATCGTTCTGGTTTAATGTGTTCCTGTCAAATTTTTTCAAACGGTTCAGGTATCCTGTATAGTGTGTTTTCAAGATAGCATTATAAGAATCGGTGAAGGTTACCGGTAACTGATCGTTATACCGGGTATCACCATTTTGGGTGGCACGTGTTGGGAATAGTTTATATACATCTTCTGTATATTCTTTAAATAAATCAGACAGGGCACTGTTGTCTGCTTTGTTTTGGGCAGAAGCAGAAAACAACGAAAAAAAAGTTACCAGCAGGCAAAGAGTGCGTTTCATAAGTAGGTGTTTAGGGAAACAGATAAAGTGACCAAGGGTAGGAAGTTAGGAAAAAATCGGCCCGTTAACCCTAAAACCGACTGTTTTCAGTAGCACCAGCGCATAAAAAAGCCCGCCTTTGCAAATGCTGGGCGGGCGATGAAAGATGTGGTCTCGCCAAGAATCGAACTTGGATCTAGAGTTTAGGAAACTCCTATTCTATCCATTGAACTACGAGACCGGGTATTGAATAATTAGAAATTAGCAATTAGAAATTAATAATTAAGGAAGTGAACTCCTGAATATTCATTACTCAATATGATGTTAAAAAGAACTTGTATATAAAGTCTAGTCCCGCCGTGACAGGATATTCTATCCATTGAACTACGAGACCAGAGTAATTAGCAATTAACAATTAGGACAGTAGGGTTCTCATTACCCATTACAATTTTTAATTGCTAATTTTTAATTTCCAGCCGGGCTGCAAAAATAATAGATTCTCCTATTCCCCGTTCAACAGATTTAAGCTAGTTCATTGGTGCAAGAGCGCGATTGCTGGAAACAATTTGGTCTGGTTCAGCCATTTCTTCTGTATTTTCAAGGAACTAAAACAGCTTTATGAAGATCTTCCGTTTGCTGCTGGTGCTGGCAGCCGTGTTTTGTACCAGCGAGTTCCTGTTGGCCCAGACGGCCGGCCCCAAACCAAAAGCCGTATTGAACCATGTGGCCCTATATGTGGTAGACCTGGAAAAAACCCGCAGTTTCTACAGCGGCGTGTTTCAGCTGGATACGATCCCTGAACCCTTTCACGATAACCGGCATATCTGGTATTCCATTGCCCCGGGCGTGGCCCTGCATGTGATCCAGGGTGCTGACTTGCCCAAAGAATACTTTCTCAATAACCATATCTGCTTCAGTGTACCTAAAACAGAGGTATTCGTAGGCATCCTGCAATCGCGTAAGATCCCTTACTACAATTCCAAAGGCGTGCTGGGAGAGATCACCAACCGCATAGACGGCGTAAAACAGATCTGGGTAAAAGACCCCGATGGCTATTGGATAGAAGTGAATGATGCGAAAAACTGAAGGGGTGAATGGGCAATGGTGAATGGGCAATAAGGGAGGATCCTATTGACAATTGCCCATTCACCATTCACAATTCCCCTATCTTTGCCCCTCTCAAAAAAGGGTTATGAAGTTTTACAATCTGTTGATCAAATACCGTTTCTGGTTGGGTTTATTGGCTATTGCGTTGGCGGTTACCGTTAATGTGATGAGCAGTTTCTGGCCATCTTTCATACTTTATTTCATTGGAGTTATTGCTATTGCCAGTCATTTCTTTATCGGGCCCATGCGTCTGATACAGGAACCCATGGAAGCCGGTAATATTGAAGAAGTGGAAAGGATCCTGAAAACCATCTGGTATCCGGGTTTGCTGTACAAACCGGTACGTTCTACCTATTATACCATTCTGGGTAACCTGGCCATGATGAAACAGGATTTCACTTCTGCCGAAGCGCACCTGAAAAAAAGTTCCGAATTGGGTTCGCCCATGCCCGAAGCGGAGGGCTCCAATAAACTGCAGTTGGGCATGATGGCCATGCAGCGGGGCGATCTGAAGCAGGGCGAGAATTATATCCGTGCCGCTATCCGTGCCGGAATACCCGATAAAGAAAGTGAAGCAGTGGCCTACCTGAGTATGTGCCAGATCTTTATGAATAAACGCGAATTCCGCGCCGCCAAAGATTTTTTCCGTAGAGCCAAAGCCTGCAAACCCAAGACCAAACAGGTGCTTGACCAGGTGAAAGAAATAGAAAAATACATTTCCCGTATGCCCGGCTAGGGGTCGGGACGCTCAAAGCGGCCTGAACCCTGCTACCTACCATCTTGGTATACTCATATGAAAGATCCATTGCCACCCCGCAATGGATCTTTCTTTTGCATCCATCGCAGAGAAACTGAGGAAAATCATATAATATATTTCCAAAGATGAGTAGTTTCATAGGGTGAAACAGAACTGGCAGAAATTACTGGTGGTTTGCCTTTTATGCCTGTTGTTGGTCTGGTTGGTGGTGGTTATAACAAGAGCCCTCTAAACATTTAAATAAAACAAGTATGAAAAAAAACATGGGTAACACCGATCGCATCATCCGCATCATTGCGGCTATTATTTTTTCGGTACTGTATTTTACCGGTACCGTAACCGGTACGGTTGGACTGGTATTGGTGATCCTGGGAGCTGTGTTCCTGGCCACTTCTTTTATCAGTTTCTGCCCTTTGTATACACTGGTGGGTGCCAATACCTGCGAGAAAAAAGATTGATTAAGTACAGGTAAGCAGGAAGGGGCGCCCCCCCGCGCGCCGCTTACCTGTTTTTTGTTGTATGTATTATGCCGTTAGTCGCAAGTAAAAAAAACTCACGACTGACGATTCACGATTCCCGCCCTCACTGCAAGGCCTGATACACTGCTATCTTAAACTTTTCCGCTATCTCTCCATGTGTAAAAGGGTATTGCTGTAAAACAAACTGCGCTACTATTTTTTCTTTAGGGTCTATCCAGTACGAAGAGGCAAACATGCCTCCCCAGCTGAATGTGCCGGGCGATAACATGGTTTTTGGAGCAACCTTTTCTGTAATGATGTCAAAGCCCAGCCCAAAACCAGACTGCCTTAATTCCCCTGTCTGGTTCTGTGTCATCATCTCGATACTGTGCCGGCTCAGTAAACGTTTGCCGTTATACTCGCCTTTGTTCAGCAGCATCTGCATGAACACAGTATAATCATAAGCAGTGGATACCAGTCCACCACCGCCTGAATAAAAACTACCATCCCTGAGTATGGGATAATCGCGATAGAAATTGCCGTTTACGCTGATCATTTCAGGTGTGTTGATCACTTTTTTCTGGTTGTCTTCAGAATGTAACATGGCCAGGCGGCTGTGTTTTTCTGCCGGCAGGTAGAAATACGTATCCTTCATCCCCAATGGATCAAAAATGCGCTGGCGGAAAAATGCGTCCAGGCTCATACCGCTCACTACTTCTATCAGATAACCCAATACATCGGTGTTCAATCCGTAGGTCCATTTTTCGCCGGGCTGGTGTACCAAGGGGAGACTGGCCAGTTTCAGGATATTATCGCCCAGTTTTCCTCCTTTTAATCCAATACCACCCACTACACCCGCTTTGGCATAAATGGCATTCATGGTTTCGTTGCCGATCTGTGCATAGCCGATACCCGAAGTATGTGTTAACAGCTCGCGGATGCTGATCTCTTTTTTGGCGGGTAGCGTTGTATAGGTTGAATCGGCCTTATTGAATTTATCCAGTACCACCGGTTTGCGAAAAGCAGGAATGTATTTGGAGATGGGCTCATCCAGCAGGATCTTTCCTTCTTCATACAGCATCATCACCCCCACACTGGTAATGGCTTTGGTTTGCGAGGCTATACGCCAGATCGCATCTTTCTGCAGGGGTTTGTTCTTTTCCCTGTCATCGTACCCCAATGCTTTGTGGTATACAATATTGCCATCCTTTGCTACAATGGCAATGGCACCGGCGATCCAGTTACTGTCTATATATTGCTGAATCAGGGCATCCACCCGTTTCAGGCGCTCTGCTGAAAAACGGTTATTCTCCGGCAGCCCGTTTTTCAGCACAGCTTGTGCCCATACAGAACTGGCTGCTACGCATAATAAAATAAGGACTAACGCAAACTGTTTTCTCATATGGTTTGATTGAACCGGTAAGTTCCTGAACAAATCAGAGAAAACAAAAAGAATCGTGAGACGTGAGTAGTCAGTCGTGAGTGGGCAATGGTGAATGGTCAATACTGTTGTTTAAACTCCCTACTCACCACTCACCACTGACGATTCACGCCTCACCATTCACCACCCTCTCCACCACTTCCGGAAAATGCCTGTGCTCCAGCACATGGATCTTTTCGGCCAGTTTTTCGGGGGTGTCGCCGGGTTCTACGGGGCAGGTTGCCTGAAATAAGGGGGTGCCTTCGTCGAAATGTTCGTTTACGTAGTGGATGGTAATACCACTTTCTTTTTCGCCTGCGGCGATGACAGCTTCATGCACATGCATACCATACATGCCCTTGCCCCCGTATTTGGGAAGAAGGGCGGGATGGATATTGATGATTTTGTTGGGATAGGCAGCTACCAGGGTCTCAGGCACTTTCCAGAGAAAACCGGCCAGCACCACAAAACCGATCTCACGGCTTTTCAGTTCAGACAGGTAGGCATCACCCCTGAAAAAACGCTCTTTTTCTATCAGCAGGGTAGGGATCCGGTTGGCGGCAGCTATGTTGAGAACCCCTGCATTGGGTTTATTACAAACAATGAGTGCCACCCGGATAGAGGGATGGTTTTTCAGATGAGCAATGATCTTCCCGGCATTGGAACCTGCGCCGGAGGCGAAAATGGCGATGTGAGTGAGTTTGGAGTTAGGAGTCTGGAGTTTGGAGCTGGGAGTTGAGTCGTTAACTCCAGACTCCAGACTCCTAACTCCTAACTTAATCAGCAGTTTTTTCTCATATTTCCAGAAAAACGCCCATTGCCCCAGCAGAAAACCGTAGGTAAGCAGGATCGCCTGGTAACCAAATACCAACATGCCAACGCGCAGTAAGACTTTCCATACCCAGTAGGTACTCTCATCCATGCCCAGCCAACTGGTAATGTACCTGGTAAGGGCCGCTGTAGTGGTTCCGGTAAGGCCGAAAATGATAAATATGATCCAGAATTGACGGGTGCTTACCCCCCATTTGTCCTGCAGACGTTTAAACATGGGCCAAAATTGGGATAAAAATCTGACTAATCTTTTGCTCTTTGTCAAATAACTTCGCTCAATCAATATCATTCGAATTCCATGACAGGTTTTGAAACAATATGCAGAGAATCGGCTGAAACTCAAGCCAGACAAGGATAAAAAAATTTTCAGGCCTTGGAGTTTTTGTCAGCTTCCTGTCATATTTTTGCAGCCGTTCACGGATATTTTTCCACACCAAGAACCACAGTTTGTGAATATGATATCTTTTAGACGTTTCGCCAAAACCTTCGTCACCGGAACCATTCTTTTCCTGAGTTTTTCTCTGGGTACTACAGCAAATGCACAAGATGGGAAATCCCTTTTCCAGACCAATTGTGCGTCCTGCCACGCAGTACATAAAAAGTCGACCGGTCCGGCCCTGACTGGTGTTGAAGATCGCTGGCCGGAAAAGGCCAAGTTGTATGCCTGGATCAAGAACAGTGCAGCTGTGTTAAAGTCGGGCGATAAATACGCCAACGACCTGTACCTCGAGTACAGCAAAACAGCCATGCCTGCTTTTTCGAGTCTGGCAAATGCTGATATTGATGCGATTCTCGCCTATATCAAAACCGTACCTGCTCCCGGTGCCGCAACCCCTGGTGCTGCTGCTGCCGGTGCTCCTGCGCAGGATGGAGACAATACCTTATTATTCGGTATCCTCACTTTGATTCTGGCCGTTGTGGCCCTGATCCTGTTACAGGTGAATGCCAACCTGAAGAAACTGGCCGATGAGCGTGAAGGTTATACCCCTGTTGAGCCGGTTCCTTTCTGGAGAAACAAGAGTTATATCGCTTTCCTGACGGTGATTCTCTTTATCGTAGGCGGTTACCTCACTTCCAAAGGTGCGATGGCACTGGGCAGAAGCAAGGATTACCAGCCGGTACAGCCTATCTATTATTCGCACAAGGTGCACGCCGGTGTTAACCAGATCAACTGCCAGTATTGCCATACCGGTGTATACCAGGGCAAACAGGCTACCATTCCTTCTGTGAATGTTTGTATGAACTGTCACATGAACATCAACGAGTACAAAGGCGAAAAGCTGTACGATGAAGAAGGCAAAGAAGTGAACGGTACCGCAGAGATCCAGAAATTATACAAATACGCAGGATTCGAGGAAGGCAAACCATGGGATGCTACCAAAGCAAAACCTGTTGAGTGGGCCCGTATTCACAACCTGCCAGACCACGTATATTTTAACCACGCCCAGCACGTGAAAGCAGGCCAGGTTGCCTGTCAGACCTGTCACGGTGAGATCCAGAAAATGGACGAAGTAAAACAGTTTTCCGACCTGAGCATGGGTTGGTGCGTAAACTGTCACCGCGAAACCAAAGTGCAGTTCAAAGACAATGGTTTTTACAGCATTTACGAGAAATACCACCAGGACCTGAAATCAGGCAAGATGGATAGCACCAAAGGTGTTACCGTTGAGAAGATCGGTGGTACGGAATGTCAGAAATGTCACTATTAGGAAATTTGAGAATTTGAGAATTTGAAAATTTGAAAATGGGTCATTTTTAAATTAGAAAACGCTCAAAAGATCAAATTGCACATGAAATTTAGATAAAGGGAAAAGGAGAGATTTGAATAGCTGGTTCAGCATTTTCAAATTTTCAAATTTTCAAATTTTCAAATTGATCTCAAATCAGTATATGGAGCAAAAAAAGCACTGGCAGAGTTTTGGAGAGCTGAATCAGTCCGATGCATACAGCAAGGATGTGAAAGATGAATTCAGAGAAGAACTACCTTTTGTTGCCGATGAAAGCAAAAGCACCAGCTTTTTAGAAGCAAAAGCGCCCCGCAGGGACTTTTTAAAGTATCTGGGTTTCAGCACAGCAGCCGCAGCCGCAGCCGCCAGTTGTGAAATGCCGGTGAAAAAAGCGATCCCTTTTGCCAATAAACCGGAAGATATTGTACCGGGTGTTTCCAAATACTACGCTACCACCTATGTTCAGGATGGAGATGTAGTAAGTGTACTTGCCAAAGTGCGCGACGGACGTCCTATCAAAATAGAAGGTAACGACCTGAGCCCCATCACCAAAGGCGGTACTTCTGCCCGTGTGCAGGCTTCGGTACTGGACCTGTACGATACAGCCCGTCTGCGTTTCCCTACCATCGATGGAAAAGAAGTAACCTTCGAAGCCATTGACAAAGCCGTTGCCGGTGTACTGGCAGGTCCGGTGGTTGTGTTAACCAGCTCCATCACTTCACCTTCTACCCAGCAGGCGATCAACCAACTGGTTGCCAAATTCCCGGGTAGCCGCCACGTAACGTATGATGCGGTTTCTTACAGCGGTATGTTGCTGGCCAACGAAACGACTTATGGCAAAAAAGCCATTCCTTCTTACCATTTCGAAAATGCAAAAGCGATCGTAAGCATTGGTGCCGATTTTCTCGGTACCTGGCTGAGCCCGGTTGAATTTGCGAGACAATATGCTACCGGAAAGAAATTAGACGAGAAGAACCCCGAGATGAGCAAACACATTCATTTTGAAAGTGTAGCCAGCCTCACCGGTTCCAACGCTGATGAAAAATACTTACACCGCCCATCTGAAACAGGTGCTGTAGTAGCTGCTTTGTTAAGTGCTGTGAACGGTCAGGCGGTTACTATCGCTGATGCCAAGCTGAAAGCCGGTATCGAAAAAGCTGCCAAAACCCTGAACGCCAATAAAGGTGCTGCTTTGGTGGTTTGCGGAAGCAATGATGTAAATGTTCAGATCCTCGTAAACGCTATCAATGAAGCAGTAGGTGCCGGTGGTAAAACCATCGACTGGTCTGTTACTGTAAATACCCGCCAGGGTGTGGATGCAGACTTTGCCAAACTGGTAGAAGATATGAATGCCGGTTCTGTAGGTGCCTTACTGGTACATGGTGCCAATCCGGCCTATACCTGGTATGATGCCGAGAAATTCAAAGCCGGTCTGAAAAAAGTAAAAACTACCATCTCTTTCAGCAGCAAGCTGGATGAGACCGCAGAACTCTGCAAATATGTAGTACCTGATCATAATTACCTGGAAAGCTGGGGTGATGCCGAACCGATTACCGGACATTATTCCTTTATCCAGCCTACCATCTATCCTTTGTTCAAAACCCGCCAGTGGCAGGACAGTCTCCTGAAATGGAGCGGTGCTACCACCGATTACCTCGCTTTCCTGAAAGCTTTCTGGAGTGCGAAAGTGGGTGGCGAAACCGGTTGGGACAAAGCCCTGCAGGATGGTGTACTCAACCCCGCTGCCGGTGCATTAACAGGTGCTGCTTTTAACGGTGCATCCGTTGCTGCCGCAGTTGCTGCAGTAGGTACTGCCAAAAAAGGCGGAGAGATTGAACTGGTACTGTATGAGAAAATTGCGATCGGTGCCGGTCAGGGTGCTGCTAACCCATGGTTACAGGAATTACCCGATCCGGTTACCCGTGCCACCTGGGATAACTATGTGATCGTATCACCAGCCCTGGCAAGAACCCTGTTGAACATTGACCTGAACAATGGCGGTCAGGCAGATGCCTACGAGGTAAACCCTCCGAAGAAAGTTGTCAAAGTAACTGTGAATGGCAAGAGCATTGAGTTGCCTGCCCTTATCATACCAGGAACCCATCCCAACACCATCGGTATTGCCGTGGGTTACGGAAGAAGTGAAAAACTGGGTAAATCTGTTATTGGTACCGGTAAGAATGCCTATCCATTGGCTTCTTTGAACGGTGCTACCGTCAATTTTGTGAACAGCAATGTTACCATTACTGCTACCGGTGATAAATATCCGGTTGCTTTAACACAAACGCATAGCCGTTACGATACCGCACAAGGTAACCGTACGGAAGTAATGAAAGAATTAACACTGGCCGAATACAAAGCACATCCTACAGAGATCAGGGAAGAGCGCGAAGCCGAACTGAAACCATGGGGTGGACTGGAGAAATTTGAAAGCCAGGGTACCATTTATCCTGTGTATGATCGTCCGGGTATCAAATGGGGCATGAGCGTAGACCTGAATACCTGTAATGGTTGTGGTGCCTGCGTAGTGGCCTGTAATGCAGAGAACAACGTTTCTGTAGTAGGTAAACCGGAAGTATTACGCGGACACGAAATGCATTGGCTGCGTATTGACCGCTATTTCAGCGGTGATATGGATAACCCGAATGTGGTATTCCAGCCCATGATGTGCCAGCACTGCGATAACGCTCCTTGTGAGAACGTTTGTCCGGTAGCCGCTACCAACCACAGCAGCGAAGGTCTGAACCAGATGACTTATAACCGTTGTATCGGTACCAGGTATTGTGCCAACAACTGTCCGTATAAAGTACGTCGTTTTAACTGGGCCGATTACAACGGTTCCGATAGCTTCCCTGATAACCAGGAAGGTATTGTGAACGATGTGGTACTGGATATGAACGATGATCTTACCCGCATGGTACTGAACCCGGATGTTACGGTTCGTTCACGTGGTGTGATCGAGAAATGTTCTTTCTGCGTACAGCGTTTACAGGAAAGCAAACTGAACGCCAAGAAAGAGAGCAGACCGATGGTTGACAGCGATCTGAAAGTGGCTTGCCAGCAGGCTTGTCCTACCAACGCTATCAACTTTGGTAATGCCAACGATGCCAACAGTTCTATCACCAAAACAAGAAAAGAGAATCCGAACCGTCAGTTCTATGTACTGGAGCAACTGCACGTACTGCCTAATGTAACCTATATGGCAAAAGTGCGTAACCTGGAAGAAGAGCACCATGCAGCCGGCGCTAAGGAAGAACATAAGGCAGAGGCAGCAGGAGCGGAGAAAAAAGAAGCAGCAACCACTCATTAAAGTGAATGGTGAATGGGCAAAGGTGAATGTATGATTGACTATTCACTATTGACCATTGACAAAAGAGGAGTAGCGAACAGCAGTACAAGTGAGTGACACAACGAAGTTGCACAAAGAACAAAAGTTGATTCAATAAAATACTATTCCGCTGCAAGCGGGAAAGACCAATAAACAAGACCAGATGCATTTAAAGTACGAATCACAGCTCAGGGAACCATTGGTGAATGGCGACAAAAACTATCACCAGGTTACAGAAGACATCGTTCGCCCTATTGAAGCGAAGCCTTCCAGACTTTGGTATGTCGGCTTTTACATAGCTGTCGCATTGTTGCTGTTTGGTGTATATTCCATTTACCGGGATGTTACCTACGGTATCGGCCAGTGGAACCTGAATAAAACAGTAGGTTGGGGTTGGGACATCACCAACTTCGTATGGTGGGTAGGTATCGGTCACGCCGGTACACTGATCTCAGCGATCCTGTTGTTGTTCCGCCAGGGCTGGAGAACCGGTGTAAACCGTGCGGCGGAAGCGATGACCATTTTTGCGGTAATGTGTGCGGGCCAGTTCCCGATCTGGCACATGGGCCGTGTGTGGATGGCGTTCTTCGTATTACCTTATCCCAATACCCGTGGTCCTTTGTGGGTGAACTTTAACTCACCGCTGTTATGGGACGTATTTGCGATCTCTACTTATTTCACCGTTTCGCTTCTGTTCTGGTACAGTGGTCTGATCCCCGATCTGGCTACCGTACGCGACCGCGCTTTCACCAAACTGCGTAAGCGTTTGTACGGGATTGCTTCTTTCGGCTGGACAGGTTCTACCAAACACTGGCAGCGTCACGAGAGTTTATCGCTGGTACTGGCGGGTTTAAGTACCCCACTGGTATTGTCTGTACACACGATCGTATCCTTCGACTTCGCCACATCCGTGATTCCGGGTTGGCATACTACCATCTTCCCTCCTTACTTCGTTGCCGGTGCCATCTTCTCCGGTTTTGCCATGGTGCAGACCCTGATGGTGATCATCCGCAAAGTGTTTGAAATGGAAGACTATATCACCCTCGGTCACATTGAGGCGATGAATAAAGTAATTGTACTGACCGGTTCTATCGTAGGTATTGCCTACCTCACAGAGCTGTTCATGGGTTGGTACAGCCAGAACAAATATGAGGGTTACACTTTCTGGTACAGCCGTGCTTACCTGTTCAGTCCTTACGGCTGGAGCTATTGGGGTATGATGGCTTGTAACGTATTGAGCCCGCAGATCTTCTGGTTCCGTAAAATGAGAAGGAACCTGTTTGTGACCTTCTTCATGAGTATCATCGTAAACATCGGTATGTGGTTCGAGCGTTTTGTGATCATCGTTACTTCTCTGTACCGTGATTACCTGCCTTCCAGCTGGTCTGTTTACTACAGCCCCACTATCTGGGAGATCGGATTCTATGCCGGAACCTTCGGATTGTTCTTTACCTGCTTCTTCCTGTTTGCCAAATACATGCCTGTAATTGCAGTAGCAGAGATCAAGTATGTACTGAAAACAACCGGAGAGAACTATAAAGGTAAAATGGACAAGATCGAAGAGCAGAAGCTCGAAGAATTTGTTCACGATCACGCACATTAATACAACACCCCTGCCCTGTAAAGGGATGGATGAATATAAAGTAGTTAAAAGAAGCTGGTAGCTCACAGCTCACAGCTAAAAGCTAAAAAAATGGCAAAAAAGAAATTCGTAGTAGGCTGCTTTGATGATGAAGCTGTTTTATTTCCTGCGGTGAAGAAAGTCCGTACTTCAGGATATAAGATCCATGATGTGTACACGCCTTTTGCGGTACACGGGCTGGATCATGCGCTGGGTCTGAGAGAGACCAGTCTGCACACAGCCGGATTTATCTATGGTATTACCGGCACCGCAACGGCACTGGGTTCTATCAGCTGGATCCTGGCGAAAGACTGGCCGCTGAACTTTGGTGGTAAACCGCATTTTGCATTACCGGCCTGGATTCCGATCACATTCGAGCTGACCGTACTGTTTGCAGCAGTGGGTATGGTGTTAACTTTTTGCTACCTCTGCCAGCTGGCACCTTTTGTGAAAAAACACCATTTTCATGCCCGTGCCACCGACGATCTGTTTGTAATGGTGATCGAGTGTACAGAAAGAACCAATGCAGAAGACCTGAAAGCCTTCCTCGCCAGCAATGGTGCGGTGGAAACAGATATCCAGGTAGCGGAAGACGGATGGTGGTTAGGCCGTTACGATAAAGACGAACATCCTTTCCAGAACAAACAAACTGTTGTTGCTTAATATTACTTTTTAGAATAGATATATGATGAAGAAATTATCAATCATAACTGTTTTGTCTGCCGCCGTGGTAATCGTGAGTTGCAGTGATGTAAAACGTACTCCTGGCAAGGTATACATGCCGGATATGGCTTACAGCCGCGCTTATGAAACCTATGCAGATCACAGCAACCTGGCCGAGAAGGGCATCAACTACAACGCTATGCCGGTTGCCGGAACCATTTCGCGCGAAGAGGAAATGCCTTTCCACCTTACCAAAGATGCACCGGGCGATTCCGCCAACTATGTTGCTTCCAAACTGGTCAGGAACCCGATCGATTCTATGTCTGCAAAAGAGACAGAAGAAGCTGAGAGGTTATACCAGATCAACTGCGGTATCTGCCATGGTAGCAAGCTGAACGGTAACGGTCCGCTGTACAAAGATGGTAATGGTCCTTATGCCGCCAAACCTGCCACACTGGTGGGCGATGCCAAATATGAAGCGATGCCTGAGGGACAGATGTTCTACTCTGTTGCCTATGGCAAGAACATGATGGGATCTTACGCATCACAGCTGAGCCGCAAGCAGCGCTGGATGGTGATCAAGTATATCAAGAACAAACAATCAGAAGCAAAAGCTACCCCGGCAGCAGCACCTGCAGCAGCGGCAGCCACCAAATAAATTAACCTTTCGCCTTTTGGCGCAAGAAAAGTACAAACTGATATAAAAGAGTATAACGATGGCATCTATCAGAGAGCAATTTGAGATTCCCGGAAAGATGAAAACCTGGTCAATGGCATTGATCGGTGTTGGTCTGGTTGCATTGGTAATCGGCGCAGTCACCAAAGGTTTCAGCTCCGACGAACATGAACAGGCCCATTTCTGGGGAACACTCATGTACAATACGATCTTCTGGACATTGATCTGTAATGCCAGCATGTTTTTTATCTGTGTAACTACTTTGGCCATGGGTGGCTGGCAGCAGTCGTTCAAGCGCATACCAGAAGCCATTTCTACCATGGTGCCTATTTTCGGTGCCATCACTTTTCTGGTTCTGATGTATGTAGTGCTGGGGCATAAACACCATATTTACCACTGGCTGGATACAGAAGCTGTTGCCAAAGACCCAATCCTGTCTGGTAAAGCCGGTTTCCTGAATGCGAAATTCTTCATTATCTGGACCACCCTGGCCATTGGCCTATGGAGTTTACTGGGTTGGAGAATGCGCCAGATCAGCCGCGAAGCGGATGAGGCTCCGATGGACCAGGAGAAAGGCGCTTCTTATATCTGGAGAAGTACCGTTCGTGCGGCCCTCTTCACTGTTTGGTTCGCTTTAACCGTGGGCTCTACCATCCCCTGGTTATGGATGATGAGTATTGATGCACATTGGTATTCTACCATGTACAGCTGGTACACATTTGCCAGTTCTTTTGTATCCGGTATGTCGCTGATCGCTCTTTGGGTTATTTACCTGAAGAACAAAGGCTATCTGGAATTAACCAATCAGGAACACTTACAGGATATCGGTAAGTTCATGTTCGCTTTCTCTATCTTCTGGACCTATCTCTGGTTCTCTCAGTATATGCTGATCTGGTACGCCAATATTCCGGAAGAGACCGTTTATTTCAAACACAGGGTACAGGGGCCATACAAAGGCATTTTCTTCCTGAACCTGATCATCAACTTCATCTGTCCTTTGTTGATCCTGATGAAACGCTCAGCCAAGAGAAATTACACATTGGTAACTTTTATGGCAGTATTGATCATCTTTGGGCACTGGATCGATTTTTACCAGATGGTGATGGGTAGCCTCTCTAAAGAACATGTAACCCTGGGATGGCTGGATTTTGGTATCCTGAGTCTGTTTGTAGGTATGATGATTCTTTTCGTAGGACGTGCACTGGCCAGCAAACCGCTGATCTCCAAGCACCATCCGTTCCTGAAAGAAAGTATCATTCACCAGGTATAATTGTATTGTAGCATTTTTTGTTAGATAAGATAATATTGATAGCGTTATGACAATGTTTTTAACCATAGCAGTAATTGTGCTGATCTTTTTAGTGATCTTCCAGATTGCCAAAGCCAGCGAATATGTATCTGTACTGAAAGGCGAAGATGTTAGCCGTAAACAGAATAACAAGATCAACGGCTTCCTCATGGTTGTCTTCCTGGTACTGGGTATGATCGGTGTGTGGTACTGCAATAAGATCCTCTTCGGAAAAACACTGCTGGCCGTAGACTCTGCCAGTGTGGAAGGTGCCCGTGTGGATTCAATGTTATGGATCACGATCGGTGTAACGGGTATCGTATTCATCGCTACCCAGATTATCCTGTTCTGGTTCGCTTATAAATACCAGGAAAGTGAAACCCGTAAAGTGTATTTCTTCCCGCATGATAATAAACTGGAAGTATTGTGGACCATCGTTCCCGCTATCGTGTTAACGGTACTGGTAGTGATCGGTTTACGTAACTGGTTCCTGTTCACCGGCGAGCCTCCCAAGGAAGCAATGGTTGTGGAAGTAACCGGCAAACAATTTAACTGGATCTTCCGTTACCCAGGTAAGGATGGTGCTTTCGGTAAAAAGTATTACAAGAACATCGATGATGCATCCGGTAATGCGCTGGGTGTTCTCTGGGATGATAAATTAAGTCATGACGATCTGGTTACTGATAAAATGCTGATCGTAAAAGGCCGTCCTGTAAAACTGATCATCGGTGCTAGGGATGTGATCCATGATGTAGGTCTGTCTCATTTCCGTATGAAAATGGATGCGGTACCCGGTATTCCTACTACTATGTGGTTTACCCCCAAGTACACTACCAAAGAGATGAAAGAAATGACCAACAATCCTGATTTTGTGTACGAGATCAGCTGTGACCAGATGTGCGGTAACGGTCACTATTCCATGAAAGGCATTATTGAAGTGGTAGAACAGGAAGAATATGATATGTGGCTAGCCAAACAGAAACCGCAATACCTGGTGGCCAATCCTGATAAAGATCCGGAAACAGCCAAACCAGCTGCCGCTGCTGCCGATACAACCAAAACTGCAGCAACAAAAGTGGTAGCTAAATTGTAATATAATATCAGGTTCCGCTATTTCGCGGAATCAAAGCGAACAGAAAATATTAAAGAAAACAGAGTATGAGCAACGAAGCTGTTTTACATGCACACGCAGAAGCCGCAACACATGAGGCACATGGTGATCATCATCACGAACACCACCATCATGAAACCTTCATCAGTAAATATGTGTTCAGTCAGGATCACAAAATGATCGCCAAACAATTCCTGATCACAGGTATGTTCTGGGCGGTACTGGGTGGTTTAATGAGCGTGCTGTTCCGTTTACAACTGGGTTATCCCGATGCTACTTTCCCATGGCTGGAAGATATCCTGGGTAAATGGGCAAAAGGGGGCCGTATTACGCCGGAAGCCTATTATGCACTGGTAACTACGCACGGTACCGTACTGGTATTCTTTGTATTAACAGCCGGATTGAGCGGAACCTTTGCCAACTTCCTGATCCCTTTACAGATCGGAGCCAGAGATATGGCTTCTCCTTTCATGAATATGCTTAGCTACTGGTTCTTCTTTGCTGCCAGTATCGTTATGTTATCTTCTATCTTTGTTGAAACCGGTCCCTTTAGTGGTGGTTGGACGGCTTACCCTCCGTTAAGTGCGCTGGGCGATGCCTCTCCGGGTTCTAAAACCGGTATGGATCTGTGGATCGTGTCCATGGCCCTGTTCGTAGTATCTTCTTTATTAGGCGGTCTGAACTATATCGCCACTATCCTGAACATGCGTACCAAAGGCATGAGCATGACCCGTTTGCCATTAACCATCTGGGCCCTGTTCTTCACCGCTGTATTGGGTGTATTGTCTTTCCCTGTATTGTTCTCAGGTTTTATCCTCCTGATCTTCGATCGTAATTTCGGAACCAGCTTCTACCTTTCTGATATCTTTATCAGCGGTGTAGGTGCTTTACCTAACGAGGGTGGTAGTGCCATCCTTTACCAGCACTTGTTCTGGTTCTTAGGTCACCCCGAAGTATATATCATTCTGTTACCGGCCATGGGTATGGTATCAGAGATCCTGTCGGTAAACTCGCGTAAACCTATCTTCGGATACATGGCTATGATCGGCTCGCTGTTTGCGATCGCCATCCTCGCCTTCCTGGTATGGGCGCACCATATGTTTGTAACCGGACTGAATCCGTTCCTGGGTTCTGTATTCGTACTCTTGACCCTGCTGATTGCGGTGCCTTCTGCGATCAAAGTGTTTAACTGGTTAACCACTTTATGGAGAGGAAATATCCGTTTCACACCGGGTATGATGTTCGCGATCGGTTTTGTAAGTTTATTTATCTCGGGTGGATTAACCGGTATCTGGTTAGGAAACTCTGCACTGGATATTCACCTGCACGACACTTATTTCGTAATTGCCCACTTCCACATTGTAATGGGTGTGGCATCTATGTTCGGTATGTTTGCCGGTATCTACCACTGGTTCCCTAAAATGTATGGCCGTTACCTCAATAATTCTCTGGGGTATATCCACTTCTGGGTTACTATTGCCGGTGCTTACCTGATCTTCTGGCCTATGCACTACGAAGGTCTGGCCGGTATGCCACGTCGTTACTACGATTACAGCATCTGGGAAAGCTTCAAACAGTTCGCTGAACTGAACCGTTTCATCAGCACCGTGGCCATGATCGTATTTGCTGTTCAATTGCTGTTCCTGTTCAACTTCTTCTACTCTATTTTCAAAGGAAGAAAAGTGACTTCTCTGAATCCATGGGGTTCCAATACACTGGAGTGGACCACACCGATCCGTCCGGGTCATGGTAACTGGGTAGGCGAAATTCCGGAAGTACACCGTTGGGCTTACGATTACGGTAAGGATGGGAAAGAGTTTATTTCCCAGACCACACCGGTAGGAGCAGACGAAAGTCATCACTAAGAAATAATCATACCGGCCTGTTTGTACACAGTCTGGTTTATATAGATGCAATGCTCCCGGTTACCGGGAGCATTGTTTTTAACTGCGATAAAAAAGACAGGAGTGCAGTACCGTAACGGTGCCAAATTCATTCCTGTTACAACCATTATGACGGGCACGGTAAATACATCCACTTCTTTTTCACTGGCTTCTAAGGTGAAGGATTATTTTCAGCTGATCAAATTCACGCTGAGTTTTACCGTGGTATTCTCCTGTGTGATCTGTTATTTACTGGCCCCCAATGTGGTGGAATACGATTGGTGGATGATCTTTCTGTTGTTTGTAGCCGGCATGCTCATCACTGGTAGTGCCAATGCCATTAACCAGGCGGTTGAAAAAGATACAGATGCCATGATGAAACGTACTTCTTCACGTCCCGTAGCGGATGGAAGAATGAGCCAGCAGGAAGCGTACACTTTTGCTGCCATCGCCGGTTTGCTAGGTGTTTTTATGATCGGTTGGTTTTTTACCACCGATGAAAATGCCTTTAACTGGAATGCCGCTTTGTTATCTGCTTTCAGCCTGTTCCTCTATGCATTTATCTATACACCGCTGAAGAAGATCAATTCCATCGCGGTGCTGGTGGGTGCTTTTCCAGGTGCGCTTCCCTGTTTAATCGGTTGGGTGGCTGCTACCAATATGATCAATCCCCTGGGTACGGTGGTAGCTAATGGCAGAGAGTTCTCTAACGTAGGTGGCTGGATCCTGTTTGCCATCCAGTTTCTCTGGCAGTTCCCGCATTTCTGGGCCATTGCCTGGGTAGCCCATGGTGATTACAGTAAAGCCGGTTTTAAACTCCTGCCTGCCGATAAAGGACCTACCCGTTTTACAGCCGTTCAGGGTATAATGTATTCAGTATTGATGATTCCGGTGGGTATCCTGCCTTATTATTTCGGTATGACCGGCCAGGCAAGCATGTGGATCCTGATTGCATGTAACCTGTTCATGGTTTTTCAGAGCCTGCGTTTATACAAAGAGATGAATGCGAAAGCAGCCAGAAGGGTAATGTTCAGCAGCTATATCTATTTACCTATCGTATTATTGGCCCTTTTGGCAGATAAAATAAGATAATAACTAAATAAATGAACGTGACAATGACAACAGTGCAGCCAAATGAACCAACCCGCATCCATCCACACAAATTTACTTTATGGGTGGGCATGGGTAGTATCATCATGATGTTTGCTGGTTTAACCAGTGCCTATGTAGTAAAAAAGAACCAGAGCAACTGGCTGGAATTTAACCTGCCCCAGGTATTCTGGTACTCAACTTTTGTAATCCTGCTCAGCAGTCTCACGATTCATCTCACCGTAAAAGCCTTTAAAGCCAGGGAAATGGGCCGCTATCGTTTGCTGGTTACCCTCACTGCTGCGCTGGGTGTGTTATTTCTGGTGTTGCAGTTGCTCGGTTTCAGGGAGCTGCAGAGCAGCAATATCGCCCTGATAGGTGCCAAGAGTAATTCGGCCGCATCCTTTCTTTTTGTGATCACAGGTTTACATATGCTGCATATACTCGGCGGCGTAATAGCCCTGCTGATCATATTTGCCCGTGCCTATGCCGTAAAAGTCAAGAATTACAGTAGTTTGCCGATAGAAATGGCGGCCACATACTGGCACTTTGTAGATATACTCTGGATCTATTTATTCATCTTTTATAACTGGATCGGATAGTTGAAGAAAAAGTTGGGGTTTATTCACCTTTTTTGAACACTAGCCAATATTTTTGTAACGAAATTTCAGATAACTCATGTCAACAGCAACAGTTACACCCACCAAGTTGTGGAGCGGCGGGAAGAGCCCATTTAATGTAGAGTACGGCAAATTGATGATGTGGTACTTTTTGATGAGTGATGCGTTCACTTTTGGTGCCTTCCTGATCTCTTATGGTACCATCCGTTTTTCAACCAATGGATGGCCTGACCCTAACGAAGTATTCAAGAGTTTCCCCTTTGCCTCAGAAGGTGTACATGCGCCACTGGTGTTCGTAAGTATAATGACCTTTATCCTGATCATCAGTTCCGTTACCATGGTACTGGCGGTACATGCCGGTCATAATATGGATAAAAAGGGTGTGGTGAAAAACCTGATCTGGACCATTATCGGCGGTATCGCTTTCTTAAGCTGCCAGGCCTGGGAGTGGAACCACCTGTTTCATGAAGGTGCCTGGTGGGGTAGCAATCCTTTCCTGAACCACGACGGAACAGCTTCTTCTACCAATTTTACCAACTACTTCTTTACCATCACCGGTTTTCACGGTTTTCACGTATTCTCAGGTGTGATCATCAATATTATTATGCTGATCATGACCCTGATGGATAAATTTGAACAGCGTGGCCATTACCTGATGATCGAAAAAG
Organism: Caulobacter sp. UNC279MFTsu5.1; assembly: GCA_943369185.1. Taxonomy (GTDB): domain Bacteria; phylum Bacteroidota; class Bacteroidia; order Chitinophagales; family Chitinophagaceae; genus Sediminibacterium. The sequence goes on along the minus strand of CALRMK020000001.1, from coordinate 705,572 downwards.
CTGGTTTGTACTGGCACTTTGTAGATCTGGTATGGGTATTTGTATTCACCTGTTTTTACCTGATTTGATTTTTCTGATTCGTTAATTCTTTAAGCAACCTATTTATGGAACATACAGTAGCACACGAAGAGCACAGTGGTGGTGGAACCAAAGAGATCGTAAGGGTAACCATTATCCTTTCCGTTTTAACCATTGTAGAACTGGTGATCGGTTTCTGGATGATGGGACTGCCATTGGAAAGTGGTCTGCGCCTGGCAGCCAAAGGAACCATCGTTATCCTGATGCTGGCCAAAGCCTTTTACATTGTAGCCTATTTCATGCACCTGAAACATGAACTGAAGAACCTGATCATGACCATCGTGGTTCCTTTGGCCCTGTTTGTATGGTTTATCATCGCCTTCCTGTACGATGGTAACTCTTTCCGTAACCTGCGTAATACCTATGATCCGCATTTTAAAGAGCAGAGTACTATCAAGGTAGAAAAGAAAGCAGAAAGCAAACACGGCGAAGCCAAACACAGTGAAGGCAAACACGAAGAAGCCAAGCCTGCAACAGAGAAAAAAGCGGTGGAGTAAGGATAGAAGATTGCAGTTTCTTAAAATAATTTCTAAACCATCGTATGTTATCACGATGGTTTTTTTATAGACATACCTTATGAATAAAAAAGCGTTATTAGGCCTGTCGGTAGCCCTGCTGTTGCCGCTATGCTGTTACCTGTGGCTCAGGTATGCCAGTAGTTCTGCCGTAGATATGCCCAGAAGATACCTGTTGGATACCGTGGTAGAGCGGATAGATAACGGAAAAATGGTTACAGACAGCATTTGGCACAAAACCGCTAATATCCGTTTACAGAACCAACTGGGTGATACGGTAAGCCTCTACGACAAACAAGGTAAGATCCTGGTAGTAGACTTTTTCTTTACCCATTGCGGAAGTATCTGTCCTAAGTTAACTTCCAATATGTCTGTTTTACAACAGTCGTTTATCAGGGGCGGTAACCTGCGTAAAAAGATCGATACCTCCATTGTTCAGTTCGTTTCCTTCACCGTAGATCCAGAGCGCGATAGTGTGCCGGTATTAAAAGCATATGCCGACCGTTTTGGCGTAAACCATGAAAACTGGTGGATGCTGACCGGTAACCGCGATTCTATTTACCGTTTCGCTTTTGAAGAACTGAAAGTAGATAAGTTCAGCACAGAACCCGTCAGTCCTGATTTTGTACATACCAGCCGGTTTGTACTCATTGACAAAGAATACCGGGTACGCGGTTATTATAACGGCCTCGACTCTGCCTCACTTGGTAAACTGGCCCGCGATATCGGACTCTTGATGCTGGAGAAAGACAAAAAGAAAAAAAGTGCCGTTTTTGCGCAAATCCTTGATCTGGGCTGGCTCTGGCTGATCATTATTACTGCAGTGATATTTTTTGTTACCTATATGCGCGGCAGAAGAAAACTAAATGGCTAAGTTTTTGTTTATTGGTACCATCAAATACCTGACAGATCAATAAACCAGTAAACCAATAAACTAATAAACTAATAAACTACTATGTTACAAGCCGCTATTTCAAAAAATGATAAAAAAGCTTCCTGGCTGATCGGAATTTTTTCTGTTGTGGTGTTTACGGCAGTGGTGTTACTGGGGCGTGTAAAGCTGGAACTGAATCTGGGCTTTGATGTACATATTTTTGCTACTATCAATGCCATTATCAATTCAGCTATTGCGGTATTGCTGGTAGCTGCATTGGTGGCGGTGAAGAATAAAAATTACCAGTTGCACAAACAGCTGATGATGCTGGCGTTGATATTATCGATTCTCTTTCTGGTATCTTATATCGCTCACCATTTACTGGCCGGCGAAGCCAGGTTTGGGGATGCTGATCATGACGGATTGTTGAGCGAAGAGGAAAAACTGCAGGCCGGTACGATCCGCGTAGTGTATTATCTGATACTGGGAACACATATTGTACTGGCGGCACTGATCTTGCCGTTGATCCTGTTTACTGCTTACCGTGCGTTAACAGCCGAGTTCCCCGCACACAAAAAACTCGCAAAAATCACCTGGCCGTTATGGTTTTATGTAGCCGTAACCGGACCGATTGTGTACTGGATGATCAGCCCGTATTATACGTAATTTGTCCCGGCTAAGCCGGGATGAAAATTTGAAATGAAAAGCCATCTTCAGTAACCGGTCTACATTTCCAAATTTTCAAATTAATAGTTCCACTGCCGGGTCCCAGAACTTCTTCTCAAAATCCACGATCATATCATCCACCACCCTGATCTTTTCTTTTTGGAGAAGTTCTTCCATTTGCGTGGGTGTGGCAAAATGCATTTTACCTGATAACATACCATTACGGTTTACCACACGATGTGCGGGAACTCCCTGCTGGTGATGTGCACCATTCATGGCCCAGCCAACCATACGTGCACTCATTTTGGTACCCAGATAGGCGGCAATGGCCCCGTAAGATGTAACACGGCCCCTTGGTATCTGACGGGCTACAGCATATACCTGTTCAAAAAACGAGCTGTCTGCTTTGCCACTGGGTAAAACGGATTTTAATTTTGCGGAAGATTTTTTAACAGCCACGATGCCGGATTTTGTATCAGTAATTTACTGTTTAGTGGCAGAAGCGATTTCTTTTTGCAACAATAATTCAGAGCGCCTGGGTTCGGGAACGGACTCGTATTGGTAGGGGCAATGTCGGCACCCATGTCCGCAACAATGACCTTTTTCTATATGATAGGTTTCTGTGAACACAATATAACCGTGCTCATCGTGGTAAAAATGAATGCCTTCAATCAGATTCTGACTCACTGAGTAATTGTTTTAATACTTCGTCTTTTTCCAAAGGCAGCTCCCGGTTAATCCGGAAACTGAGGTAATGTATTCGGTTGCTGCCGGCAATATCCAACCCCTCATAATGGGTCTTGATCATCAGTTCGGGTTTGATGGATGCCGCTTTGTATACATTATCCGAGTCTTCTAACAACTCCAGCTCAAATAAGTTGATGACAGCCAAAGTAAAACGATACAGGTCCGGACTATCCGTTTTCAGGTTCACCAGTCCGCCGGGTTGGAGAATACGCTGGTATAAACGCAAAAAACGGGGATGGGTGAGTCTTTTTTTGGATCGGGAGCCTCGTAGCTGCGGATCGGGGAAAGTGATCCAGATGTCTGCTACTTCTCCGGGTTGAAAATAATCGGTGATCTTGTCTATATGCGACCGTACAAAAGCCACATTGGTCAGCCCTTCATCCAAGGCTGTTTTGGCGCCACGCCAGATGCGGTTACCCTTCAGATCGATCCCGATAAAATTCCTTTCCGGATACATCCGGCCCAATCCGGTAGCATATTCACCCTTACCGCAGGCCAGTTCCAGGGTAATGCTTCCTTCGTTCTTAAAAAAAGCCTTCCATTTACCCTGCATATCCTGCGGGTATTCCAGCACATTCGGAAAATGTTTGATGGCTTCGAAACGAATCAGTTTTTTTTGTCCCATGGGGGGCAAAAGTACTGTAAAATGCTAAGTGTACTTCGGGTGGGTACAGTTGATAATCAGTTTACCCGGTGCATCGTTGCAATGAGAGAAGGTACCGCTGGCCTGACAGGAGATGTTCTCGAATCCTTTTTTTCCATCGTAATAGTCAGTACCGGGGTACTCCATACAATTTCAATATAATCTCCCGCAGCCAGGTCAAAGTAATAATTCCAGGCAGCCACTTCCAGTGCCGTATTTCCAGATAAGTTAAAATCGGTAGCGGAATTGGGAACATCTGTACCGTTTTTCCTGAACCAGATGGTTACATCTGAGGCACCTGCAGATGATTTCGACATCTGTGCCGAGAACTCAAGATTATAAATTCCGGCATTGTCTACTTTGATCTGTGTTCCATTGGCAAGACTAACACCGTACCCGCCAATATCAGTCGTGTTTAATGTCATTACAGTAGCTGTATTGATGACCGAGGCTGATTGGGTGGTATTATCTGAAAAGCTGCCAAAATTAGAACGAACAGGTGTAAAGCCCAGCGCAGTTGTAACGTTGGAGGAACTAAGGGCAGCTGAACGTAATACACCTGCACTGGTAGATTGAACAAAGCCGGTAGTTGTAAAACTGCTTAGGGTAGTGGTTCCACTTACTGTTAAACCGGTTAGTGTACCCAGACTGGTGATAGCAGGTTGCGCTGCTGCAGTAACTGTTCCTGCGGTGGTTGCAGTGCTGGCATTTCCTGAAAGAGAACCGGAAAAAACAGTAGCTGTAATCGTTCCTGCTGCAAAATTTCCGGAAGCATCTCTCCTGATGATTGTATTGGCTGTGTTGTTATTAGTGGCAGCAATGGCTAATCCGGTAGCTGTGGCAACATTCGAAGCAGTGGCTCCACCCACAGTTACAACAGTTGGGGAGGCAGCTGTGCCTGAAAGATCACCTGCCAGTTGCAATAAACCTTTTGCACTGGTGGTAGCATCGGGTACGGCATTGGTAACAGCGGTTGCTACAAATGCAGTAGTGGCCAGTTTTGTTGAATTATCTCCGGTTGTGGCAGTAACACCTGTTGCCCCTGATGGCAAGCTCAGTGTACCCGTTAGCGAAGGAGAACTTATGGCTGGTGAAGTCAGGGTTTTGTTGGTGAAAGTTTCTGTCCCATTTAAGGTAGCTACTGTACCACTGGCAGGCAAGGTAAGATTGGTGGTTCCGTTTACGGTTAAAGTGGTTATGAAAGAACCTACTGTAACCAGATTGCCACCCAGTGTAATCGTTTTACCTGCATTGGAAACACCTGTACCTCCATTCTCCCCCGAAACAGGCACTGCAATACTACCCGCAGAAGTTACCCAGCTTACAGTGGTTCCATCGGTCTGTAAAAACTTACCGGCATTACCTGTTTGAAGAGGCAATAAAGCACTCAGACCTGCAGAAGCAGACGTGGCACCGGTACCACCATTAGCAACAGAGAGCGGAAGCTCACTCAACGATAATTTTTGTAAAAGAGCGGCGGTAACATTTGCTTTTGTAGAAATCAGTGTGGTGTCTATTTTCAGCGTACCAAATGTGGTGATGGGTCCACCAGTCAGCGTATTATCAGTTGCCACACTGGTAACACTTCCCAAACCGGTTCCTGATGCACTGATGACACCATTGGCATCTATGAAAATATTGCTACCGGTTTTTACACCGCCCAGTGTTGTTGCTGAAGCTGTTGGCAGGTAATAAGCAGCTGGTTTATTGCTCAGGTCATTATAATCACCGCTGATGGCAATGGTTGCCAGTGATGGTTTGTTCAGAATCTGGATCACACCACTGGTTGCATTCCAGTCGGCATTTACCTGTGGTGCCGGAATGAGGGCAGCTATTCCATCTGCATAAGATTTTACTGCTTTAACACTTGGATACCTGGTATCAGAACTTCCATCGTTTGTGATGTTAGTACTTTTGTTGGTGAGCGATTCCCTGGTAGAAAGGGCTGACTGAACAGCGTTGCTGATGGGTTTGTCCAAATCACTGGTATTATCAGCCTTATCAAGTTGTAAGCTGACTTTCAGATCAATCAGATTATTAGCACCTGTTCCACCTTGTTCTATTGCCAAAACACCAGAAATATTTTTGGCAGCAATGCCATTGGCATAGTGTGCAAAAGGTACAAATTGAATCTTCTGCGTACCTAAAGAAATAAAATCAATTCCACCGGTAGGGTCAATTTCTATCTGAAGATATTTGTTACCTGTACTCCAGTTAATTCCTGCATAAGAACCCGTGATAATGGTGGATGATGGACTGGGATCTCCCAGAATCAGCACAAATAATCCAACCGCATTGGTGGTTGTTGCTTTAATTTCACTGTATTCCAGAAAGCCATTGGGCGATCCTTCTCTTACAGACATTCTAACCGTAATTTTCCTGTTGGCAATCACTGTGCCTGTAGCATTTCTGGCTACTGCCTGAAAATTGATACCATTCACCAATTGTGCGTCAACCAATGATGATAAACAGAGTAGAATGCCCGATAGCAGCATAGCCTTTTTCATATCTTACTGTTTAATGATTTTATAGGCACTTGTTTTGACCGGCTGTCCATTAACCAGATACGTCACAATCAGATTATAAAAGCCACTAGGGTATTTCGAAATGTTCAATTGTTTTTGATAATTGATGCCTTCGTACGCTTCTTCCACTTTTTGCAGTACCAATCCGGTTGCATTTGTGAGGATGACCCGTATTCTGCCTGGCTCTACCAGCGTGGATCTGATGGTAAGTAATGACCTTGTAGGATTGGGCCCTGCAAAAATTTTATTTGAATCTGCCGGACCAATCGGATGAAACGGGGTTAAAGCATCAGGTTTCGATTGCAGAAATCCTGTTGTAATAATAAAGTCGGAATTGGAATTGAGTGTTTGCACAGAAATCATTTCGCCAAAACTCCAGTCAAATAGAAAATCTCCCCGGGCAAAATAACCACCACCTGCGTTGATTACCTGCGGTTCTTTCTGTTGAGCCGTTACGGACAACTGCAGCAACAAACCAACTAAAAGCGGGAATAGTTGATAATATGAACTTCTGAAAAGCACCTTACATTAATTTACCTGTTGCCGGTATGGGAGATACCGTGAAAAATTCCTGTTACAGAGAGAATAGATCGCTTTTGAATTTGTTTAGTGCTAGTGATACTGGGGGTATCAGGTATTGCTAAACTTTTTTGTGATATAGCCGTATTGCAAACTTTACTTTAGCTGTTCATATTTTACTATCAAGTCTAATCTCACGTGCTTATATAAAGTTCGAATATTATAATAGTTTGTTTTATGACATTCATCATTCCCTGAAAATTATTTTTTCTGGAAAAAATTCGTAGTTGATTGATTTTCAATAGATTAATTGATTCCGTACAGACTCCGATTTTCCCCTATAACTTAACTACTTACCATTTCCTACAACGGCTAAAATGAGAATAGTGCTGCCTTCCTCTAGACACGGGTATATAGGATATGCACTTCAGCAATTACATATACATGAACTGTTAAGACCAGTACAACGAATGCACCATGTGAGGAATGAAATGTAAGCGAAATCAGGCCGCATACATAGTTAGGACTCTGCTTATCGCTCCAGCTTAAATCCAGGATCCGTAGAGGGCCTTTTGGCTGCCATGGCTACTTTCCAGCCGGTACGGTACATCCATTCAGCCATTTTTTTCAGCTTGGCATAATCGATGTTCTGCGCATTGTCCATCGGCGTATGATAATCCGGATGCAAGAGGGTCGTGTACATCAGGGAAGGAATACCCAGTCTCGCATAGGGCAGGTGATCACTTCTGAAATACCAACCTTCGGGATGGGTGGGTTTATCCCAAAGGGTATCGAGTGTAAACCGGGGGCCTTCCCGGTTGGCATCCATCGCCATCTTTACCAGTTCGGCAGAATTGCGGTGCGGGGCCTGTACACCCAGTATGGCGGCACTATCGGGGTGGTTACGACCGATCATATCGCCATTCAAAACCGTTACAATACTACCCAGTGGTACCGTAGGATGAGAAGAATACCAGCGAGAACCCAGTAATCCTCTTTCTTCCGCGCCATGCATCACCACCAGTACGGAACGTTTGGTGGGTTGCTGTTTAAAGGCCCGGGCCGCGGCCATGATGGCCACGTCTACACTGGCATTATCATCGGCACCATAATAAATGCTGTCGTTCTGGATAGCATTGCGGATGCCATGTGCATCCTGGTGTCCGCTGTAGAGCAGGTATTCTTTCGATAACACAGGATCGGTTCCTGCAATTTTTCCGATGATATTCACAGAAGGGTACTGGAATCTTTCTATGGTCAGATTCAGTTGCAGACTGGCCTGCTGTTGTAATTCCTGTTTGGCAGTGGCATGTAACCAGAGTACGGGTACGGTTGCAGTAACCTGTGTATTGGGACCACCTTCAATATCATAACTGCCTCTTTTAAAATTTTCAACGGCATCGTTCCAGCTATTTTCTGCGGTCTCATCTGCGATAAACATAATAGCGGCAGCACCACGGCTTACCAATGCATTGCCATATTTTACCATGATACTGCGGCTGTACCGCCAGGTGGGTAAAGAAATATTCATATTAATGCCATCGGGCACAGCTTCGAGCGCCACTACTTTTCCTTTTACATCAACCGTTGCCAGATCAATGTTGCGGGCGTTGCCGAGATATACGATCGGTGCATCCAGCTGTTTATTGGTGATCTGTGATACAGCTACTTCACTCCATAAAGTCAGTGGGCGGTTATTGATGCGGATGCTGCTATGATCTGCCAGCCGGTTACGCCACATAGAAAAGAACTGAAAATACGTACCATCATCACCGGCAGGCTGCAGGCCAATGGAACGGAACTGTTCGGCCATCCACATAGAGGCTTTTAATTCATCGAGGGTACCGGCAGAACGACCTTTAAAATGGGCATCGGCCAGTGCATACAGATCTTTTCTGAGATCCGCCTCGCGGATCGCAGCTAAAGCAGGGGGTTGATTGACCGTTTGGGAGAATAGACATACGGAACAACTGATAGCAGAGATAACCAGTACTATTTTTTTCATGATCGTTTGCATAAGAGATCAGAAAGTTACTGGTTTTATGCCAACCTGTTAGCGATTGTAAAAGCCCGGTTTGCGGAAAATATACTTAATCACTACAGTTGTTATTATAAAATGTAAACAATACCGTCCAGCCCCTTTCGGTGGTAAACGGAATTTGCATATTTTCTGCATAGGTAATGACCCTGGGCAGAACAGTACTTAGTTTGGTTGTTGACCTGAAATATTTTTCGAACGACTCCCGGCTTAAGCTTACTTCTACCGGCGCGCCACGATTGTATAGCTGGTTGATAATAGCGTAGTGAACCTGGTATAAATCTATATCCACATTGTTTTTGCGGAAAGTTTTGGTAAATACCAGCGGACCTTCTGCCAGGTTTACGGAAAAAGAAATTACATTATCAGTTTTAAGGGGAGATGTATTAGCTGTTTGCGCTTTCACGGTGTTGCAGAAAATGGCCGAAACGATAAAGAGATACTTCATATTATGTATTGTAGTGAATACATTCACTGATAAGTGTATGCAGAGTAAGCTTCCAGCTTGTTTTGGTAAATGCAGGCTCAATGGTTGTTTGCCCGGTAATGCGCGGGCAAGTTTTCCTGCACAGGAAATGGTATTTACATTCTCTATACAAAGTTGCTGAAACAAGTGTAACGTGTTATTACATAGCGACTTTGCATACTTGCAGCATCCACAGAATTAACAAACCGGTTTGTTAAGGATGGCTTTTTTATCATTTTCTGCTAAAAGAATCAGCTACTAAAAAAAATTAATTATACATACGCCCTGCTAAGTAACATCACCGAATATCGGCAACACTGGTAGCTGACAATATGCAGACTCGTACACAAAAAAATCCAGCGTGATGGTAGATTGTATACAGTATAGCGTATAAACGAATGCTGGGCGCGTTCAATCATACAGCATTCAAAAACTGGTAGTAGTAAGGATCGAATCCCGCTTTCAGCGGGACAGTTAGCTTTATGCTTGACTTTGTTTAAAAAGAGTGAGAGTGTGTAAATAAGATTCTTGCCTTCATCATTCGTCTGTTCCTTGTTCGATATTCATCTGTTCAAAAGCCGCGAAGCCCACAATAAAAAAGCCGCAACAGGTTATGTTGCGGCTTTTGCTGCTGTAGGGGGAGTAGACCAAAACCAAGCAAAATTTGACTTTCGCCAACTACAAACTTTAGATATTCAATTATTTATCGGAAAAAATGGTTAGTCACAGTTAAGCACAGTTCGCTACTGTTAATCATTTTCTTTCATCAAATATTTCATCAGATATAAATCTGACTTTTTTTGATTATTTGTATCTTTGCACTATCAGCGTCAGTACGCCGCGATATCAAACAATAAGCAATTATTTACCCACCTGCTTATATCGCAAAACTAAGGTAGTTAACCGGTAAGTTTTACATCACCTAGTCGGGTAGTTATTTAAAACCTACGGTTATGAAAGTAAGCTTTTATTTAAGAAGCCCTAAGGGCAATAGCGTATGTGCCATCATCATTCAATTTAATTTTAATCACTGCTCCTATCGCTACTATTCCTTGGTTAAGATTCACCCTAGCGACTGGAATTTCAAAATGCAACGTGCAAAGCAGAATGCCAAGGGTTTTGACAGCGTTGAATTCAACCAGAAGTTGCAATCAATTGCAGCAAAAGTAACTACTGCATTTTATAACTATCAAAATGCACATAATGGTCAGGCCCCAATACCCCAAACATTTTATGGTATACTGGATGAGCTATTTAATAAACAAAATAAAGCTAGGATGGGACGAGACGTACAACGCAGTTTTTGGGGCTTTTTCCAAGACCTGATTGACAGAATGGAATCTGGTAGCCGTTTGCATCTTCAAAAAAATACTCCTCTCGCTTTAAATACTATTAAAAATATGCGGAATTTAATGAACCATTTAAGGGATTTTCAGGAGCATAGCCGCAGATCAATAGAGTTTGATACCATCGATATGCATTTCTATTATGCGTTTGTTGACTATCTGACCAAGGTCAAGAAAGTAAATATTAACACAATTGGTAAACAAATTACCCAAATAAAAGTCATCATGCGCGAAGCCTTGGAATTGGGCTATACTACCAATACGATTTTTACACATCGAAAATTCCGGTCAGCTTCCGCTGAATCTGATGCTGTATACCTAAACGATAAAGAAATAGAGGAACTGTCTGGCTTAGATCTTTCCAACCATACAAAACTTGAAAGGGTTAGAGACCTATTTGTAATTGGTTGTTACACCGGACTGCGTTTTTCTGATTTGGCCGAACTTTCCATAGACCGTCTGGATAATGATATATTGGAAGTTCGACAGGTCAAAACCGGTGATCGTGTGTATGTGCCACTTCAACCTGAGGTAAAGGCTATAATGGGGCGTTATGATGGTGGTTTTCCTGGTACCATCTCCAACCAAAAATTCAATGAATACCTTAAGCAAGTTTGCCAGAAATGCGAATTGCTCCGAAAAGAGGTATCACTCAAAACCTTCATAGCGGGTAAACGGGCAGTCATCACAGAACCCAAGTACTGTTTTGTTAAGTCCCATACCGCCAGGCGTTCCTTTGCCACGAATGAGTACAAGCGAGGGGAACTAACGATTGCGGAAATCAGGGCCATAACTGGCCACAAAACCGACAAGTCCTTTTATAAGTACATCAGGGTAACCCCGAGGGAAAATGCGGAAAATGTGGCCGCAAAATGGCGGGAAAGGGCAGCCAGGAAGATGCGGATCGTTAATGGCACTTCCAAATTGCGGGCGGTTTAGTTAGTTTTTGCCAACGTAACTCATTGGGAATGATTTCAGAAGGCTAAAAGTTACAGAGGTCCTTTAGTTACCGGGAAATAATCTTAAATTTAGAAATGATCGAAGGAAGTACGTTTAAGCTTGGGTATTGGTAATAAAATTTTTATCGATAAGTTAAATGCCTCCCATTAAGGAGGTATTTTTTGTTGTATAAACAAGGTAACAATAGAACACAATGAGTAAAGTTGGTAGAAATGATCCCTGTCCATGCTGTAGCGGAAAGAAATATAAAAAATGTCATATGAACGATGATGAAAAATCACCTCATACTGAAAAGGGAGATCCTGAAGAAAGTATTGATATCGCAGCACTGTTAGATAAGCACAATTCCGTGCAGATACTCGGTCTGATCGGGGCGCTGCAGTTGCATGCAATTAACCATGGTAGAAATTTCAGGTTTGAACAGCTTGCCCGCGAAACCCTCTTACAGTTTCACCCAAACGATCAAAGGCCTCTGGCAACATGGGACACGCTTAAATCCACAATTGAGGGTTTTTCAGAAGGTTCTTACATGGAAGATCCTCTGAGCAATGCTTTTACTGAAATTGCTTTTTTTGAGGAGGGAAATTATACAGTTGCTTCCGGCATATATGTTGGACATGTAGATGTATTAAACTGTATGATTGAAGCAATGTTTTTAACAAAAAACGGTCTACCCGAACACTTTGTCAAAGACATTAGAAGTGCCGCGGGGTTACTGTTATTAATGAGCGATGTCCTTTTTAAGGAAGCAGGTCATGAGCCATACATTCATCAAAGAACTAAATGTGATGATATACAGTTTCCAGAATATGATAAGGCCGTAGAGTATACCAATGCCAATTATTTCAGCATTGAATATCTAAAACAAGAATGTGAAAGACGCAGGTATAATTTTGATGTCCTTGAAGAATTTAGTGTTGTGCCGGGAAGTAAGGATATTGAAGAAGAAGACCCGGAATTAAATGTCGTGAATTTTAAACCACTTGTCAAAATTCAAGATGACATCCTGGTTTATATGCCAACAGCCATTGTGCCCGCGTTGGTCGCTTATATATACAGAAAGGCAAAAGAGATTGGGTTATATGACCAGCTTTTGGAAATGTATTATGACAGGCAGTTTGATCTAGTGCTTCGTGCCTTAAAACACATGGGCTGGTACGATCGGATGAATTTCCAACTTCCTGGTGAGTCCGTTCAATTACCGATTGATGAAGCGGTCTACAGAATCGATAATCAAAAGCTGGGATATGTATGTTATCTAAAACCAAATGAAGATGTTGATCTGCAAAATCCATTTTCTGAAAGTAGTCCGCCTGAAATAATCAAGGATAGGGTTGAGAAGGTAATCGACCACTTATCGAAAATAGAACCGAGCCAGCCGTTCCAGGTATTTTGTTTATTTATTTTAGGCGAAGCAGCGCAGGATTTTATGTTTGCCTGGCCCAAAGCGCCAGAAAATCATTTGTCGCTTTCCTTGAAATACAGCGAATTGATAGCGATTGCGTACGCCGGAAAAGTAAACCGGCTTTCCTTATGGAAATTTGCGAAATGTTATAACAGAACCACCGAGCATATGCGTATTATGGCCTTTGGCGGTATATTGGACGCCTATGTAATTTATGTTGATAACCAGGGAAGCTTATTGCATACGGATCATGAGAATCCACTAGGTGGGATGATGGTGTATACTATCGGCTCATCAGATGATTTTAAACGGGAAGTACAAAAGAAAATTCATGAGCATACCATTCCTATTTTTCATGAGCAACAATTAGCTTATGCGATTTCTACCCGTTACAAACAATATGCGCCGATATATCAAGAAACAGAAGTCAGGAAAGATTTCCGACTAGCAATTGAAACCTATCGAATACCAATTTGGGTGGTTAATCAACAGAAGCTGGCAGAGAGGAATGGTTGGGCTGAGATATTGTGCGAATCTGTTGCCTTCTGGTTGCACAAAATGAAGGAGCACCTGTCGGCTGTGCTGGACGCTTTAACCTTTGTTGCTTTCGAAATCGACATAGTACTTGAAGACAGGTTACTAACTACTTCAGAATACGAACGAAAAAGCGTTGAGCCGGTATCGGTAAAAATTAATTGTACTGTTGATGCACCACGGATAAAAATTGAAGTGCCTTTTGATTTTATTTATCTCGTGAAAAGGCCGGATAATATTGCGGACAAAATGCTGATGGAGGCGGTTTTGAATGGGCTCGTTCTCTATGTACACACTGCTAAGGGACGAATATTATTGGATCAGGTTGAGATCAACCGCATTATTGAAGCAGTGATGCAGCCTTCTCATGCCAAGATGGTTTTATTCAGCGACGCAACCCTTAATGTAAAGATGGACGCAAGGAATTTGCCACCCGTGAAATTTATCCACGCTAGCGATGTCTCATATGTATTGGATAACCTGGTAAGTTATCTGCCGGCAGGATATGCGATACCTGCGAAAATCGCGGCTAAAGCAGACAAGATCAAGGTGTGCGATGATGTTGTGGCCGCTCTTGCGGGCAAAATAAGTACTGAAATTGAAAAACTGGACGGACCACAATTGCTCGAGTGGTTGATAAGAGCTAATGAGAAAAACATACAGTACAAAGAGTATCGTGAAATTGTAGTCCCTGCACGTATGGCTTGTTTCAGTACGGAACAAGACGAGATCGAGGAAATGATGGACAAAGACAGGGATGGTATTGTTACGGGTCACGCTTTACGGACACTTATTGAATTTGTTGCCATTAAAGTTCCGAAGGGAAGTTTGTGGGCCAATCACGATTCTATCGATGAACTGCTGGCCCTGACTCACCAACTGATCGAATGGGGAGCATTAAGTGAAGCAATGCGTATGGGCCTGCAGGATCCAGGAATGGGGCTTTTGCCTTCCGGCAGGATCGGTACTGAAAAGACCTTGGAGAGAGAGGCATTTAAGCCATATGCTGTTGCTAAAGCGGAAAGTGATTTGTATAAATATGGCGAAAATTTTGCTGACACGTATGCACCAGATTTCGAGCCCAGTTCAGGTGAGGGGCACGCAGATACCAGTGGCATTGACGCCGCATGGTTGGCAGAGAAGGGTGTGACTTTGTCGAAGATGTTTAGAATTATCGGGGAAATGGTCAACCTTGGTTTTACATCTGCTACAGCCTGCGTGAAGATCAAGGAAGATGAGTTGATGGATTTGCTTGTTAAAATCAAAGGTATTACCCGACAAGAGATTGAGGCCACAATATCTGTTTTGACACTAATCGACCGCCCGGATATCACTACTCCGCCGGCATCTTATCAATATTCAGACATTTTTCCATGGCGATATAACAGAGATCTATCTTACTTACGCAGACCATTAGTTCGGCTGGATGACGGCGGGCATGCATATTACTATTTTGGTTATCGTCATCTTCTCGTTTACATGGACAACCTGGAATATTTACTTCATTCAGCAAAATATCAAAATCCTGTTTCGCTGGAGTTAAAAACCTGGATTAGTGAGGTATCGGGTACTAAGGGAAATCCATTCCGCAAGGCAGTCAAAGAATGGTTTGAGACAAATACAGATTTTGAGGTAATACAACATGAGGTGAAAATGACTCCTGACAAGGAATTGAAAACAGACAAACCCTATGGTGATATCGATGTTATGGTAATTGATCACCAACGAAAAATTATTTATTCAATAGAATGCAAGAATATTACCGGAGGTAGAAACATTCATGAAATGAAAGTTGAGATGGATGAGTACCTCGGGCGGGAAGGTCAAAAGAAGAAAGGAAAAATTTATTTACACCTGGAAAGGGATAACTGGTTACAGAAAAATCCGAAGAGCCTGACAGTTTTCGGCAAGGAACTGGAAACCTATCATGTGCGTTCCTTAATTTTAACAGCTGATGAGATTCCACTTTCCTATCTGAAAGGTGAATTACCGTTGCCAGTGCGATCCTTTGTGTTTTTGAAGAAACACGGCGTGAGCATTTTGGATTGAGTCTAAGTATTAATTATAGAACCTACTTATATGTTTGGTGACAAAAGCAATTTATATAAATTGAAGGTCGGTGCGCCCGCACATTTCTTCAAAAAGGAAAGAGAGCAATTGTTGAAATTATTAACAGCTCAGGGAAAAGTTGTAGAACCTACAATAGGGAAGCTGGTCCGTTGTGAATCGATTTGCACTTGTGAATACCAAGAAAAGATGATCGCTATGGGGGCTATCAAGCCAAAAACCAACAGCGATTTTTCTGCGCTTAAGTCTGGCGAAGTCGCAAGAAGCGAAGATTTCAAATGGGAACTGGGATATATGTATACAGATGAGGCAGAGAGGGGTAAAGGCCATTCTCAACGTATTATTGAATGCTTGCTTGATCGCTTTGGTAATCATAATCTTATGGCAACGACAGAAACTGTTGCCACTAACCCTATGCGGCATATTTTAGAAAAAAATGGATTTGTCCGTTGCGGTAAAACCTGGAAAAGTAAAATTCATGAAGGTGAATTAGGCTTATTCCTTCGATATAAAAAGCCTGATACCCGCTAGCCTTTTGTTCTAATCCTTTTGCGGTTTCCTTGTATGTAAGTAGGGAATACTTCGAGAGATTTTTTAGTTGGGTTTTCAAGATATAGCTGAGTATGATCTAATTCAACACCTTCTTTCTTTAAACAACAGGTTTTGTATTTCTGCCCTGATCCGCAAGGGCATTTATCATTTCTTGTCTCTCGATATTTTGAGTGTGGCTCAAATATCTTATATTCTTCAGAACGCCACCGGTCAAAAGGACTATCGAGAAGTGAATAGAGGTATTCCAGGGATTTATAGTTATAGGGATCTTCCATGCTGCCGTCATCTTTGGGGGCAATGCCTGCAACTGCGTATTTATTGAAGGGGTCTTTCACCAGTGATATTCCTACCACTTCTGCCTTGGTTACTCTGTGATGGCAGGACTCTCCCATATAAATCTGGCCCTTGATATGGCTACAAGAATTTCTCAATGACACCTTCGTGTCGCAAATGCTACAATATTTATCAATCTTGACAATTTCCGAACTAGCGAATAGCTTGTAAGGAAAAAGCTTTTGAAACTTCTCAGTATACTCCCTAATGAATTTAATGCTGTATTCGTCTTCAACCGGCCAGTGGTGGTTTAAAATAAATTTGACGGCAATTTCTATCTGTTCCAGTTTACACCAGCATAGATAGCACTGGCCTTTCCCAATTAGATCAAAGCAATCCCAGTAGTCATTTTGAATTTTGAAAATGCCTTCCCGGATAAAGATCGCGTTGGCCTCCTTTTCATCTCCTCTGGCCACGGATGCTGCCTTTTGTCTTGCAAGGAATTCACAAACTTCAGTTATGAGGTCCGGGCTTCTTTTTTGCTGTGGTGTCCGTAATATGGTTTCTATGTTCATTCGCGTCCTCCTGTAAAATTTTGTTAGCGCTTTCAGCAACTGCTTTCAGATCATTTGCTTTCCCTTCAAACTTGAGTGATTTGCAACTTCCATTTTCCTTCTGGATAATAATTTCCAGTTCAATCTTATCATCTTTGTTTTCATGTTTTAGTTGATCCGAAATGTAATTGGATAAAACAGAAACAAAGACTGGTACAACAACTGAAACCACAAGAAATTTACCGAACCTGTGGGTCTTGCTGTACAAACCGACTTCCTGAAAATCCTCTTCATTGATAACCGCTTCTACATTGAATTTTGATTTTAAAAACCGGTATACTTCTGTGGTATTGGCGGGGAATAAGGGTATTTCGTAGTCGCGAAACTGCTCTTCAGGAAGAATGAATATTTCGGCCTGGTTTAACAGCTCTCTTGTCTGGCTGTTTAGGTAAGGTCTTGTTTTCCAAAAAGACAGATCTTCTTGTGTATCCTCTATGACCAACTCCATAATTTTCTTTTGATTTCTTTCAAAGCTACTAACCTTTTTTTCTCAATTTTACTCCCGCTATAGTATTTTGATTACCAACTTGTTATTAGTATCTAAACAATTTTTACCGGTAAATCAGGTAAAGAATATTTCCATCTGTAGGTCATTTTCCACCAGGCTCTGGTAATACGTGTTTTGCACAACACCATAAGTTGTGATGAACGTCAACCAGCATGTTTTTTTAGTGCCGGTAGCGCTTCGGAAGACGGACAATTTCTGCTTTAGTTGTTCAGAATACGCTTTGGTGATGGTATAAGGATCATTGTAGAACTTCATTTCGCAGATATTGATAACACCATCTGCTCTGTCAATAAGCATATCGATCTGAGCTCCTTTTCCATCAAATGATCCGGTCCATGAAAGCACCCTTGAATTGATGCCAGCGATTTGCAGGGCAGTCTTGATAGCATCTGCTTCTTTCAGACAAAGGCTTTCAAAGGCATATCCACCCCAGGTGTTGTAAAGGGGTGTATTAAGAATGGATAACCAATAGTTTGAACTTCCTGCTGCGGCGTGTTCCATAAAGCGCAGGTAAAAGAGCGAAAATTCATCCGTAAGCCTGTATAGTGGATTCTTTTCCTGGTTGCCGAACGGCGAAACTTTCAGGATGAATCCGCTTTCTTCCAGTTCTTTTAATATTTCTGTTGAACCGCCGCCACTATCCTGTTTGGCAAGAGTGAGTAAATCTGTTCTTGTAAGCCCCATATTTTTTGTACTCAGAGCTTTTATGATACTGATATGCCTCTCAGCTTTGTTAAACAGAGCTGCATACAGATTATCAAATTCCCGTGTTAGCGCCCCATCCCTTGTGAAGCACATCTGATTGATATTTTGTGGTACGCTTAGACCTTTCTGCACGGAATTGAGGTAATGTGGTATTCCGCCGATTGCCATATACAATTGCAACAGTTGGTATGGTTCCAAATTGATGTTACGCTTGGCGAGGTAAGCGCCGGTTTCGGCCACGGTAAATGGCAGTAAACGCATGGTGCTGGTTACCCGGTTGTGCAGCCCGCCCTTGTCGCCCAGCACCTTTTCTATTATCCAGGTTGCCGCCGATCCGCAGACTACGACAACAAGATCCGGACGGGTTGTTGCATAATTGTTCCAGAAGTAACTAAAAGCCGAAAGAAACCCTGACTTGTGTGTATCCAGCCAAGGCATTTCATCTATAAACACAACCTTTTTCTTGTTATCGGTAAGTTGATCCAGTGAGGCCTGCAACTGTATAAAAGCATCGTTCCATCCAGCCGGTATTGCCTGATCTTTCCGGTCAGGAAAATACTTATCCATTTGGCGAACGAAATTCATTAGTTGTTGTGTGGTGTTTCCCTTATACTGGCCACTGCACTGAAAAACCAGGTTATTTTTGCAGTATTCCTGAATCAGAAAGGTTTTTCCAACCCGTCTGCGGCCATAAAGGGCAAGCAATTCGGGCTTGTCGGATTCAAGTAAACCCTTCAGGGTAGCTATTTCTGGTTTTCTTCCTATTATCATATCTGATTATTTTCTGCCAAAACTGCCTTGATTTCATCAGTTTTGGCAACCATTAAATTATTTACTTGCCAAAAGTAGGTAATAAATATCAGTTTTGGCGAATAATAAATTATTAGTTGCCAAAATGTATCGAAAATGGCTTGTTTTGGCAGCCAATTATTGATGATTAGCCTCTTCCGGGTACATGTCCGGCTCGGTATCCAGTATTTTCAACTTGTAAACCTCCTGGTCAATCAGGTCTTGTATATCCTGCTTTACCTGATAGTAATTATCACTGATCTGCTGTTGGGTTATTTCGCGTACCAATGGTATGTCCTGAAATCTGCTCATCTCATCGTTAAGTGCTTTTGAGTCTTGCACTATTTCAGCATGAAACATTTTCAACTTGATCTTATTATCCGGATCATCTGAGACCATACCGACAAACTCGCCAGATGACAAGGCTGAGATACGGGAGGCCGGAACGGCATTATCTAATTGGTAGGATCGGCTTACAGAATTGTCTGTCCGGGTTATGGATAGGCTTTCACGGCGTTGGATAATCTTGCCAAACCGTTCTGACAATAATTTAGCGGTTTCCCCCATCACCTGTCCGCTGATGAAATTACCACAGATATTCATGAGTACATCAGCCCGGTCTTTTCCATAGTCGCGTTTCAGTTGGCTAATATCCTGCATTCCCAAAACAGCGGCAACCTGGTTACTCCTGCCAGTGGCGATTAAGGAATCCATCAAATCAAAGAACCCCGTTGGGTATTCATCATAAATGGTCCCGCATTTGAGTCTGCCTGGCTTATTGATGATTTTCACAAGTCTTGTGTGAAATAAGGATAGAACGGAGCTATAGATTGACTGTTTTTCCGGATTGTTACCAACACAGACGATTTTAGGGTGATTAGGGTCATTGATATCCAGTGTAAAGTCGTTACTGGAAAGTACCCAATACAATTGAGGGGATGCTAGTCTGGCCATACAGATTTTGGCGCTTGCAATCTGACCTTCCAGTTGTTCCATAGCATCATTCTCAAAGGCGGATATAAACGGGTTCATGAGAACCTGAACCTCAGGCTGGGTCGTAAGCACCGGAAATAGGTCTTCATAATTTACCTGCATCAGTTCGATGACATGGGGAAGAGTACAGAAACACCCGTTTCCGTAATTACGTAAATACCATATCACGGCTGTCACAAAGTTGATGGGCGATTCGACAAAGAAGTCTCCCTGCCGTTTGATCCATTCCCTGTTCAATCCTAAAAGAATAGTTCGGGCTGATTCGGCGGCATCTGTAATATCAAGCATAGTGCTAGGGTCAATCGGGTTACACCTGTGCGAGTACGAAAGCCGATCAAAATTGATCGAATAGAAGGATGGCCTATTCCTGTAAGCTTTCTGATTTAACAGCATCCAGTTATATGCAGGCTTGGAGAGGGCATCAAATTTAAAATCATAGATAAACATTCCATAGCCTTTCTCGATCATCTGTCTGATCAGTGGGAGTATAACGAACCATGATTTTCCAGAACCGGGTGTCCCAGTAATAATTGTTCCCCGAAACGGGTTGATAATGTTAATATAACTTTTCCTAATAGTCTTTGCTAATTGATATTGAGCGGTGAAGTTGATGGAGTACTCATTTTGGAGCAACCTTTCCTCTTGTGGGAAGGTTTCATTTTCTTCGTTGAATATATCCTTAGCCAGTTTGATTTGGATCAATCTGCTAAGTTGATTACCACCGGCCAGAATTAAAAGATAGCCTGTTACGACAAGACCTCCATAACCCAATACTTTTGTCTCCAACCTTACAGGAGCACTTAACCAAAGCTGGCTCCCGAAATATACACACAAGCCAGATATAACTAAGTAGACTATTTTTTTGGGGTGTAACTCTTCTGCTTTTTTGCCTTTGGTACCCAGCATTGAAATGCTCAGTAACATAAGTGCCAGGAGCTTACTGTTGTTGAAGTTGCTGAAAAGACCGGTATGGCTAATATTTTCCATTAGCCTATCGGATAGACCTGACCGGAAATTAAGCACTGCAAAGTAGCTATAACAATAGAAATATAAATGTAGAAGTAACACTCCGATTGAAGCCAGGCGTGTAAGGTCTGTTATCTTGCGTAGATCATTTTCGTTTTCTCCAGTATTAGACATAGCTCACTTTTTAGAGTCCTAAATATTTACGTTTCCGTTTTCTTTTCTTTTTTAATAAACCACTGGGTTGCAGGTTAAATTCCTGTTCCGGTTGCAGTAATATTTCGATAAGATTTTCTGATAATTTAGGCTTGGCAGATTCCGAGGATGATTCAAGAGGCTTGGAAACCAGGTCATGTGGCATTTGGCTCATCTTTTCCTTCAAATGTGCTGCGCTGTATCCTTTGCCTACCTCGCTGCCATTAAATACAGTTTTGTTTCTCTGGTCAATAAAGGTGATGCCAAACACCCTGCCATCAGGGCTTTTCCTGCATAGGGTCAGAATATCTTTTTGTATGAGCAGTTTAGCCAGATCGTCAAGGTTATGTGGCTTTACCATTAGTGTTTCGTCAATGGCATGTCGCAAATGCTGTTTATAGAGCTCTTTCAATGGTTTATTTTTTTCAAAGAGTTGTTCAAGTTTGCTTAGTCCAGGTTTTCCACTTAACAAACTGGCTTTGATTGGCACTCCGATTTTGTTCCCGGATTGGTCCAGTATTCTGTATTGTAACCCCCGGTGTTTATAAACCCTGCTATCTTCGGCTCCCCGGTCGGCACAGATATTGAATTGTTGAAGAATGGCATTGAATTCTGGCAGAGAACTGAAAAGATAGTTTTGCAAGACCGTGTTTACAGCCAGATTGATGGCTTTTTGAGATTCCGTTTTTCCATAAAGTACTTTAGAGGAAAGTGGTTTAATCAGATCTAGTTGTGGGCGTTGTTTTCTGGATGCCACAACAAGGCCAAAAACTGACTCCAATTCTTTTCTCGTTCTCTCAGACTGAATGCGACCAATATTATGGGTGTTGATCCGAGAGCCATCCTCCTTGATGGTTGTTGTTACCAGATGAATATGTGGATGACCGGCATCAAAGTGTTGATAAACGAGGTAGGGTTGGCTGTCAAAACCAATACCTTTCATATAAGCTGAGGCAATTGCGTTTAGTTTGTTTTTGGAGAGTTTTTCAGATGGGTCAAAATTCAGGGAGATATGGAGGGTTTTCGTCTGGGCCCTTTCATTACGTTGATTGAGCCTTTCAAATCCATGCAGTTTTTGATTAAATGATAGTTCATGCAATTCATGAAGGAAGCCATTTGCATCTATGCATTGGGCCTTACCCTGTTTGACTTTATTTTCATTATAATTCAGGGCTGCGAGTATTCTGGCAGGTGTTGTTATTTTAGCAACCATTGTTCGTATAGTTTGTTGATTCTGATACGGATACTTTCAATTGAATTTATCAGGACTTTTTGGGTCTTTTGTTGTTCCTGTATCCAATGCCGGAATTCTGGGATTCTTTCCAGGCTATGTAGTTTGTGGACTGCCTGGTTGAAATTGTTGCCGATTCCGTTTAGTTGTTTTTTGAGGTCAATCATTTCGTGCAGAAACTCATCTGCGGATTCGTTTCTGTACCGGATGGTTATGGGCTTTTGTAAAGCCAGCTTGCGGATGTAATTACTGATTGTTTTTTCCGTACTTCTTTGCCGGTACTGATCAATCAGTTTTTTTTCCTGGCTGTTTATTCTGATTTTCAGGATCAGGGTGCGTTTTACCGAGATTTGTTTACTCATTTCTCTTCACGTTTTCAATCTCCACAATGATGGCAGTGGTTCCCCGCACGAGTTCCGAGTGAAGGAGCAAGATGCTCAAATGTGGCCACATTTGTACATCTTGCCGTGTGCGGGAACAGGTACACTGCACATTTAGAATATAAAGTTACTATGGGGTATACTTGTAGAAAACACAAGGGCAAAATTTGCCCTTCGATAGAATGGGTGGAATACAAAAAGGGGCTTAGAGAAGCCCCTCGTCTGCAAAGGAAAAACACTCTTCCGTAGTTACAATGATATGGTCAAGTAGAGACATATCCAGCAATTTTGCACCCTCTTTAATCTTAAGAGTAAGGCTTTTGTCAGCTTCGCTAGGAAGTTTGTTGCCGCTTGGATGGTTATGAGCGATAATCAGTGCACAGGCGTTCATTTTTAAGGCTGCCATAAATATCAATTTGGGATCAGCTACTGTTCCGGAAACACCTCCGGAGGAGGCTTCAAAAAAGCCCAACACCCGGTTATTTCGGTTTAATAAAATTACCTTGAACTGTTCCATAAGTTCAATCTTGTTTTCATCCCAGATTTGGCGTAATAATTCCTGCACATCTGAGGACTTTTTAATCTGAAGCCGCTGTGATGGTTTCACCTTTGATTTGTAGACCAATTCCACTTCGCTTACCATGTTCCAATCCTGGGTTGTGATTTCCTTTTCCATAATGTCATTTTTTGATTTAAAAATTGATTATGGAACAACCACCGGCTTTTGGCAACAAAGGCCTGGAAGCAACGGAATAAATCCAATAAGTAGTAGCCTTAGTTAAGGTCTTTTTATGCCGGAATTTCCTGGCCGCCCGGCAGCCAAAGGCCGAACTTTGTGAAGTAATAATTTATAAATACTTAGTGAAAAAAGAGCTCATTTATTTGTTGAAAGTGTTTCATATGTTGGTTTCACTCTTTTTATAGGAATTATTATCGAATCCGTTAATTTTTTCTTTCGATTTGATGTGTCAACATTATTTATGGATTTTGGATTTGGTTTTTTTTCAAAAATGGAATTGGGAAGAAAACTTAGTCCTAGTAAAGCCAGAGCATAAAGGAATATGACTATTATAGCGCGTTTATAATATTCTTGGGCTAGAACTAAAAAATCAACTTTTTTATTAATTACTGGACCATTCAGAATACTCGCTTCCCAATATCCTTTTATTAAACATTTTTTGAAAGTAACCTTTGATCCCGGAATGTTTATTTCCGTGACACCAATCTGATGGTAATTACCTCTTTCGAGAGCGCGGACAGAATACCAAACGGTACGAGCTGCATATATTGCAACGACGGAGCTAATAAAGATAGAGATTCTAATACCCTTATTTTCATTTCCCGCTTCTGCTATATAAGTACTCGCAGTAACAATAATGGAACTTGCGATACTGATTGTGCTTAATAACAAGGCTGCTTTAGATTCTATACCCTTCCGGCGATCTTCTACTTCTGTATAGATCGAAATAGATAAATCAAGTGCTGAATCCAGGTTCTCCTCGTCAATAATGACATCAGGTATTATTATAGGCTCTTTCTGCTTCCTCTTTTCTTCAGGAGTAAGCGGGTCAAGAAGTGGCCAAACTATTTCTCTAATTTTTGAAATTTTGTTTTTCAAGGAGTAATTTGGTTATAGTTTTAGCAATAGGGAGTC
Source organism: Caulobacter sp. UNC279MFTsu5.1 (assembly GCA_943369185.1). Classification (GTDB taxonomy): domain Bacteria; phylum Bacteroidota; class Bacteroidia; order Chitinophagales; family Chitinophagaceae; genus Sediminibacterium. The sequence continues at coordinate 681,332 of CALRMK020000001.1, read as the reverse complement.
CCAGCCGTCTTTCAATCCAAGCCCACTGTCCGTTGGGGTTAATTTCAAGAAAAATATATTCTGATTTTTCAGTAAGGATAAAGTCAATGGCTCCAAAGGTTAAATTCAAACTTTGGACATAGTCTATACACATATTCTGTGTCTTTTTGGGTAACTCAAGAATAGTATGATTGAGTAGGTTTTCTGATCTTCTCCAGTCTACTTGTGATTCCTTATCTTCCTGCGAATGAATCTTGGCTGCAAAAACGGAATCACCAACGACTGTAACCCTCACATCTGCCGATTTTTTTATATGTTTTTGTATGTAAACTGGACATGATTTAATCCGGTCAATATTATTCCGATTTAAGCTAATCTTACTCGTGAAAATTATTGTTTCAACATCGTCATCTTGGATAAGTCCATTCCGTATTGGTTTAATAATGCAATCTTTTTTACACTTTTCGTAAAATTTTAGTGCGCTATCTGAATTACTTGATATTATCGATGGTGGTATGGTTAATCCTATTTGCTTTGCTTTGAGTAGTTGGTAAGACTTATTTTCTGCTTTGCGGATTGCGTCTAGAGAGTTTAGCCAATTCGCATTTGAAAGAAGGATATAGAGTGTTTCTAATGACGCCAATATTTCTCTTTGTAGAAAGTTTTTTTCGGATGGGGATACATCCTGGAAATTGCTTTTTATTTCTGGTCTCCTGAAATAAACTGAAATAATATTCGATAAGTTGATTCTTTTTTTAAGCGTTTTGTCTATGAGGTCGTAAGTGCCATTTTCGAAATCAAAATTAATTTCTACGGAATTACCAATTTCTTCAGTATTAAGTCTGTAAAACGAAGCATCCTGCCTAGTTAATTCATTAACAATAAAATCTGTTGTAATATCATTTTTATTTGTAATCAGTAAGATGGTTGTCATCTGCTTCTGTCTTTGTAAATGTTTTTGTTTTTAATTCCAATAGATCAAAAGTTCGGTCAGATTGCTCCCGCGCCACCTTTGTTTCAGTACTTAATAGGAGAAATGAATCAAAATCATCTTGTTCCCTCTGCATTCTTGTGGATGTTCCGTCGTTAAGATTTGTACCGTTAACTTCAATAAGTGGAACACGGAGATTATTTTCAATAACGACAGTAAGTCCTTTAATAGGATCATAAAACTGATTTTTTATCAATTCTCGAGAGACATCTTTGCGTAGAATCTGATAATCTAAAATAATAGGTCTCATTATTTAGGGTTTTATATTCTGCTTGTTTTAAAATTAAGAAAACATTCTATATAACTATAATGAATGTTTAATTATTACATCCCATGGAGTGCTAATTAAAATGGTTGCCATTAAATTTCAAGCTGCCGCCCCCTTTTGTAGTTCTACCCCCAATATTGGGCGGCAGCTTCCAGGCATTAAGAAAGGGGCCAAAGCCCCTTTCTTTTTCTATCCGGTTTAATTGTATACCCCTACAAATTGCTGTTTTTCAAATTGTTGACAAAGGTCAAAGGCTTTCTGTGTCCGTTGCTGGGCGATACCGCCATATAACAGGGATTTTAGTTTGGCTTCGTCATTTTTATACTGACGCACATTCTGAAAATAGCCCGTTACGCTGTTATATGCCCCATACAGTGTTCCCCTTGTGGTATCCATCTGCTGGGTTTCATTAGACATTGCGTAGCTAAAAGCCGTATCGCAGATGTTTTTAAAGGCTGTACTTAGTTCATCGTCTTTTCCTGCCTGCAGGTTATTGTAAACTTCCTTATTGGGACACATGGCCTGTTGGATCAGTTTTTTTACCTCCGGATCTGTAATCCTGACTTTTGACCAGCGGTTAAAGATGGATTCCAGTTCTGCGCTCAAAGTGTTGGTAATACCCATCAGTTTATGTGCCTGTTCCAGCCGTTCTTTGGCGTTTACGGTATGGCGGATTTTAATACAGTTGCTTTGGTTTTTCAGAGCGGCATTTAGGGTATTGCGGCAAACTACCCGAACGGGAGTAAAAGCGGCGGTAATACTCCCAAAACCATCGTGAGAGGTGGTCAGAAATAAATACTGTTCGATAAGATCCTCCCTACCTACTTTGATATACTCCGGTAGTTTGGCAGTGATAAAAATGCGCTCCCCCTTACCCAATGCCCCGGCAGTTTCATATTGGATTCCCTTGCCGCCTACAATAGCATCAAAAAAACTGAATGCTTCCAGATTCTGAACGATTTGATAGTCCTTACCGACTACCCCCAAAATATCGCCTGTGTCTTTACGGATGGTGGCATAATGAGTTTTCACCCGTTTGGAAAAATCCATTGCCTGTCCAGCGTCATTAAAGGATGTTGTGTACAGGTCCTCTTTTACTACCTCATAATCCAGCCCCGCAAAGCGGAGGGCTTCCGCGCTGGTGGGGTACTGGTCAACTAACTGACCCAAACCATGCCATGCTTTTTCTTTTACCGAAAAAAAGCTGTGCTGTCCTGTCTTTTCATTGAAATTGATTTCGTGTGCCATAATAAATTGATTTTAAATGAATAGAAACAATTCCGGGAACCGGGTTCCCGGAATATGGTTAAAATGGTAAATCTTCCATAGGTTCGGTGAGTTCACCGGCAATTACGGGTGTAGATACTTCCGGCGCTTTGACAGTTGTTTTACTCCCGCCATGCAACTTGATATGATTGACATGGAAGCGGAGTGATCCCTTTGCTTCCCCCTGCATGTTCAGGTAGGCATTTACCCCGATTCGCCCATAGAGTTCCACCAGTGTGCCCTTTGTGAGGTACTGCGCAATACTGGGATTGGCCCAGTAGGAACAGTCCACATAGGTGACCAGTTTGGTTGCCTGATCCGACCCCTTGGGTTTGTAGCTGTCATTGATGGCTACTGAGAAATTAACTACCTGCCTTTCGTCCTTGAGTGTTTTAACAGCGGCGTCCGCTGTCAGTCTTGCGATGATTTCCATAACATTTGTTTTAAGTGATGTAAAAAATAAACTCGGCAAATGCCTCGTTCGTTCTTATCGTAGCAACCCCTTCTTGAAACAGGATTTGGGAAAAGCAAGGTTTGGACGGATAATAAATTAGCGACCGTGGAATAAAAAGAGAGCGGCAGCGAACGGTTTATGCCGCCGAAAGCGCAAAAGCGATGGCAAGAGCGGTTTATTTCCGCTAACCGAAGGCCAACCGGAATGGCAAAGAAGGTGCAGACCTTGTTTTTGACAAAGCCTGTCAAGAAATTCGCGAAGGAGTAAGGATGAAAGTGTAGGAACTCAACAATTGAGTTGCCCATTGATCAGAACGATGAACGTAGTGCGACGCAACAGCCGGTGCCAGATGAACTACAGACGGAATCCTTAACTTTTACCGTGACAATTTTTGAATTTGATCCCACTGCCGCACGGACATGGTGCATTTCTCGGGGTTTTGTTTACAGTAGGTGAAGCAGATCCCATTTGTTTTCGCTTGATATAACCTATCATTTCCTCTGCAAACTTTTTTGCTCCTTCATTTGGTGCAATATCTTTTGCGTGTTGGAAATGAACGAGCGCTTTTGCAGGATCGTCGTAATAGACATCTTCTATGCTACCCAGGTTCATGAGACTATCAAAGAAATCCGGGTTTATTTCCAATACCCTTTCGAACAAAAGTCTTGCTTGCGCATAATCTTTTTCGCCATTGTATATATTGGCAAGATTGTTCAATGCTTTGATCTCATTGGGATGAGCAGACAGGATATCCCTGTATATCTTTTCAGCTGCTGCCTCATCTCTGTCCGAAGAAAGCAGCACAGCGAGATTCAGTTTGGCAATGACCATGGAGGGGTCAGCAGCAAGTGCTTTTTCAAAATAGGATTTGGCAGTTGTTTTATCCTTATAGGCGGTTAAGTGCAGGAATCCTAAGTTATTCAAGGAAGTGGCATTGTTGGGGTCAAGTGCTATCGATCGTTCATAATTGGATTTGGATCTTTCAAAATTGCCCAACTCTTTTGCCAGCGCCGCCCTGATGCCGTAAGAGTAGGTATTGGGAGGATATTTTTCAAAGTAATCATCGATGGCTATTTCTTTTCTTCTGGTATCTGCTATCAGCGAGATCTCCAGTAGATCGTAGAGATGACTTATTTCCGAGCCACCGATCTTCTGGATCAGCGATCTGTAATTCTCCAGTCGCATCTGCTTTACCGTCAGGTGGTTCATGTCAGCGAGTTTCGCCAGCTGCTGGTCAAGTTGAAGGCAAACTTGCGTAATGAACCGAAGCTCTTCCTGTAAAGAGGGACTGCTGAGGGTATCCACCTTCTGCAAAGCCCCCTGTAACTCGTTTCGTTTCTGCTCCCAATAGCGGATCAACGGCAAACGCTCAAGGCTGGAGAAGAACTTACAATCATCACAAAGGATAGGAAGCACCCGATGATCAAATTCTTTTTCCTTTAGCAGTTCAAACAACTCATGCAGACAGTTTTTGGATCGTAGATAGTCATCGCTCAGCAGTAAAATGGCAAAATCAGCATCCCTGATCTTCGCCATGAACTTTTCAATACTGTCCTTATAGCCTAATTCATTTTTATCGCGAATAATCCGTATACCGATCTGCGAGAGATCGGCTTCAATGATATCTGCCCATGACTGATTGATCCAGGAGTAGGAAAGAAAAATAGTAAGATGTGTTTTGTCCTTGGTCTGTGACGGCGGATTGTCCAGTTTAGCCAGCATGCGTTGTTTTAAAAAGTTCTCATACATCAGCCAGGAAACACCATCCTGCAGGTTATCATATACTGCTTCGGAAAATTCAGCCATACGATTTTGTTCAATCGAAGGTGAATGACCAGAGCGGGCACTTTCCACAATGTTGTGTAGGGGCCAATCCTGACCCATACTTAACCAATCATAGCCCTTGCGGATATATTCTGTGTAATTAATCAGGTTACGCATCCCTGGCGAGTAGACCTGTACCGGTCTGGTAAAAAGGTTACCAATTCGCTGAATTTCTTCCCCGATGAATTCCTCTTCGGTTTTAAACCTAGTAGCGACCGTCAGCTTGGATTCAAACTCCTCCAATCTTTGTTTGTACCAGCGATTGTCCACCGCCAAATCCGACAGCATAAAGGTCTTATCGGGAGCAGCTGCATTATATTTCCAACGTCGTTCCATCTGTTTCATAATCATCCATTCCATTTAGTTCGCCCATATATTCGACCCTGTAATTCAGGCTTTTCGCTTTTCTTTGAATTTCTAAGGGTTATATAGGGCTTGTATATCAAAATATATGCAATTTTATACCATTATATGTTTATTTTTTGCCATAAAAACAGTAAGTTAGTACGGAACAATGACCAAAGCTGAATTGCGAGATGCGCTTATCGAAAGCCTTTCCTCCCAGGGATTTTCGTTGAATGGATCGGTACTCCCCGCGTCCTATCAGAAGAGCCATTTCAAAAAAATACAAGCCCATTCTAAAAAAGAGCAGCTTACACTACAAAAAGACTATATCCTATCTGTCATGGACAGCGTCACACCTTTTGTAAGGGACGGTGCTTCTATAAACCCAGCCGCTATCGATCTCGAACTGCGGCTGGTGGAACAGGGCTCCGTAGAAGAAGCAGTTTACCGGTGGTGGAATATAGTGTGGTGGAGCGTGCCTTATCAGAAAGCATACGGGCGGCAGATGCGGTTGCTGTTGTGGGACAAGGCACATGACGCGCCTTTCGGTCTGATTGGTTTGCAAAGCCCTGTATTAAAAATGGCCGTACGTGATCAATACCTCAATATTCCTAGCGCAGACCTTGACCAGGTAATCAATCAGTCAATGCAAGCGCAGCGCTTGGGTGCGTTACCTCCTTATAATCAATTGCTGGGTGGGAAAATGGTAGGGCTCGGTTTAACCAGTAATGAACTACGGGAAACTTATCAGGACAAGTATAGGGATGTAGAAACGCTTATGAAAAAAAGGGTATTAAGTTCCGACCTGCTTTTTTTGACAACTACTAGCGCGTTTGGCAGAAGTAGTATATACAACCGGTTAAAATACAAGGGGGAGTGGGTTGCCAAAAGTTTAGGATATACACAAGGGTCCGGTACGTTTCATGTTTCGCAGGAATTGTATTTGGAACTGCAGAAATTTTTGAAGCGACATAAGATTGATGTCAATACAACTTTTGGTTATGGGCCTTCCAGAAAAGTGAAGCTGATCGATAAAGGATTTCAGTTGCTGGATCTAAAGCAATACCATTATCACAATCTGCAGCGTGAGTTTTTTCTTTTTCCTACTGCCAGTAACCTGGAAAGGGTTATTGCAGCGAAAGATAAACCTGAATATTTTGACCGACCACTGGCCGATTTACTTTCCTTCTGGAAGGAACGATGGGCGATACCTAGGTCAGAAAGAGATGCGAGCTGGGCATCGTTCAATGCAAAAAACTTTATCCGGTCCTCTAAATCCAATATCACCCGATGGACCCAATAGTATTTTTTACCGATTAACGACAAGAAATGAATTTTACACCGCAGCAATCATTCGACCATATCAAGGAATCGTTGATTCAATACCTTGAGACCCAATATAAAATTTCAAATGATACTATATATAATGAACGCGGAAAAATTCTGCGGCAGGACGGGCAGGTCGCACAGGTCCCTTTTGTAGAATCAACACCTGCTTTTACATCCACTAACTTACTAAAAACTCTCGAAGAGAAATATTCGGATAAAATTCCTGCAGGACTATCGGATCTTATCAGCCATGGCGTCCCCGTAAATCTGCACAAACTATATGATCATCAGGAAGAAGCGCTGATGGCATCCTTTTCCGATAAACCGAATCTGCTGGTGGCAACGGGTACAGGTTCAGGTAAAACCGAAGCATTTCTCTTGCCTATTCTTGCCAAGCTCTTAAAAGAGGCAACCAATTGGGCAAAACCAACCAATACAAGAATGACCAGTCATTATGATGATCAGTCGGAGAGATGGATTCATTCACGTTTCTATGAAAATAGGCCTGCTGCCCTACGTAGCATTATTCTCTACCCAATGAATGCGCTTGTCAACGATCAGTTAACCAGGCTGCGAAAAATATTGTCTTTAGGTAATTCGCCGCAGTGGCAGCGCGATCATTTAAACGGAAACCTGATTCATTTCGGTATGTACACAAGCCTGACACCTAGGGCTGGTACTTGGGAAGAGTCTTGGCGTAGAAATACGATAGCGGATTATCTGGATAGAATTCGAGCGGATTGGAGAGAACTGCCGCCAGAACACAGGGAACTAGGAGGATGGCCGCGGCCTGAGTCCTCTGAAATGCTCGTCCGCTGGGATATGCAGGAGGCTCCACCGGATATTTTAGTTACTAACTATTCAATGCTTGAGTATATGTTACTCCGACCTACGGAGGATAATATATTTGATAAAACCCGGCAGTGGCTTGATGAAGACCCGAACGCACATTTTACTTTGGTATTAGACGAGGCGCACACCTACTCTGGTGCGAAAGGCGCAGAAGTGGCGCATCTCATACGAAGACTGCGTGAACGGCTTGGTTTGATCGGTTCAAAGAAGTTCCAAGCGATTGCCACAACGGCTTCAGTCCCTCCGGATGCAAATGATGAATTAAAGCAGTTCACTTCTGCATTATTTGGAGAAACGGAACATTCCTTTAGCCTTATTAGGTATAAACCAGCTCCAGAGAAAGAGGACTTAAGACACTTGCAGCAAAATACTTTGCACGGGTTTGTGGCTTTTCAGGAGCAATTTGATATAAACAATCCACGGCCTGCTATCAACTCACTTGCACATAGCCTAGGTAAGAGCACTCCCAATTTTGAAAAAGGAGAAGAAGTAGCGTTGTACGAGCTAATAAAGGATAATCCCCATCTGGAGTGGGTGCGTAACTACACGGCGAGGAAAGCCAAGCCAATCAGTGATATTGCCAAACAATGCTGGCTCGAGGAACCAGAGGATAAGACTTTAGTGGAAAAAGCTACGGCTGGGTTACTGGCAGCAGGAAGTTTTTCCCGTGCTGACCAGAACAAAGGAACGCCACCCTTACTTTCTATGCGGATCCACGGATTTTTCCGTGGTATTCCCGGACTGTGGGCTTGTATGAATCCGGACTGCAGTTGTTGTAGACCGAAAGAGGAAAGCAGACACCTCGGTAAACTTTATATAGAGCCGAGGTTATGGTGTGATTGTGGTGCGCGTGTTCTAGAAGTGTTCACTTGTCGGCATTGTGGTTTATTATTTCAGGGAGGTATACCGGACTCACACCAGCATGCACTATGGCCGTGGACGGAGAAGTTGGGTAACAGACGAGCTGATTATGAACAATTTCGTGTATTCGGTGTAGAGCGGCCAGACGCACAGCATGACCATACTTGGCGTTCTTATAAAACCACACAGATAGTAGAGCAAAGCGATTCAGCGAGTCGTGCTGTTTATGAAGTAGTCCCGCAACAGGATGATAATGGAAATATCATCAGTTATTTTCCTGCGCAATGTCCTCGTTGTCATCGTAATAGCGGAAAAAAATTTGGCAACCGGGAAGTCATTGAACCGTTGGGAACAAAAGGCATTCAGTCATTTGCCACAATTGTTGAAGAAAGCTTTCGCTTTCAGCAAAGGCAATCTTCTAAGGGGCCCAATTTCGGGAGGAAGGCTCTTGTATTCAGTGATTCACGTAAGGAAGCTTCTAAACTCGCTGGCGACCTGAAGGAACATCATTATAGGGATACATTCCGACAAGCGCTATATACGTTACTGATGATGTGCCCGGATTGCCAGGGCTCGGGGCATATTAGGCAAAAACCGGACGAGATGCCTGCATTTGGTGAGGAAATCACCTCTGCTATTGTTGTCTGCCCATCCTGTAATGGCACAAAGTCTAATATAAATCCGAAGTCATTATCTTACGAGCAAATCATCGGTGAACTTCTTCCGTTGCTCATCAATCGCGGTATTGATCCGTCCAGTCAGCGCATCAAGCACTTTTTTGACAAAATTGACGACTCCAGGGACAAGGCAAGGTTGTTCATAAGTGCCGATATCTTAAGAGAAGTCACTAATGAGGTGTTTTCGCTGGAAGCTATCGGCCTTGCGAAGTGGGAAGTGGCTATGACCTATAACGGCAAGCCAATAGAGAAAGTCACTGCCATTCCACCGCTCAATGAAAAAGAAACATATACGCTTATTCAATCTGTCAGCCGGTTGCTTGCGACGGAAAAAGTAGTGACTTCCCCTGGTCCTGCTTTTTGGGATTGGGGAAAAGACGATGATGGTAATGATATCGTTGAGGAGCGCTTACGTAACACCGTAAGGCTTGCAGACTGGAACATGAATAGTAGGTTTCAAAAAAATAAAATTATTGCCTTCACGGTGGATGAATATTATAAGCTGGGAAGATTCCTTGTTACAATATCAAAAAAATTAGTCCAGAGTGGTAGGCTTGAGGGTGAAGAAGCACGCAAAAAATGGATAACAACCTTAGATAAATTTTTGTGGCAAGAGCTGAAGAGCCGGTATGAAATTCTCAGCCTTGCTGGAACCGAGCGAACCGGCGATATCGACAAAACACCACATGGTATCAATCTGAATCGCTTTATTCTTACGCCAATAGGTGAACACGTCCATCAATGTATATCTTGCAAATATGTGATGGCTGACACCTTACTCAATGTTTGTTTAAGATGCGGACAGGAAACCAAAACTATTTCAGCATCCTCGGTCAGAGACTATAATCGTAAAGTTACATTATATGGGATGCCTAGTTCTGCATTACTTGACCCATATCCGTTTCGTGTAAGCGAACATACAGCACAGGTGGATTCTATTGAAGCCAGAAACGAAGAGCGATGGTTTCAGGATATTTTTCACCGGCAGAATCAACTCGATGTGCGAGTGGACGCCCTTTCTGTAACGACCACCATGGAAATGGGAATTGATATAGGCAGCCTGTTGTTTGTAGGACTGAGAAACATGCCACCATCCGTGGCCAGTTACCAGCAACGTGCGGGACGTGCCGGACGACGCGGAAGTTCTATTGCAACCGTGTTTACGTTTTCGCAGCCCAGAAGCCATGATCAGTATTATTTTGAAGACCCTAAACAAATTGTTTCGGATGCCCCAAGGGTACCCGCGTTGAATTTTGCAAATGCTGTTATTGCCCGTAGGCATTTTCGCTCCTTAGTCCTGCAGAATTTTTTTGCCGAAGTGGGTTCTAGGCAGGATTCGCTTTTTTCCACGTGGGGGCAGGCAGGTGATTTCAGCAAGAAAGGTCAGTTAGCCAGACTGACGGAATTTATCAGATCAAAGAAGGATGAGTTGATTCGCCAGTGTCAATGTATTACCAGCCCCGATGTTCATTCCAATATTTCTGAATGGTTGAATAAGCTACCGGAAGAAGTAAAAAATCTGACAGAAAATATTGATCCTTCATCGGATATGTTTGAAGTTTTGATCAAGAGTGGGTTATTGCCCAAATATGCTTTTCCAGTAGATGTCGTATCGTTGACCATTCCTTTGGACAATCAACAGAACAGAGATAATGGCGAATTTTTCAGCGAAAGCGAAACCATGCAAAGGGATTTGAAAATTGCCATTTCTGAATATGCACCGGGTGCGGAGATTACCAAACAGACAGATCAACGTATATGGAAGTATACCAGCGTGGGTCTGCATGATCCATTTGAAGAAAATCCGAGTTATGTCTCTCAAGGGCAGTTGCTGGAATGCCGACATTGCCAGCACATCATGACCGCAAAGCTTAGTGAGCAGATTGCATCCTGCGTGATATGTCGAAGTAGTGATTTGCTTCGTATGAACTATATTGTTCCGAAAGGCTTTACTGTCGATGGGGCGGCGAACAACAGTGGTCGGATTCCCTATCGTAGCGGCGAAGGACTCGAACGCGCAATTGCCGCTTCTTCTGCGCGTTTGATGATAGGCGGGACTTCTTTTGCTTCTTCACGTCATGAAAAACTGTATCAGGACCGTATGCTTGCAATGGTTAACGTGGGCACACTGGTTATTGTTAATAAGGGATCAAATCCTCAATTCCCCGGATTTAATCTATGCCATCGTTGTGGGCGTCAGATCGAACTCGATGAAACCAGGACACACAAGATTCCGGCAAACGTACCGCCTAACTACGGCTTTAAAAAAGGAATCCGGCGAGGTTCTACCTGTGGTTGCAAGCCCCCTTACGAAGAGAACCGTTTAGTTTTGTTGCATGAGTTTCATTCGGAGGTGCTGCTACTCGGTATTGTGTTGCCTGAGGAACTTGATGCACCTTTTGTTGAAGATTCTGGTATTGCCGTATGGTATTCTTTCGGAACATTGCTTGCGAATGCCGCGTCCAAACTGTTGCAGATTGACCCCAGTGAAATTAAAGTAGGCGTTAGACCAGCTAATCGGGGAGAGGAACGTTTACAGGCAGAGGTGTTTATTTATGATGATGTTCCAGGCGGAGCGGGGTATTCGCGCACTATTCGTGCGAACCTTCCTGCTGTGATGCAGAAGGCTGTTGTGTTGGGTACGGATTGTTCCAATAAAGAATGTATGGGTGCTTGTTACCAATGCATGTTTGAGTATAGGAACCAGGCGCAGCATCCTATATTGGATAGAAGGCTCGGAATTGACCTCTTAAATTTTGTATTGAAAGGACTAATGCCCAGCATCAATAACGACGATATAAAAATCAGCGTTAACGTATTAAAAGAATATATAAAATTGGACTTTACCATTGGCGATTCTATTAACATAGATGAAGAGTACTATGATCTGACCTTAACCGGACAAGATGGTGAATTGCATGCCATTCGCATCATTCATCCGCTGATGAGAAGGATAACAAGGCATGAGCAAGAAGCGATATTCCGAAAGAAGAAGGTTCATGCACATTGGTTTACTTTCTTTGATATTCAGCGCAGACCTTTCTATATCATGAATCTGTTAGCGCCATCCCATGCCTGAGAAAAATCAGAAATATAAAAGCCGAAAAAATATGCCCAGTTAGAATCTGAGGATGTAAATTTTTTGGAATTGGGACTGAGGCTGATTGAAGGAATTTCCTGCTATAAAGCCTATACAGATTTCGTGGGGTACTACTTGGTGGCTTTTAACGCTGAAAAAAGATATTGTACGGCTCCAGGTTAAAAGCAGACGGCCACCAAATTATGACAACAGTTTCACTATCAAAAAAATTAATTGCGATTTTGTGATCTATGACACGCAGAATGGGTGAGCATTTGACAAGAAGGCAAGAGAAAACGATGACAAGGTTCGCTCACCTGAAATTTTTTTCCGGTTGAAGTGGTGTGGTCGTGCTAAAACAAAAATGATAAGTTTAGTAAAGTGATGACTACCAATATGACGAATTATTTTAACTATATGAAAAAATGTCGAAAAAAGGATCTGTATATTCTAATCGAATAATAGATCGGATAGAGCAGAAGGGCCTATGACCCAGAAAATATTTTTTTAGAGATCTAATTTTTCAATAGAGAGGAGGGTTTATATCTTAAAGCGACATCCCCTCTTTACACTACTTGAGCGACAATTTTTCAATCGATGCAGTTAAAAGAAAATCAAAAGCTTAGAAACGTTATTTTCCGTATCTCGGTCACAAAAAGGTTGGCTAACTTCATTGTCATTACTGGGCGTTATCCGGAGACAACCGAAGTGCGGTAAACAGATCTTCAACCTGCCGTTTTAGTTGCTCTAATCCACCCCATTTACTCTTTAGCTGCTTATTACCGTGTAGAATAACCTTATATATCAACAACTGCAGTGACTGGATAATCGGAATAAATTCCGTAAGTGCTTTGCCCAAAACTTCACCATTGAGTGTAAGGACGAGTTGATAATATTCACTTAAAGGATGTATATGTCCCGCAACTCGATTCCTTACGAGTCGCATGTCGGATTCGTATTTATATTTATCAGCAAAAGTGTTAATATTTTCTCGCACCGCAGCGAAATCTGGGAGCATTTCAAAGTATTGATGAGCTATCAGTTCTTCCAGCTTTTTCTGTTTCGTTGTTCTATAGGATTTGATCATCTCATATATGGTCAGATATCCTTGTTTGATAAAATAGATCTTTTCCCAGTCAGACTTTGCACTGACCAGCGATTTGGCAATAACCAATATATCAGCAAGCGAGATGGTGGTAAGTGCTGCAATCTCATTTAACTCTTTCAATTCATCAGTCTCCTTACTGTCAAACACCGAATTTATTTTTGCCAGATCATTTGTAACTAGATCTGTCACTTGCATATAACGCCAGAGGGTTTCCAGATGTTCGGCATATATCGGCAGTAATTCTTCCACCAATTCTTTCAACTTTTCATTAGATGAGGCCATGTTAATACTATCTATAAGATTTTAACTTGTCAGTTTCTGTAACCTGGCAGACAAACCCTTGCCGTGGCAAGCCGCAAATGACACTCCTGACCGACAGGCGCAAAAACCACTGCGGTTCTGCTTCATCATTAGCATAACCGAGACGATATCACGAAGTTCCTCCAACCCGGCTCTTTTCTTTACTTCTTCGTCTGAAAGGACCAGTAAAAATTTATTTGCTCTGTCACCCTTGTTTTCAAATGCAAATAAGGCCTTTGAGATCTCGATAAAATCGTCCACCAGTTTATTGTCCGAAGTATTGAGCCGGATATTATCTACCTGTTGTCCGGTATCTACGGCGTTCTCGTCCTCGACAAACAAGATGCGCTCAAACGGCGGCTCCTTGGGAGTAATGTCTATCAGGTTCCCATCTGGATCTTCCCAAACACCATGGAACTCTCCTTCAATAAGGTTTGGCGACTTCCACACCTGCCAGCCGATCACCATCCTGCCACCTGATTCTTTGACCTTGCGTTCCACATTTGGAAAACATTCACTGACCAGCGCCCAGGGCTCGGGGCGAACGTCCACGAAAAACGGATCATGCGAAGCCTTTAATAATTTTTCGAGTCGTTTCACATCGGGATCGTCTTCTCTTTTTGGTACGGATACCATTTTATTATTTTAGGATACAAAAATAAAGAACAATTTCTTAAAGTGATTTCGATGACGAAATAAGCACAAATTCCTATTCAAAAGTGGGCTTTCGTAAACAAAAAAGGTTACTGAAACAGTTACCGACCAAGCAATCGCCAAGACGTAGCGCCTATTTGATTTCGCTAATATCGTTGATTTACAGAATGCGCTCAGACTACCGATAAGGCAATGCTTGTATTTGTCAGCGATGAGGTATTTATACACGTATTCCGGTCGATGAACAACACGGAGATATATGCGTTTGTATTTTTAAGAGATGGAGCGAAAGGTGCTTTTTATTTTAAGGGTTTAAAAAAGGTTTATGACGAACCGATTATTCGCCGAACAGTCACTAAAGAATAAGGGCTGCGTTTTTGGGAGGAGTAGACCATGCATCAGAAAACGTTTTGTAACAGTGTAGCGCCTTTGATTTTAACATGACTGAATTCGAAAGTCAATTGAGTATATAGTAAGATAAATCTGGTGCAAGGATACTCGCAACGGGGTGGTCAATAAAAATCATACAACTATTAGTTTTTCTTTTGTAGTAGTTCTAGTTTGATTTTCTAGTGTGTAGGGAATCGCTGAGGCGCTGCCGGTCTTTTACTTTGCATTAGTGCCGAACAAAATGCCCATATTTCCTTCTTTTTTCTCCTTCCAGAATCGTTCGTTGGCGAAGCCGAGCCCGGTTTTATAGATCTTTTCGATAACTTGCGTATAATTAGGGTTCATCCCGATGATTGAATCTTCGTTTGCCATTTTGATGAACTTTGCCTGGTCATCAATAAAGAGAGAACCGAGTTCCAGTTCATCTGAACAGAATACATGGCCGTGAAACAGGGAACGGTGCACAAGAAAGTTGCGAAATGCCCTTATCCCTAGTTTTTTGGCTTTTAGCGCTAGCAAAAAGGTTTCCAGGTCGTCGATACTGACAGACCAAGGATACTCATCCTCTTCTTCCACATTAAGTAACATTCCCAGATCCGATTGAATATTACCCATCCTCTCTAGCGTAACTACTACCGAAAACACATCTTGGTAGCGTTTGGGATCGATTGTATACAATAGTTCCCTATTTCTGGAGAAAACGGAAAAAGGCTCAGGTGCATTAAACTTTCGCTTTACCCGCCAAGTTTGATCGTATCCCTTTTGAATGATCTCCTTGAAGTCAGCTTTTAGTTTTTCGTACGCCTTACCCACGTGCCGCATCGGTTCGCGATAACTACCTGCTTTTACTTCGACAATCAGTGCCATGCCTTTAAAAAGAACAAGGATGTCCTGCTCTGAAACATTATCTACTGTATACCCAGTATAATAGTGCGCCTCTTTGCCAAAGAACCTTTGCAATATAGCGAGTGTCTTTTCTTCTGCTAGGTTATCGCGTTGTTTGTAAGCTTTGTCTGCGTTGCTACTTTTCAATCGGTCAAAGAAGGCTTCGTTTGCGGCATGTAAAAATTGATTAATATGAAAAATGAGTATTGTTTCTGCCGATACATTTACTATCGGTTTGCGCATCAGGATACTTTGCTGTGTGTAGTATCGAAGTTCCACGTCCGGCGTTTCAACGCAGGAAAGCAATGAGACAATAGCTTCTACTTTGGAAGCGGGTAGCTGGTCAGTCGGTATATCTGCTATTGCCAGTAGGGAAAGCTGGCCAGGATCGCGCATAAAGCTAAAAGACTGGCGTAAGGTGTCAGGCATTTCAGCTATCCAGTCTTTGGGATCCGTGATTCCGCGATCAATGCAGCCTTGCGTAAAGCGTTGCCAGTTCTGCGGACGGGTTGGGTCCAGAAAAACGTTTAGCTTGTCATTCATTAGTTCGGTCACCCGATCAAAGAACAACACGACATCTTTAGCCGTTACCCCTGTCTCGCTCAATAGAAACGATTCATTCTTGGCAAACATCTTCTCCAACTTATCGATGGCTTGTTCTTGATATGAAAGTTCCCCATTGAGGAAATAATTCATGAAGGTTGGAGCAGCAGCAAGAAACTGTTCATCCATATTTTCGGCCTCTGCAATCTCGACCATATTCACGATATACTGTTGTTCTATTTCTATCAGCAGCTTCTTAATCTTTTCCCAATCCTCGGACCAGGTTTCATATTGGTAGGCATATTTTGGTTCTCCGGTCGATTTCGGCGTTGTGAGAGAAAGATCGGCTGCGTAGAACAGTTGCCGCATGGGCGAGGGCAGATCTTTTAAGACAGGGCTGTCATGGCGCTGCTCCATTTGCAAGAAAGCAAACGTGATGAACTTTAACATAGCAGTGGTATCGTAGCCAGCCATCAGTTCCTGCAGCTCCTTTATCTTTTCTTCTAATACACCTTCCATTCTACTGACAATTTATACCAATTGGTTGTTAATCTCTTCCATTCGGTTAATAAGGAAAGCTGCAAACTCCTGATCAAGTCTAATCTTGTCCTTGCCGTGATTGATGGCATTGAAATTTGTGGATCCCGTGCCGGTCACAGGGGCGCCGGGGTTTAGCTCATGATAGGTATCTACCATATCCGGTAAGGAGAGATTGATCAGGCGCCAGTTGGTACCGAAGCCCGGGGCCAAATTACGCGCGGGAATATACCACGGCCATCTTTCTAGCCACGGATCATCCTCAATCTCTTCCGGTGTTGCATGTATTGGCTCACCGGTTGATATATATAGGCCGAGGAGCAACTGCCAGCCTATCCCATAGGCAATCAATATATCACCCTCGTACACCCCTGAAGGTGGGATCGTTGAAAAATGTAGGAAATCTTCAGCCCTGTCAAAGGTTCGGTCCTGATTCACCCAATTGCCGGATGCGCCCATCGGTTTTAGCCAGTAGTTAACCGATCTATCGGCTACAAATGCAGGACGGGCATTTGGAATGAGCTGGTTTAGGTCGAAGGGGATAATGGGAACGATCGTAACCGGCTCAGATGGGGGCAGTGCCCTTCGCTGTGCTTCCATCTTTTCGGCCTGCTCGCGCGTAACGCCCGTATATTCAACACTCGATAGAACAGAAGCTTCCAATTCGATGATCTGTGAGGTGTCATCTATTTCTATGCCCCATTCATGTCCATAAAAAAGTCCATTGGGGGTAAAGTTCGCAGAACTAATGATGGCTGCAAACGGAATACCTTCTTTTTTGAATACATAGATCTTACCATGCAGGCGGTTGTTGATTGATATCGTCAGCTGTGTGTTCCCGCTGATGCTATTGAACAGGGAGGTAAAAGTCCTTGCTTTGTTCAGTTGATCGGGGGAGCCGGTCTGCAGCGTGGTGATCACATGCAATGAGCGTAAACGAGAAAGCTGTTGGGTATTTAAGAAGCTGCTGATGTCTGGCATCATAAAAGGACTGACGAGCAGAAATTCATCGCACTGAGCTACGAGTCTGCCCAATCGTTGGCCGTGGCCACCAGCTGAGCTCAAATTATGCAGTATACGATAAGCCATATGCAGAGATGAACCTGTCGTTTAGTTTTGGTTATTGCAGACAAAAAGAGGGGAGTTGCAAGTTAACAAAGATTATAGAAATTCTGTCTCTCCCGCCTCAAAGTGCTCCTGTAGCTGCTTTTTATTCGTTTTCCATGTTATTACGGCCTATGCCTTCCCCGCCATTCTTGTCAAAACGAGGTAAGACGTTTGCTTCGATCCTGCAATCAACACTTCATTAACGTATTTTTCAATTTGCGTCTTTTCCTTATGAAACATATCTGCCAATATTTTGATCCTGTTCCTTCCTGTAGCAGAAAGAAACAAAGCCTCTGATAATGCAAAGGCCCTTTGGAGCACGAAACCGGGATCGAAGGTTAGATTAGGATCCACATTATTCTTTGCCGACTGGATGAATAAGTCCACGATATACAACAGGCGAATCAGTGGATGGGGGTGATCAGAGGCCTTGTAGTACATGGTATCCTGGTCACCCATCAGGAATAAGAAAAAACTTAGGGATGCAGTTACGCCAATGCCCAGGCAGAGGTGGAGGTTTTCCAGGGTACGCTCGTTTTCAGGCAACCGCTTCCAAAAATCGATTAGGTGCAGGGCAATAAAGTGACCTGCGTAGAGGTCTGCATCGAACTCCATTAGGTGCGCTTCCAGATCGAAAGGCTGATGCGCAGCATTCAACTGGTAGCTTTCCGCAGCTGCTGCCTTGCGTGCAGCCAGGGGGCGTCCGGCAGATGGAAGATCTGAGAACTGGACCAGATGCCCCAGCTCATGGTAGTAAGTGAACTGCAACGCGCAGGTGTATATCAGTTCCGCCACAGGGAAGCCCGATTGTCGCTGCAATTGCAAGAAGTCTTCAAATCCAACCGAGGATGTCACTCGAATTGCGTGCGCAAAAAAATTGTGAAGTTCTTTGATCAATCCCTTGTGTATTCCGATCACAAAATGATCGGGTATTTTCGCTGGGTCAATGCTGGTTCGCCGCATGGCACAGGCGTTGATAGAATCATCGTCACAAAAATAAAATCGTGCTGGTTGGATAGCCCATTGATCCTGCTCAGTGCTCAAATTAGTCTGGCAGAACTGGAACATATCCTCCATGTATGAGTTGAGTTTATCATTTGCGTAATTATAGCCGTCCGTTACCTGAAGGTTGGCTATGAGCTCATTCAAATTGTCGTCGTGATTGTAGGCCATAGTATCAAAGTGGACTTTTTATGACAGTCTCTGACTGCTCATGCCCAACACATATAATATAATAAAAACTGAGACAGTTCCAAAATAACATAATCCCGAGTTCACAGGGCTCTTGTAGCGAATCCGGGAATTCAACATCAATGCTCCGAAGATCAATGACCTATATTACGTTACGAGTAAGGATTATGTAATTCTGCTCACCACGCAGCCCCAAAAAAAACTTCAAAAAGCTGCATAAAGATTATGTCTTGAAACGAAAAAATCTCATGAAAAGGGATTGTACGGCGCCTGCATATCTGAGGATCAATAAAGCTGAATTACAGTTTTTACCGAAATAGGAATGATTGATTCACTCCTTCTAACTTGTTGACTGATAAAAATTTAGACCTCATTGAGTCTGTTTGCCTAAACTATGGAGTATCTTAGAATGCTTTTTTTCGTCTGGAAAGTCTAAAAAGCCTGAAATAGAAACATATATTTGTTTATACGAATATATGTTACGACTCGAAACTAGAAAGAATGGCAAACCTTATCATCAATAAAGTTCCTTTTAAGATCATAGACCCCGAGATACCCATATGGGTGGCTAGTGAGGATTTCTTTGGGGCCAAGAAGAAGAGATCCGCAGTATTCAAAGATATCCTACCCGCCGATATCATCTCTGCACACGAATACCTGTACTATGCTTTTGAGCAGATCCCGCAAATAGCACCTATTCACATTGATCTATCACGTCACAAATATTTTGTAAAACCCTATATCCATAGCAAACTAAAAAAGTATTTCGAGCAGCAGAACCTGATGACCATTGACGATTTTGTGAATGGCCTGCAAGTTTGGTCAAGAAAAGGGGTCAAACACCAGCGATTTCAGGAATACGAGAAAATCTCGCTCAGAGAGGTATCACTTGTACAATTGTCCAGAATGGAGATGCTTATCAGCTTCGATGGGAAGTCGTATTCGACATTAGAGCCCAAGGCGGCTTTGAATGTGCAGAGCCATTTCTCAAAATATATTGAGAACAACCAGATCAAACGGGTACCCAAGTACGAACCCATCAATGAAAACGGCGCGCATCCCGTTTTAAGTTACCCACTTAAAAAGGAACTGCATTTTCCTTACGAAGGTACGGCGAACAGGAACACCTACCTAGAATACTATGAGAAGATCAGTGCTTTTTACAGTCAATATTTACAAGGTAAAACGATCGCTGATAATCTTCATTTCTTGGATGAAGGCTTTGTGCAACTTACCGAAAGTGAGATCCATAAAACCAAGTTCGTTTCCAATAAACTGCGGTTTGGAAATGATAATGAAGACAACAGTGTATATAGCGGCCTAAAAAAGTATGGCCCCTTTGCTGTTCCCCCAACCGAGAACCTGCGTTTTATTTTTGTTTATAAGCCCGCTCATAGCGCCGCAGCAAAAAAACTGTATGGTGCCTTATCACAGGGAATTAAGGAAAGCGGCGGATTCTCCCCTGGCTTAAAGGACTACCTGAAGGTAAAATTCCAGATGGCTGATCAGCACCGTATCGTATTGTCTTCCAATAATATCTACAAAGAGCTCGAGGATCAATTAAATGCTTATCCCCAGCACAACGGCCTGAACTATTTTGTGGTGTACCTGACTGATCATAAACGTATTGAAAGTGAGAGCGATAACGAGGAAGAATATTACCGGATAAAATATATCTTGTTACAGCGTGGTATCCTTTCTCAGTTTATTTATTATAAGAATATACTTCTTGATAGTTTTCGCTATCATCTACCGAATATACAGGTAGCGATCCTAGCGAAGCTCGGAGGCATTCCCTGGAAACTGGATACTTTCTCTTCGGACAAACTGATCATTGGCTTCGGTGTGAAAAGAACTGAGAACAATATTTTTCTTGGCAACAGTCTTTTCTTTAAAGAAGATGGCACTTTCCACAAGTTCGAATCTTTTCAAAACGATAACCTGAACTCAATCGGTGCTGCTTTACGAACCAACATAGAAACAGTCCTTCATCAGGGAGAACTCAATATTAGTAAGTTGGTGATCCATTATTATAAAACACTCAATGATGATGAGGCGGAGGAGATCGAGAATGTATTGCGCTTCTTTAACCTAGAGATACCCTATGTTGTACTTACCATCAATGATTCAAAAAGCCGGGATTATGTATTCTTTGATGCGATGTACGACAAAAAGATGCCAGTCAGCGGAACGATTATTGAACTCAGATACAGAAGCGAATACCTGTTATCGAATAATATGCGGCATGACGAAACTCAGTCATACGGTATCCGCCAATATCCTTTCCCATTAAAGATTAAGATCAATAAGTCTGAAAATGTATTACATGACGTTTTCGATACTAAGCAATTGTTGGATCAGGTCTATAGCTTTTCACGCATCTACTGGAAATCCATTGGTCAGGCAAGTCTACCGGTCACCATATCTTATTCCAAGATCGTAGCGGATCTGGCATCGCATTTTCCGAATAGCCGTTTACCCGAAGATCCTGTAGCGCATTCAAATCTTTGGTTCTTATGACACTTGAAGAAGCATTTGACAGTACCGTTTTTTTGCTGGGAGCAGGCGCATCGTATGAGGCCAACTGCCTTGTCTCACGCGCGATGCTTGGAAAATTACATCAGGCTATTGTAGATATTCCTCAGGACCATATTGTATATAAGGATTACAAGAAAGCCTTTGGTGAATTATATGAATTTATACGACCATCTCTTTCTTTTCAAAGCGATCTTAGAAATATTCGGTCTGGCGGCGGAGATCTTTATTCACCTAATATTGAAGATTATATACTGATCCTTCGTAAGATCATCAACAAGGACTTTATTATACCTGAGCCACTTGTCGGAAGTTGGAGTGAAAGGCTGCTGCGACTAGAGATCAAATACGATAATATTTTCCAAATGTACCTAAACTTTATCTATGAAAAAGTCATCGATTGGATCACGCCACCAGACAATTATGCATCGGCCTCAGAGTTGCTGACACCTTTCAGGGAGTTATTGCAAAATACGGGGGATATCAACTACCACATAAACCTTTTTTCACTCAATTATGACTTGGTGTTTGAAAAGGTACTTAACACCGATTCTGTAGTTCAGGTGAATACCGGTTTTGATTCAGATGGGATTTGGGATGAAGACTGGTTCAACTCAGATACTGCCAAGATCAATATGTCGAAGATTCATGGATCTTTAGATTGGTATCTGAACCAGGATGACACTTGTTGCCTTTCAAATCATGCTATTGCTTTTAATCCCCTAAACCCGGAGGAACTCAAACCGCACATCATACTCGGATTTGAATACAAGCTGTTTTCAGTGGATCCGTTCTTTACGCTGTTGCAGCAATTTATTAAGCAACTCAAAAAATCTAAACTGCTGGTTGTGATCGGTTACAGCTTCTTCGATAACTATCTCAACAATATTATCATTCGTCATCTAAACAGTGATGAACATTGCCGGATGCTGATCGTAGATCCTTTCTGGGCGAATATGAAAGATCCTAAAGAGGCGTTCCTCGCTTATCTGCGACAGATACAGGCTGATACCAGCAATCTCAACATTAACAACTATACTACTCTTTCCTCAAGTCGTCTCGAATTCTACCAGTGTGAAGATAACGAGATCGCTGGAGCTAAAAATTTCTACAAGAAATTCCTTAGTAATAAGGGGCAACATCTGATTGAATACCTTTCCAAAGGCGGTGAAAAAGAACTAGAATTTTAAGTTATGCAAAATCTAATCGCATTGATACAATAATTCTGGATCTAATGTTTTAATAATTTTCTGCGTAAGTTATCCATGAATATTTATTGCTATAATGTTGTTCTGCACTTCTAAAACTGAATTGACCCGTCGATTCAATTTATCTCCTCTGCTACTAATAATATCGTGCCAGATGACTTTGCATATAATAGTTTCGTTATTCTCTGCGTAAATAAATAGTTGGTAGATAGTTGCAGGCGGACGACTGTCGATCCGTTGGCTGTCGTTCTATTGACGGGATCCTGTGCTGGGTAGCCTGCCAGTTTGATGTGGCTCTGTGTCTTCATCACTAGTTTATTTTTGTACAAATTCATTAGAATTAATACAGCAAGAAGTAGACTAAACATTTGCATTTGCTTCGATCCGAAATAAGCATTTCCAAACATGTAGATGTCCTTTATAACTGAGTTTTATGGAAAAAGTATAAATGGCAGTAAAACGGATTCTGCATTGTAATAAGTTCTTAAAGGAAGATCGGATAAGGTCTTTTGAGATGTCGGATATAAAAATGCCCATTATAATATGGCATTGGCGGATGGTGAATAAGGGTACAGGTATTAGTTGAAAATTTTAAGCAAAACCGGGTGATTTTAAAAGAGATGCTCGGAGAAAGGGAATCTATTAAAATTGAAATTAGTAAGCTAATTGGAAGGGTGATGAAAATGATTATCTGACCTATACCAAAAAGTCGAAGAATGGCAAGTATGCTTATTATGTGTTTGACTATGGATGCCGGATAAGTTCTGCAAATATAATTGAGATAATCAGGCCTGTCAAAAAGATGGTATTAACTATTACATCATCTTAAGTTGTTCCAGATATCGCCTTGTATGCAATATCTGAAAGTTGATCCATTCCACCCCTGAGAGGATGCCAAAGAGAGGGTGCGGTGTTCCTGGGTATTCACGTGTTAGGTCAATATGGCTGATTAATTCTATCAGTTTCCTTCTTCTGCTGCGTATTTTTTTTATTAATTCCTGTGGTTCTTTGGCAATGGAAGACGGACTCAGTTCCGTGGGGCTTTCCAGGGAAATAAACCTATTTGCAAGACTTGCGGTGATTATATTGATTTTATCCTGCGGGTCACGCTGCGTATTCTCAGATGTGGACTGTAAAGTGGAATGCAGCCATATATCAAAGAGTAGGAGGTGTTCCGCTATCTCCCCGGCTGACCATTGATGGACCTCCGGTTTATCGTTAAAGGCAGGATAATCGAATCTTGAAAGTTCCTCCAATAACTGATCTGTATTCGTTTGTAGTGCAAAAGAGAGGACTACACTGTAGAGCGGTGTTTTAGAGATATGTTTCATGACAAGAATTTGTCAGAAAGATAGTCGATCAAGGGTGGTCAGAAAAGAGTGGAAACACCTGTTTTTTAGGGTAGAGGGTATTGTGGATGAGCCATGAATTATGTTCCTGTTTACTGCATAAAAAATTTCGGCCTGAAGTTTAAAAACGGTTAACTGACTGATTTTCATAGAAGTATTTCTGATAATTACACTGCCGTACTGTGATTTACCCGGAATGTTTTTTTTCCTGTTGGATATTCCAAAAATGCTTTCTATTTTGTTCTCTCCCCTCCAAGAGATCTCTCATTTTACATCAAATCTTATTTATTATGCGTGTCACCATGAAAAAGGATGGCATTACCGTTAACGGTATTGCCGGTGCCTATGTTGTTTTTTTTGGGCTGGATTTGGCTGAGGCGACCCGTAAGGGTTTTCGGGGCTTTGCTTTTAAACGGGAGGATCACTCCAATGGGGAGGTTCAATGGATGCGGGGCATGAAAACTTTTGAAGCCGTTGCAGCGAATCCCGCCGTTGGTGAAAATTTTTCAACGGAGGTTCATCCGATTCAATCATTTCAATGGGCGGACTATTCTGTGAAGCCGGGGGTACGGTATACCTATTCCATCCGGGCGATGTACGGCTATCCAGGGGAACTCAAAGCAAGGGGGAAAGTGGATATAGCCATTAAAACGGAATCTGAAGAAGGTGAGGTCCATTCTGCTTATTTTAACCGGGGATCAGTTGCGACACAAGAGTATGCGCGCAGGTTTCAAAACAGGCCACCCAAAGAGGTTGGACAAGCAGCATGGGACTGGCTATCACGTGGACTGGTTGAACACATGATCGGATTTATTGAAAGGGCTAAAGAGGGTGATTCGCTTGTGGGTGCGGTGTATGAATTTCAACATGAGAGGGTACTGGAAGCCATCAGGGAAGCCAAGAACAGGGGTGTCAAGATCAAGATTATTTATGATGCGGTAGACGGTGCGACGGGTCCACGTAAACCCAATATAGCGGCTATTAAGGCTGCTAAGATTGCAGGCATTACAAAACAAAGATTGAACGCAAAGCTGATGCACAACAAGTTTTTTGTGCATGTAAAGAAAGGGCAACCAGATGCTGTCTGGACGGGTTCCACCAATATTACACTCAATGGCATTTTCGGTCACGCAAATGTGGGTCATATCGTGGATGACCAGGAAATGGCCATGGCTTACCTGGAATATTATGAGCGATTGCTCAAAGACCCCACCATACCGGCGCCGTCCACTTACCGGGAGGAAAATATGGAAGCATCCCCGGTTCCCAAACATCTCAAAAAAGGCACAACGCCGATATTCTCGCCCCGAGGCACAAAGCTGGATTCACTTGACTGGTATGCGAAACTTGCCAGTGAGGCGAAGGAGGGGCTGTTTATGACATTTGCCTTCGGGATGCACCAGAAATTCAAGGAGGTATATAGCCATGATGATGATATACTTAAAATGGCACTCATGGAAAAAACTTCGGTGAACGGTAACGAAGAAGAAGACCAGGCTATTCAGCTGATCCGGAACCGTCCCAACGTGGTGGTCGCCATCGGAAACAGAATTGTTACCAATGCATTTGACCGGTGGCTGGAAGAGCGGGAAACGGTGGACGGTAAGCGTAAACATGTTTACTGGATACATACCAAGTTTATGCTTATTGACCCTTTGGGTGAAGATCCCATTGTGGTAACAGGCAGTGCCAATTTCAGTAAGGCCAGTACGGATAGTAATGATGAGAATGTGCTTGTGATCAGGGGCGATAAACGTATCGCTGATATTTATTTCGGGGAATATATGCGCCTGTATGCCCACTATTCTTTCCGGGAGGCGGTAAAATGGGCGAGGGAAAAGGAAACTGCGGGATCACCGCAGGAATGGAAACCACAGTACCTATCAACAGACGATGCCTGGATGAAAGATTATTTTAATAAAAAGGATCGTTCAGGCAGGTATGCGAGAAGGGTATACTTAGCTGGAACCAAATAATTTAATTTAAAATATAACGTTTGAGAATTGACGCCATTACCAATAACCCCACTCAACTATTACAGGTCATACTGAGGCCATTAAAGATGGAACATTGAAAACATGGGTAGTGATTGAAGATGACAAAAAAAAATTTTATACACGCATGTTCCAGAACAATGAGTAGACAAAATGTTGATTTAAACATCGGCCGGAACTCACCGCATCGTTTTTGTAATTTAAGGTGATGTAAAATTTGGGGCAAACCCTTACTGTCAAAGGCAATATGAAACTCACTTTTGATAGAATAGTCTATTTCGCTTGTAAGAAAGTGAAAGTAAGTTCGAAGCTTCGACTGCATCGGGGTGTTTCAAATCAGTAATTGTCCTTTTTCAATACATAGGTTTGAATTTTCGGGCGTATCCAAGCAATGATATTTTTGCTCTCAGGTTCCTATGTCAGTCTGAATCTATTGATTATTAAAACACTGTCTAAAAATGGTTGGTTGAGTGGGCCGGTGATATTTATCAGTTGTATGTAATTATTAACTGGTATAGTGGTAAAAACAAAATACTCCACTATATTAGAATAGTGATTAAAAAAGAAACAATTTGAAAAATTGCAGAGGATTATCCGAGTGTGGCAACTGTTATTTTTTCCAGAACTCGTCAACTCCTTTTTTAAATTTGATGGAATCAATCTGCTTACTTCTTAAAACATTATTATTGAAACAGTTTTTTAAAAAAAAGGGGTGAAAGCCCTTTTTTATATTTGTTGAAGGAGGCTACCTTAGCCCAATAAGAGGGAGAAAAGCCGGCTGAAATTGGCTGAAGACCTGCTGTAAAATAAACGGAAGTTCAAGATGAAACTGTTTTGGTGTACTTTACTATTACTTATTGGTTATTCTTCTTCAGGTCAGTACGTTATTTCCGGTAAGGTCTCGGACACCGGTTTTAAGCCACTAATATTTGCTACAGTAACTGTCAGTAATGGAGGTGTAGTTTTAGAAAAGACCGTTACTGACAGTCTGGGAAATTTCAGTTTTTTAAAAAAACTGCCTGTAAATATCTACGATTTTTCGTTCTCTCATGTCGCTTGTATAACGACATCCTTTAAACTATATGTTGATAAGGATAGTGTACTTAATCAAATTCTTAAGCCTATAGAAAGAAAATTGAAGGATGTTATTGTGACGGCCAGTCAGCCAATTTTTGAGAGAAAAAATGATCGATTTGTATATAATATAGGAAATCAAAAAGGAGGCAAAGGGGGCAATGCCTGGGATATCTTGGCTCAGACTCCATTGGTAGCTACTAATGAAAACGGGGGAATAGGGATAAGTGGCACAGAAGGTGCGAGGGTATATGTCAATTCAAGAAAAGTCTATTTTTCCGGACAAGCATTGATGAATTATCTGAAGAATATTTCTTCAGAAAGTGTCCAGCAAATTGAAGTAATTACTGTGCCTTCTAGTAAATATGAGGCTGATGGTGGGGCAGGCATCATTAATTATGTTTTGAAAAAAAATAAGGCAGACGGGATAATGGGGGATATCACAGTATCTAACCGTCAAGGTACATTTAACTCTCAGACATTGAATTCAAGTATCAACTTTAGGGAAAAAAATATCAATTTATTTGCAACAATTAATACTTCTAATCAGAATAAAAGGTTTACTGGACATTATATTTTGGAGTATCTTAAAAATTCAAAAATATATTATGAGAATGAAAATAAGATTAAGCGTGATCTGAAAAGCAAGTTTGATGTAATGCCTACTTTTGGAATGGATATTATGCTTTCTAAACGAACAACAATTGGGTTTTTAATTGACTTTTCTAATTCGTCACTACGGCGTTATAATACTACTAATACTAATTTTATAAATCCGGAATTGATTGTTCCAGATTCTTCTTACGAGACTAAAAGTTTTAATGACGAGCATGTAAATTACGTCAATGGGAATATCAATCTGCAGCATCAAATTGATACTTCTGGCGGGCTCTTAACTTTTTCTGCTGATTATCTCTATTATAATGAAATACGAAATTCTGTACAGAGTACTGTTATTACCAGCCCCACTCTTTCGCCTGCCTATGTAAGAGACTATTTTATAAGCACGTTACCTCAAAATGTTACTAATAAAGCATTCTTAGTTGATTACTCTAAACCATTAGGAAAGCGTTTAGTATTGGAGGTCGGGTTGAGGTATGCGGATTCGTATACTTCTAACGATGTGAGGTTTAAAATTCAGGATAATACCCAACATTTGATTGTTGATACTACACGAAGTAATTATTTCAACTATACTGAAAGAATATTTTCAGGCTATGGACAGGTCAAGGAAAAAATAAATGAAAAATGGGATTTTCAAGCTGGATTAAGAATTGAAAATACTTATACAGTGGGTGAATTAGTTACCAAAAAACAAAAATATATTAATCGATATACAAACCTGTTCCCGTCAATCTTTATTAACTATACACCGAATAAAGATCATCAATTTTCGCTTGTTTATACCGAAAGAATAAACCGACCATCGTTTTGGGACATCAACCCGTTTAGGTATTATACCTCTATGCATATTTATATGACAGGTAATCCGTTTTTGACCCCCTCAAAAGTGGTTAAAGGGGAATTTGCATATGTTCTTAAAAACAAGTGGATATTTCAGTTGTTTCATTCAAGAACGATCGATGCTTTTGCGAGTCTGACATATGCAGACAGCTTAGAGACTTTTGATAAACAGACTAATTATGGCACTAAGGAGGCAACGGGATTTAATTTGTCCTATTCTAATAGGATAAAACCATATTGGTTTTTACGAGTTTCTTCTAATATTTCTTATGTGCGTTTTAAGGGGCAATACGGGAATACTATTATTAATCATGCTTCTTCATTTCCTTTAATATCTATGTTAAATGCTTTCACTATTTCTAAGGCCCAAAGGATATATGCTACTGTTAACACTTCGAATATATTTGAACATTATTCGACTAATGTAATTGTAAAAAATCAATTTGTGGCAAATGTTGGACTTACAAAAACGTCAAAAAATAGTAAGGTTCAGTTTGGCTTAAACGTAACAGATGTTTTCAGGACAGGAACTGATCGGTATGTTATAGAGCAGAGGCAGCTTAATAATACGCAGGAATACTATTTTGACAATTTAGGGATTTTATTTAGTGTAAAATATGGTTTTGGTAATCTGTCATTCCAACGTTCGCGAAAAAATATAAAAAGCAACACTGAAGAAAAAGAGAGAATTAACTAATTATAAGAGCTTTCGAAAGGGTCATGGATGTTGACTTTAAACATTATCCTGCTAAAACTCCATAGCAAATGTTGGAGATAACTAATATTTTAATTTTATTTATGAGTACGAAAAAAATTCTTGTTGAAAAATCTGAAAGAGGAATCGTTGCAAGAGCAATCGAAAATTCAGTAAATGAAAGACTGGACATTCTCGGTTTTGTAGCAGGGGCCAGTGTAGGTGGCGGCTTAGGTGAGGATTCATTTGCTTGTGGTGTCGAGCCTGATTACAGGGCATATGCAGACTCCACTTACGTAAAAAAGTAAGCACACACTTAGATTTAGGGATACTGCACTTTATTTTGAAGTGCAGTATTTCATTGTTTTATATAAAAAAGTGTAAGATGATTATACAGGACTTTGTGATAAAGGTCGTTAGCAGGTGTAATTTAAACTGTTCTTATTGTTATATGTACAATATGGGTGATACCACCTATAGGAATCAACCTAAGTTTATGTCTTTTGATGTTATAAAAGCGACAGCAGTTAAGCTGAATAATCATTGTGTTCGAAACAATACCAAACATATATCTATAGTATTTCATGGTGGCGAACCACTGCTTGCAGATAAGTCTTTCTACACGGAAGCTGTTTCGATTTTCAATACTTACTTACAAGGAGTAGATATTAGTTTTCAATTGCAGTCAAATGGAACTTTGATTGATAAGGAATGGATTGATCTTCTAAATAGTTTGAATGTACAGGTTGGTATAAGTATTGATGGGCCTGAATTATTTCAAAACAAATTTCGCGTATATCATAATAATAAGGGATCATATGACGATGTTATCCAGGGAATCAGAATCAGGGATGAATTTTCTGTTGGAGGTTTAATCGGAGTGGTTAATGCAGATATCCCCCCCAGTGAGTTGTATGATTTTTTTCTTTTTCTTAATGCGAAGCGAATAAATCTATTACTTCCGGATAATCATTATGATAATCTACCTAAGAATAAGCGTGGTACATTTACTTCAGAAGATTGCAAATACGGAGATTGGTTTATTGAACTTTATAAATTGTGGAGTGAACATGAAAGTCTTGATAGGCCGAGTATCCCTTTTTTCGAAAATATTATTGGACTAATTCTTGGGTTCTCAAAAGGAGATGAGTTGATTGGACATAAACAAAATGCTGCCATTACCATTGAAACAAATGGAGACATTGAGGTTGTTGATCCTTTACGAATATGCGGTAATGGTTTTACAAGAAATAGGATTAATGTAATGAGAGACGAAATATCTGCTATTGAATCTTCTGAACTTTTTCAGGAGTATTACTTTAGCCACACTAGATTAAGTGATAAATGTAACAGGTGTCCTGTTGTAAGCGTTTGTGGAGGCGGTTATCTTGGGCATAGGTTTTCCAATGCCAATCGTTTTAGTAATCCGTCAATTTATTGCGTAGATTTAATGAAGTTGATAACCTATATACAGAATGATATCACCCGTCGCCTACCACAAAATGTTCTAGATCAACTTTCGCTTGAGACGGCTAACTATGAAGATATTTATAAGGCGGTTTATAAATCAAAATGAATTTTGTTTATGTTTATTCGTAAGGGTATAAAGCTTATTATTCAGTCTCATAATTTGAATCAAAGGATTTTTATTAATGATGGAGTAAAAAAAGGTAGTACGATATCAAATAATGGAGCGCTTACATACGATAAGGATGCTTATGTACCTGTTCACTCCTGGCGTACACTTTCAGATATGGAAAGGGAGATTGTATTAGCGGATGATTCCGTGCAACACTATTCTTCGAGTATTCTTATTGATAAATTGCCAGATTATCTGTGTGATTTATTAAAACAAGTCAATGTGGGAGACTGTCAGGATTTTACAAGTGTTTTAAATGCATTCAAAAGTAAGCCTGAACTGGTAAGTGATATTCAGTCAGAACTGGTGAAATTACTCCATCAATATTCACGTGATCATTCTGAACTTTTGTTTCATAGGATTGTCTTCAATCCCCCTGGTATTGAAACACTTACTTATTTTATAGAGGACAAGAAATTGAATTTTGTCGGCTTTCATGTTGACAGGAGTATGGAGTGTAGTTTTTCTAATGTAGAAGATTCACTTAATCGTATATGTATTAATATAGGGTCAGAAGACCGCATTGTTTACTATATTAATTTGTCATTAAATAGTATGTATTTAATGCTAAAGGAGCTTGGTAAATATGATATGGTGCAAATTACAACAGATAATATTGGCACATATTTTTTTAGACAGTTTCCTGATTATCCTGTAATTAAAATTATTCAGGCTCCCTATGAATTTTACATTATGCCAACTGATAATGTACTTCATGATGGCTCAAGTCTTGACAGAATAAAGCATGATATTTGCCTTGTTTATCTTGGCTTTTTGAATACTTCTATTAATTGCAATTAAAAGACCATATTTGATCAAGCTTGACATCAACTATGTTTTATAAACGCTTTCCCTTCACAAGACAGCTTGAATCATCGGATTGTGGCCCCGTTTGTTTGAAGATGATATTGGCCTACTATAATAAAAACGTAAATGTCGATTGGATTAAAGATAAATTCGAAATTACAAAACTCGGAGTAGGGGTAGTTGAAATAGAAGAAATATCTATTCAGTTAGGAATGGACGCAGTGGCCGTAAAAACAAGTGTTGAATTTCTTAAGAGCGAAAATCCTCTTCCCTGCATTCTTCTCTGGCAACGTCAACATTTTGTTGTACTCTATAAGATAAGCAATTCGAATAAAGGGCAACTCCTTTTTCATATAGCTGATCCTGCTTTTGGGCTAATTAAAATTCCTGAGAGTAGATTTTCGGAAATGTGGTCACCAGATCATAAAAAGGGGATCGCCTTGTTTTTGGAACCAGGGGCTTCTTTCGAAAAACTGGTTATTTCAGATAAGAAGAAGTCTTCTTTGGAAGTTCCCTGGCAATTTATCAGACATTATCTCATTAATAATACAGGTGTTCTATTACTGTTGTCCGTTCTGATAGGATTAGGGATCGGTATGACCTGGATTTTCCCGACCATGTTACGTAGAATGGTAGATGATGGGATAAATAATCGAAATAATACGGTATTATTCACATTCCTTTTTTCTCAGTTAGCAGTAATATCAGGCCAGATCGTGGTTGAATGGTACAGAGGTGTGCTTTCTACCAAATTGAGTATGAAGCTGAGTACAAAAATCATCATTGATTTCATTAGAAAGTTATCACGTCTTCCAGTCCGTTTTTTTGATTTTCGTACTAATAGTGATATTATCCAGCGTATTGAAGATCATAGCCGTATTGAATCTTTTTTAACCGGATCTATTATTCAGAATATATTTCAAATTATCGTTTATGTTATTTTTTCTGCGTTGCTTTTCACCTATAGTTTCAAATTGTTCCTGTTTTATAATTTTGGAACTATTATCGCAGTAATTATATCTTTCTTTTATTTACATCAGATTAATATTATAAACTATCAGCAGTTTGGTCTAAATTTTGAATACAAAAACAAGTTATATGAATTAATCAGTGGGATGATTGAGATTAGACTAAACAATGCTGAAAAGAGGAAGATCAACGATTTACATAATACAATTCATAATTTGTATAAGGTTAACACGAGTTCACGGCAATTACAGCAAAAGCAGGCGCTAATTGTGAAAAGTACCAATCTGATTAAAAATCTGGGAATTACTATTGCTTGTGCTTATTGGGTGATTGGTCAACAAATGACTCTTGGTATCATGTTAACAATTGGTTTTATAACTGGATTTCTGAATTCCTCCGTTGACTCTTTACTGGATTTCGCACGTTCTTCACAAGATGCAAAACTTGCTATTGATCGAATTCAGGAAATATTCAAAAAGAAGGATGAGGTGACTGAGGGTCAAACTAAGAATGCATTGATGGAAGGTGATTGTATCAATATAGAGAAGGTAAGTTTCAAATATCCCGGATTAGGTCATCGATTTGTGCTAAATGAAATTTCAATAAAAATTCCTACAGGGAAAGTGACAGCTATTGTTGGCGAAAGCGGTAGTGGTAAAACCACTTTGCTAAAGTTATTATTAGGATACTATCTTCCAACATCTGGAAATATCTATTTGGGTGATACCAATCTCACTTCTGTCAATATCGATAAATGGCGAGAATTATGCAGCACCGTTATGCAAACTGGATTTATATTCAGTTCAACAATTGAAGAAAATATAGCTTTGGGTTCCAGTAAAATAGATGAAAAAAAACTTAAATTTTCTTGTGAAGTTGCGTGTATTGATGAGTTTATTAGTTCATTGCCTCTTCATTATAAAACAAAAATTGGATCTTCTGGGATTAATTTAAGTGGTGGACAGATACAACGTATACTTATCGCACGGGCAGTATATAGTAATCCTGAATTTATTTTTTTTGATGAAGCCACAAGTTCTCTTGACTCCCGGAATGAGAAAAAAATCATGCATAACCTGCAGTATATTTTTGCAAATAAAACCGTGGTAGTAATTGCGCACAGGCTAAGTACCGTAAGGAAAGCAGACCAAATTATTGTTCTTAGAAATGGAACAATTGTTGAGTCTGGGACTCATACATCTCTTGTTGCTGTTAAAGGTAATTATTATGAGCTAGTTAAAAATCAATTGGAGTTGGGTGGGTAAGTTTCTTGTAAATTATTATATAGTCTTCATAATGCATAAACGAAATCAAAAATATGTTGTAGGTGAAATTGAGTTGTTATATCGGTTTTCTAAACTTTCTAATTTATTTAGTCCCTGTTTTCTGTAGGATTTCAGTTATCATAAAATGGAGCACTGATTAAATTATGTGTATTAAAGAATTCACTTTATATCATTGATAATTCTTTTATTTATAAAAAATGCTCTGTCAATTCTCTGTATATGAAGTAGTTTAAGGTTTTAATTTCTATACTTGATATGCCTAGTGAGTGATTAATTTGTTCTCTTAGTTTGCAGTCAATAATGAACGTTTCATATGACATAGGTCGGTTGTAACTATATAATCTAAATTCTTCTCTTAGTGCAGTATAAAATTGCTCAATCCATTTTGATGATGTTTTTTTACTTTCAAATACATCTTTGGCAATTTTATTGATAGCTTTCTTGTTCGTTATATAATCAATTTCTGGATTAAATCTAAATTTATCTGTAATTATTTTATACTCTTGCCAAAGTGATCCGTTTATCCATGCATCTCTTTCTGACATGGTGTCAAGAGTGTGAATTATTCCAAAGTGCAAGTAGAGGCACAGTGTTAGAATATGAGTTTTGGAGAAGGAGAATTTCGATAGTCGGGATATAATTATTTCAGTAATTACTACTTTAAGTATTTCATTTGAGTGTTGAAATTTAAGCTGAATAGCTTCACTAGTATTTTCTGATGAAGCTATATTTTCATTTAATTGATACTTTGAGTCGTTTCCGAATTCTGAAAGTCTAATTTGGAAATTATCAGATATTGATAAGTATTTTTCAATAAATGTTTTTTCTTCTTTATCGGTAAAATGAAAGCTTATGAATATTGATTGGCTATTTTCTATTTCAAATTTATATTGATCATTGAGCTGTATATTTTCTAATATTGAATTTAGATGTACAAATAATTTGGGCATAAGTTTTGGGTCACCCACAATTTTGAATTTTTTCCATCGGCGAGCCTTTGTATTTGCTGGAAAAGATTGATTTATTACACTGCCCATTCACTCTCCAATTTAATGTCAAAGGTATTAAGTGCTAAAGCGAATTGGAAGGGGTTTTTGCCCTAATTTTTTCAGATTGTGTCGGTTTTCATTTATACACGAGATGCCCTTTCTTCTTGGTGTAGAATATGTTTTGTAGCATATACGATTAATCCAGCTCTGCCCTTGACTTTCAGCTTTCTTGTTAACCTCTTACGATAATCATCAATTGTCCTTGGGCTAACAAACATTTTTTCGGCAATTTTTTGATAGGTAAGTTCCTGGCATAGCAATTGTAAAAATTGTTTCTCTTTTGTGTTTAAGAGAGTTGAATCAACTTGTGAATGTGATATTTCATTTTGTATGCCAGAAAGAAGTTTTGCAGAAAGATGTTCAGGTATATATACTCCCTTTTCATATATGGTTTCTATTGCTTGCTTTAATTCTTCTGGTTCACTATTTTTCGTAAGGTACCCATTTGCTCCGGCTTGAATCATTTTTAATATAGTTGATTCGTCCTGATACATAGATAAAGCCAGTATTTTAACCTGAGGATAGTGTTTATGCAGCCAAGCTGCTGTTTCAAAACCATTTCCTCTACTCATCCCGATGTCAAGAATTATAATATCCGGAATTATATTATTTTTTATTGCTTTTTGGATTTCTTCACCATTGCTAGCTTCAAACACACATTCGAATGTGCCATACATTAATAAAAGCCTGATTAAGCCTTTTCGTAACATGGCATGGTCATCAGCAATTGCGAATTGTATTTTTCTAAGTTTGATCATTTTTCTGTGCAGGATTAAACTGGAATAGGTATAATTAAACGTATCTGCGTTCCTTTTTCTACTTTGCTGTTAATTTCGAATCTGCCATTTATTGACTGAAGTCTCTTTTGCATACTTTTAATTCCAATACCATTCGTTAGTTCTTTCGAAGCCGATGTATTCATTGTACTAATCCCTATTCCGTTATCCTGAATTTTAATTATAAGAGTTTCATCGACGCGTCGGACATCTAATGTTACTTTGGTTGCTTTGGAGTGTTTTATTATATTTTTAGATATTTCCTGAAAGGTTCGATAGATTGTCAGCTGGCTTTGTTTGGATATGTTGAAAGGCGAATTGATGTCTAGATCGGAAACATATTCAAACTCAAATAGGCCCTTTTTTGCCATTATTTCGAATTCTTTATAAATCGCTTTAATTGCACCCATTTGTAGAATTCTGTCAGAGTGCATGGCTCTTGATAATTCCGTTAGATCTTCAAGCGCCTGGGTGATTAATAGCTTAGTCTCCTGTACTATTTGTTCGCTTTCCTGATCTAATGGTAATTTTTGAAGTAAAGTGGTATTTACTTTTGCTAACATCATTACCTGACCAACATTGTCATGAATTTCCATAGAAACATTGGACAATAATTCTTCTTGGATGTCCAATTGAGTCTGTATTAACTCTTTTTCATGTCGAAGTTTAAGATTTATCAACTCCTCTTTCTGCTTAATTTTTTTCTTTTGATAAATTAATACAATGCTTACAATTGTCCCAACAAGTAAAATTGCAAGAATAATGCTGCTTAGAAATTGAATAAATATTTCCGGATATTGATTCTGCATAATAGAGCTACAATTATTAACACATAATATAAGCTATCAACTACCACCATAATATAAGTCAGCGGCATAGTAGCTTTTCTGGGCAGACTTGCGATATAATTTAAAACTCCCAGAAAGGATGGGGTTGATATATAAAAAAACAAGATAGCTATTACAATCCAAAATGCCGGGATTTTTGTAATCCTTATATTGGTGCTCGTATTTAGAAGTTGCACTAAATATAATATACCTAATATGTCCAGTACTAATGCACCTAAAATGAAAGTATAGGTGTGAAATATGTACGGCCCCTGTATGAGAAATATATCAACTAAGCAAATAACCGGTAGCGAAATACCAAGCCAGATAGTTAGTTTCTTTATTGATGGTTTTTCAAGGAGTTGATAAAAAAGGTAAAGAAAGAAGGAAAACTCTATTATTGAATACAAATTATAGAGTAGGGTATTGTTTTGATGTTGAAAACTCAGCCAGATTGCTGAAAGTTCCACTAATGTGGTTGTGGCAAGAAAGAAGGGGAAGTACCGTAAGTATCTTTCGGATTTTTTATTTATTGTTAATATACTGATAATCAATGTGATTATCAGTAGAATTGTATTAATTCTTAGTGACATACAGTAAAATTAGCTTAGAATTTTGTTCTAAGCTAATTCTACTTAATTTCCTAAATCAGATAATTCGCATGCCCTCCTTATTGGTAAAGATAGTAATGCCAATGCTCCCGCTATCATTGTCTGGAGGTAGGCCAGTTCCGCAATCCGGTGGGCAGATTTTCCCTAAATTGAAGGCTAAAATGTCATACCCCTCTTTTTTCTTTATATAGATCTCCTTATCCACTTTTTTCCCGTTTTCCAATGTGGTTTGTTTGGTGGCCACCATTACAACGGTTTGTCTATTGCTGTATTCCGGGTGCTCCTCAAAATTTTCAGGATAAACACCAAAATAGACGCGGATCGAATCTGCCTTTACTTGAGATGCTCGTTGAAGAAATTCTGAAAGTGATTCCAGGTTAAATGTTGTGCTTAATGAATCTTCCTTACCTAACCTTTGCGAGTTGAATGTCCATCTTTGTTTTTTGTAATTGCGGACAAGTTCGTCGACGTGTTTTTTTCCTACCAGTTTGCCCTCTTTTTTTTGTGTTTTTGTTGTCATCTTGAGTGTGTTTAAGCGTTAGAGAATGCTTAAACGTATCATCGCAATGACTTGAAATAGATAGAAAACATAATGTTTATGAAAATATTAAAAGTGTATTATAATTATAATGTGATAGAGTTCAGCTTCTTTGCGTTTTTGGTATAACAAAAAGCCGGTTTATTGGATATCAATAACCCAGTAAGGGCGATAGTAAAAGTCGTAGAGACTGGACAAAAAAACACCGTGAAATCACGGTGTTGCTGTTGGGAGGTATAGAACTGAACTTAAGGGATACTAGGAATTTATATTAACAATTCCCGATTGGAATGCGTATACGGTCAATGCTGCACGATTATTGATTTCTAGTTTTTGAAACAAACTATCCCTGTAATTTTCCACTGTTTTTGGATTAATTCCTAGCTTAGCCGCAATTTCTTTATAATTAAGATTACTAGATGATAGTTTGATGAATTCCACCTCCTTTGCTGTAAGAAATTCTTTACCGTAGAAACCGGCTTTTAATTTACCTGAACCATAGCGCTTAAAAAATTCTTTTTTAACTAAGTCGCCGATATAAAAACCTGTGCTGTGGACTTCTCTAATTATAGTTGGAAAGATTGCCGGATCTGTATTTTTTGAAAGATATCCGCACGCTCCTTTTGTTATCATATTAATTACGGTATCCTCATTATAGAGCAGAGAGAAAATTAAAATAAATATTCCCGGGTATTTACTTTTGATTTGATCAATAACCTCAATGCCTGATAACACGGGCATGTTTATATCTAAAATAATGATCTCGGGAAGATTTTTTGTAAGTTCCAAGCTATCAATTAATTCTTTTCCATTGGAAGCTTCTAGAACAACTTTTATGTCATTTTCCATTTCAAATACAGCTTTTAGTCCTCTGCGGGCAACTATGTGGTCATCAACAAGCGCAATGTCTATCATATTGAGTAAGGATTGAATAGTTAAGAGTGCTTTCTTTGTTTTTTCGATTATACTACGTTTGTATTTATTATGAAATGTCTGAATTAAGATAATAAGGCATTTATTCAGAAATTTGTTGGAGGTACTTATTAAGTTTGATTTATAAGTTTCATCCTGACATATTCTTTTTTTAGTCTTGATAATGGGATACGTGTAACTTTGTCAATAAGTTGAATTTCATTTACAGTGTCTAAAGTAAGGATGCTTTTAATGTATTTTTTATTTACAAGGTGGGATTGATGGCACCTGATAAAATTATACTCTTTTAACATATCTTCATATTCAAATATTCCTTTTGAGGCAATCAGGCTTTCTCCGGATTTTAGAAATATTCGGGTATAGTTATTCGCTGCCTCACATCGAATAATTTCCTCAGGATCAATAAAGCGGATTTCTTTTAAAAGTGTTACTGCGATGCGGTGTTCTTTTGGTGGCTGGTTTAAAATAGATATCAGGTTTTTTATCTGTTCCTGGGTTTGCCTGTGTTCCTTTTTGATAATAGCTTTTTGTACGGCTTGGGTTAAATCAGGAAGTTTCACTGGTTTTAGCAGGTAATCAAGGGCGGAACATTTTACGGCCCTGATTCCATATTGGTCATATGCCGTGGTGAAAATGACATCAAAGTCATATTCGCCCAAGGATGAGAGGAGTTCAAATCCATTCGTTTCCTGTAGCTGTATGTCCAACAATAGTAGTTCTGGTTTGATTGTGGATATTAATTTGATCCCATCAGCGTAATTCATGGCTTCGCCTGTCAAAGTTATTTGTGGTAGATTGGTAAGCAGTCTCTTCAAATGTTCCAGGCTTTTCCTTTCATCTTCAATGATAACTGTTTTCATAGGCTTGTATCCAGTTTTCAAAATAATAAGTTGCTTTGCTGCTATTTGATTGATGCCTTAATACGAACGAGATATTGTCAGTCTTATATAACTCGCGCAATCGTTCAATGCGGTCCCTTGTCAGTTGCAAACCATACCCATTCCCGTTAGCTTTCCGGGTTGTATTCTTTTGTGTACCCCCATTATCTTCCACATCAATTATCAGGTCATTGTTTCGTTTTTGGATGGCTATCACTAGTAAACCTTGGTTACCTTTCCCTGAGATCCCGTGTTTGATCGCGTTTTCAACCACTGGTTGAAGAAGCATAGGAGGGAACTCGATCTGATCCAGGTCAAGTGCAGGATCGATATCCATCATCCATTTGAACTCAAAACGTAGTTGTTCCACCCTCAGGTATTTTTCAAGTGTATCCAGGTCCTCTGACAATGGAATCATTGTCTCCCGGCTATTTTTCAAAGTATCGCGCATGATATCTGAAAAGGAGGACAGGTATTCATTGGCCCTCTCATTCTCCTGATTGGAGACCAATCCTTCAATGGAGCTCAGTGCGTTAAATACAAAATGGGGATTGAGTTGTGTTTGTACGTTAGTGAGCTGATCTTCCAATTGTTTTCTTTTCCTTGCCTCTCTATGTAAACGGTAGCGATGGTACCTGTAGGGAGCACCCAATAAAACCGCCAGCCCGATCAGGCTTAAGGCAGATCTACCGAGGGTTGATTGATACCAATGGGGTAGTATTTTGAGGGAATAGGTATTGACCAGTTCCATATCCATGTATCGAATATCCAGCAGATACTGGTTGTTTGACTCCAGTGAGTCCAAAGAAAGTAAATGGCCGGTAATCTGCCACCGGGGTTTGGCTTTGCTATTTGAAGGATAGAGACGAAACAGAATGCAGGAGTCCCTGTTCCAATTGTTTTTCCGGATAAGCAGATCCAGTTTTTTACCGGCGTCCAGTTCCAAGGTAGTACCCTTCAGGCTGTCAAAACCCATCCATTGTTTCTTTGGGTCGTTGGCAGTGAGTGATTTGATCTTGTTATCAATGGAATCGGCTGCTTCTTTCTGTCGGTACCCTTCAATAACCGGAAGTAATCCGGGGCGATAGAAAACAGCTTGATGTATGAGTTCCCCGGTTTTTTTATAACGGAATGAAAGGGTGGCAGAGTCTCCATATTGTAATTGAAAGGCTGCCAATAAACTACCAAAAGGGAAGCTGGTATTATTTGTCTCTACCGGTATTAGGGGTTTCCAATTCGGTAGCGGCTGTTTAGCGTAGGTATAGCTGTACTCGATTTTTGTGTACTCCTCTACAGGAAGCGGTTTACCCAGCCGAAAGGAATGATCACTCTGAATGCCTGTTTTCCTGGGAGCCAATGCGATCTGTATGTTTCCGCTCAGGGTATTGGTTCGACCGCCAACAGAAAGTTTATGACTAAAGATGGCTGTTTTGACAATGAAGGGTACTTTGCTAATATAGGTGATGGTAGAAAGCTGCGTAGTCTGGCCAATAGCAATAGATGCCAAAATCAGCAGGCAGCCTGTATGATATATTGGATTTCTCACATCAGTAATTGGTCATTGAATATACAAATTCCTTATTTGATAAAACAGATACCGCCATAATTCAACCGATACACATCCGTTTCCAACCGATACACATCAGGGTCATATTGGGCAAGACCTATCAGACAGTTTTGGACTACTAAAACCAAACTGCCATGAAAAAAATCCTTTTGATCCTTTGCCTCATCAGTGTAGCCTATTCCTGCAAAAAAGAAGAAGAGTCCCTTATCCCCCTATCAGCTAAGCACGAGTTCTTCAAGAGCCGGGCGGATATGGCCAGTCAAATCCAATCCTTTGTTTCACAACGTTTTCCGAATGAAACATTGGATGAGATTAGCCATGTTTCCTATATTGATTCCAGGGATAAAAGTTATGCGCTAGTTTTTTTCAAATCCAACAAAAGAGCCGGCAACCTTCTGCTGGAACGTAAATACAAAAACGGCGTTTTATTGGCTGCTTCCGGTACCAGCTGTGAGGGAGTAGGATGTAATTGCCAGGTGATAACCACGATCAGCAATGAAGGTGACGTTACTGTCAAATGCTCCTGTAGTTCCTGCACCATGCTGGTTACTGAGACCATCGCACCTACTATTAACTAATCCATGAAAGGGGTCTTTGTGGATGGACAATTCAAACCCTTCCGGCAAATACCAGCTTTGCCGGAAGGGTATCCCGGTCCGGTGATCCGGACAAGTACCATTTTTTTTGTCAAAGGAAATTTTGGTCGCGTGACCTGTCAACGCCTCGTATCAGGACCCTTTGAAATCTGGCATAGCGTTTATGAAGCAGCACAGGATTGCCGGATGCGTTTTCATCACAAGAAGGCTTTTTTAGGAGTTCATGCTGTAATGGAGGGGGAGGGCTATTATGAAGTCAATGGTTTTCAACCAGTTCGCTTCCAAGAGCAGGAATGTAATTTCTATTATCTACCGCTTCTGGATAGCACAGTGCAGCTAGAAAAAAGAAAACGTTACCAGAGCCTGAATATGTGCCTTCGGGCCGCACAGGTAAAACCCTATCTCGCACATTTTGATACCGGAAAGCGTTTTACGAAAAAACTATTTCTCAAAGAACCCGTGGTGCTTCACCAGGATCCCCTTCTTATGGGATTTGCTTTGAGGGGGATTATTCAGGAGATATTAACCTTTACGGCTCCTATTGATCAACAGGATCTTTTCTTAAAAATAAAGATCCATGAGTTCCTGTTTTATCTCTTTGGCGCTTCTTTACCCGTTGATCCGATCCGTCCTGAGATCAGGGACCGCTTACTGGAAGTTAAGAAAATCATCGAGCAACAGTTTACCCGGCATTTTACCATCCGGCAACTAGCCAGAAAGTCCGGGATGAATACCACCAGTTTTAAGACTGCCTTTAAAAAAGCGTTTGGCATGGCTCCATTTGAATACCTCGTGGAAATCCGGATGCAACATGCCTTGACCCTGCTGCAAAAAAGAGATCTGTCTATCCAGCGTGTGGCAGATGCATCTGGCTATAAAAGCTTTGGCAGTTTTATCAAGGCTTTTAAAAGAAAGTTTGGTGTAACGCCCGGGCAGATCAAAAAAACATTTCCAAACGAACCATAGTGATTGCCAGTCCAGCGAAAAGCTGTTCTCTAGGTTCCCAACATTTGTAGGGCAATCCTTCACTGTCCTATGCGAACCTATTCCAAAATTGTGGAGGTTATTTCCTCCCTCTTTATTTTACTCTTTGTGTATACCGCTTTGAGTAAGTGGCTGGATTTTGTCTCTTTTCAGGCAGTCCTTACTCGAATCCCCCTAATCGGCCCTTTTTCTATGGTGGTTGCATGGTTACTTCCAGTACTGGAAGTATGGGTGGCGGCACTGCTGTTTTTCCGCTCCACCAGGAGAGTTGGTTTGTATGCTTCCCTGATCCTGATGTTGGTCTTAACTGGTTATCTGATCTATATGCTGCTGTATGCCATCGAACTGCCCTGTTCCTGTGGGGGAGTACTACGGTATTTGAGTTGGCGCAGCCACTTGGTATTCAATATTGGATGGATCCTACTTGGTAGTATCGCCATCAAACTGATGCATCGCAGGGAGTAAGCCGAAAACCTGTATAAAAGAGTAGGCGATATTTCTTTCATCAATGTTGCCTAAGGAGCAACACATGGGTTCCTTTTTTTCACACTTAAAAAAATCATCATGAAAAAATTATCATCTATCCTTCCGATCCTGGCCTTGCTGCTGGCAGTGGCCGGTGCCGTTGCTATGAAGCCTGCACCCAAAAACAACCTGGTGCTGACCTACTATTTCACCGGTGCCTCCGGTGAAGAGTTTGATCACACCAAGTATGACGTCAATCCACCATCCGGTGGATGTTCTGGTAGCACTTTGGCCTGTGAGATCCAGGTGCCTAACGGGTACTCCAGTATCGAAGATTACATGAACTGGCTCAACCAGCAGCCCAATAAGCAGGACCTGTTTGATGCACAGGTGATCACTGAAAGGAACTAGGCATTCCAAAAAAAAGAACACCAATGAGCAGTTTTCATTGGTGTTCTTTCGTTTTTATCGCGGGTTCTGGGTGATCCCTGATAACTGGATGATTTCTTCGGGGATCGCGATGGCGTACCTTGGATCATTGGGAGGCAGGGTATATGTTTGACTCGCTAGGTTCCTTGTCAAGGTAATATTGGCACCCTCTGCATTTAGTCTTTTAAGGTCCATCCATCTGAGACCTCGCATCAACAGTTCCTTTCTTCTTTCGGACCGTATCAATTGTAATAAGGCTGTTGCCGTTATATTGGAAACCGGTATATAGGTTCCGGTCCGCCAACGAGTCTGCAGTAAGGTATTCAGGTCTGCCATGGCCGCAGACAAGTTACCCAGTTTTGCATTGGCTTCTGCCCGCATCAGGTAAACCTCATCTGTAGCAACCCCACTAAAGAGATTGCCACCTCCTTCATAGCTGCCTTTAAACCCATAAGTTCCATTGCCATTGCTTTTAAAAAACAGCGTTTTGCGCAGATCATTGGGATGATAACTATTATAAAGGGTTGAATCAATCTTCGCCCGGTTAATAGATATGGGTGGCGGAACAGGAATCAGGTTTTCCATCACCACTTCTGTGTTGAGTTGTGGGAAAGGAAAAGCATTGTTCGCATTCAATGTATTGTAGTTCAGCAATGTGCTCTTGATTTGTAAAGACTTGTCAGCATACAATAGGCAGCTGTCATAGTTTCCCATCGACAGATAGGTTCTCGCAAGCAATCCAAAGGCGGCAGCTTTGGAAGGACGCATTACATGCAAAGGGGTGGGGGCCAGGCGATCGGCAGCTTCCTTCAAGTCCTGCAAAATCTGATCATAGGTTTGCTTTAGTGTGCCTCTGGTAGATTTTTCGTTAAAATCCTGCGACATGCGAAGGGGAATTCCCATTGCCGTTTCTGCATTGGCT
Organism: Caulobacter sp. UNC279MFTsu5.1; assembly: GCA_943369185.1. Taxonomy (GTDB): domain Bacteria; phylum Bacteroidota; class Bacteroidia; order Chitinophagales; family Chitinophagaceae; genus Sediminibacterium. Next base: position 637,098 of record CALRMK020000001.1, on the reverse strand, counting down.
GGTACATAAGGTCCGCACCAGATGATGGCAGCCTGCAGGAAGGACCGCGCACGCATTACCAATGCCGATCCTTTTACATTGTCCCACTCTGGTTGATTGGCGGCATTTCTCTCAATGGATTTAATATTATCCAGGACCACATTGGTTACAAATACAGTACTGTATATGTTAGACCAGTCATTCTGATAATTGGAAAATACCCGTTCATCCTGCCAGGTATAGAGTCTTCTGTAAGGTTCTGCCAGCGTATTCCAATCCGCATCAGAGAGATAATAATTATCAGCACTGGTTTCAGAAGATCCAGGATCGGTATTATTCAGCTTGTAATAGGTTTCCAACAGGGACTGCAGATCACTTAAGGAGTTAGGAACCGAAAGTGCCTGGTTGGGTTTAGTGTCAAGGTATTTTGTACAAGCACTCAGCAGGAGAGAAGCTGCCATCAAAAAACTGATTGAGAATCTATATTGTTGTTTCATGGTTATGTATTTGGAAATTAAAAACTAAGGTTGCATCCCACTGAAAATGCAGCGGAAGGTGGTATGGTGTTATCCAGATAATCAGGATCCAGTTTAACAGTATTGGCCCGCCAGAGGATACCCAGGTTACTGGCATTAGCAAATACCCTGATTCGACTAAAAGGGGTACTTCTTTTTTTGCCAGGTGCATATTCATAACTAAGGGTGATATACTGCAGGCGGATATGATCGCCTTTTTCCACCATGGGTTCGGAACCCTTATAAAAGACATCCCTGTTTGTTACCAATGGATAAGTCATGGAGGGAACGGTGGTAGTTTTTTCATCGCCGGGATTCTGCCATCTTCTGGCAAAATCTGTATGACCTGACCCATTGTTGAAAAGATTAAAATAGTCTATGGTGCTGCGACGGAAATAATATCCGGTTTTGCCCACGATATTGACTGTCAGCGAAAACCGTCCATAACTAAACGTGTTTCTCAATGTGAGTTGTGATAAGGGAACAGCCGAACCATTGTACACCGCATTTTTCAGAGAATCACTTACCAATGCCGTATAGTCGGTACTCAATTGTTTATTAAAGATTCCCAGCGGATTGCCTGAAAGCGGATCCAGACCCGCAAATGGGTAAGAAAAGACAGAATATACAGGGTAACCTTGTAAAGGAGACAGAGCGTAGGTCCCGGCGTCCAAAATATAAGTTGAAGCCCTGGCTGAATTGGTATAATACTCGGTTACTTTATTTTTTGCTATGTTCCACAGGAGTGTGGTCTGCCATTTGAATTTGCGGTCTATATTAAGGCTGCTTAGTTCCAGATCCCATCCTGAACCCTTCATTGAAGCGGTATTTTTTACGAGTGTGTTTACAATCACACCGGTATAGTCTATGGGGGTCAGTCCGTAGAGATCTTTTCCAGTTTTAGAGAAATATTCTATGGTACCACTCAACCGATTGCGCAGTGATTTAAATTCCAGGCGGATATTCAACTGCCCGGATTTTTCCCAGCGCAGGTCTGGGTTGCCGTACTGGCTGATGGTTGCCATCGGCAATAGGGTATAGGGGGAAGTTGACTGGGTCATCATGGTGGTCAGCGCTGATTGGTTGGGGTTAATATTGCCGCTATAACCGTAGCTCAAGTTCAGCTTGAGAAAGGGCAACCAGTCAGCTCTATAGAATTTTTCTTTCGAAATCAACCAGGATAGGCCTGCTGACCAGAGTGGTGTCCATTTCTGGTTGGTGTTCACACCAAAAATATTGGACGCATCCCGGCGACCGCTGGCTGAAAGGGTATACCGATCCAAATAGGTCCACGCAAGATTAGCGTAAGTGGACACAAAACGATTGGTTAATTTGGAGAGAAAATTATTATTGGGAATAAATGATGAGAACCCGGTTACAAATTGCGGATAGGTCATTGTATAATCCACGTTGACAGAGGTCAGATTATCCGGGTTATAGCCATAAGTGCGATAGGTATCGGTGTTGGTATTCACTTCGCGGATCTCTCCACCAAACATTCCACTTAAACGGTGGTTTTTCCAGCTGCGGTTGTACTGCAGCTGCGCCCGGTAGTTCTTGGCCAACAGCAGTATATTGGATTGGTCAAAGATGCCACCCACCGGCACCCGATTGGTTTTCTGACCAGTTGCATAATTGAGTTGTGTGAAATTGTTAATGGTATTTCGTGCAAAAAAACTCTCTTTATCAAAGAGGGTCTGGTTAGTGGTGCGCTGGTTCTCATAGCGATATTGTAATTCAGCTGTCCAGTCGCTGGAAATTTTGTAATTAAGATTAGCAAAAGCCATCAGGTCATAGCGGTTACTGGTCGTAACTGCATGATTGTAATCTTCCAGCGGGTAGTATTTCCAGTCAAGCAATTTGCCCTGCCCAACGGTGTCGAGATAGGACTGTCGGTAGGATTTATTCAAGGCAAGGGCCTTGCCATTTTCGTCTGCAAGCATGGCATAAGGATACAACGAAACGCCTCCACCGGAAGTGATAGAGCCATAACTGCTCTGACCACTGGTAGTGGTATTTTGTATGTAGGACATACCTGCTGTTAGTTGCAGTCTGGAATTCAGGCGGATGGTGTTTTCACTACGCAGGCTTATCCTTTGCAGGGAGGCAGATAATTCAGAGATATTGCGATCATACCCTCCGGAAAGCAACCATGCGCTGTTCTGGTTTCCTCCTCTTAGCGAAAGTGCATACTGCTGCTGCACTCCCTGCTGATAGATGTATTTCTGAAAGTCATTTCTCACATCCACATTCCGTAGGGCATTGATCCTGGCATCCGCTTCAGCGGGTGTCAATTGCCCGTTTGATTTTTTGATCAATAGTTCCAGTACTGGGGAGAGTGCTGGTTTGTTTACGGAATTAATATTACTGTTATAAAATCCCTTGCTATATAAAAACTGTTCCACATCGATATAATCTGTGGAACTGATTGGTTTTGTATACCAGATATCGGGTTTACCAATAATGGTTAGGTTAGTAGCAAAATCAATAGTTGTGGGCTGGTTAAAATGCCCCTTCTTAGTTGTAATCACAATCACTCCATTGCCTGCCCTTGTTCCCCAGATGGCAGCTGCAGCGGCATCTTTTAGAAGAGTAACGGACTCCACATCGTTGGGATTGATGTTATTCAAATCGCCATCGTAAGGAAAATTATCTAAAACGATCAACGGGTCCTTCGGGCCGCCAATGGTGCTCAGGCCTCGAATCATGATGCCGGTAGAAAATGAATTAGCTCTTTTTTTATCAATGGTCAAACCGTTTGCTATTCCATCGAGTCTTGCCAGTACAGAGGTACCTACCTGTTCATTAAATAATCGGTTACTAACTACGGCAAATGAACCCGTGGCTTTATCCCTGGCAATTGACTGGTAACCTGTCTGAACAGTTACTTCCTGCAGGGTTTGCCCATTACCGGTCATGCGGATAAGCATGGGCTTTGATTGTATGGCATTTACTGCAAGGCTCAGTTTAGGATAACCAATATATTCAACGATCAATGTATCCTTTTCAAAACGACTGTTCAGCAAGAAACTACCATCTGTAGCGGAGAGTGTTTGTGACTTAGACAGTTTCAGACTCAGTCTGGCTCCAACGAGGACAGCACTGTCTGAACCTATTAGGGTCCCTTTGATCTGAAAGGCCGGCTGCGCGAATAACCCACTACAGGCATTGAGCAGGCAATATAAAAGAGTGATCAGGTATTTTTTCATGTGAGTTTATTTTTTTTGATGATAGGATGGGTTCTCAGTCAATACGAATATTGCAAGCTGTCTTTTTGCGGGAGTGAGCTTGAGTTGATATGGAATCAACGCCTCAGTTAATAAACCAGGATCCGATAGCGCTTTGAATGGAATAACGAGGTCAATCGGATAGTCTATCCCTGTTTCATTAACAATAATGGCTTTACCGGGAGAGGGCTGGGTGGCACTATTACAAATAGCTGTTATGGCCTGCATGTTATGCCCTTGCATGAATACACTGTCTGAAAGATTGTCTTTCCTGTAAGCTGGTCTTTCTGCTTTAGATCGGGCAGGCCCATTCCCCTCAGTAGTAAGAACATAGCAGGGCAGTTCCCTGTTTTGCCAGGAACCCACCAAGGGGGAGGCCGTATGCAGGGAGGTTTTCAGGTCTTCCAATACAAGTGAATCAGGACAGTTCCCGGGGAAAACCCCTTCGTAACAAAAAAGGTTATTCCTTTTCCACTCTTCGGGGTCTGTGGTTTTATCGAGGTAGCGTGCCGGTTCCGATACCTCCAGTAAAACCAGGTTAGCCTGAAATTTCCAGGCATGCTGAAAAAGACTTAACAAGCCCCAATTGATATAGTATACCCTTTTGGTGGCTGTTGTATACTCGGTTCCACGCCTGCTACCAAGACCCATTACCTGGCGGGTAAGGAGGTTCTGGCGCAAAAAAAGGGTAGAGTCTATCGCCGCTAACTGGCTACGTAAGGACAGTTTCGGATTAAAATCCAAGAGGTCTTTTTTCAAGGGTAATTGCATTGTGGCTGAGGTTAAGGCCTTCTCCAGGTTAGCGGCTGTAATGGACTCGGCTTCTGTAATGGCCATTACTTTCCCGCTTTTGATCCAGACCTCATGGGGTAAGAGATAATGCGGGAAATGCCGACGAAGAACTTTGTCACTAGTGACAAAAGGTAACCGGGTATTTTTTCCCTTTGGATTGGTTTTCAGAAACCGTCCAATAGCTGATGAAGATTCGGAACAGACTACAAGGATGGAGAGCGCTTCACCGAATCGTTTTTGTAGAGAGTCCAGTCTGGGCAGTGCTGCTATGCAGGAACCGCACCTGGTATCGAAGAAATCCAGTATGACCAGTTTACCCTCCCTGGCTGTCAGGTGATATGATGGAAAAGGTGCATTTAATAGGGGCCGAAGTATCCTGTCTGGAACAATATCTCCCACGGTCAGTGGTCGGGCGTATTGTCCATAGATTGTTCCCAGGCACAGGAAGGCCAGTAGACAAAGCATGTATTTCATTTGTAGTGGTAGTTTAAGGTTGTGGTAACTTGAATCGATCGCTGCGAAATGAATTACACCGGGTTTTTGGGCTTTCGAGAAAAATTAGTTTTGAGGAGAGCCAGGCTCCCACTGCTAAGTAGACATAGTCTTTTGGGCACTAGCAATCGGAACGTACTGTGGGAGGATATTTCGCGATCAGGTCCTACAGGGGGATTGAAATTATTCCCTAAGAATAGTAAGAGTGGGGATAAAGCAAATAAAGGGAAGGCTGGCAGAATCTGGCATGATTCGGCAAGGGATGATATACAAGGCACGGGGCTCATTTTTTCATTACTGAGACCTGAGAAAATGTCCCGATAACAAAATGAGCACCCGCCCTTGAATGCGTTATAAAATGTACTGTCCTGTCCCATATGTTGAATTTCTCAGGTTCAGCAGTAATGAGACAAAAGGCACAAACACTAAAGTTAAGCAGAAATTGTAATTTGTATGCAAATAGTCCTACAAAATTTTTGACTATTTCTTTGAAATTTCGTCAATGAATGGCGTCAAGGATGATAAAATATTGAAAAAGTTTGGCTTGCACTTGGCGAAATGCCGGGAAGATAGAGGGTTGAGTTTGAGAAAGCTTGCTGATCTTTCAGATGTTGATTTCAGCCAAATTCACAGAATTGAAAAAGGAATCACAAATCCATCTCTTACAATGTTATTGTCACTTGCGGAGGGTATGGACATTCCGATAGAAGAATTAATGAGATTTTGAACAGATTAATGAATTGGATTATTTTCTTGAGATGTAGTTGATGCAATTTTTTGTAGGCATATTCTTTCAGTAATTTCTTGCATCAGCTTTACTCTTTCCATTAGTATTAACAGCTCTTCTTTCGTAATACTATAGTCTTCTTTGTACCTGGCATCAATGTATCCACGTTTTAACAGGTCAAAGAGATTTTTTTCATTTTTACTCGCCTCAACTGGGAATAGTAAATATAATTCTTCCGAAAGGTGCTTTGCATGTTTTCGTAACTTAAACAGATTGTGTGTCTTTGGTTTATACCCAGTAAAAACTAGTAGTGTAGCATAATAAATACTTTCAGTAGCCTGGTGTAGCTCGAAAGCAGCTTTACTGAAATTGCCTCTATTCAAAGCATTTTCAGTATCAATATAGAATTCAAGTGATCTTTTAAACCATATGTCATAATACCGCTGCGCGATTTCTTTTTCCTCCTCCGGCGACAGCTCTCTGGGTTCGGCGAAATCCACGACGCCGGTGTCATACAGCAGAACACCCTCCTTCACTATATCAGCAAAAAAATATTGGCCAAACTCCAGCCCCTCATTGATATAATCTATTTCGTGGATCTCCAGGTTGATGGGCTGTTTAAAATGCTGGGTGCGGCTGTTTACAATATCCTCCAGCTCATAATGTTGAATATCATTGTGTAAGGTAACTACCAGAAAATCATAATCGCTGATATACTCGTACAGGATCCCATCCTTGCCAATATAGCGGTGTTCCACATATTTTCCCTTGGCATAACTACCGAACAGAATGATCTTTTCAGGACTCACGACCTCCCTGATAATTTCGACGATTTCCAGAATCTGGTTGCGTTTACTGAGGGGGAGGTGGTTAAGGGTGGTTTTCATTTTGATAAAATTACAAAAAGAAAGGATAACTAACTACTTCTTTAGTTTTCAGACGAGGCTTTTGTAAGTGTAAATGCCCCTTATTTCAGACAGTCACTTTTAGAGTTTAATCATTTTAATAAGGGTTTGTTTTCCACTCAAAGGGTGTTGTAAGTACCCTTGTTTTTGAGTTGGCATATTTGGATAAAGACCATTTCATTCAGTTTTCTAGAGTGTTCACTTTCCGATCATAATCATCCCACATTTTACTAAACCTTATGATGTTTGCTATTAACTAATGTAAATACTATTATTTGACCTTGATTGATAATCGAATTTATGGGAAGTTTATTTGGGTGACTATATAGCTGATTGAGAGTATTTTAAAAGTCGAGCTGGTAAGCTTATATGGAATAAAACTCGTATAAAAAAGGGTTTTTTCACTCTTTTTTAGCCTAATAGACTCCTCTACCTTAGACTTTCAGAAGAAATACTTTTTAAGTATTAAGTGAAATATAGGTGTGTCTTACGTCTATGGTTTTTGTTTTTACTAGAAAAGGTCAATCAAGCTTTTGTTTTTTGTAGTATAATTTTTTGGAAATAATAGCTATTATCCAAAAGTTTCTATCACCGGTAGGAATCTCGGATAGTTGCATCCCATTGGATTTAAATATTCAGAATCTGATAAAAAAGTATAAGCAATTTTTTTACCTTTCAAACCAAATTTTATGAAAATTAATTTTAGGAACTTATTGTTAACTGTAGTTGTTTCAACAAGTTTAATCTATTTAGCCTGTAATAAAGTTACACCTGAAAATACCTCGGAAAGTAGCGTAACTCCTGCAAATGCAATAAATGTTTCCAAAAGTATTGAGGATTGGCTTAGAAAGGAGTTGATTAAGTTAAGACCTGATGGGATAAATTCTTCTCAAATGGTAGCTACAAATAGTACCACTTCTAATAGTGGGTCCCCAAACAAGGCGGCTAATATTGAGATGCTAATGAATAATTTAGATTACTCAAATTTGGTATCGGATAAAATGGATAATAAAAATTCAATTTATGTCATACCTATATCAGATAAAATAAAAGGTATAAAATCACTTAAGGAAAAGTCTTCATTGGCGTTAATGACGCTTATAGATCATAAGGGTTCTGTAAAATGGGCGAGAATTGTATACTTTATTCCTTCAGTCGGGCAAAAGGAAAAAAAGTTATCTGCAAATGACATGCGCAAGGTTTTGCTACAAGAATCATTAGACGTTGATGGCGTGTATATTTATCTAAGTATTAGCGGTACGTGGATTGGTCAAACTGAATATAGAGGTGGTCGGTTTTATTCATATGGTTATATATCTTCAAAAGCAAACAAGGAGAAACAAACTAACTTACTTTGCATTGATTGGTATATCATCACGACATTTCATATGTCAGATGGAAGCACCTATCAGACATCGGAATATGTTGGCCAAACCTGCTCTGGTTGTGATTCAGGTAACTATCAAAGTTTATGTGAACCAGGTGAGACTGGAGGATCTACCTGTACTATGTCTGAAGAAGATGCATTGATTGCACTTTCAAGTACGACAACTGATGCCTTTTCCCGTTCTCTCGATTTCTCCACCGGGTCGGAATATGTGGATCCTGGTACAGGAAGAATAACAAAGCCTGCTAATTTGAATCCATGGGATTTCGCTATTATTAATATACATGATTATTATACAGTCTGGCCACTAGGATATACTGCATACTATGGTGCTGTTTTGTATAAAAATAGCATTAATGATACTTGGAAATGGGAATCTATTTCTTATCAAGGAAATTCCAGGACAAGTGGCACTATGCCTCCTTGTTATGGCGTGGATATGACCGTAACCCCTCGATCAAATTTCATTACAAATAATGAGACTAATGCAGCGTCTACTTTAAGTTATTCGGCAATTACCAATTTATCTTGCCTTGGAGGACTTTTATGGGGTCAGCCAATTGTTGTAAATGATCTTTCTGTAAATTGGGGGTTAGCTAAGTAGTTTTTTAGGAGTACTATCTTTACTATAAGATAGTACTCCTTAATATAAATCGTAAAATGAAGAATAGTATTGTATTGCTGTGTTTTTTGACCCTAGGTTGTGCGATGCAAAATGTCAAGCCTAATTTGGACATAAAATGTATTGAAGGGGTTAGTCTTTTTCCTAAACTAGATAGTTTAGGAAATGTTATTGACTACGATACTGCAAAAGTCAAAATATATTCTCTAAAAAAGTATCGTCTATACGAGTTTGAATACCTGAATATCATATTCGGTCAAAATGGTATTTCAAAAAGTAGACGTAAACATTTTACATTATTTAATATTGATAGTGCTTATGGTTATGATTTTGATACTAGCCAATTACCTATTAAAAGGAAGATAAAAGTTGATTCTTCTATGCGAAGAGAATGGATTGTTTCAAATCGGATTTATCCAATTGTATCAAATAATATCGGCCAAATAGCATCTAAAACCTTTAACAAGGACTCTGGTACAATGCATATTAATTATAGAATTCTGAATAGTTCTGATTCTTCTTTTTTAGGCTTATTGAATCTTCATTTTACGAGTCATTTTGTGAAAACGGAGATTACATTGTCCAGAGAATTTGATAGTTTGTACAATATGAAATTGTATCAGTATGAGATTTCGACAAATCCGCAAATATTTGTCAAGAGTGGTAAGAAAATTGGAGGGTATTCAATTGTCGCAAACATTAGTGAAGTATTTGATTTTGATTATAATTTAATTATGGGATATTTCAAGCAACTTTAATCTTATCTCAGCAGTTTCTGTTAATTAGGCCAGTTTGGTCAATTATGATTTGTTTTATCGCAATGACTATAAACTTGGATCATTTTAGATTTCCTTTTTCGATCGGAATGATTCCTACGAAATTTACAAGGTCAGTTGTGGAAAACCATGATCCTGCATCTTATATTTTCCTCCTTGGCCTCTTAGATAAATAATATGACTTATCATATGTTTATTAACGGTTAAGTAAAAAAGATTTAATATATATTGGAAGGCATTTAAAACGGATATTAGTTTATGCTGAAACTAACTGCAATGGGGATACTATGTGTCCTTTTTTACCTGCCTCTTCAGGCCCAGCAAATCTCCAATTCCATTAAGGGAACCGTTAAGGATACACTCAATAAGCAGCCGCTTTTCAGAGCGGTTGTCAGTATGATCCGCGCCAAAGATTCCATGCTGGTCAGCTTTGTGAGAACTGATGTAAAGGGATATTTTGAATTACATAATCTTCCTGCTGATAAATATATTCTGCTAAGCACCCTTTCCAACTATGCGGATTATTCTGATACACTTACTTTATCATTCGACGGTAAGGTTGATTTAGGAATCGTACCTCTGATTACCAAGGCCCACCTGTTGGAGGATGTGGTGGTCAGACAAACGGTCAGTGCTATAAAGCTCAAAGGAGATACGACAGAATATAAGGCGGACAGTTTTAAAGTGCAGGCTAATGCATCGGTGGAGGAATTGCTGAAAATGTTGCCAGGTATCCAGGTCGATAAGAACGGGCAGATAACAGCACAGGGAAAAACGGTACAGAAAGTCTTGGTGGATGGAGAAGAATTTTTTGGGGATGATCCAACCCTGGTTACCCAGAATGTCCGGGCCGATATGGTAGACAAAGTCCAGCTCTTTGATAAGAAGAGTGACCAGGCAAATTTTACCGGTGTCGATGATGGCAAGAAAACCACTACGATCAATTTTAAACTCAAGGATAATAAAAAAAATGGCTATTTCGGAAAAGTTGATGCCGGGTCGGGTAGTAATGGATATTATAACGGGCAACTCATGTTCAATAAATTTCAGCGGAAGGAAAAGATTTCTGTCTATGGCATTTTTTCCAATACCGGCAAAGTCGGGCTGAACTGGCAAGACTCAGATAAATACGGGGACAATTCCTCTTCCATACTGGTCGATGATAATGGAAATATCTCTGGGCAGGATGACCTCACGGATTGGGGTGGTAGTTACTCCGGGCGGGGCTATCCACGCGTGCAGTCAGGTGGTGCCCATTATAATAATAAATGGGGCGATGATAAACAAGCTATCAATGGTAATTATAAAATATTGGATCTGTCCGTAACCGGCAAAAGTTCAACAAACTCACAGTACCTATTACCTGACACATCTTATTATGTGAATCAACAGCAGTCGTTCACCAATAAGATCATTCGTAATAAGGGGAACCTGATCTATAATTGGGATATCGATAGTACCTCATCCATAAAACTCATAATTGAGGCTAGTGGTGATCATAAAACAACGGTTAATCAGTTTTCTCAGCAATCTCTCGCAGAGGATAGTGCGCTAGTGAACCAGGGAGACCGTACCCTTTCGACCACCGGTGACTTGAATGCCTTTAATAGCGGGTTTTTGTGGCGTAAAAAATTAAGAAGGACGGGAAGGACCTTTTCCCTGGACGTAAAGGAAAATTACAATACCAATGTTTCTATCGGTTTTTTATATGCCGATAACCAGTTCTTTAAAGGTGGACAGCCCTTCAGTAAACAAATTACCGATCAGTATAAGGTAGTCAATAGCCGACTGCTGGCTTTTAATGCGAAAGCGATTTATACCGAACCTCTTTCCAAAGTTTCGACTCTGACTCTAAATTACGGAATTACCAGTAACAATAATTCATCGAACTGGAGCTCCTTTAATAAATCTGGTGCAGGTAAATATGATGTGCTTGATTCTGTCTACAGCAACGACTATACTTATAATATTTTCACCCATAATGGCGGTGCCAGTTACTCACTGAGCCTAAAAAAAATAAAGTTAACAGCAGGTAATAATATCGGGCTTACCAGTTTCACACAAATGGATAACCGCTCAAATCTCTCAGGAACAAGATCTTTTGTCAACTGGTTCCCGCATTCGTACATAACATATTCCTTCTCCAGCCAGAAGCAACTGTTTATGAGTTATTTTGGATCAACCATTCAACCATCCCTTCAGCAGATACAGCCGTTGAAAACCAATGAGGATCCTTTGAATATTGTGATTGGTAACGCAGATTTAAAACCAGCTTTCAGAAGTAATGTGAGTTTGAATTTTTATAATTACAAGGCCTTGTCTCGAACCAATTTATATCTGAACGTTTCTTATAGCGGCATGAATAATGCTTTTGCTTCAAGGGATTTTGTGGATAGCCTGGGCAGAAAGGTTTCTCAGGCTATAAATGTAAACGGGAACCGTAATCTGTCTGGCAGAATAAGTTATGGATTTGAACTCTTTGGTGCACATGTTGGATTCAATGGGTCTGCCAGTGATGCACGCTTTATTAATATTGTCAACAGCCGAGAAAATACTACTCAGAGCAATACTTATTCTCTGGGTTTTTCAGCCGGTAAAACGGTAGAAAAATTATATGCCAATAGTATTTCCGGAAACATTACCTATACCACCAGCCAGTCTTCTATCCAGCAAAATGTCGGTATCCGTTATTGGACTTATAATATCAGACCAGATTTGGATTTTTACCTGCCTCTTAAGATGCAGATCCATACGGATTGTGATTTTATATTCCGTCAGAAGACCAGTTTGTTTGATAATAACAACAATGTAGTGCTGCTGAATGCCTGGCTGGGGAAAAAATTATTAAAGGGTGATGCTATGCTTATTAAGGTTTCCGTCAATGATCTTTTTAACCAAAACATTGGTTTTAACCGTTCCGTCAATTCAAATTTCATCACTGAAAATACCTATACCACTATCCAGCGTTATTTCATGTTATCTGCTGTATGGAATTTTACTAAAGGTGCCGGAAAATAAATTTGTCCGTTATGAAAGGAATGTATCTCTATATAGTAAGCTGCCTGCTACTTGTTACCCAATTAAAGAGCCAGCAGCCCAATGTATTGGTCTCTGGAAAAATTGAATTTGAGAAAAAGTTGAACCTTCATTCCCGGTTTAATGATGATGATTCATGGACTGCTGAATTCAAAAAACGAATACCTCAGTTTAAGACTACTTATTTTGATTTGAGTTTTACGGACAATAAAACAATGTACCAACCTGGTAGGGACAATGTAGAAAACAACAAGTTGTGGGAAGAGCCTTCGGAAGATAATATCGTGTATACGGATTTTGATAAAAGAATGGTAATAAGCCAGAAGGCAGTTTTTGAAAAAACCTTCCTTATCCAGGATACTGCACGACGTATCAAGTGGAAAATCACGGATGAAAAACGAACTATTGCCGGTCTAGAGTGCAGACGTGCCAATGCCATCATCATGGATTCTTTATACGTGGTGGCTTTTTATACTGATGATATTGCCACACCGGGAGGCCCCGAGTCCTTTAATGGTCTGCCCGGTATGATCCTTGGACTGGCCATTCCTCATGAACATGTTTCCTGGTTTGCAACTAAAATTTATGCAGCAGAGCCGATGAATGAAGCAAATATTAAACCGCCTGTAAAGGGAGTTAAAACAACGAATGCGGGCCTGCTGCAAAATCTTCGTTCCAATTTAAAGAATTGGGGTAAATATGGGGAGCGGTATATTAAGGCAGCTATGTTATAAGAGTGAGTATTGGTTCATCTATATCCATTTAGCAGGATAATGAATAGCCAGACAAATCTTTGTATTTGGTCCTCTGTTTTTCTTAACACCATCCTATTATCCTTAATATGATTTAATTCTATTCCACAAATAAGTATCACATACCTATGTGGAACGGACACAATCCGGGGAATACAAAAGAGTTTGTATACAAACTATGATCATCATGTTGAGTAATTACATTTATTTAGAGTAAGATGTAATTGTCCCTAAAAGGCAAACGGTTTGAAATTAGGGCCGAAAGATTATCGAGATCTTCTCATATTTCGTAGCACCCTAAATTATTGTAACGAGGCGGCTTGGATTGTTCCATACCGTATTATCTACTCAATCTGTTAAAGAAAACCTTCCACTCGGAATATTTAAAATTCTAAAAGGACAACAAAAAATCAAATTATTTATCGTTTAAATAGTTGTTCTGTATTTCCCGGAACTGCCGATCGGATATAGTTGCGATTACGTTTTGGAAAGAGCCTAATTGTTAAAATCCTATGAAAGAGAATACAGCTTTGGATGCTGGGGACAATTCTTTGCCTATCCTGCTGGAAATTTTAAAGCGGATAACTGCTATCGAACATTTATTGGATGTACAATCTCCATCCAATTCTCTTACTAATTCAAATGAGACGCTGCCTTCTATTACTTGGTCCGCCAGTAAAACTGATCTAATTGAACTGATCTATGGTCTCTATGCCAACAGGGTATTTAATAACGGAAAGACTACCATCAAAGAGATCACTCATTTTTTCGAGGAAGCATTAGGTGTAAAACTGGGGAATACCTCACTTCGTTTTCAGGAAATATTACGCCGTAAAGATTCGATAGCCTTTCTGGATCAGTTGCGTGATGCATTAGAAACTTATATGACCCGGATTGATGATAAAACAAGAACCGGATAGGTTCTTAACAAATTATTTTGAAAAATTCCTTCCAGACTACGAATCCGACTACGAAACAAGCAGTTCTGATCATTCCACATTTGTGGTATGAAATCAATCTACTTCCTTTTTCTGCTATTTGGCTGTTTTACTGCCAAGTCCCAGGCCATCGGTGTGTTTGGCGGCAAGTCCCTTATGCCAGCCGAATATATGGCTATTCAATATTTCCATCCCTCTAATTATCCACTTCAATTCACTTTCAAGTTGTTTGGTGAAAGTTCCAAACACAATAGTCTTCGTTATGTCTCCTACGGGGCCTCTTTTGGATTCGATTATTCATCTACTCAGTCCTTAATGGAAACGGCTGCTTTGGGTTACCGAATCATGCTGGGGGCCCTTATTCAAAGAGAACGGGAACCATGGGTACAGAACAATCAGCAGCAAAAAGACAGAACAGGTTTTGGATGTATAGGGGAGGTAATGGGCATCTGGCATCTTTCCTCTTCTTTTATTCTCAGCGTTTTTGGTCAGCAAAGATGGGTATGGAAGCCCATATTAGGTAAACAGGAATTTGTATTGGGGCTGGGTCTTATCTACCAATTGAATACTGATTATTGAATTGCATTGATTCTAAATCTATCCTATGAAAAAGGTACTACTGTTATTGTGTTTATTGCCAATGTGTTGGAATCTGGTTGCTCAGGGTAATTATTCCTTGAGTGTTAGTTCTGATCGGATGTTTTATTGTTCTCCCGGTCAGGTTGCCAAAGTTAGTGGACAGGTGAGATCCTTCAACGCTACTTTATATACCGGTATTAAGTATCACTTTTACTATTACATATCTGGTTTCTACCAGGAGATCGGCTATTATTCTGTAAGCTCTGTAGATGGCACTCTGTATGGTAGTTATGGTAATATTCAGCCATCCTATTTTGATGGTAGCCAGTTGGGTAACCCGCAGCTTGTTGTGGGAGGAGGAAACACTCTCTGGATCAATATCGATGTTCCTTATGGTGCTTTCCCCAACAATAATACCGGTCAGCAACTGGTAGTGGATATTGAAGGTATAGACCAATACGGATCAACTACCAGTCGTTCCGCTAAGTTTACTTATTCAGTTCCGCTACTGTACACCAATCCTGTAGTATTGAGTACTGTAAGCACCACCAGTGATGCTACTATTGTATGTAGCGGTGCTTCTGCACAGTTAAGTGGTGCCCCGAATATGGCATCCTATGGATTTAGTTATGATTGGTATAGAGATGGGGTGGCCATTGCCGTATCTGACCCCACTGGTATGATTTCTGTGAATACACCGGGTAATTATTATGCCATTGTCAGTGATGTTTGTCAATCGGCTACTTCTAATACCATCCTCATCAGTTCGGGTACCCCACCCGGTAAGACGGTGATTGGTGCATCGAACGGAACCTTATTATGCAATGGGGCTTCCACTACTTTATCTGTAACACCAACAGCAGGTGGAACCATTTACTGGAATACGGGTGCTACCGGGAATAGTATTTCAGTTTCTGTATCTGGCGATTATTATTGCTGGGAAATCAATGGCTGCGGACAGGGGCCTAACAGTGATGCTATATCTATCAGTATCGGCAGTTCCCCTGCAGCTCCTTCGATTTCGAGCAGTGCCGGCACTTTGCTTTGTAATGGTGGTGTTAAGACGCTTACTGCCGCTGGTGTAACGGGATCGGTGACATGGAGTACTGGTCAAACGGGCAACGCTATTACGGTAAGTGCAGCTAGTGCTTATTATGCCTACCAGTCCAACAGTTGCGGAACCAGCCCTAATAGCAATACTATCACCCTTAGCGCCGGAGCTACACCAGCTGCCTTGAGTATTAGCAGCAGTAATGGGGCTCTACTTTGCAATGGGGCTTCTACTACTTTAAGTGCTTCGGGAGTGGAGGGAACTGTTAGCTGGAGTACGGGACAGATGGGTAATGCAATTACGGCCAGTTCTGCCGGTACTTATTATGCTTATCAAACCAATAGTTGTGGTACCAGTGCGAACAGCAATACTATTACCCTCAGTTCAGGTAGTACACCTGCTGCACCCATTATCAGCAGCAGTAACGGAACATTACTGTGTAACGGTAGTGCTACCTTGCTATCAGCGGCTGGTATTAATGGCACAGTGAACTGGAGTACGGGTCAAACGGGTAGTTCCATCAACGTCAGCAGTGCTGGAACTTATTATGCCAACCAGACCAATAGTTGCGGAACCAGCGGCAATAGTAATAGCTTTTCCATCAGTACCAATATCACACCGGCTGCACCGGGTATCTCCAGCAATAACGGCAGTTATTTGTGCAATGGGGCTTCTACTGTATTAAGCACGGCTACATCCTCTGGAGGGTTTATTCGATGGAATACAGGTCAGACAGGTATTACAATCACTGTTTCGGCGGCAGGAACCTATTATGCGTGGGAGCAGAATGGTTGTGGTAATTCTTCCAATAGTAATGCTATTGTCATCACGACTGGCAATGTGCCGGTAGCCCCCACTGTTAGTCCCGGCAACAATCAACTGCTTTGTAATGGTGCTTCCACTACACTGACTGCCACCGGTTCCAATATTACCTGGTCAACAGGTAATACAGGTAACAGCCTGACGGTTTCCAGCGCAGGTACCTATTATGCCTATGATCGCAACAGTTGTGGTAATTCCTCTTTTTCCAACCAGGTAGTAATTGCCACCGGCAATTGCCCGATACCTGTTCCGGGAACTTCCTATACCATCTGTCCGGGAACACTCAAAACATTGGACGCCGGCAGTGGATTTGAATCCTATCTCTGGAGTAATGGTGCCAGTACCCAAACCATCAGTGTTGGCCCCGGAACTTATTCGGTAACCGTGATGAAAAATGGCTGTTATGCCAGTTCGGCTGTTGTAACGGTCAGCTATTACATGGTGACCATCCCTACGATTACCCCTTCCGGCCCGACCAGTTTTTGTTCAGGAAACAGTATTACCCTTACCGCTTCCACCGGCACCGCTTATTTGTGGAATACAGGCGCCTCTGGTTCCTCCATCAATGTGAGTTCTGCGGGTATTTATTCCGTTACTGTTACGGATAATAACGGATGTCAGGTTAATTCAAATACCCTTACCACAATGGTGAATCCTTTGCCGGGGGCTTCCATTTCTGGTAGCGGTTCAGTTTGCCAGAATGGTGTTTCTCCATTGGTTACATTTAGTGGCAGCGGGGGAGCCGCTTCCTATACGTTTACTTATCGGATCAATGGTGGAACAGTTAAAAGTATTAGCACTACCAGCGGTAATAGTGTTTCTATTGCTGCTCCGACAACTACTGCGGGCAGTTATACTTATTCACTTGTCAGTGTGCAGGAATCCAGCGCAACGGCCTGTGAAGGACCAGCCAGCGGAGTAGCTACTGTTTTGGTGAACCCATTACCGGTAGCTTCCATTAGCGGGACCGTGGCGGTTTGTCAAAATTCTGATGCACCTTCCATTCAATTTACGGGAAGTGGAGGAACTGCTCCTTATACATTTGTTTATCGCATCAATGGCGGAGCGGCGCAAACCATTACCAGTGTTTCCGGCAACAGCGTTAGTTTGCCAGTATCTACTGCGGCTGCGGGTAGTTTTGTTTATTCGCTTGTAAGTATCACTGATGCAAGCAGTACTGCCTGTTCCAATGCTGCTGTTGGTTATGCTACCATTACCGTTAATCCATTGCCGTTAGCCAGTATTTCAGGTAATGCCACAGTCTGTCAAAACGGTACGGCACCTGTAATCAGTTTTACGGGTAGTAATGGTACGGCTCCCTATACGTTTAGCTATTCCATTAATGGCAGCGCTACTCAAATCGTCAGTAGTACCAGCGGTAATAGTGTAAGTCTTTCTGCGTCAACGAATGAGGCCGGTAACTTCAATTACCAGCTAATCAGTGTCCGTGATGCCAGTGGCACAGCGTGCAGCAATACTGGGAATGGATCTGTGGCAATTACTGTCAATCCTTTACCTGCAGCTTCCATCAGTGGTTCAACTATTGTCTGTCAAAACAGTGGATCGCCAGCGATCAGTATGACTGGTTCCGGGGGTACTCCACCTTATACTTTTGTCTATCGGATCAATGGCGGGACGAACCAATCGGTGAGTACTGGTGCTGGTAATACGGTAAGTGTGGCAGTTCCTAACTCAATGCCTGGTACATATACTTATTCACTTGTCAGTGTAATTGATGGTAGCAGTACCCATTGTTCCACCGCCGTGAATGGTTCGGCTACAATTACGGTGAATCCCCTTCCTTCGGCTTCTATTATTGGGGAGACTGCTGTTTGTCAAAATGCAGATAATCCGCTGATTCAATTTGGTGGTTCAGGCGGAACTGCTCCCTATACATTTACTTATCGCATCAATGGGGGAGCCAATCAAACCATCACTACTACAACCGGTAATAGCACCAGCCTGGCTGTTCCTACCCAAAGTGCCGGAAGTTTTACCTATAGCCTGATCAGTGTTCAGGATGGAAGTTCGACTGCCTGCTCCAACGCTGTCGCCGGTGAGATAACGGTTACGGTATACCCGCAACCAGATGCGGCAGTTATCACCACCAGCGAAGCTCATCTCTGCAATAGTTCCAGCGCGGTGCTCCGGATACTCAATTATGTAAATGGTAATACGTATGAATGGTATTACAATCAATTGGTGTTAAGGACTTCATCCAGAGATACTATCATCAATGAAAATGCGGGAGTATTCACGGTGCGCGCCATCAGTGGTCAGGGATGCCGGGCAGCTTCTAGCTCCAATGAAATAAAAATCACCACCGGTTCGGTAACCACTCCGGTGATCCTTGGTGCGAGAAAAGTTTGTGAAGGAGGTAAGACGGAGCTCGTGGTTGTCGGCCTGGAAAAACCCTTTGAACTATGGCGATGGGCGGATCCCCCTGACCTTGTCCATCCCCGGCAAATTTATAGTTGGGACAGCCATTTTTTCGCCGAAGCCGGGCAGTATCAGGTATGGGTGATGCGGGAAGGATGCTTTGATAGTTCACTTGTAACTGTTACAGCTGATGATACTGTTTACCCGGCTGGCGAATTGATGGTAAATCCCTCAACGGTTCCCTATGGTGGTGTTGTGCAGTTGAATGCAGCTATTACCAATGCGGGTGTGTTTCACTGGGATTTTGGGGACGGTACCAAACTGATAACAAAGGACAGTGTCGTGACTCAATATTATTATAAAGCTGCTGATTCAATGCTGGTGCAGGTGGATGCCGTGAGTCCCAGAAACTGCATCACTCATTTTTCCATGTGGCTGCGTGTTTTGCCAGAACCTGCTGCCCCTAAAAGGGAACCTTTTGACAGGGGGAATCTAAAGGACTGGAATGTGTTTCCGATTCCTTTTCAGGATCACCTGAAGGTTTCCGTCATTCTGAACAGAAAGCAGGAAGTACGCATTGAGCTTTTTTCTGGAGATGGTAAAAAAGTGAAAAGCTGGAACAAGGCAGGCGTAGAAGGAGAGAACTTATTCCGCCTCGATGGAGTGGATCATCTCACCCGCGGAGTAGTGTATTTCATTACTGCGATTTATAACAACGAAAAACATTTTGATAAAGTCTATAAAAATTAAAAACATGAAACAGTGGATCAATCTGTGTGTGTTGTGTTTGCTGGGTGCTTGTTCGGACAAATACCAATCTATCCTGGATGCTGCCCCAAAACAGGAACTATCCTTTAACAAGGACAGCGTTCAAATTCGTGAAAGAGACTATACTAATATACTCTATTCTGCTAACGGCCAACTGACGCTTTATTGCAAGGATGTTATCCACCAGTTAAACCTGTTACGGGATGATACCAGTACCAGTCTGCACCTGCTGTACAGGGGAGAAGATATAGTCCCGGGTAAATCTTTACCGGTGGCAGATAGTTTGCAGTTATTTATTTCCGCAGACAAGCCAGGGATGTATCAGTTAAGGTTTAACCTGACAGACAGGTTGGGTCGGGTCATCACCCAACAATTGCCAGTAAAGGTTTTAGCCAACCAACCGGCTATACCTGATTTTTTCTACCGCATGGAGGAGCAGACCCAGTTACAAAGCTGGCCCTTTCAATTCAACGCATCCTTATCACATAAGCCGGATGGTATTATTACCCGTTATCATTATTCCATCAATGGACAAGCGATCGACTCGCGCGATCCGGTTATCAGGTGGGTCTTCCGGGCAAAGGGTGAGCATATTGTCGGACTATCGGTTACCGACGATTTGGCTCAGCCATCTGCTACCGTGTATAAAAAAATTATGATCCCATGAGAACCTTTTTCTATTTACTATTCTGTTGTGTAGTGTTGTCTGCAGGTGGACAGGTTCCAGTTACCAGTTTTCCGAGTCTTTCCCTGCATCCGAATAGCCGGGCAATGGCTATGGGTGAAATGGGCATAGCCAGTTCAGTGGGTACCCAATCCCTTTTATACAATGCCGCTAGCAGTGCTTTTGGTTCCTATCAACATCAATTATCGGTGAGTTATCTGCCCTGGCTTTCTATGATCAGTAAGGATACGCGGATCCTGAATGCGGCCTACCTGTATGCGGTAACGGAACAGTCTGCATTGGGTGTTAACCTTACTTACCTGGATATGGGACAAATAGATCTGCGGGATAATACTGGTGCCACACTAGTCAGTTACCGTGCAAGGGATTATCATTTGGGTGTATCCTATGCTTTACAATTTGCCAGCCAGCACAGTCTTTCTACTACGATAAAGTTTTTGGGCCAGCATAACGGTATAGAAAAGCGATCCGGTTTTTCTGGTGATATCGGATACTACGGATATGGTACACTAGGATCTGAAAACAGAAGAATTCTTTTTGGAGCAACAGTTACCAATCTAGGGCCGAAGATCAATCTGCCCTTAACTGCGGCAGTGGGTATCGGGTATTTACAGATCTATGAATCGGGGGATCGATTGACGGCAGGTATGGATCTGAGCCGGTTGATAAAAGATGATTGGAAAGGGGTGAGAATATCCGCGGGTATGGAATATGGATTTGCTGAGACATTTTTTCTTCGGGGAGGTCTCAGCCTGGAAAGTGCAGCAAAGGGCGACCGGAAATATTTTTCATTTGGAGCCGGTTACAAAGGATTTGTGAGTGACCAGAGTTGGGGAGTGGATCTGTTTTACCTGGTACCCTTTGGGAGGGGAATAGGCATCTCACCGTTCCAGAACGCTTATGGGCTTAGCCTATTGATCAATATCGGTAGCTATCAATAAATAAAGTAGTGGGGCAAGAAAGGAGGCCATGAAGGTACATGTCCCGCCGCCTGTGCAGGAAAATCAAGTGCCAGAGAGAGTGGTGGCGGGCATGTTTTTTACAAAATGAAAAACTATAAGATGAAAAAGTACGGAAAGAAAGTGGAGATACTGCTATTATGGCTGCTGACGGCCGTGTTATCCTACGCACAGGATGGTAACGCGGGCATCATGGATGCCAACCAGAAAGTGAGAAGTTATTTCCAGACAGGTACCCAACTGATGTATGCCATTGGGGCGATAGTGGGGTTGATCGGTGCGGTGAAAGTCTATTCCAAATGGAATGCCGGTGACCATGATACCGGGAAAGTAGCGGCAGCCTGGTTTGGCAGTTGTGTATTTCTGGTGGTAGTGGTAACCGTGATCAAAGCCTTCTTTGGTATATGAGTAGTGTTTACTATATCAATAAGAGTGTTGGAATGCCGGTTGTATTTCGCGGTCTCAAAGGACAGTATATCTGGTGGCTTGCTATCGGACTGGGCTTCTTGCTCGTGGTTTTCGCCTTGCTCTATATCGCAGGCACCCCGGTAGCTATTTGCATGGGTTTGGTTCTCGTTGCGGGAGGGGTTCTATTTCGCAACGTTTACCGGCTGAATCACCGGTATGGCGAATATGGAATGATGAAACAGTTGGCCCATAAGGCCACACCGAAGTGGGTCCGTTGTAACCAATTATTTGAAGCATGAAAAATCTTTCTGACATATTACCGCTCTATGGGGTGGAAGAGGATATGCTCCTGTCAAAGTCAGGAGATATTACGCTGGCCTATGCTTTGGAATTACCTGAGATCTTCACCCTGTCTTCGGCCGAATATGAGTTATTCCACCAGTCATGGATAAAAGCCATCAAACTCTTACCGGTAGGCTCTGTCTTACACAAACAGGATTGGTTCCTTACCCGAAGGTTTATGGGGGATTTTGAGAAAGAGCATGGATTTCTTGCACGCGCCAGTGAGCGATTCTTCCACGAGCGACCTTACCTGGATCATAGCTGTTACTTACTGTTGACGTTACGGCCACCAGATCGTAAGCCCGTTAATTCCTTTTTTTCTTCCCTGATCCGGACTCACCTGGTTCCCCCCGAGACCCTTGATCCGGCTTTTGCCAAAAGTTTTGAGAGTAGCTGTGCCCAGTTCATCAAAGTATTGAGTGATTCAGGTCTTTTGAAGGCGAAAAGGTTGGAACAGGAAGCGCTTGTGCAATTGGTTAATCAATACCTGTTGCTAGATGAGGATGGGGTAAGACGTGATCTGTCTTTTGACAAGGGAATCCTTGTGGGTGAAAAACATTGCGAGCTATTTACTTTAAGCGAAACTAACCATTTGCCATCCCTTTGTGGTTCCCGTATGGACTATGAGAAGTATGGGTCAGATGGTAGCCGGTTCCCGATTGGTTTTGCTTCCCCGGTGGGCCTATTGCTGAATTGTAACCATATCTACCAGCAGTTTCTGGTACTGGAGGACCCTGTTAAACTGATTAAGGAACTGGAGCGGAAAAAAAGAAGGCTGCAGGCTTTGTCTACCTATGCAAGGGAGAATGCCTACGGTAAGGAAGCGGTAGATAGTTTCCTGCAGGAATGCATTACCGAAAGCCGTCAACCGGTTTATACACATTTTCATGTACTTGCCTGGGCGGATGATCCAACAGCTCTCCATGATGTCCGCAATGCCTGCACATCGGCCTTTTCACAGATGGATGCGGTTGCCAAAATAGAAACAGTAGGCGCACCACAGCTCTACTGGGCGGGTATTCCAGGCAATGCAGGTGATATACCTATGAATGAAACCTTTTTGACTTTTACCGGGCAGGCCTGTTGCTTTTTGAATCTTGAGACCCAATACCGCAGTTCCGCAAGCCCTTTTGGTGTGCGGCTGGGTGAACGGATTTCAGGCATGCCGCTGCATGTGGATCTTTCCGATGAACCGATGCGCCAGGGAGTTATTACTAACCGCAACAAGATCGTGATTGGCCCATCTGGAAGCGGAAAGTCTTTTTTTACCAATCACCTGGTGCATAGTTACCATGCACAAGGCAGTCATGTGGTGATCGTGGATGTCGGGCATTCCTATAAAAGCGTTTGTGAACTAGTGGGAGGGTATTATTTCACCTATAGTGAAAGCCATCCCATCCGTTTTAATCCCTTTCATGTTCCAGACGGGGGAACACCCGATATCGAAAAAAGGGAAAGTATCAAAGCACTCCTGGTTACTTTATGGAAAAGGGAACATGAATCTTTTTCGCGCAGTGAATATGTTGCCCTATCCAATGCCTTACAGGCTTACTATGAAAAAGAAATAGATTTTCGCTCGTTTGATTCCTTCTACGGGTTTGTCAGGGATGAATTCACGTTACAGTTGGCAGAAGATAAAGTACGGGTCAACGATTTTGATGTGGCGGGATTTCTTTATGTATTGAAACCTTATTACAAGGGAGGTGAATTTGACTACCTGCTCAATGCTACCGAAAATCTGGATCTGTATAACCAGCCTTTTATTGTTTTTGAGCTGGATAATATCAAAGATCATCCCATTTTATTTCCGGTGGTAACCATTGTGATCATGGAGGTCTTTATCGCCAAAATGAGAAGCCTCAAAGGTGTACGCAAACTGATATTGATCGAAGAAGCATGGAAGGCCATCGCCAAAAACGGGATGGCAGAATACATCAAATACCTATTTAAGACAGCGCGTAAGCATTTTGGTGAGGCGATTGTAGTGACCCAGGAAATAGAAGATATCCTTTCTTCTGATATCATCAAACAGGCCATCGTTAATAATGCTGACTGTAAAGTTTTACTGGATCAGAACAAATACCAGCACCGCTTTGAAGAAATCCAGCAATTACTCGGACTGACAGAGAAGGAACGGGCTTTGGTGCTTTCTATGAACCGCGCAAATGACCCGCTTCGGCAGTATAAGGAAGTCTTTGTATCACTGGGCGGAAGAGTCGCACGAGTATACCGGTTGGAGGTGTCACCTGAGGAGTACCTGGCCTATACAACGGAGGAAAGAGAGAAACTGCGTGTTTCATTGGCCGCTCAAAAATATGGGAGTATGGAATTTGGCATTCAATCCATTGTTCAAGAAAATAGATAAGTGTGTATGAAAGGGAAAATCATTTTGGTGGTTGGGATCTGCTGTTTTTTCAGGACTGGGGTAGTTGCCCAAACATTGGATCCGGTTTCGCTCATTCTTTCAAAGGCTATTAAGGCCATTGACCTGAAAGTGCAGCGGCTGCAAAACCAGACACTGGTCTTGCAACAGGCGCAGCAAAAGGCAGAACAGCAATTGTCAAAGCAGAAATTGGAAGAGATCGGTTCCTGGCACCGGCAACTGTCTGCTTTGTATGCAGGTTATTTTACTGAATTAAAACAGGTCAAGCCCATGATCAGTGGCGGAACCACCGTCAGGCGAATTTTCGAGATGCAGCAACAGATAGCTCTTGTTTACGCAAGCTCTCAGAAGGATCCTTCTGCTAAGCCCCGTTACAATGCTATCCTGAACCAAAGTCAGGAACTGGTTCAAACGCTACAGCTTGTACTTACTGGGCAGATGGCCAGCAATGATGCAGAAACGGTCGCAATGGTCAGGACCCTGAAGGATGCTATGCAGGATTGTCTCTCGAACATGCAATCCTTACACAAGCAAGAAGTGGAAATCCTTTCCGACAAAAAAAGAAAGCAGTCAGATCTGCGATTTGTAAAACGTTTATACGCTATCCAATGAAAAACTATCTATGGTTGTTTGGCCTCCTCTGGGTTGGTGTATTGTCTGCCCAGAAACAGGAAATGGAACAATTGCAGCTCAACATGGAGAAGTTGGTGCAACTAAGATTGATGCTGCAACAGGCAAAACAGGGATACCAGCTACTTCAAAACGGCTATACCGCAGTGCGGGATGCAGCCAAGGGCAATTATGACCTGCATAAAAGTTATCTCGATGAATTATTACAAGTGAGTGGGCATGTGAGAAATGCACCTGCTGTTAAGCGAATCACGGCTAACTGGGTTCAGGTACAAAAGGAATACCGGGACTGGCTGACACAGATGCAAGGGATGGGGGCAGGCAGGTTTATGGAAATGGCATTGTGGAATCAACGCTATCAACAAGTGGGCTATGAAATGGGAGTGGTGCTGGACCAACTTGGAGTATTGTTAGCTCCAGGAGGACTCAGAATGAGCGAGGGAGAGCGATTGGCCGCCATTGAAAAACTGGCGGGTTACTCCGACCAGCAATTATTGGGCTTGCGCCTATTTATGAAGGAGCAAACGGTGTTGGTAGCAGGGAAGATTCAACAGGAAAAAGACAGGCAGGCCATCCTGCGATTATATGGGTTGCATTAAAAAGTTGTGTCATGAAAAAGTGGGAACTATTGGTATTGGTTGGATGTATACCGGTCTGTGTACAGGCGCAGGGTATGTCCAATGGGCAGGGATTCCAGGGTATTCTCGATCATTTATACAAGGAGATGATACCCTTATGTAAAGGACTCATCGGGTCTGCCAGGTTGATCGGTGGATTCGGGGCGCTTTGGTATATCGGTCTTAGGATCTGGCGGAACATTGCTTCAGCGGAACCAGTGGAGCTTTTCGGTCTGCTTAGACCTTTCGTGCTTGGGTTCTGCATCCTTGTTTTCCCTTCCGTCATTGACTTGATCAATGGGATACTGCAACCCATTGTGACTGCAACTGCTGGAATGGTAAAATCATCCAACGAAGCCATTGGTAAATATCTACAGTTACAGGATACCAGTATAGCGGGCCTTGGTGCACTCAATCCCGCCAACTGGATCCGGGCAGGCTTACAGGTGGTATTGGAATTCCTGTTTCAGACCATTGCCTTACTGATCCATGCGATCCGGACTTTTTACCTGATCGTGCTTGCTATAGTTGGTCCGATCGTATTCGGGCTCTCTATTTATGATGGGTTCCAACATCTGGTGACTGTCTGGCTGGCCCGTTATATCAATGTATTTCTCTGGTTGCCGGTGGCCAATATCTTCGGAGCCATCATTGCCAGAATACAGGCGAATATGGTATTGGAAAGCCTTTCATCAATACCAGTTGCAGGACAGCCTCTTTCTTTAACTGATTGGGCCTATCTCGCTTTTTTATTGATTGCCATCGTGGGGTATTGTACCGTGCCTTCGGTGAGTAATTATATCGTTAATGCGGGTGGCGGTAATGCACTATTGCACAAGGTCTCTTCTTTTACTTCGGCGGTGGTCAGTAAAGCGGCCGGTTCCGCCATGTCTGGTATGTCTGCAGATGCTTTTGGCAATGGAGCTTCTACGATGAGTAGCAATATGAGTGATGCAGCTATCAATAAGGGGTATTTCAAGGATAAACTAAACGCTAAGTAATGTTCCAACCAACGCAAAATATTGATAAGGCTTTTCGTTCTATGCGGCTGTTCATGTTGCTGGTGGTTTCAGGAAGCATACTCATCAGTCTGTATGCTTTATACCAGAATGCTTCGCTTTCAGCGAAGGTTCAGGATAAAGTTTATGTATTGAGCAATGGAAAGGCAGCGGAAGTCTTTGCCGCTAACCGAAAAGATAATTTGGTTGTGGAAGCCAAAGATCATGTAGCGAGGTTTCATGAATTGTTTTTCTCACTGGACCCGGATGAAAAAGCCATCGGGATTACGATTAAAAAAGCGCTCTACTTGTCAGACGCAACCGCTAAAAAGCAATATGATGACTTGGTCGAATCCGGCTATATCGCAGGAATAATTTCAGGCAATGTGAGCCAGCAAATCAGCATTGACAGCATAGCAGTGAATAGTACAGCTGAACCTTATGCTTTCCGGTGCTATGCCACTATTTGGATTATTCGTTCTACCAGCCGGGTTACACGTAACCTGGTTACGCAGGGCTACTTACGCAGTGTATCCCGGACGGAACACAATCCACATGGATTTCTGATTGAGAAATGGGAGACACTTGATAACCGAGATATCAAAATTGAAGAAAGATGAAACAAATCACATTCCCTACAACGAAGCGGAATAAAATTCTTTTTATATCCTTATTGATCCTGCTGTTTGTATGGATGATCTGGTTAATTTTTTCACCTGAGCAGTCAGTAGAAAAAACCGTTAACCAAAGGGGAGGCCTGAATACACAACTACCGGGTGCAAGAAATACGGGGGATTCTTCCTCCGACAAAATCAGCTTTTACGCCGCCGCTGCCGTAGATTCTATAAAGCGCCAGGAACAATTGCGCATGGATCCTTACCGTAGTGATGGTGCAGGACTGGGCGGTACGCATAACAGGAGGGAACCATTTTACTCAACTACTATTCCGCACAATGGAATGGAGGATGCAGTATCTGCAAAAATTGCGGTTATTCAGGGGCGTTTAAGCGGTAGAAAACAGTCGTTACCTTCTGCAGAAGCTAGTCAGTCAGTATACAATACTTTGCCGGTTCAGCAAATCAGCAGCTCCCCGGCTGTAGACCCGGAGTTGGCAGCAATCAATGAAACACTAGATAAACTTTATGCATTGCAACATCCCAGGGCTGCGGCTGCTGCTTCGAGACGGATAGCCTATCCCATAGGAATGGGACCCGAACCGGATTCCACCTATTTTGGTAAAAGAAGTAAAGACAATCATAAGGACGGATTTTATGAAGAGTCTGTTCAAACAAAGGCGAAAGTAACTGTAATTATGGCCAGTGTCGCCAATGACCAGGTTTTGCAAAATGGTTCCATAGTAAAGTTGGAGCTCAATTCTTTCATCAAAGTTGAAGGCACTAGTATACCTGCCGGGACACCCATTTTTGGACTGGTACAATGTCAGCCAGAGCGATTGCGCATTCATATTTCCACTATTCATTTTCGCAGTGAAATCCTTCCGGTTGCATTGGATGTATATGATCTGGATGGAGTAGAAGGCATATATGCCCCAGGGTCCCTAATAAACGATTGGGCAAAGGAATCTGCCGGTGGAACTATCCAGTCTACTGATCTGGGTATATCGGGATTTTCCCTTTCCTCACAGGTGGCTGCTGCCGGTATTGGGGCGGCCAAACATCTCTTTTCCAAAAAAGTAAAACAAGTGCGTATCAGCGTAAGAGCCGGTTATAGAGTGCTGCTGCGGGATAGTCAATCAAATTGAAACTAATATGCGAATTGTTCTATACATATACTTCAGTCTGTGCTTTCAGGTGGTTCATGGGCAAAAGCCTATTCCGGTTTATAATCTACAGGTGACCATGAATAAAACCACCAACCTGATTTTTCCCGCATCCATCGCTTCGGTTGATAGGGGCAGTGATCGGATTGTCGTACAAAAATCTACGGGTAATATCCTTCGGGTAAAGGCAGATACGGTATTTGCTGATACGACCAACCTGACAGTCGTTACTAGCAATGGTAAGCTGTACTCTTTTTTAGTTACATATGCCTCCTCTCCCTCTTTTTTAAATCTTGATCTGGGAGCATCTGCATCGGCCTATACCGATACTGCTTTGTTGGCACTTACAGAGAAGGTACTGGCACTTAAAAACTATCTGCACGGTATACGCTACAGTGCAGGAAAGGTAAAGCTCTCGCTTTTGGGGCTTTATACCAACGGAGAACGGATTGTTTGCAAGTTAAAAATTGAAAATAGTTCCTCTTTGATTTTTGAAACCGGTCGTCTGAGATTGTATGTCAATGCTACCCAACAGGGGAAACGAAAAGCCAAACAACAAATAGAGATTGAGGCTTTGCTTGTTCATCCTGCTGTAATGGTTGTCAAAGCAAGGCAATCTGTTGTCCTTTCTACGGTCTTGCCCAAAGCCGCCCTGGGCGATGGACAGGAATTGCAAATCGTATTGCAGGAAAAGGATGGGGAAAGACAGCTTAGGCTCCATATACCCAATAAGTTTTTACTCAATGCAGTTCATATCCGCTAAAGTACTAGTTATGACGATACCCTATTCTCAATTACCAGCTTTCCTGCATCTGCTTGACCAGGCTATGCGAGATCAAAAACCATGGCTGGGGTTTGATAGCCGGATACAGCGATTAAGTGTCACTGATCTGTATTTGTTTACAACGGAAGCAAGGGCCCGGGATTTTCAGGAGTTTAATCAGCAGCAACATAAGGATGTACGGTTATTGCCGGTAGATCAGACTTATACCTATGTACATGGTGCTTTTACCAAAGCTTTGAACGAAGGAATTTCATCCCCTTCCGTAACCATAGATCCTCCCGCCATTCTTGAACAGTACCACACAATGGAACTGAATAACCGGATCAATGATTTTACAGCGATGATGGACTCCTTTGACTGGAATAAGGTTTTTTACGATCCACTGGAAGCTAATATCGAAGCGGAAACCTTTGATGATAAGGTACAGTATAACCGCCTGGAAACACTTGTGGAAGAATTAACCGCTTTTGCCTCTTCCAGCACAACTGCCAGGGAGGCTGTTGAAAGACTTGTCCGTCATTATTGGACAGGCGAAGCAATGGAAGTACAGATTGAATCGGTGTTGAATGGTTCGGAGAAACCATCTATAGATGGTAGTTTGATGCTGGAAGAGGCCGGACATCCCATTACTCCTGCGGTGCTCGATATGGCCCGAATAGCACTTGCCAACGGTAGGCAGTGGGTGGCCTACAATCAATCAACGTATCTCCTAGATAAAGAGGATCTGTATTTTTTTGATAACAAGGAATCGGCTGATCGTTTTGCGATAGACAATATCTCTGATCGGGATTCTTACAGGGTCATTCTTATACAATGCCCGGAAGATCTGCTCCGGCAAATACCCTATGAAAATCTGTCAACTATTTTATCACTAAATAATCATTTTATGAACATGGAAAATCTAAAGTATCTCCAGGACAACATTAAGTACACGGGTTTTGGTGAAAGCCTGTACCCTGAACTTGAAAAGAATATCCAGGGGAAAAAGGATGAGTTTCAATTACAATTCAGTACACAGGTGAATAGCCGGCCTTTTGATGCGGTCCTTCATTTCCGAAAATCAAACAGTTCGGATATGTATTTTTTTAACCGTTATGTAGCCTCCATAGAAAGGGCCAATGGTGAAAAACTGGAGCAAAGCTTCCCCATCAACAAGGGCAAGGGTGTTACGGCAAAAGAAGCCTATAATCTTTTACAGGGCCGTGCGGTCAAAAAAGAGCTGACTAACGCAAAGGGTGAAACCTACCAGGCATGGATGCAACTCGATTTTGCCAACAAAGATGAAAAGGGTAATTACCAGATCAAAAAGTATAATGAGAACTATGGCTACGATTTGCGCGAAGCGGTAGCCAAATTTCCGGTTCTTGAACTGGATGGTGCGGAAAAGGAAAAAGACTTGCTGCGTTCGTTGGAGAAAGGAAACGCACAGATGGCTTCAGTTACCGTTCAGGGTGAACAAATGAAAATATTTCTGGAAGCCAATCCACAATATAAAACAGTAAATGTGTACGATGAGCATTTCAAAATGCTGAAGCATGAAGAATTACCAATCGTACAGAAGCAGGTCGCCCAAATACAGGCGGAGGTCCCAACTGAATCCAAACAGGCAAAACAGCAATCCGAGAAGCAATCCCCTGGACAAAAACAGACTGGTAAACTATTGGCGAAGAAAAGGACTCGTCAAAAGAAGGGTATGAAAATATCCTGATCGGAATGGATTGTATCACATTATATATGAGGAAATATGAATATTGAGAATATCTCGTCGCTTAGTTCGATGCTATCTGCAGCTGGTTTTGATAACCTATCGTACCGGCTATTGCAGCATATCTGTTGCCAGCCCGTACAATTTAGCCTCCATCAGGATATCGTCTTTGGATCTGACCATTTGAGCTGTCAGATCTATTTTGAAAAAAAAGGAGATGCCTATTCAGTGGGCTATTATGATGCCACTTTGCTCAAAGAACTCCAGATGCCCCCACTTACGATTAATCAGGTGGGGCTGCAGGAACTGGAGGCTTCCATGCAGGGAATTGACTGGCAACTTTCTGAAATGCCTGCCAGTTTCCGGATGGCAGATGAATCTACCTGGGAGCGAGAAAAGCGTATAGAAAGAGTGGTGCATGAGCTGGCCCGTCTTTCTGGTTCTGCGGAAGGAAAAAAATTTGCCGATGCTTTAAAGGTTCGGTTTTGGTCGGGCAGTTTGCTGGAACAACTGAATGGAAGTCTGGCTGCCGTGCGTTCCAAGCTGTCTGTTTCTCAGCGTTTCTATTTCATGACAGGGGAGGTCATTTCAGTTAGTGAAGCATGGCGTTTTTTGCAAAACCGGTGGATGGAAAGAAAATTGCTTGCCTTACGAAAGTCTACAGACACCTGTGCGGAAAATGACCAAGCAACCGGAAAGGGCAAAGAGGTAAAACTGTTAAAGAAAAAACGGCTGAGCAGGGTGCGTGGTCCATTCAATAACACAAGGTGATGGAATCAATAGACTGGCTTAGTGATTTTTACGAAGCGATTTCGGGTGACCAAAGGATCGGTTGCAGTCATATCAGCCTATATATTACGCTTATTCATAAGGCTTTTCAATTGGGATGGCATCAACCTATCTCCTTTTATCGCAATGAGGTATTGGGCCATGCCCGGATTAGCAGACGTACCTATAATAAGTGTATGGCTGATCTGCAGGCTTTTGGCTATTTACGATATGAACCCTCTACCGATTCGAAGACCGGGAGCAAGGTTTATTTGAACAGGTTGTAATGAATTAAAATGTGAGGTTTGATATGCAGGAACCAGTAATATTATTTCCGGTAGCGCCTGATGAGTTCTACCATCAAATCAGGGCTATGATGGAGCAGGTGGTTGATGAAAGGATCTTACAAAAAACAGTTATCCCAGAGGAACTAGCCGGTAAAACCCTGCTGGTTCCTAAAGAGGTCTGTCAGATATTGCGAATATCCAAGCCTACTTTATATGAGCTAATCAAGCAGGGAAAATTGGTTGGATTCAGGATTCAGAAACGCAGGTATTTTGCCAGAACGGATATTGAGAAAATAATTCAAAAACAAAGGGTGTTGTAATATAAACCTGCCAATTGAGGCAGGTTTTTCTTTTATAAGTATTCGCGGAAAAGACTTCAGCTAGATTAGCCCTTCCCATATTCTTTCATCAAATCTTTCACCATAAATAAAAAACGCCTTGTAAATATTTGGTTTACAAGGCGTTAGTAAGAGGTCGTGCTGTAGGGGGAGGGATCGAACCTCCACGAGGCAGTTAGCTGTAGTACAAAGTTCGGTGGTCGACCCCGGTCATCTGACTATTGCTAATCAAATGGCTCTATGCTACGTTTATCCTGTTATCCTCACCCCCGAGACAAGAGGGCATGTCTGCCAAAAATTTCATCACCCCACAGTATATAAGAACTAGTCGTTGTTACATTGACAAGACAATATTACAGCAAAATCCCTATCTGTTGTAAATAATTCAATAAATATTTTGATAATATAGAAAATATTTAATAAATTTGATATAATATTGAATAATTATAAAAAAACGAATCAATATGGGCGTAAAATTGAATCTTGACAAATTGGATTTCCAGATCATCCAGGAAATGATGGAAGATGCGGAGATCTCTTATGCAGACCTGGGCAAAAAGCTCTTTGTATCAGGTGGTACCATTCATGTACGCATCAAGAAGCTGGAAGAGCTAAAGGTAGTGAAAGGTAAAAAATTATCCGTAGATCTCAAATCATTGGGGTACGATGTGATCGCTTTTATCGGGGTATACCTCGAAAAAAGCTCTTTATACGATAGTGTGGCCAAAGAACTGAAAAAGATCCCGCAGATCGTTCGCCTCAACTATACCACGGGTAATTACAGCATGTTTGCCGAAATCGTTTGTAAAGATATCCAGGAACTCCGCTTTGTGCTGCATGATGAATTGCAGAAGATCAAGGGTATTGAACGTACCGAGACCTTTATCTCTCTCGAAGAAAGCCTGGACCGCAATGTAGTGGTGGCGCCGCAGTCCTGACAGGAATAAATTGTATTTTCATAGCCTATGCAAACTTCCTCTTTTAACCTGGTAACAGTTATTGCTGCCCTGCAGAAACGCTGGACAACCATCGTGTTTTTTGTAATAGCGAGTGTAATGGCAGCGGCTATTACGGTGTATCTAATGCCTGCTTATTACCGCTCAACCGCTACCATTGTATCAGCCAATCCGGTGCTGGCAGATAAAGCCAGGTTATTCAACAATAATATTCAGGGACTGTATTCCTATTTTGGTTCCGGAGATGATCTGGACAGGATCGCCGGTATCGCTGATCTGGATACCACTTACAAAAAACTGGTTGATGAATTTGACCTGGTGAAATATTATGAACTGAGTAATGATAGTCTTTCATTACTGCGCAGAAAAGCGGTACGCTGTTTACGCGAAGATCTTTCTCTGCAGAAAACAGAAAAAAATCAGCTGCTGATTAAAGTTTGGACAAAAGACAAAAAATTATCAGCCAACCTGGTAAACCGTATGGTAGCCCTGGTGGAAGAAAACGAAAGTAAGGTCTGGCAAACACAGTATA
This sequence comes from Caulobacter sp. UNC279MFTsu5.1, assembly GCA_943369185.1. Taxonomy (GTDB): domain Bacteria; phylum Bacteroidota; class Bacteroidia; order Chitinophagales; family Chitinophagaceae; genus Sediminibacterium. The sequence goes on along the minus strand of CALRMK020000001.1, from coordinate 603,179 downwards.
GCCAGGCTATCGGCAATCTGCAGCTGGCGGTAACAGGGATGGAAGTAAAATACAGCGCACTTAGTGATAGTCTCCGGTTAGTTTCCACTTCGCAGAAAGAATTGATAGCTGTACAAATGCGCACTTTGCTGGATCAGTTGCAGCAATACCGGAAAACAGCAGACGAGTTTGTATTGGCCTCACAAACACCTCCCGCAGTGCTGTATGTGCAGGAAGCGGCCGTACCGGCCGCCAAAGCTGAGCGGCCAGATACAACCACTGTTCTGATCATCACCGGTCTGGTTTCATTTGTGTTTATCTGTTTGCTGGTATTGGTGAATGATAGAAAAAAAACTGTTTGAAATGTTCGGTTCCGTAAGACCATACCAGCGGAATCTTTTCCTCTCTTTTCTGGTCTTCCTGTTAAGTGGTGTATGGGCCATTACCCAAAGCGAACCTTACTGGCTGCTCATCCCTTTTGTGTGGATTTTATTTCCTGTAGTATTTGATTTTCTGATTAATCAGCCGGGTACATTATTCTGGCTATGGCTGGTCTGCTTGCCTTTATCTACAGAACTGAATATTACACCGGCATTAGGTCTTGATTTTCCGGGCGAGATCTTGCTGGTCTTGCTTACGGCTATGATCATTATTCGCTGGATCCATCAACCCTTATGGGTGTCTTATGATCTGGTAAAACATCCTTTGTTTTTGGTGTTGCTGATCTACCTGTGCTGGATCGGGATCACTTGTTTTTATTCGGTAGAAACGGTGCTCTCTGTAAAATACCTGTTGGCTAAAATCTGGTATATAGTTCCGTTGGTGGTGTTGCCGCAACTGTTACTGAAAGGGCGTACCGACAGCCGGAAGCTGGCCCTCTGTTTATTGATCCCGATGGCATTGGTGGTGTTGCAAACCCTGACCAGGCATGCATTGTATGGGTTCCGTTTCGAAGCTGTTCAAAAAACACTGGCCCCCTTTTTCAGGAACCATGTTAACTACTCCGCTCTATTGGTTTGCCTGCTACCCGTAGCGGGATGTGTATGGGTACTGACTCCGAGAGAAAACAGGTATAGGAAATGGGTAGGATATGGTTTATTGCTTGGTCTTACCGGGGTTTTCTTTGCTTACTCCCGCGGTGCCTGGATCGCATTATTGGCCGGTATGGTAATCGTACCCGTGGTTCGCCGGAGAAAAATGAGCATACTGGTCACTATTGCAAGTACCATCATTCTAATAACAACCGCCTGGCTGGTGACAGATGAAAATTATATCCGGTTTTCGCCCGAGCACGACCAAACCATTTTTCATACCGATTTCAGCGAACATATGCGTGCCACGGTACAGCTGAAAGATGTATCTACCGCTGAAAGATTTTACCGCTGGATTGCCGGCGTAAAAATGCTGGCCGAAAAACCAGTAACCGGTTTTGGTCCCAATAGTTTTTACCTGCATTATCGTCCCTATACGGTCAGTAGTTTTGAAACATGGGTGAGCAATAATCCCGAGCATTCCACTGTCCATAATTATTTTATACTTATTGCCCTTGAACAGGGATTGATCGGATTAGTACTGTTCTGCATCTTGTATTTTGGCATGTTATTCCACCTGCAGTCTTTGTATCATCGCCTGCAAGGACCTGTTTACAGAACCTTATCCATCACCATTGCCATTATACTGGTGATGATCGGAGTGATCAATAGTATGAGCGACATGATTGAGACAGATAAGATCGGCGGACTGTTCTGGTTATGTTTGGGAATGGTGATCTGGCTGGAGAAGAAGAGCCGAGAGGAGAGAGAGGAGTTGGTGAATATCGAACAGGGAATGTCGAATATCGAACACCGAACGTAAACAGAAAAACAGACGAAAACAGAAGATAGAACAAATGAACAGATGAACAGAAGAACAGATGAACAAGGAACCGATGAACACACGAACACAGAACATAGAACACAGAACAAATCCAGAACAACTGTTTCATAAACTATCCGATCGACATTCGTTATTCCCTGTTCGATATTCGATATTCTACAGTTTGCCTCTCACATTCAACGCATCTCTCAATCCATTGCCCAGTAAATTAAAGGCAAGTACCAGTAACATGATGGTAATACCAGGAGCTAATGCCAGCATGGGGTTGTGGGTGATGATGAAATTATAGTTCTCTTTGATCATGAGCCCCCAGCTGGGCTGTGGTGGTTGTACGCCTACGCCGAGAAAACTGAGTCCTGCTTCCATAACAATAGCAGAGGCAAAATTACTGGCGGCGATGACCATGACCGGCCCGAGGATATTGGGGAGTATATGGCGGAAAATGGTGCGTGTATGTGAGTAGCCCAGTGCACGGGTGGCTTCTACGTATTCCAGTTCGCGGATGGCCAGTAACTGGCCTCTTACCAGTCTGGCTACATTTACCCACATGGTTAGTCCCACGGCAATAAACACCTGCCAGAAACCTTTGCCAAGGGCGAGTGTAATGGCAAATACCAACAGCAGGGTAGGGATGCTCCAGATCACATTAATGAGCCACATGATCACATCATCCACCCATCCCCGGAAATAACCCGCCAATGCACCCAACAGGATGCCGATAGTGAGTGAGATCAGTACAGCTACCAGACCTACACTTAAACTGACCCTTACCCCGATCATTAAACGGCTGAGGATATCTCTTCCAAATTTATCGGTACCCAGGTGATAGGTAACCGATACCACTGCAGGATCGCCGGCCAGTGTGCGCAGAACAGAAGCCCTTTCGGTTACTCCTTCATCCACAAACTTCTGGTAAACAATACTGTCACCAACAAATTGGTAAGCAGTTACCGGGATGTATTGGTAGTGGTCTTCGGTACCATTCAGCAAGCGATGGAAAAATCCGGTCTGAAATCTGCGTTTATCTCTTTTGATGCGTAGTAATAAAACGGCAAAGCCCGGTTTTTTACTACCTATTTCCGGAATCATGCGGTTGGCATTGGGAGAATTGTCGGGAGCGATGAAATAACATAGAAACGCAAGCAGCAAACTCAATACAATCAGTATCAAACCAAAGGAAGCGCCTTTGTTACGGAACAGACGCCGTGTAAAAGCGGAAGAATGTAAGTTGAATTGCACTGGCGAAAATTAAGAAATAATGTGCTTCACCGAATATTTGGCTTTTTCTACCGAAATAGTGGAGTAGCCAGTAAACGTATCATAAAAAAATGCGTCTATTGTTAAACCAATATCTATATGCGAAAACTATTTTCTTTTTTATTCTCTCTGATCGCACTGATACCACTGATCGTGTATGCATGGTGGCCAGAAGGCGAAGACTTAAAATAAGCTTAAAATAGCTTATGTAACATTTCTTCCCTTCCATTGGTATGTTCCGAATTTCCCTAACCAACCCGCTACTACCGTATAACAGATATGAAAGGGCTGCATCAAAAAGAACCAGCTTAATACAGGAACCCGTTGGTAAAACCGGGCTACCGGAAACATCAGACTTAATTCCACCAGTGTTTTGGTGATAATGAGTAGCAACCAGATCACCCATCCCCCCTTTACCAAAAATCCCCAGAAAAACAGAACCAGTAGTAAGAAATTCAATGCATATACCAGTGCCAATGCACGGAAAATGGTTTTATCCTGGTATTTGTCTGCCTTGCTTGCCCAGCGGATCCGTTGGTTCAGGAAACTGCTCCAGTCGGGCATCGGTGCCGTGGTAACAGTGGCTCCCTGGTGAAAGAGATAACCCAAACGCCCGGGATACTGTTGTTTGATCTTATACATCAGCAGCATATCATCGCCACTTGCAATCTGGTCAATGCCGCTGAATTGTCCTACTTCATAAAAAACATCTTTCCGGTAGGCAATATTGGCGCCGTTACACATGGTATGGTAACCGGCCGATACGGCTGCGGCCGTAATACCCTGCAGACTGATGAAATCCAATAGCTGAAAAGCAGACAGAAAAGATCCGGTATGCACGAACATGACAGGTGCGGCAATGAATACCGGTTGCTGCTGTTGTATATACTGATTGTATAAGGATAACCATCCCGGCTGCACCATACAGTCTGCATCTGTTGTAACAATCCAGTCACCCTTACTTTCTGCAATGGCCAGTTCAATCGCTTTTTTCTTATATGCGTTCACTGGTTTGTTTTCCAATAAATCTGAGAGATTCAGTAATTGCAGGTTCTTATGTTTCTGCTGTAAAGAGCGAACAATGACTTCTGTAGCATCGGTAGAATGATCATTAATAACGATCACTTCATAAAGATGAACCGGATATTGTTGCTGTAATACAGAACGCAGGCAATCCGCAATATTCTTTTCTTCGTTTCTCGCGGGAATGATGATGGAGAATCGGGTGGTGCCTTCATCTGATACTGGTGTAAACTCCGGCAGCCGCAGAAACCATAAACGGTATTGCCAGATCAGCAGGCTATAGCCTGTCAGCACAAACAAGGTAAGAATCAATATAATCCAGTACATGTGCAGCAAAGAAAGCTAATATTAGGTAATCAGGAACTTTGAGAGTACAGGTGCATATTTTTCGCGCAGTAACTGGTGCCCGGCGCTCAGCTCTGTTACACAGATATAACCTTGACTATTCTGGCTGAAAGCGTTTCCGTACCTGGTCAGAATCACCCTGTCGTACCTGCCAAATACAAGGTTTACGTAGATCCTCTTTTGAACGATCATTTGTTTTACCAGCTTTTTGTCGGGCCTGAATTTCCGCATGGTGGTCCAGCGTTGAAAAAGGATCTCTCTTTCTTTCCTTTCATCCAGGTAATAATGTACAAATCTGAGCAGGTTGGGGTTATACAGCCCCAACCGGGTAGCCAGATCCAGCGTGCCCAGCATCCATTGCGGGTGATCCATCACCTGTTTAAACAATCTTTTCCCGATCAGGGAATTGGTGGCCAGTCTTTGCCAGATTTTTTTATGCAGTCCATCCGGAGCCACTAATAAGACAGAGCTTACCTCATCCGGCACCAATTGTAATAACTGCAGGGCTACCCTGCCCCCCATACTGTATCCCATCAGGTGAAAAGGCCTTCCGGTTGGTTTGAGTTGGTTTACCAGTTGCAACAGGTGGGCCGGTTCAAGCAATAGTCCTTCCCGCCATTGGGTCTTTCCGTGAAAGGGCAGATCAATGGCGATCACCGTATAAGCGTTGGCCAACTCTTTTTCGAGGCATAAAAAGGAGCTACTGTCTTCGCCATACCCGTGAAAACAGAACAACCATTCCGTCCCGATTCCCCAGCGGAGATAATGCAGTTCGGAGTTGCGAAAGGGGATATGCTGTGATTCTACCGGCAAAAGGGAAAATTTAAGGGTTTATTCTTGGTGGTGTCAAAGAAACGAACTTATTTTGAAATTAGTTGCATAACTAACTATATGTCAAACAACCAATTTAAGCGGGGCGAGTTGTACAGTGTGATCAATGGCATGGCATCTACCGCTGTGGCAAGGAGGTTACAGAAGAATTTCAGGCAGGCCGGACTGGAGATCACCATTGAGCAATGGAGCGTTTTATATCATTTGTGGAAGGAAGATTGTTTGAGTCAGCAGGAATTATGCAACCGCACATTCCGCGATAAACCCAGTATCACCCGTTTGATCGACAACCTCGAAAAACAGAAACTGGTGAAACGAATGCCTTCCAAAACAGACAGGCGTATCAACCTGGTTTGTCTTACAGATGCCGCCAAACAACTGCAGAACCAGACCATCGATCTGGCCAATCTAACGATGAATGAGGCATTGGTGGGTGTGAGCAAGGAAGAGATCGAAACGGTGAAGCAAGTGTTTCAGCGGGTGTATGATAATCTCACTTGATAATGAGTGAATGAGTGGATGAGTGAATGTCGAAAATCAATAAACTAATAAACCAATAAACTTTCCTACCATGGAAACTACTCAAAAAACCAATGCGCTGAAAGGCGGCGAATGGTTGATCAAAGAAAGTGCTGCCGCTGATACCTTTATCCCGGAGGATCTGAACGAAGAACAGAAGATGGTGATGGATATGTGTGTTCAGTTTCTGGATACCGAGATCCTTCCTGTGATCGACAGGATCGATAAACTGGAGCCAGGGCTCATGCCTTCTTTGCTGGAGAAAGCCGGCGACCAGGGTTTGTTGTCAACCTCCTTCCCCGAACAGTATGGCGGGTTGGGAAAAGATTTTATCACTTCTACCCTTGTTAATGAAGGGCTCGGTGGTGGATATTCTTTTTCTGTGGCTGTTGCGGCACATACCGGTATCGGTTCTTTGCCGATCCTGTATTTTGGAACAGAGGCACAGAAAGAAAAATACATCCCCAAACTGGCTACCGGCGAGTGGAAGGGTGCGTATGGTTTAACAGAACCCAATAGCGGCAGTGATGCGCTGGGTGCCAAAACCACCGCTAAGCTGAGCGAGGATGGAAAATATTATATCCTGAACGGACAGAAATGCTGGATCACCAACGGGGGTTTTGCAGATGTATATACCGTGTTTGCTAAAATAGACGGCGATAAATTCACCGGCTTTATTGTAGAGCGTGGATTTGAAGGATTTACCCAGGGTCCGGAAGAACATAAGATGGGCATCAAAGGATCTTCCACTGTTCAATTGTATTTCCAGGATTGTAAAGTGCCGGTAGAGAACCTGCTGGGAGAGATCGGTAAGGGACACCTGATCGCCTTTAATATCCTGAATATCGGTCGTCTGAAATTATGCGCTGCTGCTTTGGGTGGATCAAAAAGAGCCGCCACTACATCTATCCAGTATGCCAAAACCCGCGAGCAGTTCAAATTACCGATCGCCAAATTTGGTGCTATCCGTCATAAAATGGCTGAGATGGCCATCCGGATGTGGGTTTGCGAAACCGCTTTGTATCGTACCGCTAAATGGATCGATAACCAGGAGCATGCGTTAGCAGCCGAGGGAAAATCATTTGCAGAAGCCTTACTGGGTGGTGCCGAAGAATTTGCCATCGAATGTTCGATGCTGAAAGTATACGGTAGTGAAGTGCTGGATTTTGTGGTGGATGAAGGCGTACAGATCCATGGTGGAAACGGGTTCAGTGATGAATACCTGATCTCTAAAGGCTATCGCGATAGCCGGATCAACCGGATCTATGAAGGCACCAACGAGATCAACCGTTTGCTGACCGTGGATATGATGCTGAAACGTGCTATGAAGGGCAAACTGGACCTGATGACACCTGCCATGGCCGTACAGAAAGAACTGATGAGCATTCCTGATTTTGGTGCAGAAGAGGAAGGCGCTTTTGCCAAAGAGCGTAAGTATATCGCCAACTTCAAAAAAGCCATCCTGATGGTGGCCGGAGCCGCTGTACAGAAACTGATGATGCAGCTGGATAAGGAACAGGAGATCCTGATGAATATCGCCGATATGGCCATCGAAACCTATAATGCGGAAAGTGCCCTGTTGCGGGTAATAAAACTGGCAGAAATCAAAGGTGAAGCCGCTACCAGCCTGCAGGCAGATATTATGCGCACCTACCTGTACGATGCGGCCGACCGCATCAATAAAGCCGGTAAAGATGCCCTGAATAGCTTTGCAGATGGGGACGAGCTGCGTATGATGCATATTGGCCTGAAGCGTTTTACCAAGGTAGAACCCTTCAATACCAAAGATGCCCGCAGAAGAATCTCAGATAAGCTGGTGGCCGATGACGGCTATTATCTGTAAAACCAAAATAAATTATTAGAATTCGCAAAGTTTTTTAATATTTGGTTATTGTTTTACGGTTGCTTGCTAAAACAAAGCCTCATTACCGTTACTGGTACTGAGGTTTTTTTATGCCCGCCCGGTATCGGATTTATCTTTTTATCTTCAATGGATGAAGCTCACGATTACCCTCTTACTAAGCCTGCTACTGGTTCAGGCAATGGCGCAAAACCCGGCACCAAAGTACTTGCTTACGCGCACCACCGGTAAATTACCGGCCCTGTCTTATGGCCAGGGAGAAGACAGGTTAGGAGGCGCCAAAATGGGATATATTGATACCAATGTACTCATGCGGGTGATTGATTCTACGAAAGATATGTACACGGTACAGCTATCTGCTTTTCATAGCGCTTACATAGAGAAAGCGTATGTGAAACCTGATAGCGCACAGAAAGAACTGCCTTTTTATCTCACCAATTCCTTTAGTGTAAAAGGCGATTCGGCCTATGATTATGTGAATATCAGCATGACGGAGAAACTGCCTTATAAATCCTGGATGGAGATCAATCCATCCCGCATTGTAGTGGATATTTATGGGGTGCAGAGTAATACCAACTGGATCACACAACTGCAATCGCTGAAAGAAGTAAAAAACGTGTATTATAATCAGGTAGAAAATGATGTAGTAAGAGTATTCATTGAATTGCAACACCGTCAGCATTGGGGATACAGTATCGGGTACAAAGGCAGGTACCTGGTAGTGAAAGTGAAAAGACAACCGGCTAAATTAGATTTCCGCAACCTCAGCATTGCCATTGATGCAGGACATGGCGGAACCAATGCCGGAACAGGCGGAACCCTTGCGAAGTATGAAGAAAAATATTACACCCTTTTATTTGCGAAAGCGCTGGAAAGACAGCTGAAGAAAAAAGGCGTGAAAAAAATCATCATGACCCGCACCAGCGATACTACTTTCGATAACAAAGACCGGGTTCTTTTTCTGCAGGAGCAGGATCCTGATTTTCTGATCAGTCTGCACCTTAACTCCAGCAATAACAAGGAAATTAATGGGGTAAGTACCTATTATAAACATATCGGCTTCCGTCCGCTCACACAAACCGTGCTGAAAAGAATGCTGGAACTGAAGCTGAACGAATTCGGTAACGTGGGCAATTTCAATTTTGCCATGAATGCACCCACTGATTTTCCGAACTGTTTACTGGAGATCGCATTTCTGAGTAATGAGGCTGATGAGAAAAAAATCATCCGCAGCCAGTTTCAGGAGGAGGTTGCCAAAAAAGTAGTGTTGGGTATAACGGACTGGCTGAACGGGATGAAGTGATGGATAAAAAAAGGAACCTGCCGCAATGCAGACAGGTTCCTGAAAGATTTTAGTGTTTAATAAACCGTTCGAAAAATTCAATCGTGCGCAGCATCTGGTCTATCCGCTGGCGGTTATTACCGCTTCTGGTTAATTCATGCGTACCGCCGGGATGACGCACATATTCTACTGTTCTGCCCAGCACTTTCAAACTCCTGTACAACATTTCGCCCTGTATCACACCCGTGCGCAGATCGTTCTCGCCATGGAAAATGATATAGGGGGTATGAATATTCTGTACATAGGTGATGGGTGATTCTCTTTCAAGAATCGGCTTAACGGCAGGCTCCCAGGGGTAACCCCCAAAATAGTTGGGCACCAGACGCCAGGCATTTCCTTCTCCGAAAAATGTACCCAGATCATAAACACCACGTTGCGAACAGGCGGCTTTAAAACGCTGGTCGTGACTGATGATCCAGGCTACCAGGTAACCTGCATAGGAACCACCGGTAACTGCCAGTTTGGAAGTATCAATAAATCCGGCTTCGCCGGCTTTGTCTAAATAGGTGAGCACATCATAAGTGGGTCCCGTACCCCAATCATTGATATTGGCACGAAGAAATTCGGCACCATACCCGCCCGAGCCTCTGGGGTTGCCATATACCACCGCATACCCTTTGGCTGCATAATACTGAAACTCGTGCCACATAGAACTTTCACCGGGTCCCCACATAGCGGTAGGGCCACCATGAATGTTCAGGATCGTGGGATATTTTTTGCCGGGCTCAAAATTGGTGGGTTTCATTACCCAGTATTCAACTGTTAATCCCTTCTCGTTCACAAAAGTTTTCTTCTCAGGAAAACTGAGTTTTTTGTTTTTGATCCAGTCAGCATTAAAACTGCTGAGGCGAACCGTATTCTTCATGGAAGCATCTGCTGCATACAGTTCAAACGGATTGGCTACTTCTGTTTTTACAAAAACCAGTTTGTTGTTGATCAGATCGAAAGAACTGATGCCGGCATTTACATCGGATAAAGCTTCCACTTTTCGGGTGGCCAGATCGGCACGATACAACGGCGCACCACCATTGCTTTGCGCGGAGAAATACAGGTATTTTTCATCCTTGCTCCAGGTCAGATTTCCCTTGTTGCGATCGAAGGGGATATTGATCATGTCTTTGGCAGTTCCATTGATTGGCATAATGGCCAGCATAGGTATATCAACAAAAGAAGTGTTGCCATACTGGAAGGCCAGCCATTTACCAGATGGAGAAAGCCTGGCACTATTGTAATTCTTTCCTTCGGCACCCAATACCATTTTCAGGTTGCGGCCATTCAGATCCGACAGGAAGATGGCGCTTTCGAGTGAGCGGTCGGGGTGCTGTGTATCATCTGCATCTCCGGTAATGATCAGTTGTTTGCCATCAGGCGTAAAATCAGCACTGCCAAAACGGTAGAAACCATGGGTAACTGTCTGTGGTTTGGCGCCCGGTTCTGCATTCATGAGAAAGAAATGATTGAAACTCATGTCTGCACTGGTGGTACTCTCTTCCTGAAAATTGAGTTTGTTGATGACTTTCGCTTTTTTATCATTGGCATTGTTCTCCAGATAGGCCCTGATCTCTTCCCAGTTGCCATCGGGGTCGGGTTTGGCATTGTTGGGGAGTAACTGGGCGTTTTTGTCAAAACCCGGTTTTTCATAGGGCCATTTCGGGATCTCTTTATTGGGATTGAGATCGGTATCTTTCAGCAGGTCTTTGAGAGGGATACTGGCGGCAAACAGCAGTTGTTTCCCATCCGGGCTCCATTTGGGGGAGCTGGCGCCATATTTATGTTTGGTATACTGAACAGGTTCGCCTCCTTCAAAAGATAAAACGAATACCTGTGGCTTGCCCTCTACCGCACGTACAAAAGCCAGTTGTTTGCCATCGGGGCTCCAGGCCGGCTGGGAAGCCGATTCCCTTGCCGTAAGGGCTTTGGGGGCAGCAGAACCGTCGGTAGGGGCCAGGTATAGCTGGTTCTGGTATTTGAATTCCCATTTGCTGTCGCCATCGGGTTCGATCTGGTTCACCAAAAATGCTACTTTGCTGCCATCGGGACTAAGAGTTAGGCTGTTGATCTGTTTGATCTTGAGCATGTCGGTAACCTTGATCAGGTCCGTTCCGTTCTGGGCCGATACCAGCCGGGCGCCAAAGAGAACCAGTAAAAGGAGGATTTTCTTCATAACAGTTGGTTTGAACGGTTAAAATACAAAGAAATGATAAGCTCTCCGGCCATGCTCCTTATTTTTGCCCTCTAAAAACACTGATATGAGCCCATTAGTACAAGAGTTCAATAGCTATCGCGAGAGGATGAATGAAGTGATCCTGAGTAAGAATAACCTGGTAATGAAACGTCTCTGGAACCTCGATACCAATACCTACGATGCGGGTGCCCTCGACAAAAAAACCAAGGAAATGCTGGGCCTGGTAGCCAGTATGGTTTTGCGTTGCGATGACTGTATCAAATACCACCTCGGAAAGAGCCACGAATTAGGGGTAAACACGGAAGAAATGTATGAGATCTTTGCCGTAGCCAATATTGTGGGCGGCACCATCGTGATCCCCCATACCCGCCGCGCGGCCGAGTATTGGGAAGAATTGCAGAATAATTCCTGATCAGTCGTCTATAATTGGCAATTATTCAGGATATTTATACCCCATTTCAAATAGATGATTACTGTTTTGAGCAGTAATTGATAATTAACCAGAGCCATGTCAGAAACAGCTACAGCAGTTCCGCAGTTAACAGCCAAAGATTTTGCAACAGACCAGGAAGTACGCTGGTGCCCCGGTTGCGGCGATTATTCCATTCTTGCCCAGGTGCAGAAAGTAATGCCCACTATCGGCATCCCCAAAGAAAATATTGTGATCATCAGCGGTATCGGTTGCAGCAGCCGTTTTCCGTATTATATGAATACCTATGGCATGCACAGCATCCATGGACGCGCTACCGCTGTTGCCAGTGGTTTAAAAGCCAGCCGCCCGGAACTGAGTGTATGGATCGTTACCGGCGATGGTGATGGACTGAGCATCGGTGGTAACCACACTATTCACCTGCTGCGTCGTAACCTGGATGTGAATGTACTGTTGTTCAACAACCAGATCTATGGATTAACCAAGGGCCAATATTCTCCCACTTCAGAAGAGCATAAGATCACCAAGAGTACGCCTTTTGGCAGTATCGATCATCCGTTTAATCCATTGGCACTGGCCATGGGAGCAGATGCGACTTTTATCGCCAGAAGTATGGACCGTGATCCCAAACACCTGCAAAGCATGCTTACCCGCTCATACCAGCACAAGGGTTCCTCTTTCTTAGAGATCTACCAGAACTGCAACATCTTTAACGATGGTGCATTTGAAATATTTACCGAAAAAGGATCCAAACCGGATGAAGCACTGTTTCTGGAGCAGGGCAAACCATTGATCTTTGGCGCCAATCAAAATAAGGGTATCAAACTGGATGGACTGAAACCGGTAGTGGTGGAACTGGGTAATGGTGTTACTGCCGATGACTTGTGGATCCATGATGACCGTGATTTCTACAAAGCACAGACCCTGGTGCGTATGTTTGATGATCCCACAAAATCGGGTGGCCATTTCCCCCGACCTTTTGGTGTGTTTTTTGAAACCGACCGCCCCTGTTACGAAGATGTGATGGCGATGCAGATCGAAGAGACCATTGCTACCAAAGGCAAGGGTAATCTGGATAAACTGATCCGCGGAAAAGAAGTGTGGGAGATCATGTAAACAACTATTCCTGAAAAAATAACAAATCCCCGCTTTTGCGGGGATTTTGTATTGGGGGATAGGGGAGATTTGTTCAGTTTCTTGCAATCCCGTTCCTGAAGGCAAACAGTACCAGACCGATCCGGGATATCACATCGATTTTTTCGAACAGAATATCACGGTAGCCATCAATGGTGCGATGGCTCACACACATTTCGGTAGCAATTTCTTTGTAAGATTTTTCAGTGCAAAGCCAGCGCAGAAATTCTTTTTCCCGCTCACTCAGTCCCATGGCAATTTCCCACTCTGTGGCCCGGGTGGTTTCCGGATCGGTGTGAATGGTTTCAACGATTTTTTTATACAGGATCTCATTCACGTAAATCCCTTTTCTGGAAACTTCATCCAAACCTCTTTTCATGTCTTCCAGTTCTATCTCTTTCAGCATATAACCCCGGGCACCGTTCCGTAACATGCGGATCACGGTCCATTCTTCTCTTTGCATGCTGAGGGCAATCACCCGGATTTCGGGATAATGCTGGCTGATCCAGTAAGTGGTTTCAAATCCGTTCATCAGTGGCATGCTTACATCCATCAATACAATGGAGGGTAGATCGTCGGGGTCCAGCAGCTGTATAAAATGCCGGCCATTATTTGCCTGGAACAATACTTCATACCCCGGAAATGTATTGATCAAATTCGCCAGTGCATTGCGAAGTAAGGAATGATCATCAACCAGTACTACTTTATTCATATCATGGTTTTTAAACGAAACTATTGGTTCGGGAGCCAGAATTGGGGCTAACAAATTGCGGTTTTTTGTTGAGGGAAACAACCGTTAAAACACCCGATTTTTTGCGTAGAAGCTACCTTGTGCGGAGAGTATGGGTACTGTAGTTTTAGGCCAGAGTAAAAAAGTGACGACGACTTTTTCTCTAATCAGTTCACACGGGGTTACAGACAAACGGAAGGCGGCACAAGGCCGCCTTTTCGTTTGTCTGTAGGGGAGTGATTGAAGTGACTCCGGTAAATCCATGTGGCTTTACTGGGAATCCCCGCATATTCATCTATTATTTTTTTATAGAATAAAATAATATATTAATTTTATTGCATAACATAAACAAATCTTTATGCTGAGAAAATACTCGTTATTGACAGCAGTACTCATTCTGCTGGTAATTTTTATGGGTTGTAATAAAAAAACAGATAGTGCTGCTTCACCGGCACCAGTGGTAACCGGTATGACTCCCTGCAAGCTGGCCGATGCAAGTGGAAGGCCGGATGTGGCCATCGGATTTCCGAGAATCGGAAACAGAGCTCCCTCAACCGGATCTGTAAAAGTATCTGTTATATTTGTTGATTTCAGTGATGCACCTGCTACCAGAACACCACAGGAGATCTTTGGCAATATTTCTCCTTCTACAGAAAATTATTATAACACGGTATCTTACAACAACCTGGCACTTTCCTTCGATCCTACCTTTAGATGGTTCAGGATGAGCAAACCTTCCCACCAATATGGCTGGGCATCATTAACCTTCGACCTGCACAAAGCGTATATCCAGGAAGCCATCAGTCTGGCAGACCCTACTGTGGATTTCTCTAAAAGCGATGCGTTTCTGATCGTATCCAATCCGGATGGTGGCTTCTTGCATAATGGTCCGGCATTCTGCTCTTCACCTGGCTTTGGAGTCAACGCCGATGGTAAAGTTTTCTTAAATGGGGCTACCAGCGGCAAGGATTTATTATCCTTCAGAGGCTTGTGGTTCGCTCATGAATTTGGACATAACATGGGACTGACGGATTTGTATGCATATGGTACAGGGGTATTGCATCGTTATGTCGGCGTTTTCAGCCTGATGGGTACTATTTTAGGTAATGCCCGGGAATACAATGCCTGGGAGCGCTGGCTGCTGGGATGGTTGAATGACAGCCAGGTGGTATGCCATAGTAATACAGGTTCCTCAACAGTTACACTTACCCCGATTGAAGTGAAGAGTGCGGGTGTAAAGCTGTTGGTGGTTCCTATTGATGCCAATACCGCAGTATTTGTTGAGTCGAGAAAATCTGTGGGTGAGTATGATATATTACCGAAAAATGGGCCGGTTGTTTACTTTATTGATACCAAAGTGACTACGGGGGCCGGGCCAATAAAAGTATTGCCGATCAATGATACAGATGGGAATAAGTTACAGAATATTATGACTGTAGGACAAACCATCACGTTTGGAAGCGTGTCGATCAAATTCGTATCAACAGATGCTTCCGGTGATGTGATTCAGTATGAAAAGAAATAAGGGGAATCTAAACATTAGCCGGACAAACACATCGTTCTGCAGGAAGTGGAGCGATGTGTTTTCATTTTATTGCTGCAGTTCTTTCCGGGCATTGTTTATCATTCGTTTCTTCTTCCAGTTGTACCAGGGTTTGGGTGCGGTCTTTTTCAGTACCGTATCAATGGTACGCATACCAAACAGGTTCCATACTCCGTTCAGTTTGCCTGCGATAGAGGGTTGCATAGCCCGTAAACTCATGGCAAAGCCACTATCCAGGTATTCCATATGGTGCCAGTAACCGGCGGGCATGAATAAGGTTTCGCCGTGGTGCAGGGTAAGGTCATACCCTCTGGCCTTTTTCAAGGCGGGAAATTGCCCGTAATCCAGTTTGCTTTTTTCAGGGTCGTAATACTGGCTGAAATCAGCCATACTCAATACCTCAAAAGGTTTACGATATAATTTATGCTGCTCTTCCTGCGGAAATAACAGGATCCTTTTTCTACCGGCAAACTGTGTATGCAGGATATGACTCAGATCAATATCAAAATGCAGGTGGGTGATGGAGGTTTGTCCGCCGGTAAACAACATCGGATATTTCTTCACAAACCCACTCATCAGGTGATCTGGCCAGCTGAAATCCTGGATCAGTTGCGGGGCATGGTCAAATATGTTGAATAAAAAGATCCGCCAGGCGGCAGGACCTTCTTTGATCATATCAATATATTCTCCGAAAGTTTTGTAATCATCGGCTGTATTGATAGGGGTGTAAGCATCACTTTTTACATTGTTATACAATGCTACCCGCTGATGCCCAACCAATTCTTTAAAATAGTTCCAGTTCCATTTTTCATAAGCGGGCCAGCTTTTAGCGAGGTTCCTGATCACCAAAGGCCGCATAGCATCATAATAATTCCGCTTGAAATCGTCGGGATGGATCTCGTCTACTATGTCAACGCCCTGTAATTGCATAGGTGGTATTGGTTTTTGCAAAAGTAACTGGCAGAAACGATTATCCAAAGACAGAATGGTTAAAGTCTTTGTAAGGAAACCATCGGCAATGCTGTAAATTTGCGGTATGCTGCTGCAGATCCACCCGGATAATCCCAATCCCAGACATATTAAAACCGTGATCGAATGCCTGCTGGATGGGGGTGTGATCATTTATCCCACAGATACTATTTATGGTTTGGGATGTGATATTTTTCAGCACAAAGCCATTGAACGGATTGCCCGCATCAAACAGATCGATCCGGCAAAAGCACAATTGAGTTTTGTCTGTTACGATCTCAGTGATCTGAGTAAATACACCAAAAGTATTTCTACCCCACTATATCGGTTACTGAAAAACTATTTACCCGGTCCGTATACCTTTATTCTGCCTGCCAGTAAAGAAGTACCTAAAATTCTGCACAGTAAAAAAAGTACTATCGGCTTGCGTGTGCCGGATAACAGGATTGCACAAACCATTGTGAAAGAATTAAATCACCCCATACTTTCGGCTTCTTTGCCGGGTGAGATGGTAGAGGAGTACACCGATCCGGAAATTATTTACGAAAACTTTCAGAACCTCGTAGATATTGTAGTGGATGGGGGTATCGGCGGTATGGTTCCTTCTACGATTGTGGATTGCACTGGTGATGTGTACGAAGTAACCAGACAGGGTGCCGGTGTTTGGGAGGAATAATCTTCTGTTTAATGTCTTGTTCCGTCGAATTATTTTATTTCAATTCGGGTAGAAAATGTAATCTGATGAATAGGGATGATCGGAGAAAATACTAATCAGTCCCTGTGGACGGGCCTCTTTTTGTTCGGTGCCGAGCGAAGGCGAAGGCAGACAAAATGATGCGTAGCACATTTTGGCAGAAGAAAAAGCAGCCCGGTAACAGGGACGGGGCCCAGCGGCCGCGAGCGACAATAAATCCCGAATAGAAGGGTGATTTTTTAATAAGTACCTTTCTCTGTTCAGCTACCATTATATCCTGTAACTCTTACGATGATATTTACACAGGCCATATTCTTCTATTGCTTTCCGGTGTACCGCTGTTCCATAGCCTTTATTCTTATCCCATCCGTACTGCGGAAATTCTTTGTGCAGTTGTAACAGATAAGCATCACGGTAGGTTTTGGCGAGAATACTGGCAGCTGCAATGGAGGCAAATTTGCTATCACCTTTGATAATACATTGGTGAGGAGTTTGCTTATAGGGTTTAAAACGGTTGCCATCGATCAACAGTAACCCCGGTGGTGGTGTTAGCTGTTCAATCGCAAGGTGCATGGCTTTGAAGGATGCCTGCAGAATATTGATCCGGTCTATCTCTTCATTATCTACACTGGCCACGGCCCAGCTGAGAGCCTGGGTTTCGATGACTTCTTTTAATAAGTCTCTTTGTTTAGCTGTTACCTGTTTACTATCGTTGAGCAGGGGATGGTAAAATCCTTCCGGTAAAATAACCGCCGCTGCAAATACAGGACCGGCATAACAACCGCGGCCGGCTTCGTCTACACCCGCTTCGGGCAGCTTCGTTTGGTAGAACAGCGATAACATGTTGGTAAAATTCAACAATCCACCCCATACTTTCCAAATTCGTTTTCACAAAATCAGTACTGGCTGACTGATACCGTTACCTTTGCATACAGACAGAAAAACAGCTTTATGGATACAGCAGCACGTTCTTCGAAACTGGTAGCTACCTGGTTATTGATTGGGGTAGGCATGACCGTGATACAGGTTGCCCTGGGTGGGATTACCCGTTTAACCGGCAGTGGTTTATCAATTACGCAGTGGGATGTGATCACCGGTTCCTTACCACCCTTAAACGAGCAACAGTGGATGGTAGCGTTTGACAAATACCGTCAGACCCCACAGTTTCAACTGCTCAATTTTGAATTTACCCTCTCTGATTTCAAATTTATTTTTTTCTGGGAATGGTTTCATCGTTTATGGGCCAGAACCATTGGATTGGTATTTGCATTTGGCTTTATCTGGTTCCTGGTAAAAAAACATTTCAAAAAGGAGATGATCACGCCGTTGCTGGTGCTGTTTCTTTTGGGTGCTTTGCAGGGAGCCATCGGCTGGATCATGGTAGCGAGCGGACTAACCGGCGATGCTGTATATGTAAAACCTACCCGCCTGGCACTGCATTTTATTTTTGCATTGGGATTACTCTGTTACTGTTTCTGGTTTGCCCTGCAGTTGCTGGTTAAAAAAGAATCTATTATGAAACAGGCAGGACTCCGTAAATGGAATATCACTATTCTCGCCATCCTGGTGGTTCAGTTGATATATGGCGCATTGATGGCCGGACACAAAGCCGCTACGGTTGCCCCTACCTGGCCCAGTATCAATGGCGATATGGTTCCGGCTACTTTATTCATCGATCAACCCTTTCTGCTGAATTTTATCGATAATAAGATCCTCATACATTTTATTCATCGTGGATTGGCGTATCTTTTATTGATTCTGATCCTGTACTGGTCCGTAAAACTCATCCGTACAAAGGGATCTGTGTTGTTTGAGAAAACCAAACGCTTCCCCCTTTATCTGGTGCTCACGCAGGTTGTATTGGGAATTGCCTCTGTAGTAACCAGTTCCGGCATTGTTCCCGGACAATGGGGCGCTTTTGAGTGGATGGCACAGTTGCATCAGTTGGTGGGTATGCTTCTGCTGTTATCGCTTGTGTGGACTTTATATATGGTGAGAAAGTAAATTTCTTTATTAGCGGATTAGGGGATTAGCGGATGACGGATTGACGGATTTTGTTTAAAGGAAAGTTGGGAAGTTACCCTATGATCTGAAGCAGCTAAGTTGCTAAATCATCAGTCTTACAGATATGAAAAAATACCTGACAGGTATCGCCTATTCCTTGCCGGTGCAGTTGTTTCTACTGCATTTCAGACGGTACCAGGTATTCCTTCTTTTCTGGTATATACTTTTTGCTACGGTGGCCGGATCTTTCATGTTCACTTTCGGGGCCAATACACTTTACCTCGCACCGGAATATTTTGGAGAAGTAACTGCTTTGAGTACGGCTATACTGGGATTTGCTGTGGGTATTTTTATCATGAGCTGGAATATCACTACGTTTATTCTGCACAGTAAAAATATCCGGTTTCTGGCCACTACGGCCCAACCTTTTCTGAAATACTGCCTGAATAATTCGCTGATCCCTCTATGTTTTCTGGTTTTTTATCTGGTTAAATCGGTGCACTATGCCTCTTACCAGGAATTATTTTCAGATGCAGCCGTTTTCTGGCTGGCGGGTGGTTTTACGGGTGGGATGGTGTTATCCATCATCATTTCCTTTCTCTATTTTTTCGGGGTTGATAAAACCATTTTTTTTGTCATGGGCGATGTGATCCGATCTGCCAATGCCCATTATGAAAAAATCACTGCCAGGAAAAACCTGCCGCAGGAGCGGATGGAAATGCGGGTAGACTGGTTTCTGAGTGGTACATTCAACCTTCGCAAACCAAGGGATGTAAGGCATTATAGCCAGAGTTTTCTGGATACCGTATTCAAACGGCACCATGTTGCGGCTGTGATTGCCATTGTTATTGCTTTTGTTTTTTTGATATTGGTAGGATATATCTCTGATAGCCGATTATTCCAGTTACCTGCCGCCGCAAGTATCACTATCTTTTTTGCCATACTGATTGCACTGGCCGGTGCTGTTTCCCTGTTTCTGCATTCCTGGAGTATTCCGTTGCTGGTGTTGGTGTATATGGTACTGAACACTTTGTATCAGCGGGAAGTAATTGATCCACGAAACAAAGCGTATGGACTGAACTACCTGAATACAACCGAGCGGCCCTCTTACGACCGGGAAACCATTGCTGTTCTGGCCAGCGAAGAAAATATTGCTGCCGATAAAAAACATTTTATAGAAGTACTGAATAAGTGGAAAGCCAGACAAAAAAAGGAAAAACCGGTGATGTATCTTATCAGTACCAGCGGTGGTGGTGCCCGCAGTGCGGCTTTTACCATGAATGCGTTGCAAAGGCTGGATAGTTTGCTGAATGGCCAGCTCATGAACCAGACCATGCTCATCAACGGTGCATCGGGTGGTATGTTGGGGGCGGCCTATTTCAGGGAACTGTATTTTGAGAAAACCAGGGGTGCCCATATTGATCTGCAGAATAAACAGTATGTAGAAAACATCACCAAAGACTTGTTGAATCCATTGTTTTCCTCCTTTGTTACCAGAGATATGATTGGTCCGGTACAGAAGTTTACCACAAATGGGTATGAATATGCCAAAGACAGGGGGTATGCTTTTGAACGGAAACTGAATGAGAATACAGGGGGCGTAATGGATAAAACCCTGCGCGATTATATACAGCCGGAAGCAGCAGCACAGTTACCTACCATGTTTTTCAGTTCCGTTATTACCCGAGATGGTCGTAAAATGATCATCAGTACCCATCCTGCCAGGTTTTTGATGAAACCCATCAGCGATAGTAGCCGGCAGTTGACCCCGGTAGATCCTGATGCTATTGATTTTCATTCTTTCTTCCGCCAACAGGATGCTATGAATATGAATGTGCTTTCTGCGCTGCGGATGAATGCCACTTTCCCTTATGTATTACCCAATGTATGGTTGCCTACTAAACCCGTAATTGATGTAATGGATGCCGGCCTGCGCGATAATTTCGGACAGGAAGCCTGTTTGCGGTTTGTCAATGTGTTTAAAGACTGGCTCAAAGCCAATACCAGCCAGGTGGTATTACTGCAACTGCGTGATCGGAGCCTCAGCGACTGGGACAAACCCTTTGAAGGCAATTCGCTCATGAGTTTCATGACCAAGCCCTTCCTCATCTTACAGAATAACTGGTATAAAATGCAGGACTATCAGCAGTACGATCAGTTGCAATACCTGTCCAATATGTATGGTCCGGGTTTTCATAGCATCACTTTCCAATACGTGCCCACCAAAAATGATGCGCCGGCCAGTCTGAGTTTTCATTTAACGGCTGCGGAAAAAAGAGATATTGCTTTGGCATTGGATAATACGGTAAATAAAAGGGAGTTTGAAAGGGTAAGGGGAATTATGCTATACGGAAAATAGCTTGAATTAAAAAGGGTGTTTTCACTCTTTTTTTTCTGATATACCCAATATAGTATTGTAAAAAATCCAATAGTATGAAGCCAATACCTGAAACGTTTGCAAAAACTCTCCTATTCAATTATCTTACTCTTTTCATTCTGGTTTGTTTGGTGGGTTGTAAAAAAAATGTGATAGATAACCCCATTGCAAAAGAAAACATACAGTTGTCTGAAATTGCAGAGTGGAATAAATAGTACCAAAAAACAATTCCTAATGCACCCGAACTCATAATTTCTCGGGCAGAAAAAACTTTTTTTCAAAATCAATTCTATCTGCGTGTACCCGTTGCGGGAAGTACGGGCATGGTTTATTTTGGGAAGATTAAAAACCTTGAAGCTGTATTTATAAGACTTAATCCTATAAAACAGCCTATTTCATATCCGTTCACAGGAGATTATGAAATCATTGATTTAAATAAATTCTCCTACACAAGATTAACGTATATTAATGGGATGGCTGGTCAGATATATAAAAGTCTGAGCAAAGATGTTGCAGTGAAGGACGGTTCATTATCAGTTCAAACAAATAGTTGGTTTTCGCAGTTTTTATATTGCTTATCGCAATATATTGTTGCAGTGCCCGCAAAAATTAACGGCGTGTGGACTGGTTGTTGGGTTTTAGGTGGAGGATCAGGCGAAAATGAAGAGTTGCAACCTGAAGGAGGAGATTCGGGAGGCGGGGGAACATCCTCGATTGATTGGGCCTCTTTTTTGGTTAGTATTAATCCATCCTTAACAGGACCAGATCCTATTCCTCAAGCAGGTAACGGGACTTGGGTACCATATACTCCACCTGCATACACACCTCCCCCATCTGCTTATTCTGAACCTTACGACTACTTGAGCGGAGCACAAACTATTCCCTTATACTACGATTTTTCTAATGAAATTCCATTTTTTTGGACTTATACGGGCGATAATAATGAAACATTCACTGATCCTGACCCGAATGAAAATCCAGATTTTCAATTTATGCCTAATGATAATTATGAAACTATCTATCCGCGATTTACAGAAATGGTCAAGAACTTAAAAACATTTGTAGTGAACAACCCTTCCGTATTGAGTGCGCTACAAATGTGGTCTGGATTAAGTAAACAATATATATTAAATCATTTAACTTATGGTCAAGGTGCAATCATAAAAATTGAAGAAATGGCAGGTCGCTTTGGATTTTATAATAGAACTAATGGGGTTTCGACCATACATTTGAGTGCAGGTGAAGTTCGAGATCTTGAAACAACTCAACTTGCATCAACTAAGCAAGCTCTGTCATTTTTACTTGCTGTAACTATTCTGCATGAATTTTGTCACTATGGCACAGCTGCATCTAACAAAAGTGAAGGGGTATTTGAGTTTGGGAATCTTTTTGAAAAAAAAGCTTTTAATGTTATTGTTACCGATAATAATGCCGGAGATGTAGTTATTAAATTCAGTAAATATTTTTAATATGAAGCAATGGATAGCTTATATAGTATTACTGCTTGCAGGTGTAATGGCGTGTAGAAATACGCAACAGCAAGAATATCTTACCGCCAATAAGCAGGAGATGGACATTATCAATGATATTTTATTAAAAGTGGCAGACACCACTAGTTATCATTATGAAATGTATACAACTATTTACGGGAAGGATTCTATGAATGATAATCATCCTGCTACAGAAAAAGTGATCGCTGTATATCCGAAAATGGATAACATATATGAATGGGAAACTAATATCACGGCAGCATTAGGAGAACAAAGCAGCAGTTTAAAAAGGAACTCGTTCGTAAAAATTCAGGAACTTTTATTCAATAATCATGCTGATACACTGCAGAAACAATTAGTGGTCAATGGTCTGTCAGCTCCCCAAGGGTATAAACTTGTGGAATATACAGATAAGAAAGTCCGAAGGGTACCGGGAACGATCAGCCGGATGAAATTCTCAAGAATATTATATGATGATAAAAGTGGAGTAGGGGTGCTGGTGGTAACCACTGCCGATAATATTAAGTCAGGAAAGGTTAAGATCGTTTTTTTAGAACGGATAGCTGGTAAATGGGATGTTGTTGCGGCGCCAGTTGCAGAGATTTGGTAGCCGCTTCTATTTCAGTTATTAGAAAGTTGAGAAAGTATACTTGAAAATTGCATAGGAATGTATGCCCCAGTTGCAATACCTATCAAATATGTACGGCCCGGGTTTTCATAGTATCACGTTCCAGTATGTGCCCACCAAAAATGATGCACCGGCCAGTTTGAGTTTTCACTTAACGGCTGCGGAAAAAAGAGATATTTCCCGCGCCTTGTATAATGAAGTAAATGAGCGGGAATTTAACAGATTGGCCACCCTGGTTAAATAAGCCGGATCAACTGGTTTTTCTGCGGTACCCTTCTCCCGAAAAAGCACTTGAACGCTCATCACAGGCATCCGTTACGGGCACGAGGAAGAGAGTTTCATTTTTGATGCTGAAACGGTAACTGGCTGCCTCTTCACCGCAAGGGCTCATGCCGGAAATCTTGGTAATGAGTAATAAATCCTCTTTTATGGTAAAATGCATCACTTCCAGTATATCGTTCGTGTTGCTTAACATTAACAGGCTATCCTGACGAAATTCAAACGTAATCTCCATGGGAGACGGAATGTTGGCAATTCCTGTCCAGCGTGTTTTTTTCAGGTCATTTTGTGCTGATGCTGCAAGTGTAGAAAAGGTGATCAGGAGTAACAGAAAGGTAATGCGCTTCATATAGTGAATAATTTATCCTAAATATAAGTATAAAAACAATATATGAAATAGCTTGATTAAGCCTGTATCAATTCAAAACAATCCTTCAGGATCTGAATATTAAATTCTTCCATGCTTTCTCTCGGTTCGCCATCAATATGCAGTGGCGCATGTTTCATGTTGCGGATGGTGATGGAAGGGGTTTGGAAGTAGAGAATATTTTTCTCCGTCATGTCTTCTACCAGCTGCTGCAGTTTGTTATTACCGCGGATCTGCTGTAAAATGGCAAAGGGTAATTTGGCCTTATTCATTTTCTGCACAATCACAATATCCAGTAAGCCATCATTCAAACTTGCCTTAGGGGCAATGGTAAAATTGTTGCCAAACTGGTTACTGTTGGCGATACTGATAAAAAAAGCCTCGCAGAAAAAAGAAAAATTATCCAGCACAATTTCGAACTGGTACGGATGGGCTTTGAAAAAGTTGACAATACTTTGCTGTGTATAGGTAAGTAAACCACGGGAAGCTTTGGTAGCAAAATCATGCGCTACCTGCGCATCAAAACCAATGCCGCTGAGCATACAGGAATACTGGTCGTTCACGAGAAAAGCATCTGTTTTACGGGCAGTACCGCTGAAGATCAATGCCAGCGATTGCTGTGGTTTCATGGGTATGCCGGCAGCCCTTGCCAAACCATTTCCCGATCCTACCGGAATAATACCAAAACGCACCGGCAGTTCGCGAAGGGCATTGGTTACCTGGTTTACGGTGCCGTCTCCGCCAATAATAACTACATCTGTATAATTTTCGCGGAGGATAGTGTCTTTCAGGTAATCATATTCTCCCGCCGCATTGGTAGGTTCTATGATGTAAGGAATCTGCTGTGCAGTTGTTTCCCGCTCTATCAGTTTTCGGATCCCTTCTTTTCTGGAAGTGCCGGATATGGGGTTCAGTAAATAAATAATCTTTCTATCACTCATCTCAATCGTTACTGTCTTTAAATAAAATAGGTAAACAAAGCCGGTTTACGACACTGTAGTTGGCATACATCTCCAGCAAAAGAGTGTTACCACTTGATCAGCGCACTTGCCCAGGTAAAGCCGCTGCCAAATGCAGCCAGACAAACCAGATCACCTTCTTTGATCTTACCTTTTTCCCAGGCTTCGCACAAAGCTATGGGAACAGAGGCAGCTGTGGTGTTACCATACTGTTGAATATTGTTATACACCTGTTCATCGCTCAGTTTTAACTTTTGCTGAACAAACTGGCTGATGCGGAGATTGGCCTGGTGGGGAATGAGCATGTTGATATCAGTTGACTGGTAACCATTGGCACCCAATGCTTCCATGATCACTTCCGGAAACTTAACAACCGCTTTTTTAAATACGGCCTGTCCATCCATATATGGATAATTCTGCGCATTATCGATCATGGCATGGCTCATGAACATATTGGCAATGGGGGCATCGTCAAAGTCTGCATAGTTTTTGGTACCCCAATGGTTGGCATGTGTTCCGGGGTTATACATAGCGAGTATCTCGGCTGATTCGCCATCGCTGTGCAGGTGGGTACTTAAAATTCCCTGGTTCTCTTTTTCGGTGGGTTGTAATACCACGGCACCGGCACCATCGCCGAAAATGACGGAGATATTGCGTCCGCGGGTGGTGAAATCCAGTCCGAAAGAATGTTTCTCACTGCCCACCACCAATATATTTTTATACATACCGGTTTTGATAAACTGGTCGGCCACACTGATGGCATACAGAAACCCACTGCATTGGTTACGGATATCCAGGGCGCCGATCTCTTTCATCTTCATGGCGCGTTGCAGTAATACACCACAACCGGGAAAATAGTAATCGGGACAAAGGGTTGCAAAAATGATAAAATCAATATCCTGAGGGGTAATACCTGCTCTTTCAATAGCGATGGTAGCCGCTTCAACCCCCATGGTAGTAGTGGTCTCTTCTGTACGATGTGCGTAGTGCCGTTCTTTGATGCCGGTTCGTTCCTGGATCCACTCATCCGTGGTTTCCATGTATTGGAGGAGATCGTTGTTGGTAACGACGGTTGCGGGTATGTATTTACCGATACCGGCTATTTTACTGCGTGGCATAGACAATCGTTTTAGTTTGGGCAGAATGAAGATAAGGAAATAAGTAGTTGATGGTCCAAGGGTAATGAACCATCAACTATCCGCTATATGTCTTCATTTTGATCAGGAAGGGGGTTCAGATGCAGGATCTCCTGCAGAAACAGGGCTGTTTCTTTTTCTACACTCAGGATATCTTTGGATTGAATAGGCGATGCCAGCACATGGTTACCCGCATTGGGAATGGCTACCATTTTTTCTTTTTCTACCGGTGTACCCAGCGACACCATCATTTTTTTGATAGCGGTTACTTTTACAACCGGGTCCTGGTTGTTCTCGTCTTTGTAATAATAGAGCGCCAGTACAGGCTGTTTGATTTTTTCAAAATTGCTTTTGGTCATCGTGGTCTCCAGCAGTTCTTCTAACTGCACCAACGCTTCCAGTCGGTATTCCTGGTTCCAGTATTGTTTGTAGGCATCCGTTTTTTTAGGAATGATATTATAATTAGAGCCTTTCACTTTACGCGCTATCTGCAATCCCCATGGATTATTGAGCAACCAGGCATTGGGATCATTGATCTGGATATTGGGCGAATAAAGGATCAGTCCGGCAATCTCCGGATAATTGGCTGCCAGCTGCAAAGCAAGGGTACCGCCGGTAGAAGTTCCCATCAGGATCACTTTTTTGCCGATTTTTTGTCCGATGGCATAAGCTTCCTTAGCGGTTTCCCACAGGTTTTCTGCTGTCATGTTTACCAGTGCATCGCTGGTATCAATCCCATGTTCCGCCAACCGGGCGAGATAAAGATTGCAACCAAACTGCTGGGCAATTTTTCTGTGTACCGGATTGCCTTCTTCCTGCGAGGCGCTGAAGCCATGCAGGTAAACAATGGCATATTCAGTGGGCTGTTTCAGCGAATCGTTGGCCCATACAATGCGTGCTTCATTATCGGGTTTGATCTTGTGCCGCGACTCTTTCAGCAGGATGTAATTCTCCAGCGCCGAATCATTAGAAGGAAGTTCCGGTAAAGTGGTACTGTATACCGGTGTGGTTGGGTTGGGTCCCGATAAATACACAGCTGCCAGTAATACCAGTATCCCTGAGAAGATTTTCAGAAAGCGCATAACGATCGTTTGATTAAAGCTACTGATTTGTGCGGAGTCTGTCAATCTATCTATGCCTGCTTTATTTCCGGCACCACCAGGCCCAGGCGATCAGTAAAGGGTGTATGAGCAGCAGTCTGAGCCAGCCCACCCACTGCGGTACACAGATCCCATCGGTAATGCAACTGCCTATCTGTATAAAATAGACATGTGCCGGAATAAAAGCTATCAGCAACGCGATAATGGCATAAGCCCCCCATTTGCGGGTACCGCTGAAAAATAGTAAGCCGCCTGCTGCCACTTCAGCCACA
Source organism: Caulobacter sp. UNC279MFTsu5.1 (assembly GCA_943369185.1). Taxonomy (GTDB): domain Bacteria; phylum Bacteroidota; class Bacteroidia; order Chitinophagales; family Chitinophagaceae; genus Sediminibacterium. The sequence goes on along the minus strand of CALRMK020000001.1, from coordinate 575,850 downwards.
CCCGCTACCAGATTGATGGTTTCGTGTGCGGACAGGTAAGGCGGGATCATCCCCAGATAAAAGCCGGGATTCCGGAAATGGTTCACACCGGCAAATAGGTAAAAGACAACCTGCAGGTAGTAGAGGATTTTTTTCATGCTTTAAGATAAGCCATAAAAAGGCAACCGGGAAATGCCGTACCGAAAATCCGTATATTAGGAATTCCAAACTGCTGCCATGAACACTAACCAACAACGTTTTCCGGCCCTGGATGTATTTCGCGGGCTTACTATCTGTTTGATGATCATTGTGAATACACCCGGAGATGGTTCCGTTACTTTTGCGCCCCTGCACCATGCCAACTGGCACGGATTTACGCCCACCGATCTGGTATTTCCTTCCTTTTTATTTGCGGTAGGTAATGCCATGAGTTTTGTAATGCGCAAATGGGAACAGCAAACCACTGCCGCGGTACTATCGAAAATCTTCAAAAGAACCCTGCTGATTTTTTTACTGGGGTATCTCATGTACTGGTTCCCATTTGTGAAACAGGAGGGGGGAAGCTGGGTCTTATCTCCCATCTCTCAAACACGGATATTAGGGGTATTGCAGCGTATTGCCCTCTGTTATGGTTTTGCTTCGCTGATGGTATACTTTTTAAAAACCCGCACCGTAGTGATACTGAGTGTAGGGTTTCTTTTATTGTACTGGGCACTCTGCTTCTGGTTCGGCGATCCGGCAGATCCGCTGAGTTTGCAGGGTAATGCCGGACTGAAACTCGACCTCTGGCTGATGGGAGAAAATCACTTGTATCATGGCGAGGGTATCGCTTTTGATCCGGAAGGATTATTGAGTACCCTGCCCGCGATTGTAAATGTGGTGGCGGGTTACCTGGTTGGGTTACATGTACAGAAAAGTGGTAAAACCTATGAAGGGCTCACCAAACTCATCCTGGCGGGTTTTGTGTTGCTGGTGATCGCTTATTTCTGGAATTATCTCTTCCCGATCAATAAAAAATTATGGACCAGTTCCTTTGTACTGCATACCGTAGGGCTGGACTGCATCATCCTCGGCGCCGTGATCTACCTGATGGATATGCAGCAGAAAACCCGTTTTGCCTGGTTTTTTGAAGTGGTGGGTAAAAACCCGCTGGCCATTTACCTCCTGTCTGAACTGCTGGTGATCCTCCTTTACACTTTCCAGATAGGCGACGAATCTATCTTCAGGGTGATCTATCAAACCGTATTCAGTCATGCCGGCGATTACTGGGGCTCACTTTTATTTGCCGTTTCCTTTATGCTGCTCTGCTGGTCTGTGGGGTATTGGATGGATAGGAAAAAAATCTATTTGAGAGTTTAGGAAGTTAGTTTGGGGTTTGGGCATTGCTTACCCGAGCTACTTGGCTGTGGCTACTGTATATAATATCTCGATGGTTGTTTCCTATCCAAACCAGCACTCCAAACCCCAAACTCCAAACTCCAAACCCCCAAACTCCAAACTCCAAACCCCCAAACTCCAAACCCCAAACTCCTGTCTCCCAGCACTTTGTGTCATATTTAGGTTAACTCTTTGCCCTCCGGCCGTAAAGCCGTACCTTTGCAGCCTTAAAATTTTACATGGAAATAAGAAACATTGCCATTATTGCGCACGTAGATCATGGCAAAACAACACTGGTAGACAGGATTTTACAAACTACCAAAGTATTCAGGGATAACCAGGATACCGGCGAACTGATTATGGACAGCAACGATCTGGAAAGAGAGCGTGGTATCACGATCTTCAGTAAGAACGCGGCTGTTACCTATAATGGTATTAAGATCAATGTTATCGATACACCGGGCCACAGTGATTTTGGTGGTGAGGTAGAGCGTGTACTGAAAATGGCCGACGGGGTAATCCTGCTGGTGGATGCGTTTGAAGGACCCATGCCACAAACCCGCTTTGTACTGCAGAAAGCCTTACAGTTGAACCTGCACCCGATCGTAGTGATCAACAAAGTGGATAAGCCTAACTGCCGTCCGGACGAAGTGCATGATGCCGTTTTCGAACTCTTCTTTAACCTGGATGCAACCGAAGAGCAGCTGAATTTCCCTACTTATTATGGTAGTGGTAAAAATGGCTGGTTCAATGATAGTCTTACACAAACAGAAGATATCCTTCCGTTAATGGATGGAATCATCAAACACGTACCGGCTCCTAAAGTAAACGAAGGATACCTGCAGATGCAGATCACTTCTCTGGATTACTCTTCTTTCCTGGGTCGTATCGCGATCGGTAAAGTAACCCGTGGTACCATCAAAGAAAACCAGCCGATCGCATTGGTGCAGGCAGATGGTTCAGTAAAGAAAAGCCGTGTAAAAGAATTGTATGTATTTGAAGGAATGGGCAAGCGTAAAGTAACCGAAGTCATTGCCGGTGACCTTTGTGCGGTGGTAGGACTGGAAGACTTCACCATCGGCGATACCATTGCCGATATCGATAATCCGGAGGGATTACCTGTGATCAGCGTGGATGAGCCTACCATGAGTATGACTTTCAGCATTAACAACTCACCCTTCTTTGGTAAGGATGGTAAGTTTGTAACCTCACGCCACCTGCGCGACCGTTTGATGAAGGAAACAGAAAAAAACCTGGCGCTGCGTGTAGAAGATACCGACAGTGCGGATAGTTTTAATGTATTTGGCCGTGGTATTCTTCACCTGGGTATCCTGGTAGAAACCATGCGCAGAGAGGGATATGAGTTGACGGTAGGTAACCCGCAGGTGCTGGTTAAGACCATCGACGGTAAAAAGCATGAACCTTATGAGAACCTGGTAGTAGATGTACCTGCTGAATTCAGCGGTAAAGTGATCGACCTGGTTACCCAGAAAAAAGGTGAAATGCAGATCATGGAGAGCAAGGGCGAAATGCAGCACCTGGAATTTGAAATTCCTTCAAGAGGATTGATTGGTTTGCGTTCACAGATGCTGACCAATACGGCTGGTGAAGCAGTTATGGCACATCGTTTCCTCGAATACAAACCCTGGAAAGGACCTATCCCCGGCAGGAATAATGGGGTACTGATCGCTAAATTCGGCGGAACCACTACGGCTTATTCAATTGATAAGCTGCAGGACAGAGGAAGTTTCTTTGTTGATCCGGGAGAAGAAGTATATATCGGACAGATCATTGCCGAGCACATCAAACCAGGCGATCTGAATGTGAATGCGGTGGAGATGAAAAAGCTGACCAACCACCGTGCAAGCGGTAGTGATGATGCGGTTCGGATCACTCCTAAATTGCAGTTTACCCTGGAAGAGTGTATGGAATATATTCAGCAGGACGAGTGTATTGAGGTAACCCCTAAAAACATCCGTATGCGTAAAACCATACTGAACGAAGATGAGCGTAAGAAGAGCAGTAAGAGTATGCAGAGTGAAGCGGTAGGATAAAACCTCCGTACTAAATAGTATCAGAGCCATCCTGTGTAATAACAGGGTGGCTTTTTTGTTGGGCGAGGTCCTGTAATAAATGATTGGTGCTGCAGTTGTCTCCATCGCAGCAGGGTAAAGCATTGGTACAACACACCGGGCACTGGTAATGACCATGCACATGTACCAATTGCACCAGGTGCCCGCAGAACAGGCATTGTTGGGGTAACATGGGTTGAAAATAAGAATATTTATTTCAATAAAAGAGGAACGAAGAAAAAGAGAAAGAAAGGTGAAGGGCATCCCCTTCTTTTCTTCTGTCCTTCTCTTATTGAAACCACCAGCGGTCAATGCGGACATAAAAAAACCACAGCCATTGATCACTCAATAGCTGTGGCGGAATAAAAGTGCTGGTGTAATTAGCTTTTGCTTACTACCACGTCTTCGATCACCTGGGTTTTGATGTTCACATCAAACCTTTGTTTGAAAGACTCTTTACCGTCTTCGATCAGGAAGGTCAGTTTGCTTACTTCGGATTTTGGCAATTTGAAAGTTTTGTCAAATTGTTTGTCGCCATAAAATCCTTTGAAGATACTTTCTCCGTTCTCGTCCAGTACGGTCAGGTTAAACGTGTTACCGGTAGGGTTGCTGTATTTTACGTTGAAAGATAACTGGTTGTATTTATCAACACCGGTGTACTTTACTTCTACTTTGTCTGAACCTACGTTAGCGGTGCTAACAGTTGCAGCATTGGCAGAAAGGAAAAGCGCAGCGGCTAACAGGTTGCCTAAGAAAAATCTTTTTGCGATTGTCTGAATGGATGTCTGTTTCATAGTGTTCTCAATTTTAATTGTGAAATAATTAAATACATGTTTGTGTAACGGGCATAACATGACCCGATGGCGCACAAAAGAAATTTACATGGGATCAAAGCAATCAGAAGAATACAGGGGCTACCGTAGCGGTGGAGTGAATTGGCAAATTCAACAATAGATGTACATCAAAACCCGTATGTATACAGGTTAATACCCCAAAGTAAAAAAGGTAACCCTTTGCGTACTGTTAACACAATGTTACCGATTTGATAAACTAACGTTTGTTTTTTATTCATCTCTGGGTTGAAACAAATTTTATTTTTTCAACACAGAGATACAGAGGACACAAAGGTTCACGGAGGTAAACAATTTATACTACAGGTTTATTTAATGTTTGCCAGAGAAGATCTTTCAGTTCTGTTAATCCTTTATTGGTAAGAGAAGAAATAAACAGATGGGGTACGTTAGCAGGTAATTCTTTGCTGATGGCTTCTTTTAATTCATCATCCAGCATATCGCTTTTACTCACAGCGATGATAAAATCTTTCTGCAGCATTTCCGGATTATATTCTTCGAGTTCTTTTCTGAGGATCTCGAATTCTTTGCCATGATCGGCACTATCGGCTGGAATTAAAAACAGCAATACAGAGTTCCGTTCTATATGGCGCAGGAAACGATGTCCCAGACCTTTTCCTTCTGCAGCCCCTTCAATGATACCCGGCAGATCGGCAATACAGAATGATTTATTATCGCGGTATTCTACCATCCCCAGTTGCGGGATGAGGGTAGTAAACGCATAGTTGGCAATTTTTGGTTTGGCAGCCGTGATCACAGATAACAAAGTGGATTTACCTGCATTGGGAAATCCTACCAGTCCTACATCGGCCAGTACTTTCAGTTCCAGATTTTTCCAGCCTTCCACACCGGGTTCGCCGGGTTGCGAATGCTCCGGTACCTGGTTGGTGGGTGTTGCAAAATGGCTGTTACCTTGTCCGCCACGGCCACCCTTCATCCAGATCACTTCCTGTCCGTCTTCCAGGATCTCTACTTCCTTTTCGCCGGTTTCCTCATCACGGGCCACTGTTCCCAGGGGAACATCTATATAAATATCCTTTCCATCTCTGCCGGTACAATTATTCTTACTGCCATTCTCTCCGTTCTCGGCCAGTACATTTTTAAAATAACGTAAGTGCAGTAAGGTCCAGAGATTACTGTTGCCGCGCAGGATAATATGCCCGCCCCGGCCGCCATCGCCGCCATCGGGTCCGCCCATGGCGGTTAATTTGTTACGCATAAAATGGGTAACACCCTGTCCGCCGTGACCACTGCGGGCAAAAATGCGGATATAATCTATGAAGTTGTTTCTTTCTGACACGTTTACTTGATTAGCTGCAAATGTACGCCAATGTTATTTGTCAGGCGTTTCTCTTAATTCATTCCAGGTGGGGTAACTGCTGGGCTGGCCGGGAAGGTCTTTCGGGATTTCTCTGAGGGGTTCCACTGCCTGCCAGTGTTCCTGCATCACTTTGGGGAGTGCCTGGTATAGTTGGGTGCCGGTTGTTTTCCAGCGGATCATCTCGTCGCTAACTTCCTTGATTTTTTTGGCAGGATTACCTACAATGAGGCTCCGACGTTCAAATTTTTCATCGGCTTTGATAAAACTCAAAGCACCTACAATACATTCCTCTTCCAGTACCACCCGATCCATGATCACACTATTCATTCCCACCAGACAATTTTTGCCGATGATGGCACCGTGTATCACAGCACCATGCCCGATGTGGGATCCTTCTTGCAGCAAAACGGTAACGCCCGGAAACATGTGTATGGTACAGTTTTCCTGCACATTGCAGCCATCTTCGATAATGATACCGCCCCAGTCGCCACGGATAGCGGCACCGGGTCCGATATAAACATTCTTGCCAATGATCACATTACCCGTAACAGCCGCCTGCGGATGGATGAAGGCGGATGAGTGGATGACGGGGATGTATTGTTTGAATTGATAAATCATGGGAGGGAGAGGTAAATAAAGTATATAAAGTAAATAGGGTAAATAGGGTAAATAAAGTAAATAGGGTAAATAAAGTAAATAAAGTAAGTAGGGTGTAACTAATATACTCTATATACTTTATATACTCTATTTACTTCTACAAAGGTATCAGGTATTCTCTTTTTGTTTGCGGAGGTGATGGATGTAGCCGTTGAGCATGCGTTCTATTTCTTTTAGTTGTGTTCTCAATTGATGTAACAGCTCTTCCGAAATATAACCACTGTCGTGGGCATCAACCAGGTGGTTGAATGATTCGGCCAATGAACCTCTTGCCTGGATACAGAAATGAATTTGATCGGCATACGTGTACCTGCCATGGCCTTCCGCAATGAGACAGTTTGTTGAGCGTGAACTTCTTAACAGTTGATCTGATAATCGATACCTTTCATCAGGCGGAAAACTTTTCACCAATTCAGCTACCTGCTGTTTGAAAATTCTGGACTTCTTCCAGATCTCCAGCTCCTCAAATCCAAATAATTGCTCATTTTTCATTTACAGTAACTAATTTACTCTATATACTTTATTTACCCTATATACTTTATCTACTCTATCATCTTCTTCCCCGTTCTAAAACAAGTGCCCTTAAAATGAGCTACTGTTTCCTGATGCCGGTTGGTTATCGTGATCAGATATAACCCCGTACTTCTTCCATTATGCTGCTCTATGGCTTCGGCTGTTAAAGTATCGCCTACCTGAACGGCTTTGGTAAAATTGATAGAGGTATCCAGCGCCACGGATAAATTATTGCGATTATTGCAGGCAAAAGCAAAAGCACTATCGGCCAGTGAGAAAGCAATACCACCGTGCACAATACCGAATCCATTCAGCATTTCTTCTCTTACGGTCATCTGTATTTTGCTGTAGCCTTCTTTTATGTCAAGTAGGGTAATGCCCAACCATTGAGAGAATTGATCATTCTCCATCATGTGGGCTACTACTTTCTGTGCAAATAGATCTTTGTCTGTCATATTATTCTCCTTTAAAATCAGGCACACGTTTTTCGAGGAATGCCTGTACCCCTTCTTTGAAATCTGCTGTGGCAGCTGCTTTCTGCTGGTAGCGATCTTCCAGCAATAACTGCTCTTCCAGGTTATAGGATAGGGAATGATTCAATGCATGTTTGATATAGGCTAATGCTTTGGTAGGCATCAGCGCCAGCGTAGCAGCTAATTTCTTGGTTTCTTCTGCAAAGCTATCATCGCTGAATACTTTGTAGAGCATGCCCATTTGTAAAGCATCGGTTGCCGAAACCTTATCGCCCAGCATCATCAATGCACTGGCACGCTGAAAACCGATGAGCCGGGGTAAATGAAAAGTACCACCGCTATCGGGTATCAAACCGATCTTGGAAAATGCCTGTATAAAAGAAGCGGATTGGGTGGCCACCACAATATCACAGGCTAGTGCAATATTGGCACCGGCACCGGCAGCCACACCGTTAACAGCCGCGATCACCGGTTTGGGCATATTGCGTAAACGGGTGATGATGGGATTATAATGCTCGCTCAGGATCTTCTGCATACCCGGACCATTGGGATCTACCACTTCGGCCAGGTCCTGTCCGGCGCAGAAACCTTTACCGGCACCCGTCAGGTACACACAGCGGATCTCCGGTAAACTTGCGCATTCATCGAGTTTGTTCTGTAGTAAAAAAGCCATTTCCCGGTTAAAGGAATTGAGTTTATCGGGTCGGTTAAGGGTGATGGTGGCGATGTTGTTTTCTATGGAAAATAGGATCGAAGACATGGGTGTATGGTTTTAACGAAGATACAAATTAGCGGATTGGCGGATGACGGATTAGCGGATTTTACGGGTGGGAAACTCCTTTGTCTTTTCGGGTCAGCTGAAAGTGCAAATTAGACCCAACCGCAGAGCCGCAGAGCGGCAGAGGTTTCGCAGAGATTTCTTTCAATCCGCTAATCCGCAATCCGTCATCCGCTATTCCTAACTCAATGACATTTAAAATAGTCAAACGGTTCCTTGCAATCATTACACTGGTACAAAGCTTTGCAGGCAGTACTGCCAAACTGTGATACCAATCGGGTGTGATAGGAGTTACAGAGCGGACAGGGGATGGCTTCTTCCTGCTGGAATGAATCGGGGGTGCAGACAGCCTGTTTGTACTGGGGCGGTGTTATGCCGTAGGCTTTCAGTTTTTCTTTACCGGAGTCACTCATCCAATCGGTGGTCCAGGCTGGGGAGAGAACCTGTATGAATTTAACTGAACTGAAACCCGCTTCCCGTAAAGCCATCTGCATGGTCATCTTCATCACATCCATGGCCGGGCATCCGGTATAAGTGGGTGTGTAGGAAATCAACAGTTCTCCTTTATTAGTATTGGTAGCAGGACTAACAACTACTTTACGTACCACACCCAGATCAACCACAGACAGCACGGGCACTTCCGGATCGGGAACGGTTTCGAGAATGGCCCATACAGATTTCTCTATCTCTTCAGTTGTTGGATGAACCGTAGTATCGTTGTTTTTGATCTCCATATTAATTTCTCTTCAGCAGACATTCAGATTACCATTCTGCACCCGGGTAAGCCCTTTGTAAAAACTGCATATCGGCCAGTATAAAACCGAGATGTTCTGTGTGTACGCCAGTTTTACCGCCTGTCTGCATCCATCCGTTTTCTTTGGGCTGGGGCAGGGTAGCTTCTTCGAATACAGCGGCTACTTTTTTGTTCCAGTTTTCGCGGATCTGCGACAGATCAACGCCGTATCCATTTGTAGCAGCTTCTTGTTCATAAGGGGCTGGTATAAATAATTCACCTGTAAAACTCCATAACTCTTCTATGGCATGCAGCATGCGTTGTTTGCTTTCTTCCGTTCCATCACCCAGGCGTATCACCCATTCGCTGCTCCAGCGGAGATGATAGGTTACTTCTTTTAGTGCTTTTTCTGCAATGGCAGCCAGTTGCTGGTTACTGCTGTTTTGTAATTGCTGGTATAAGAAATACTGGTATGCACTAAAGAAAAACTGGCGTAAAGTGGTTTGCGCCCAGTCGCCATTGGGAACTTCTGTTAACAGGCAGTTTTTAAAATCAATGGCATCGCGTAGATAAGCCAGTGAATCTTCTATAGCACCATTACCGGTTAGTTCAGCAGCATACTGGTAAAAATTTCTTGCCTGGCCAATATAGTCCAATGCAATATTTGAGATAGCGATATCCTGTTCCAGTATGGGTCCATGCCCGCACCATTCGCTGTTGCGATGACCGATGATGAGTGCGTTGTCGGCGAGATGGAGGGTATAGTGTAGGAGGGTTGGGGTCATTGGGTAAATAAGTAAATAAGTATATAAGTAAATAGGTAAATGAGGGGTACCCACTTATCTGCTTTAACTGTTTTCAGCTACATATGCTTCACCTCATCAGGTAAATTATAAAAAGTGGGATGCCTGTAGGCTTTGTCGTTTGCCGGATCATATAAGGCACCTGCTTCTGCCGGGTTGCTGGCATGTACATATTGGCTCTCTACTACCCAGATGCTTACGCCTTCCATGCGGCGGGTATATACATCTCTGGCATTTTCTATGGCCATTTGGGCATCTGCTGCGTGTAGACTGCCTACATGTTTATGATCGAGCCCCTGTTTGCTTCGGATGAAAACTTCCCAGAGAGGCCATTCAGTATTTGACATGTTTGTTTTGTTTATTGGTTGATTTGGTTACAGGGTTCTCTATAAACCTTTAACCCACACTAAGCTGCTGTAACTACCTGTTTTTGTTTTCTTTTTTCTGCATAGGCACTGGCTGCTTCTCTCACCCACGCACCTTCTTCCCAGGCTTTTTTGCGGGTTTCGAGTCTTTGTTTGTTGCAGGGGCCATTGCCCTGTACTACCTGCCAGAACTCTTCCCAGTTGATCTTGCCAAAATCATAGTGGCCGGTGGCTTCGTTCCATTTCAGGTCTTTGTCCGGAATGGTGAGTCCGAGTATCTTGATCTGTTCTGCACATACATCCACAAATTTCTGGCGAAGCTCATCGTTGGTAAAACGTTTGATCTTCCATTTCATGCTCTGGATGGTGTTGGGGCTTTCATCGTCTGTAGGACCAAACATCATGATGCTGGGCCACCACCAGCGGTTGATGGCATCCTGTGCCATTCTATGTTGTGCTTCGGTTCCTTTACTCAGGGTGAGTAAGATCTCAAATCCCTGACGCTGGTGAAAACTTTCTTCTTTACATACCCGCACCATGGCCCTTGCATACGGACCAAAACTGCTTCTGCAAAGAGGCACCTGGTTCATGATGGCGGCACCATCTACCAACCAGCCAATGGCGCCGATATCGGCCCAGGATAAAGTGGGGTAATTGAAGATGGAAGAATATTTGGCTTTGCCGCTATGCAGTTGTGCATACATTTCATCGCGGGTAATGCCCAGGGTTTCGGCAGCGGAATAGAGATATAATCCGTGGCCGGCTTCATCCTGCACTTTGGCGAGTAAAATGGCTTTGCGGCGCAGGTTGGGTGCGCGGGTGATCCAGTTGCCTTCGGGCAGCATACCCACAATTTCGCTATGCGCGTGCTGGCTGATCTGGCGGATCAGTGTTTGCCGGTATTTCTCCGGCATCCAGTCTTTGGGTTCGATCTTGATCTCCTGGTCAATCTTATCCTGGAAGATCTCCTCAAAATCTTTTTGCATCGGTGATTATTTGAGCATCAAAAATAGGGAAACTAATACAATACTAACGCATGTTAGCTTCAATTATATGTAAAATTCTGCCCCTCGTTAGCTTGTTGAATGGAGAGGGTAGAAAAGGCTGTTAGTTCTTAACAAACAGTGGCCTCTTTTTTTCGTCTTGCTTTTATTGAAATGACTATTAGTTTCAATAAGAGAATAACAAAAGAGAAAAAGAGATTCCTATTTGATATCAAAATCAACCACCACTTTTTCTGTTCTCGGGTGCGATTGGCAGGTGAGGATAAAGCCCTGTTCTATTTCTTCCGGCTCTAGTCCATAATTCACATCCATATCCACTTCACCTTCTACCAGTTTGGCGCGGCAGGTACAGCAAACACCGCCTTTGCAGGCATAGGGCAGATCGGCTCCGTGTTGTAAAGCTGCATCTAAAATGGGTTTGCCCTCAAAGCCCAGATCAAAATCAAAAGAAACGCCATCCAGTTTAATAGTTACTTTACTTTTGACCTCCTGTTTATGATTGTTATGGGTTTTTTGTTCTGGGTTCTTTTTGGTACCGGGTGTGGTAAAGAGTTCGAAATGGATTTTCTTCTTGTCAACTCCTTGCTTTTCCAGTTGTTCTTTTACCGAAAAGATCATGTCTTCCGGTCCGCATAAAAAGAAAGCATCTGCCTTGTTGGTATCAATGGTTTTATTACAAAGTGCAGCGCATTTCTCGCCATCAATTCTGCCGAAGTGAATAGCGGCATCTGTTTTTTCTCTGGACAGGATATAAATTACCCGGAAGCGGTTCATGTATACATTCTTCAAAGCTTCCAGCTCTTCTTTGAAAATGATGGAGTGACGGTTACGGTTACCATATACCAGGGTAAAACTACTCTTAGGCTCGGTACGCAAAGTGGTCTTGATGATAGATAACAACGGCGTAATACCGCTGCCCGCTGCAAAACCAACATACTGATTTGTTTGCACAGGATCCAGTTCTGTAAAGAATTTGCCCATGGGCGGCATCACATCCAGTGTATCTCCTTTTTTCAGTGCTGTGTTGGCATAGGTAGAGAACAAACCCTGGCTTACCTGTTTTATAGCCACCCTTAATTCATTGTCGAGAGGGGAGCTGCAAACCGAATAGGAACGGCGTACTTCCTCTCCATTGATATGGGTACGCACAGTGATATACTGCCCCTGTTTATATTGAAAAGTTTCTTTGAGTGATTCGGGAATGCTGAATGCAAGCGAGACACAATCGCTGGTCTCTCTTCTTACTTCGGCAATGGTTAGCGGATGAAAATGTATTGACATAGGTGGTGAGTAGTGAGTTGTCAGTAGTGAGTGGTGAGTAGGGAGTTGTGAATGGTCAATTGTCAATGGGCAATGGTCAATTTTTTTAGTGTGAGTGGGTCATCACTGACTACTCACTACAGATTATTCACAATTGCCCAATGCCCATTCACCAACATCATCTATTCACCAATCCGCCTACCAGGATGGTGATCATGTTTTCTTCCAGTTCTTCTGCACTGATTTTCTGCGTAGAGCGGTGCCAGCTTTCGATACCGCTGATGGCATGCAGCATAATGAGTACGGCAGTGGGAGCATCTATTTTTTTGATCTCTTTATTGCGGATACCGGTTTCGATGATGGCAGCAAAACGTTTGCGGTAAATGCGGCGCTGGTTCTGGAAATTGGAGAGGTAGGGATCGGCCAGGTGTTTCCATTCGCGGTCGCTCACATATACTTCTTCGTAGTGGCTGATCATTTCTGCAATATGAAAACGGAGCAGCTTCTCAACTTTCTGGATAGAACTGATGGGTTCTGCCTCGATCTCGTCTATTTTATGCATAAAACGGTTGGCTACGCTGAAGCAGAGTTCGTGCAGCAGTTCCGTTTTGGATTTAATGTGATTATAGAGACTGGCAGCTTCTACGCCTACGGCTTCTGCCAGGTCGCGCATGCTGGCGGCCTTAAAGCCTTTTTCGCGGAACAGTGCCGCAGCTTTGGTTACGATCACATCTTTGCGCGAGATGTTTTTATCGGTTTTTATTCTTGCCATGCGGCGAAGATAAAACAACTAACGAATGTTAGCAACACTTTAGCCGACAAAATCTCAATATGTTAGTTTTGGGATGATCGATTAGCGGATTAGCGGATGACGGATTTGCGGATTGTGGAAATCGGGGCTTACCATAGCTGCGGTGACCTTTAGCCGGATAATAAATCCATGAATCCGTAATTCGCTAATCCGCTATCCGCTAATCGTACCAAAATAAACGAAGGGATTACTGGCTTTTAACGGCTTATCACCTAATTTCGCCCCCCGATAACAAAACCTATTTTATGTCTTTAGTTGTTGTAGGATCCATGGCTTTCGATGCCATTGAAACCCCGTTCGGAAAGAGCGATAAGATTGTTGGTGGTGCAGGTACCTATATTGCGTGGTGCGCTTCCAATTTTACTCCGGTTAAACAGATCTCTGTTGTGGGAGGTGATTTTCCGCAGTCTGAGTTGGATGCGTTAACCAACCGGAACGTAAACCTGGAAGGGGTGCAGATCAAAAAAGACGAGAAGACTTTTTTCTGGAGCGGCCGTTACCATATGGATATGAATACCCGCGATACACTGGATACCCAACTGAACGTACTGGCCAATTTTGAGCCCGTAGTTCCGGATAGCTACCAGGATTGTGAGTTTCTGATGCTGGGTAACCTGGTACCTGCGGTGCAGGCCAGTGTGATTACACAACTGAAGAAAAGACCGAAGCTGATCGTGATGGACACCATGAATTTCTGGATGGAAATTGCCATGGATGACCTGAAAAAAACCATTTCGATGGTAGATGTGCTGATGGTGAATGATAGCGAAGCCCGCCAACTGAGCGGCGATTTTTCGCTGGTGAGAGCTGCTGCTACCATTATGAAGATGGGCCCCAAATACCTGATCATTAAAAAAGGCGAACACGGTGCTTTGCTGTTTCATGATAATCAGGTGTTTTTTGCACCGGCTTTACCACTGGAAGAAGTGTTTGACCCAACAGGAGCCGGCGATACTTTTGCCGGAGGTTTTATGGGCCATCTCGCTAAAACAGGTGATATCTCTTTTGAGAACATGAAAACCGCTATTATTGTAGGAAGTGCCATGGCCTCTTTCTGTGTGGAGCGTTTTGGAACCGAGCGTTTACGCGAAATTACCAAGGCAGATATTGATAGCCGTCTGGCAGAATTTGTTCAGCTGGTGAACTTTGATATTGATCTGGTAGGATAAGACCACCAGCTGAAACACTAACTGTTGTTAGCGTTTCGGCGAAAATAGTTTTGGTAAAACTGTGTGTACATAATATTTTCGCATAGCAATGATAACAATGAAACATACAAAACGTATTAAGAAACCTCTCTAACGGGAAGTGCTTTACGTTTGTGTATACTCATATACTTGAAGCCTTCCCAAAACGGGGAGGCTTTTTTCTTTCCCGGTTTTGAGAAGCAGTGAGTCGGTGCAGCATATGTAATAAATGATAAACCAATATACAAGCAAACCATAAACCCAAAAAAAATGAAAGTAGCCGTAGTAGGTGCCACCGGACTGGTTGGTACCAAAATGTTGCAGGTATTAGCAGAGCGTAATTTTCCCGTAACAGAACTGGTTCCCGTAGCCTCAGAAAGATCTGTAGGCAAGGAAGTAGAATTTAAAGGGAAAAAATACAAAGTGGTTAGCATGAGCGATGGAATTGCTGCCAAACCTGCCGTGGCTATCTTCTCTGCAGGGGGTGGTACTTCGCTGGAATGGGCACCCAAATTTGCAGAAGCCGGTATCCGCGTGATCGATAACTCATCGGCCTGGCGTATGGACCCTACTAAAAAATTAGTAGTGCCCGAAGTGAATGCTGATGCACTCACTAAAGATGATATGATCATCGCCAACCCGAACTGTTCTACTATTCAGATGGTGGTGGCTTTACAACCCCTGCACCAGAAATACCAGATTAAACGTGTGGTGGTTAGCACTTACCAGAGTGTGACCGGTACCGGCAAAAAAGCGGTTGACCAGTTATTCAACGAAAGAAAAGGGGTAGAAGGAGAGATGGCCTATAAATACCAGATAGATCTGAACGTGATTCCGCAGATCGATGTATTCCTGGATAACGGATACACCAAGGAAGAAATGAAAATGGTGAAAGAGACCAACAAGATCATGGGCGATGATTCGATCCGTGTTACGGCCACCACTGTTCGTATTCCTGTTGTAGGCGGACACAGCGAAAGTGTGAACGTAGAGTTTGCCAATGATTTTGACCTGGCTGAAGTAAAAGACATCCTGAGCAAAGCTCCCGGCGTAATTGTACAGGACGATCCGGCACAGGCTTTATACCCCATGCCATTATGGGCACATGAAAAAGATGAAGTATTCGTAGGCCGTTTGCGCCGCGATGAAACGCAGGCCAATACCCTGAACATGTGGATCGTAAGCGATAACCTCCGGAAAGGTGCCGCTACTAATGCTGTGCAGATTGCGGAGTATTTGATGGGGAAGGGATTGTTGTAGTAGTGAGTAGTCAGTAGTGAGTAGTCAGTTGTAAGTAGTTTTGACTCACTACTGACTACTCACCACTCACTTAACCTGTCATCAAATGAAAAAGTGGATTTGAAATTAATTCACCATTCACCATTGACAATTGCCCATTCTCCCCATTATTCCTCCAATGCCCGGTTCAGAAAGACGATCAGCGGTTGCAGGGCTTCGAAGGCGGTGGTGATTTTCTTTACCAATCCTTTTTCTGTTAGATCAGCATCGGTTAATGGCGTGGTGGCTACCCAGCTTTTGAGTTTGAGGTATTCGATCGCGGGATTGTCTTTTTCGTATCCTTTGGGTTCGCGGCTCAAAGCCATGCCTTCTCCCCGCTCCAGTTCGCCATAACAGGCTTTGAATTTTTTGTGTTGGATGATGGATCGAAATTCTTTCCAGTTATAATCGATCTCCTGCCGGATTTTTTTCAGTTGGTCGGCTTCTACCATGTAGCGTCCACCACCAATAAAACTTTCTCCCCCGGGCTGGATATGTATATAGTATCCGCCAAGATCAGATTTTTTACCACCACTGATCAGGCTGGCAGCCATATTGTTTTTATACGGTGCTTTGTTTTTACTGAAGCGAACATCGCGGTTGATGCGGTACACACAATCTTTGGCCAGCAGATGAGAAATCGTAGGGTCCTTCTTGCCTAACTGTGCAATCACTGCGTTTACGAGTGCGGCCATATCTTCTTTGGCAGCTTCGTATCGTTTCCGGTTTTTTTCAAACCATTCGCGGTTATTATTCTTTTGGAGATCTTTTAAAAATTTGAGTGTAGATGCTTGTAACATGTCTTTGATGGTTTTCTAACCGCGCCGCTGCGCCTTTGCGAGAAAATTTTCCCGCAAAGGCGCAGCGGCGCAGGGTTATGATTTGTTGATGAGTGAAAGAAATTCATCTTCCGAAATGATCTTAATGGTGTTGATCTTTTTGGCTTTCTCCAGTTTACTACCGGCATCTTCGCCTACCACGAGATAATTGAGTTTGGCGCTTACGCCACTCACAATTACACCCCCTTCCGCTTCGGCCATTGCTTCTGCTTCGCTGCGTTTTAGTTTGGCCAGTGTGCCGGTGAAAAGAAAAGTCTGTCCTGTTAATGCACCTGCTTCAACAACTGCCTTCTTTTCGTTTTTCATCTGCAGGCCCAGTTGCCCCAGCTGGTGCAACATGTCTATATTCTGTTCGTTGCTGAAAAACTGGTGAATACTTTTGGCTACTTTTACGCCCACGTCTTCCAATTGTAACAGTTCCTCTTCTGATTTGGTTGTAAATTCAAACACATTCTCTACCGCATTGGCCAGGGTTTTGGCGGTGGTTTCCCCTACAAAACGGATGCCCAATGCATAAATCAAGCGGTGCAGTGGCTGTTGTTTGGAGGCTTCGATGGCTGCTTTCAGGTTGTCTAAACTTTTTTTACCAAAACCTTCCAGTTCGCCGATCCGGTTATAGTCCAGATTGTAGATACCCGGAATATCTTTCAGTAATCCCAGCTCATAGAATTTGCGCACATTGGCTTCGCCAAAACTTTTGATATCCATGGCATCTTTGCTCACAAAATGGATCATCTTCTCCACCACCTGCGCTTCACATTCGATGTTGATGCAACGCCAAACGGCTTCGGTCTCTTCCTTGTATAATTCACTTTTGCAAACAGGGCATTGTTTGGGAAACTGAATGGCTTCTTCAGTTCCATCCCGCAACTCCGGCAATGATTTTACGATCTGCGGGATCACGTCTCCGGCTCTTTCTATCAGTACACTATCACCGATCTTAAGGTCTTTTTCCCGGATATATTCTTCGTTATGCACAGATATGCTGGATACGGTAACTCCTCCGAGGTATACAGGATCCAGTTTGGCCACCGGTGTTACTGCGCCGGTTCTTCCCACCTGAAATTCTACACCTCTTAATTTGGTAGTGGCCTGTCTGGCCTTGAATTTAAACGCAATGGCCCAGCGGGGATGGTGCGATGTCATGCCCAGTTTCTCCTGCAAAACCGTATCGTCCACTTTTACCACCATACCATCAATCTCATAGGGCAGGTTATCGCGGCCGGTTTCAAAATCGAGACAATAATCAATCACAGGTTGAATACCTGTTACTACCCTTTTCTCTTTTTCGGGCGAGCGGAAACCCAGGTCCCATAAAAGTTTCAGCGATCCTGCATGGCTGGCCAGCGGATCATTACCGGCAGGGATCCCGTCTCTGATAAAATAACTGATATGGTATAAGAAAGCGTCCAGGTTTCTTTCGGCCACTTCTTTCGGGTCTTTCATTCGTAAACTTCCCGAAGCGGCATTTCTGGGATTGGCCAGGGGCGACAGGTTCTGGGATACCAGTAATTCGTTGTATTTGGCAAACGACTGTTTACTCATGATGATCTCGCCCCTGATCTCTACCTGGCGGATCCCATATCGGGAAAAAGCGGCAGATAAAGGAATGGAGCGGATCTGTTTGATATTGGTGGTGATATCTTCTCCCTCCACCCCATCACCCCTGGTGGCGGCTCGTACCAGCTGGTCGTTCTCGTAGATCAGCGAAATACTGGCCCCGTCAAATTTGGGTTCTATGCAGTAAGTGATGGCTTCCAGTCCGCTTAGCTCCCGGGCTTTCCTGTCAAAATCAGTCAGGTCTTCCGCATTGTAACTGTTATCCAGGCTCAGCATGGGCACGAGGTGCTGTACCGTTACAAACTGCTGGTTCAGGCTGCTGCCCACCCGCTGGGTGGGAGAGTCGGGGGTAATCAGTTCTGGGTGTATTTTTTCGGTACGCTGGAGTAACTGGTACAGGCGGTCGTACTCATAATCCGATAAAAGCGGCTCATTCTGCACATAATAACGGTATTCATGAAAGCGGAGAACCTCTCTCAAAGCGGCCAACCCGGCCGTTGAGACCGTATCTGTATCACCGGCAAGGAAATCCTGCGACTGCTTTTGTAATGCCTGAACCTGTTCTTTGTTATACATAGACCCTGATTGGTGAATAAAGGTAAGCCGCCGGTGGGAGTAATGAGAAAACGGCTGTAAAATTGTGTGCCCAATTCCTAAACTTTGTATCTTGTTGCCCATGAAAACAGGGACTACTCCCTGTTATTTTTTTAATGATTTGCCATGATGAAAAAGAATGCCGGAACGCTTGACCAGGATGATTTACAGGTAAAAGATGCTGCAGAACTGGTACAATCGTATCCCAAAGTACCGGTAACGGTAGACTGTGTGATCTTTGGATTTGAAGAGAACAAACTGAAAGTGCTGCTGATCAAAAGTGATCTGGAAATGTTTAACGGGCGTTTATCGCTGCTGGGAGATTTTGTAAAAGATAAAGAAGAGCTGGATGATGCGGCCTATCGGGTATTGAAAGAGCGAACCGGAATGAATGATGTGTTTCTTGACCAGGTACGAACCTTTGGCTCGCCCGGCAGACACCCCGGTGGCAGGGTAATTACGGTGGCTTATTGTTCGCTGCTGAATATCAATCACCATGAATTAAAGATCCATGATAATGACCTGCACTGGCATACGGTTGCTACATTGAAAGAAATGGCTTTTGACCACATGGAAATTGTAGATGCCTGTTATGCCTGGTTACAGAAAAGGATACAGGAACACCCCCTTGGTTTTAACCTGCTACCGGATAAATTCTCTTTGCGTGAGTTGCAGAACCTGTATGAAGCTATTCTGGGCGTTTCGCTCGACAGGAGGAATTTCAGAAAGAAATTTGCCTCTATGGATCTGTTGATCGATATCAACGAAATGGAGCAGGATGTACCGCACAGACCCGGAAAACTATACAAGTTCAACTTTGAAAAATACGAGAAGAATAAACGCAAATGGGTTGGGATCGATTTCTAAAACAGTGATCATCAGTGCCTGTTGCTCTCGTAAGCAAAGCTATTCAGGCCCCTACATCTTTTTAGCTATTCTCCCTCTGTTGGGTTACTTTTACCAAATAACGAAGCAGCTATGTTACACTCAATGACAGGTTACGGAAGAGCAGAACAAACACTGGCAGATAAAACCTATCTGGTAGAAGTACGCTCACTGAATGGCAAACAATTTGACCTGCGTTTGAATATCCCCGCACTACTCAAACCCTTTGAATTTGAAGTAAGGAGCATGTTGAACGAGGGATTGCAGCGTGGCAGCGTAGAGTGTAATATCAGCATTAAACAGAATGGCGCCAGCAAACCGGTGTCTATCAACACCGATCTGGCCAAAGCTTATTTTGAACCTGTAGCACAGCTGGCAAATGAGTTGCACCTGCAAACAGGCGATATACTGAGTACCATCCTGAAATTGCCGGATGTGATCACGCCCTCCACAGAAATGCTGACAGATGAGGAGTGGAAATTTTTTGCCAATATCCTCAAAGAAGCGATACAACACCTGAATGATCACCGGATGGATGAGGGAAAATCGATTGAAGCAGACCTATTGGTACGCATCAACAATATTGAAGCCCAGCAAAAAGAGATCGAAAAACTGGAGCCATTTCGCAGAACCAAGATCAAAGAAGGGCTGGTAAAAGTACTGGAAGAGAATGTGGGTAAGGAAAACTACGATGCCAACCGTCTGGAGCAGGAACTGATCTATTATATAGAGAAGATTGATATCAGCGAAGAACAGGTTCGTTTAAATAACCATTGTGATTATTTCAGATCCATACTGGCCGAAAAAGAACCCAGTAAGGGCAAAAAACTTTCCTTTATTCTGCAGGAATTTGGCCGGGAGATCAATACCACCGGTTCTAAAGCCTACGATTCTGCCATTCAGAAATGTGTGATCCTGATGAAGGATGAACTGGAGAAGGCGAAGGAACAGATCCTGAATGTATTGTAAGCGATCGCGGTTCTTTCTATAATAGTGAATTGTGAAATCTGTGGCAAAAAAGGCCTGCTCCAATTACGCAGCTAACAGCTTTCTCTATCTTTGTAAAAATCAGCTTTGTGAAACAGATCCTAGGTTTTTTATTGGTAGCAGTATCCTTCAACTCCTGCCAAACGCTTGATGTATTTGAGAAAAATGTTTTCTTCCCCGATCACCAGTGGTCGGCCAGCAACAAACCCAGCTTTACTTTTGCCATAGAAGATACCACGGTGGCCTATCATATTTCTGTGATCTTCCGCCATGAAGATGCCTATCATTTCAACAACCTCTGGCTCAACATTACCACACAGGCCCCCGGCGATACGGCCCGGACCCAACTGGTCAATATCAGCCTCGCCGATAACAAAAAAGGCTGGCTCGGAACCGGTATGGATGATGTGTTCGACCATCGCTCGCGGGTAACCCGTTTACCCGTGAAACTGAAAAAGGGCAATTACACCTTTATCCTGCAACAGCATATGCGCGAAGAACCGCTTCAGTATGTAATGAATGCCGGTATCCGGGTAGAAAAAGTGAAACCATGAAAAAGACGGTGATACCGCAGCGACTGGTGATTGTGTCCCTGGTGTACTGGGTATTACTGACCTATATGGTGGCAGCCCTGGTATGGTGGTTTATTGCACTGGAAAAACAAAATCGGGATATTACCCAGATCCGTTTGAGCGAACTTATTAAAGACGATGCCTCATACGATATCAAATACAAGCGGATCACAGAAGCACAGCAAAGAAAAACGGCTCAGTATGCAGGCGAGGGAATCACCTTCCTGGCATTGATCCTCCTGGGAGCGGTATTTGTATACCGGGCCACCCGTAAACAGCTGAAATTATCGCAGCAGCAACAGAATTTCATGATGGCGATCACACATGAACTCAAAACTCCCATCGCTGTTACACAACTGAATCTGGAAACCCTGCAGAAGCGAAAACTGGACGAAGACAAACAGCAGAAACTCATCAGCAATACCCTGCAGGAAGCCAACCGCCTGAATAGTCTCTGCAATAATATATTACTGGCTTCACAACTGGATGCCGGTCAGTACCTGAAAGGCGAGGAAGAGATCAATTTCTCAGATCTGGCAGGTGGCTGTGTAGATGATTGCAAGACCCGTTTCCCCCAAAGGCAGGTAAATGAAGCCATTGCTGCCGGGATTTATGTAACCGGTGAGCCGCTTTTACTGCAGATGCTGGTGAATAACCTGCTGGAGAATGCGCTGAAATATTCGCCCAAAGACAAACCGGTAACCATCTCATTAGCCACGTCCGGGAATGAGGTCAGGTTAACGGTAAGCGATGAGGGTATGGGTATTGCTGATCAGGAAAAAAAGAAAATATTTGAGAAGTTCTACCGCGCCGGTGATGAGAATACCCGCAAGACCAAGGGAACCGGTTTAGGGCTCTATCTTTGCCGTAAGATTGCCGAAAGCCACAAAGGCTACATTTCTGTGACAGATAATACCCCTGTTGGCAGTAGTTTTACAGTTATATTTCCATTAGCATGAAAGAGTCAAAAGCAACGATATTGTTGGTAGAGGATGAAGAGAACCTTCACGAGGCATTAAAGCTGAACCTGGAAATGGAAGGGTATGAAGTGGTTTCGGCTTTTAACGGTAACGAAGCACTGGCAAAGATCAGCAGTGAATATTTTGACCTGATCATTATGGATATCATGATTCCGGAAATAGATGGGATCAGTGTAACCGAATCGGTTCGGGTAAACAATAACGACGTGCCTATTCTTATGCTGAGTGCGAAGAATTCCGGGGCCGACCGGGTACTCGGACTTAAAAAGGGGGCCGATGATTACCTCACCAAACCTTTTAACCTGGAAGAGTTATTGTTGCGGGTGGATAAGCTGATAGACAAGAGCAAGAAGATGCAGATAAAGGAAACCGTGGGTGATGTGTATGAATTCGGCGATAACCGCATTGATTTTAAAGCCCAGGATGCCATTACCTGGAATGGCCAGCAGGTAGAACTCAGTAAAAAAGAAGCCATGCTGCTCAAATTGCTCATTGAGAATAAAGGCGATGTAGTAACCCGCGAAAAGATCCTGCAAGTGGTATGGGGTTATAATGTGTATCCTACTACACGTACCATCGATAATTTCATCCTCAGTTTCCGGAAATATTTTGAGCAAGACAGCAGAAACCCCCGTTATTTCCATTCTGTAAGGGGGGTGGGTTATAAGTATACAGATTAGGAAGTTGGTTGAATAAACTGTTCATCCCTCTGCGAAACTCCGCTTCTCTGCGGCTCTGCGGTTAGATAGAGCTTACACTCACCGCAGAGCCGCAGAGGACAAGGAGTTTTCGCTGAGAAAAGAATAGGGAGATAAGTCAGGTAATTAACGCAAACAGCTTTTAAGCCGCTCAGTGCTCCCGGATTCATGGATGAAAATAGAGCTGCCGCAACAATAATCAGCGCGTATCTGCGTTAGATGTTTGCAAACAATGCTGACATGTTGGTACAAACTTTAATAGATTTTCTGGAGCCTGTGAATCTGGCGCAGCTTTCCAACGACGAAGGGTTCAAAGACACACAACTTGGTAAACATATTGCTGTATACGATGAGGCATTTCCCGATATCTCAGGGGCCGATATGGTACTGGTAGGTTGTGGCGAAATGCGGGGTGCAGGTGTACAGTTCACCAATACTGGCTCTCCGGATGCGATCCGGTCTGAATTCTACAAATTGTATCACTGGCATACCGAAGTACAGGTGGCTGATCTGGGAAATGTAAAATGCGGTGCCACACTACAGGATAGTTACGCAGCTTTACGCACCGTGGTACAGGAATTAATAGAACTGGGGAAAAAAGTAGTCATCATCGGTGGTTCGCATGATAATACATTCGGTCAGTACCAGGCCTACGGAGCCATGAATAAGATCATTGACGCGGTTTGTGTTGACTCCCGCATTGATCTGGATATGGACAGTGTGCTTTCTGCCGATAATTTTCTGGTAGAATTATTTACCGGTGTGCCCAATCACCTCAAACATTATACGCATATCGGTTTCCAGAGTTATTTCATGCATCCGCAGATGCTGGAAACCATTGATAAACTCGGGTTCGATTGTTACCGCGTGGGTAAAGTGAAAGAAGCCATTGAAGAAATGGAACCGCCTATCCGCAACAGTGAGTTATTCAGTTTCGATATTGCCGCCATACAAAATGCCCATGCGCCGGCCAATCATGTTACACCGAATGGTTTTAACGGAGAAGAAGCCTGTACCTTACTGCAGTATGCCGGTATGAGCAATACCTGCACCAGTATTGGCATCTATGGGTATATTCCGGAACAGGACCAGCACCAACTTACCGCCAAACAGATATCTCACATGTTATGGTATGTAATGGATGGTATCAACAAAGGGAAACAGGAAGCATCGCTCGATAACCGGAATGAGTTTGATGAGTTCACTATTGCCTTCGGCGAAGTGGAAACAGCTTTTCTCCGCAGTAAAAGAACCGGCCGCTGGTGGATGCAGCTGCACGATGGTAAATATGCAGCCTGCAGTTACCATGATTACCTAACGGCCAGTAGAAACGATATCCCCGAAAGATGGATGCGTGCAGTGGAAAGAAGTTAGTACAGATTTTTAGAACTAATACCAGATAAAAAAAGCGGTTCATTTTTGTGAACCGCTTTTTTTGTCAAGAGGAAATATTACCAGATCCTGGTTCGTTTGTCGGCTGGTTTAAACATGGGGTCGCTTTCTTTGATTTGAAAGGCTTCATACCAGGCATCAATATTGGTTAATGGAGCATTGGCCCTGTGTACCCCTGGCGAATGTGGATCGGTAAGGATCAGCTGTGCCGAAGTTTCGGGTAAAGTGTTGTTTCTCCAGATCTGTGCCCAACTCAGAAAGAACCGCTGCTGTGGGGTAAAGCCGTCTATTTTTTTCCCCTTTTTAAACTGTTCTGTTTTGGTAAAAGCCTCATAGGCCATACTCAGCCCACCCAGATCAGCAAGGTTTTCACCCAGGGTTAATTCTCCTTTTACGTGTATCGTATCCAGCACAGTTAATGCATTATACTGTGCTACTACTTCGTTGGCTTTTGATTTGAATTTGTCGGCATCGGGTTTAGACCACCAGTCTTTTAAATTACCAACTGCATCAAACTGCCTTCCCTGATCATCAAAACCATGGGTTATTTCATGCCCGATCACTGCGGCAATACCTCCATAATTCACTGCATCATCTGCTCCAAAATCAAAGAACGGAAATTGCAGTATACCTGCGGGGAAAGTAATATCGTTGCTGGACGGATTATACGAAGCGTTAATGGTAGGAGGCGTCATTCCCATTTCCTTGCGATTCACCGGTTTACCCATGCGGCCAACATTGTATTCATAAAGCCAGGCACTGGCACTGCGAACATTCGCATAAAAATTGTCTTTTGAAGCGGTAATGCCTGCATATTCCCGCCAGGTATCGGGGTAAGCAATTTTTTTGGCGATCGCATTCAGTTTTTCCAAAGCCCTGGTCTTGGTTTCCTCACTCATCCAGTCAAGGCGTTTAATGCGTTCTGCGAAAGTGGCTTGTAAATTGTCTACCAGTTTTACCATATATTCTTTGGCTTCCGGCTTAAAATATTTCTCAACATACAGTTCTCCCACCATATCACCCAGCATCCGATCAATCAAAGCACTCATTCGCTGCCAGCGGGGTGTAGGTACTTTCTGGCCCGTTTGAACACTGGTAAATTCAAAATCGGCTTTTACAAAATCACTGCTCAGATAGGGGGCGGCAGATTTGATCAGGTTCCAACGCAGATAACTTCTCCATTCACTGGCGGGAATGCTTACCAACATCTCGTTTACTTTCTTCATAAACGCCGGATTACTTACCAGTAAACTATCTGCACCCAGTATTTTAGATTCTTTCAGCATACTGGCCCAGTCAATATTAGGAGTGCTGGCTGTCATATCGGCCACTGCAAATTTGTTATAAGTTGCATTGGGATTACGCATTTGAATTCTACTCATTTGCGCCTCTGCCAAAGCAGTTTCTATTTTCAGTACTGCTGCACTGCTGGCTGCCGCTGTGGCTGCATCCTCACCCACCAGCGAAAACATTTTTTGGAGGTGTTTTTTGTAGGCATTACGGATAGTAGTACTACGGGCATCTTCTTTCAGATAATAATCACGGTCTGGCAAACTGGTGCCGCCCTGGTTCACTGAGGGGATATACTTCATCACATTTTTTCTGTCAGGTCCTACATTCAGATTGAACAAGGCACCACCCGCTCCGTTAATCCGAAGATTCACTATTTCCCGTAACACATCGGCGGCACCATTTACGGTATTCAGCCTGTCGAGGTCCGCTTTAATGGGTTGGTAACCTTTGGCATCTATGGCAACACTATCCATCCCACTTGCATAAAAATCACCGATCACCTGCGTTTTACGGTTACGGCCGGTATTTTTGGCAGCATCTTCCAGGAGGCTTTGTAAGCGTTTGGAACTTTCTTCTCTTAACTCATCAAAACTACCCCAACGTGTTTTGGAAGCAGGTACCGGGTTGTTTTTTACCCAGTTACCATTGGCATATTGGTAAAAGTTAACACCCGGTTTTACTTTCAGGTCCATATTGGCCTTGTTGATGTATTTCATCTTTTCTTTTGGTAAGGGCGTGGCATCATTGGCTATTGAGGCAGCGCTTACCAGTAGCAGACATCCCGCCACTAAGCGGGAACTGTAATGTGTGTTCATATAGTATCAGTTTTTAGCGGACATTAATATAAGAAATCCGTCGCTTCGCGATGGTATAAATTGATGAATGGGCTAACTTACAGTTCCAGAATCAACATATATGAGAAAATCGATTTTTGTTTTATATTTCAGCCTGTCTGCTGTATTGTTCGTCTCTTGCAGCCTGCCCAAGCAGATTGCAAGAGAAGCTAAAAAAGAGATCTTTTCCAATGCAGATTTTACACCGGCCCATGTGGGTATCAGCTTGTATGATCCGGCAACACAGCAATACCTCTATAATTACCAGGCCGATAAATTTTTTGTGCCTGCGAGTAACACCAAATTGTTCTCCTGTTATGCAGGGATGAAATACCTGGGCGATAGTTTGGTGGGGATTCGTTATGTTGACAAAGGCAATGGCACCATCGAAGTAGAAGCCAATGGGGATGCCAGTTTCCTGCATCCTGATTTCAAGAACCAGCCCGTATTCGATTTTCTGAAAAAGCAGAAAAAGATTTTGCTCACAGATGAAAACTGGAAAGATAATGCCCTCGGAGCCGGTTGGGCCTGGGATGATTATAATAGTGATTATATGGCAGAAAGAAGTATGATGCCTGTATATGGAAACGTAGTACACTTCACCAATACCGGCTCTTTCAAAGCCATGCCTGCGTATTTTCAGAAACAGTTCGAAGAAACTGCTGTTACGGCCAAGGGTAATTTTACGGTGAGAAGGGATTTTGCAGCTAATCAGTTTACCCTAAGGGCATCGGCCAATAAATTCAACGGGTCAGATATTCCTATGTACACGGCAGATAAAACTTTGTTGGTACAGTTACTTACTGATACATTGAAAACAACTATTGAACCCGTACATTTTAAAATTGACCGCTGGCCGGATGTAGTGAAAGTCTATTCACAACCCACCGATTCACTGCTCAAGATCATGATGCACCGCAGCGATAATTTCTTTGCCGAACAAACCCTGCTGATGGTGGGTAATGAAAAATTAGCCATGATGAATACGGCCAAGATCATCGATACGCTTCTGAAAACAGACTTGAAAGACCTGCCCCAAAAACCCAAATGGGTAGATGGCAGCGGCCTTAGCCGTTACAACCTCTTTACACCGCAGGACTTTGTATGGGTGCTCACCCAAATGAAGAATGAATTTAACTGGGAGCGTATCAAAACCATCTTACCCACCGGTGGAACGGGCACATTGGGTGGACTGTATAAAAACTACGAAGGACGGATCTATGCCAAAACCGGCACTCTCAGTAACCATGTAGCGTTGAGCGGTTATATCATCACCCGAAAGGGCAAACAACTGATCTTCTCCTTCATGGTCAATGCCCACCAGGCATCCGCCGCCAATATCCGGAAGGGCATCGAGAAATTTTTAACCGCCATCATCGAAAAATATTAATCAGTACTTTCTCCCCCTTGCGAAAGGGGAGGTACCCGCAGGGCGGTGGGGTAAAGTGGTAAAGCTGTTAACGGCCGAACATCTTATCCAGATAGTCTTCCTTAAACTCTAAATACGTGGGGCTTCCGGTGGGCGTTACATTCGGGCTGCTGCAGGTAAACAGTTCTTCTACCAGTACCAGCATTTCTTTCTGTGTTAAGGATTGACCTGCTTTAATGGCCTGCTGCCTGGCCATACAACGAACCAGTTTCTCGCGTTTGCTGAACTTGATATCGCTGCTGAAATGTTTGAACTGTTCTATCAGCAATTCGATCGAATGTTTTTCATTGCCCGGTAAAATATCTGCAGGTATACCTTGTATTACAAAACTATTGTTGCCAAACGGTTCTACCTGGTAACCGATCGCCAGTAGATCAGGAAGCAACTCGGTTAACAATGCCGCATCCGAACCAGCCACATCCAGTGTTACCGGAAACAGGCTTTGCTGCGTGGCCATCTGCTGACCATGTGCCGCCAGTCCGTAACGTTCATATAAGATCCGCTCATGTGCCAGCTGCTGGTGCACCAGTAAAAAACCGCTGTTGGTGGAGGCGATGATATAGGTGTTATGCAGTTGCAGTAAAGGAGTGTCGGGCAGTACGTGTAAACCAGTTTGGAGTTTGGAGTTTGGAGTTTGGAGTTGTTGTGGTAGGCTGCGTTCTGCGTTGGGCGTTGGGCGTTCAGCATCCGCCGGGGAGAAGAATTCTTTCCAATGCTTTAACTCACTTTTTTCTGTGGGTGAACTCTTCTCTATAAAATGAGCCTGGTTTTTCTGGGTAAAGGTTTTGAACAGGTTGGAAGAAGAAGCTGCATCTTTTTTATCTGTCGTAAAAGGTTTGCTTACGGCATCCAGTCCCTGGATCTCTGCATTCAAGGTGAAATCAAGCGAAGGTGCAATACTGAACTGCGCCAGTGCATGTTTTACTGCGGCCTGTACAAAAGCATAAATGATCTTTTCATCCTCAAACTTGATCTCCTGTTTGGTGGGGTGTACATTGATATCAATCTGAGAAGGATCAAGGTCGATATATAAAACATAACTCGGAAAACTGTCTTTGGCAATCATCTCATCAAAAGCACTGTTCACCGCATGGTTCAGGTAAGCACTTTTGATGAAGCGGTTGTTCACAAAAAAATACTGATCACCCCTGGTTTTGCGGGCCGTTTCCGGTTTGCCTACAAAACCATAGATATTCATGTAATCCGTCTCTTCATTTACACTTACCAGCTTGGCATTGTATGCATTCCCGAGGATCTGAACGATCCTTTGCTTTAAACTGCCCGCTTCCAGGTGAAATACTTCCTGCCCGTTACTGGTGAGTGAGAAAAAGATGGTCGGGAATGCCATGGCCACCCGGGTAAACTCGTCCACCATATGCCGCATCTCGGCTGCATTGCTCTTTAAAAAATTTCTTCTGGCAGGTACATTAAAGAACAGGTTCTTCATGCTGATGCTGGTTCCCGTAGCGCAGGCACAGGGTTCCTGTTTTACCACCTGGCTGTTCTCTATTTCGAGGTAAGTGCCCAGTTCATCTTCGGCTCTTTTGGTTTTTACTTCTACCTGTGATACCGCAGCAATCGAAGCCAGCGCTTCACCGCGGAAGCCCATGGTTTTGATACGGAACAGGTCTTCAATATTCCGGATCTTGCTGGTAGCATGCCGCTCAAAAGCCATACGGGCATCTGTTTCGCTCATGCCCCGGCCATTATCGATCACCTGTATCAGGGCCTTACCTGCATCGGTTACAAACAGACGGATCTCTGTAGCGCCTGCATCGGCGGCATTCTCCAGTAATTCCTTCACGGCACTGGCCGGCCGCTGAATCACTTCTCCCGCCGCTATCTGGTTCGCTATATTATCCGGTAATAACTGTATGATATCCGCCACTGCCAATCTTTGTTTACTAAAGGGAGCAAAAATACCACTCTCCTGTAACTTTTGGAAAGTTTTAAAACTTTCCAAAAGTTAGCCCCTTAGCGTAAATTTGCCCCTCTAAACCGAGTAAATATGACATTGAGTGCGGATATCAGGAAAATGGAACGCCATTTTGTTCCGAAAGATTTTGTGGTTACGGATTGGGCCTCCCTGGAACCTTTTTTTAAGGACCTATCAGACAGAAAGCTGGATTCCCGGACTGACCTGGAGAAATGGCTGAAAGATATGAGTGAGATCGAAGCCGTGGTAAGCGAAGATGCCTGCTGGCGCCAGATCAAAATGACCTGCGATACAACCGATAAAACACTGGAAGAGGCTTTCACCTATTTCTGCATGGAGATCCAGCCCAAACTGCAACCCTATGCCGATTTGCTGAACCGCAAACTCGTGGATTGCCCTTTTACCCAGGAACTCGATCAGCAGAAATATTTCACTTATCTGCGCAGCGTTAAAAAGAATATCGACCTGTTCCGCGAAGCCAATATTCCATTACAGGCAGAACTGAGTGTGATGCAGCAGCAATACGGTGCCATTGCCGGTAAAATGACAGTAGAAGTGAACGGACAGGAATACACCCTGCAACAGGCGGCTAAATTTCTGGAGAGTCACGACAGAAAACTGCGCGAAGAAGTGTACCGCAAAATCCAGGAACGCAGACTGCAGGATCAACAAGCCATGCACGATCTCTATACACAACTCGTTCATAAAAGAGATGAAGTGGCCAAAAATGCCGGCTTCGCCAATTACCGCGATTATAAGTTTGTAGAACTGGGGCGTTTCGATTATACCAAAGAAGACTGTTACCAGTTTCACGAAGCAGTAAAACTGCATGTGCTGCCACTGATTGAAAAAATTTACCAGAAGAAAAAAGCGAAACTCAGACTGGATACCCTGCGCCCATGGGATACAGAAGCCGAACCCGAAGGCATTGAACCGCTGAAGCCTTTTACCAACGGAAACGATCTCTACGAAAAATCTGTGAAGTGTTTCGAAGAACTCAATCCCTTCTTCGCTGATTGCCTGCGTAAGATGAACGAGCTGAAACATTTCGACCTCGAAAGCCGCAAAGGCAAAGCACCGGGTGGTTATAACTGTCCGCTGTCTGAGAGTGGAGCACCGTTTATTTTCATGAACGCTGCCGGACAGATGAGCGATGTTACCACCATGGTGCACGAAGGTGGCCACGCCATTCATTCCTTTCTCGCACACGAACTGGAACTGAGTGCTTTCAAAGAATACCCGATGGAAATTGCGGAAGTGGCCAGTATGGCCATGGAACTCTTCAGTATGAATCATTGGGAAGCTTTCTTCGATAACAAAGAAGACCTCCAACGCGCCAAAGAACACCAGCTCGAAAGAACCATTACCATCTTCCCATGGATCGCTATCATCGATAAGTTTCAGCATTGGGTATACGAAAATCCCCAACATACTATTGAAGAGAGAACAACAACGTGGATGAAAATCCTGAATGAGTTCTCTACCAAGAGTATCGATTACACTAGTCTGGATATGTTCCGCGAAATCAGCTGGCAGCGCCAGTTACACCTCTTCGAAGTGCCTTTCTATTATATCGAATACGGCATAGCCCAGTTAGGTGCCATTGGTATGTGGATGCAGTACCAGCAAAACCCGCAACAGGCTTTGCAGAATTATATTCATGCATTGAGTCTGGGTGGTACCAAAACATTACCCGAATTATACAAAGCTGCTGGATTGAAATTTGACCTGTCTCCCGCTCACATCAAAACACTGATGGAGTTTACGGCTGCGGAAATGGATAAACTCTAAGTTTCAATAAGAGAAGAACGGAGAAAAAGAGATTTAAAAAGAAAACTTCTTTCACTCTTTTTCTTTGTTTTTCTTTTATTGAAATTGGCTGCAATAAAAAAACGCTACCCATGGGTAGCGTTTTTAGTATTAACTCTCTTTCGGTGGTTCCTCTCTCGGTGGTCCCTGCGGTGGCCGGGGTCCCTGTTGTCTCGGTCCCTGGTTTCGTGGACCTTGTTGTCCGCGGTTCTGTTGTGGCGGTCTGGGTCCCTGTGGTCTTTGACCTCCTTGCTGACCAGGTTCTCTCGGTCCCTGTTGTCTCGGTCCTTGTTGTTGTCCGCCTTGTTGCGGTCCACGGTTTTGTTGTGGTGGTCTGGGTCCTTGCGGTCTTTGGCCTTGTTGTCCGGTTTCTCTGGGCCCCTGGTTTCTCTGGCCCTGTTGTCCTTGCTGTTGACCACCTTGTTGTCTTGGTCCCTGGTTTCTTCCGCCTTGTTGTCCGCCTTGTGGCTGTCCACCACGGCTGCCACGTTCCTGGTCTCTTCTGCGGCGGTCATTTTTCTCCAGTGTTTTTAAACTGATCTGGCCTACCAGATCAACAAAAGCTGCCGGTTCATTTTCTTCTCTTTGTTTGCTGCTCACAATTTCTACCGGCTGCAGTTCGTCTACTTTCTGTCCCTCGCGGTTCAGTCGTTTGATCTCTTTAACACGCTGTATGGTTAACGGGTAATGTTTGGTGTTATTGGGCAACACATACCACATCAGGTTCTTGAAAATATCTTTTTTGATCAGGTGAGCCGTACCCATGGCTGTATCCAGTGTTTCTGCATAATCCGGAAACTGCTGTAAAGCATCCAGGTAAGTATCCAGCTCATAGTTCAGGCAGCATTTTAACCGGCCGCACTGACCGCTGAGTTTGGTCTGGTTAATAGACAGGTTCTGGTAACGGGCGGCGGTAGTGTTCACGCTTTTAAAATCGTTCAGCCAGGTGCTGCAGCAGAGTTCGCGGCCGCAACTGCCAATACCACCCACTTTGGCGGCTTCCTGGCGGATACCGATCTGGCGCATTTCTACCTTCACTTTAAAATCGCCGGCATATACTTTGATCAGTTCCCTGAAATCCACCCGGTCATCGGCGGTATAAAAGAAAGTACCTTTTTTACCATCTGCCTGGATCTCCACTTCACTCAGCTTCATGTTCACGTTCAGCTGTCGGGCAATGGCGCGGCTACGGGCCAGGATCTCTTTCTCACGTCCTTTGCTGATATGGAAGGTTTCAATATCTCTTTCCGAACTGCGACGGAGAATTTTTTTCATCTCGGCGCCAAACTCATCTACGCCTTTTTTCTTCATCTGCAGGCGCACCAGTTCGCCGGTCAGGCTCACTTCGCCTACATCAAAACCGCTTACGCCTTCTACGGTTACATAATCGCCTTTGTCGAAATATTGCAGGGTGGTATTGCGGTAAAATTCTTTGCGGCTTCCCTGTTTAAAACTTACTTCAATCACTTTACAGGTACTTTCGGGGTCGCTGAAAGGAAGGTTCAACAACCAATCGTGCACGTTTAACCGGTTACAGCCGCCTGTGCTGCAACCGCCGTTGCTTTTACATCCCCCCGGTTTACCCCCGTCTTTGGAGGAACTACATGATCCACAGCCCATATCTTATCAGATAAAAAATTAGTTAATAAAACAGAGGGAATAATGGGGCGGGCTATAGTACTGCTATGATGCTTCGGTTGTGTCACTCACTTCAGGGTCCGGGGCGCTAATCGGCCACGACCGGTACACAAGTGATTCTCCGCATCTGCCTTCAAAATATATTGATAAGCGTAAAACAGTGCAACGTGTATGTATCAGCATGTCATACAGCAGCCGATAACTTACACAAACCCAC
Organism: Caulobacter sp. UNC279MFTsu5.1; assembly: GCA_943369185.1. Classification (GTDB taxonomy): domain Bacteria; phylum Bacteroidota; class Bacteroidia; order Chitinophagales; family Chitinophagaceae; genus Sediminibacterium. The sequence continues at coordinate 542,726 of CALRMK020000001.1, read as the reverse complement.
ACAAATCCCTCTCACTGCTCAGAGAGCTTCTGTTTTCCGGCAGCCGCCATCCAACATCGGCACCCAAAGCCTAGTTCATCAAAATTAGGGTTTTGTTCTGAATGATATGGTACAGTTTAATGGTCAGGGCCTGGAACAGCATTTTGGCGTTGGCGTTCCTTTCTACATAATAGGCGGCCCGGTCCAGCTCCTCAATAATGGCCTGTTGCTGGCTTACAGAAGCTATTTTATTCAGTCTTTGGGCAAAATCCTTCTCATTTTCCCCCAAAAACACCCGATCTGCCCCCAAAACCTTGATCCGGATGCTCTGTTCCAGCAGGTGGTTAAAATAACGGAGAAACTGTTTCTGCTTCTCCCGGCCTAGTTTGGCCACTTCTTCGGTAAATTTTACCTGGGCCATGGGGCCTCCTTTCAGGGTGGCATTCAGCCAGTCGCGCAGCAGGCTCTGCCAGTCCTGATCGGCATGCTGTATCAGTTGCAGGGCTTCCCGGTAATTGCCTTCGCAGATACCGGCTATCTGGCGGGCGGTATCCGGGGCCAGTTTGGCCCTTTCTACCAGGGCCTGCTCTATCTCACTGTTTTCCGGCATGGGAATCTTCACCAGCTGGCACCTGCTCAAAATGGTAGGCAGGATCTGTTCGTCATTTTCGGCTACCAGTATAAATAAGGTATTGGGCGGAGGTTCTTCTATCAGTTTCAGCAGTTTGTTTCCCTCTTTGCCCAGGTATTCGGGCATCCAGAGCAGTAATACTTTGTATTCGCTCTCAAAACTTTTCAGACTCAGTTGCCGGTTAATCTCGTTACACTCTTCGGCGGTGATATTTCCCTGTTTGTTTTCGGCACCAATAAACTGCAGCCAATCGTACACATTACCGTATGGATAGTTCTTTACAAATTCCCGCCACTCAGCTATATAATCCGAGCTAAGGGGTTTATCGCCCGCTTTTCTGGGTATTACCGGGTAGGTAAAATGAAGATCAGGGTGAATCAGTTGTTCTGCCCGTTGAAAAGCAGCCTGTTCCGCAATATGATCCGGGTGAATATAGCTGGGTGTAGGTTCCAGTGCCGTCATACCGCCAAAAAGATCTTCTACCACTGGTGCAGGTTGCGGCAGCGAAACAATGTATTGCGCAAAAGCCAATGCCAGGGGCAATACACCGCTTCCCTCTTTGCCCAGAAACAGCAAAGCATGGCTCAAACGGTTCTGTTCTACCATTTCTGCCAGGTGTTGTTTTACTGCTTTTTGTCCTATGACATCTTTGAAGAGCATGATGAATTAGCGGATTACGAATTACGGATTAATCCGGCGTCAAAAGTAAAGGTTCCGGAAAATAAAAAGGAGAATGTTTGTTAACAAACATTCTCCTTCAAAAAATATAGGATCCGCTAATCCGTCATCCGCCAATCCGCGAATGAATTACTTCAGGAATTTCAGAATTTCCTCGCTATCAGGCTTCACTTTGCTTTCAAAATAAGCGATCATTTTTCCGTTTTCATCCAGCAAGAATTTATTGAAGTTCCATTTGATTTCTGCATCCAATACACCATTCTGTGTTTTGCTGGTCAGCCATTTGTATATGGGAGCGGTATCATCACCTTTCACACTCACTTTACTGGCCAAAGGAAATTTAACACCAAAACGTGCTTTGCAGAATTCCTGGATCTCGCTGTCGGCACCGGGCTCTTGTCCGCCAAAATTATTGGCCGGGAAACCAACGATCACCAGTTTGTCTTTGTACTCTTCGTACACTTTCTCCAGTGCTTCATACTGAGGCGTATACCCGCATTTGGAAGCGGTATTCACTACTAAGATCTTTTTGCCCTTGAATTTGGAAAAATCAATGGTTCCACCTTCAATGGATTTTACTTTAAAGCCGTGGATACTCGGATCGCCCGGCAGGGTAAATGCGCTGAACATAATGGCTGCAGCAATGGTTAACAGGTATTTCATGATTGGTTGTTTTAGTTAAGAACAGTTAAATATAGAAAAGGTTGGGGAATAATTGAGTTAGGAGTTGGGAGTCAAGGTCACCACCCACTCCAGACTCCTAACTCCAGACTCCCGACTTCAAAAAGTATACCCCGCCGCCGCCACACCCAATTCCGCCCCTGGCACCGCCAGGATAGACGCTCCGCAGGCTTCCAGGGTTGCCCCGGTGGTGATAACATCATCTACCAGCAGGATTTGTTTGTTGATCAACAGTTCGGGTTGGGTAATGGCAAATACTTCTTCCATATTCTGCCACCTGCTCAGACGGTTCTGGTGGGTCTGGGTTTCGGTAAATCGGGTCCGGATTACAGCGTTTGCAAAAATGGGTTTCGGCCATACTTCGGCTATGCCTTCGCAAAGCAGGGCCGCCTGGTTATAGCCACGCATAAATTCTTTTTTCGGATGCAAGGGCAGCGGAACCAGCACATCTGTTGCCGCGAATCTTTCTGAGGTGGCCAAAGCATGGCCCATCATCCTCCCTAAAAAATAACCGGCTTCTTTGTTGCTTTTGTATTTGAGCTGCACCAGCAGGTGTTGCAGTAAGGAAGACTTCGTAAAATAAAATGCGGCTGCTGCCTGTTTTACCGGTACCCTTCCATAAAATATTTTTTCTACCGGATTACCTGCTTTGGCAAAGAATCCTGTTGCCGGCAATTGATGCATACAACGGGCACAGAGAAACTGGTGATCATACAACAGATCAGAACCACAACCCTCGCAGGTATGCGGATAAAAGAGATGCAGTAAGGAAGAAAGATACTTGTTGGCAAATGCGTTCATTACCCAAAGTTCGATGGGGAATGCATAGCAAGATTAGGTATTTACCGCAAGGGAGGGAGGCGTGAGTGGTGAGTGGTGAGTGGTGAGTGGTGAGGCGTGAGTAGTGAGTAGTGAGTAGTGAGTAGTGAGTAGTGAGTGTAAGTTGGGAGGTACCTGCCTACTCACTACTGACCACTCACCACCTAAAACAGCTGCTGGTACACTTCATCCACCCTGCTTAGTGCCAATACCTGTATCTTATACGCTTTGGGGTCGAAACTTTTTTTGTTGTAGCGGGATACGATGATCTTCTCAAAACCCAGTTTTTCGGCTTCGGCAATACGTTGTTCGATGCGGTTTACCGCCCGGATCTCGCCGTTCAGCCCTACTTCGCCGGCAAAACAGACATGGGCGGGTAGCGGAACGTCTTCGTAGGAGGAAAGCAGGGCACAGATCACGGCCAGATCGATGGATGGGTCTTCTACTTTGATACCGCCGGCTATATTCACAAACACATCTTTCATCCCGAACTGGAAACCACCGCGTTTTTCCAATACGGCGAGTAATAATTGTAATCTGCGCAGATCAAAACCGCTGACGGTTCTTTGCGGTGTGCCATACACACTTTGTGTTACCAGTGCCTGCACTTCAATCAATAGCGGACGCATACCTTCCAGTGTAGCAGCAATGGCACTGCCGCTTAACTGTTCTTCGCGCTGTGCGATCAGGATCTCTGATGGATTGGAAACGATGCGCATTCCTTCGCCCGTCATTTCATAGATGCCGAGTTCGGCGGTGCTGCCAAAACGGTTTTTCAACGTGCGCAGTATGCGGTAGGCATAATGACGATCGCCCTCAAACTGCAGCACTGTATCTACCATATGTTCGAGTATCTTGGGTCCGGCAATAGCACCATCTTTGGTAATATGACCGATCAGAAAAACAGGGGTGTTGGTTTCTTTGGCAAAACGTTGAAACTCTGCGGCACATTCCCTGATCTGCGAAACACTGCCGGCAGATGAATCGATACTGTTCGACTGTAATGTCTGAATAGAATCAACGATCACTAACTGTGGTTTCAGTTTCTTGATCTCCTGAAAGATAGTCTGGGTGCCGGTTTCCGTGAGCAGGTAAAAATTATCGTTGGCGATTTTTAATCTGTCTGCACGCATTTTTATCTGCTGTTCACTCTCTTCTCCGCTGATATAAAGAATGCGTAACTGATCAATCAGTAAACCATTCTGCAGAAACAAAGTACTTTTACCGATACCGGGTTCGCCGGCCACAAGAATAATACTTCCGGGCACGATACCGCCGCCGAGTACGCGGTTCAGTTCCGTATCTTTTGTGATGATCCTTTTTTCTTTGGTGCTGATGACATCCTGCAACGCCACCGTTTTGGTTTTTCTTTTTTCCGCACTGTAATTGTCCCAGCTTTCCTCTTTGTTGTTTCCTTTATCTAGCACTTCTTCTGTAAAAGTGTTCCATTGCGAGCAACCCGGACATTTGCCGATCCACTTGGCACTTTCGTATCCACAATTACTACAAAAAAAAGCTGTTTTGATTTTGCTCATGCGATAAAGGTAAAGGGAGTTACAGAATCTGTTACCCGCTGCAAACAGAAAGCTGAAAGAAACTGCAGGTATCGGGATACTAAATAAAAAAAACGGTCGTTACGGGATCATGAAACAGGTGCCGTAAGGGCTTGTTGTATAAAACGTAAAAGGGCCAACATTGCTGTTGACCCCGTTACTTACTAACCCATTAAATTCTTGCACTAAATTACAATAATGGGGCAGATTCCAAAATTATTTTTTGATGCTGTGTATAAAATTTCCTTCTCCGAAAGCTCCTGCCAGTTAGTGGCCAGTTGTTTTTTTTAAATCACAAATAACTGTAAATCAATATATTATAATAATCCCTCTGTTATTTTCTACAGATCTTGCCTGGACCAATAATAAGTAAGCAGATGATTCTGAGTTGGTTAAGTATGCCTCGAAATTATATTAATCTTAATTTAATATGAGTGGTATTTTTTTCTTTTGTTTCCTCTACAGCAATTCTTAGGAAAAGGAAGGATAAAATCGGCTATTATAGTATTATAAATAATTTGAATGTTTCAATTTTTCTGTTTTCACTGTATTTTTTTTAAAAAAAATATTCCAATCATCAATTTTCCAAAGCGATTCAAAAATTGATCTGTGTATGGAAACTAGCCCTATTGCTATGATCATTTTAGTGGTAAAATAACCCTAAATCATTCCCCCGATACCTTCATTTCACCGATAAATTTTGCCATTTCACCCCTAAATATGTTTTATTTTAACAAAGTGTTAAGATTAAAATAGGATTAAAATGCCCTCACAAAACGGGTTCTTGCGCAGCTTTTCTTTTACTTAGGTGGTCACAAAGGCTGACAAACGGTTACATTCAAAAAAATCACAACATGAGAAAAAAACTGCTAATGACAGTTTGTGCATATGCCATGGCCATCTTGGTCGGCTTTGCGCAGACAACTATAACCGGTAAGGTTGTAGACGACAAAGGGTCTCCTGTATCTGGAGCCACTGTTTTAGAGAAAGGCTCCAAAAACGGGGTTAGTGCCGGTAACGACGGTGCTTTTTCTATCAAAGTTAAAAACGGCGCAACCCTGGTAATTTCTGCCCTGGGTTTTGAGAACAAGACCATTGCCGCTACTTCTTCCAACCTGATGGTTCAGCTGGTTACCGATGTTCGCTCATTGAGCGAAGTGGTAGTAACCGGAGTGGGTGCTGCCACCAGTAAGAAAAAACTGGGTATTGCCGTAGAATCAGTGAACCTCGGTAACCAGGCTAAAGTGCCTTCGGGCGATGTGGGCCAGCAGCTGGTGGGTCAGGTAGCCGGTGCGCAGATATCTTCTACCAATGGTAACCCCGGTCAGCCGCTGAATATCCTTTTGCGTGGTATCAATACCATTCAGGGTGGAACTTTCCCAATGATTCTGTTAGATGGATTGCAGGTAGGTGCTACAGACCTGAACTCGATCGATGTAAATATCATTGAAAGAGTAGAGGTGGTACAGGGTGCAGCTGCAGCTTCGCTGTATGGTGCCCAGGGTGCTAACGGTGTTATTCAACTGTTTACCAAAAAAGCAAAAGCAGGTAAACTGAATATAGATGTGGCCAATAGTGTTACCACCACGGAATTGCTGAATGTAGGTAATGTGAGAAAGGCAGACAAACATGCTTTTGTAACTGATGCCAGCAACAATGTGATCAAAGCAAATGGTCAGCCATTGTTGTTTGATCCTGTTTACAGTACATACGATGCTAACGTACAGTATAGCGCATTAAGTGTGACCAGTTTTATGAACAAAGCCTATGATAAGAACCTGCAGTACTATGATCATTACAAAATGTTCTTCCAGAAAGGATATGTAATGAATAATTCGGTAACGATTTCGGGCAGTAGAGATAAAGTAGATTTCCTCCTTTCTGCCTCTTATAACAAGCAGAACTCGAACTTTAAAGGATTAGGTGATTATGCCCGTAGCAACCTGACTGCCAAGTTAGGTATTGAACTGGCTAAGAATCTTAAATTAACCAGTTTAACACAGTTGGTGTATACCAAGAATACACTGAATCAGCAGAGTGGTCGTGGTATTCTATATGCACTGAACAACACACGCCCGTTTGCTAATTATGATTTTAAAGATCAGGATGGTAACTATGGTGTTTACTTTGGTGATGCTGCAGGTGTAAACGGTTATAACCCCAATTTTGAGAACCAGTATTCCAGTACACTGATCAATAAAATTGATCTTCTCCAGAGTTTAAACCTAAACTACCGTCTTAACCGGTTTGTTGAGCTGGATGCGAAATACAGCCTGAACGTGCGTAATGACAATACTACTTATCGTTACGAAGACCAGGTGGGCAATAAAAATGCAGATTACTGGCAGTTCTGGTTCGGTAACTTTAATCCGAATGCAACCGCTGCCAATACCGGAGAAATTGATAACTATGTAGAGCGTACTACTTTCCAGAACTTTATCGGAACAGCTACTATCCGTACCGATTTCGAAAAAGACTTTAACCTGAAAGTTCCGATCAGAACCACTACTACTGCGGCTTTTGATTACCGGAAGAATAACTACAAAGTATTTTCTGCCTATGGATATGATGCCCCAGGCTATTATCCATGGAATGCCAGCCAGGCAGCAGTATACAAAGTAATTCAGGATTATACAGAACCATTTATCACCTATGGTTTCCTTGCTAACCAGCGTTTTGAGTGGGCTGATCTGGCGGGTGTATCAGTTGGTGTAAGAAGCGACTATTCGTCTGCTTTCGGAAGTGGTGCCAACGCACAGACTTTTCCAAGAGGAGATGCCTTCCTGAATATTTCGAAATTTAAATTCTGGGAAGATGGTAAGATCTCTAATGTGATCACTGATTTCAAGATCAGAGCCGCCTATGGTGAAGCGGGTATCCAGCCGGGTGCCTTCCAGCGTTTTCCTGTACTGGGTGCTTCTAACCTCGGTCAAAACAGTGTGTTCCGTTTCCCAACTTCCAGTCCAAACCCTGCGCTGAATGTGGAGATCTCCAAAGAGCGTGAGTTTGGTTTTGATCTGGGTGTGAACCTGCTGAAAGGATCCTGGTTAAGAAATGCCTCATTATCTTTTACCTACTGGAAAAGAAATACAGATAACGCCATCTACCAGGTAGATGCCGCACCATCCACTGGTGTGGGTAGCGTTTTGAACAATGCGTTCGGTCTGGGATCTAATGGTATTCAGGCTTCCCTGAATCTCAGCGTATTGAACAAAAAGAACTTCACATGGGACTTTACCACTGTTTTCTCTAAACAGTCTTCAGAGATCACTAGTGTAACCGGTGCGGATGTAGTAGTAACTTCTGCTGCAGGTAGCTCTAATATTACATTAAAACCAGGCCTGAAAATCGGCCAGTTATTCGGCTTCCTGATGCTGCGTTCTGTAGATCAGCTTGAGCCAAGTACTGGCTTACCCGTGATTCCTAAAGCCAATCAGGGTAATTACGAGGTAGCCAGCAATGGTTGGGTTGTAAATAAAACTACCAAACAACCTATCGGTACTGCTGGCCAGTATGCATTCGGTGATCCTAACCCTAAATTCAACATGGGCTTCATCAATAATTTCAATTATAAAGGATATCTGTCCTTCAGCATGCAGTGGGATTGGGTAAATGGTAGTCATCTCTACAACCAGACAAAAAGCTGGATGTACCGTGATGGTATCAGCAGCGATTACACACAGCCAATCACGATCAATGGTGCTACAGAAGCCTATACCGCTTTCTATCGTGGTATCTACCAGGCAGGAGCCAACAACGGTACCAAAAGTTATTTCTATGAAGATGCTTCTTTCATGCGTTTGAGAAATGTATCAGTTGGACTGGATTTTGCCAGAGTGTTTAAGTTAAAAGGTTTCCAGCGTTTGCAACTGGTATTGTCTGGACGTAACCTGGTTACTTTCACCAAGTACACCGGTATGGATCCTGAGACAAGTTCAGGTGCATCTAACTCTTCCTTCGATCGTGGAGTAGATCACAATACCATTCCTAACACCAAAGCCTATACCATTGGCCTGAATGTTGGATTTTAATCTTACCCATAAAACTTAGCAAACATGAAGAACAATAAAATATTAATTGGGATACTGGGAGCCACTTTAAGCATAACTGCCTGTAAGAAGGATCTTGATATCTCCAACACAAACCTGCCAACCCCGCAGAGCGCCCAGAACGAAACGGGTCTGCTGTCGCTTGCACAGGGTTCCATTTACCGTAATGGTTTCTTTGATCTGAAATATTCTGATGGCGTATATGGCCGTTTCTGGGCCGGTGCCACAGGGTTTCATGAAATGATGGGAGATATCATCGGTGCCGAAGCAGCCAATGCCTATATCAATCAGATCGGCTGCCCCAATAAAGTGACCCTTGATAATGGTACTGTTGTCGTAAATCCAAGTGCCATTAATACACAGTATGCTTTGTTACGTGCTGTGAATAAGAACTCACAGCAAGGTGCTAATCCGGCTTTTTATGAGTGGGCTTACATGTATAACATGATCACAGCCGCCAATTCCATTCTGGACCTGGCTTCCAAAACCACTTTTACCGGTGCGGGTGCAGCTACTAAAAAAGCTACTGTACAGGCATGGGCTTATTTCTGGAAAGGATATGCATACGGAAGAGTGGGCTCTATCTATTATGCCGGTCTGGTACAGAATGCTACCACTACAGAAGCAAGCACCAATGGTAACTATGTTACCAAAGAAGCTATTATTACTGAATCTAATGCCAATTACGATAAGGCTATTACGGCGCTGGGTGCTGCCACTGTTACTGCTGATTATTCTACTACGCTGGGTAGTCTGCTTCCTTCATTTGTACAGAAAGGCAAGGGTGGAATTTTAACCACTGCTATGTGGATCCGTAACATCAATACCCTGAAGGCACGTAATATTCTCGTTAATACCACGAAAGCTGCTATGACTGCTACACAATGGCAATCCATTCTTACGTTGGTTAACAACGGTATTACTGCTACAGACCTGATTTTTACAGGCCGTACAGATGCCAATGGCGATTTCCTGGGTACTACCATTGCAGATAAAGTACAGTCTACGGGTAGTGCTACCGGTACTTATAAACTCAGCGAACGTTGGGTGCAGGAGTTCAGAACAGGTGATAAACGTAGAGATAATAACGTGCGTACTTTACCCAACGTGGGCGTATTCAATACCGACCGTGGTAACGCATTTAACACACGTTATAGTTTAACCAATGGCGGAAGCGGATTGGCTGGTGTAGTTACTTATGCCAACACTGCTGCAGGTGCCAACGAGATTACTCTTTGTGGTACTTATGAAGAGAATGAATTGATGAAGGCGGAAGCCCTGATCCAGACAGGACAGATTGATCTGGGTGTTCAATCCATCGATAAAGTAAGAACTTATCAGGGTGCCGGTCTCGCAGCCATCGGAGCAGGTTTAACACAGGCAGCTGCCTATGAAGAACTGCGGAGAGAAAGAAGAATAGCCCTGGCATTCAAAGGACTTTCTTTTTATGATGCCCGTCGCTGGGAGATCATCGCTCCGGATAAATCTCGTACCGGATGTAACCATATTTCGGCAGCAGGTACTTTAAGTACCAATGCTACCATCGTTTATGGCTTCCTGGATTATTGGGATGTTCCGGATAATGAACTGGCGTATAACCCTCCTGCAGCAGGTGCAGCACCAGTGGTTAATCCAAAACAGTAATTTTCTGCTACTATAATTTTAACAATCAAGGCCCTGTAAAGGGTCTTGATTGTTTTAGAGAAGGTTGTAACTTACTACTTCAATCAAACAAACCATGCACGCTTATTTCAGTCGTTTTATCATCGCTCTCTTTTTGTTGAACAGTATAGCAGCGCAGAGTAATGGTGTGGTGGTAGGTGGCAAATGGCCCAGCCAGATATTTATCAGTGATGTAAATGGCCGGCCTTTTGAAAGCCGTTTTGCAGATGTGGATGGTACGCCGTATCTGCATGCTGCGTATAAATATGCTGATATCACCCTGAAACAGGGAAGGAAATTTATAAAGGTCAAAGCAAAACTTAACCTGGTAACGCAGGAAACAATTTTTGAATCGGCTAACGGGGTAGAAGGGTATATGGAAGCTGGTATGGTAAAAGAGCTCAGTTATACAGATACCACGGAACAGGGCATGGTATCGTACAGGTTCCAGACCGGATTCCCGGCAGTTGATAAACAGACCGACAAACATTTTTACCAGATTCTGTCAGAAGGCAAGTGCCGGTTGTTGAAATCGATCGTTAAAAAAGTAGTAGAAAGGAAAACTGAATTGTCGGGTGAAGTGGCCAAAGAATTTGAAACCAGTGAAAATAGTTACCTCTTTGTGAACGGAGAAATGCGGAGATTCAAAAAGGACAAAGAATTTGTGCTCTCGGCCATGACAGATAAACTACCGGCAGTTAATCAGTTCATAACAGAAAATAAAACCAATTTTAAAAATATGGATCAGGTAATACGTCTGCTGGATTTTTATAACTCCTTATAATGCCGGACCGGTAACGCATAAAAAAACGCAGGCCAGACCGGTCTGCGTTTTTTTATGATCAGTCTGATCAGAATTTGATCTCCTCTTCGTGTTCATTAAAGAATTTGAACTCGATCAGGTGATAATTTGTATTGGACTGAGCCTTCAGGTTGGTCTTGTATTTACGCTTCCATTTTTTGATGATAGAAGTGAAGAAACCTTTGGTGAGATAAGAATATACGATCGGGTGCACCACCAATGTCAGGTTCTTGTGTGCATGGGTGATCAGGTAATGCAGGCGTTTTTCGATCTCATCTTCCAGTAAGAGAGTAGAGCTGATCTTGCCGGTACCATTACAAGCGGGGCAGTTCTCAGAAGTATTGATATTCACTTCCGGGCGCATACGCTGGCGGGTAACCTGCAGCAAACCGAATTTGGAAATGGGTAATACAGAGTGTTTGGCACGGTCCGATTTCATGTACCCTTCCATGGCCTCCTGCACTTTGCGTTTGTTGTCCGGCAGTTTCATATCAATGAAATCTATCACAATGATACCGCCGAGATCTCTGAGGCGTAACTGGCGGGCTATTTCTTCAGCCGCTTCCAGATTGGTCTCCAGTGCATTGTCTTCCTGGTTATTACTTACACTTTTATAACCGCTGTTCACATCAATTACATGCAGTGCTTCCGTATGCTCAATAATGAGGTAAGCACCGCTGGGCAGGTTCACTGTTTTGCCGAAAGAAGATTTGACCTGTTTAGTAACACCAAACTGGTCAAAAATGGGTAATCCGTTGTTCTGGTATAAAGTAACAATATCTGTTTTATCAGGTGCAATACGCTGGATATAACTCTGGGTAACACCAAACAGGTTCTTATCATTTACCACCACCCGGTTAAAGTCTGCACTCAGCAGGTCTCTTAAAATACTGGTGGTCTTATTCTCTTCACTCAGGATCCTGACAGGGGCCACGGCGCCTTTGAGGTTGGTCTTGATGGTTTTCCAGGTTTCTTCCAGTGCCAGCAGGTCCTGGTGCAGTTCTGCTGTACTCTTGCCTTCTGCTGCGGTTCTTACGATTACCCCGAAATTCTTGGGCCGGATGGCCTCCACGATCTTGTGCAGGCGTTTTCTTTCTTCTGAGGAATGTATTTTTTTGGAAACCGCTACGATCTCGTTAAAAGGGGTTAGTACCACAAATCTTCCAGGCAGTGATAATTCGCAACTGAGGCGTGGGCCTTTGGCAGCAATGGGTTCTTTTAAGATCTGTACCAGTACATGCGGCTTGCCATTCAGTACCTCATTGATCTTTCCTGTTTTAACGATCTCCGGTTCTGAATGAAATTTAGCAAAATCAAAGCCATTGGGTTCTTTGTCGTTCATGGCCAGTTGCGTAAACTTCAGGATAGAACGTACATAAGGGCTCAGGTCTGTATAATGCAGAAAAGCATCTTTCTCAAATCCCACGTCTACGAATGCGGCATTCAGTCCGGGTATCAGTTTTTTTACTTTACCGAGATACAGATCGCCTACGGCAAAACTGGCATTGGTGATCTCATTGTGGAGCTCAACCAGTTTCTTGTCTTCCAGGAATGCGATTTCAACACCTGTAGGGCCAGCATTTATAATTAATTCTTTGTTCACAAAATAGCAACTTTTACATACAAAATAACGGCCGGTATGCGGCAGGGCAAAACACACTTATATCCGTATCGCTCGTCACCTGATCAGGAAGGAAAAGGAAAAGTTGCAGCGTAGAAAGGTAGTGACGATATCCTGGAAAGTGTTAAAAACAGTCACGCCCATGGGGACGTGACTGTTTTCTATAAAGGTCAGAAGCAAGAATTATTTATTCTTCTTCTTATGACGATTCTTTCTTAAACGTTTTTTACGTTTGTGAGTCGCAATTTTATGACGCTTTCTCTTCTTACCACAAGGCATACACTTAGTAATTTTGTTAGTTAATGAATAAATTTATTTTTTCAATTCGGTGATCCTTTTGTCGAGTTCCAGTTGCGCTTCGGGTATTTTCACCAGTTTTTTTACGGCTTCATACCATTTCGCGGCACTTGTTTTATCTCCTTTAGCTTCGTAGCATTCGGCAAGGTTGAAAAGGGCTTCTATGTTCTCGGGTTGTTTCTGAACAACGATCGTAAACCTTTCAATGGCTTTGTCGAACTGCCCGCTTTTCTTTCCTCCCATACCCAATACCATCTGGGCATATATGTTACCGGGGTCTTTCTGGGCAATCTCACGTACCGGTAAAATACCTTCCATGGGGTTGTCAGAAATATTGCCAAACAGGTAACAGGCGCCGATCCCGATTTTGCTGGAATCATTTGCCGGATTAATCACAAGGGCTTTCTCTAAAAGAACTTTTGCATTGCTGGCCAGCCATGTTTGCATGGTAGCCTGCCCCTCCGTCATCAGGTTATCTAAAAACAGATGGGCGGCAAAGGTGAGGCTTTTTTCAGAATTTTCCAACTTAGCTGCTTCCGCAGTATAATATGCATAGGGCTCGAAGATCCGGGCCGAGTCGCGCCAGAAGCGCGCCAGCTGGTGATACACATGTAATTGCTGCTCTTTTACATCGCCACGAACAACGGAGTTTTCCAGTTTCAAGAGGCGTTGATTCTGGTCAGGACTGATCTTTTCCTTGGCTTTGGTCAGGATCTCCTCAAACTTAATTGGTTGATGTTCAGCGTGTTGCTCTCCCGTGGCAGCGGGAGAGGGTTGTTTGGGGGGGATTGTTTTACCGAAAAAAAATAGTAAAACAAATAAGACTACACCACTTCCGACTAGTAAATACTGCTGTTTTTTCACTCCTGATTACTTTCCGCAAAGTTAGTCAGGCTTTCGTTTGCTTTTAACTTCGGTAACAAATTCTTTCGCGGGCTTGAAAGCAGGAATGTAGTGCTCAGGAATTTCTACGGCCACATTCTTCTTGATGTTACGCCCGATTTTGGCCGCCCGCTTCTTGGTAATAAAACTACCAAAGCCACGGATGTAAATGTTCTGGCCGTTGGAAAGACTTTCTTTTACTTCCTTGAACATGGTTTCAAGGGTAACCAGTACATCCACTTTAGGGATGCCGGTTTTGTCTGAGATCTGGTTGATGAGATCTGATTTTCGCATTTTTTAATGGTTTTATGTAGGTACAAGGGATTAAAATAAGCTAAAAAAAACGAATAATGCAAGAAAGATGGCGTAAATATTATAGACGTTACTTATTGATAGATAAATGGTTCAATCCGGGTGACCAATGGCGATTTTAACACATATAAATATTTGTGTTATTTAATTCAGAACCAACTGGCAGGGGCTTTGTTGTAAGAAAGCCTATTTTCGGATCCCATCTATGGATAAAAAGTTTACAAATACGCTTTTACATTGGCATAAACACCATAATACCCGGGAAATGCCCTGGAAAGGAGAGAAGGATCCTTATAAGATCTGGCTGAGTGAAGTGATCCTGCAACAGACGCGGGTGGCCCAGGGCTGGCAGTATTACAACAATTTTATTACGAAATACCCTACTATCCGGCACCTGGCCAAAGCACCCGACCAGGAAGTGTTTAAGTTGTGGGAAGGCTTGGGATATTATAACCGCTGTAAAAACCTCCTTTTTACCGCCCGACAGATTGTGGCAGAGCGGAAAGCTGTTTTCCCGGATCAGTATGAAGATATCCTGGCATTAAAGGGAGTGGGACCCTATACCGCAGCGGCCATCGCTTCTTTTGCCTATAACCAGCCTTATGCGGTGGTAGATGGAAATGTGTTCCGGGTATTGTCCCGTTTTTTTGGTATCGCGGAAGCGATAGACTCAGCCAAAGGCAAGATACTCTTTACCCAAATAGCCGGAAAAGTACTGGCCCGTAAAGAAGCCGGGATCTATAACCAGGCTATCATGGATTTTGGGGCCACGGTTTGTAAACCCTTTGCACCCATCTGCAGCAGCTGTCCCTTACAAAAACATTGCACTGCTTATGCGCAAGGAATGGTGAATCGCTTGCCCATTAAAGAGAAGACATTGCAACGGAAAACCCGTTGGTTCTACTATTTTCTGTTCAGTTACAAAGGGAAAGTACTGGTGAACCAGCGCTTGCACCCTGATATCTGGCAGAACCTGTTTGAGTTTTACCTGCTGGAAACGGAGGAACAGGTAAAATGGGATGAAAAATCTGTTAATCAGTGGCTGAAAGACCAGATCGGCATCCGCAAAGCGGAGGTCAAACAGATTTCGCCTTTGCAGAAACAGGAATTAACACACCAGCAGATCAAAGGACAGTTCATCCGGGTGGAACTGGAAAGCATGCCGCATTTTTTAGAAAATTATCGCTGGGAAACGCAAAAGGGGTTGCAGAAACTGGCTTTCCCCAAATTGATTACCGGGTATCTGGAAAAATCTTCTTTGCAAAAGGATCTTTTTTGAAAGCTACAGGCAAATCCGCTGCTTTTGTGAAAATTTACCGGCCGCTTCTTTTGTTCCTTAAAAAAAGTTATTTTTAAGAGAGATTCAACCTGCGACGAACTTAAAACCTATCCCATGAGAGGCGTTAATCGAGTAATGTTGATTGGTAATCTGGGGAAAGACCCGGATGTTCAGCACCTGGAAGGCAATATAGCGGTAGCAAAATTTCCGTTGGCTACCACCGAAACCTATAAAGACCGGTCGGGTAAGCTGGTATCGCAAACAGAATGGCATACGGTGGTATTGTGGCGCGGACTGGCAGAGCTGGCGCAGAAATACCTGCATAAGGGGAGTTTGATTTATGTGGAGGGGCGCCTGCGTACCCGAAGCTGGGAAGACAAGGAAGGGAACAAAAAATTTGCCACAGAAGTGGTAGGCGATAACCTGATTATGCTGGATAAAAGAGGCGAAGGGCATGGTGCACCCGGTGGCCATGATTCGCTGGAAGGATATCCGGGAGATGAGATACCACCTATGGCAGACCCGGGGGAAAGTTTACCTTTCTGATCAAACCCGTAAAAACAATACTTTTGGAAAACAGAAAGTCCGTGCAGTTGAACTGCCGACTATGCTGATTGTTCACTAAAAAAACAGACTTTGGATCACCACCCGGTTCTTCGGCTTTTCTCACATCCTGTTTTACTGGCGGCCATACAGGCACAGGGCACTACTGTACTGGTGATGGTTTTATTGCTGTTGCTGTTCCTTTCATTTGTACTCTCCGGTTCGGAAGTAGCTTTTTTCTCCCTTACCTACAAGGATATCAATAACCTGAAATCGAAACAGCAACCTGCTTATAAACGGATCGTAGACCTGCTGGAAGAGCCCAAAGTATTATTGGCCTCGCTGCTGATCGCCAATAGTTTTATCAATATCTCCATCATTATCATCTCCAACCTGCTCATCGATAATATGTTCAATTTTGAACAGTTTGATGCCGTATGGGTCGAGTTTCTGATCAAAGTGATCGCGGTTACATTTATTCTGGTATTGTTTGGAGAAGTGATGCCCAAAGTACTGGCCACACAGAATAATGTACGGTTCGCCAAAGATTTTGGCGGCATTGTACAGGCGATTTCTTATGCCTTCGCCGGACTGAGTAAGCGGCTGGTAAAATATTCAGACATCATAGAACGTAAGCTGACCAACAGGCCGGGTGGTGTGTACAGTCTGGAGGAACTGGACCATGCCATTGATCTTACCACCCAGAACACCGCATCCGAAAATGAGAAGAATATCCTAAAGGGGATTGTCAAGTTCGGAAATATTACAGTGAAACAGATCATGAAAACAAGGGTGGATGTGCATGGGGTTGATCATTCGATCAGTTTTGGAGAACTGATCGCCACCGCAAGGGATCTGAACTATAGTCGTTTGCCGGTATACAAAGAAGACCTGGACAATGTGCTGGGCATGATACATACGAAAGACCTGATCGCTTACCTGAACGAGTCGGATGAATTTAACTGGCACCCGCTGATGCGGCAGCCTTATTTTGTGCATGAGCAAAAATTTATTGAAGACCTGTTAAAAGAATTCCAGGCGAAAAGGATCCACTTTGCCGTAGTGGTAGATGAGTTTGGCGGAACGAGCGGTATTGTTACACTGGAAGATATTCTGGAAGAAGTGATCGGTGAGATCAAAGATGAATTTGATGAAGAAGAAACCAGTCATAAAAAGCTGGATGAGTACAATTATGTTTTTGAGGGAAGAACCATGATCAATGATGTATGTAAGATCATGGACCTGCCAACAGATACTTTTGATTCGGTAAAGGGAGAGAGCGATTCGGTAGCGGGACTTGTGCTGGAACTGGCGGGAGAAATTCCGCAACCTGCCAAGGTATTGCAGACCGGCGATTTTGAATTTACCGTACTGGAAGTAGAAAGGAACCGGATACAGAAAGTAAAAGTTACGATTAAGCCACAAGTAGCATGATGAGGAAAACAGTTGCAAGCAATTGGGTAATGGTTACAGGTTGGTATCAAAGAAGCCGTTTTCCGCTGATGGTGGTTTTGATGATATATGGTGTAAGTGTCATAGTATCTTCCTGTAACAGCACATTCACCCCCAAGCCCAAAGGCTATTATCAGATCAATTTCCCTGAAAAAAAATACCGGGTATTTGACCAACCGGGTTATCCTTATTCGTTTGAGTACCCTGTATATGCCAATGTAATAAAAGACAGTACTTTTTTTGGAGAAGCTACGGAGAACCCCTGGTGGATCAATGTTGATTTTCCGCAGTTCAAAGGCAGGATTTATGTGAGCTATAAAGAGATTGGCCGAAATCATTTTGACACCCTGGTAAAACACAGTTTTGCCTTAACGGGGAAACATACTTCCAAAGCCTATTCTATTGATGATACGCTGATTGCTACTCCCAATGGGGTGCATGGGATCTTTTTTACGGTAGGGGGCGATGTGGCAACGGCCAACCAGTTTTTTGTTACCGATTCTACCCGTCATTTTCTGCGGGGAGCCCTGTATTTTGATGCAACCCCCAATGCCGACTCATTGGGTATTGTGAACCGGTTTTTACTGGAAGATATGAAACACCTGATCCAGACCTTTCAATGGCGTAAATAAGCGCCGGCTCCCAAAAGAAGAAGCCACCCTGAAAAGGGCGGCCGTAAGGCAAACAAAGTACACCCTGCCGGTGACCTGTTTGTTGTGTAACGCCCATTCTGTTTAAGGGTTACTTTTAAATTGTTAATTATTTGGGTGATGGGCAGGGGTGGGCTGCCGGAATGGGATTATCTTTGGTTAAATCAATACGTGAACCGGATAATGATAGCCATCGATAATAAACTCGTTAGTGACGAGATTCTGGAAGAACAGTTCGTCTGTGACCTCACCAAATGCAAAGGCGGTTGCTGTGAAGACGGTGATGCGGGTGCACCGATGGAAAAATGGGAACTGGAGAAACTGAAGACCTATTACGAAATGATCAAACCCTATATGACGGCTGAGGGGATCAAAGAAGTAGAAAGACAGGGAAAATATATTTACGATAAGGAATTTGGCTGGGTAACACCCACGATCAACGGATCTATCTGTGTATATGGTTACCGCGATAAACAGGGAGTGATCAAATGCGGCATAGAACAGGCGTATAATGAAGGTAAACTGGACTGGAAAAAACCGATCAGCTGTCATCTCTTTCCGATCAGGATACAGAAAAGTAAACGGGATCCGGGTGTGGAATATGTGAACTATGAACCCAGAGAGGATTTATGCGCGGCTGCCTGTTCACTGGGTAAAAAACTGAAAGTGCCGGTATATGTATTCCTGAAAGATTCATTGATCAGGAAATACGGAGAAGAATTTTATACTGCCTTGGAATCGGCGGCAGAACACCTGAACAATAACCGTTGAGCAAACGTTTTGATTGCGAAACTGGCGAAGTATAAACCAGACACAACAGCATACAAACACAATTTACCATGAAAGATACGGCAGCATCCTTCATTGCCAAGAGTACCATTAAGGCGGCCGACCTAGAACACAGGCGGAAGATCAATTTTAATATTGGTAAGTATAATGCAGTGGTGCCACAGGGCAAACAGCAATTTGGTAACCATGTGATGGATGCACGTGAACAGGCCAAAAACCGAAAATGGGACGCGATTGAACACCTTGATCGGTACCTGCTTGAATTTGAGAAGAAGATCACTGCCAGAGGTGCCAAAGTGATCTGGGCGGAGAATACGGCCGAAGCTACAGAAGCGATTGGAAAGATCTGCCGCGAGAAACAGTGCAAAACACTGGTGAAGAGTAAGAGTATGGTGACGGAAGAGATTCACCTGAATGATTACCTGGAATCGATCGGTATCGAAAGTGTGGAAACAGACCTGGGCGAATATATACAGCAACTGGACGGTGAACCGCCTTATCATATTGTAACACCAGCCATGCACAAAAGCAAGGAAGATGTGGCCCGTTTATTTGCAGAAAAACTGGGAACACCCGCCGGTTTATCTCCGGAGGAACTCACATTGGTGGCACGCAAAATTCTGCGCGAAAAATATGTGCAGGCAGAAGTGGGTGTTACCGGGGCCAACTTTATTGTAGCTGATATAGGTGGCATAGCCGTAACCGAAAATGAAGGTAATGCCCGTTTAAGCTGTGCCTGGCCCAAAACACATATTGTGGTGGTAGGTATTGAGAAAGTGATCCCATCTATCAATGACCTGGCTTTGTTCTGGCCATTACTGTCAACCTATGGTACCGGACAGAAAATTACCGTGTATAATACCATTGTATCAGGCCCGAAACAACCGAATGAGTCGGATGGTCCGGAAGAAATGTATGTGATACTACTGGATAATGGCAGAACCAATCTGCTGGCACACCCCACTTCGCGCGAGGCTTTGTATTGTATCCGTTGCGGGGCTTGTTTGAATGCCTGTCCGGTGTACAAAAATATTGGCGGCCATGCGTATGAAACTACCTATAGCGGTCCCATCGGTAAAGTGATCACTCCCTATCTCAGGGGGATGGAAGAATACAAACACCTCAGTTATGCTTCTTCTCTATGTGGTAACTGTACGGAAGTATGTCCGGTAAGAATTAACCTTCACGAGTTGTTGCTCGATAACCGGCATGAAGCGGTGGTGCAGGGATCGAGTTCGCTGGCAGAGCGGCTTGCCTGGAAAATGTGGAAGACGGCCAGTCTGAGCCGGGGTATGATGAATATGGGAACCGGCAAGATGAAGAACTGGGTAGTGAATAAGGTATTCAAAGGCTGGACAACCCACCGCAGCGATCTGGATTTCAGTGGTAAGACCTTTAATGAGTTGTGGAAGGAGAAACACCGGTAATTACAAACCAGTAAACCATCATCAGTATTTGGAAACGGCGGGTGTTGATACGTTAGTGCTGTACACGCCGCAGATTACTGCGCGGCTAACCTATATTATTCAGACCGTTTTGCCCGGTGTAACCCTAACGGATTCCAAAGAACAGATCCGGGAATACGGAAAGTATTGCCTCAATTACTCAGATGAAGAAATTGCCGGCAGTTTCCGGATCCTGCCCAATGGATTTTTGGTACAAACGGGAATTACAACACAGCATTTACAGATTTCTCAGTGGGAAGAGTTGCCCGTTTTTTTTCAAACGGATGGTGATATTCCTTTTGATATTTTTGCTGCCGCTTTTTATCTGATCTCCCGATACGAAGAATACCTGCCGCATACGCTAGACCAGTATGGCCGTTATTCGCATACCAACAGCCTTGCCTATAAAGAAGGCTTTTTAAAACTACCGCTGGTAAATCTCTGGCTAAAAAAGCTATCACACAAGCTACAAATCTTCACTTACGACTCACGACTCACCACTCACGATTCACGATTCACTTTCATCCCCACTTACGATATTGACGAAGCGTTCAGTTATCTCCACAAACCCTTATGGAAAAATGTAATCGGCTTTTACCGCGACCTGTTGCAGGGGAAATTTGAACAGGTGATAGAAAGGGGAAATGTGTACAGTGGCAGGAAGAAAGATCCGTATGATACGTTTGACTGGATCCATGCCCTGCATGCAAAGTTTGGTGTAGTGCCCATTTATTTTTTACTTACTATATTGAAACGGGGCGCCTATGATAAAAATCTATCAGCGTGTTCAAAAGCCCTGCAGCATTTGTATCGGGGGCTTTCTTTGAAAAATAAAACAGGGTTACATCCTTCCTGGCAGAGCGGAACAGATGAATGGTTGCTGGAAGAGGAGAAAGCTTTTCTGCAAAAAATGATACAGCAACCGGTAACTATTTCCCGAAATCATTATCTGCGGTTTACCATACCGGGTACCTACCGGCGGCTGATTGCCGCAGGGATGACGGATGATTATTCTATGGCATACGGTGGTGTGAACGGATTCAGGGCATCTTATTGCCTGCCTTTTTACTGGTACGATCTGGAACAGGAAACAACCACTACTTTGCGGATCCATCCCTTTTGTTTCATGGAAGCCAGTTCTTTTTTTAACCAGGGATATACTGCTTCGCAGGCTGCTGAAGAGATTCAGTACTATCATGATATCGTAAAAGAAGTAAACGGTGTGTTCATCACCTTGTTTCACAACCATTTTTTAACGGAGCAACCGCAATGGAAGGAGTGGCGGGAAATGTACGAAGCGTTTTTATCTAAAAATTTCGGCTAATTCACCCGTTCGGCCAGCGATCAAACATCACATAGCATCCGCATCAGTAGTTTGGGTAAGGATCTCTTTCTGTTTGCGGAGACTTTGGTTTACGAGGTAAACACCCACAAGGGTAATCAGGGAACCGATGATGATACTGAGGGTGATCTTTTCATTCATCACCAATGATCCCACATAAATAGCAACAATAGGATTGATGTAGGCATAAAGCGAAGCCACTGCAGGCTGCAGATGCTTCATGGTGTAAATGAAAGCGGCGAATGTAATGAGATTACTTGCTACCACGAGATACGCAATGGCACCCCAGGTTTTTTGCGGTATTTGCGATAACGGAATATGATCCCCTGAAATAACCAGCATGAGGAAAAGAATAACCGCACTGATCAGCATTTGCCAGCCGGTGGCATTATAGGCATTCATCTTCACTTTGGTACGGGAGAGGATGATGGTTCCCACGCTCCAGCACAGCATAGCCAATACCGATAGAATGATACCCCATGCATAACCTTCTGTGTGATTATGGAAAGCATTGTCGTAAAACACAACGGCAATACCACCGATACCCAGGAATAATCCAAAGAATGTACCCAGGGTGATTTTTGTGTTTTTGTAAAAAATTCTTTCAATGATCACCACTGATAATGGATAAAGGGCAGAAATCAAAGCGCCCATGCCGCTTGGTACATATTTCAGCGCAACTGTTGCTATGCCATTGGCAGAAACAAATAATAATACACCCATCAGGGCAAGCCAACGCAGTTCTTTCCAGCTGGGGATCTTTTCTCCCTTCACCAGAAAAAAAGCTATGAGAACCGCACCTGCAATCAATTGACGGATGGCAGCTACTTCCAGTCCGGGAACTTGCTGCACGCCAATCTTACTGGCGATCCAGCTGGTACCCCAGATAATACTGGTAAGCGTTAAAGCGATATAGGCTTTCTGTTTGGTGGTCATACCCCGCTGTCCCGTGGGCAGTTTCTCAACAAGGGAAACTGCTTTTTTAGTGTTTGAAATGACGCATACCGGTCATTACCATGGCAAGGCCATTGGTAACGCAGTATTCAATGCTGTCTTTGTCTCTCACAGAACCGCCCGGCTGTATAAATGCTTCCATACCGGCTGCATGTGCGATCTGCACACAATCATTAAAAGGAAAGAAAGCATCTGAAGCCAATACCGCACCCTTGAGATCGAAATTGAATTGTTTGGCTTTATCAATGGCCTGACGCAGAGAATCGATGCGGCTGGTTTGTCCGCAACCTTTTCCTACCAGCTGTTTGTTCTTGATCAGGGCGATGGCATTACTCTTCAGGTGTTTGCAAACCAGGTTGCCGAACAGGAGGTCTTCTTTTTCAGCTGCAGTGGTTTCTCTGCCACCTACTTCTTCCCACTTGCTGTAATTACCGATATCTGCGCCCTGTTCCAGTGTGCCGTTGAGCAGGGATTTGGAAGGACTTTTAAGTTTTGCGCTAGTAGCGGTAAGCTGCAGCAGGATCCGGTTCTTTTTGCTTTTCAGCACTTCGAGCGCGTCTGCATCAAATGCCGGTGCAATCAGTACTTCGAAGAAGATCTCGTTAATGGCATCGGCTGTGGCTTTGTCGATCGTTTGGTTACATACCAGTACACCCCCAAAAGCACTTTCCGGATCGCCGGCCAGAGCAGCATCCCAGCTTTGTTTTACGCTGGGCCTTTCTGCAATACCGCAAACATTGGTGTGTTTAATGATACCGAATACGGCCTGCCGGGTAGCAGTAAATTCCTGGATCAGTTGTACCGCTGCATCTACATCTACCAGATTATTATAAGAAAGCTCTTTGCCATTCATTTGTGTAAACAGTTCAGCCAGGTTACCATGGAATACAGCCGACTGGTGTGGGTTTTCGCCATAGCGTAAAACCTGCTGCATACCGGGGTTGAAATAGTTGCTGATGGCAATATCGTAATGCATTACTACTTCAAAAGCTTTGGCCGCGTAGGCTTTTCTTTGTTCGATACTGGTTTCGCCTTTTTGGTCGTTCAGTAATTTTTCGAGGGATGCATAATCGTCTTTGGCAGCAATCACCACCAGATCTCGGAAGTTTTTGGCCGCCGCACGGATCATGGAAGGGCCACCGATATCAATTTTTTCTATGATGAGTTTTTCCTCTGTGGTGGTGCGGAGCGTTTCTTCGAATGGATATAGATCAACAATCACCAGGTCGATCTCCGGTATTTTATATTCTTTCATCTCTGCCAGGTCCTGTGCTTCATATCTTCTGCCCAGTATACCGCCGAAAATGGCAGGATGCAGTGTTTTTACCCTGCCACCAAGGATGGAGGGGTAAGTGGTCAGACTTTCAACGGGTACACAGGTAACACCGAGATCTTCCAGAAATTTTTGGGTGCCGCCGGTAGAGTAAATAGTGATTCCCAGTTCCTGTAACTTTTTAGCAATGGGTTCCAGTCCGTCTTTGTAAAAAACGGAGATGAGGGCAGATTGAATTTTCTTTTGCATGTTGCTGTGTTTAACCCGCGGGGGTTGGTTGAAATAAAGAACGGCGCTTCGTCAGAGATCCACTTCAAAAGCACCCTGCTCAGAAATGGTATGGTGCCGCAAATGTAGGCTGTCCGCGTCTTTTTTCCAGTACTGTATTTTCCACAATGGATTACTGCTGTCGAAGATATATTGTGCACAAATAAACCTGCTGGCCAGCTCACTGAGCTGCAGGCGGGGATTGTCGCTGATGATAATCATGTCTACGGGAATTTTTTCAGGTGGAGGAGGGCCAGCCAGTGCCCGATCTATCAACAACACGGTTTTCCGGCTGCCAGCAATGATATTTCCAGAGATCTGTGTTTGTTTTAGTTGAGCAGGTTCTGAAATGCCAAAAAAAAGCCGGGCAGAAGCCAGATGATAATTGGCCATGCTGGTTTTACCCTGCAGCTGCGAATCACCCCTGAATAAAAAACGCCTTCCTTCTATGATGTCCATCGCCTGCATGCGGGGAATATGGTATACAACCAGTTTATGCTGCTGTTTTTGTTGTATCACAGTAACGGCGCGGATACAATAGATGCCCGAGAAAGCGGCCAGTGCCCAGATCAATGCCATTGGCTTTTTGGAGTTGATCCATACGGCAAGGCCAATCAGTACGCCATATAGCAGCAGCGTCTGTACCAGGCTGAATGAAATATTACCGGTAACTGCAAAAGGAAGCCGATGGGTGTTCTCGATCAGCTGGTTCAGCTGGTGGATAAAGAAGGAGATGAGTTTGCCACTGAATGCATTTACAAAAATGAGCTTATGCACCAGCAATAAAAATAACTCGCCATACAAGATGAAGCCCGATAAAGGCACTGCTACAAAATTGGTAAAGAGAAATAAGTTGGGAAACTGGTGAAAATAATAGAGTACTAGAGGTAAAGTAAGGATCTGTGCCGCCAGGGTTACTGCATTGAGTTGCCAAAGTTTTCTCAGCAGCGGATTTTCAAGGTAAAGGCTGCGGTAAATAGGTTGCATAAATAGCACAATGCTGGCAACGGCTGTGTACGACAACTGGAATCCAACATCCCAGAGGAAATTAGGATTATAAACAAGCAAACAGAATGCAGAAGCAACCAGGGTATTCAGGATCTGCGTTCGCCGGCCCAGACTTTCACCGATAATGATAAAGGAAAACATGACAACTGATCGTAAAATAGAAGGGGCCATACCTGCCAGAAAACTAAATCCCCATAAGACCAGTAACAGAATTAGCGGCCGGATAATTTTGATGGATCTGTATTGGCGAAAGGGTTTCAGCAAGACCAACAATAACCCATAGATCATACCCAGGTGTAAACCGCTGATGGCGATGATATGCACCACACCGGTATTGCTGTAAGCTTGTACCAGGTCTTTATCAAGGTCTTCGCGGTAGCCGATGAGTAAAGCTTCGGCCACACCCTGTTCTTTTTTACCGGGGATCCATTTGCGGAGGATTTCAAGCAAACCTGTTTGGGCCCGGATCAATGCAGTGTGGAAGGAGGATAGTCCTTTTGCTGCAAGCAACCGGTATTCTCCGTTTTTTAGAAAAACCTGGTGATGGATACCCTGAAAGGCGCAGTATAACCGGTAGTCAAAAGCCCCGGGGTTGCCGCTGTTGGTGATGAGTTGCAGATTCTTCTGCAATAGAAGTTGTGAGCCATAGGTTAGCGCCGGTGGCATACTATCTTTTCTGAAATAGAGCAGTATATTACCCTTCACCGGCTTCCAACCCCGGGGTGTATATATCCAATTTGCTTTTGCCAGTGCTTTATAAGAATTGGTTTTAACCAGGGGTGTTTCCTGCAGTGTTACCAGGATGCTGTTGTTTTTTTTGAGTTGGTGACCGATCCAATTGGGTTGGTGCCGGATATCCTGCAGCCAGGTTCTGGAAGCACCGAAACAGATTAACAACAGATTAAACAACAGACCGGTGACCCATCTCAGTTGATATTGTTTGGCCAACGACAAAAAACGAAACAGTAAGAGCAGGAGTAAAGCAGCCAGACCGGCGATACAAAGAAGTGTAAAGGGAACAGACAGGTATCGGCCCAGTAGTATACCGGTGATCACCGGAATTAATAGCCGTACAAAAGGGGCGGAGCGCCAGTATTTTTTCCCATATCGCCGCATGGCTAAACCTAATAAAAACAGCCGGTCTTTGTAGAACCGGCTGTTGAATCAGGTATAAATACCTAGTATAAGTATCCTTGGTTATTTACTGAGGTTCATACTTCTTTCCTTGTACAGGGTACGGAAGTAAGGATCTCTCAGGTCTTTGATGAAGCGGATGGCTTCGCCGGTACTCTTCATTTCGGGACCGAGTTCTTTGTTTACACCAGGGAATTTTTCGAAACTGAAAACAGGTTCCTTGATGGCGTAACCCTCTAATTTTTTCTCGATGGTAAAATCGGTCAGTTTGGCTGCGCCGATCATTACTTTGGTGGCAATATTGAGGTAAGGGATCTGGTAAGCTTTGGCAATGAACGGGGTGGTACGGGAAGCCCTTGGGTTGGCTTCGATCACATACACTTTATCGTTCTTGATGGCAAACTGGATATTGATAAGACCTTTGATCTTCAAAGCACGGGCGATCTTCTCGGAATAATATTCCATGGTCTCCACGATCAATGGCGTAAGGTTGAAGGAAGGCAGAACCGCATTACTGTCGCCGCTGTGAATACCGGCAGGTTCAATATGCTCCATCACACCCATCACATGAAAATTCTCTCCGTCAAAAATGGCATCTACTTCTGCTTCCTGGCAACGATCCAGAAAATGATCGATCAGGATCTTATTACCTGGTAAATGTTTCAGCAGGCTGATCACGGCCTTCTCTACATCTTCATCATTGATCACAATGCGCATCCTTTGTCCGCCGATCACATAACTGGGTCTTACCAGTACCGGGTAGCCCACCCGGTTAGCAACGGCAATGGCTTCGTCGGCATTCAGTGCGGTACCATATTCAGGGTAAGGGATATTCAGTTCCTTCAACAGATCACTGAAACGGCCGCGGTCTTCTGCGATATCCATATCTTCAAAAGCAGTACCAATGATCTTAATGCCGTTCTCGTGTAAACGTTTGGCCAGCTTTAATGCAGTTTGTCCGCCCAGCTGTACGATCACACCTTCGGGTTTCTCCAGTTCAATGATCTCCCAGAGATGTTCCCAGTAAACGGGCTCGAAATAGAGCTTATCCGCCATATCAAAATCGGTGGATACGGTTTCGGGATTACAGTTCACCATAATGGACTCGTAACCACACTCTTTAATGGCCAGTAAGCCATGTACACAACAGTAGTCAAACTCAATACCCTGACCAATTCTGTTAGGCCCACTGCCTAAAACAATGATCTTTTTCTTCTGCGACGGGATTGATTCGTTGGAGTTTAATGTAGGGTTCATTTCTGCGAGGAATTGCGCAAAATTAGGGGTACAGGCGAATTTTGGAGGTTTTTTTTTGAAATAAAGCCGGAAATCCAGTGCCATCAGGGATTTCAGCAATTTGCCGGGCCACCGATGACACAGATTTACACGGATGCAGGGGTCGGGGGGTACCCCATCAAAAGACTAACAACAGTTTGTATTATTCTTCGCTGTTATATTATTTTCTTTCACACCGGCTTTTACCAGTATGATCTCCAACGGACAGAAACGGGTAAAAGATGACTGCAGCAGGTTAACACCTACAAATACACCCAGCCATAACCACTGAATATTTACATAAAATGCCAGTACTACACTAACAAGTACAAATGTGCCGGCAACGGCGCGAACGATTCTTTCTTTCATAAGGGTAGGTTTAATGTGATGATTGATGAACGTTTACTGTAAAAGCCCTGAGCGGAAACTCGTCGGCCAGTTTTTCGTTGTATTCTTTCACCAGTTCCATGGCACGGCTGGCCAGTTCGGTAGTAGTAAAAGAAAATAACAGAACAGAGTCGAACTGTGCTTCCCCGGCACTGAACCAGTCGTCGAGCAGATTATGACTGCTGCCGTCTTTGAACCCCTGGATATCAGTGGCACTGAAAATGTGAATACCTGCTTTTTTTAATAAGGCCGCGGCCTGATCGCTGTATTCTTTTAAGGCGGTGATAATGAATAGTTGCATAGCGTTTGATTTTATTTGGTTTTACCACGCATCATTTTATAATAAAGCAGGGGTACTACCAGTAGTGTCAGGAATGTAGAAGTAATGGTTCCTCCCATCAGCGAGATGGCCAGTCCCTGGAAGATCGGATCGAACAGGATGATAATGGCACCCAGTGCAACAGCACCGGCTGTTAAGAGGATAGGGGTGGTTCTTACCGCACCTGCTTCAATGATGGCTTGTTTCAACGGAATGCCTTC
Organism: Caulobacter sp. UNC279MFTsu5.1; assembly: GCA_943369185.1. Taxonomy (GTDB): domain Bacteria; phylum Bacteroidota; class Bacteroidia; order Chitinophagales; family Chitinophagaceae; genus Sediminibacterium. The sequence goes on along the minus strand of CALRMK020000001.1, from coordinate 514,422 downwards.
GCGTAAACGGATATTGATGAAGTCGATCAGTAATATCGAGTTTCGCACCATCACGCCCGCTAGCGCAATAAAACCGATCATGGAAGTGGCTGTAAAATAAGCGCCCATTACCCAGTGACCTAACAGGATCCCGATCAAGGAAAGAGGTATGGCAGCCAGCATTACCAACGGAACGGTGAAATTCTGGAACCAGCCTACGATCAATACATAGATGATGATGATCACTGCTGCGAACGCGATACCGAGGTCTCTGAATACTTCATAAGTGATCTGCCACTCACCATCCCATTTCAGCGTATATACATCCTGGTTCTCGGGTTGATGGGTATATTCTTCTGCCAGGGTGGTATAACCGGCCGGCAGTTTGATATTCTTCAGACTATCGGAGATCTGCGAGATGGCATAAAACGGACTTTCCAGTTTACCTGCCATATCGGCCATCACATACACTACTTCTTTCTGGTTTTTACGGTAGATGCTCTTGTCTTTGGTAGCTGTCTGCACGTTTACCACATCGCGCAATGCCACCATATTACCCTGCATACCGGTTACCTGCAGATCCAGTAATTGGTTCATGCTTCCTTTATCTGCATCTTTCAACTGCAAACGGATAGGTACCTGGTTAAAAGCGTTGGGCAGGTTCAGGTTACCGGATGGCATGCCTGATAAAGCTGCCTGCACGGTGGCAGTAACCTGAGCGGTAGCTACCCCATTGCGCATCGCTTTTTCTTTGTCAACGGTTACGCGGTATTCGTGCTGGTCGTCTTCCACCATCCAGTCTACATCTACTACATCAGTTGTAGTGCGCATCATCTGTTTGATCTGCTTCGCGATGGCGATCTGATGATCATAATCCGGACCGTACACTTCTGCTACCAGTGTAGAGAGTACGGGAGGGCCTGGTGGTACTTCCACGATCTTCACATTGGCATTGTACTTAGCCGCGATCTGTTGAATAGGGCCGCGCATGGCTTTGGCAATATCATGGCTTTGTTCGCTGCGTTCTGTTTTATCAACGAGGTTTACCTGAATATCGGCTACATTTTCTCCTCTTCTTACATCGTAGTGGCGAACCAGTCCGTTAAAACTGATGGGAGCCGATGTACCTACATATCCTTCATAATTTTTTACCATCGGTTGAGCCGAAATATAACTGGCAATATCTGCAGCCACCGCCTGTGTTTTCTCCAGCGTGGTTCCTTCCGGCATATCGATCACTACCTGGAATTCATTTTTGTTATCGAAGGGCAGCATTTTTACGGCTACCGATTTGGTATAAAACAATACCATCGATCCCAACAGCACTACAATAGTGCCAAGGATAAAGGCCCATCTTTTCCAACGTGTTTCCAGCATGGGTTGAATAAAGGCGTAATAGATTTGATAGATACGGCTCTCTTCCAGTTTTACTCCGTGATGATCTTCCTGTGCCACGCCTTTCTTTTCTTTCTCCCGGAGGAAAATATAACCGAGATAGGGTGTTAAGGTCAATGCTACGATCAATGATAATAACATGGCGATAGAAGCACCGATCGGCATTGGGCTCATATAGGGGCCCATCAATCCGGATACAAAAGCCATCGGTAATACGGCAGCTACTACGGTAAAAGTGGCCAGTATGGTTGGGTTACCTACTTCGTTAATGGCATAGATGGCAGCCTGTAACGGTGGCAACTTGCGCATCTTGAAGTGACGGTGCATATTCTCCGCAATAATGATAGAGTCATCCACTACAATACCCGTGATGAATACTAATGCAAACAGGGTGATCCTGTTCAAAGTGTAATCCATCATATAATAACTGAACAGGGTAAGTGCGAAAGTGACGGGTACTGATAAGAATACAACCAATCCACCGCGCCATCCCATAGCCAGCATCACAAATAAGGTAACTACTACAATTGAGATAAAGAGGTGGAATAACAGTTCCGATACTTTGTGCGATGCCGTATCGCCATAGTTTCTTGTTTCGCTTACCTGTACATCTGAAGGGATAAGCCCTTGTTTCAGGTGTTCCACTTTGGCTTTGATGGCCGTGGCCAGTTGCATGGCATCGGCTCCTTTTTTCTTGCCGATGGCGAGTGTAACAGCAGGATAAGAAGCGCTGTATTTTTTATAACCGGCGGTATCTGCTTTTCCCGCACCGTAGAAAACATACTGGGCAGCAGTAGAAGGAGCTTCTTCCACTTTGGCCACCTGGTTCAGGTATACCGGCTGACCGCCCTTCATACCCACTACCAGTTTGGCCACATCTTCTGCACTGTTGAGGAAGTCGCCTGTTTGCACAGAGAAAGCTGCATCGTTCTGTAACAAAGTGCCTGCATCGCTTTGTGTGTTACCTGCCTGTATGGCTTTACTGATGGTCAGAAAATCCACTCCCTGTAAAGCCATCAATGATTTATCGAGTACTACTTTTACTTCCCGGTTTCTGCCGCCGGTAATAGAGATATCTGCTACATCAGGTACTTTCTTTAATTCGTTCGATAGTTCCTGGCTGAGTAATTTCAAACGGTAATCATCATAATTCTCTCCCCATAATGTGAGTGCCATGACCGGTACATCATCGATGGCACGGGTTTTAATGAGGGGCAGGGTGGTGCCTTGAGGCATCGCATCCATATGTTTCATCAGCTCGCTGTAGAGTTTTACCAGTGAGCGTTCCACATCTTCGCCCACATAAAACTGAACGATGAGCATGGCCTGGCCTTTCATAGAGGTAGAGTACACATACTCCACTCCTTTGATATTGGAGATAAATTTTTCCAGTGGTGCGGCTACTTTGGTTTCCACTTCTTTGGGTGTGGCACCGGGGTAACCGATAAAGATATCTGCCATCGGTACCTGGATCTGCGGTTCCTCTTCACGGGGCATCAGGAAAGTGCTGTATGCGCCGATGGCGAGGAAAGCGAACATCAGCAGGATGGTCAGCTTTGATTGTAAAAATGCTTTGGCTATATTACCTGAAAGTCCTTTTTCCATAGTTTATTTTTTGAAGGTTACCGGTGCACCATTGTATAATCTGCCTTCGGCAGAGAGAATAAATGTTTCGTTGGCAGCTAATCCGGACAGTACTTCTACCTGATCGCCGCTGGTAGTACCCAAACGTACCCAACGCAGCAAAGCAGTGTTTTGAGAACTGATGGTGTACAGGCCGGTAAGCTGGTCGCGGGTGATAATGGCTTTGCTGGGAACCAGTATTTTGCCCGATTCTTTTGCAGCTGTAACAGTTTCCTTTACCGGAATGCGCAGATGTACATACATGCCTGCATAGAGTTGTTTGGCTTCTGCTGTGGGCAAAGAGATTTTAACGATGTATTGTCCGCCGGTGAACTGTGAAGAAGGATTTACCTGTATCACTTTACCGGTAATGGTTTTATTGGCTGATTCGATAGACATGTTCACTGCATCTCCCAGTTTTACAGAAGCGATATGGTTTTCCGGAATAGAGGCAGTTACCTGCAGATTACCCGATTGCTCCAACGTAAGAACGGGCATACCAGGGTTGGCCATACTACCGGCATCGGCCATTTTCTGGGTAATGATGCCCGCAAAAGGTGCGGTTACACTGGTATACGCCAGTTGGGCACTTACTTCGTTGCGCATTTGTTTGGCAGCGTCTGCACTGGCTTTGGCAGACTGGAACTGCAGGGTTACCTGATCCAGTTCTTTGGCAGAAGCACTTTGCTGTTTGTACAGGGCCGTGTATCTGTCAAGATCTTTTTGTGCGGCACGCTGTGCGGCTTCGGCTTGTGCAATCAGTGCATCGGTCTGTGCTCTTTTAGCCGTGATATCGTTGCTGTTAACCGTGAACAATAACTGACCGGCATTGACCCGATCGCCTACTTTTACTTTCATCTGGGTGATATAACCCATTACACGGGTACTGATGTTTACCGATTGAGAAGCTTCTACCTGTCCGCTGGCTTCGAGTACACCGGCAGTCATACTTGTTCCGCCAGCTGTAGCTGTTTGCACAGCAACCGGCGTTTCTGTTTTAGCAGCTGTTTCGGTTGTATCGCCGGAGCAGGCTGCCAGTGAGAATACTGCCGTAGCGGCGAGTAAGATGAGAGGAAATCTGTTAACTATCATAGCAATGTATTTGCGGGTTAATTAGTTGGATGTGGTTAAGAATTGTAAATAAGTGAGGGTGCTTTTCTGCATGAACAGGGCCTGTGCCAGCAACATTTTCTGCTGTGCCAGCTGGCTCTGTGCCATCAGTACATCAGTGGTGTTTACCAGTCCCTGATTATATCGGTTTCTGATAATTCTGAGTGCTTCTTCTGCCTGTTCTGCAGCAGTGGTTTGCTGACTGATCCGGAAGCGGGTATCATCCAGCTGGCGTTTGGTTTTGCGGATCTCAACGGTGCCCTGCTGCAGTTGCTCCTGCAGTTGTTCCTGCATCCTTGTTTTTTCGAGCGTTTGTGTAGCGGCTTTGTTTTTGGCCTGGTTGCCTTTAAAAATATCCCATGATAACTGTATACCGGCGAAATAGGCGTTGGCACCAAAGCCAAACAGTTTTTTATCGTTCAGTTGGTAATTACCAAATGCATTTAATTTGGGTAACATGGATTTCTGTGTGCTTTTGATAGCGAGATCGTAGGCAGACAGGGCCGTATTCATGGCTTTGATATCTGCCCGGGCGGTAGAAACGCTGTCTGAAAATCCGTTAACTACGGGTAATGCAACGGCTTGCGTGGTATATACCGGCCCCGCTTCCGTATTCATAAGCTGGCTCAGTTGGTCTGAGATATTCCTGATCTGAGAATTGGCTTCGGCCAGGTTGGTCTCAACCGTTTTAACCTGTACTTCTACCTGTAAGAGGTCTGATTTCTGCAGTAATCCCTGCTGGTAGCGGTCATTGGTAAAACGATAGATCTCGCGCACCGTAGCCAGCGCTTCCTGCAAAACTTTTATAGCTTCGTAAGCAAATTCCAGTTGCAGATAAGTATTGGTCACCTGCAGGGTAATGGCTTCTTTGGTACGTTGGGTTTTGAAAGCGTATACTTCCGCTTCTTTTAAAGCAGCTTTCCGCAGATAGTCCATATCCGGGTTAAAAATGGGCTGCTGTACACTCAGCTGGGTCATCACATTGGATGTGGCACCAGGGTTGTTGAGTGTAGCGGGATTAAAATCGCTGGCCTGTACCTGTGACTGCTGTAACTTAAAGCCAAACGCATTCAGGGGTTGGTTAGTGGTAAATCCTGTGTATGAGAGGTTTACCTGTGGCAGCCAGATGGCTTCGGTTTGCTTGAATTGGGAAAGGGAGATTTTCTCAGCGGTTCTGGCTAATCCAATCTGTCTGTTCTGCTCTTGTGCCATACGGATGGCATCGTTGAGTAACAGTGGTTTGGTATGCTGCTGGGCAGTAACAGCCAGCGCAGAAAATGCCATTGAAACAGAGAGAACCAGCGTGCGTAGAAAATAAGAACGACGGCTTTTATATATCATATGCTTCTTTTGAGGAAGCAAAAGTACCAGCCGAAAAAGGGCGGGATTGTAACATAAGTCACATATCCCCGCAGGGAAGGATTACGGGAAATTTTTAGTCTTGTAACTCCTCACAATAATAACCGGCATCCTGTAAAGTGCTTTCTACAGCACGGGCAGAAAGCTGTTGGGCTTCTATGCGGAGAATATTGTCGCAGTCCTGCATATCTACATTCCAGCGGTGTATACCGGGCAGGTTTTGGAGTACCGGTCTGGCCTGGTTAACCAGTTCGGGGTTATGCAGATTGGTTTTGAAGATGAGGATATCCATGGGTTTTGGTCCCCGGTCGGAACGCTGCGCAGCGGTCTGACCGGTATTTTGGTTGATGTAGATGATATGATCTATGTTCGGATTAAACTGATAATGCCGCTCTAATCCTGTACGCACCGTTCTGGCCGCTTAAGCGTCCTGACCGGTGCCGGTGCCAGTACCCCACATACGGCAGCGGTTGCGCCATTCCTGTTTGATCTTTTCTCTTTCTTCGGCACTCATGCCCTGCCATTTTTCTTTCATCTCGTTTTTCCAATGGCCGCCCTTGCCGCCACAGCGACCTGAAAATCCACCAAAGAGAATTTTACTCAGCAGCAGCAGTCCCAACGCCTGCCAGAAGCTGATGAGTGATACACCGCTGATTACAACGGCCAGTACCTGGTTCCATAATAACATAACCACATAACCCAGCGCAGCGGCAATCAGAAGTGCCAGTAAGGTGAAGCCGATAATTTTTTTGATCCAGAATTGCTTATTCATGGTGATTCGTTTTTATTTATGTAAGAGCTCATCCCGTAAACTGCCGAGTCTTTCTCTCAAATGCAGTACCGCATAGCGTTTACGGCTGAGCAATGTATTAATGGTTTCGCCGCTTTGTTCGGCAATGGTTTTAAACGGGATACCTTCTATCTCGTTCAGGATAAATACCTCTCTCTGTGCCGGGGGTAGTTCATTCAACGCATTGTGTAAGGCTTCCCAGAAAAGATTGCGGAGATAATCGGTTTCAGGGTTATTGCTCTCATCAAAAAACAGATCCGTCCAGTTAAACATGGATTCATCGTCTGCTTCGGTATAAAGATCTTCCAGTAATTCGGGTTTGTGTTTGCGTTGCCTGTCGGTGATCTTGTTGCGGGTAACCGTAAACAGCCAGGCAGTCAACTGCTCAATGGGCTTGGTGTTACCGATGAACTGGTAAAATACATCCTGCAGAATATCTTCCGCATCTGCCTCATTACTAACCCGTTTGCGTATAAAGCCCATCAGCCGGTGGCTGTAGGTATTGATTACCTCTGTAATGGTATTCCGTCGGGCTTCGGCCATAGGGGCAGGTATCGTCAATGCCTTTGTCATGTCTAAAAGGGTAGACGGGCAGGGCAAGATAATATTTTAGGCGGGAAAAGATTTTTTTAGGCCCGGGGAACAAGGAACACCGAATATCGAATATCGAACATGGAACGCCGAATGGCGAAGTCAAAAGTCAAAAGTCAAAAAAGCCTCTGCAGTGTAGCGGATACTATTTCGATATTCGGCGTTCCCTGTTCGGTGTTCGACATTCACTTCAGTTCTCCTGCCGTTTCATGGTCGTCGTATACATTTCGGAGGCGGAGCAGTTCTTTTTTCATGTCGGCCAGAATGGACTGGTAGGTTTTATTGCTTACTACATTGTTCAGCTCGGCAGGGTCTTTTTGCAGATCAAACAACTGCCATTCGTTTACGGTGTAGAAATACAGCAGCTTGTAACGGTCGGTACGTACGCCTACATGTTGCAGAACGGTATGGTCTGCTTTGTATTCGTAGAAATGGTAATACAGACTATTACGTGGCAGGGTTTTGGCTGGATCTTCCAATACCGGTTTCAGGCTTAGCCCCTGCATGGAAGCAGGTACTGTAATGCCGGCTATATCAAGAAAAGTGGGGGCATAATCAATGTTCTGCACCAGGGTATTGGTTTTGGTGCCGGCTTTGATATGACCTGGCCACCTGGCCAACAGCGGCGAGCGCATAGAGATATCGTACATCCATCTTTTATCAAACCAGCCGTTCTGTCCCAGGTAAAAGCCCTGGTCGGAAGTGTATACAACCAATGTGTTCTGTGCCAGACCAGTTTGATCGAGATAATCCAGTACTCTTCCGATATTATCATCCACCGATGCCACACAGGCCAGGTAATCCTGCATATACCACTGGTATTTAAGTTTGAGCAGATCTTTTCCCTGCGGACGTTGTTGCCGAATGATCTCGCCGCGCTCTTTATAAATCTCTACAATGCGTTTTCTTTCCTGAACAGGTATGCGGTTAATGATGGAATGGTAATACGCGATCTCGGAAGAGTCGGGTTTTAACCAGGGAATATCCATCAGGTAAGCCGGGTCCACTTTCAGGTCGCTCGAGAGTTTCATATCCGGCAGGATGCTCATGGTCTGCAAACGCCAGGCGCTGCCACGTCCGGTGGTGTCGGTATATAAACTTTCCGGTTCGGGGAAGATTTTGGTGTGGTATTGTTCGATGTGTTTCAGGGCAGGAAAAAAATACCGGTGTGGTGCTTTGTGATGCAGCATCAGCATAAAAGGTTTGGCCGGATCTCTTTTTTCCTGCAACCACAAAAGCGATTCATCTGTGATAACATCTGTTGCATAACCATGATAGGTGCTGGTATCGCCCTTCATGCCAATGATGCGTGGTTCGTAATAAAGCCCCTGGCCCGGTAAAATTTTCCAGTAATCAAACCCAGTTGGGTAAGTGCTTAAATGCCATTTACCGATCACGGCTGTCTGGTATCCCGCCTGTTGCATCAGCTTGGGCATGGTTAGTTGCGAACCATCAAAACGGGAACGGTTATCGATAAATCCATTTTTATGTGAGTGCAGTCCCGTTAACAAAGTAGCCCTGGCCGGTCCGCAGATCGAGTTGCCAACAAAAGAGCGGTTGAACAACATTCCTTCTTTGGCCAGCCGGTCTATATTTGGTGTGTTGATCAGTGTTTTATTATAGGCACTGATGGCATTCGCATCATGATCATCGCTCATGATATACAGAATATTCGGCCGCTGCTGGGCCAATGCCAGTATGGGGAGTAGGGTAAGCAGGGTAAGCAGTTGTTTCATGTTGCCTGGGGTTGGTGAATGGTGAGGCGTGAGTCGTCAGTAGTGAGTAGTCAGTTTTGCAGAGCCCCTATTCACCACTCACCATTGACCATTGACGTCTCACGTCTCACGTCTCACGTCTCACGTCTCACGTCTCACGTCTCACGTCTCACGTCTCACGTCTCACGTCTCACGTCTCACGATTGACACGAAACAAATTACAGCATTTCTCATAACCGCGTAACTTTAGGATCTGAAAAGAACCTGATATGGAATTTGGTCGCGTACCCGAATCTGAGTTGGATGGCATTGATTTCCGGTTGCCGGCAGATCCTGTGTTTAACAGGCAGGTATTAACCGGTATACGGACAGCAGCTCCCAAAGTATACCTGGGCTGTGCCAAATGGGGGCGCACCGAATGGGTAGGAAAAATCTATCCTCCCAAAACCAAGGAGAAAGATTTTCTGGCGCATTATGTAAAACACTATAACAGTATTGAACTGAATGCCACACATTACAAGATCTACGGTGCAGCAGGTATTGCCAAATGGGCAGAGAAGGCGGGCGACAGGGATTTTATGTTTTGTCCGAAAATGTACCAGGGGGTTACGCACAGAGGTAGTTTGCTGAACAAGGATTTTATCACTTCTGAGTTTCTGCGCGGTATTGTGGCTTTTGAAAAGCATCTGGGCCCTGTTTTTGTGCAGGTGAGTGATGCGTTCACTGCCAAACGCAAAGAAGAATTGTTCCATTTTCTGCGATCATTGCCTACTGATATGTCTTTTTTTCTGGAAGTAAGGCACCCCGATTGGTTCGGGAAGGAAGTGATACGGGAAGAACTGTTCGCATTTCTTCGTTCTATCAATATGGGAATTGTGATCACCGACACCAGCGGCCGGCGAGATTGTGCACACATGCATCTGACCGTGCCGAAAGCGTTTATCCGGTATGTGGGTAACAGCCTGCACCCAACAGATTATACAAGGGTGGATGACTGGATCAACCGTATCCAATACTGGATCGATAACGGATTGGAGGAGCTGTACTTTTTTATGCATATGCATGATGAAGCGTATTCGCCGGAGCTGACGGTGTACATGGTAGATAAATTAAATGCTGCCTGCGCACTGCAACTGATCAAACCGGCGTTTGTGCCCCCGGATACTTTGTTCTGATGATTAAAAGGAGGGTTATGAAAACATATCTGTTCGGATTACTGGTAACGGTTCTGGTGGGCTGTTCCGGTACAAAAGTCTTGCATACAGAATTGGGTGATAACGTAGATCTGCGCAAATACAAAACCTTTGATTTCTATCAGGTACGTGCCAGCGGCGATACGGTGAGTGTGCTTTTTACCGAGCGTATCAACCTGCTGAAAGAAGCCATCAGCCACGAGCTGGAAAGAAGGGGTTATCAGTATAACAGTAACCATCCTGATCTGCTGGTAAATATCGGTATACGGCTAAAAGCAGAGATCCAGACAAGACAAACCGATTGGAAAACAGATGGGGCGCCGCTATATATCGGCCAGCGCAACTACAGCTGGAAAAGTCAGGAGATGGAAGTGGGCCGCTACCGCGAGGGTACTGCTGCCATTCACCTGGTTGATGCGGCTCAGCAAAAACTGGTATGGAAGGGAGTGATACAAGGCATTGTGCCTGATAAACGCACCGATTCACAGGCAGAGGCACAGAAAGGCATGCAACTGTTGTTTGATAAATTTCCGGTACCGGTAAAACAATAAGCTGTTTTAGGTAACCTCGTATAATTCTTCCCAGCGGGTGGTGTAGCGTGGACTGCGCAGTTCCTGCCGCATTTTCCAGTTGCGGGTGGTGCCCGAAGAAGCAAACTTGAGCACATCATCGCGCATGGCAAAATTTACATTATCGATCATACTCATGAGCATACGGCTTTTGTTTGCTGCGGGTGCTGCAAAGAGGCTTCCCTGAATGGAACTGTCTGGTACAATACCGCTTAACATAACCCCGGCTTTCTTATAAACTTTGCCGGGATCGTACAGTCTTTCTACCAGTGCCAGTGCGGGTTTGATGAGTTCATGGGTACAGGAGGTGGCCAGGGGCAGAATAATATGGCTGCCTACGGTAGGTCCGTGGCGAAAATGCGTACTATGCGATTGCTCTCGTGGCACCACGAACACGCTGATGGTATTGGCCGCCCCGTGTTGCCTGCGTAATTTTTCCGCTGCGCGGGAAGTATAAGTGGCAATGGCTTCTTTAATGTCTTTCAGTTCTCTTACCGGACTGCCGAACATGCGGGTAGTAGCGATCATTTTTTTGTTTACCAGTTCGTCCATCATCTGTATACTCTCAATGCCCTTGAGTTCGCGTACCAGGCGGGCACCGGTTACGCCACCCAGGTGTTTGGTGGCCCAGGCCACTTCTTTGATGCTGAGATCGTAGGCGGTGTTAATATTCATCTCCCGCAGCTTTACCGAATACTGGTGCCCCACACCCCATACATCTTCTACAGGGGTTCGTTGTAATGCCTGTTCTGTTTTACGCGGGGTATCCAGTACCAATACGCAGTTGGTGGCTTCTTTGTTTTTCTTGGATAAACGGTTGGCCACTTTGCTCAATACTTTGGTGGCAGCTACGCCGATGGATACTTTGATGCCCGTCCACTGTTCTACCGTTTCGCGCAGGTGCAGGGAAAAAGCGGCCAGGTTTTGCCGGGGAATATGTGAGAGGTCTACAAAACATTCATCAACCGAATACACTTCTACTGCATGCGGTGGTAACAGCATACGCAGGGTTTCCATAACACGCCAGCTGAGATCGCCGTAGAGATTGTAATTGGAGGAGAAAGCCACCACCCCATGTTTTTCGATCAGGGGTTTGGCTTTGAAATAGGGCCCCGCCATTTCTACTCCCAGTGCTTTGGCTTCATCGCTGCGCGAAATGATGCAGCCATCGTTATTGCTCAATACCACCACAGGTTTATCCTGTAGCGCTGGCCGGAACAGGCGCTCGCAGGAGCAGTAGAAGCTGTTACAATCGATGATGGCTTTCAAGGGGGGAGTTTGTTTATTGGTTTATTAGTTTACTGGTTTATTGGTTGTTGAAGAATGGGTGGAACGGTACAGTGTGCGACGCAACGGGTGTTGCGGAGCGCACTGCAGCCGGGCCCCTGCTTCAGATGGTTCTGATGGAATGGATGACTACACCCCAGGCTGCGTAATTACTGAACTCTTCTACGGATATGTTGCCGTATTTTTTGTTTTCGGCCAGCAGGGTAACGCCTTTCATATGCACCTGCAAACGCCGCACCAGTAACTCGCCGTTGAGGATGGCCACGATGATCTTTCCGTTCACGGCTTTGATGCTGCGGTCAACGATAAGTACATCGCCGCTGAAGATGCCGGCTTCGGTCATAGCATCGCTGTTCATGCGGAAGAAAAAAGTGGCCGGTTTGTTGCGGATGAGCTGTTCGTTCAGGTCAATGCCCCGCTCCATGTAATCATCGGCTGCGGCACCAAAACCGGTGGCGTTGGCAGTGGGTACGTCCCACTGGTTGTATTTTTTAGAGCCTTTGTAGGCGGCTCCATACCATTGTTCCCCGTCCATATAAATTAAATTTTGTTATGCTAAATTATTTAGTAAATTTATACTAAATTCGTTATCAGAGTAAAATTTTCTTTATGGAAACAGGATCAGTAACCAACCGGTTGTTCAGTGCGCCGGTGCAGCAATTGTATGAGTACCTGCTGGTGGCGCATCCTGATGCGGCCGTGCGGGAGAAACTGATGGAAGAAAAAAAATGGTTCACCACGCAGTACAAAGAAGCCGTAGCGGTGAAAACAAAACCGCATATCACCGTGGCCAATTTTCTCGCAAAGGAGGAAATGGAATCCACCATCATCCGCTGGATGCACCGGATCATCAGTAACCAGAACCGCTTTACCGTAACGCTTGACAGGTACAGCGGTTTTAAACCCCATACCATTTACCTGCGGGTGCAGAACCATGCCCCCTTTCAGCAACTGGCCAAAGAACTGCAGGTAGTAGATCAGTATGTGCGGGGATATGGTTGTCCGGAAATGCACCTGAGCAAACATCCGCATCTCACCATTGCGCAGCGTTTACCCGAAACAGTGTATCACCTGGCCGAAGCCGATTATGCGCAGAAAAATTTTCAGGCTTCTTTTGAAGTGAGTGAACTGGTATTGTTAAAGAGGGAGCATGCATTTGATAGTTGTAAGCAGGTGAATGTATTTGGACTGCGCCCTTGACTCACCCCTGCCCCTCTCTGCTGCGCAAAGAGGGGTGTGTAACTGATTGGAATAATGCAGGCGCATCAGCGCCTCCATTATTCCAATCAGATTTTTAATCATATTAATCAGCGCCACAATCATATGCAATCAGCGTTATCAGGATATGCCACTGCAGAATACAGGCTGGTGATAGAACCGCCGGAAGCTCTGCGGGAAGAATTGCAACGTGTAAAGAAGTATTTTGCCGAGACCTATGATTGTGCGGCAGCGGCTCTGGGTAAACCACAGATCACCCTGCTGCGTTTTCAGCAGTATGAAATGATAGAGAAACGCATCATACACCGCCTGCAGTTATTGGTGGCGGCACAGAACGCTTTTCTGGTAGAGCTGGATGGGTTCAGCAGTTTTCCTACCCATACGATCTGTTTTCAGTTAACGACACAGGAAGCTGCCAAAGCGCTGGTGAAATCGATCCGTCCGATACAACACCTGCTCAAAATAGATAAGGAGCGGAAACCGCATTTTATTACCGAACCCTATATTACACTGGCTGCCTCCTTATTGCCCTGGCAATACGAAAAGGGCTGGCTCGAAATGAATAACACCCATTTCAGCGGAAAATTCATGGCCGAACAACTGGTGCTGCTGCGTAAACGGGAGGGTGAGAAAAGATACGAGACCGTACAACGGTTTGTGATGAGAAATCAGAAAACGGTGACTGTACAGGGCGCTTTGTTTTAAATCATCCGGCTCCTATCTGCTTCGCAAAGATGGGTAGCCAGCGAAGCGATGCCGGGGTGGGTTGATTTTGGGAAGTAAAAAATAATCATCATGTCAGACGAAATACCAACAGACAACCATTACCTCAAAGGCCGCGGCGCACAGTTCAATCCCAGAAACCGTTTTCTGAAGAATGAAAAAGTACGCGACCAGATCGAAAGTATTGACGACTGGACCGAGCCAAATGTTGCCACCGTTTACCTGGAAGACCATGCCAAAAGCATCGTAAATAAAGTGGACAGTCCGGATGTGGGCATGTGGTACAGCATGAACCCTTACCAGGGATGTGAACATGGCTGTATTTACTGTTATGCCCGTAATGCCCATGAATACTGGGGCTATAGTGCCGGACTGGATTTTGAACGAAAGATCATTGTAAAAAAAAATGCTCCCGAACTGCTGCGTAAATTTCTGATGCACAAAAGCTGGGAATGTACTCCCATCAGCCTGAGCGGTAACACGGATTGTTACCAGCCGGCAGAAAAAAAATTTGAACTCACCAAACGCATGCTGGAAGTATGTGCCGAGTTTAACCAGCCGGTAGGTATGATCACCAAAAACGCCGGCATACTGCGCGATAAACAACTGCTGCAGCAAATGGCGGATAAAAATTTAGTAAGTGTGCTGGTAAGCATTACTTCTTTTGATGAAGACCTGCGTCGGGCCATGGAGCCAAGAACTACTACGGCCCGGCAACGGTTACGCGTGATCAGGGAACTGAGCGAAGCGGGTGTAAGAACGGGCGTGATGCTGGGGCCGATGATACCGGGTCTGAATGAACATGAAATGCAGCGCATCATGGAAGCGGCCAGTGAAAACGGGGCCAGATTCAGTGCCTATACCTTTATTCGGTTGAATGGTGCCATCAAACTGATCTTTCATGACTGGCTTTATAAAAATTTCCCCGACAGGGCCGATAAGGTATGGCACCTGATACAGAATGGTCATGGCGGCAAAGTGAACGACAGCCGTTATGGTGTACGCATGCGTGGCGAAGGGCCTATCTCAGACCTGGTAGGGCAGCAGTTTAAGAAGTATAATAAAATTTACGGACTGAATGCAGAACGATGGGAGCTGGATTGCAGTCAATTCAGAAGGCCGGGGGAGCAAGGGAAGTTGTTTTGAGTATTGTGTAAAAATCATTTGTTCAAATACGGTAGTCGATCTTCCTACCTTTACCCCATGAAAACAATCGGCCTCATTGGTGGTGTTACCTGGTTATCTACCGCAGAATATTATAAATTACTCAATGAACTGGTGAATGAAAGAGAGGGCGGGGTAAGTTCGGCCCGCGTGATTATCTATTCCGTTAATTTTCAGGAGATCAAAACCCTGACAGAAGCCGGTGAATGGGATAAAATTTCTATGATCATGTGCGATGCAGCCCGCCGTCTGGAAAGAGCCGGAGTGGATTGTATACTAATGGGTGCCAATACCATGCACAAAATTGCAGACACTGTACAGGATGCCGTAGCCATTCCGCTGGTGCATGTGGCCGTAGTTACGGCAAATGCCATCAAACAACAACAGCTGCATACCGTTGCACTGCTGGGTACCAAATATGTGATGCAACAGGACTTTTACCGCGCCAAACTGGAGGAACAGGGATTAACAGTGCTGATTCCTTCGCAGGAAGATATCGACTATATCAACAACGCTATCTACACCGAATTTGCCAAAGGTATTTTTATGCCCGAAGTCAAACATCGGTTCCTGCTGATTATCGAACGACTCATTGCCAGAGGAGCAAAGGGGGTAATTTTTGGTTGTACCGAGATCCCCATTCTGCTGAAACAGGAAGACTGCAGCATTCCTGTATTTGATACTACTTTACTGCATGCTACAGCGGCGGTGGATCTGGTGTTGCAGTAAGTTACTAGTATGCTGGTTTTGCATTATTTTGACCAACATAAGATACGCTCAGACAAAAGGTTGGCAGGCTTTGGGTCCGATGCTTTATTTTCGCCATAAACCAGCCAAAACATGGAGGCAGTGATAGAAGCCATCGGGGAATTATTTGTATCAGCCGGGCATCCCCATCCCGACCGGATCGAGAAATTACCGCAAAGCGGCAGCGACCGCATTTATTTCCGGATTTATTCCGGCAAACATACTTTCATCGCCACCTATAACCAAAACCGCCGCGAAACACAGACCTTTATTTATTTCAGCCGGCATTTTGTACAGGCCTGTCTGCCCGTACCACAGATCCTGGCGGTGAATGCAGATGATACCATTTATATACAGCAGGATCTGGGTACGGATTCACTCTTGAACAAACTGGAGCAACATGGCCATGGCGAATATGTGTATGGTCTTTTTCAGCAGAGCCTGTCGGAACTGGCGCGGGTACAGATCCTGGGTGACCAAGGATTGAATTATGAATGGTGTCTTACCGCCAAAGAGTTTGGCAAACAGGCCATCATGAGTGATCTCTTGTATTTCAAATATTATTTCCTCGATACCCTGCAACTGCCTTACGATAAACAGGCCATGCTGGATGATTTTGATGCACTCAGCACTTACCTTACCCGCACCGAGAACAAGTATTTCATGTTCCGCGATTTTCAGAGCCGGAATATTATTGTGAAAGATGACAAAGTAAATTTCATCGATTACCAGGGCGGTATGAAAGGCGCATTGCAATACGATGTGGCATCCCTGCTCTGGCAGGCCAAAGCGGAACTGAGCGAGCAATGGAAAGATTCCCTGCTGGAATATTATATGGATGAAATTGATAAACTGCTGCATAAACCGGTTGACCGTATCACATTCGTTAGCCAGTACAATGGCTATGTATTGATCCGCCTGCTGCAGGTGATGGGGGCGTATGGGTTCCGAGGCTTGTTTGAGCGCAAAGCCCATTTCCTCGCCAGTATTCCATTGGCCCTGCGTAACCTGCAGTTTTTTATAGACCATAAACGGATCGGCATTGTAACACCGGAGTTCGACAGGGTGTTAAGACTGGTAGTGGCAGAAGATATGATCAAACGTTTTGAACCCGTACAGGCAGATGAGAATACTCCTTTGTTGATAGAAGTGAATAGTTTCAGTTATAAAAAAGGTATTCCCCCCGATCCGAGCGAAAATGGGGGAGGGTTCGTGTTTGATATGCGCGGTATTCTGAACCCGGGCCGTTTTGATGAATACAAAACACAGACCGGCAGAGACAAACCTGTCCAGGATTTTCTGGAACAACGCACTAAAATGAACGAGTTTCTGAACAGTGTGTGGGACCTGATCGATATCACGGTGGAGCAATACCTGAAACGCGGATTCAGTCACCTGATGATCAATTTCGGTTGCACCGGTGGTCAACACAGAAGTGTGTACGCCGCCGAACAAACTGCCCGCCATTTACGCAATAAATACAAAGTAAAAGTAAAACTGGAGCATACGAACAGTGCTAACTGGGTAAAAGAGCTCCCCAGTAACTGATAAATCCAAAATCCGCCAATCCGCCATCCGTAATCCATAATGCAATGAAAGCAATGATCTTCGCCGCCGGCCTCGGCTCCCGCTTAAAACCCTGGACCGATTTTCATCCCAAAGCATTGGCGGTGGTGAACGGAAAATCTTTGCTGCAAAGAAATATAGAATACCTGCAGCAGTTTGGGATTGATGAGGTAATTGTGAATGTGCATCATTTTGCAGAACAGATCATACAGGCAGTAACAGAGCATAATGGCTGGGGAAGTAAGGTGACCATTTCTGACGAAACCGATGAAGTACTGGAAACCGGTGGCGGACTAAAAAAAGCCGCCGATTATTTTGCAGGCGAAAAAGATTTTGTTGTCATGAATGCCGACATTCTTACCCAACTGGATCTGGCAGCAATGATACAACAACACCGGTCGGCACCCGTACTGGCTACACTGGCCGTTACGGAAAGAGATACTTCCCGGTATTTTCTGTTTGATGCGCATAATATTTTATCCGGTTGGCGGAATGTGAAAACCGGAGAAGAAAAAATTGTCAGAACTGCAGTACCGCTGGTACAGAAAGCTTTCAGCGGTATCCATGTCATCAATACCCCTTTACTGGGAATGATCCGGCAAACGGGTAAGTTTTCGATGGTGGATGTATACCTTGATCTTGCCAAAGAACAGATCATTTCGGGTTACGATCATACTGGCGCATTGCTGATAGATGTGGGCAAGCCCGAAAATATAACCAAAGCCGAAGCTGTTTTCCTTTAATCATCCAACATGGAAAAGATCCGTTTTGCGATCATCGGCTGTGGTGCGATAGCAGCCCGTCACGCTATTCATATACAGCACTATGGAGTGCTGGTAGCGGTATGTGATCTGCTGGAAGAGAAAGCATTGGCTTTTGCCAATCAATACCGGGTTCCTTATTATCTGACGATGGAGGAGCTGATCTCCCGAGAAACAACGATTGATGTGGTGGTGATCTGCACTCCTAATGGATTACATGCGACACAATCTGTACAGGCACTTCAAAAGGGATACCATGTATTGGTTGAAAAACCGATGGCATTAACTAAAACGGATTGTGAAACAATGATGCAGGCTGCTGCTGAGGCAGGTAAGCAACTGTTTACCGTGATGCAGAACCGGTTTAATCCACCAGTTCAGGCTGTAAAAAAATTACTGGATGCGGGTAGTTTTGGACAATTATATAGTGTGCAGGTAACCTGTTTCTGGAACAGGAACCAGTCCTATTACCAACAATCTTCCTGGCGGGGAACCCAAAAAATGGATGGGGGAATTTTGTTTACCCAGTTCAGCCATTTTATAGATCTGCTGTATTGGTTCTTTGGAGAAGTGGATACGGTGATGTCTGTGATGGATAATATGGCTCATCAAACTACCAGTGAACTGGAAGATGTAGGGGCGGTAGTATTACGATTTAAAAACGGTATCATCGGTACGATTCATTATTCGGTAAATAGCTTTCAAACGAACAGAGAAGGATCCATTACCATTTCTGGCGAAAAAGGGATGGTGAAGATTGGCGGGGAATACCTGAATACAATCGACTATTCGGTATTTCAGGATACGGTTCTGCCTGTACTACCCGGTGGTGCGGGTGTGAATGACTATGGCACTTACCGCGGTTCTATGAGCAATCATGACCAGGTTTACCAGAATCTGATGGCTACCCTGCAGTTGGGTAGCCCTTTTTATGCCGATACGATGGATGGTCTGAAAACCATAGAGATCATTGAGAAAATTTACCTGACCGCCAATTGGCAGTAACCTATTTTTACAGGGATAATCATGAAATTCCAATCCACACAAAGCACTATCGTAGATGTACGGTTCGGCGAGAATGCCAGACTGGTAGAACCCTGTAACTTATACGGTTGCCAGTTGGGAGATGACTGTTTTGTAGGCCCTTTTGTGGAAATTCAAAAAGGCGTAGTGATTGGCGACCGATGTAAGATTCAATCCCATTCCTTTATCTGTACAGGCGTGAATATCGGTTCGGATTGTTTTATCGGTCATGGGGTCATGTTTGTAAACGATACTTTCTCCCATGGTGGCCCTGCGGGCGATCCTGCTTTGTGGAAACCTACTCATATCGGCAACCGGGTATCTATCGGTAGCAATGCCACTATTCTCCCGGTAACTATTTGCGATCAGGTGGTGATCGGGGCGGGGGCAGTAGTCACTAAAAATATCACAGAACCCGGCACTTATGCCGGTAATCCAGCCCGCAGGCTGAAATGAGTTACTCCCACCACTGCCGATTGCCCATTCACCATTCACAAATATCCTGTTACACTTTGATATAGATCTTCTTCTTATCAAGTACATACACGATCGACCAGTACATCAGAATCATACAAAGGGCATATACCAAAGAACCCACCCGCAGGTCGGGGGCAATGTCTTTACAGATATGCTGATAAAACCAGGGGAAGGCAGATGTATATACATTTTTCCCTTCGGGCGATACATGATCTACCCAGCGGAACATGCCCAATAGCCGGGGTAAAAAACCACTAAGCACAAAAATGAACAAAGGATTTTTCCCGAATACATCAAAGAACCTGCCCCAGGCTCCTTTGTTTTCTTTGAACTCGATCAGATAGATCAGTGTACTGAGTACCAGTATGGCCAAACCAGTGGTATAGAGGGTATAACTGCTGGTCCAGATTTTTTTATTGATCGGGAACACCATATCCCAGCAATAGCCGGTAAATACGAGTACCAGTCCGGCAATAAGCAGGTTAGACAGCATTTCATAACTCTTTCCTTTCTGCTGGATATATTGTCCTACCAGAAATCCGAAGATCACCTGCACTACAGCCGCTACGGTACTGGGTAATCCTTCCGGATCAAAGGGAACGCCTTCTCCCTTATAAATATGGGTTACGCCCAGCAGGTTAATATCGATCTGTGTACCAAACCAGCCGGTTAAACTGTAGGGGTCCCCTGGTGCACCCAGTAATAAACAGAGTAACCAATACAGCAGCAGCAATATCCCGCTGATCACAAAGGAACCTCTTGCCTTGGCATAAAAAACGATCACAGAAGCAAAGAAGTAACAAAGGGCAATCCTTTGCAGTACGCCCAGGATGCGGATATTCTCCCATGTTTTGGCAACAATGGATTCTCCTTCCCATTTCACAAAGGGGCTCCAGTTCAGGAACAGGCCAATGGCAAAAATGAGTACGGTTCTTTTGATTACTTTTTTCCAGAACAGAGCCGGTCCGGCCTGCTCAAAACGGGGCATCACAAAAGCCATGGCATTACCTACCGCAAACAGGAAAAAGGGAAATACCAGATCAGTGGGAGTGGCACCATGCCAGGGGGCATGTTTCAGCGGACCAAAGATATTGGCCCAGCTGCCAGGGTTATTAACCAGTATCATCAGGGCTACGGTAGCACCCCGGAAAACATCAAGCGAATAATAACGTTGGTTCATAGCAGGCAATTGTGAAATGAAGATAAGAAAGTTAGTTCCACAGAATACAGGGTTTCAGCTTCCTGTCCCGGTTGGGGGGTGGGGATGATTTCTGTCATGCTTTATTAACCTTATTTATTGTTACTTTGTAACTTATCATTTTATTGCATATGAGCAGAAATATATTGATCACTGGCGGTGCCGGCTTTATCGGTTCGCATGTTGTAAGATTATTTGTTAATAAATATCCCGACTACCGGATCATTAATCTGGATGCGCTCACATATGCCGGTAACCTGGAAAATCTGACCGATATTGAGCATAAGCCTAATTATATTTTCTCGAAAACGAATATTCTCGATAGTGACGCACTCAAGAATGTATTCGCAACGTACCAGATTACCGATGTGATACACCTTGCGGCAGAGTCGCATGTGGACCGATCCATCATATCACCGCTTGATTTTGTGTATACCAATATCATCGGTACCGTGAACCTGCTGAATACAGCAAAGGAAGTCTGGAAAGGCAATGATACCCTGCATCGCTTTTACCATATTTCTACCGATGAAGTGTATGGCAGTCTGGGAAATACCGGTTTGTTCACAGAAACCACACCCTACGATCCCAACTCTCCTTACTCAGCCAGTAAAGCGGCATCTGATCATTTTGTTCGTGCTTATCGCGAAACCTATCATATGCAGACGGTTGTGTCTAACTGCTCTAATAATTACGGACCGAATCATTTTCCTGAAAAGCTGATCCCACTCTTTATTAATAATATCATCCAAGAAAAACCATTACCGGTATATGGAGACGGGCTGTTTACCCGCGACTGGCTTTATGTAAAAGACCATGCATTGGCCATAGACCTCATCTTTCACAAAGGGGTGGATGGCGAAACCTATAATATCGGAGGTTTTAATGAGTGGAAAAATATTGATCTGGTAAAACTGCTTTGCAAACTGATGGATGAAAAACTGGGCAGGGCCCCCGGGTATAGTGAGAAACTGATCACTTATGTAAAAGACCGGCCGGGTCATGACAGACGTTATGCCATTGATGCCGGCAAAATAAACCGGGAACTGGGCTGGAAGCCAACGGTTACTTTTGAAGAAGGACTGAGTGAAACAATTGATTGGTTCCTTGCCAATACCGCCTGGTTAAACAATGTAACCAGCGGAACTTACCAGAATTATTATCAGTCTATGTATATCAACAGATAATTATGCGAATCGAAGAGACGATTTTACCCGGCTGTTTTCTGGTACATGATACTTTTCATGGCGATCATCGGGGTTATTTTTTTGAAAGCTTTAACCGGAATACTTTTTTGAAGCATACCGGACTTGATATCAATTTTGTACAGGATAACCAATCGCATTCACAGAAAGGGGTTTTACGGGGATTGCATTTTCAACATGGTGAAACTGCACAGGCCAAACTGGTAAGGGTATTAAAAGGGAAGGTATTGGATGTGGCAGTAGACCTTCGGCAAAAATCGCCCACTTTTGGCAAACATGTGGCGGTAGAACTTTCAGAAGACAGTCATACCCAGTTTTTTGTACCACGTGGTTTTGCCCATGGATTTGTGGTATTGAGCGAAGAAGCTACTTTTTTTTACAAGTGTGACAACTATTATAATCCCGCTACAGAAGGAGGTATTATTTTTAATGATCCGGCCCTCGGCATTGATTGGCGGTTGCCGGAAGCTGACTTGCTGTTATCCGGGAAAGACAAAATATTACCTACGTTGCAGGAAGCAGTTCCTGCTTTAAAATTCTAAGACATGAAAGGCATTATTCTGGCAGGAGGATCCGGCACAAGATTATACCCTATTACCAAGGGAATCAGTAAACAGCTGATGCCGGTTTACGACAAACCCATGATCTATTACCCGCTGTCTGTTTTAATGCTGGCGGGTATTCACGAGATATTGATCATTACCACCCCTGATGACTCTGCACAATTCAGGCGTTTGCTCGGAGACGGGGCAGAGTTGGGCTGTCGTTTTGAATATGCGGTACAGGCAGTGCCGAATGGTCTGGCGCAGGCTTTTGTGATCGGAGAAAAATTTATCGGTTCAGATAAAGTGGCCCTGATACTGGGCGATAATATTTTTTATGGTGCGGGTTTCAGTAAGCTGGTGCAATCGTTCAATGATGTACAAGGAGCTGCTGTTTTTGCGTATGAAGTAAACGATCCCGAGCGGTATGGTGTGGTCGAATTTGATGCACAGAACAAAGCTGTTTCGATTGAAGAGAAACCTGCTCATCCCAAATCCAATTTTGCCGTGCCGGGATTGTATTTCTATGATAACACGGTTGTAGAGATCGCCAAAAATATCGCGCCCTCTGCCCGTGGTGAATACGAAATCACGGATGTAAACCGGGAATACCTTCGTAAAGGAACACTTCAGGTCGGTATCATGAATCGAGGAACCGCCTGGCTGGATACGGGCACTTTTGATTCATTGGCCGATGCCTCAGAATTTGTACGGGTCATCGAAAAACGCCAGAGCCAGAAAATCGGTTGTATCGAGGAAGTTGCTTACCGTATGGGTTTTATCAACCACGCCCAACTGCTGCAGCTTGCCGATAACTATGCCAAAAGCGGTTATGGGGAATATCTTCGCCGGGTCCGTCTCTAAAATGGCATTATAAGCTACTCATAATCAGGTCTGTATAATTTTTGTCAAAAAAGATTAAACAAAAAAAGCTTCACCCTGTTATTCTGTACATGAACGCTTTTACCATCAAAGACCTGGAAAACCTCTCTGGCATTAAGGCCCATACCATCCGTATCTGGGAGCAGCGCTATTCTTTTCTGAATCCGCAGCGTACAGAGACCAATATCCGCTACTACTCCAACGATGAGTTGCAGAAGATCCTGAATATTGCGTTGCTCAATAAATACGGCTATAAGATCTCCCATATAGACCGGATGTCGTTCAATGAAATGAATGATAAGATCCTGTCTTTAACTCAGGCCCAGGCCCAGCAGGAGCGGATTGTGAATGAACTGATCCAGCACATGGTGAATGTGAACATGGAAGGGGTAGAAACAGTACTGGATAGCTATATCAAAGCAAAAGGAATCGAAAAGACCATTACCCAGATCATCTTTCCCTTTTTGGAAAGAATCGGCATCCTTTGGCTTACCAACCATATCAACCCGGCCCAGGAGCACCTGGTTACGAATATTGTCCGCCAAAAACTGATCGTAGGTATCGATTCCATCCGTCCAACTTTGCAAACCGGCAAAACAATATTAATGTTCCTGCCCGAGGGTGAGCACCATGAATTGGGCTTACTCTTTGTAAATTATCTCTTGAAAAGCCGTGGTGTACAAGTATTGTACCTTGGCGCCAATGTACCACTGAAAGATGTGGAGTACGTGGCTACACTGAAGAATCCCGATTTTCTGTACGCACACCTTACCTCAGTGGCCAATAATTTCAATTTTGAGAAATTTCTCGTGGGTGCCCATAACCGAATGCCCGACCGTAAGATCATAGTTTCAGGCGCACTTACCCAGACCTATAAAAAGCGGGTGCCGTCTAATTTCAGTTTCAAAAAAACCCTGACAGAAGTGCTGGAGTATATCTCCTCCTTGTAATTGTATAAGCTACATCCGGTTCCGGATGGCGGATATTTCATAGATATGTATTGATAATCAATTAATTAACCAGTCGGTAAAGATAAATTTGTAAGCCAGCTTATTTTGTTTAACTTTACCGTATCAAAAATTAAACAGTTTATATGTCTACTGTCGAGTTCAACAAGATGCTGTTATCTAATGCTGAGTTTTTAAAACCTTTTGCGGTAACACTTACGCATGATACTGAAGCGGCGAAGGACCTGTTTCAGGAGACATTATACCGCGCCCTGGCCAACCAGGACAAATACAATGTAGGCACCAATATCAAAGCATGGTTGTACACCATCATGCGCAATATCTTTATCAATAACTATCGCCGTAAGGCCAAGCAGTCTACTATTTTCGATAACACCCCTAATGAATATCTGCTGAACCTGAATCAGGGTGCGGTAGCGAACGAAGCTATCGCTGGCATTAACCTGAAAGAAGTACAGGCTGCTATCCATAACCTGCCGGAGATTTTCCGCAATCCCTTCCTTCTATATTTTGACGGATTCAAATACCATGAGATCGCCGATATGCTGGGAGAACCTTTGGGAACCATCAAAAGCCGTATTCACTTTGCGCGCAAATTGCTGAAAGCACAGATTCAGCGCCATTAAATTTATTTGCAGTAATTTTCTTCTTACACTACTTACTTGAGCAGGAGCGTTATCATTATCGGAAGCGGTTTCGCGGGCCTTTCGGCTGCCTCTTTCATGGCCAAAGCTGGCTGGAACGTGACCGTATTGGAGAAACACGCTATTCCCGGTGGCCGTGCCCGTTACCTGAAAGCCGAAGGGTTTACCTTTGATATGGGCCCCAGCTGGTACTGGATGCCCGATGTATTTGAGCGCTATTTTGCCTGCTTCGGGAAAAAAGTGACCGATTATTACCAGCTCACCCGACTCGATCCTTCTTATCGTGTGTATTATCCGGATGGTCCGATGGATATACCGGCAGACCTGACTGCATTGAAACAACTCTTCGAATCCATTGAACCCGGTGCCGGCGCAGAACTGGAAAAATTTCTGGAAGAAGCGGCGTATAAATATGAAGTAGGTATAAAAAAACTTGTGTTCAAACCCGGACAATCACTCACAGAATTCCTCGATCTTGATCTGGCCAAAGGTTTGCTGAAGCTGGATGTATTCCGCTCCATGAAAGTGCATGTGGCCAAATATTTCAAGCATCCCAAACTGGTGGAATTGATGGAATTCCCGGTTTTGTTCCTGGGTGCATTACCGGAAAAAACACCTGCTTTATACAGCCTGATGAACTATGCCGATATCAAAGGCGGTACCTGGTTTCCGAAGGGTGGTATGTACCAGATTGTGCAGGGAATGTATGATCTGGCTGTTGAACTGGGGGTACAATTCCGATTTGAACAGGAGGTAAAGGAGATCGTGATTGAAAATGGCGCCGTTAGTACTATCAAAGCTGCCAATCCGCAGGGAGTTATCAAGGAATATAAAGCAGATGTAGTGATTGGCGGAGCCGACTACCACCATATCGAAACCCAGCTGCTACCCAAAGCGTACCGCTCGTATACTGATCAATACTGGGATAGCCGTGTAATGGCACCGGGCTGTATCCTTTATTATGTGGGGCTGAATAAAAAACTGAAAGACATCCAGCACCATACCCTCTTTTTTGATACTTCTTTTGCGGTGCATGGCGATGAGATCTACAATACCAAAATTTGGCCCACCGATCCCTTGTTTTATGTGAGTGCCACATCGGTTACCGACCCTTCGGCCGCACCTGAGGGCTGCGAAAACCTGTTTCTGCTGATACCGGTAGCTACCGGATTGGAAAATGATACCGAAGAACTAAGAGATACCTATTTCGATCAGATCGTTTCGCGGATGGAAAAACACCTGGGACAGTCCATCAAAGATGCCATCATCTATAAAAAATCCTTTGCTCACAGTGATTTTATCAGCGAATACCACGCTTTTAAAGGAAATGCCTACGGTTTAGCGAACACTTTACTGCAAACAGCTGTTTTAAAACCGTCGTGTAGAAGCAAGAAACTGCGTAATTTGTTCTTCACGGGTCAGCTTACCGTTCCGGGCCCCGGGGTACCCCCCAGCCTGATCAGCGGCGAAGTGGTGGCGGGGGAAGTGGTAAAAGCGTTTGGGAAGGATTGAAGGATTAGCGAATGACGGATTAACGAATTCAATCCGCTAATTAAAGAACAGAAAGTTGAAGTGTGCGACGCAACAAAAGCTGAATAGCGAAAAAAAAGTTGATTCAATAAAAACATCTCAAATATCAGCACCATGATGAACCTGTTTCATGAAGTGAGCCAGGACTGCAGCAGGATAACTACCGAGAAATACAGTACCAGTTTTTCTTCGGCCATCAAGCTATTGCACAAGGATCTGCGTGTGCCGATCTTTAATGTGTATGGTTTTGTACGCTTTGCTGACGAGATCGTAGATACGTTTCACCAGCATGATAAAACCCTGTTGCTGCAGGAGTTCAAGCAGGCTACTTACGAAGCCATTGATCGTGGTATCAGTATGAATCCGATTCTGCATAGTTTTCAGTTAACGGTGAACCAGTTCGGTATAGACAGACAACTGATTGATGCGTTCCTCTACAGTATGGAGCTGGATCTGGAGAAAAGGCAGTACGACCGTGAAGGATATGAACAATATATTTATGGCAGTGCCGAAGTGGTGGGCTTGATGTGTTTGTACATTTTCTGTAACGGAAACAAGGAGTCATACGAAGCCTTAAAACCCTATGCCCGCAGTCTGGGCGCCGCCTTCCAGAAAGTAAATTTTTTACGGGATCTGAAAGCGGATGTAGAAGGGTTGGACCGGATGTATTTTCCGGGATGCGATTTTTCCAATTTCACCGCCAGAGATAAAATGATGATTGAAGCGGATATCCAGCGCGATTTTGATCATGCTTATGAAGGAATTCTCAAACTGCCTGTAAAAGCCAGGTTTGGGGTGTATGTGGCGTATAAATATTATGTATCGCTGTTCAGGAAGATCAAAAAACTGCACCCGCAAAGTATTCTGGAGAACAGGATCCGGATACCTGACTATGGCAAAATGATGATCCTGGCAAAAGCAGGGATCAGAAGTCAGCTAAACCTGTTGTAAATTATATCTTCTTTTATCTGCATTACATGGAACAAGTGATTTTAGTTGATGAACATGATGTGTTAACCGGAACCATGGAAAAAATGGCGGCACATGAAAAAGCTTTGTTACACAGGGCTTTCAGTGTTTTCATTTTTAATGACCAGGGCGATATGTTATTACAGCAGCGGGCCAAAGAAAAATACCATAGCGGCGGTTTGTGGACGAACAGTTGTTGCAGTCACCCCCGACCCGGCGAAGAAACCTCAGTTGCCGCCACCCGCCGTTTGCAGGAAGAACTGGGTTTTGAAACACCACTGGAGAAGATCTTCGATTTTGTATACAAAGCAGATTTTGATAATGGCCTCACCGAACATGAATTCGATCATGTATTTGTAGGCTATTATGATGGATACGTCTATCCCGATCCAAAGGAAGTCTGTGACTACGCGTTCGTATCTATGCAGCAGATAGAAGACTCCATGAAAGCTGACCCGCATAAATACACGGCCTGGTTCCATATCGCTTTCCCCAAAGTAATGCACTGGTGGAAACAGTTGCAGCCTGCCTCGTGAAAAAAGTTTTACCTTCTGCCTTTATTGTATGAATCCAGGTAACAAAGCTATTGTGATCGGAGCCGGTGTAGCCGGTCTGGCCAGTGCCATACGGCTGGCTGTACAGGGTATGGAGGTAACCGTGTATGAAAAAAACAGTTACCCAGGCGGTAAACTGAGTCATTTTACTATCGGCGATTATCAGTTTGATGCCGGTCCCAGTTTGTTTACCCAGCCACAGAACCTGGAAGAATTATTTGCATTGGCAGGTGAGCAGATAACAGATTATTTCAGTTACCATAAGATGCCGGTATCCTGTCATTATTTTTATGAAGACGGTACCACGGTAAAAGCCTATGCCGACCGCGATCAGTTTGACAGGGAACTGGTAGAACAATTAGGCGAAACGCCGGGAACACTGGCCACTTACCTCAAGCGGTCTGAAAGGATCTACCATGATATCGGATCTGTTTTTCTGCAGCATTCGCTTCATAAAAGAGTTACGCTTTTTAAGGCTAACATTCTGCGGGCCCTGAAAGCTACCCGCTGGCCTTACCTGTTCCGCACCATGCACCAGCTGAACAGCCGGTATTTCAGGAATGCCAAAACGGTGCAGTTGTTTAACCGGTATGCCACGTATAATGGCAGTAACCCTTACCAGGCGCCGGGTATGTTGAGCCTGATCCCTCACCTCGAACACAACGAAGGAAGTTTTTACCCCAAAGGAGGCATGATCAGCATAACGAATGCCCTGTATCAATTGGCACTGAAAAAAGGGGTTCATTTTTATTTCAATACGCCTGTTCAGCGGATTATACATACAGAAGGGAAAGTATGTGGGGTAGTAGTAAACGATGAGAACCGTACAGCAGATACGGTAGTGAGTAATATGGATGTATACTTTACCTACCGTCATTTAATGAACGACAGTAGCAAGGCCCGGCAGGTGTTACAACAGGAGCGGAGCAGCAGTGCCCTGATTTTTTACTGGGGCATCCGCAAAGAATTTCCGCAACTGGATCTGCATAATATTTTTTTCACACTGGATTACCAGGCCGAGTTCGATCATTTGTTTCGGTTGAAGAAAATGTACCCTGATCCCACTGTTTATATCAATATCACCAGTAAATGTGAGCCTGGTGTGCAGGCACCCGCGGGTTGTGAGAATTGGTTTGTGATGGTGAACGCACCTGCCAATATCGGGCAGGATTGGGAAACTTACCGGACCTTGTATCGGGAAGCCATTATTACTAAGTTGAATCGTTTATTACAGACAGATCTGGAGCCGCTGATCGAAGTGGAAGAATTGCTGGATCCGGTGCTGATAGAATCCAGAACCGCTTCCTATATGGGATCATTGTATGGAACCAGTTCCAATTCCAAGATGGCCGCTTTTTTGCGGCATCCCAATTTTACCAATGCGGTTAAGGGACTGTATTTTGTGGGAGGCAGTGTACATCCTGGCGGGGGCATACCTTTGTGTTTACTGAGTGCTAAGATTATGAGTGAGATAGTAGCTAAAGACAGGAAATGAGACCCGAAAAAAAATATATCGCCACTTTTCTCGCTATCCTCTTTCATCTGAGTGGATTGATTGGAATTCTTTTTACGCCTTACAAAGACTGGTTCATTCAAAATACACCACTGAATCTCGGGTTAATGGCTTTGCTGCTGATCTGGACGCAGGAAGGGAAAAACATTTCCTTTTTCCTCTTTTTTGCACTGGCTTTTTTGGTAGGGATGGGTTCAGAAATGATCGGGGTGCATACAGGTCGTTTGTTCGGAACATATCAATACGGAACCGTGCTGGGCCCCAAATTCAACGAAGTGCCCTGGTTAATCGGGCTGAACTGGTTTGTAGTCATTTTCTGCAGTTCGGCAGTAATGCAGCAGGTGCACGATTGGTTCAGGAACAAGATGGAGAAAGATGGGTTCAATCTTCCCTCCAGGGTAGCTGCTGTATCATTGGTGATCGATGGGGCTTTGCTGGCTACCTTCTTTGACTGGCTGATGGAGCCGGTTGCCATTCAACTGGGATTCTGGCAATGGGCGGGCCCGGAAATTCCCCTGTTTAATTACACTTGCTGGTTTTTAATCAGTCTGGCATTATTAACGGCTCTACGTTGGTTCCGCTTCCCCAAAGCCAACCATTTCGCTGTACATTTGTTTATCATACAGGCATTATTTTTCCTGGCTCTCAGAACTTTTTTATGAATATATTACTCTACATCCTCATTACCCTGGCTACTTTCTGTATCATGGAAGGCATTACCTGGTTAACCCATCGGTATGTGATGCATGGATTTCTGTGGTACTTGCATGAAGACCATCACCAGAAAGGTCCCGGTTTCTTTGAGAAAAATGATGCCTTTTTTGTCATATTTGCGATACCCAGCTGGTTATGTATTATGTTAGGCAGTATGAATCAGGTGTATTGGGTGGTAAGTATTGGTGCGGGTATTGCACTGTACGGATTTGCTTATTTTCTGGTACACGAGATCATTATTCACCAGCGCTTTAAACTATTTACCCGCAGTAATAACCGTTATATCAAAGCTATCCGTTGGGCGCACAAAATGCATCACAAACACCTGGATAAAGAAGAAGGGGAAAGCTTCGGAATGCTCATCGTTGCAAGAAAATACTGGCAGAAAGTGAAGCAGGATGAAGCTTTGCAGGGGAGGGGGTGAGTTGATAAAGTGTACAAAGTAAATAAAGTATATAAAGTAAATAAGGTAGGCCTGTAAAAGATGATGGCAGATAGATTCCCCATTCACAATTGACAAATCACTACCACTATATCATCACAGGTGCAGGTTGCGCAGGATCCAGTCTGCTGATGCGGATGATGCAGGAATCTTTTTTTCAGGATAAGAAAATTCTCGTCATCGATCAGTCGCCCAAAACAGCCAACGACCGTACCTGGTGTTTCTGGGAAAAAGAAAACAATCTCTTCGAGTCTATCGTATATCATCGCTGGAGCAGACTTCATTTTTATTCAGATAGATTTTCAAAAGAACTGGATATTACACCCTATCAATACAAAATGATCCGGGGTATAGATCTTTATGATCATGTAAAAAAAGAATCCAGCCGTTTTACAAACATTGAATGGCGTATAGAAACGGTAAAAGCGTTACATACGGAGAACGGGCAGGCAATCGTTACTACTGATCAGCACCGGTACAGCGCGGATTACCTATTCAATAGTATCCTGTTCAAAGATGTTCTTACTCCACCTGCCGGCAGCAAGGGAAATTCGTATTACCTTATGCAACACTTCAAAGGCTGGGTAATAGAAACCGATGAACCCTGTTTCGATCCAGCCAAAGCTACTTTCATGGATTTCCGCGTAAGCCAGGCGCAGGGCACCAGTTTTTTTTATGTGTTACCTACTTCGTCAACCACAGCATTGGTAGAGTACACTTTATTTACCGAAACGCTCTTACCCCGGGAATTGTACGATAAGGCTTTAGCTGATTATATCGCCACTGTTTTGTTGATAAAAGCTTACCGTATAACGCATGAAGAGTTTGGTGTGATTCCTATGACCAATTTCCGGTTTCCGCTGCAGGATGAGAAAATGGTGTTTATGGGTATTGCCGGTGGGCAGGCCAAAGGCAGTAGCGGGTATGCTTTCCGTTTCATCCAAAAAAGAACGGCAGCTATCGTTGCATCACTGGTGAAGAACGGCACCGTAACACTGCGTAAAACGGTTTCTGATAACAAGTTCCATCTGTATGACAGTGTGTTACTGAATGTATTGCAGAAACGGAAAATGAACGGGGATGAGATCTTTGCACGCATCTTTCAGCAAAACCCACCACAACGTGTACTTCGTTTCCTGGATAATGAGAGCAAACTTCTGGAAGATCTGCAGATCATGCGCAGTGTACCCACCGCTGTTTTTTTACCTGCCGCTTTGCAGGAGTTGACTGGTAAGGGTAGTACTTTTACCGGATGAAAAAGATACTTACCCTAACACTGAACCCGGCCCTGGATAAAAACTTATCGGTACCCAAACTGGTTCCGGAAAAGAAACTGCAGTGCACAAGTGTTACTGTAGAACCCGGGGGTGGCGGTATTAATGTATCGCGGGCCATTCATAAACTGGGTGGCATCTCAGAAGCGGTTTATCTGGCAGGCGGATTTACCGGTAAAGAATTTTCCGAATTGCTCTCCAAAGAAAAGATCCTGTCAGTGGCATTACCCATTCAGGGTGCTACCCGCGAAAATTTTATGGTAGTAGATGATACTACGCATCTTCAATATCGGTTTGGTATGCCGGGTCCTGCGGTTGATGAGGCAGAATGGCAGCAGGCACTGAATTATATACAGCAGCAGACTGCCCTTGATTTTATTGTGGCCAGTGGCAGCCTGCCGCCCGGGGTGCCGGAAGATTTTTTTGCCAGACTGGCTCTGATTGCCAAACAATTGAATGCCAAACTGGTGATAGACACTTCCGGTAAAGCATTACAGGAAGCAGTAACCGTGGGTGTTTTCCTGATCAAACCCAACCTGGGCGAACTGAGTAATTTATATGGAAAGGAGACGCTGACACAGGAAGAGCTGCCAGTTGCAGCCCGATCGGTTATTAACCAGGGTGGCTGCGAAATAATGGTGATCTCCATGGGTGCCGCTGGGGCCATGCTGGTAACCAAAGAAGCGCAGTATACCGTAAAACCACCTCAAGTTACCGTAAAAAGTACGGTGGGGGCAGGCGATAGTATGGTGGGCGCCATGGTATTGGCATTGTCTGAAGGATTTCTGCTGCAGGATGTATTACGATATGGTGTGGCTGCCGGAACAGCGGCTACTATGAATTATGGCACAGAACTCTGTAAAAAAGAAGATACAGAACGATTATTTTTAAAATTGAAGCAGGAATAGTCCGGTTCTGCTATTTTTGCAGCCTTGGAATAGAAATTGGCCTTGTAGTACAATGGATAGTATGCGAGTTTCCGAAGCTCTTGATCCAGGTTCGATTCCTGGCGAGGCCACTGAAGATAAATCCCTCTTACGCAAAGAGGGATTTGTGTTTAGAATAATACAGGATTTAACGGTGTGTCAATCAGTTTACCTATTTCCGCCCCTGGGCACCAGGCTTCCCAATCAGCCACCTGGTTATCGTTCTTGGGTTCCATCAGTGTCATCTCCTTATCCATGTAAATAATGGTCATCACTTTGCGCATCTGATCGGTTGTATTGGGTCCGGCACGGTGAAATACCCAGCCCATGTGATAGCTGATCTCTCCCAGATCGAAGGGCTCCACAATTTTTTCAAAATCTTTGAGGGTCAGTTTCTGTTGTATCACCAGCTCACTATCGTCACTGATCTTCAATGTTCTGCCCTCTTCCAGACACTGGCTTTTAGCACTGAACTCGAGTGGCCCCATTTCCAGACCGGTTTTTTGTAAGGGAATCCAAACGGTTACGGTTTTGTCTGTGCGTAAGGGCCAATAATACTGGTCTGCATGCCAGGGTGTAAAACCGCCTCCGGGTTCTTTAAACAGGGCCTGGTCGTGGTACATGCGTACGCCTTTCACCTGCATCAGGTCTGCAGCAATTTTTGCCAGGCGTTTGCTGAACACGATCTCTTTAACGGCGTTGGATTTTGTCCAGAGATTCATCACCTGTAAAAAAGCTTTGCCATAGGTATCCCGGTCTTCAATGGGTATCGGCTGTGCGTTCTGTTTAACTACCTCAGCAGAGATGACCTCATTCATATATTGCAGCATCGCAGGAGAAAGTACCTGCTTCAGTTTAATAAAACCATTCTCCTGAAAAAAA
This sequence comes from Caulobacter sp. UNC279MFTsu5.1, assembly GCA_943369185.1. Classification (GTDB taxonomy): domain Bacteria; phylum Bacteroidota; class Bacteroidia; order Chitinophagales; family Chitinophagaceae; genus Sediminibacterium. Next base: position 480,889 of record CALRMK020000001.1, on the reverse strand, counting down.
GTAACCTGCTCTTTTGTAAGGGAAAATGGCTCGTGTAACTCCTGTAATAGTTGGGTGGTCATGGCTGGCTTCAATTACGGATTACTGGTAAGAATACAACATAGCCATACTCTCATTGGCCATTTTGCGGTTGTATTCGAAAGTGAGTTTTTTATGATTCACAATGTCTACGATAGTGCCAATGAGGCAAAGCCCGCCGGTAAACAGGTATAAAAGTCCCATCCCATTCTGCCCCACCATAAAACGCTGGATCCCGCCCACACAAACAAAACCGAGCACACAGCCCAGCAGAATCTGATCGGTGGTACGGCGTTTGCCGTTGTAGACGGAAATAAAATTCACAAGTTGGTCTTCCGTAAGTTCTTTGGTCAGGGCCTGCAGGTATACCAGTTCCTCTCCCTCAATGGAAGAGATCATGTTCATTAGGTTGGGTCTCATGGTTGTTTTTTTTGAAGTGGATGAGTTGCCGGATCCTCATAAATATAACCAATACAGCGAAAATTCCGATAGGATGATGCTGAAAAGATGATACCGGATCCAGATGCAAAGCATAATAGATGGCATGACCCAGACCACAACCGGGGCATTTCCCTGCACCCAGCAGGCTGAACAGACAAAGCGAACTTTCTGTTTTTTGTACAGGCAAAAAGAACAATACAATAAGTGCTGTTACCCAGAAGAGGAGTTCCAGGTGTTGCTGTAACCATGGTAGTATCGTACGGGTAATTCGGATCATGCCTGTTTGTTTGGTTTTCTTTCTCTTCAACACAGCCATTCACAGCGAGGGGCTATTTTCCGAAAGCCCCGATATTGCTGCTGAATATTTTAACCGCAATCGCTAACAGGATCACCCCGAAAAATTTTCTGACAGCCAGTAAACCCGCAGGCCCCAGTAACCGCTCGATCACTTTCAACGATTTTAATACGATATACACGATCACCAGGTTAATTAGAATGCCCGACAGAATATAGGATTCTTCAAAATTCGCTTTCAGCGACATGATGGTAGTTAACGTACCACTTCCCGCAATAATGGGAAATGCAATAGGCACTACTGTTCCGGATTTTGCATTGGTATCGCCCTTGAAAATTTCATGACCCAACACCATTTCCAGTCCGAGTAAAAAGATCACAACCGAACCACCAACAGCAAAGGAACGCACATCCAGTCCAAGGATACTCAGAAAGGGTTTTCCGGCAAACAGGAACAGGATCATCAGCGCTCCCGATACAAGCGTTGCTTGTACTGACCGGATAGCCCCCATTTTATCTTTGAGCGAGATCAGCAGCGGAATAGACCCTACAATATCAATCACCGCAAACAAAGTAAACGTTACCGTGAGTAGTTGGTCTAAGTGGAAGGTCATGGGGTGGGCTTTTAATAAAGATATGAATTTGTTTCGGGAGGCGTGGATCGTCAATCGTCAATCGTGAGACGTGAGTCGTGAGTAAGTGGTATTTTTAAACGGTGGGCTCCTACTCACCACTGACTACTCACGATTCACGACTAGGCCTATGCCATTCCTTTCCCGCCAGCGAAACATTGTAGAGAAATTCATGTTGGACCTGGTCATCCACTTTTGCGATTTTTACTACGCAGCCGTAATGGCAACTGAATACATCGAAAGACTCTTTAATAGGGGTTTGGGTGATATGGGCCAGAATACTTCTTAATACACCACCATGTGCCACAATCACTGCAGGCTGTTCCTGTTCACTGATCTCTCTGAACCGGTTGATCACACGGTCATACATGATGGCATAACTTTCTCCTTCAGGCACCACTACATTCACAAAATCATCCAGCCAGGGCTGTATTTCTGTTTTCGGAATACCGTTCCAGGATTGCATCTCCCATCTGCCGCAGTTCAGTTCCATCAGGTCGTTGTGAAGACTAAGATCATGTTGTGGGAAAAGCGATTCCGCCAGTTTTCGGCAGCGTTGCAGCGGACTGCTATACACTTTGCCGATAGTAGCCGGTAGCCAGGGTTTGATATTATTGACTTCCTCTTCAAAGGAGTCGGTCACATCCAGGTCGGTCTGTCCATAACAGATGCCTTTTTCAACAGCAGGGGTCGTATGCCTGATCAGGTAGATCTCCATGCTGCGAATTACAGTAATTATTATGAAACGCGGAAGAAAAGCCACAGATTCACAAGGATGGAGTAGAAAAACCTGTGAATCTGTGGCTGACAATCAGAACCGGAAAATATGATTCCGGTATAACCGGTATTGGAATTGCAGGGTTTGCAGGCATTGTGCACAAAGGCAGTCCTGGTATTTATCTTCTATGAACACCCTTTCTTCATAGGTCAAGGTTACCTGGCTGCACTGGCAGGCGGTTATATTGCCCACTTTGCATTCAAAATGTCTGTTACAGCGCGGACAGGGTTTGGATTCATGTTGTGCCATAGCAGTTACCAGTTAAAAGTAACACCCGTGTTAAACATCGTAGGGATGCTGTTAAATCCTCTTACATCAAAGAATTTCCTGCCGGTCAGGTTCTGCAGATCGGCAAAAAAACGGACATGCTCATTCAGCGTATAGTCTGCATAAGCTCCAAGAATGAAATAGCTGTCCAGACTTACATCTGTTTTTTTATAACCACCAATATCAAATCGTTTGCTCACATATTTTCCTGTTACAGATAGGTTCAATCCTTTTGCCGCTTCTACACCGAGCGTAAGGTTAGCCGTGTGTTTGGGTCTGCGCAGCAAATACGTGTAGGTAACGGTATCTTTTACAGTTACGCGGTTCTGTGTGGTTTCTTCGCTGCTGAGTAAAGTGTAATTACCGGTAAGGGTGATCTTTTCTATGGGTCTGGCAGTAAGTTCCCACTCTAATCCATTTACAATTTGTTTGATGTAGTTGAAGTATTTAAAACTGATATAGTTATAGTCGATCCCGTTATTGATTCTCCTGTGAAAATAGACCAGTCTGGTGCTGAAGGATTTTTTATCAAGGCTGATACCTCCTTCATAGTTCACAGATTTTTCTGCATCCAGTTTGTCGTTGATGCTAAGCTGATAAAGCGATGGTGCTTTGAATCCGCTGGAAGCACTGGCAAATACGCGGACCGATTGGCTGATACTATATGAAGGATTAAAAGTATAAGTGCTGTTATTGCCATAACGGGAATGGTCATTGTAGCGGCCACCCAGTTCTATATGCAGTTTTTTATCCGGACTGCTATAGATCATAGAGGCATACAGCGCTTTCTGGTTAAAAGAAGTGTCTCTGAACTGGCTGCTGTATGGTCCAAACATGCTCACAGAAAAATACTGCTGGTTATAAGCGTTGAAACGGTAATCGGCTCCGCCCAGGAATGTAATGTGTTTAGTGAGTTGTATGCCTGCATACAGCTCCACAAACTGCGATTTGCCGGAATAGGTATTGTTCTCGAAAATGGTACTGGTTTTATCCAGACTATCGTTCCGGTAAGTACGGGTCAATTCGCTGAACTGGTAATTGCCTGTCAGGGTCAGTTTGCTTTTCTTGTACTGAAACCCGGCACCACTGGTGAAAGAAGTGTTGTGGATGTTGTAGTCCTTATCGTCCGTAAAAATACCGGCATCAATGCCCGCTTTGTACTGACTGAACATGGCAAAGGTTTTCAGCATCAAAGCAGGTGATAACTGATAAGCCAGCTGGGCATTGGAAACCGTACCATCATAGCGGTCGTTGTCAAAATTCTTTTTGCCGGTACTGTCATAGGCCGAAGAGAATCCGTTGGTAGCCAGTCTGGCATATCTGGCGGAATAAGTCAGTTTATCTTTTTTACCGAACACCTGCAGGTTATTCCGTGTAGTGGCAAAACTTCCCTGACTCAGTGTGGCTTTGATATTGAAAGCTTTCTGTACATCTTTCTTCAGGGTAATGAGATTGATCACACCCGCAATCGCATCGCTTCCATACAGGGTTGATTGGGCGCCTTTGCAGACTTCGATCCTTTCCAAGTCATTGATGGAAAACAGGTTCAGGTCAAAGTCGGTGGTGATGGTAGAGGGATCGTTCATGGGAATGCCATCCAGCAGGATCAGTGTCCGGCCCGCAGAGGCACCACGCATGTAAACGGTCTGAACTGCACCGGCATTGTTGAATGCACCATTGATGGTGATACCGGCCTGTTCGTTCAGTAATTGGGCCACAGTTTTTCCACTGCTTTTTTCGATCTGTGCTTTGGTAATCACTGTGATCACTTTGCCGGTGGTACTTTGTTTCTGTTCCAGTTTGTTAGCGGTAACTACTACTTCGTCAAGCACTTTGGTGTTAACGGTGTCTTTCTGCGCAAAGGCAGTGCTGCCTGCAAGCAGGGCAGTAAGGAGCGTGAATGTTTTGCTCATTGTTGGTTTGTTTTTAAGGTAACAATGAGCTTTCAGGAAAATAAAAAAACGGAGAAACATAAACGGCCGCTGCAGCAGGCCTTTTACATTCCATGCTTTTCACCCGAAAGCCGTGAATGGTTAATGATACCTGGCAGGTCTTCTGGCTTGTTGGCTTGATGAACACCTTCCCATTTACTCAGGTCATCAACCCTTTCAACAGTGGTATGAAGATTCATCAGCCATGAGTGGTGAGTAGTGAGTCGTGAGTTTTTTTCTCACGATCAACGACTAACCATTCACGTTTACAACTTACAGCTACGGGGATAGCGCCGGAATTACACCGGACTTCCCTTTTAATCCCGCAAGCGCGGGAACCAAATACGGAACAAATGTAATGGCAGGACCCATCAATTAAAATTTATCCCTGTTTAAGTTTTACACCAGCCGTTGAAAACTTATCAAACGATATCTACACCGCTGCAATGAGAACGCGCTGTTACCTGGTTTAGCTTACCATTACCTATTCATAATTGCCCATTCACCATTCACCCCTCCCGTTTCCCCGAAGTTCCTTACATTTAAAGCCACATAAAATATATATGCAGGGAAAACAGAAACTCAATCTCTTCAGTTTCACCATGATCGTTGTTGGATTGGTGATTGGGATGGGCATTTTCAGAACAGCCGCTACCAGTGCCAAACATGCCATTGAACCTTCGGTCTATTTTACAGCCTGGCTGCTCGGTGGTTTTTTTGCTTTATGTGGTGCGCTCACTTATGCAGAGATCGGCAGCCGTTATCCGGTTACCGGCGGGTACTATAAAATATTTTCCTATGCTTACCATCCCAGTATCGCATTTGCCATTAATTGTATCATCCTTATCAGTAATGCGGCCAGCTTAAGTGGTGTGGCACTGATCGGTAGTGGGTATATTGCCAAACTCTTCCCTTCTTTTATTCAGACGGATATTGATAAAGCATTACTTAGTTGTGGCGCCATACTGGTATTTTACCTGATCAACCTGCGGGGTTTGCGCATGAGTTCGCGCGCACAGAATATCCTGATGCTGATCAAGATCGGAATGATCGTGGTATTGATCCTGGCCTTGTTCTTCCCGCATGACCAGGCAGTAACAGCCGTGGTGGCTGCAGTACCTGCTCCTGCTTTGCCGGAGATAAGCTGGATCCAGAGCCTGGGCGTAAGTCTGATCGCCGTATCGTTTACTTATGGGGGTTATCAGCAAACCATCAATTTTGGTAACGAAGTAGATAAACCCGCTAAGAATATTCCCAGGGGTATTTTTATCGGTATCGCCATCATCATTGGTTTATACCTGCTGGCCAACCTTAGTTATTATACGATCGTTGGTTTCGATAATATGAAAGCGGAAAAAGAGATCGCTTATGTATTGATGGAAAAAGTTTTTGGGAAAACCGGTGCGGATATTTTTGCTTTCTTCCTCTTTTTTGGGGTACTGGCCTATGTAAATGCCCTGCTGATGAGTAATCCAAGGGTCATGTTTGCGATGAGTAAAGAAGGCGTATTGCCCAAACTGTTTTCGAAGCAGAATCCCAAAAACGAAGTACTCACTGTTTCGTTGACTGTGTTTGCTGCTATGTGTATCGTGATTCTCTTTTTTGCACAAACCTTTGATAAGATCCTCAACTTCACCATCTTCCTCGATTGTTTTGGCATGGTAGCTTCCAGCGCCACCATTTTTGTATTACGCAAACGCACCAAACACCTCGATGATACCGGCATCTTTAAAATGAAATTTTATCCCTGGATGCCCTTGATCTTTATGGCTGCTTACCTGTTTGTGGGTACCAGCATCGCCATACAGACGCCGGATACCGCGCTGGTAGGTGCCATTGTGCTCGCCGCTTTTATGGTGATCTATTTTGTGTCTAAAAAATTCAACCCCAGTATCGGAACCGATCAGTCGGCAAAAGAAATCTAATATGGACGAACTTTCTTTTATCCTCAATGAAATGGGCGAACACCGCGATGAGTATTTCCGCGCCGTGGCACCCCCCATTGTGCAGACCAGCAATTTTGCTTTTTCCAAAGTGGCCGATCTGCGTAAGTCGTTTGAGGATGAATATTCGACCTGGCTGTACAGCCGCGGATTAAACCCCACGGTAGAGATCCTCCGGAAAAAACTAGCCGCGCTGGATGAAGCGGAAGACTGTCTCGTATTCAACAGCGGTGCCGCCGCCATTTTTGCAGCCGTGCTGGCCAATGTGAAAAGCGGCGACCATATTGTAAGTGTAAAGAATCCCTATACCTGGGCCATGAAGATGTTTGAAGTGATTCTTCCCCGTTTTCAGGTAAGCGTCACCTATGTGGATGGAACCGATACAGCAAATTTCGCCCGGGCCATCCAGCCCAATACCAGCCTGATCTACCTCGAATCGCCCAATAGCTGGTTTTACGACCTGCAGGACCTTCGTGCCGTGGCGGCACTGGCCAAAAAACACGGGATCGTTACTATCATCGATAACAGTTATTGTACGCCTTTATACCAGAAACCCATTGCCATGGGAATTGATCTGTCACTGCAATCTGCCACCAAATACATCTCCGGACATAGTGATACGGTAGCCGGTGTACTGAGCGGCAGCCGGGCCATGATCGAAAGGATCTTTAACAGCGAATACATGAATATCGGTTCCGGCATCCAGCCATTTAATGCCTGGTTACTGATCCGAGGGCTGCGTACTTTGCCGGCAAGGCTCGAACGCATTACCCGAACTACGGCAGAAGTAATCCGTTTTTTGCAAGATCATCCAAGGGTGGATCGGGTCATTTTTCCGTTGGATCCCTCCTTTCCGCAATATGAACTGGCGCAGTCTCAGATGACGGGCGCCTGCGGACTGGTCACTTTTTATATCAAGGCTGAGAGCTGTGCAACTATCGAAACCTTCTGCGACTCGCTGCAACATATCCTCATGGCGGTAAGCTGGGGGGGCTACGAATCGCTGATCCTGCCCAAATGTGCGGGTATGCCGCCTGCCTCTTTCGACCCCGCCAATCCTGCCCACAGGTCGCTCCGGTTGTATATAGGTCTGGAAGATCCTGATTACCTGTTAACCGACCTGAAAAGGGGTTTTGAGGCGATTAATGACCTTTCATAACATATTTTTAACGATTTAAGCCTATTCCTTTCCGTCTGTCTAAAATTTAGGCAAGTGGTTGGGAAACCGTTAATTTTGTTATATATGAGAAAGTTTTTGACCCTGCTATGTTGCACAATCGTTTCCCAAAGCTTTGCCCAAAGGGCATCGGATAACTGGGATTTGCGACACTGTATTGAACATGCCCTTCAATTTAATATCTCTATTAAACAGGCCGATATACAGGCACGTATAGCCGCCCTGCAGGCAAAACAGGCCAAATACAATATTTATCCAAGTGTGAATGCCAGTACGGGAACCGGTGTACGCTTTGGTCGTTCTATCGACCCTACTACCAATACTTTTTCTACCTCCCAGTTCCTGTATCAGAACTTTGGAGTAAATGCCGGGTTTCAGGTATACAATTTCGGCAGACTGAAAAATTCAGAAATGGTGGCCCAGTTCAATGCACAGGCGGCACTGGCCGATGTGGCAAGGGCTTCCAATGACGTTTCTTTTAATGTGGCCACTTTTTATCTGCAGGTACTGGCAGCCAAGGAGCAGCTGAAGATTTCCGAGATCCAGATTGCGCAAACACAAAACCAGCTGGAAATCACAGAAAAAAGAGTGAATGCGGGTGTATTACCGGAACTGAACCTAGCCGAAGTGCAGTCGCAGCTGGCAACAGATAGCAGCAATTATTATACTGCCCGTGGTAACTATGAGCAGAACCTGCTGAACCTGCGTGGATTGTTAAACCTGGATATAGATGTGGTGTTTGGGATTGAAACACCTTCCGTAGACCAGATTCCGGTAGAAACTTTTGCTGAGTTACAGCCCAATCTGGTATTTGAATCGGCGATGCAGTTGCAGCCACAACAGAAAGCCAACGACTTCAGGATCAAAGCAGCACAAAAAAGTCTGCTGGTAACCAAAGCGCAGATGTACCCCACACTTTCGCTGGGCGGTAACCTCTCTACCAACTTTTCCAATTCATTTAAATCAACTACTGGTGCCAGTTTTCAGGGATACAACCCCATTACTGGTGCAGAACCTATTGTGGCCATCAGTAACGTGAATTATTATGTACAGAGCCCGGTGTTCAGAATTACCCAGAAATCCAGGTCATTCAGCGATCTGTGGAGTGGCTGGAGTAATCAAATGAGCAATAATTTCGGTCAGAACATTGGCTTAAGTCTGAGTATTCCCATTTTTAATAACTTTTCTGCCAAAATCAATTACCAGACTGCACAGTTAAATGTGAAATCTGCCCAGTTGCAGAAAGAACAGAGCGATCTTACCCTGCGCCAGAATATTTACACGGCTTATACCAATGCGGTTACGGCCCTGCAGAAATTCAATGCCGGTAAAAGACAGGTAGAAAGCGCACAGAAAGCCTACGATTTTGCTTTCAAGCGTTATGAAGTGGGGCTGCTGAGTTCGCTTGACCTGCTGACCAACCAGAATAACCTGCTCCGTGCCAAGATTACCCAACTGACCAACCAATACGATTATGTATTCAAGATGAAGTTGCTGGAGTTTTACAAAGGCAAAGGTTTGAAATTATAAAAAAGTATTGTTACCTATCACATTCACTAACTGGCTGATAAAAGAAAATAAGTTGTATGAATAAGAAATTGCTCTGGATCATTATTGGATTGGTTGTTCTGATCGTAGTACTGATCGGGCTGAAAAAAGGTGGTTTTATCGGAAAGGAAGAAGGCATTAAAGTAACTTCTGAAAAAGTCATCCACAGAACCATTATTGAAACCGTAAATGCCAGTGGAAAAGTATATCCTGAAATCGAAGTAAAAGTGAGTCCCGATATCAGCGGCGAAATTGTAGAGCTGAATGTGAACGAAGGCGACAGCGTTAAAAAAGGACAGGTACTGGCACGGATCTATGCCGATATCTATCTTACCCAGCGCGATCAGGTGGTGGCGGGTGTGAACCAGAGTAAGGCACAGCTTTCCAACTCAACCGCCAGCATTGTGGGTTTAAAAGCAACAGTGGATAATCTGAAGAATGTGTATGAGCGTCAGAAAAAACTTTTCAATGAAAAAGTAGTTTCCCGCGCAGAATTTGAACAGTCTGAGCAGGCTTATCTTACCGCCCAGGCCAATTACAATGCAGCCAGAGAAGGTCTGAAGAGCAGCGAAGCCTCTATCCAGAGTGCACAGGCGCAATTGCAGAAAGCGGATAAGGATTTATCACGTACTGTCATCACTTCACCCATGAATGGTATGATCAGTCTGATGAATGTTAAAAAAGGTGAGCGTGTGGCAGGTAATAGTTTTAACGTAGGTACAGAAATGATGCGTGTAGCCGATATGCGCAGCATTGAAGTGAGGGTAGATGTAGGTGAGAATGATATCCCTAAAGTAAAACTGGGCGATACGGCCATTGTAGAAGTGGATGCATATACCAACCGAAAATTCAAAGGACTGGTATACAAGATCGCCAACCCGAATACCGGATCAGCTGTTTCCGCTGCTTCCAGTGCCGAAGTAACCAACTATAAAGTGCATATCCGTTTATTGCCGGAAAGTTATAAAGACCTGGTAGGTCCTGGAAAAGGATTTCCTTTCCGTCCGGGTATGAGCGCAAGCGCCGATATCCAGACCCGCACCAAACAGAATGTGCTTTCTGTAGCACTGAATGCGGTTACTACCCGTGATAAAAATGGAGATGCTTCTGCCGCCGGAGAGAAAAAAGAAGATACAAAACCGGAAGCAAAAGAAACCAAATCAACTACAGGAGATGATGGTATTGAGGAAGTAGTATTTGTTCTGCAAAAAGACAATAAAGTAAAAAAGGTGAAAGTGAAAACCGCTATCCAGGATCTGAATTATATCGAAATACTGGAAGGACTGAAAGAAGGAGATGAAGTGATCACCGGACCATATTCGATTGTGAGCAAAACACTGAAAGATGGTAATCTGGTAACAGTGGTAACCAAAGACAAGCTGTTTGAAGAGAAAAAAGCGAATTAATCCTTACACCATAACAGATTCACAACAAACGACAGGTTCTGCCTGTCGTTTGTTTTTAGAGATAGCCTGTTCCGTATCTTTGCTTGAATTATCAAACGGTTTGCCATGCAGTTCGGAATCATAGGAAGCGGAAGTTGGGCCACAGCACTGGCTAAGATCCTTACCGATAACGGGAATACGATTCAATGGTGGGTACGTAATGCAGACAGTATTGCCTATCTCGAAAAAAGAAGACATAACCCCCATTACCTGCATGGTGCTTATTTCGATCCCAAACAATTGCAGCTCAGCAACGATATCCAACAGGTGGTAAGTCGTTCAGAAGTATTGGTGATTGCAGTACCCTCGGCGTTCGTAGAATCGGCATTGGAACAGATCCCTGCCGGATTACTGAAAGGGAAAAAGATCATCTCGGCTGTAAAAGGTATCCTGCCATCAGAAAATCAATTGCTCAACTATTACCTCGCCAAACATGCCGGCTTTCCGCTCGAAGATTATTTTACGGTACTCGGTCCCTGCCATGCAGAGGAAGTAGCGGCGGAAAAATTATCCTATCTCACTTTCTCAGGAACGGATGAAGCCACTACCCAAAAAATTGCTTCCTATTTTGCTACCGAATACCTGAATACCGTCGTAAATACAGATGTGCTTGGCGTACAATATGCCGCCGTACTGAAAAATATTTATGCATTGGGTGCGGGTATTGCGCATGGACTGGAATACGGCGATAACTTTCTCAGCGTATACATTGCCAACAGTGCCAATGAAATGGTAGGATTTCTGAAAAAATGCACAGAAAATACCACTGGCACAACCGATGCCCATAATTATGCTGCATCCGTTTATCTCGGCGATCTGTTGGTAACCTGCTACTCACTCTATAGCCGTAACCGCACTTTCGGAAACATGATCGGCAAAGGATATTCTGTAAAAGCCGCGCAGCTGGAGCTGAATATGGTGGCTGAGGGGTATAATGCCAGCAAATGCATCCACCTGATGAATACCAACGTTCAGGCTTCCATGCCCCTTGCTTCGGCCATCCATGAAATTCTATGGGAACAGCTGCCCGCAGTGGAAGGATTTAAGAAAATTGAAACATTTCTGGTGTAGAATTGTCGTAACTTTAAGTATGCCATTCTCCTTTACCATACTGAGCCCGGAAACCCTGCTGATACTGGTTATCGGTATTCTGGTAATCAACCTCGGTAAAAAACTGTTCGGACACGCTGATAACAGGTAATTCTACTGAAACAGATCTGCGGCAATGCCGTCGGCAAAAAATTTACCCGCTTCTTCCAATTGTAATGCATCCCCGCTAAAGCGAACCTTGCCCTGTGTGATATATTTTTCTGCAGCTTTCTGTATGGCAAGTGCTTTGTCATTGCCCCATTCCGTGATTACTTTTTCGAGTGAGATACCTTCTAGGGTTCGCAAGCCCGTCATAACATACTCATTCAGCTGCTGTGTTTCGGTCAGGATCTCCTGCTCAAAAGGGATCTCTCCTTTTTCAATAGCCGCGAGGTACAGACTGTTATTGGCGATATTCCATTGCCGGCTGAAACCATTGTAGGAATGTGCAGAGGGTCCGAGACCGAGATAATCTTTTCCCTGCCAGTAACTGCTGTTATGCCTGCTCCGGAAACCGGGCTGGGCAAAATTGGAGATCTCATACTGTTCCATCCCAGCCAGTGCTGTTTTTCTGGTGAGCAGGGCAAACTGTCTGGCCTGCTGTTCGGGATCCACATCAGGTAATTGCTGCTTTTTGATCATTCCTGCAAGTGCAGTTTTCGGCTCTACTGTTAAGGCATAACAGGAGAGATGCGGGATCTGTAACGCCAGTGCTGTTTCAATATTCCTGACCCAGTTCTCATCCGTAAGGCCAGGTGTACCATATATCAGGTCGATGGTGATATTGGTAAATCCCGCTTCCTTAGCCTGCTGAATACTTCGGAAAGATTGTGCCGAGGTATGGGCACGGTTCATCCATTGCAGGTCCTGTTCCTCGAACGACTGGATGCCGATACTCAACCGGTTGATACCGGCTTCAAGCCAGGCAGCAAGTTTCTCAGGACTAATATCATCCGGATTGGTTTCGAGGGTGATCTCCGCTTGCGGACTGATGGAATAATGCACCTGCAACTGTTGCAGGATCTGTTGTATATCCTGTATCTCCAGTAAGGAAGGTGTGCCGCCCCCCCAGTAAATAGTGTCTACCGTTTCGTTCAGGTATTGCTTACGCAACAAAGCCTCTTTACCGATGGCCCGCATCATATCCGGGATCCGGTGATGCGTGGTGGAGAAATGAAAATTACAGTAATGACAGGCTTTTCTGCAAAACGGAATATGTATATAAATGCCTGCCATACAGGGAGATTGCTGGTTGCTGCAAACATACTCCATTCTGTTCGGTCAATTCTGTTCTGCCTTTCACCGCAAACATCAAACCAAATCAATATTTTTGCGCCATGTGTGGTTTGAAGCGATTTCTCTTCCTGCTTTTATTGGTGAATAGCTGTATCTGTGGTTTTGCACAGACAGATAGCAGCAGCCGTGCTGAAACAAGCCAAAGCCGCCAGATTAGCCCCGCACCACAGCTGATCCGGCAGCGTACACCTGTGGTAAAAGACACGGCTGCTAAAACGGCTGCAGATTCTTTGCCTGGAACAGATACTTTGCAACAGGTGCTGACACAAAGCCGCCGCGATAGTCTGCTGGCAGATTCTGTTAAAAGGGCATCGCTTCCCAAACCGAGTGCTATACGCAAAGACACTTCTACTTACCGAAAATACCTGGTCCATCCTTACCTGCCCATGAGCAGTCCGGCATTGTATATGCTGATCAACTATCACCAGCCCCGATCCAAAGACGAACTGTTTTACCTGATGGCAGGTATCATTTTTATCATGGCCTTTATCCGGCTCACTTTTTCCAAATATTTCCGTAACCTATTTCTGCTGTTCTTCCAGACCTCGATCCGGCAGAAACAAACCCGCGACCAGTTGTTGCAGGATAACCTGGCTTCCCTGCTGATGAATTTTCTGTTTGTGGTCAGTGGCGGATTTTATATCACTCTACTGGTTAGGTATAAAAACTGGACCGATATTTCATTCTGGTGGCTGGCGGCGGGGGCAGCTTCGGTTTTGTTAATGGTGTATCTCGGCAAATATCTTTTTCTTCTTTTTACCGGATGGGTGTTTAACACAAAGGAAGCCGCCGGTTCTTATGTGTTCGTGGTATTCCTCGTAAACAAAGTGTTAGGGGTGGTATTGATCCCTTTTCTGCTCATACTTGCTTTTGCCGAACCGGCGCTTGTTCAGGTAGGGGTTACCCTGTCGGTAGGCATGATCTGTTTGTTACTGGGGTACCGCTACTGGGTGTCTTTTCTGGCCATCCGGAATAAATTGAAAGTAAATGCCTTACATTTTTTACTATACCTTTGCGCCGTCGAATTACTTCCGCTGGCATTGATATGTAAGGTATTGATGAATTATTTTAACGGAAGTCTTTAATTTTGCACAATCTCAGACAAGACGCATGCTAAAGAACGGGTCAAAAAATTCAGGTAAAATCAAGGTTACCAAAAAAATTCTGATTTCTCAACCCCGACCGGAGAGTGATAAATCCCCTTACTTTGATCTGGAAAGAAAATACAATGTTGAGTTGTGCTTCCATCCATTCATCAAACTCGAGGGGATACCTGCCAGGGAATTCCGCAAACAGAAGATCGATATCATGTACTATACGGCCGTGATGTTCACCAGCCGTAATGCCATCGATCATTTTTTCCGGATGTGCGAAGAAATGAAAGTGACCATCGGACAGGATACCAAGTATTTCTGTATCACCGAAGCGGTGGCACTGTATCTCCAGAAATTTATCCTCTACCGCAAACGCAAAGTGTTTTATGGCGCCGATGGTACCAATAAGAGCATGTTTGATGTGATCAATAAACACAAAGAGAACGAGAAGTTCCTCTATGTGTGCAGCGAGAACCAGCAGGATAATGAGATCGTGAACTGGCTCAAGACCAACAAGTGCGAATACCAGCTCGGATTCATGTACCGCACCATCAGCAGTGATATCAAAGAGGTACTCAGTGCCTGCGATTATGATGTGATCTGCTTCTTCACCCCCAGTGGTGTAAAAAGCCTCTTTGATAATTTCCCCGGCTTTAAACAAAACAATACGGTGATCGGGGCTTTTGGCAATAATACTTCCAAGGCCGTAGAAGATGCCGGTCTGAATCTGGAGATCAAAGTACCTTCTCCCCAGAAACCCAGTATGGTGGCAGCGCTTGACCAGTTTCTGCAAGGCGCAGCAACTCCAGTTAAAAAATAAATAACTTCTATCAGATACAGCAGCCTCCTCAACCGGGAGGCTGTTTATTTTGTAATATAGGGGGAAGGTGTTGAACAGAGGAACAGAGGAACAGATGAACAGATGAACAAAACAGATAAATATTGAACAAAGAATATCAAACACCGAACAAGAAATATCGAACCCAGAACTTAAAACCGAGAATCCCGTTGATTTTCAACAAATAATTTAACGCATCCACCATGTCCCACACCCATACCAACCAACTGATCCATGAAACCAGTCCTTACCTGTTGCAGCATGCACATAACCCGGTAAACTGGTATCCCTGGGGAGAAGAGGCTTTGGCCCGGGCACGGGCAGAGGACAAACCCATTCTGGTCAGTATCGGTTATGCCGCCTGCCACTGGTGTCATGTGATGGAAAGGGAAAGTTTTGAAGATGCCGCTACGGCCGCCATCATGAACGATCATTTCATCAATATCAAAATAGACCGGGAAGAACGCCCCGATCTGGATCATATTTACATGGATGCGGTACAGGCTATGACTGGCAGCGGAGGCTGGCCCCTCAATGTTTTTCTTACGCCGGATACAAAACCTTTTTACGGGGGCACTTATTTTCCGCCTCAACGTGCCTATAACCGGGCCAGTTGGAAAGAGATCCTGGAAGGGGTGCACAAAGGTTACCGGGAGAGAAAAGAAGAGATCTTATCACAGGCAGACAAGCTCACGGCCCACCTGCTCTCTGCCAACGCCTTCGGGATGCAACAGCCAGGGGCGGCCGGTGCCTTGTTTACCAATGAGCAATTACAAACCATTTCCACTAACCTGTTGGCCAACGCAGATACCGAATGGGGTGGATTTGGAAAAGCGCCTAAGTTTCCGCAAACCTTTTCCATTCAATACCTGCTGCGTCACTATCATTTCACCAAAGATGAACCCTCGCTGAAACAGGCATTGCTCAGTCTCGATAAAATGATTGAAGGTGGGATCAACGACCAGTTGGGGGGCGGTTTTGCCCGTTACAGTACAGATAATGAATGGCTGGCCCCTCATTTCGAGAAAATGTTATACGATAATGCCCTGCTCATAAATGTGCTGGCCGAAGCCTGGCAGATAACGCATCTGCCACAATATGCCCGCGCCATACAGGAAACCCTGACTTTTATAGAAAGGGAAATGCTGGATAGCGAGGGAGGTTTTTATAGTGCACTGGATGCGGATAGCGAAGGAGTGGAGGGTAAATTTTATGTATGGTCGCTGGAAGAAGTGAAGCGGATTTTGGGAGAAGATGCCGGATTGTTTGCCGCCTGTTACGATGTGTCGGAAAATGGCAATTGGGAACATACCAATATTCTCCGGATCACCCGACCCTTTGCGGACATTGCTGCATCGATGGGAATAACGCTGGACGCATTGGAAACAAAACTGGCCCAATGCCGTGCACGTATGCTGCAGGAACGGAGTACCCGGATCCGTCCGCAACTGGATGACAAGATCCTGCTGGGCTGGAACGCCCTGATGATCACTGCCTATGCCAAAGCATTTGCCGCATTGGGAGAGGAAACCTACCGGGAGAGAGCCCGGAACAACATGTCATTTCTGGAAACCCGGCTGGCGGGTAAAGAAGGGAACTGGTTTCATACCTACAAAAATGGTCAGGCCCGGATCCCGGCTTTTCTGGATGATTATGCCTACCTGATACAGGCCTATATTCATTTGCAAGAAATTACCGGCCAGGGCGAATACCTGCTTAAGGCCCGCGATCTCACCGAATGGGTGATCACCCATTTTGAAGAGTCCGGCACCGGTTTCTTTTTTTATACGCATCAACAACAGCAGGATGTGATTGTAAGAAAAAAAGAAGTGTACGACGGGGCCGTTCCCAGCGGTAATGCTGTGATGGCACAGAACCTGTTTTATCTTTCCATCGTGTTCAACCGGTCTGAATGGGCGGAGAGAAGTGAGGGATTGGCCGTATCGCTGGGTAATGCCATCACCAAACACCCCGGTTCTTTTGGGGTATGGGCCATGTTAGTACAGGGAATGACCCAGGGAATGCTCGAAATTGCCATTACCGGGCAGCAGGCCAAAACCTTTCTGCGTCCTGTATTAGAGAGGTTTATACCGAATAAAATACTTCAGACCGAAGAAACTAATTCCGACATTTTTCCGTTATTAGCCGGGAAGGGTAGGGGTAAGGATGCTGAAACGGCTTTTTATCTGTGTAAGAATTATGCCTGCCAGGCACCTTTTTTAACAATAGAGGCCCTTTTAGCAAAAGTGTAACAAAGTTTGAAGTAATTTGCTTTTATGACAGTGGTTTCACGCCCTATGCATCGTCCGAAACCTTGATTGTAGTATTACACTTTTAATTTTGTAGTATCTGACCAATTTTACCCAGCGAAGTAAATTTTATTGGTAACAAAATTGTAAAATCGGCACAACTGCCGATGGAAAACTTATATTTGTCACTGTCATAAAAATCAGTTTGATACGATGAAAGGGTATTTAAGTAAGATTGTTTTAGTCGCTTTCTGTCTGAGCCTCGGATCCTGCTTTCTGAAGAAGAATGCGAAGTCGAAGGGCTTGCCCGACGATGGTCAGTTGCATGGCGTGGCACCAACGGCTAATAAGAGCATGACTCCTCCCCGCAACATGGTCTATATCCCACCGGGAACTTTTCACATGGGTCCCAGTGATGAGGATATCAGTTTTAACTATACTTCCCGTAACCGGCAGGTGTCTATTCCGGGTTTCTGGATGGATGCTACCGAAATTACCAATAACGATTACCGCCAGTTCGTAAACTGGACCAGAGATTCACTGGCTTTTAAGATTCTGTTCGGACAGGGGATCAATAAAGATGATGATACATCTGCCGTTGACTGGAAAAAAGTAGCTACCATTAAATGGGACAGGAACACCATCGAAAAGATGAATGAACTGAACCTGGCTCCTGATAACCGGATCTATGGCAAACCTGAGATCGACCCTGATAAGATCGTTTACCGGATCGAATATTTTGACCTGGCGGCTGCTGCTAAAAGAGAGAATGCAGGTTTACCCCGCAGTAACTTTATCCGCAAGGGTAACCAGAAGATTTATCCCGATACGCTGGTTTGGATGAGAGATTTCTCTTATTCCTATAACGAGCCCATGACCAAACGTTATTTTTCCCATCCTTCTTACGGAAGTTATCCGGTAGTGGGTATTAACTGGAAACAGGCCGTTGCTTTCTGTCATTGGAGAACCCATATTCAGAATACCTTCCTCGAGAAAAAGAAATTCGCTATCGACGGTGATTACCGCCTGCCCAGTGAAGCTGAGTGGGAGTATGCTGCCCGAGGTGGTCTTACCAATTCCATGTTCCCTTGGGGAAACCCTTATCTGCGTAATAAAAAAGGTTGTTTGCTGGCCAACTTTAAACCTGGTCGCGGTAACTATGCAGAAGATGGTGGTTTCTACACGGTACCTGTAAAACTGTACTGGCCCAACCAGTATGGTTTGTACAATATGTCTGGAAATGTGGCTGAGTGGACAGGCTCTTATTATTATGAAGGTGCTTATAACTTCATGGCCGATATGAGTCCGGATATCCGTTACGAAGCCAAGGATTCAGACCGTCCGAGGGAGAAAAGAAAAGTGGTTCGCGGCGGAAGCTGGAAGGATATTTCTTATTTCCTGCAGGTAAGTACCCGTAATTACGAATACCAGGATACGGCGAAATCCTATATCGGTTTCCGTTGTGTGATTGACCTGGCACCTAAAATGAAAAAATAACCCACATCGTCTGGTAATAATTCAATCCTTTTCTTATCGATAACCTTGCATTGAACCGGCGCTGTAACAGTGGCCGGTTAAATGGTAAATTCAAAAAATCTAAAACGAAGAACAATGGCAGCTGCTATTCCTCCTAAAATCTCCAAGTGGTTTGATGTATTTGTATCTATTGCTGCGGCGGTAGTTATTTATGGTGCCCTGCAGAAATTGCTGCACTCACCGATCGCCGACTTTATGCTGAAAGTAGGTTTAACAGTAGAAGCCATCATCTTCCTTGGGTATGGAGTGTTATACCTGATCTATCCGGCCATAGACGACCATGAAGTACATCTTCCCGGCGGAGCCAAAGCGGTGAAAGGAAATTCGGCCCTGGATAGCCTGGATAAAATGCTGGAAGATGCCAATATTAACCAGGATACACTGGGCAAACTGAGTGCCGGTTTCCAGAAACTGAATACTACCGTTGGGCAACTGGCCGATGTATCTGAAATAGCCAAATCTGCCGGCGACTTTACTGCCAAAACCAAAGAAGCTACCATTGCCATTGCCGGTATCAAAGATGCGGCCGTACATGCCACTCAATCGCTGGCGGGCTTTCATGGTGCAACAGACAGTTCCAAACAATTTCACGAGCAGATGATGGCCATGAACAAAAACCTGGCTTCGCTGAATACCATTTATGAATTGGAACTGCAGGAAGGCAATAACCACCTGAAAGCACTGAACCAGTTCTACGGAAAACTCACACAGGCGTCTACCGCTATGGCCAGCAGTGCAGATGATGCACTGAAAGCCAAAGAGCAGATTGCTGCACTGGCCAATAACCTCGGTAAACTGAATCAGCTGTATGGAAATATGCTTACTGCGATGCAGGGAAGATAATCCCATCGTCAGTAACAGAAGTTAATCCAATTCGTAAAACCTGTTGTTTTAAAAATATAAGCGAGAATGTCACTACCCAAGGAGCCGCGGCAAAAGATGATCAACATCATGTACCTGGTGCTAACCGCACTGCTGGCACTGAATGTATCTGCCGAAATATTAAACGCCTTCAAAACAGTTGACCAGAGCCTTACCAATGCCAGCAGAATTGCTGAGCAGAAGAATAGCGACATATTCAAATCTTTTCAGCGTAAGATAGAAGATCCCAAAACCAAAGAGAAGGCAGAGATCTGGTTGCCCAAAGCCATGAAGGCAAAAGAACTGTCTGATGCTATGTATAACTATATAGAAGCATTGAAGGTAGAACTGAAAAAAGAATCCGATCTGAGAACAGTTGATGGGAAAGAAGTGTACAAAGAAGATGACCTGGAATCCTCTACCCGTTTATTCATCTCCAATCCACCGGAGGGAAAAGGGAAAGGAAAAGAAATGTATGAAAAGCTGAAACAATTCAAAGAGCAGTTAATGGCTATCGATCCGGCTATCAAAACAGATCTGTCGGCTAACCTCCCACTGGATCTTTCGATTCCCAAAACCAATAACAAAGCCAGTGAGAACGACTGGGCCTATGGTTATTTTCATATGACACCGGCCGTGGCCAGTATCACCATCCTGAGTAAGTTTCAGAATGATATCCGTAACAGTGAAGCGCAGGTGGTTGAATACTGTCATAAAGAAATTGGGGAAGTAGAAATTGTGTATGACGAATTCCAGGCTTTTGCCGGAACCAATTCCACCTACCTGATGCCCGGCGAAGAGCTGATCATTACTGCAGGTGTGGGTGCGTTCAGTAAAGCGGCCAAACCTTCGATCTCGATTGATGGAGCCAATATCGCTTTGAAACCCGATGGATCTGCTGAGTACAAAACAACCGTGAGTAACTCTGGCTCCAATACCAAAAGAGTAAAGATCTCCTTCCTGAAACCCGATGGAACAACGGCCACTGTAGAAAAAGAAGTAAAATATACCGTAGGAGTACCTTCTGGATTAGTAGTGTCTACCGATAAAACTCGTGTGTTTTACCAGGGACTGGATAACCAGCTAAGTGTGACCGGTGGCGGAGGTGATGAGAAGGTAAATGTGACCGTAGCCGGTCCGGGTGTAAGTACCCGTAAGGCAAGTCCCGGACAATATATTATCAACTGTGATAACCTCGGTACTGCTGTGGTAACGGCGTCTGATGGGAAGAGTACACAGAAGATCACCATTCCCATTAAACGGGTACCCAATCCATTGGCAACAGTGGGCGGAAAACCTGGCGGACCGATTGCAGCTAATGCTTTCAGGGTGCAGAGAGGGGTGGCTGCTGAATTAAAAGATTTTGTGTTCGAAGGGGTTAAATACGATGTAGTGTCTTTTACCATTTACTGCACGGGTAAAGGCTTCGAAGAAAATATTGGTCTGGCAGAAGTTACCGGACCTTACTTCAATGCCGAAGCACAGGCATTGCTCAAACGTTGCCAGCCAGGAACCACTATTGTGATCGATGAGATCAAAGTAACTGGCCCCGGTGGTACTCGTTTGCTGGATCAGAATATTTCATTTACTCTTCAATAAATGTGTGTATGAAAAAGTTGTTTGTTATAGGTGGTTGTCTGGTGTTACTGCTCGCAACGGCTACACAGGTGAACGCACAATCGGCTTATCGCCGCGGTGCAGCAGCCAAGCCCCCTGCCAAAGACACTACCGTAAAACCTGGTGCCGTTGTTCCCAATAATAACGCCAGAGGGGTGGTTAACCAGCCCGCCGCTTTACCTGCGGTTACCAATTCGGCAGGTAATGTGTCTGTTAAATATGATACTACTAATCCGGGTGGTTTTGATGCCAAACCGGAAGTGCCTTTGCGTAATAACTCTGCTGTAGACAGAAGCGCCATCCGCGACCGCAAACCGCTGGAATACGAGCACCTGCGTGATGATGATAATGTATGGAGTGAGTTTTTGTGGAGAGAGATCGATGCCCGCGAAAAGATCAACCAGTCGTTCATGTACCCCGGTAAAGACGATAATGGCGATGACCGTCGTTTCTTCTCTATCCTGCTGAATGCGATCAAAAACGATAGTGTTACTGCTTTTTCGGCAGATAACGACCGTTTCACGATTCCCTTAACCACCGACCAGATACTGAACCAGACAGCCGGTGCTTACGATACGGTAGATGTACCGGACCCTGTTTCCGGTGCCGTAGAGCGGATCATTACCAAAAAAGCAAAATTCAGTTCAGATTCTGTATATACTTTCCGGATCAAGGAGCAGATGATCTTTGATAAGGAAGCCAGCCGGATGTTTACCCGCATCATCGGTATTGCACCCATTGCCAAGCAGGTGATCGGGGGCAAATCGCAGCCAAGGATCCTTTTCTGGATCTATTACCCCGATCTGCGTAAAACACTGGCGAAAGTGGATGTGTACAATCCTAAGAATAACTCCAGCCGTATGACCTGGGAAGAACTGTTCGAAAGCCGGTTTTTTAACAGCTACCTGATCAAATCAAGTGCTAATAACCCCGGCGACAGGTACCTGAATGGCATCATTAAAGATCCTCTTTTCCGTCTGCTCGAAGGGGAGAACATCAAAACCCGGATCTTTAACTACGAACAGGATCTCTGGCAATATTAAAAAAATATTTAAAGTGAAATAAAAAAGAGGCTCCCAGAGCCTCTTTTTTAGTGATTATACTACAAGGTTAAAATTAATTGCCACAATATTTGTTAATATCATTACAATCCTTATCTTCGTTACGGTTTTTCATAGGATATTGGATTTTAAAACGGGGCTGGATTTTTATCCGGGCCCCTTTTTTATTTCAGGGGCTCCCTGTCGAAGTGTTTCCGCAGTATTCCGGCCTTTGATTTACCCACTACCGCCGCCAATTCTTCCTCTCCGGTTTCTTTGATCCGCTTAACAGATGTGAAAGCTTTTAACAATTGCTGAATAGTTTGTTCGCCAATACCACTGATCTCTTCCAGCTCATTTCTGAAAGTACCTTTTGAGCGTTTGTTGCGATGAAACGTGATCCCATAACGATGCACTTCATCCCGGATCCTTCTGACCAGTTTTAAACTATCACTGTCCCAGGGAAGCTTAAAAGATTCACTATCGCCCGGAAAAAACAGTTCTTCTTCATTCTTGGCCAATCCCACTACCGTTACTTTACCCGCTAAACCCAGTTCGCGTATGCTTTCCATAGCGGCACTCAATTGCCCTTTACCGCCATCTATAATAATCAGTTTGGGTAAGGGTTGCTCTTCTGCTAATAAGCGTTTATACCGGCGATATACCACTTCGGTCATGGTGGCAAAATCATTGATGCCTTTTACCGTTTTCACATTAAAATGCCGGTAGTCGTTTTTACTCGGCATACCCTCTTTGAAACAGACCATGGCCGATACCGGGTAACTTCCCTGAAAATTGGAGTTATCAAAACATTCGATATGGTCGGGCACTTCTTCCAGGTGCAGGAATTGCTGCAGTTCGTACAATACTTTCTTTTTCTCCATATCAGTCTTGCCTTCCAGATGCAGGATCCTTTTTTTCTTCAGCTCTTCCCTGAAATAACTCACGTTTTTGATGGATAGATCCAGCAGTTTCTTTTTATCGCCTGCTTTGGGAATGGTGAAAGTGAGGGTGCTATCAGGATACGCTACTTCAAAAGGAACAATGACTTCCTGTGAGAGACTGTTGAACGAAGCCCGGATATTGGCAATGGCAAAACCCAGCACTTCCTCTTCCGTTTCTTCCAGTTTTGTTTCCAGTGGAACGGTATGTGTTTGTATGATGGTACCATTTTGCACCATCAGGTAGTTTACATAAGCCAGGTTATCTTCTTTTACGATAGAGAAGACGTCGATATTAGACAGGTGGCTGCTCACGATCACCGAGCGTGATCGGTAACCTTCGAGGTGTTCTATTTTTTTGCGGGTGGCTTCTGCTTTCTCAAATTCCATGGCAGCGGCCTGTTGCTGCATCAGGGCTTTGAAGTGGTTGATAACGGAACCCAGATTGCCTTTCAGGATATTACGTACCTGCTGCAAGCCTTCATTATAATCCTGCTGGTCCTGTAAGCCTTCGCAGGGGCCCTTACAGTTGCCGAGGTGGTATTCCAGACAAACCTTGAATTTGCCTTTCCGGATATTTTGTTCAGAGAGGTTGAGCTTACAGGTGCGCAGCGGAACATATTGTTTGATAAAACCGATCAGATCGCGCACTTTACCGGCAGAGGTAAAGGGGCCAAGGTATTCGGATCCGTCGTTGATTTTTTTGCGGGTAAGAAAAATACGTGGATAAGGTTCTTTTTTGATAACGATATAAGGATAGGTCTTATCATCTTTCAGATTGATATTATACCGTGGCTGGTATTCTTTGATCAGTGAGTTTTCGAGCAGAAAAGCATCCTGTTCTGAATCTACAATGGTGAACTCGATGCGGTTGATCCGCTGAACCAATTCATGTGTTTTGTAAGTAGTGAAGGTTTTGGAGAAATAGGAACTGACTCTTTTCCTCAGTTCCTTGGCTTTGCCCACATACAATAACTGCCCATCGGTATCGTAATACTTGTAGATACCCGGTAACAGGGGAATGGTATGTGAGATCTGCTGAAATTCTGTTGCTGTCATAAGGCTGCTTCTCAGGGCTTATCATTCCAGTTGATATAATTCAATTCCTCTTTTTGGTAACCGCCTGGGGTACGATAGGTCCGGTTTACCTGAAAACTTTTGTTGGCTTTCCAGTTGCATTGTTCCTCAATGGTAGTATCTCCACTCATATGCCGGCAGCGGATAAATACCCGTTTCACCAGGTTAGTGCTTTCATCCAGCAGGATATCTATGTTCTTTACCACCGCATCTGGTTGGGTAGATGTATAGTTAATGGTAACGCTGGCGGTACCGAGATCTTGAAAAACCGATTCCTGGTACTGTACTTTCACTGCCGGATCAGAAAGATCGTGCTGCAGAAATATTCCGGCAAGCTGTATAAATTGGTCCTTGCTGAGCGAGATGGAATCTGCAACCCCATCCATTGTTTTTATCTGATAGATCGGAAAATTGCGCAGATCAACATATTGAATCTGCTCATTGAAGAAATTACGTAGCGGATAAAACTTAGCGGTATCGGCCAACTGGGCCGGTTTGTTCTTGCCGGCCGGCTTTTTGGAAGTACAGGCCGTGATCCACAGCAGTAAAAAGAAAAGAAAGACCGGTACAGATTTCATGGGCTAAAATTATTCAAACCCCCGCAATAAAATACGGATAAGGCCATATTAGCCTGTTAAAGCGATACTAAGAAGCGGAATTATTTGATCTGTCTGGTAAAACCAAGACGCACCCCATAATCCATCAGGAATTCTTTGATGGGGTATTGGTTGGAATAAGTAGGCAGGTGCTGGTACCTGATCTGAGGACCAATTTGCCAGGAATAAGCCCCGCTCGTGTATGACAGGTTAAATCCAACACTGGTATTGATATTCCATTTGCGGATAAAATCGCCTCCACCGGTATAATGTTTGTAATCGGTTGACAGCAGGTAGGTATTGTTATTCAGGGTAAGTGTAGGTTGTACAGACGCTTCGGTGCTGAATCCGAAATGTTTGCCGCGGATCAGATCCCACTGAATACCCAATGGAATAGCGATCTGGTACACTTTATTATCCAGTTGCGTTTTTTTGTAGCCGGTATTGTTGTTCCAGGGAGAATAGAAATTGATCGTTTCAATTCCACCGTAATTGATCAGGGATAAAGAAGTAAGATCATTCGTAAGCGACTGGAACGTTTCGATATAATACTGTCTCACATTCAGCTGGGCACCTGTTTTGAATTTCAAACGGTCGCTCATATTGTACAATACTGCAAAACCGATTTCAAAACCCATGGCTGGTTTATGCCTTACTACATGGTTCACATCGGCAGCCAGGTTAGGACTCAGCGGTACGTTCTGTGAAGGTGATGAGGAAGCGGCAGCTGCGGCAGGCTGAATGATATCTTTTACTTTCTGATCGGAAAGTTTTCGATAGCTGGTAGAAGGCGTTACATAAAACTGAAATCCAAATTTCGAATTTTTCCGGCGGGGCTGGTTGTTCACATATACAAAATCGCGGACAAATTCATCCGCATTGGAATGAGTGTCGTTCTCTGTCTGCAGAGCAGCCGTTTCTGGTACTGTTTTGTTTTCTGCAGGTTCAGTTATTGCTGCAATTGGCTCAACCGTAAAGCTGCTTTCAATCAGTGCCGGATCAACGGTTGACATATCAGCAGGTAGTTTGTTTACTGTTTTGGCTGTATAAGCGACAGGTTGTGCAGAAGATTTAACAGGAGTAGCTGCCTGATCAATCATAGTATTTCTTGTAACCAGTATGTTTTCTTCCGGTAGGCTGCTGTTCATGCCGGCAAAAGTGGCAGCAGTCACCTGCCCTGGTGTAATCTGATGAATATAGTCTTCCTTCTCAGTAACGATACTGTTACGGCCCTGAGAATTAACCGAAGACAGATGGTGCAGTGGTGCATTCGTATAACCAGAACCCGGATGATTATTAAGTAAAGTGGAAATGGTTAAGGCGGTAATGATAAAGAGAGAAATGAAAGTTAGTGCGGGCCAAGCTTTATACCCATGCAGTTCTGTACGGATATTCTTCCAGATATGGTCGGAAGGATACATCCGGTGCTGTTTTACCTCGTCCTGTAAAAACTGCTCGAACTCGTCCTGGTACATTTTGTTATCCATGTGCAATCGCAATCAATGCTACTTATTTTTAAAAGCCGCCAGCCAGTTAAACTCCTCTTTCGGTTTCTCGATGATCTTTTTACGGATCAGAATCATTTCCAGCATAGCTTTTGACCGGGTGTACTGGCTTCGGCTGGTGCTTTCTTCGATATCGAGCATGGCGCCGATCTCTTTGTGGCTATAACCTTCCAGTGCATACAGGTTCAATACTGTACGATATCCGATCGGTAATAAACGGATACATTCAATGATCTGTCTTGCCTGCATGATCGAAGGAACTGTTTCCTCTTTTACCTGCAATGAATTGGCATAGGCCAGATCAACGCTCTCGTTGAACTTTTTGTGCTTTTTCAGGAAGTTGATACAGGTGTGTACAATGATCCGCCTGATCCAGCCCTCAAAAGCACCTTTGTTCTGAAAAGTATGTATCTGGGTAAATACTTTAATGAACCCCTCCTGTAACATGTCTTCCGCATCTTCACGGCTTTGCCCGAAACGATAACAAACGCTCAGCATTTTGGGGCTATAGCGGTTGTACAACTCACGTTGCGCTGCAGGGTCGTTGTGTAAACAGCCTGTAATAATGGCTTGTTCCGTCATGGAGGGAAAATGTTTACCCTAAATATAGGACATTATTCCGTTTTGAATGCTGCATTATCAGGCTAAAAAAACAGGGTTCCGGATGAGCGGGAACAGGAAATCCGGGGTAAATTGTTTTTTTTTAAGGGGTCAGGCAACAGTGAGTGGCTGCCCCGCATCCTATTAACACCCCGTTAACAGCATTTTATGGACAGAAGATCCTTTTTAACATCCACTATCCCCTCTTCTGGTTCAGGCAGGGTAAAAACAGCGCCCTTGGCCCCACCCAATGGTGGATTGGCGCCTTTTACCGGTGCCTGGACAGAGAATGAGGTTATCCACCTGCTGAAACGAACCCTTTTTGGTGCCACCAGAGCTGATGTGAATTATTTTAAGAAACTGAGTTTACAGCAGTCGGTAGACGAATTGCTGAACCCCACCGCACCACTTCCTGTTCTCCCTGTAAAAGAATATACGGTACCGGCCAGTGCCACCAACCCCGATACAAACATTAACCTGGGTTCTACCTGGGTACTGGATGTAAATAATGATGGAACCGTGAACAGTTTACGGATGAGCTCCTTCAAAAAATGGTGGATGGGGGTGATGGTTAACCAGGACAGAAGTATCCGTGAGAAGATGACTCTTTTCTGGCATAACCATTTTGCCACCGAAACCGGCACGATTGGGAATGCGCAATATGTATATAAACACCATTTGCTTCTGCGTACCTATGCTTTGGGCAATTTTAAAGCATTGACCCGCGCCGTTACCATCGATCCTGCCATGCTGGTATATCTGAACGGCGAACGCAATACCAAGAGCGCACCGGATGAGAACTACGGAAGGGAATTGCAGGAATTATTCTGCTGCGGAAAAGGTCCCGGATCGCAGTATACAGAAGATGATGTAAAAGCGGCTGCCCAGGTATTAACCGGCTGGCGCAATGATGGGGCTTCTATTTCTTCCTATTTTGATCTGAAGCGGCATGATACCGGTAACAAAACCTTCTCCGCTTTTTATGGTAATACCGTGATCCAGGGAAAAAACAGTGCCACCGCCGGTGATGAAGAACTGGATGCCTTACTGGATATGATTTTTGCAACACCGGAAGTAGCGAAGTATATCTGCCGCAGGTTATACCGCTGGTTTGTGTATTATGATATAGACAGTAGTGTAGAAACCAATGTCATCACCCCAATGGCCGATCTGCTTCGGGCCAATAATTACGAGATCAAACCGGTATTGAGTGCCTTACTGAAGAGTGAACATTTTTTTGATGTTTTGGCCAAAGGTTGCCAGATCAAAAGTCCGGTAGACCTGGTAGTAGGGACCTGCCGCGAACTGCAGGTGGCTTTTCAACCCGCTACTGATTATCTGACTAATTATGGTTTCTGCAGCTACCTCGTAAACTCGGCCAATAATATGCAGCAAAGTATCGGTGATCCGCCGGATGTGAGCGGCTGGAAAGCCTATTACCAGGAACCACAGTTTTATGAAGTGTGGATCACGAGCGATACACTGCCCAAGCGTAACCAGTTTACCGATACGATGGTGCAGAACGGCTACACCTTTAATGGAAAAAAACTGTTTATTGATGTAACAGAATTTGCGAAAACATTACCGAAACCGGAAGATCCCAATCAATTGATCGATGATATCCTGAAACTGATCTACCGGATCGATCTTTCAGCAGCTTCGAAAACACAGCTGAAAACGGATATACTGCTGGGCGGACAGGCCGCTGATTATTACTGGACGGATGCCTGGAATGTATTCATCAATAATCCAGGCAATACTTCTAATACTACAACGATCAGGAAC
Source organism: Caulobacter sp. UNC279MFTsu5.1 (assembly GCA_943369185.1). GTDB lineage: Bacteria > Bacteroidota > Bacteroidia > Chitinophagales > Chitinophagaceae > Sediminibacterium. The sequence goes on along the minus strand of CALRMK020000001.1, from coordinate 452,291 downwards.
CGCTTGCGCGACCTGATAAAATATTTTATGAACCTGGCCGAATACCAATTGGCTTAAAAAAGAGCGGATGAAAAGAAGAGATTTTTTACGCAAATCTTTGCCTGCCGGTGTCTTGCTCCCTTCTTTGGTGAGTGGTTTTTCGTTCAGGGCATTTGGTGCCGATGCAGATATCATGCAATCGCTGATGTTGCCTGTTACCGAAACCGATCACGTGTTTGTGATCATTCAGCTGAACGGCGGTAATGATGGCCTGAACATGGTAGTGCCGATTGAGAATTTCAATAGTTATGTGAATGCCCGCCAGAATATTTATATCCCCGAAAAAAGTCTGCTGGCTTTGAATGGGAAAGCGGGTTTACACCCTTCCATGACCGGCTTAAAAGCCATGTATGATAAAGGGCACCTCAAAGTAGTACACTCGGTTGGGTATCCCCAACCCAGTTTCTCCCATTTCCGCGCTACCGATATCTGGATGAGTGGCAGCGACAGCAACGAACTGGTGAACTCTGGTTGGGCAGGCCGTTACCTCAACTATGAATATCCCAATTTTCCCAACGGTTATCCCAATGCCAGTATGACGGATCCGCTGGCTATCCAGATCGGATCGTCTACTTCACTTACGCTGCAGGGGCCTGCGGTAAGTATGGGTATGAGTATCAGCAACACCAGCAATTTTTATAACCTCGTGAATGGCATACAGGACCCGGCGCCCAATACACCGGCCGGTAAGGAGTTGACTTTTATCCGCCAGATCTCACAGCAAACACAACAATATGCTACCGTGATCAAAGCTGCTGCTTCAAATACGGTACAACAGGTAAGTTATCCGATCAAAAATTCGCTGGGTGATCAGTTGAAAATTGTGGCAAGACTGATCAAAGGTGGATTGAAGACAAGAATCTATATGGTGAATTACGGTGGGTTTGATACACACTCAGCCCAGGTAGATAGTGTAGATAATACCAAAGGGGCCCACGCTAACCTGCTGATGAATGTGAGTGATGCCATCAAAGCGTTTACGGATGACCTGAAGTTTCTCGGGGTGGATGACCGAGTGGTGGGTATGACATTCTCCGAGTTCGGACGCCGGATCAAGAGCAATGGAAGTGATGGTACCGATCATGGTTCTGCAGCGCCGCTCTTTGTATTCGGTAAAAATGTGTTGGGAGGTGTTTTGGGCGATACGCCGATCATACCGGCCAATACCACAGTTAGTTCCAATCTGCCATTTCAGTATGATTTCAGAAGTATTTATGCCACCATTCTATCGAACTGGTTATGTGTGAATGACGATGACCTGCAGCAGATCATGTTAAAGAACTACCAGGTGCTTCCACTGGTGAATGCCGGAGGCTGCAAAAAAGCTGTGAATCTGTCGGGCGATATGCTGATCAGTAATTATCCCAATCCTTTTGTAACATCTACGGTCATCACATTTACCACTGCCGGCGGACATACCCTGATCCAGATCATTGATACCACCGGAAGGGTAGTGGCCAATCTGACCGATAAGGAATATACAGCGGGTACCTATACCGTTGTGTTCAATGGAGAATCCCTGCCTACCGGCGTCTATTATGCCCGTTTACAGAACCTGGCCACTCAGCAGGTAAGAGCTATGCTGAAAGTGCGGTAGGCATTTCCTAAAAAATCCACAAAAAAACCGGGTGGGTATGGTTGTGATGTAAAAGCCCTTACATTTGCAACAACGTAACAAAATTACCCCCTGGCTAAAAAAATTACGATACGGCATGTTCTGGCAGTCATCTTCCTGATGCTGTTTGCCTATGGTATTACGCCAAAGATCACACTGCATAACCTGGTGGCTTCGCATAGGGATGGCAAGGTAAAAAAATCGCTCCCCGATCCGAATTCGACCCAACTCAGCAAAGCTGGTTTTAATTGCCAGTGTGATAACCTCATCATAGAATCTCCGTTTGTAGCAGAAACAGAATCCCTGGTTATTACAGCGCAGGTTGGTTATGCTGTTTTCTGTGATGCCTTTGTGGCAGATGTCCATTCCTCAGCCGTTTTCAGTTACTCTCTCCGGGGTCCTCCTGCCTGTTGATCGTTTCCGCTCCTTTCCGGAGTCATTTTTTGTTTACTGTACTTGATTCACGATCATTCAGAACCCTTATTCTATTTATTATGAAACGCTTGATGGCAGATAAAACCGTATTCCTTTTATTTTTTTCGATATTGACAATTTCTTCTTTTGCAGCAGACGGAGCCAATGTGGTGCTCAGCGGCCGTGTAACCGATGCCAAAACCGGTAAACCATTGGTGGGTGCAGTTATTTACCTGCACGAAGCCAAGACCGGTACTTTGACAGATAATAGTGGTAATTATAACACACCGATGATCCCATCGGGCAAATACCTGGTAGAAGTATCTTTTATGGGATATACCTCCTTACTCGAAACCATTGAGATCGGGGCTAACCAGGTACAAAATTTTGCATTGAAAGTAACCTATATCGAAAATGAAGCCGTTACCGTAACGGGGGTGGCTTCTGTTACCAAAGTGCGGCAGTCGGCGCAACCTGTTTCCATTATTAAACGCAGCGAATTGCTGCAGACCAGTTCTACCAATGTGATTGATGCCTTGAGTCGTATTGTTCCGGGTGTGTCGGGTCTCTCATCCGGTCCGGCAGTTTCCAAACCTGTTATCCGTGGTTTGGGATATAACCGTGTGGTAACCGTACACGATGGGGTACGTCAGGAAGGACAACAGTGGGGAGATGAACATGGGATCGAAATTGATGAATACAGTATCCAGAAAGTGGAAGTATTAAAAGGTCCGGCTTCCTTGTTGTATGGAAGCGATGCCATGGCCGGTGTGGTGCATCTGATCACCAATGCGCCGGTAGAACAGGGAACCATTAAAGGAAACCTGCTGGCTACCTACACCGATAACAACCGTTACTGGGGAGGAAGTGGTAACCTGGCCGGACATTTAAAAAACGGGTTTAACTGGAATGTATATGCCACTTCCAAATCTGCTGCAGATTACCGCAACGCGTATGACGGGAAAGTATTCAACAGCCGTTTTTTTGAAAACAATTTCGGTGGATATGTAGGTATCAATAAATCATGGGGCTACAGTCATTTACTCGTCAGCAGCTTTAACCAGAAGTTGGGTATGATCGAAGGCGCCCGCGATACGGTTAATGGCAAGTTCCTGATCTATCCTGAAACCGCGTACAGCCGCGAAGCAAACAATACCGAACTGAATAGCCGTACCCTATTTACACCTTATCAGCATATCAACCATTTTAAGATAGCACTCGACAATAACTTCGCTATCGGTAAAGACAGGCTAGCAGTGAATGTAGGTTACCAGCGTAACAAACGCTACGAGTTTGGTGATCCGGATGCGCGGTATACACCCGGATTGTTTTTTGATCTGCAAACCATCACGTACAGCCTGCAATACAATTTTGCAGAAAAAAACGGGTGGAAGAGTTCGGTAGGTGCCACCGGTATGTACCAGCAGAACCGTAACCGTGCAGAAGAAGTATTGATACCGGAATACAATCAATTTGATATTGGTGCCTTTGTGTATACCCGTAAAACTTTCAACAATAATCTTACGCTGAGTGGTGGTTTCAGAGGCGATACCCGTAGTGTAACCGGTGAGAATTACCTGGAGAATGGAACGGTTAAATTTGCGGGCTTCAATAAATCCTTCAGCAATATAAGCGGGAGTGTAGGGTTGAGTTATAACATGAACGAATCAATAACCCTGAAGCTGAATGTGGCCCGGGGTTACCGTGCGCCCAGTGTTAGCGAACTGGCCAGCAATGGTGCACACGAAGGAACCAACCGGTATGAGTATGGCGATAATAACCTGAAATCAGAAACCTCGCTGCAACTGGATGGAGGTATTGAAGTAAATACACAACACTTCAATTTTACACTGAATGGTTTTTACAATAATATTCAGAACTATATTTTCTACAGTAAATTAGAAGCAGCAGGCGGTGGTGACTCACTGGTGAATGTTGACGGGGAAGACCTGATGGGTTTTACTTTCCGTCAGGCAGCAGCTACTTTGGTAGGATTTGAAGTGAAGTTTGATCTGCATCCTCATCCGCTGGATTGGTTACACTTTGAAAATAGCTTTTCCATGGTGGCCGGACATTTTAACGAGAAGTTTGAAGGCGCCAACCGTTTGCCTTTTATTCCTGCACCCCGGTTGGAAACTGAGTTAAGGGCCGATCTGATAAAAGCCGGCAAATCCTTGCGCAACCTCTACTGCAAACTGGAGATGGATAATGTGAGCACACAGAACCGCATTTTTACGGCCTATAATACAGAAACCGTTACCAATGGGTACACGCTGTTTAACCTGGGAGCCGGTACCGAATTTATGCGTAAAGGCAAAGCGCTGTTCAGCCTGAATCTTTCTGTGAACAATGTGTTTGATGTGTCTTATCAGAATCACCTCAACCGGTTAAAGTATACTGATCTGAATGTAGTAAACGGCCGTACGGGTGTATTCAATATGGGACGAAACATTAGCCTCAAAATCAATGTACCGCTTGAATTTAGAGCCGGTTAAAAATTACCAGTTCACAATCAGTTTCACAGCCAGGTTTCTGCCCATATTATAGATACCGGAACGGCCATTGGGAGAGGATTGGTAATACTCGAAATATTTCAAGCGATTCTGGTGCGATTGGTAAGCGGTATTGAACAGGTTATTGATATTGACGAATACCTGGCAATTACTTGTTTTAGTATCCTTACCAACGCTGAATCCTATACCAATATTTACCAGCGTATAACCTGGTGTGGCCGTTTCGGTATTGTCTACCGCATAAAAACGGTTTTGCGTAGCAGCCGTTTCTACTTCTGTTTGCAGGTACCCATCAAACAAAAACCGGTTAACCTCTGGCAATAAAAAGCGTAAACGGGTTACGGTTCTGAAAGGAGGAATCAGCGGAAGATGCCGGGCAGCATCGCCCAATAATTTCAGGGTGGGCTGATCTGTATTGGTTCCCCTGATGGCAGAGAGGTTATGCTGAAACTGCAGCCAGGTCAATTGTTTGGGATGATAACTGATATTGGCTTCTACACCATACAATAAAGCACTACCCTGTTTGTATTGATACGTAAAATTACCGGGTACCAGTTCCAGCGGCTGGCCGTTGGCATCAAATAGTTTCTGGAAAAAGATATAATTGTTGATACGGTTATGAAACAGTTCCAGATTCGCATCCCAATCTGTATCACTGTAAAATAAGCCCAGATCTGCCTGCCAATTGTATTCAGGTGTAAAGTTGCGGTTGCCGATATAATAAATATGTGCACCCGGATCCAGTCCGTCTGAACCAATCTCCGGAATCGAAGGACTTCTGTAACCACTGGCTATATTGGCTTTCAGCGTGACGGTATGTGTTAGATTATGTACCATACCAATACTGCCCGATACACCACTGAAATGACGGCGATAAGCCGGGAAGTTTAGCGTAGCACCTGCGGTATCAGGTAAATGTACCTGTTGAAAAAAGCCGGTATTGTTTTTTCGGGTGTAAAAGTCTTCCCAGTTAATAGAACGGTTATCCAGCCGGATACCACCTGTGAGTACTGTTTTATCAAATTCCTTTTTAATTACTAAGAAACTGCCGATATCAAATAACCTGTAATCAGGTATCGGAAAATCGGTAGCGGACTTATTACGGTTAGATTGGTACATACCATTGATACCAACATTAATGTCGAGCCCGGCCCATTTCGGAAAACGATACCTGGCTTCGTAGTTTACGGTATTCAATGCCACAAACAATCCCGGTTGAGATAAATGAGTTGGGTGATTGTATTCCCTGCGGCGATTTTGCTGAAATCCGAGCAGGGTGGATAGTTCCCCTTTTCCGATGGTATACGCTCCTTTGTGATAGGCACGATAATGCTGGATATGCTGATGCAGATCGGTTATGCGATAACTGCGCAATTGGTCTGCTGGTACAATGGGCCTGTTTTTAATATCATCCAGATCAGCTTCTGCCACTTGCAGGGTAAACAAACGGGTAAGTGAATCGCGGCTGCCATCCGGTATTTCCTGTCGATTATCATACATATTCAGTTGCAGGTAATTTTTTGATTTTACATTTTCCCAACCCGCCATAACTGAAACATTCTTTTCTGTAAAACCGGTATTGTATACCCGGTGGTCAACCGGATTCAGGTAATCCATGGCCGTTTTGGACGAGCCGCGCATGCTCCAGAAAAAATTGTTTTTCTTATAGTGCATACCAATAGTGGTACCGATCATGCCATTATTGCTGTGGTATTCGGTAACAGCATCACCCTTGATTTTCCCGTTGGTATTGACAGGCATACCCGGAATTAAATTCACCACACCTGCAATTGCATCTGAACCATATAACAGACTGGCCGGCCCTTTCACGATCTCGGCTCTGGCAATTCCGTACGGGTCGATCTCGATCCCATGTTCATCGCCCCATTGCTGCCCTTCCTGGCGGATACCATCGTATAAAGTGAGCACACGGTTATACCCCAGTCCGCGGATAAAAGGTTTGCTGATATTGGGTCCGGTGGTGATGGCCGTAATACCTGGTACCGATCGTAACAATGCATCGATCACATTACTGCTGGTACTCCGGTTCATTTCTTTCTGCGATACAATGGCGATGGCAATCGGTGTGCGCCTGATGCGTGTGGCGCCAGCCACAGCGGTAACCACTACCTGGTCAAGCGAGAAGCTGTCTTTTTCGTTCCAGGCTTTGGCAGGGCTGCCGGGTAACTGACCCAATACAGGTTGTTCAAATCCCGCAAGGCAACATAGCACCAACCCTATCCAACTATTTTTTTTCATCAACGTAAGAAATAAATTTAGACAAATCTAAATTTATGTTTCGATAAGTATAAAATAAATTTTAAACCTATTGTATTACAGGCAGTTAGCAACAGTGAAGCACCCGATAGGGCGGGGAGATGAATATTTTGTATTTTGCCTGTATGGATATCTCGATCAATACGCCCGCTTTACTGTTTCCGGCCATCAGTCTGATTATGCTGGCTTATACCAACCGCTTTCTGGCTTTATCTAACCGGGTGAGGAGCCTGCATGACAAATACCAAGGTACCGAGCAGAACCAAACGATTCACGGCCAGATCAGGAATCTGCGCTACCGGTTAAAACTGATCAAGAATATGCAGGCATTGGGTGTATTAACTTTTCTGAGTTGTATTCTCTGTATGTACCTGATCTATATTGAAGCGATGCCATTTGCCCATGTCGTGTTTGCTTTTAGTCTGATCACGTTTTCTGCTTCACTGGCTTTATCACTGCTGGAGATCCAACTTAGTACCAAAGCACTGGAACTGGAACTGAGTGATATGGAGGGACTGGAAGATCCCTCGGTGATCGAATACCTGAAGAAGAAGTTTGAGAAAGACTAGTTAGGGACTATCGAATATAGAAATGCTACTCCCATCGGAGTAGCATTTCTATATTCGATACTATTTTTTATTAGTTCACTGCTGCAAAATCCATGGCTTTTCTTTCGCCGATCTGCTGGCGCCACATGGCATAGTACAGTCCTTTCTCGGTCAGTAATTCCTGGTGCGTGCCGGTTTCTACGATCTGGCCTTTCTCCAGTACATAGATCCTGTCAGCATGCATGATCGTACTTAAACGGTGTGCGATCATAACGGTGATCTGTTCTTTCTCGTTGGAAATTCTGCGGATGGTATTGGTGATCTCCTCTTCTGTAATGCTATCCAGCGCAGAAGTGGCTTCATCAAAGATCAGTAGGTGCGGATGCCGCAACAATGCGCGGGCAATCGATAAACGTTGTTTCTCCCCACCACTCAGCTTCAATCCGCCTTCACCGATCATGGTATCCAATCCGTTCTCTGCCCTTGCCAACAGGTTATCGCAGCTGGCTTTGTGCAGGGCTTCCAGTACATCGGCTTCTGTAGCTTCAGGATAAACAAACGTTAGGTTTTCGCGTATGGTGCCGGCAAATAACTGGGTATCCTGTGTTACAAAACCGATCTGGTTACGCAACTCATCAAATAGTATTTTTTTACTGTCGATGCCGTTGTATAAAATACTCCCTTCCTGTGTATGATAAAGTCCTACCAGCAATTTCATCAAAGTGCTTTTTCCTGCCCCACTGGGTCCTACAAAAGCGATGCTTTGTCCTCTCTCTACATCAAAACTGATATCGTCCAGTGCTTTGTACTGGGCTGTCTGGTGTTTGAAGGAAATGTGCTGGAAAGACAAGTGCCTGATATCGCCAAGGTGTTCCGGATATACCGGCCGTGGCTCTGAGGGTTTCTGCATCAGGTTATGGAAATTATTGAGTGAGGCTTCTGCTTCACGATAAGAAAGAATGATATTACCGATCTCCTGCAAAGGTCCGAAGATGAAGAAGGAATAGAAAGTAAGGGTCATTACTTCACCCGCGGTTAACTCGCCTTTAAATACCAACCATAAGAGGGTAAACATGATTACCTGCCGTAAAAAATTCACAAAAGTTCCCTGGATAAAACTCAGGGTACGGATACTTTTTACTTTTCTGAGTTCCAGTCCTAAGATCTTGTAAGTGTTTTTATTGAGGCGATTGATCTCCTGGTCAGTAAGTCCCAGACTCTTTACCAGTTCTATGTTCCGTAAACTTTCGGTAGTACTGCCGGCCAGCATGGTGGTTTCCTTCACAATGGTTTTCTGGATCACTTTGATCTTTTTGCTGAGGAAACTGGTGAGCAAAGAAAGAAAAACAATGCCTACCACATAAATGGGCATGATGGACCAATGCAACCTGAAGGAATACACGGAAATAAAAACGATCCCTACCAGAATACTGAACAGCACATTGATAAAAGAGATGATAAATTTCTCTGTATCGGTTCTTACCTTGGTAAGGATAGATAAGGTTTCGCCGCTGCGCTGGTCTTCAAATTCCTGGTAGGGCAATTGCATGGAATGTTTTAATCCATCGGTAAAGATCTTGGCACCGAATTTCTGTACAATCACATTACTGAAATAATCCTGGAAGGCTTTAGCGATCCGGGATACCATGGCCACACTGATCAGGATGCCCAGAAATCCCATCACGCCCCAGATAAACTGGGATTCGGTACGGGTAGCCGTTACGATGAACTTTTTCTGCTCATTAAAATAGCCTACTTCAAAGGGGTGTGTGGCATACTGGTCTATCAGCTTACCGAAAAAGTAAGGGTCCAGCATCGAGAACGATTGGTTGATGGCGGCCAGTAATAAGGCCAGCCCGATCAGCCATTTATAGGGTCGGAGGTAGAGCAAGAGTATTTTCATGCAGGTTGGTTGTATTTCGGAATGAGAATGACTGTCAATTTCCGTACATTTTTCCGAAAACTGACAAAGTTTCCAGTATCCTTTGTATAAGCGCTCGATTTCCGTGACCGGAAGCTTATTTTTGCCGGTAATCTGACGTTTCATGAAGAAAGTCCTGGTAGATATGCATCGTTTAAAGTACAACCCATTTAATGGTTTGTACAGCGTGTGTATCAACCTGGGAAAGGCCCTTGCTAAAATTCCCTTAACGGAAATGGAGCTGGAATACTACCTGCCCAAAAAGGATTTCGGCATTTTTGGTCCTGCTGCAAAATATACCGAGCACCGTTCTATTGATAAGTTCTATCGTTTTGGCACCGGAAAATATGATCTCTGGCATGTAACCACCCAGTTATCCTGGTACCGCCCTTTTAACCGGCGTACAAAAGTCTTGTATACTTTGTATGATTTCAGCTACCTCATCGAGGATGCAGGTAATGTAAAACGCAATAAACGATTACTGGCACAAACCCAGGAGCGGATAGACAGGGCCGATTATATCACGGGGATCTCACAGTTTGCCATTGATGAAGCGTACAAACACCTGAACCTCGGTAACAAACCTACAAGAGCCATTCATTTGGGTTGTACGGTAGCCACTTTTCCGGGTTTTGATGCGCCCAAATACCGGCCCGCAAAACCATTTCTGTTTACCATCGGACTGGTGCAACCGCGTAAGAATTTTCATGTACTGCCTGCTTTACTGCAGGGCAATGACTATGAGCTGGTGATTGCAGGACTGAATGAATTTGAATACGGTAAAGAAGTGGAAGCGGCTGCGAAAAAATTTGGGGTGGCTGATCGGGTAAAACTGATTGGTCCTGCTACTGAGGAAGAAAAATACTGGTATTACAAAAACTGTGAAGCCTTTCTGTTCCCTTCTTATGCAGAAGGATTTGGTTTGCCTATTATTGAGGCCATGTATCATGGTAAACCCGTATTCAGTTCAGACCGTACCAGTTTACCGGAAGTAGGAGGTGATGCGGCTTATTATTTTCATGAGTTTGATCCGGAACATATGCGCCGGGTGTTTGCAGAGGGCATGCAGCATTATGCCACACACCAGCCGATTGAAAAGATCAAACAGCAGGCGGCCCGTTTCAGCTGGGACCGCTGCGCGGAAGAATATATTGACGTGTATAAACAGATGCTTTTATAGAACCCCTGATCTCCATTGTACTCTGCACCTATAACGGTGAACGTTTTTTACAGGCGCAGCTGGATTCTTTGCTGCAACAGACCTGGCCCAATCTGGAAATTATTGTTTCGGATGATGGCTCTGCGGATGGAACCAGGGAGATACTGGCGAAATACAATATAGATCCGCGGTTTCATATCACGTATCAATCAAACAATCTCGGTGCTATCGGTAATTTTGAATTTGCTGCCAGACAGGCAAAGGGAGACTATATAGCCTTCTGCGACCAGGATGATATCTGGTTACCCGAGAAACTGGAAAAATTATACAAAGCCATCGGCGATCACTGGCTGGTGTACAGCGATAGCATATTGATCAATGAAGACGGACAGAGCCTGCAGAAAAATCTCTCGCAGTTGCGTAATATGTACAGCGGAGCAGATACACGGGGTTTTGTGTTCAGCAATGTAGTCTGGGGGCACGCCATGCTGGTGAACAGGGAATTATTACCACATGTGTTACCCATACCAGCCGGTGTGCCGCATGATATCTGGTTTGCCATGAAAGCTACCATTTATACAGGTATTCAGTATGTGGATGAGCCTTTGACTTTATACCGACAACATGCTAAAACCGTTACCACTACCCTTGCACAGAAAGCAGTTACCCGCAAGTACGAACAACGGTATAGTGATTTTGAAGATAAACTGAACTGGATCGGGCAGATCCGGGATGCGGAACATGGTAACCGGAAAGGTTTCTACGCAAAACTATTTGACCTGTATTCGCGCAAAGCCAAAGGGAGATTTGTTTGGGCGCTTTTCAGTTTCCTGTTGAAATACCAGGAAGAACTCTTTCTGTTTACCAAAAAATCTTCTCTCAGTCGTTTGATCGAGATCCGCAAACTGAGCAGGGGCGAAAGAAAGTAACTGGTTATTTTTTACGCAGGCAAATCACAGCCGTATCGCCGTTCCCTTTTTCATTCTCCGTTTTCATAATTGCCCGGAAGCGTTTGATATCTTCTTTGGAAAACATACTGCTGCCATCTTTATTGAACATATGACTTCTGGGATCGTGTAATGGCATTCCCACTTTGTATTGTTCGCTGCTCCAGATCAGGTAGTCGCTGCTATCATAGTAAAATTTCTCAATAGTAAAGCCGGCATCTTCGGCCAGTTTCCGCATCTGTTTGGCCGAAGGGATGAAGATATGCCTGGGGGCATCAATGCCACACCAATAAACCCCATAGGTTTGCCAGCCATAATTACCCATGATGGGAATGCGTACCATCACGGCTCCGCCGGGTTTGGTGATCTGCATGGCCTGGGCCAATACTTTCTGTGGTTCAAACATATGCTCCAGTGAATGGTGCATCATTACAATATCATATTGTTCTCTCACCTCGTAAATATCTTTTTTCAGGATACGGATAGAACCATGGTCATGACTCTCATTAATAAACGGATCTATCCCTGTCAGGTTGGTGAACCCTATCTGAAACAAACGGGAAAGCAGACTGCCGTTGCCGGTGCCGATATCCAGAATGGCATCGTCATATTTTGCACCCAGGTCTTTCATCCACTGAAATTGTTCGGGTAATTTATACCCGATAGAAAGCAGGCTGCCCAGCAATTGGTTCTTTCCGAATAACAGGTAATCGGCTTTGATTTTGCGGAGCGTATCTGCTTTTTTGCGGATGTGGAGGTCAAGTTTGAAAGAGTAATAATCCTCGTTGGGATAGTATTTTCCCAGATTATCGGGTACATCCTGTAACTGCATACTGCCACAGCTGCCGCATAACTGGTAGTTGAAATATTCCTCCAGACCCAGTTGAAGTTCTTTCACTTTGTACAACTGGTTATTGTCTGTGTTACCGCAAAGCAGGCAGGCTGTTGTCATGTGTGTTATATTACCGTAGTAAAATATAGTTTTTATAATCAAAGGGTCTGATTCCGGTCCATTTCTCCATCAAATTCTTGAAATGGTCTTTCACGCTTAGATTATTATACGAAAGGTCGTAGCTGAACTGCCAGTTCATTCTTGCAATCCGTTCTTTCATTACTTCGGGATGGGTGCCGCTGAATTTTTCCAATGCATCAATCTGCGAATAATCGAACTCGCCGGAATAGGTTTTCAGAAAAGTCTCATCCACCCTATCTCCACCCCAGTAATTACCGAAATTCCTTTTTTTATCCATCATGGTCTGTGGGGGTCTTACCCAGCCGTAATGATAGATATAGGCATTCAACGCTTTTACCCGCAATTTCTGATCATTCTCTTTTCTAAAACCCTGCGCATCCCGGTAAGAGTAAATATGGGAATCATGCCGCACAATCCGGATCTCGTTCCGGTACCATTCAGATGAACTGGCGATATAATCAAAGGAACCGTAAAAATGTTTGTATTTGAACAGCAGGCCATCTACTTCCGGCTGATCTTTCCATTGCAGCATGGCCTGTTTTACAGTATCCAGATACTGTTCATGTAAAACCTCGTCGCCCTGAATATAGATACACCAGTCTGGGTTACCACTGATGGCGTGAAATGCTTTGTTGGTCTCATCTGCCAGTACCGCACCCCCTTCCCGAAGAGTAGGATCCCAAACAGTATCAATGATCCGTATTTTATCCGAAGGGATGGCACTGATCAGTTCCCGCGTACCATCGCTGCTGTCGCCAACGGCCACTACCATTTCATCACAGAGCGGTAATACCGAAAGGATGGATTCCACTACCGGGTAGTCGAACTGTACCGCGTTCTTAATGAAGGTAAAACCTGCCACTTTCATGGGGCGAAGATAAGGAGAGTACTAAAAGTTAATAATTAATAGTTAGTAGTTAATAGTTGGGAGGGGAGGAATAGGCATGAGAAAGCTACATCCCCTTCACTTTTAACTATTAACTTTTAACTCCTCCCTCCCCCGTTTTCCACCGCTGTTAATAATAAGTTCATTAACAGAAGCAGAAATGCCGCTTATAAATCGGTAAATTACGTAAACCTCATACAGTATGCATTGGAGAAAATTCAACGGAGAGCAGATTCAGCTTCCTATCAAAGATGCGGTAAAGGAAGCCATTGAAAGGGAACGCGCCTGCGGTACCAAACTCAAAGTCTGTATTGGTACCGATAGCCAGGTAAAGGGCGCGGATACCGAGTTTGCCACCGTGATCGTATTCCTTCGCGAACACAACGGTGGATTCATGTACATCCACAATGAAAAGACAAAACAGAAATACCACATCAAGGAAAGGATGCTGGTAGAAGTAGCCAAAAGCATCGAGATCGCTTATGAGCTCTGTAATCTTTTTATTGAGCACCATGTAGACATGGAAGTGCATGCTGACATCAACACCAATCCCCAGTTCAAAAGCAATGATGCCCTGCGCGAAGCCATGGGGTATATCCTGGGAATGGGGTTTGCCTTTAAAGCCAAGCCGGAAGCTTTTGCCAGCAGTTGCTGTGCGGATAAAGCGGTTAACTAGGTTTTGGGATTACCCGTTTATTGGTTTATTGCGAAAGCCTTTGCCATGGCAAGCAGAATCTGCATGAGTGCAGGTTGTTAAAACGGTGTCTTTACTGATCACCCAAATCAACTCACTCCCCACTCACCACTGACCACTCACGATGGTTGGTTTACTGATTTATTTGGAGGTTTTATTGTCGGCGATCTCTTTGTTGCATCCTTCAATAAACTGGAGGATCTCTTCGCGTCCCAGTTTCTTTTCGGCACTGGTTACAAAATGACGGGGGAGGAATTGCCAGGTCTCGCGTAGCTTTTCCAGAAAAGCTTTTACATTTCTTTCAACAACAGCCGGTTTTTCTTTATCGGCCTTGGTAAATACCAGACTGAAATTCACTTCCCAGTGATCCAGCTGGTTAACAAATTCCAGATCGTTTTTTTGTGGGCTATGGCGGGCATCGATGAGCACAAATACCTGCACCAGATTTTCTCTTTTACGCAGATACCCATTGATCATCTCCTCCCATTTGCTTCTTTCTGTTTGCGAACGTTTGGCATACCCATAACCGGGCAGATCCACCAGGAACCATTTGGTCTTGGGACCTTTTTCGCCGGCAGAACTTTCAATTTCAAAATGATTGATCAATTGGGTTTTACCGGGTGTGGCCGATGTTTTGGCAAGACTTTTCTGGTTGGTAACCATATTGATCAGCGATGATTTACCTACATTACTTCGCCCGATGAATGCATATTCCGGTCGGTCAGGTTTGGGACACTGGCTTACGAGAGCGGAAGAAATAAGGTATTTGGCTGATTTTATCTGCATGGGAAGGAGGGGAGTCTGGAGTTAGAAGTCTGGAGTTAGGAGTTAGTATACATACTCCAGACTTCTCACTCCTAACTCCAGACTATTTAGGTCTATTTCTTTTTCTTAATCACCAGACTATCCGCCGGATACCTGGCTTTGATACTGTCTCTTACGATCTCACACCAGGTGAACAGGATCTGTTTTTCATCTTCGGAGAGTTTGGCATCTTTGTGGATGATAGTAAAAGAAGTTAGTGGCATTTCACCATCTTTCACTTCCTCGATGCACTCTTCCAGTTTTTTATACTGTTTGGCAATCCGGTAGCCGTCAAATTCATTGAAATTGAGGTGTTTTTTTCCGTCTTTCACATGGTCGTTGATCCACCAGGCAACCGGCTGTATCTCGGCATACCAGGGGTAACGGGTATTGTTACTGTGGCAATCGTTACAGGCTTTTGCCAAAATGGTTTTTACATTCTCCGGAACCACATAACTGTTGGATATATCCTTGCTGGTATCATTTGAGTTATTTTTTTCCGGACGGAAAGCCTGGGCCACTACAAAAACAACCAGTAGCACGATCAGCAGTTTTTTGAAGATTTTCATATTTGCGGGTTTAGGAAGTTAAATTAAGATATTTCCTGTCATTTCTTTTGGTACAGGTAATCCCATCACCTGCAAAATAGTGGGTGCCAGATCGCCCAGTTTTCCGGTTTTCAGTGCTCCCTTCCATTCTTTATCGATCACAAAAAAGGGAACCGGGTTAAGGGTATGGGCTGTATTAGGACTTCCATCTTCATTAACGAGGTAATCTGCATTTCCATGGTCGGCAGTGAGGAAAATGGTGTAGCCATGTTCCAGTCCGGCGGTAACCACTCTTTTCACACAGGCATCCACGGTTTCTGCCGCAATAATGGCGGCACTGAATACGCCGGTATGGCCCACCATATCGGTATTGGCATAGTTCAGGCAGATGAAATCAGCAGATTCTTTTTCAATCTCCGGTATCAGTTTGTCTGTGATCTCTACCGCACTCATTTCAGGTTGCAGATCATAGGTGGCTACTTTGGGAGAAGGCACCATGATGCGGCTCTCGCCTGTAAAAGGTTCTTCCCTTCCGCCACTGAAAAAGAAAGTAACGTGCGGATATTTCTCTGTTTCCGCAATGCGGATCTGTTTTTTGTTATGGGCTGCCAATACTTCGCCAAGTGTATTGGTGAGATTATCGTTTTCGAAGATCACATGTATGTTTTTGAATTTGTGATCGTACAGGGTCATGGTGGTATAATGCAGTAACAGTTTCTGCATGCCGAATTCCGGATTATCGCTCTGTGTCAATACTTCTGTGATCTCACGACAGCGGTCCGTACGGAAATTAAAGCAGATCGCCACATCCCCATCTTTGATCAACGCCAATGGTTGCTGTGCTTCATCGACGATCACGGTGGGTTTGATGAATTCGTCGGTAACTTCTGCTGCATAAGACTGTTCAATGGCGGCCAGGGCATCAGTCGCTTTCGGGCCTTCTCCTTTTACCAGACAGTCATAGGCCAGTTTTACACGCTCCCAGCGTTTGTCGCGGTCCATAGCATAATAACGGCCACTTACCGAAGCAATTTTACCAACCGATAGATTCAGGTGTTGCTGCAGTTCGGTTACAAAACCCAATCCGCTTTTCGGATCAGTATCCCTGCCGTCTGTGAAAGCATGGATATATACTTCGCTCAGTCCTTCTTTTTTACAAACATCACAGAGTGCTTTGATATGGTTCAGGTGTGAGTGTACACCGCCATCGCTTACCAGTCCAAGCAGGTGCAAAGGTTTCTGGTTCTCTTTGGCAAAACGGATAGCAGCCAGCAACTGGCTGTTCGCTGCAAATTCGCCCGTACGGATGGCTACATTAATGCGCTGCAATTCCTGGTAAACGATCCTGCCGGCACCCAGGTTCAGGTGGCCTACTTCACTATTGCCCATCTGCCCTTCTGGCAAACCTACATCCTCGCCGCAGGTAACAAGGGTGGTATTGGGATATTTCGCATACAGCGAACTCACGAACGGAACATTCGCGTTCTGGATAGCATCGGCTGATTTCACCTTACCAAGGCCCCAGCCGTCCATAATAACTAATATAACTTTCTTACTCATGGGATAAAATTACTGCATTTACAATTGATGAATAGATGTTAACTTTATCCCAATACCCTACAGGCCATAGTTTGGCATGTTTTTAGCAAACATTGGGTGTGTAACAAATACTTTATTATGAAAAAAATACTCTTATTCTCCGGTTTGGTACTGGGATTGATGTCTTTTACCGCTCAGGGCGATGTAGATGCTATTGTAAATGCTTTTAAAGCGGCAGATGCGGGGCAGGTGGGAAGTCATTTCGATGATTATGTGGATATGAAACTCCTTGATAAAGACGAGGTAAAAAACATAGGCCGTAACCAGGCTACCCTGACACTGAAGGCTTTTTTTGCTGAAAATGGCATCAAAGGATTCGAAAAAACCTCCGAAAGGGAAATTGGCGCCACCATGTATCTGGCAGGAAAACTGCTTGATAATGGCAAAGGACATAATATTACCATTATGCTCAAGCTGAAAGACGGAAAACGCCAGATCATTACCATACGGATCAGCTAATGGCTGCAGGTAACTAACTTTTTTAATCCCGTTCCGGAAATCCGGGCGGGATTTTTCTTTATCCCCCTACATTTACAGCATGAAATCTTTCGACGAACAACTCGCACATCTCGTAAAAGAAGCTTTGCAGGAAGATGTGGGCGATGGGGATCATTCTACCCTCAGCAGCATCCCTCCCGGTAAAAAAGGGAAAGCGGTACTGAAAATCAAACAGGATACAATTTTGGCCGGTATGGCAGTAGCAGAAAAGATCTTTCGGCTGCAGGAGCCCGAAATGGTATTTACCGCCTTTAAAAAAGATGGCGAGGCGGTTTTGAATGGCGAAAAAGCGTTTGAAGTAGCTGCCAGTGTACATACCATTCTTACCTGCGAACGCCTGGTATTAAACTGTATGCAACGCATGAGTGGCATTGCTTCATTAACCCATCGCTACACCGAAAAATTAAAAGGCTATCATACCCGTTTGCTGGATACACGCAAAACCACGCCTAATTTCCGTTTACTGGAAAAAGAAGCGGTACGGATCGGCGGAGGCGTCAACCATCGTTTTGGTCTGTATGATATGATTATGCTGAAGGATAATCATATTGATTACTGCGGCGGAATAGCACCTGCTATTGAAGCCGCGTATGCCTATTCTCAGAACATGGAACACCCGTTGAGAATAGAAGTAGAAACACGTACACTGGAAGACGTACAAACAGTTTGCGCTATAGGAAAAGGGAAAGTGTTCCGGATCATGCTGGATAATTTTACACCCGCACTGATCACCGAAGCCTTACAACTGATCAACGGCGCTTTTGAAACAGAAGCCAGCGGCGGTATTAACCTGGATACGATTGAATCGTATGCAGCTACAGGGGTTGATTATGTAAGTGTAGGTGGACTGATACACCAGGCACAAAGCGTAGACCTGAGTCTGAAAGCGGTATTGTTATAAAACCGCGTCTTAGCGCCTTTTCGGGCAAATATTCACGCAAAGGCGCTAAGACGCGGTAGAAAATATTTGAAGAATAAAGTAATGAGTCTGTATGAGCAAGAAAAATAAACCCGATGCAAGAGGTTTTGTATTTAGCACCGATCCTTCTTTTCGTTTTGAGGAAGAAGAGCAAACTGCGCAGGATACCTTAGCCCCCAATCAGCAGAAACTCCGGATCCGCCTCGATACCAAACAAAGAGCCGGTAAAGCCGTTACCCTTGTTACTGGTTTTATAGGGAAAGAAGAAGATCTGGAAGAACTGGGTAAAAAACTCAAGAATTTCTGCGGCACCGGCGGCAGCGTGAAAGATGGTGAAGCCATTGTACAGGGCGATCAGCGGGAGAAAGTGTTGCAATGGTTATTGAAGAATGGGTATTCGGGGACGAAGAAGGTTTAGTGAGACGTGAGACGTGAGACGTGAGACGTGAGACGTGAGACGTGAGACGTGAGACGTGAGACGTGAGACGTGAGACGTGAGACGTGAGACGTGAGAGGATTATTTGCTTCGCAAGATACACTGCCTACTGACAACTCACCACTCACTATTCACTATTCACTATTCACCATTCCCCATTCACCCCACCTCATCCCTCAAACCCATTGCTCCTGTGCGATCCGTCGCAATAAGGTTTATTGGCCGATCCGCCGCAGCGGCAGAGAGAGGCTTTTCCTTTTTTGATCTCAACCTCACCATTGCTATGTGTGATGCGACAATCGGTGCTGATCAGAATCGGTCCGTTTGGCCTGATCTCTATGTTTACTATCTGTGCGGCTTCGCTTATAATGTCAGGCTGTGAATTATTTTCTGCTCCTGACTCCTGTGCATTCATAAAATAACTCAAGGCACCGCTCGGACATTTCCGCACCTGCTCAATAATACGTTCGGTACTGCCAGCTTCCATGTTTACCCATGGGCGTTTCACCGGGTCAAATACTTCTCTGAGTTCAGTCCAGCAAATACGGCTATGAATGCAGGTGTCGGGCTTCCATACAACCGTTACTTCTCCGTTGGTGTATTTCATAGTGGATTTGGGCATGGGATCAATTTTATAGCGAAAAGATATTTTACAGAATAAGCCTGCGCAATCGTATACAAACCAGTGACTAAAAATAATTAATAATCTATCTCCAGTTTCAAGCGCTCTTTCAGTTCTTTCACCAATGGATACTGTGCTGCAATATGTTCAAATTTCTGTTTGCTATTAAGGCGCATATGAACGGGAATATCTTCTCTTTCGCTGGCTTCTACCAATACATCAAAACTGATGGCCCTGTTATTGAAAGCGGTTTGCAGATGGTCTATCAACATCATTCGTTCCTGTTCCACAAATTTCTGCGAAGTAAGTGCCGATACGGTAATGGTAAAGCGGATATCGTTATCGATCGTTAAGCGTGCACTTTTAAAAGTGCCGGCAGATGAATGTTTTTGCTGCTTCTCTAATTGCACGGCATATTCATCCCAGCATTCACGAAGTTTTTCCAAGTTCAATACTTCCGCCTCTTTGATCTCTTCAATAGCGTATTGGTCGCCGTATTTGGTACGAAGGGTTTCGAGTAGATTTTTCTTTGCTCCGCTGGAAGCGGGTATACTACGTGTAACCGGTTTAGCAACCTGTGCCGTAGCTGTAGGCGCGGGCGAAACAGGTTTTGGATTGGTTGTTACTGCAGCTGGCTGCACCGGTTTTTGTTCTATGTATAATTTGGCTTCGGGTGCCGGTGGGGTAGCAGCAGCGGGTTTGAATTGTACGGGTGCTACCGGTTGAATCCGGAAAGCGATCGGTCCATCAACCCGTTTTTTTTTAATGACCTGTCCGTTTTCTACTGAGAGGTCAATGGCCTGCTGGAGGAAGTTGAGTTTGATCAGCGTTAACTCCACATGCAGCCTTTTGTTACGGGCCATTTTATAATTGATCTCCGACTCGTTCAAGATATTCAAGGCACTTACCAGATAAGACATACCGGTTTGTGAAGCAACGGCCACATATTTATCGCGCATGCCTTCTACTACTTCCAGCAGCGTTGCCGACTTGGGGTCTTTGCATACCAGCAGGTTACGGATGAATTCGGCAAACCCATTCAACACCAGATCCCCCTCAAATCCTTTCCGGTTGATCTCATCAAACAACAGCATGGCCGCGGCCATATCCTGCTGCTGCATGGATTCGAGCATTTTGAAATAATAATCCTCGTCCAGTATGTTCAGGTGCTCTAAGGTATTCTGGTAAGTAACGGTTCCATTGGTAAAGCTGACAATTTTGTCGAGGATACTCAACGAATCGCGCATACAGCCTTCGCTTTTCTGCGCAATCACCTGTAAGGCGGCTTTTTCAGCTTTGATCTCTTCTTTGTCTACAATTTCCTGCAGGTGATCAACGGTATCGCTATTGGTGATGCGTTTAAAATCGAAGATCTGGCAACGGCTCAGAATGGTTGGTAAGATCTTGTGTTTTTCTGTGGTGGCCAGGATGAAAATAGCATAGGAGGGAGGTTCTTCCAATGTTTTCAGGAAGGCGTTAAAGGCACTGGCACTTAACATGTGTACCTCATCCACAATATACACTTTGTATTTCCCGGCCTGTGGTGCAAAACGTACCTGCTCTACCAAGGTCCGGATATCATCTACCGAGTTATTACTCGCTGCATCCAGTTCATGAATATTCAGCGATGTGCCGGCATCAAAAGAAACACAGCTGTTACAGGTATTACAGGCTTCCCCATCGGGAGTAGGGTTCGTACAGTTAATGGTTTTGGCCAGAATACGGGCACAGGTGGTTTTACCCACTCCCCTCGGACCGCAGAACAAAAATGCATGTGCCAGCTGGTTATTGCGGATCGCATTTTTAAGTGTGGTAGTGATATGCGATTGCCCCACCACCGTATTAAAATTCTGGGGTCTGTATTTACGGGCCGAAACAATGAACTTATTCTCCATAGTGAGCTTGCAAGATAATGAGGCAAATTCGGTTTCCGGTTTCCGGTTTCCGGTTATTTTATGCACACCCCGGTAGCCGGTGGTTACCCAATAGGTAGCTTTCTGATCGCTACCCTATTGATAGTTCATTTCCGGATGCCTTTCAAAGGGTTTATTCCTGTCGAAAAGATAGCGGAAAGTGACCATTCTCCTGCTTTGTCTGCCCCCCAGGCTCTTGTAGATATTGATCATTTTCGGGTTCCAGTCGCCGGCCCAACCCATTTCGTACTGGGTGTACCAACCTTTACCCTGTAACAGCAGGGCACATTCGTAGATCATAAAACTATCAATGCCCAATGCCTGGTATTTGGGTACAACGCCAAATGCCAGCCCGGTTAACCGCTTGTTATACCCGGTTTTTTTCATCCAGAGCAAACGTAATTTTTCCAGTAATCCCAGTTTGCCGTTAAAATGCTTGAAGTATTGGTTCAGGTCAGGGATATTGATGAACATGGCAATGGGCTCTTCTTTGTAATAGGCAAACCAGACCGTACGCTCATCCATAATGGGTTTCATTTTGGAGAAGAGTTTGATCACCTGCTCTTTGGTGATCTCTTTATTTTCTCCATGTTGTGCCCAGGCGGCATTGTAAACAGTGGCAAAATCCCCCGCATATTTATCCAGCTCGCTCAGTTCCACATGTTTGGCTTCATAACCCGCTTTGGCTTTGAATTTGGCATGCCGCTCAGGAAATCTTTGCGGTAATGGATCGTCCACATTCATGAAATAGTAATACTGGTTGTAATAATTTTCAAAGCCGTATTGTTGAAACAGGGTTTCGTAATAGGGTGGGTTGAAAGACATGCCATACATGGGCTCACTGTCAAACCCTTCCACCATCAGTCCCCACCATTTATCACGGTCGCCAAAATTGATGGGTCCGTCCATTGCTGCCATACCCTTTTCCTGCAACCATTGTTTAGCCTTATCAAACAGGGTATTGGCAACCGATTGAT
This sequence comes from Caulobacter sp. UNC279MFTsu5.1, assembly GCA_943369185.1. Lineage (GTDB taxonomy): Bacteria > Bacteroidota > Bacteroidia > Chitinophagales > Chitinophagaceae > Sediminibacterium. Next base: position 429,989 of record CALRMK020000001.1, on the reverse strand, counting down.
CATTGATACTGTCAAAAAATCCTACACCCCCCGTAGCAAAATCGGTTCCCTTGTTAATGTATTTTGAATTGGTGAAAGCGGCAATCCGGCCAATCAGCTTACCAGTATCGTCTTTGGCGATCCAGCGTTTGGTTTCGCCGTATTTGTAGTTTTTGTTTTTGGCAGGATCGAATACATCGTTCACTTCATTATCCAATGCGCGTATATAAGCCGGGTTGTTACGGTTCAGTAAAACATTCACTTCCAGAAATTCTCTGGCTGTTTTTTTATCGGTTACTTCAATCAATTGCATGGACACCCGGTTTTTACAAATGTACAGATTGGGCGCATCTTTACGAAAATGCGGCGGATACCGGAAATCAACGTAAATAACAGGGGATTCCGGAGATTATCTGGTGAATAATTTTTCTGCCATTTTCGTATCGTGTTGGTAAATATCGTTACGGAAATTAAGCAGGCCATTCCTGTCTACCCATGCCGTAAAATAAACCACATACACCGGCACAGACTTATTCAGGGTTACCCATTTCTCTTTGGCCAGGTGCATAGCACTATCGATATTCTCACTGGTCCAGCTTTTATCATCCCGTAACAGGTATTCCGCCATTTTTTTGGGCTCGCTGATACGGATACAGCCATGACTGAAACTTCGGCTGGTAGATGAGAATAGTTCGCGGTTAGGGGTATCGTGTAAATAGATATTGAAATTATTGGGGAAGAGGAATTTCACCAATCCCAGTGAATTGGTAGGGCCGGGTTTCTGGCGTATCTCAGGTAAACCACCACTATATCCGGTTATCTCCATGTTATTTCTGGAAAGATAGTTTCTGTTACGACTGATAGCCGGCAGCATTTCTTTTTTGACTATACTGGAGGGTACATTCCAATAAGGACTGAACACTACATATTTGAGATTACCTGAAAAAATGACGGTGTTGTTAGCGGCTGTTCCCACGATCACATTCATATCCATGACCTGTCGTCCACTATCCATCACATGCAATTTGTATTCGGGAATATTAACAAGAATAAAACGGCTGCCTCTTTCTGCCGGCATCCATCTTACCCTTTCCATATTCACCAGTAATTGCCGGATGCGCCAGGAGATAGGCGTATTCAGTTCTGCGATCATTTTATTGCCAATTACCCCATCTTCCGTTAAACCCATTCTGCGTTGAAATAGTTTGGCCGAATTTTCAAGAACGGTATCAAACAACTGACTGGTATCGCTGCCCGGCATATCACCCAGTAGCTGCAATCTTTTTTTGATCTGGGTAATAGCGTATGTAGTATCTCCTTTTTTAAAGGGTTTTTTTACGGATGTGATCTTGTCCGAGGGAAACTGTTTTTCCAGAACAAGGTATTTGGCTACCTGGTCCTGTAGTTTTTGATACTGTGCATTCGCCGGTACCAACGGTTCCCCTTCTGCCAGCTGCGATTTCAGGGTAGAGTCCAGTAAAACGGTCAGGTCTATTTTTTTGCGGGGAATATACCAGCCCAGTTTTGCCGCATCAATATCACTACCCTTATACACTTTGGCTGCATACCTGAAGAACTGGCCCGTTAGCATTAACTCTGCCTGTATCACTTTGGGTTCGCCCATGGCAGGTCTTACTTTTCCCATGTACAGGTTTTGAAAAAGTTCTTCCAATACCGGATTGTAAATACTGCTATCAGCAAAGTCGATGATATAATTGCTTTGCAGGTTAATGAAATTATGTGCCTGTTCTGCCAGACCCGATGAGTCGAACCAGGCATATTCATAATTCCGGTGGGTATAAAAATCGCGGAACTGTTCTGTGAATGCTTCAAATTCAGGGTGCTGCAGCAAAAAACTGTCTACATGTACACTGTCCAGAAATACACTGTTAAACGAAGTGAGATGGGTGATGGTCGTATCCCTGGCCATCATTTTTTTCGATTTGAAATATTTGCAGGATGACAGGGTCAACACCAGTAACAATAAAACCAACAGATTTCTTCTCATGATTCGATGAATATACTGCTTCATAATTTTGATAACATGCATCGGCGGGCAGATTTGTTACAACATGCTCACATTCGGCAAGATCTATCTGTTCACCAGCAAAGCAGCTGCCACAACACCGGCGGTTTCTGCCCGGAGACGGGTATCGCCCAAGCTGACAGGCAGGTACTGATGGTTCAGCGCCAGTTGGATTTCTTCCGGCGTAAAATCACCTTCGGGTCCTATCAGGATCTGCGTTTCGGGAGAAGGAGCAAGATCTTTGATGAGTTGTTTTGCCTCTTCTTCGCAATGTGCCACCAGCTTTTGCGGCCAGTGTGATTGTTTGATACAATCTGCCAATGCCATCGGCTCATGCAATATGGGTAACCAGGCCTGCTGGCTTTGTAACATGGCAGCAATCAGGATACCGTTCATACGGTCTGTCCTGAATCGGGTATGCTCGGTTCGCTGGCTGATCAAGGGTTGTATTTCGGTTACGCCTATCTCTGTGGCTTTTTCTAAAAACCATTCAAAACGACTGGCATTTTTCAACAACGAGATAGCAATGCTGGTTTTCTTTTCCGGAGGAGGAACTACTGTGTGTTCTTCAATCAGTACCACTGATCTTTTTTTGTCCTCGCTGAGGAGAGAGGTTTTGTAAAGGTTACCCAGCCCATCGGTGAGTTGCAGGCCGGCACCTGTTTTCATCCGCAGCACCTGGATGCAGTGTTTGCTGGTTTCCTCACTCAAAGTAAAGTGGGAATGCAGGCCAGAGATAAGCTGTTCGTAAAAAAAAGGCAATGACATAAGTGCGTACGAAAGAATTTACATAAAGGTACGAAGATCGTACCTCGCAGTTCCTGCTTCGTCGTTAAAATGGAGAGTCGTTGTCAAATCCTTCGTCAAAATCGCCGCCATTCATTTTGCTGCCTTTCTGGATAAAGAGTTTGCTGCTATCACTGCCACCACCGGCTGCCGGAGGGGTAGATGGACCTACCGGTTTCCAGTTGCTGCCCAGTCCGGGTAAACCGCCGTTATCGTCCCATTCTTCAAATTTCTGGATCTCCAGTTTGGCGCGCAGTTTAATGGTTTCGAGTGAACCGTTACGGTGTTTGGCGATCCGGATATGGGTTTCTCCATGGGTACTTTCGCCCTGTTCGTTGTTCATTACCTCATAATATTCCGGACGGTAAATGAACATGACCATATCGGCATCCTGCTCAATGGCACCCGATTCACGGAGGTCACTCAGCTGCGGCATTTTACTTTCTTTACGGGTTTCCACCGCACGGCTTAACTGGCTCAGTGCAATGATTGGCACGTTCAGTTCTTTGGCCAGTGCTTTCAGGTTTCTTGAGATATTACTGATCTCCTGTTCCCGGTTGCTGCCACGGTCGCCGGTGCCGCTCATCAGCTGCAGGTAGTCGATGATGATGATGCCTACATTGTGTTTGTTTACCAGTCTTCTTGCTTTGGCGCGGAACTCGAAAATGTTCAGTGCGGCCGTATCATCGATAAAAATGGGGGCTATTTCTAATTTTTTAATACCCTTGGTCAGCAACTGCTCATACTCGTAATTCTCCAGTTTACCGCGACTGATCTTTTCCATCTTGATCTCACTCTCGGCACTCAGGATACGTTGTACCAGCTGCGAAGCACTCATCTCCAGCGAGAAGAAACCCACCGGAACCGGTTTGGTAGGATGTAAGGCGGAGTTTCTGGCCAGGTTCAGCGCGAAGGCAGTTTTACCCACCGAAGGACGTGCGGCAAGGATGATCAAATCCGTAGGCTGCCAACCGTAGGTGATACGGTCAAGCGTAGGAAAACCACTGGGTACCCCGGAAATATCTTCCGTTTTGGTACGCAGTTCATCAATCCGGTTCATGGTTTTGGCCAGTACGTTCTGGATATCTTCAAAATTCTTCTTCAGGTAATTGTTGGTGATGTTGAACATCTTGGTCTCACTCTCATCCAGCAGGTCAAATACATCGGTGCTGTCTTCATATGCATCGCCGATGATCTCGCCGCTGATGCGGATCAGCTCTCGCTGGATAAATTTCTGCAGTACGATCCTTGCGTGTGCATCAATATTGGCGGTAGAAACAACAGCATTGGTGAGTTTGGTAACATAGTACGGACCACCCACCGCATCCAACTGCTCGCGCATCTTCAGTTCTTCTACCACGGTCAGGATATCAATGGGCATGCTTTTCTGCTGCAGGCCCTGCATGGCTTTGTAGATGAGCTGGTTGGCCTCCACATAAAAACACTCGGGTTTGATGATCTCGGAAATGGTATCAAAAGCACTTTTTTCCAGCATTACGGCACCCAGTACCGCTTCTTCCAGTTCTTTGGCCTGCGGCGGTACTTTGCCATATACCATATTGCTCATGTCTATCGAAGTCTTCCTTCTTTTCCGGTCTTTGTTCAGGCTGGTCAGATCCATTTTATCTTCAGTACTTAAGGAGTTAGTAAACCATTTCTACGTACTTCGGCGGCAATTTTCCATGTTACGGAATTGTTACCACAGCAGTAAGGGGGAGCGAATATATGGGTTAGAAAGTGGCCTCAGAAAATTTTTTCGGGCAATTTTCATCCACAGCTCATTCAGGGGCTATCCACAGCCTTTCTGGCCCTATTCACACAAACTACTACAGTTATCCACTAAAATCAAAAGTTTTCCGCCATCGGTAATGGGTAATGCACAACGCCCTGTGCAGAAAGAATTCTCAGAAAAAGGGAGGGCTTTCCCGGGAAAAGATGTAACTGATAAGGCGTGAATTGTGAGTGGTGAGTAGTCAGTAGTGAGTTAAAACCCTACCTATTCACTACTCACCACTCACGATTCGCGCCTCACGTAAATTTTATCACCTATTTTTGATGCCCGTAAAGAGCAAGCAACTATGACGATCAGTTACAATTGGTTATGTGATTATCTCCCCGAAGCGGTGGATCCTGAGAAATTATCGAAGATCCTCACCTCCATCGGGCTGGAAGTGGAGAGTCTGGAAAAATATGAAAGTATTAAAGGCGGTCTGGCCGGTCTGGTTATCGGAGAAGTACTGGAAACCAGCCAGCACCCCAATGCAGATAAATTAAAGCTGACAAAAGTGAATACCGGCGCAGCAGAACCCCTGCAGATTGTTTGCGGGGCCGCGAATGTGGCTGCCGGACAAAAAGTAGTGGTAGCCACTATCGGAACCACGATCTATCCCGTAAGCGGAGAGCCGTTGACCATGAAACTGGCCAAGATCCGCAGTGTGGAAAGCCAAGGAATGATCTGTGCCGAAGATGAGATAGGAGTGGGTACCAGTCACGAGGGTATCATTGTTTTACCCGCAGATGCCAAGGTAGGCTCGCCGGCGGCGGAGTATTTTCAGCCTTATTCCGACTGGATCTATGAAATCGGCCTTACCCCCAACCGGATGGATGCCATGAGCCATTATGGTGTGGCAAGAGATGTTTGCGCTTACCTCACCCATCATATCACCGAAACCCGTGTAAAAGCACCTTTTGCAAATGGTTTTACGGTTGATAATACATCACTCCCCATCAAAGTAACCATCGAAAATGCAGCGGCCTGTCCGCGGTATGCCGGTGTAAGCATCAGCGGTGTTAGGGTAGGTGAATCGCCCAAATGGCTGAAGAACCGTTTGCTGGCCATTGGCTTACGCTCGATCAATAATATTGTTGATATCACCAATTTCATTTTACATGAAACCGGTCAACCACTGCATGCATTTGATGCCGACGCTATTACCGGTGGAGAAGTGATCATCAAAAACCTTCCTGCCGGTACTCCTTTCACCACACTGGATGAAAAAGAGCGGAAACTGGATGCGGAAGACCTGATGATCTGTAATGCCAAAGACGGTATGTGTATCGCAGGTGTGTTCGGCGGATTGAAAAGCGGCGTAACGGCCAATACCAAGAATATTTTTCTGGAAAGTGCCTGGTTTCACCCGGTCAGTATCCGCAAAACATCGGTTCGTCATGAACTCCGTACCGATGCGGCCACCCGTTTTGAAAAAGGCGTGGATATTTCCAATACGGTGAATGTATTAAAACGCGCTGCCCTGCTGATCAAAGAGATCGCCGGTGGCGACATTGCTAGCGAGATCGTGGATGTATATCCCGATCCGCAACCCAAAACGGAAGTATCCCTCAAAAATCATTACCTCAAAAAACTGAGTGGTAAAAATTACCATGGCGATGCCATCAAAAGAATACTGACCAGTCTCGGTTTTGAGATCGTGCGTGAAGGACAGGATGAACTGCGGGTAGCGGTACCTTACAGCAAACCCGATATCACTATTCCTGCCGATATCGTAGAAGAGATCCTGCGGATTGACGGACTGGATAATATTGAGATACCGGCTACCATCACCATCAGTCCGGCGGTAGAAGCACTGGGTCAGAAAGAATCTTTGAAAGACAAGATAGCCAGCTACCTCGTAGGGCAAGGTTTCACAGAGATCCTGACCAACTCCATCACCAACAGCAAATACTTTGAGGAAGAAGTGCTGGCGGTAACCGTGAAAATGATCAATAACCTCAGCGAAGAGTTGAATGTGCTTCGTCCCTCCATGCTGGAAACCGGTCTGGAATCCATTGCCTATAACCTGAACCGCCGTAACCAGCACCTGCAGTTTTTTGAACTGGGCAAAACCTATTTCACCAAAAATGTGGGTGATTACACGGAAGAAGAACATCTCTGTTTATACATTACCGGTGCCAACCATGAAGACGGCTGGCGCGAAAAAAGTAAGGCCAATGATTTCTATCGGTTGAAGGGATTGGCCGCTGCGGTACTGGAAGTATCTGGCTTGAATAATGTGCAGTTTGCTGCGGCAAAAGGCGAAGGATTGGTATTGCAGGTGCTGCATGGTAAACGTATACTGGGAACCCTGCTGCAGGTATCTGCTAAAAAATTACAGTCATTCGATATCAAACAGTCGGTATACGTGTTGGATCTTCATTTTGGTCAGTTACTCGAAGCCGTAAGCCAGAACAGGATCCGGTATAAGGAAGTGAACAAGTTTCCGGTGATGCAGCGCGACCTGGCCATGGTGGTAAAACGGGCCACCAGTTTTGAATTGATCGAGCAGACCGTAAAAAAACTCAAACTCCCGAGGCTGAAAGAAGTACGTCTTTTTGATGTATTCGAAAGTGAGAAACTCGGCGCAGATAAAAAATCCATGGCCATCAGTTTTTTGTTTGCAGATGAGGAGAAAACCCTTACCGATAAAGAAGTGGATGCCATGATCGCCAAGCTCATCCAGGGTTTTGAGAACGACCTGGCGGCAGAGATCCGGAAATAAGTCCGGCGGATACTATCCAAACCCCTAATTACCAGCGCAGAAGTGAATAATAAGTGCAGTAAAATTGCATAACTCTTCTGCATTGACCTTATCTTTAATCAGATGGTTAACCTTGAGCAACAGATAAAAAGCATCCAGGATAAACTTCAGCAATTGCTGAAGCAACAGGCTTTGCTGCAAAAGGAAAACCAGCAACTGAAAAAAGAGCTGGAAAAACAAACCGCACTTACCGAAGAGAAGCAAGGACTGGTACTATCGCTGCAACAGCAGGTAGATGTAGTAAAAATGGGCTCAGGGTCTTTGAACGATGCCGAAAAAGCGGCCCTCAGTAAACGTATCGATGGTTATCTGAAAGAAATCGACCAGTGTCTGGCACTTTTAAACACCTAATCCATGTCTGAACTCATTCCCGTTAACATATTGATCGCTGACCGCAGCTACCGCCTGAAAATTGATGCGGCAGATGAGGAAATGGTCCGCAAAACGGCCAATTTGATCAACGATAAAATTACCCAGTTCAAAACCCAGTTTGCGGGTAAAGACATGCAGGATTATGTATCTATGGTTCTGCTCTGGTTTGCCACCGAACAGAACCAATCAGGCATCGACCATGTAAAATGGACGGAAGCAGCCGAAAAACTGGCTTCACTCGAAAAAATGGTAGACAAAGCCCTCGCCGGCGACCAATAGCTTTGAAACCTGTTACAGGTTACCAGTTGCCAGTTCCAGGTTAACCAGCAACCTGTAACTTGCCCCCTCTCCCAACAACTTCACAATTCCCCGCTCGTACTTCGTACTTATTTAATTATCTTCGTCTATTATCATTTACTTATTACGGTAAAATGAGATGTGAAAAACGTATGATTGCGAACTATTTAAAAACATTCCAACAACATGGACCAAACAGTAGTATCTATAATAATTGGTGTAAGTACACTAATTGTGGGGCTTATAGCGGGTAAATTCCTTTTCGCTAAAAACACAAAAAAACAGGTTGAAGACGCTGAACAACAGGCGCAAACCATACTGAAAGAGGCCGAACTCCGGGCCGAAACGATCAAAAAGGAGAAACAACTGGAAGCCAAAGAGAAGTTTGTACAGTTGAAATCTGAGTATGACCGGGAAGTAATGGAACGGAACCGTAAGCTGGGCGAACTGGAAAACAGGGCCAAGCAGAAGGATATCACCATCAACCAGAAAGAAGCGGCCCTCGACAAACAGATCAAAGAGAACGAGACCATCAAAGAAAACCTCAATCGCCAGATTGAAGTGGTGAATCATAAGCGTACCGAGCTGGAGAAACACCAGGAAGAGCATATCCGCCGCCTGGAGAAAATTGCCGGTTTAAGCGCTGAAGAAGCCAAATCGCAGTTGATCGAAAGCCTGAAAGCCGAAGCGCATTCCCAGGCCCTTACCCTGCAGCAGGAGATCATTGAAGACGCCAAACTGAAGGCCAATAAAGAAGCCCGTAAGATTGTGATCCAATCTATCCAGCGTACCGCTGCCGAAGTAACGATTGAGAATACCGTAACCGTATTTAACCTCGAAACAGACGAAATAAAGGGTCAGATCATTGGTAGGGAAGGACGTAATATCCGTGCCATTGAAGCAGCCACAGGTGTTGACCTGATCGTTGATGATACACCGGAAGCCATTATCCTCTCTTCTTTCGATCCATTGAGAAGAGAGATAGCCCGTTTAAGCTTACAGCGCCTGGTATCGGATGGTCGTATCCACCCCGCCCGTATCGAGGAAGTGGTAGAAAAAACCCGCCGCCAGCTGGAAGAGCAGATCATGGAGATCGGAGAAAGAACCGTGATCGAAATGGGCATTCATGGCCTGCACAAAGAGCTGGTACGTATCGTAGGTAAAATGCGTTTCCGTTCTTCTTACGGCCAGAACCTGCTCATGCACAGCCGCGAAACAGCTAATCTCTGCGCCATCATGGCCGCTGAGCTGGGTATGAACCCCAAACTGGCCAAAAGAGCCGGTCTGCTGCACGATATAGGCAAAGTACCCGACGAGGAAACCGAACTGACCCACGCCCTGCTGGGAGCCAAATTGGCCGAGAAATACGGCGAAAACCCGGCCGTAGTGAACGCCATTGGTGCCCACCACGATGAAATGGAGATGCAATACGTGATCTCCCCCATTATCCAGGCCTGCGATGCCATCAGTGGCGCCCGTCCTGGAGCCCGTCGCGAGATCATGCAGCAGTACCTCCAGCGGATCAAAGACCTTGAGAATCTGGCACTTAACTATACCGGTGTAGAAAAAGCCTATGCTATCCAGGCCGGTAGGGAACTGCGGGTAATTGTGGAGGCCGATAAGGTAACCGACGTAGATAGCGACAAGCTGAGCTTCGAAATAGCCCAGAAAATCCAGACCGAAATGACCTATCCGGGGCAGATTAAAGTAACCGTAATCCGTGAAAAACGGGCCATTAACATAGCGAGGTAAAAAAAATTACTAATTACTCATTACTAATTATTAATTATTCCCTTACCTTTGCCGTCCGCAAAAAAGAAAAGTTATGAACGCAGCAGTTCAGTTTGTTCACGATCAGTTGACAACTAAAAAGACCCACCCGGCTTTCAAAGCTGGTGATAATATTACCGTTAACTACAAGATTGTAGAAGGTGGTAAAGAGCGTATCCAGAGTTTCCGTGGAGATGTGATCAAACAGCAGGGAAATGGCGCAACCGCCTCTTTCACTGTACGTAAGATCTCTGATGGTGTTGGTGTAGAGCGTCTGTTCCCGATCCTGTCTCCCAACATCGATTCTATCGTGTTGAACAAGTCTGGTAAAGTACGTCGTGCTAAATTGTACTACCTGCGTGAGCGCAGCGGTAAGAGTGCCCGTATCAAGGAAAAACGTTTCTAAGCGATTTTTCTCTAATATAACTACAGGCGGAAGTTTAGGATACACTAAACTTCCGCTTTTTTATGCGGTCAATAGCAGAGAATTATTTAGTTGTGCAACATTTGTTTTACCTTAACTTTACAACTCTTAAAAACAATCTTATGGGCAATTTAGGTTTTCAGGAAATTTTACTGATAGCAGTAGTGGTTCTCGTATTATTTGGCGGTAGAAAGATCCCTGAGTTCATGAAAGGACTGGGTAAAGGTATCCGTGAATTCAACGATGCCAAGAATAATGTGAAGAAAGAACTGGAAGAAGGTATGAAGGAAAAAGACCAGACTACCACCACTACGCAACCGTAATTTATTCCCTTCAAAAGCATTATAGGCTTTGTTTCGATTCAGTACAATCAAAGACTATCATACAACATTACAGAACGGCCAAACCACCTGCGTGGAGGCCGTTCGTTGTTATTTGGAGTTGATCCGGAGCCGTCCGCAACTGAATGCTTTTCTCAACGTTTATGAAACCGAAGCACTGGAACGTGCAGCTGCACTGGATCTGCAACGGCAACAGGGACAGCCTTTAGGCAAACTGCATGGAGTGGTAGTGGGATTGAAAGATGTGATCAGTTACAAAGACCATCCTCTCTCAGCTGCTTCTAAGATCCTCGGAAATTTTACTGCTGTTTACAATGCCACTGCCGTAGATAAATTATTAGCAGAAGGGGCCATCATCATCGGCCGCCAGAACTGCGATGAATTTGCCATGGGCAGCAGCAATGAAAATTCTGCATTAGGTCCGGTGAGAAACGCCATCGATGAGAGCCGGGTTCCCGGTGGTTCATCCGGCGGCTCGGCGGTAGCCGTTCAGGCAGATCTCTGTATGATCAGTCTGGGAAGTGATACCGGCGGCTCGGTAAGGCAACCCGCAGATTTTTGCGGAGTGGTGGGATTAAAACCTACTTACGGTCGCGTATCCCGCTATGGACTCATTGCCTATGCTTCTTCTTTTGACCAGATAGGCATTTTTGCCAAAACAGTAGAAGACGCCGCCCTTACCCTGGAAGTGATTGCCGGTGCCGATGATTTTGACAGTACGGTTTCTGCCAGAGAAGTACCGGCTTATGCTGCGTTGACCGGAGATCATCCAGAAAAGAGATACAAGATCGCTTATTTCAAAGAAGCCCTGGAGCATCCGGGTCTTGACCCCGCTATCCGGGAAACGATCGAATCGTTTATCAAAAAATTAACAGACCAGGGGCATACCGTAAAAGCTGTTGATTTTGAGTTACTTGAACATGTAGTTCCAACATACTATGTTTTAACCACGGCCGAGGCTTCCAGCAATCTTTCGCGCTTCGATGGGGTAAGATATGGCTACCGCGCAGATATCGCCGCCGGCGACCTGACCGAGTTATACAAAGCCTCGCGCAGCCAGGGTTTTGGCAAAGAAGTACAACGCCGCATCATGTTGGGCACTTTTGTATTGAGTGCCGGCTATTTTGATGCTTATTTCACTAAGGCTCAGCAGGTTAGGCAGTTACTTAGTCAACGTACACAGGCTATTTTTTCTGAGTTCGATGCCATCATTTCACCCACGGTTCCGGCTACCGCTTTTAAGATCGGGGAGAAGAGTAATGACCCGGTAGAAATGTTCCTCGCTGATATCTATACCGTATTTGCCAATCTGGTTGGAATACCCGGTATTTCCCTACCCCTGTTCCAACACCCCAATGGACTGCCCTTTGGCCTCCAGGTAATGACTTCTCATTTTGATGAGGTATCTTTGCTGCGCCTTTCCCGGCAGCTTAGCGCTATCGCCGGATAGGTGGGAAACCTGCTTCCGCTAATACAGCAGAGAGGAAATCCCCTCACCATAATCCTTATACATGAAGTGGTTCGGCATCAGCATCAGTTCGCATATATCTATCGCCAGAGTATCGTTGGTAGGTTTTGCGTTTGTGGCGGGTAGTCTGGGAACCATGTCGTTCATTGAGGCGGATATGCAGGATGTTTCCACCGCTGACACCGCATTTGATGGCAAAGCCGGGTTCAAAAGCCTGTTTTCAACCAATCATTTCGATGCCTCCCGTCCGTATGCGGCCCAGTTGAACCCCAGGGCAGTATCTTTTGTGCAGGAATATATCCGTAAACAGGGCAAGGAGCTGGAAAAAATGAAATTCTGGGGCAAACCCTATTTTGATCTCTATGATAACGTATTGCCCCTCTATGGCATTCCCAAAGAGATGAAATACCTGAGTGTGATCGAGAGTCACCTCAGCTCCGGTCTGGTTTCCTGGGCTGGTGCCGTGGGTCCCTGGCAGCTGATGGATTATGAGGCCCGCCGCTTTGGTTTGCAAACAAGGGGGGTGGATGAGCGTACCGATTATTACAAAAGCACCCATGTGGCCGCCAAACTGATGAAAGAGTTATATGGCGATTTTGGCGACTGGCTATTGGTGGTAGCTGCTTATAACGGCGGACCGGGAAGAGTAAGGCAGGCCATGCGTAAATCAGGCAGCCGTGATTTCTGGGACCTCCAGTATTATTTACCCGAAGAAACCCGTAACCACGTAAAAAAATTCATTGCTACCCATTATGTGTTTGAAGGCAGTGGTGGCTGGACCACCATGACGGCCAATGAAACACAGGTACAAAAAGCCCTTGCCACCCAACCGCAGGAAGTAGCTTTATCTGCTGATGATATGGCCAATACTGCTGTGGTAGAAATCGGTGGCCGTTATAATTCTGTGATCATTGCCAATGCTTTGCTGATGGATATTACCCGCTTCAACAAATGGAACCCGGGTTTTGATAAAACACTTGCCGAAGGCAAAAAATATCCCCTGCGTTTACCGAAGGAAGCGGTTCCTGTATTTGAAGCCAGAAAGAATAGTATCCTGATGGAGTCTGTACGGGCTTTGCTGGAAGGAAGAAGTACGGCATCCAGATAAAAGCCCCCTATGTCAGGCCAGCACTTTCTGAATGGCCGCGGCTTTCAGTAAACACTCTTCATATTCCTTCTCCGCATCGCTGTAAAAAGTGATACCGCCACCTACCAGATAACAGAGATACGCTGCTGTGGCATTGTACAGGATACTGCGGATGACCACATTGAAATCAAAATCATTATCCGGACTGATATAACCAATAGCACCGGAATAAATACCTCTTTTCGTTACTTCATATTGCTCAATCAGTTCCATTACCCGGCGTTTGGGTGCGCCGGTCATGCTGCCCATGGGGAAGCTGGCCTGCAGGATCTCTGCCAAACCAAAACCTTGTTTTAATTCTCCTGAAATTGTGGAGATCATCTGGTGCACCTGCGGGAAGCTGTATACCCCAAACAGTTCATCTACCTGTACCGATCCTTCCTTACATACCTGACTCAGATCGTTGCGTACAAGGTCTACCACCATTACATTTTCGCTCCTGTCTTTTTCGCTTTCTAGCAAAGCCTGTTTCAACAATTCATCAGCAGCTGCATCAGTGAGGTTGCGTTTGAAAGTTCCTTTGATGGGTTGGGAGAGAAGCCGGTTCTTTTTTTTCTGGAGATACCTTTCAGGACTGGCACACAACACATATTTATCCTTCAGTTTATAAAAACAGGCGAAGGGGTTGGGAGAGATCTCAGTTAGCTGCCGGTAAACCGATAAGGGATCGATCTGTGCATCTGCTGCATAAAATTCCTGGCAGAAATTGATCTCGTAACAGTCGCCACGCTGTATATGCCTGCGGATGGATTCAATTTTTTGCAGGTACTCTTCTTTCGCCATGCGTGGCTGAATAGCCAGGCAGGAGGATCCATTTGCCGTGTTGAGAGGAAGGCCGCAGATCTCATCGAAAATATGTTGCGGATTTTCCTGTAAGGTGGAGATGGTTAAATAATCACCCGATAATTGCAGCACCGTTTCGGGTTGAAAGAAAAAAATATCCGGGAAACCGATATGATCCGGGTGAGAAGAGTGTAAGGGTGCCGCTGCATTCTTCAGATCATAGGCAAAATGACCGAAAAGCCAGTCTTGATTGTTGCGATATAGTTCCTGTAGAGAAGTAAAAATATTTTCTGTGGGAGAAAAGATCCTGGCGGCACCGGCGGCTGCCAGACATTCTACAGAGGGGTGGCTGGAACTGTATTGATGGTTATCCAGAAAACAACAAATGTTGAACCGGTTAACCCAACTCAACATTTGTTGTTTACATGTATCTATATGCTGTACAGGAAAGGATGCGGTTATTCTTTTCACCGTGTAAGGGGGCGATGATCAGAAATCATCCTCTTCATCATCATCAAATCCACCACTTTTATCGTTGAACAGGTCGAATTCTTTGAAGTCTTCGTCCAGTTTAAAATCATCTTCATCTTCTCCTTTCTTTTTACCCCCAACCGCTTTTTTGCCTTTGCTTTTGGGAATATCAAATTCATCAAAGTCAGGATCCCATTCATCTTCCTCTTCGGGTTTTTCCCAATCATCTTCCAGTTCCTCCTCGGCCTCGTCATCCTCATCGTCGTCACTGGCAGTTTTTTTGCCGGCGGTTTTAGACGCGGTTTTTTTGATGGGCCTGGTATCGTCCTCATCATCATCTAAATCATCGTCATCCTCTTCCAGTTGTTTCTTGCTTTTGGAAGATGGTTTGGCATCGGCGTTTTTTGCCGGTGCCGTTTTCGCTTTGGATTTGGGATCCTTATCAGATTTTGGTGCCATATTTCTAATAAGATTATGTGCGTAAAATTTCAACGCAATTTATTATTAACCAAATATTTTTTTCAATATCAAACGAAGTGCCAATTAACGTTTATACATGTACGATCTGGTCGCGTCCGGGACCATTGGAAACAAATTTTACCGGGGCGCCTATCTCGCTGTTAATAAAGTTAATATAATTACTTATAGTGTTGGGTAAAGCTGCGGCTTCTTTGATCTGGGTGGTATCTATGTTCCATCCCGGAAATGCCTGCAATACGGGTTCAATAGTAACCCCCGACATCTGGAAAGGCACTTCTTTGGTTTCTTTTCCATCAATACGGTATGCAGTGCAAACTTTCAGTTCTTCGAATGAATCCAGTACATCGGCCTTGGTCATGATTACCTGGGTAACCCCATTGATCATACAAGCAAAACGCAGAGCCACCAGGTCAATCCATCCGCAACGACGGGGCCGGCCGGTAGTAGCGCCGAATTCGCTGCCGATCCTGCGCAGTTCTTCGCCGGTAGCATCTTCCAGTTCGGTTGGAAAAGGACCGCCACCTACCCTTGTACAATACGCTTTGGTAACACCCATTACTTCGTTGATCTGCTTGGGTGAAACCCCGAGTCCGGTACAAACGCCCGCAGAAATGGTATTGGAAGAAGTGACAAAAGGAAAGGTTCCGAAATCAATATCCAGCATACTACCCTGTGCGCCTTCCGCCAGCACTTTTTTGCCTTTGCTGAGCTGGTCGTTGATGAAGTATTCGCAATTGATCACATTCAGCGTTTTCAGGAATTCGAGCGCTTCAAAGAACTCTTCTTCCCAGCTGGAAATATCTTCTGTGAAATGAAAATTATTCAGCAGTACCTGGTGTTTAGCACGCAGTTCGTTGTACTGGTTTTTGAAATTGGGATGCAGGATATCGCCTACACGTATGGCATTACGGCCGGTTTTATCCATATAGGCCGGGCCGATTCCTTTCAGGGTTGAACCGATTTTGCCTTCTCCCTTGGAAAGTTCAGAAGCTTTATCCAGTGCCCGGTGGGTGGGGATAATGATATTGGTTCTTTCAGAAATGAAGAGGTTCTTTTTTACGTCAACCCCATGTGCCGTTACTGCTTCACATTCTTTTCTGAGGGTGATGGGATCCAGTACAACCCCATTTCCGATGATATTGATCTTGTTCTGGTGGAAGATGCCGGAAGGAATCTGGTGCAATACCATTTTTTTGCCTTCTACATATAAGGTATGCCCGGCGTTGGGACCTCCCTGAAAACGGGCGATGATATCATACCTGGGAGCAAAATAATCCACGATCTTTCCTTTTCCCTCATCTCCCCATTGTAAACCTAAAATAACGTCAACCATAAAATGATTTTAAATCAGGGGCAAAAATAAGTGATGCCTATCAGTAAAACCTAATAACAGAGAATTAAATCTTATGTCCGGCGGAGGATGTGTGTAAAATGGGTCAGGAAATATTTTCCATTTCAAAACGATCAACTGTTTGTATACCGTTCAGCTCTTTCAGCCGCAGTACCAGCTCTTCCAGTTCTTCTTTGTCGTGTACGAAAACCTTGATGGTTCCTTCAAACAAACCTTCCCTCGATTCGATGGTGAGGCCGGCAATATTGATGCGGAGATCGCCACTGATCACATTGGTGATTTTATTGATAACGCCTACATCGTCCAATCCCACAATCTTCAGACCTGTGAGGAAGGAGATCTCTTTGTTTTTGGCCCATTTGGTTTTTACTACGCGGTGGCCGTAGTTGGCCATTAATTGGGCTGCATTGGGACAGTTTGTGCGGTGAATGATCAAGCCCTTGCCGGTACTCACAAATCCAAATACGTCATCGCCGGGAATTGGGTGGCAGCATTTGGCCAGGGTGTACATGATCTTATCGCTGCTTTCACCGAATATGATGAGTTCTGAATCTTTCCGGTTATTATTTTTTGCCTGTGTCTGGTCTATCGCCAATTCCTGGATCACCGGTTTGGCTTTGGGGATCTCCAGCTTATCGCCCAATACCTGAAATTCCTTTAACTCCCGCAGGTCAATGGCCTTGGTGGCGATCTTGTAATGCAGGTCGAGCGGGGAGGGTAGTTTATAGAACTGTACCAGTTCATCAATATTGTATTGGTTGTAGGCGGCCCCCATGCTTTCTATCTTGCGCTGCAGGGTGTATTTGCCGTCTTCGGCTATTTTTCTTTTTTCTTCCCGCAGGGCATCTTTGATCTTGCTTTTGGCTTTGGCCGTAACCACAATTCCCAGCCAGTCTTCCGAGGGTTTCTGTTTGTTGCTGGTGATGATCTCTACCTGATCGCCACTGCGTAGTTTATGACTGATGGGTACCAGGCGGTGATGTACTTTGGCACCGATACACTTGGTTCCGATAGCAGAGTGAATGGAAAAGGCAAAATCCAGCGCAGTACTTCCGGTGGGCAGCATTTTTACTTCTCCCTTGGGTGTATACACGTAAATTTCTTCGGCGAGAAAGGAGGTTTTGAAATCCTGCAGAAAATCAACCCCATCTGTATCCTGCGTGCTCAATACCTCGCGGATCTGGCCAAACCATTTGTCAAAACGATCTTCATCGGCACTGCCTTCCTTGTATTTGTAGTGTGCGGCCAGGCCTTTCTCTGCAATCTCATTCATCCGCTTGGTACGGATCTGCACTTCCACCCATTTTCCCTGCGGACCCATCACCGTGGTATGCAAGGCTTCGTAACCGTTATTCTTGGGATTGCTGAGCCAGTCGCGCAGCCGCTCCGGCGAAGGGGTATATTCATCCGTGATCATGGAATATACCTTCCAGCAGTCTTCTTTCTCTTTTTCGGGGGCTGAATCCAGGATCACACGAATAGCGAACAGGTCATACACTTCTTCAAATGCCACCGATTTTTTCTTGATCTTGTTCCAGATGGAATGGATGCTTTTGGGACGTCCGTAGATCTCGAAATTAAAATCACCCTGGGTCAGTTTTTCCTTTAGGGGGCGGATGAATTCGTTGATATAGCGGGTACGTTCTCTTTTGGTTTCGGATAGTTTCCGCGCGATCTCCCGGTAAGCTTCCGGCTCCATGTATTTCATGGAAAGATCTTCCAGCTCGGTTTTGATATTGTACAGTCCCATCCTATGCGCCAGCGGTGCATATACCCAAACGGTTTCAGAAGCGATCTTCAGCTGTTTTTCCCGTTTCATGCTGTCCAGCGTACGCATATTATGCAAGCGGTCAGCCAGTTTGATCAGGATCACCCTGGGATCATCTGTGAGTGTGAGCAGGATCTTTTTAAAGTTCTCTGCCTGCTGGCTGGTATTGGTGTCCATTACATTCGAGATCTTGGTCAGACCGTCTACGATCTTGGCGATCTCGTTCCCAAATTCCCGTTGCACATCATCCAGGTTGATATCGGTATCTTCTACTGTATCGTGCAGCAGTGCGCAGATGGTGCTTCGTACCCCCAGACCAATCTCTTCCACACAGATCATAGCTACGGCAATAGGATGGAGGATGTAGGGCTCACCGCTTTTTCTGCGCATGGTTTTGTGCGCATCGGCAGCCGTTTCAAATGCCTGACGAACCAGCTCTTTGTCGCCTTTTTTCAGTTTGGGCCTGAGTGCGCGCAACAAGGCACGGTAATGCCTTACAATCTCGTTCTTTTCCTGCTCGGGATTGAGGTTGTATTTGGGTACTATTGGTTCTGTAACGGTTTCCGGTGCCTGCTCCATATTCTGTAGCGAATATACGAAAGGATGGTGAGTCGTGAATCGTGAGTAGTGAGTGGTGAGTAGTTAGTATGATAGAGCTAAAGGCTGTGTGCTTACGGATGTCTTCCTACTCACTACTGACTACTCACCCCTGCCAGTTTTTTCCATAATCGGCAAATACACTGCAACCAGACCCCTTACCTTTGCCTCCTACCATGAGCGATCAGCCCAAAAAGAAAATATTCGATTTTTCACTGTTAGGCAGGGTTTTCTATTTTGTAAAACCATACCGCTCGTTCTTTTATGTGAGCCTGCTACTGGCTATTGTGATGGCGGTATTTGCACCCATCCGTCCTTACTTGATCCAGTTAACACTCGATAAGGCTACCGGCAAGACCGTTCATGTTCCCGGCTGGCTGGAAGCAGTTCTGTTCCGTACGGATCTGTCTGATGCTACCCGGTTTATCATTGCCGTCAGTATTTTTCAGGTGATCTTTTTGTTTATGGAAACAGCCATCCGTTTCCTGTTCACGTTTATCACCGCCTGGATGGGGCAGAGTGTGGTAAAAGATATGCGGAATGCCGTATACAAAAAGATCCTGAGCCTGAACCTGGGCCAGTTTGATAAAACACCTATCGGTACCCTTACTACCCGCACCATTAATGATATAGAAAGTATCAACGATATATTTTCTGACGGACTGATCCCTATCATTGCCGATCTGTTAACGATCATTATTACGTTGGCAACCATGTTCTGGATAGACTGGCGGCTTACGTTGCTGAGCCTGGTGCCTTTTCCGGTAATGATCATTGCTACCTATTATTTCAAGGAAAGTGTGAACAAGAGTTTTATCCGTGTACGTAATGCGGTGGCGGCACTGAATGCTTTTGTGCAGGAGCATATTACCGGCATGCAGGTGGTTCAGGCATTTGCTGCCGAGGACCGGGAATTTGCCAAATTCCAGAAAATCAATGCCGAACACCGGAACGCGAATATCAATGCCATTTTTGCCTATTCCGTATTTTTTCCGGTGGTGGAAGTGGTGCTGGCCGTAAGTACCGGATTGCTGGTATGGTGGATCGCCGGCCAATCGCTTGATGCCGGATTGCTGGTGGCTTTTATCTTATACCTGAACCAGATCTTTCGCCCTTTGCGGGTGATTGCCGATAAGTTCAATGTATTACAGATGGGAATGATTGCGGCAGAGCGGGTATTGAAAGTGCTGGATAATGAAGACGTAACGCCCGCTTCCGGTCCGGATGCCTATCAGCCCGAAAAAATGGAAGGTAGTATCGAATTTGACCATGTTTCTTTTGCCTATGCAGAACCTAACTATGTATTAAAGAATATTAATTTTCAGGTAAAAGCCGGAGAAACAGTAGCATTGGTAGGACATACCGGTAGCGGCAAAACCTCCATTATCAGTCTGCTGAACCGGTTATACCATATCCAAAAAGGTGAGATCCGGATTGATGGGGTAAATATCGAGGAGTACCAATTAGACACCCTGCGCAGGAATATCGGCGTTGTTTTACAGGATGTGTTCCTGTTCTCCGGCTCGGTGATGGATAATATTACCTTACGTAATCCCGATATCTCCCGCGAGCAGGTGATTCATGCTGCAAAAATGATCGGGGTAGATGAGTTTATCATGCAATTGCCCGGTGGGTATGATTATAATGTAATGGAGCGGGGAAGTACCCTGAGCCTGGGGCAGCGGCAGTTATTGTCTTTTATCCGGGCCCTCTTATACGATCCGGCCATCCTGATCCTGGATGAAGCCACTTCTTCTATTGATACAGAAAGTGAGATGCTGATCGAAAAAGCCACCGAGGCCCTGATTTCCGGCCGCACATCCATCGTGATTGCCCACCGGCTTTCTACCATCCGTAAGGCAGATAAGATTATTGTGCTGGACAAAGGGGAAGTGAAAGAAATGGGTACCCACGAAGAGCTCTTGAATTTGGGCGGATTTTATGCTAAATTGCATGAGATGCAGTTTGATAAAAAACGGGCTGTATTTGTATAAAAAGATGTCTGAGAACAAACACCTACTAAAAGAAGAAGACCAGGATGCCCTTTACGAAAAGGCTGAAATGGACTTATTAAAAGCCGGACTGAACCGAAGCCTGAAAGAACGTTTTTTGATGACCACTACTTTATACAAAATTCAACAGACCCTCACGAAAGCTAAGATTACACACAAACCTTATTCTTTAGCTAAATAGCCCCTGCTACCATGGACATTTTTGATGAAGAGATTCTTCTATTCTGGAAAGCACTCCAGAACGAAAATGTAAAGTATATCATGATAGGCGGGTATGCTACAAATATGCATGGTTATCAACGCTTTACAGGTGATATGGATATCTGGATTGAAGATAGTCCGGAAAACAGAGAAAGGCTTAGAAACGCTTTTAATACATATGGGTTGGGCGATTTTCCTATGTTGGCAACGCTTGAATTCATCCCTGGATGGACCGATTTTCACTTAAATAATGGGTTACGTCTGGATGTAATGGTGGGCGTTAAAGGGCTGGAACAATATAGTTTTGATGAATGTCTGGAAATGGCCGCATTAGGAGAAATTGACGGTGTTATGGTTAGATTTTTACATATAAACCATTTGATTGCCTCGAAGAAAGCAGCTAATCGACCCAAAGACCAGATCGATGTAATTTATCTGGAAAAAATTAAAGAATTACAAGAAAACAGGGCTGACGGAACGACTTGATATTTTTCTCCATTTTCTCCCTTTTCCTGCCCGGTTTTCAGCCCTTACCCCCTATCTTTGCCGCAAATTTCGGAACAGGTATGGCCCGCAGATGCATAAAATCTTTACTGGTAGCGACTTTCAGCCTATGTATGGTGCTGTTTTCCAATGCAATTCATGCCCAGCATGAAGCTGCTGCAACAGACACAGCCGCCGCTGCCGGTCATGAAAAGACCAAGGAAGGTGATTTCAATGTTACGGAAACCATTCTCGAACACATCAAGGATGACCATAGCTGGCATTTATGGGGGCACACTTCGGTGTACCTGCCGGTAATTCTTTACTCAGACAAGGGTCTGGAAGTATTTTCTTCTAAAAATCTGGTAGACGAACACCACGAGCAGGTGGTTTACAAAGGCAACTACGATTATAAAGTGATCGAAGGCAAGCTGAAAGTAGTGAATGCAGCCGGTGAGTTGGATAAGGAACTGTCTAAAAAAGTTTGGGATTTCTCCATTACCAAAAACGTCGCTTCTTTATTATTCACTGTATTTGTATTGCTGCTGATCTTCCTGAGTGTTGGAGCCGCTTACAAAAAGCGTGGGGTAACTTCAGCTCCTAAAGGCTTACAGTCTTTTATCGAGCCCATTATCCTTTTTGTACGCGACGAGGTAGCAAAACCCAATATTGGCAAGAAACATGGTAAATACATGCCTTTTCTGCTAACGGTTTTCTTCCTCATCCTGATCAATAACTTTTTAGGCCTGATACCGTTTTTCCCGGGTGGGGCCAATGTGAGCGGTAATATTGCTTTTACCATGACACTGGCCGTATTTGTGTTCATCCTGGTGAACCTGAGTGCGAACAAAAGTTACTGGGAGCATATTTTCTGGATGCCCGGTATGCACTGGAGCATGAAATTGTTCCTGGCGCCTATTGAGCTGATCGGTGTATTTACCAAGCCGATTTCTCTCATGATCCGACTGTTTGCGAACATTACTGCCGGTCACATCCTGGTATTGAGCCTGATCTGTCTGATCTTTATCTTTAAGACAGCGGTAGCATCAGTGATCGCGGTTCCTTTTGCAGTGTTTATCGGTTTGATCGAGTTGCTGGTAGCTTTTCTGCAGGCGTACATCTTTACCATGCTGAGTGCGATGTATATCGGAATGGCGATCGAGGAACACCATCATGAAGAAGCACATCATTAATCATAATTTTTTTTCAATAACAATTAAAACGTAAACAAATGGTAGTAGGAAGTGTTGCCGCAATTGGTGCTGGTTTAGCAGCTATCGGTGCAGGAATCGGTATCGGACAGATCGGTAAAGGTGCCGTAGAAGGTATCGCCCGTCAGCCGGAAGCCTCTAACGACATCCGTGCAAACATGATCGTAGCCGCAGCTTTCGTAGAAGCGGTTGCCCTGTTCGCCGTGGTAGTTGCCCTGTTGGGTAATGGTTAATCCATTGAACGCATTATACAGGTCCAACGCAAAGGGCCGAGGACCTGTATAATTTTTGTTTTTGAATGAACTAGCTCAAATCGCAAAAAGATTTTTATGTTATTAGAAATAAACCCATTGGTACTGCCGGATATCGGCCTCGTTTTCTGGAGCACAATTGCTTTTATTGTACTCTTTTTTGTATTGCGTGCCTTTGCCTGGAAGCCTATTCTGAAAGCGATCACTGATCGTGAGCAGGGTATTGAAGATGCGCTGTTGAAAGCGGATAAGATGAAGGCGGAAATGGCTGCGCTGAAAAACGAGAATGAAGCCATGATGGCGCAGGCCCGTGAAGAGCGTGCAGTGATGATCAAAGAAGCAAAAGAACATGCTGCTAAAATGATCAGCGAAGCCAAAGACAAAGCAAAAGCGGAATACGACCGTATTGTAGCTGATGCACAATTAGCCATTACCCAGCAGAAAAATGCCGCTCTTACCGACGTGAAAAATCAGGTAGGTGCGCTGGTAATTGAAGTAAGTGAGAAAGTATTGCGCAGAGAACTGAGCAACAAAGCTGAGCAGGAGAAATACATCAACGACTTAGCCGAAGTAGTGAAACTGAATTAATTTGAGAATTTGAGAATTTGAAAATTTGAAAATGCAAAACCAACAGCAGGTTCAAATTGATCAGATTCCAATCATTTTCAAATTTTCAAATTGACACATTTTCAAATTGAAAATAAATGCCTAATCCACGTTTAGCCACCCGTTACGCCAAAAGCCTGCTTGACCTTGCTACAGAGAAAGGTCAGCTGGAAGCAGTGTATACGGATATGAAATATTTACAGGCCGTGTGTAAAGCCAGCAAGGAGTTTGTTTCCCTGCTGAAAAGCCCGATCATTAAAAACGACCAGAAGAACAGCATCGTTACCGCCGTAACCAAAGGGAAAGTGAGCGACCTAACCGCCGCTTTCAATTCGCTGCTGGTAAAAAAAGGACGTGAGAGCGATTTGCCGGAGATCGCCTTCGCTTTTATTGATCTGTACAATGAGATCAAAGGAATTCACCGGGTGAAACTAACCACCGCAGTGGCAGTGGGAGATGAGCTGAAGAAAGCCATTGAGAACAAAGTAAAAAATGCGCAGGGACTGGGATCTGTTGAACTGGAGACAGCGGTTGATGAAAAACTGATCGGTGGTTTTGTACTGGAGTTCAACAATAATCTGGTGGATGCAAGTATTCTCCGCGATCTGAAAGACGTTAAAAAGCAATTCTCGAAGAACCTGTTTGTACAGAGCATTCGATAAGCGATATATTTTAATCACGATAACATTTAAAAGCAGATAGAATCATGGTAGACATTAAACCCGACGAAATATCAGCGATACTGCGGCAGCAGCTCAGCAACTTCAATGCCTCCGCTGAACTGGAAGAAGTGGGTACCGTATTACAGGTGGGTGATGGTATTGCCCGTGTGTACGGTCTGAATGGCGTACGTAGTGGTGAGCTGGTAGAGTTTGAAAATGGCGTAAAAGCCATTGCCCTTAACCTGGAAGAAGACAATGTGGGTGTGGTATTGATGGGTGAAGGCGGTGATATCAAAGAAGGCGCCAAAGTAAAAAGAACCGGACAGATCGCTTCTATTAAAGTAGGAGAAGGTGTGGTTGGCCGTGTAATCAATACACTGGGCGAACCCATCGATGGTAAAGGTCCGTTGGTTGGAGAGCTCTATGAAATGCCATTGGAGCGTAAAGCACCGGGTGTTATTTATCGTGAGCCGGTAAAAGAACCGTTGCAGACCGGTATCAAAGCGATTGACGCGATGATCCCTGTAGGCCGTGGCCAGCGTGAGTTGGTGATCGGTGACCGCCAGACCGGTAAAACCGCTATCTGTGTAGATACCATCATTAACCAGAAAGAATTTTACGATGCGGGGAAACCTGTATACTGTATATATGTAGCCGTTGGTCAGAAAGCCTCTACCGTTGCCGGTGTGATGAAAACCCTGAGCGACAATGGTGCAATGGCATACACCACTATCGTGTGTGCTTCTGCTTCTGATCCTGCTCCGCTGCAGTTCTACGCTCCATTTGCGGGAGCTGCCATAGGTGAGTTTTTCCGTGATACCGGTCGTCCGGCGCTGATCATTTATGATGATCTGTCAAAACAGGCGGTGGCTTACCGTGAGGTATCACTGTTGCTGAGAAGACCTCCAGGACGTGAAGCCTATCCTGGTGACGTATTCTATCTGCACAGCCGTTTGCTGGAAAGAGCTGCGAAAGTGATCGCAAATGATGATGTAGCCAAGAATATGAACGATTTACCGGCCTCTATCAAACACCTCGTAAAAGGTGGTGGATCTTTAACGGCGCTGCCGATCATTGAAACACAGGCGGGCGATGTATCTGCCTATATCCCTACCAACGTGATCTCGATCACCGATGGTCAGATCTTCCTGGAAGGTAACCTGTTCAACGCGGGTATCCGTCCGGCGATCAACGTGGGTATTTCCGTAAGCCGTGTGGGTGGTAATGCACAGATCAAATCCATGAAAAAAGTAGCAGGTACCCTGAAACTTGACCAGGCCCTGTACCGCGAGCTGGAAGCTTTCTCTAAATTCGGAGGTGACCTGGATGCGGCTACCAAGAATGTAATTGACAAAGGAGCCAGAAACGTGGAGATCCTGAAGCAGTTGCAGTATTCACCTATGTCTGTTGAAAAGCAGGTAGCGATCATTTACCTCGGAACACAGGGATTGTTGAAAGACGTAGCGGTACGTAAGGTAAAAGAGTTCGAAGCCCATTTCTTAACCGATATGGAGAATAAACTACCGGATGTACTGGCTGAGTTTAAAAAAGGACAGTTGAATGATGAAAGCCTTGCCAAAATGGTTACGATGGCCAAAGGTTTGATGGCGCAGTATAAATAAACAATCTGATCTTTTTTATTAGATCAACGAGATAATAAGGCGGCCCGATAGGGCCGCTTTTTTGTTGAATATACCAGACCGGTGTATCTATTTTACCTTCTATTTTGAAGGCTTCAGCATCTGGGAAAGCCTCAAACGTTATGCAGAATTTATTTAATATATTGAAATTCAATCAATTAGGTAAAACCTACGCCACTCATCCTTTTTTGAAAAGAATCTTTATTTAATAGTTTGGTTTATAAAATAAACTATTCTATGTTTGTCCTGTCAAACCGAAACAACCATGAAACAACTGATTATATCCCTCTTATTGATAGTCACAGCAGGTTTCGCCAATGCCCAGGTTATCATTAGCGGTACCGTAAAAGATAACCGGGGAAGAATTATTGCCGGAGCCAGTATTGCCGTAAAAGGGTCTTATGATGGCGGGGTAAGCGACTCATCCAGCCATTTCTCTTTCAAAACCTACGAAAAGGGGGCACAAGTGGTCGTGGTTACCAATATGGGTTACAAACCGGTAGAACAATCTGTAGTCATTGATAAAGATCCGATCGACCTGAACTTTTTGCTGAAAGAAGAAGTGAGCGAGTTAAAAGCCGTTACCGTAACCGCCGGCAGTTTTGAGGCGGGCGACAAAAAAAGAGCGGCTACCGTGTTAAGTTCCCTGGATGTGGTTACTACGGGTGGAGCGAATGCCGATATCACCGCAGTAGTAAAAACCCTGCCCGGCGCACAGCAGGTGGGTGAGCAGGAAGGGTTGTTTGTACGAGGTGGAGCAGGCTATGAGACCAAACAATTCATAGATGGCACGATGGTGAATAACCCTTTTTTCAGTAGTGTACCGGATATAGCGCAGCGCGGACGTTTTTCTCCTTTCCTGTTCAAAGGAACTGTGTTCAGTACAGGTGGTTATTCCGCCTTATATGGCCAGGCACTATCCTCTGCATTGATACTGGAAAGTGTGGATGTTCCGGAACGTTCCGAAGCCAGTGCCTCGATCTCGCCTATTTTTCTGGGAGCGGGTATTCAGAAAGTGGCCAAAGACAAAAAATCATCCTGGGGTATGCGCTATGATTATACCAATCTGGCTGCGTATTTCAAAGTAGTAAAACAGACACCGGATTATTTCACCGTTCCAGAGTACCATGCTGCAGATGCCAATTTCCGCATCAAAACCAAAAAAGGCGGCATCGTAAAATACTATACTACTTTTTCTGCCAACAGGCTGGGGATACGTCGCCCGAATATTGAAGATCCATTATTAAAAAATGCGTTCGGACTGAAAAATACCAACTGGTACCAGAACCTGAGCTGGAGAGAGAATCTGGGTAATGGCTGGAAAATGAATCTGGGCCTGAGTTACAGCACCGATCACAATGAGATCCTTAACCAGATACAGAACCAGCAGAACTTGCCTGCTACCACAGGATTTGCATGGATAGACAGCACCAATTTTAACCTGACCACCAGAGCGGATCTGAGTCAGCTAAAAGCGGTGTTTGATAAAAGACTGAGTGGTATCAGCGTGATCCGTTTTGGCGGAGAGTACCTGTACAGCTATAACAGATCTCAGTATAACCAATACCGTGGTCTCTTACCCGATCATTTCAAAGCACTGTTCAGCGAAGCGGATCTGTATATCACCAATGACTTGGCTGCTAAAGTGGGTATGCGTTTTGAACAGTCTTCCATTATCAACAAAACCAATATCGCACCCCGGTTATCGCTGGCGTATAAAACCGGTCAGGGCGGACAAATGAGTATTGCTTACGGGATCTTTTACCAGAAACCTGAGAACACGTACCTGAATGCCACTACGCGCTTTGGCTACACAAAAGCGACTCACTATATCATTAATTATATCATGAATACCACTTTGCAGACTTTCCGTGTGGAAGCATTTTATAAAAAATATGATGACCTTGTCAAAACCTATCCTGCTTTCGATAACAGCGGCAGCGGGTATGCCAAGGGCCTGGAATTGTACTGGAGAGATAAAAAAACATTCAAGGGGCTGGATTACTGGATCAGTTATTCTTATCTCGATACCAAACGTGATTACCTGAATTATCCGCAGCAATTGCAACCCAATTTTGCGGCAGATCATACCACTTCATTGGTACTGAAAAGATATGTGAACAGCATCAATACCGGATTCAACTTCACTTATTCTTATGCAAGTGGCAGGCCTTATTATTTTATGTTGAAAAATGGTAACAAGTATGATATCGCCGACAGAGGTAAAACCATCGATTACCATTCGCTTGGTTTCAGTATGAATTACCTGGCTTCACTGGGGAAGGCATACGGAGTGTTTGTATTTTCCGTAACCAATGTATTGAACCAGAACCAGGTATTCGGTTACAATTATTCTCACAATGGCGCCCGCAAAGAAGCCGTTACCCCTGCGGCTCCCCGTTTTATTTTTCTCGGCCTTTTCCTCAGCTGGGGTGTAGACCGCCGTCAGGATGCCATTAACAATAATCTATAAAAAAAAGTATTCATTCACTCATCCACTCATTCACTCATTCAAAATTGAATTATGCTAACCGAACAACAAAAAGACGATGAACTTTGGCAGATAGCCAAAAGTCGGGCTTCCTTCCGCTGGAACCTGATCAGTTACTTTTTTGTCAATGCTTTTCTGGTAGCCATTTGGTTACTCAGCAGTCGCGGTCCCGGATCTCATTTCTGGCCTATCTGGCCCATTCTGGGTTGGGGTCTGGGTTTATCGATACAGTATTTCCAGGCATTTCACGGCAATCAACTGATCAACACCCGTAAGGAGTATGAAAAAATGAAAAAAAACAATCTCTAATCTATTTATATCACTACTAAACGATCAACTATGAAACAGATACTCGTTATTGTCAGCATGTTCTTTATTGGTATGGCTGCCGCCCAAACCAAATATGAATCAGCTATGGCCAAGGGCCTGGAGCAATTCAAAGCGGCTAAAACGGTGGAGGATATGGCTGCGGCATCTTCTTTTTTTGAAAGAATCGGTGATGCAGAAAAAGACAAATGGCTTCCTTATTATTATGCAGCCTACGCCAACTATATTACAGCCTGGATGAATCCCAAAGCGGATAAAGACAAAGTAGCCGAAAAAAGCAATGATCTCATCACCAGGGCAGAAGCGCTGGAGGCGAATAATTCTGAACTGTTCTGTCTGCGCCAGATGACCGCTACCCTGCAGATGATCGTAGACCCTATGAGCAGGTGGCAGAGCTACGGTACGCAGGCCAGCAATGCCATTGAAAATGCGATCAAAGCTGATCCTAAAAATCCACGGAGTTATTATCTGAAAGGACAAAGCCTCATGAATACACCGGAAGCATTTGGTGGCGGAAAAGCAGTAGCCAAAAAGTTGTTTGAAAAAGCAGTAGAACTGTATAAGGATTTTCAACCGGCATCACCCCTGCATCCGAGCTGGGGAAAACCAGAAACAGAGAAGTTGTTAGCAGCCTGTCAGTAAACTGCCGCTTTCAGCAACTCACAGGAAGAAATGTTCAGTTATCTTTAGCATAAGATGATGAACAATTCCGATCACAGGGTTTACAAACACCGTAACCAAACTGCCTCTTAATGACCGGCAGTTTGGTTATTTCTGTAACCCTTGAAAAATGTTTAAAACTAACATATGCAAGAAGACAAAGAGTTCTCGCCACAGGAAAGCCTTGCGTTGATCCAGACCATGATCAGCAAGACCAAAGATTCTTTTGCCGATAATACTTTCTACTTCCTGTTTTGGGGGTGGCTGGTATTTGGCTGTTGTATGGTGAGTTATTCGTTAAAAGTGTTTCTGCATTACCCTAATCACTTTTATATATGGTGGTTAATGCCCGTAGGAGGTGTGATTACCTGGATTTATGGCGCAAGGCAGGCTAAAAAAGAAAAGGTAAAGTCTTTTGTAGATGAGGCACTGGATCATGTATGGCTGGCGGTTGGTCTCGCTTTTTTTGTACTGGTGCTGGTGAATGTGTTGGGTGGCCATAGCTGGCAAACGGCTTTTACTTATTATATCCTTTTATATGGAATAGGTACTTTTGTAACCGGGAACCTGATCCGTTTTAAACCGTTGATCATAGGTGGACTGATTAATTTTGTACTGGCGGTGATTTCTATCCGCTTTGGGTATGATAACCAGTTATTGATCGGTGCGTTGGCTATATTAATCAGTTATATTATTCCCGGTCATCTGTTGCGTGCCAGGCTTCAAAAAAACACATCACAACATGCCTAAACAGAACCAGATTACAGAAAAAGAAAGTCTTGAGATCATTACCAGCATGATCCAGAAGGCGAAGGGTAGTTATTATGAAACAGGCATCGGTCCGATTCTGTGGGGATCGGTTGTATCGTTCGCCAGTTTTGTTACTTTCCTGCAGATGAAATACGAATTCACCATCGGATTTGATGTGTGGCTGTTGGTACTATTTGCCATCATTCCGCAGATCATGATCTCGATCCGTGAGAAAAAAACAGGACGGATAAAAAAATATGAAGACGATGCACTGGATACCGTTTGGCTGGTATTCGGGATTTCTTTGTTTTGTCTGGTTGTATACCGGAATGCTGTTCCTACGGTAACCACTAAACTGATTGCCGCAGAAGGTTGGCAAATGATGAAACATTATACAAATGGAACCAAACCAGACGAACAGCTAATACCCTTTGTTCCCAGTTTTTATTCCATCTATATCATGCTGTATGCTTTTCCAACGCTGGTAACCGGTCTGGTAAAAAAATTCAAACCTATGATCTATGGGGCCATTCTTTCGTATGGTCTCTTTGTCATGTCTTGTTTTACTACTTCCTGGAATGATATGTTATTGGGTACCATCACAGCCATTGTTTGCTGGCTGATCCCAGGCATCCTGCTCAGAAGAAAATACCTGGCGCAAAAAACAGCCAAAGCGAATGTTTAAAGAACTGGATCCCATATTACATTCCCAGCTTCGCCTTGCGGTGATGAGCCTGCTGATAGGGGTGAAGGAGGCTGAGTTCACTTTTATCCGCGAAAAAACCAATGCTACCGCCGGCAACCTCAGCGTGCAGGTACAAAAACTGAAAGAAGCCGGATATATTGATGTGGTAAAACAATTTAAAGACAATTACCCCCTCACTACCTGCAAAATCACCCCCAAAGGCATAGAAGCTTTTGATGCCTATGTGAAAGCCCTGCAGCAGTATTTGCAGGCGGGGCAGCCGTGAATCGTCAGTCGTGAGGCGTGAGGCGTGAGTAGTTAGTCGTGAGTCGAGACTGGTTGCCCCATTTACTCACTACTGACGACTCACGTCTCACGACTGACGATTCGCGATCCCCCCCTGAAAACATTCACCTTTCTTTTCTGAACCTCTTGCCTACCTTTGGTGTTATACTATCACATGCAATCAATTGTCAGCGTAACAGGGCTTACCAAGCAGTTCTCTAACCTTACCGCCGTCCAGGATCTTTCTTTTTCTGTACAGGAAGGGGATGTATATGGGTTTCTGGGGCAGAATGGAGCTGGTAAGAGTACCACTATCCGTATGTTACTTTCCCTGATCAAACCAACTGAGGGACAGATCCAGATCTTCGGGAAAGATCTGCAGACCCACCGTAATGAAATACTGGCACAGGTAGGTGCCGTGATCGAAAAGCCGGATGTTTACAAATACCTCTCTGCGTATGAGAACCTGAAGCTATTTGCCCGTTTAAGCGGTGTGAAAGTGACAGAGACCCGTTTGATGGATCAGCTGAATCAGGTTGGGTTGTTACACAGGGCCAAAGACAGGGTGAAAACTTTTTCGCAGGGCATGAAACAAAGGCTGGGAATTGCGATCGCATTGGTGCATGATCCGAGATTGATCATACTGGATGAACCTACCAATGGACTGGATCCACAGGGTATTGCAGATATCCGAAACCTGATCCTGCATCTGAGCCGTGACCTGAAGAAAACAGTAATTGTTTCTTCTCACCTGCTGAGCGAGATAGAACAGGTAGCTACCCGGGTGTTGATTATTGACAAAGGGAAAAAAATCATTGAGGGGAATGCATTGGAATTATTCGATCCTTCACAGACCATCGTGGAATTACAGACTTTCGATAATGCAGCAGCCCTTGCGAAACTACGGAGCAGTCGCTGGCAGGAAAATCTACAACCGAAAAGGGATACCGCAATTCTGGTAAAACTAGACCGGAAAGAAATCGCAGAACTGCACCGCGATCTGGTGGCCATGGATATAGCACTGGTATCGCTACAGCCCCGGCATTCACTGGAAGATTATTTTTTACAAGTAACCTCAGGCAACCAACATGTGGACACTTATACAAATTGAGTTATTCAAGATATTCCGCAGGCCCAGAACCTATATTGCTTTTGCGGCGATTACAGGCCTGATCGGGATCATACAGTTTGGCCTGAAGCTGGACGGTGATTCCTATGTGGATTTTATGATGCGGGATATCACTTCTTCTATCACTGTAGAAGGAAAAATCCTGAACGGTTACCAGGTTTGTTATATCGTATTGCAGATCCTGCTGGTGCATGTTCCATTACTGATTGCTTTGGTAGCGGCAGATATGATCTCCGGCGAAGCCAATATGGGAACCCTGCGCATTATGCTAACCAAACCCATCAGCCGAACCCGTTTTCTGCTGGCCAAATTCATGGCTACAGTTGCTTACACTTTGCTGTTACTGGTGTGGCTGGCGGTAATGGCTCTGTTTGTGAACATGCTGATCTTCGGTACAGACGATCTGTTCCTGCTCAAATCGCAGTATGTGGTTTTGCTGAAAGAGAATGATATTTTCTGGCGTTATGTTTGGGCTTTTGGTTTTGCAGCACTGGCCATGACAACCGTAGCTTCGCTGGGTTTCTTTTTCTCGCTGTTTGCAGAGAATTCTATCGGTCCGATTGTGGCCACTATGAGTGTGATCATTTTCTTTACCATTTTAAGCACATTGAATATTCCGGTTTTCAATACGATCAAACCTTTTCTGTTTACCACACACATGATCGGATGGAAAGAGTTTTTTGATATTAAAGTGAATGATGCGAACGAAGCGATTGTAGGCAGCATCCAGAACCCGCAAAAAATAATGCAATCGGCGATGGTGCTGGTATTACATATCATAGGATTTGTAACTGCATCCATTCTGGTGTTCCGTAAAAAAGATATTTTAAGTTAATGTATCACTGAGCGATAGAAAATGATAAAAATGATACGAATCAAACAAATACTGATCCTTTTCATAGCAGTGCAGTTTTCTGTAACTGCGCATGCACAGGATATGACGGCCCTGATCATGAAAGTAAAGGCCAAACTTGACCTGGTAAGCGATTACGAAGCAGATGGCAAAATGAAAACCGATGTGGCATTTATCAAAGCTCCGGTTGGAAAAGTGAAAGTATATTTTAAGAAACCGAATAAGTTCCGTCTGAAAAAAGACGGCGGTATTTCTTTGCTGCCAAGGGGTGGGGTATCTGTAAACATGAATTCAATCATTACCACGGCTGATTTCATTGCCCTTGCTGCAGGGGAGGCAATAGTAGGTGGAACCAAAACCAAAGTGGTAAAACTGTTGCCTGCCAATGAAAACAGTGATATTGTGTTAACCACTATGTACATTGACGAAGCGAACCTGCTGGTTAAAAAAGCGGTCACTTCCACCAAAGAAAATGGTACGTATGAAATTGAAATGAGTTACGGCGCTTTTGGTCAATACGGATTGCCTGATAAAGTAGTCTTCAGCTTTAATACCAAAGATTATAAACTGCCGAAGGGAATTACACTTGAGTTTGATGATAACGAGAAAGAATTAACGGAAGCGCAAAAGATCAAAAACCGGAAAGGCAGGGTAGAGATCACGTATACCAATTACCTGATCAACAAAGGCATCTCTGATACTGTATTCAAATAAGGACTTCGAAATAGTAATCGCCTAAAATATTTTTACCTGCCAGCTTCTGGTAAAACTACCCCCGGCATACAAAGAATGGATACCTTCTTTATGCGTAAGGTCGCCTGTACTGTCTTCCGTATCCGCAATTCCGCACCAGGGTTCAATACAAACAAAATCTGCATTACGGGCACTCCAGATACCCATATAAGGGAACCCATCGAATTGCAACTTGATGCCATGATTATTAACGAGGCTGCGGATGGCGATACTATTGGAGCGGAGTGATTTAAACACCAGGGCATCTTTATAAAACAATTCTTTCAGTAAAGGCAAATGATCTGTATTCTCCAGATAGGGTTCCGGTGTGGTTTTGATCAATCCTTCCTGCGTAAGCGGCCAGATATCTGTGGTTTCCTTCTCGCTGAATTCGAGATAATGATCTGAAAATTCCGTTCCCTTTACCAGTGGTACGGCAAATGCCGGATGAGCGCCTACGGAAAACCAAAGTGTTCTATTGCCGGTATTATCTACCTGATAGGTTACCGTGAGTTTGTTCTCTACCAATGTATAAATAACGGAGAAGCAAAAATCGAAGGGATAGATCTTCTTCGTGTCCTCATCGGCCAGTAAAGTGAATCGGATCTGGTGCGGAGTCTGTTCTGTAACCGTAAACTCCTTCTCCCGCGCAAAACCATGACGCCCCATGGTGTATACATTGCCCTCGAATGAATAGTTATTGTCTTTCAGTCCGCCTACAATGGGGAATAAAACCGGACTTTTTTTACCCCAGAAAGCAGGATCGCCACTCCAGAGGTATTCCTGTTTATTTTGTCTGTGATAAATACTCTGGAGTTCTGCACCGGTGGTGCTGATGCTGATGGTTAACTGGTCGTTGGATATCTGGTACATGCTATCGTTCTTATCCTTCGTTCTCGTCAATTCTTTCATCAACGGCATTGGCAATCATGCGGGCGCTGATCTTTTTCAGTGGATTGCGGCGCATATCGGCATAACCCAAACGCATACGGATGATCTCGATACATTCAAATACGGCTGCCAGAAAAGAACTATGATCGGCCTTACCCTTACCGGCAATATCAAATGCGGTTCCATGGTCCGGACTGGTTCTCACCACCGGCAAACCAGCCGTATAATTGGTGCCCTCGCCTAGTGCCAGTGATTTGAAAGGGATCAATCCCTGATCGTGGTACATGGCCAGTACGGCATCAAAACGTTCAAATTGTCCCCGAGCAAAAAAAGCATCCGAACTATAAGGTCCAAACACCATCATATTGTGTTTGGCTTCCTTAATGGCGGGTTTGATGATGGTCTCTTCTTCATTGCCGATCAATCCCTCATCGCCTGCATGTGGGTTAAGGCCCAATACGGCAATGCGGGGTTTGTCTACGCCAAAATCTTTCTGCAGACTGTTATGAATGATCTTCAGTTTGGTGAGAATGTTTTCGCGGGTAATATGTTGGGCGATCTCGCTAACGGGTACATGTTCTGTTACCAGACCCACACGCATGTTCTCGGCTGTCATCAACATCACCACGTCGGGTACATTGAACATGGCTTTGAAGTAGGGGGTATGTCCGCTGTAATTGAATTCAGCAGATTGTATGTTCTTTTTATGGATCGGTGCTGTTACCAATCCCTGTAAATGACCATCTTTTAAAGCCTGAGTGGCCTGTTGCAGCGAAATGAGGGCGTATTTACCGCCTGTTTCATTTAACTGGCCCGGAGTAATGGCTACTTCTTCTTCCCAGCAGTTTACCACATTCACCTGTTTGGGATTGAGGCGGTTCAGCTCGCGGGTATTGGCATAATTGAAAGTATGATCGGGTAAACCTTTCTTGTAAAAATTCAGGCTTTTATTACTGGCAAAAACAACCGGGGTGCAGATCTCCAGCAGCCGGTGGTCTGCCAGGGTCTTAATAATCAATTCCATTCCAATCCCGTTCAGGTCACCGCAGGTGAATCCAATGACCGGTTTTTGCTGTTCGTTGCTCATAGCTGGTGTTTATCCGGTAAAAATAAGGAGAATAGCGGAGGAAACGTGAATCGGGAGGCGTGAGACGTGAATCGTGAGTGGTCAGTAGTGAGTAGGTAGAGGGAAAACTGATTCCCCGGGCACTTACTCACTACTGACTACTCACTACTGCCGATTCACGCCTCCCGACTCCCGCCAAATGCCCTAATTTTGCCGGATGCAGTACACCCTCAAAAAATCGCTCGGACAGCATTTTCTGAAAGACGAGTCGGTTTGTAAAAAAATCGTAGCCGCTTTGCAGGAAGATGCGTGTGCCCAATTGATAGAAGTGGGTCCCGGGGGAGGTGCTTTAACCAAATACCTCTTACCCTTGCCCGGCATCGATTTCAGGGCGGTTGAGCTGGATGATGAGAAAGTGGTGTACCTCGAAAAAACCTATCCGGCTATCCGGGGGAGAATCATTCACCAGAGCATCCTTGATATAGATCCGCCTTTTGAGGGCTTATTTACCGTGGTGGGTAATTTTCCGTACAATATCTCTTCACAGATCCTGTTCAAAGTGATCGACTGGAAAGAACAGGTGCCGGTCATGATTGGCATGTTTCAGAAAGAAGTGGCACAAAGGATTGTATCAAAACCCGGCAGTAAAGTGTATGGGATCCTGAGTGTATTGGTGCAGGCTTTTTACGAAGTGGAATACCTGTTTGATGTGCCACCGGAGTCTTTCAATCCGCCTCCAAAAGTAATGAGCGGGGTGATCAGGCTGAAACGCAAAACGGAGATCCTGCCGATGAAAAGTGAGCGTGCCCTGTTTACCCTGGTAAAAGCTGCGTTTAACCAGCGTCGGAAAATGTTACGCAATTCGCTGAAGAGCCTGTTTGAAGATGAATTGCTGCAGGATAGCTTATTTGATAAAAGAGCAGAACAGTTAAGCATAGAACAGTTTGCCGCACTAACATTTCAGATGCGATAAGAACCTGTGCCCTGTTTTAAAAAATAATAGACCTTGAAACCCAAAGTGCTGATAACATCCAAAGTACATTCTTACCTGTTGCAAACACTGGAAGCAAAAGGGTATGAAGTGTTACACCAACCCACTATCACTTACGATGAATTGATGGGATTGATAAGCGAACTCACCGGTCTGGTGGTTACCACCCGTTTAACCATCGACAGAAATCTGCTGGAGAAAGCGGACCAGCTGAACTGGATCGGACGATTGGGTAGTGGGATGGAACTGATTGATACGGCTTATGCCGAAAGCAGGAATATCCGCTGTGTAAGCAGTCCGGAAGGTAACCGCAATGCCGTGGCCGAACATGCGTTGGGGTTGCTGCTGAACCTGATGAACCGCATCAACAGCAGTAACCTCGAGATCAAAGCAGGTAAATGGATCCGTGATGCCAACCGGGGCGATGAACTGACGGGTAAAACCGTAGGCATTATCGGGTATGGTAATACCGGCAGCTCATTTGCGAAACTGTTGTCGTCTTTTGAAGTAACGGTGCTGGCCAACGACCGGTACAAAGCAGGTTTTGCCAAAGATCATGTGCGCGAAGCAGGAGTGGAACAGATTGCGAGGTATGCCGATGTGGTAAGCCTGCATTTACCGCTAACAGCAGAAACCAGGCATTTTGCGAACGATGCTTTTTTTGATTCGCTGGAACAGCAGCCTTATTTTCTGACTACCTGTCGTGGAAAAGTGACCGATACCAAGGCCCTGATCTGGGCTCTGCAGCAGGGTAAGATCAGAGCAGCCGCACTGGATGTGCTGGAGAACGAAAAACTGGAAACTTATACGTCCGATGAGCAGGCAGACCTAGACTGGTTACTGCAACAACCCAATGTGATCATCACCCCGCATATTGCTGGTTATAGTCAGGAGGCTTTTTATAAAATGGCCAGTATACTGCTGGATAAACTCGGGATCTAAGGATCCGTCCGGATTTTTACCCTGCAAAAGCAGTTGCCAAGGCTGTTTGGCAGGGTTTTCACAAGCTGAATGCGGTATAAGCTCGAAGAAAAGCCCGGAATTCATAAAAACCGGGCATTTTAGGGTAGATTTTAAATGAATTTCTTACTTTTGATATCATGCAACGCTGCAGTCAAATGTGGCGTTGTATTTTTTTTGACTCTACTAAACAGAATGACTATGAGTGAAGCTACCATGTATGTGACCAAGGAGACTTTTGACAGGATGCGGGAAGAGTTGCAAAAAATGAAAGCGGTAGACCGTCCGGCCTCTTCCCGAGCCATTGCGGAAGCCCGCGAAAAAGGCGACCTGAAAGAGAATGCAGAATACGATGCGGCCAAAGAAGCCCAGGGTATGCTGGAAGCCAAGATCAAACAACTGGAAGGGGCGATTGCGAATGCAAAGATCGTTGATACCAATTCTATTGATACCAGCAAAGTTACCATCCTTACAAAAGTGACCATTACCAATATGGCTACCAAAAAAACGGTCACCTACCAGATCGTGGGAGAAAAAGAAGCAGATCTGAAACTAAGCAAGATCTCTGCTGGTTCACCGATTGGTAAGGGCTTGATGGGTAAAGTGAAAGGAGAGATCGCTGAAA
The DNA here is from genome assembly GCA_943369185.1 of Caulobacter sp. UNC279MFTsu5.1. Lineage (GTDB taxonomy): Bacteria > Bacteroidota > Bacteroidia > Chitinophagales > Chitinophagaceae > Sediminibacterium. The sequence continues at coordinate 391,883 of CALRMK020000001.1, read as the reverse complement.
TTCAGGCACCGAATGGTGTGATGAAATTCCGCATCGACGATATTACCATATAATCCCGTTTTGAACGGATAGAAAAGCGCCGGCAATATGCCGGCGCTTTGTTTTTGCAGTTCCCGCAAAATTTCCCAATTTCCCCTTTCTAAAATGTTCCCGAACCATGACCATCTTTTCCAAAATCATCGCCGGCGAGATCCCTTCTTATAAGATTGCCGAAAACGAACATTTTTTCGCCTTCCTGGATATCTTTCCCCTGGTAAAAGGGCATGTACTGGTTGTGCCTAAAACAGAGACCGATAAATTCTTTGATGTGGCTGATAACTACCTGTCTGAGTGGTTGCTCTTTGCCAAACCCATTGCCCATGCCATTGAGCAGTCATTCCCCTGCAACCGTTGCGGCATCAGCGTGGTAGGCCTAGAAGTGCCGCATGCACATATGCATCTCATTCCTATCAACAGTGCAGACGACCTGAATTTCAACCGTCCTAAATTACAATTATCTCCTACTGAATTAAAAGAGGTGCAGGAAAGGATATTGAAGGCGTTGGAAAGTTTTAAGTTATAAGTAGTAAGTTCTAAGTTCTAAGTTCTAAGTTCTATGTTCTGGGTTCGGAGGGGTATATAGTGAGAAGCAAGTTTCGATGAATGACCAGCACTAATTACTTAAAACTTAGAACCTACAACTTATAACTTCCTACTTAACCCTCCCCGGATTCTTTGCAATAAAATCATCCCATCCCTTTAACCCTTTTACGGCTTTGCCTAGTACGGAGCTGTTTTGGTAGTGGTGACAGAGTGCTACGGCCAGGGCATCAGTGGCATCAAAATACTGGGGTTTTTCTTCTATGTTGAGGATGCGTTGTAACATGCGCCATACCTGATCTTTATCCGCATTACCATTGCCGGTGATGGATTGTTTCACTTTTTTGGGTGAGTATTCCGTGACCAGGATTTTTGCCTGCATGGCAGCCGCAATGGCCACTCCCTGTGCGCGGCCCAGTTTCAGCATACTTTGCACATTCTTCCCGAAAAACGGGGCTTCAATGGCAAAAGTGGAGGGGTGGTACAGCGCTATCAGTTCACACACTTTACTATGGATCATATCAAGCCTGGCATAAATATCCTTCTCCTTGGTAAGCTTCAGTACATCCATCAATAACACCTGTGGCTGCCCGTTCTGGATACGTAAGAGGGCGTATCCCATTACCTGGGTGCCGGGGTCGATGCCTAGTATGATTTCGGGTTTCTTCATTTGCTGAGGTGAAAATACGGAAATGTGGGGCGTGAGGCGCGAATCATGAGTCGTGAGTAAACTTAAATTGTTAAAGATACTCCCTACTCACCACTCACAACTGACCACTCAACCCCTCCCGCTTTTCTATCTCCCCCCGAACACCGTTCTTTGCAGGGAGTAACCAATACCAGGGATCCTGAACAAGCGACTGAAAATATTTCTCAACTATTTTGTAGGGCCCGTGCTCTTCGTGTGGCTGTCGTATTCCATTTACCGGCAGGTACAGGAGCAGGGAGATGTGCAGCAGTCCTGGAGATTGATCCTCGCGGCGTTCAGTGGACCTCAGCTGGAAAAATTCGTAGTTGTTATGCTGCTGATGTTCCTGAACTGGGGTATTGAGGCCCGAAAATGGCAATTGCTGGTAAAAGGGGTGCAACAAGTGTCATTTGGCCGGGCATTCCGGGCGGTATTTTCCGGTCAGGCGCTGGGTTTTAATACCCTGAACCGCGTGGGCGAATCGGCAGGCCGTGCCTTGTTTCTGGATGAGGGGAACCGTTTAAGAGGGATCCTGTTATCGGTAGTGGGTAGTATGAGCCAGATCATTGTCACTTTTGTGGCGGGTTTATGCTCACTGCTGTACCTTCGCATATATATACTGGATAACAGTCATCACCTGGAAGGGCTTTCTGTTTTCTGGCTGGATGGTTTATTGTATATCATCACCATCGGTATTTTTCTTTTTATTCTGCTGTATTTCCGGTTATCCTGGTGTGTACAGTTGCTGGAAAAGATACCCTGGATAGCCAAACACAAGTTCTTTGTACAGAAGCTGGAAGATTTTCACTGGAAAGAATTAACAATTATCCTGTTACTTTCTATGTTCCGCTACGTTGTATTTGTGGTACAATATGTGTTATTGTTACAGGTGTTCGAGGTAAACATTCCCTGGCTGGAAGCGGCCAGTCTGGTATCGGTGATGTTTCTGGTGTTGGCCATAGTGCCCACTATTGCATTGGCTGAGTTGGGCTTCAGGGGTAAAGTGAGTTTGCAGTTGTTTGGTTTGCTGAGTGCCAATACCGTGGGTATCATTGCTACTGCCGCCGGCATCTGGATCATTAACCTCATCATTCCGGCTATTGGTGGAAGCCTGTTTTTGCTGGGAATCAGATTGTTCAGAAATAAATAAGACCTGGATTTGAAAAAGATCGTTCTTCTTTTCGTATTGATCACTGCCGTTAGCTGGCAACCGGCTTCAACAGCATCGGAATTCTGTGGTGGTATCCGCAACCTGGCTTTCGAAGATGGGGAGAATATCTCCTACAATGTATTTTATTCGGTAGTGGGATTATACATCAACTCCGGTACAGCTAATTTTACGGTAACCCAGACGCATCTCAATAACAGACCCGTTTACCATGTAGTGGGCGTGGGTAACTCAAACCCAAGCTATGATTGGATTTTCAAAGTACGCGACCGTTACGAAAGTTATATAGATACAGCTACCTTAAAACCCCTGAAGTTTATCCGGAACGTGAGTGAAGGCAGTTTCAAGAAATATGAGAATATCAGTTTCAATTACCAGACCAATACAGCTGTAACAACAGATGGCGTGTTCAAGATCCCTACCTGTATCCAGGATGTGTTGAGTTCTATCTATTATGCCCGTAATATCGATTTCAGTAAATACAAACCGGAAGACAAGATCCCGTTCTCAATGTTTCTTGATAATGAGGTTTTTAATCTCTACATCAAATACCTGGGTAAGGAAGAAGTAAAAACCAAGTATGGAAAGTTCAGGGCTATTAAATTCAAACCCTTACTGGTAAAAGGAACCCTGTTTGAAGGTGGCGAAAAAATGACGGTATGGGTGAGCGATGATGCCAACCACATTCCATTGCGGATCGAAAGTCCGATTGTTGTGGGTAGTGTAAAAGTTGACATGATGCAATACCGTAACCTGCGGTATCCGCTTAGCTCCATGATCAGTTTCCGGTAGGAGTTGTCGTATGTGCTATCAATCCAGGTGTATTCTGTTCAATTGCGAGTGCCGGTAGGCATACATACAGATAGCCACTATAATTATTGTTGCTACACTCAGTCCGCCGAATAACCCTCCTACCAGCGATTGATAATCTTTCTGGCCGATATAGGCGCCTATTACAATGGAGGCTGCGGAAACCACACCCGAAACAGCTGCTATGATGGCATTGGCAGTTCTGTTGGAGATCTCAATACGGGCATTACAGGTACCGCAATTGGTCACTGAAAAATTATTCAGCTGTACAAATTTCTTGAAAGGGATGCGCCCGCCACAGCCGGGGCAGCATGCGATTTGGTTCCTGGACATTGGATATTGGTTTTGTTGGGGGACAATTCCTGCACCCCAAATTAGGTAACCAAGGCTCCCAAACCGCATAAAAATCACTGAATCTGGCGGGTGATATAACTGAAAATTTACGTAGACAAATCCTACAGTCTGTAGTGCTACAGCTCTGAAAGCCTGCATACCTCTTTGGGGCGGATACCTTTTTCGGTATTGTGGAGGGTACAACATTCATTCTCCGGATCGTGCTCAAAATAGAGGATAAAGTCATTGTCTACCGCTTCCTGCAGAAAGGTCTTTTTCTCCTGGAGGGTAGTAAGCGGGAACATATCATAGGCCATCACATATGGCAAGGGAATATGCCCTACCGAAGGCAGGAGGTCGGCCATATAAACCAGCGTTTTACCCTGGTAGCTGATCTGAGGCAGCATCATTTTATCTGTATGGCCGTTCACAAAACGGATCGAGATATTGTCTGTAAAAGGAGTACTGCTAAGCTTGCCGTTGGGAGCCAGGCCCTTATCAGGTACCTGCACAAACTGAAGCTGCCCGCTTTCTTTGATGGGTAAGATATTCTCCTTCAGAAAAGAGGCTTTTTCTCTGTCGTTGGGTACCGTGGCCCATAACCAGTGGTCCTCATTGCTCCAGTATACGGCATTGGGGAAAGCAGGCACCAGCAGCCCCTCTTCCCGAACAATACTGCCACCACAATGGTCGAAGTGGAGATGCGTTAAAAAAACATCGGTGATATCCGCTTTACTGAAGCCCAGTTGGGCCAGTGAACGCTCCAGGGTATCATTGCCGTGCAGGTAATAATGTCCGAAGAATTTGGCATCCTGTTTATTGCCCATGCCGTTATCTACCAGTATCAGCCGGTTGCCGTCTTCAATCAATAAACAACGCAAAGCCCAGGAGCACATATTGTTCTCGTCTGCGGGGTTCAGTTTGTTCCACATGCTTTTGGGTACCACGCCAAACATAGCGCCGCCATCCAACTTAAAATAACCGGTGTTGATGGTATGCAGTTTCATACTAATTCACTTGTGCAGGTTTGTGTTTGGTAACAGATGCAAAGATCAGCAATACCAGGCCGATGGCAAAGAAAACCACCAATGCCAGTACCGAATTGCGCTGCGATCCGCTGAGCTCATTGATATACCCGAAACTGAACATGCCGATAACGATGGCTATTTTTTCGGTTACATCATAAAAACTGAAGAAGGAAGTGGTGTCTTGTGTTTCCGGCATCAGTTTGGCATAGGTACTGCGACTGAGCGATTGGATCCCGCCCATCACAAATCCTACCAACACGGCCAGACCATAAAACTCATTCACGCCATCTCTTGGCAATAAATAACCGATTACACAAAGAATGATCCAGAAAGAAATCGTGATCATCAATGCCCGGAAGTTGCCTATTTTGTTGGAAAGTTTAGCGATGAGAAATGCCCCCGGAATGGCTACCAGCTGAATGATCAGGATGGCAATGATCAGTTTAGGGGTTGGGATATTCAATTCGCTTTTGCCATACAGAGTGGCCGCCAGCATCACCGTTTGTACACCCATATTGTAAAAGAAGAACGCACCCAGATACCGTTTCAGTACCGGCATGTGTTTCAGTTGCTGCCATACTTTATTCAGTTCCTTATACCCATGGGTAAAAACACTACCTCGGTCATGGGCGGTAGCAATCGGGGCTCCCTTGGGTAAACGGCTCAGTGCCAGTTGTCCGAAACCCCACCACCAGATCCCTACCAGCAGAAAAGAGATCTGCGATGCTTTGCCTACGGTAATGCCGAACAATTCAGGTTTTAATACAAATACAAAACAAACGATCTGCAGGATCACACTGCCGGTATACCCCATGGCAAAACCTTTGGCACTAACCCGGTCCTGGTCTTCCGGTGCCGCAATCTCGGGCAGATAGGAATTATAGAATACCAGGCTGCTCCAGAAACCGATACAGGCAATGATGAGACAGAGCAGACCATAGGCTAGGTTGTTTTTGTCGAAGAAATACAGGGCACTGCAGCCAATACTACCCAGCGTGCAGAAAAAGAACAGGAATTTTTTCTTATTGCCCTTATAATCTGCAATGGATGAGAGCAGTGGCGACATGAATGCTACTATCAGGAAAGCGATGCCCAGGGCATAATTGTAGAGGGAGGTATTCACAAACTCCCTTCCAAACAGCACCACGGAATCGTTGGAAGTAGCATCATTGCCATCTCCCGTTACCGCTTCGTAATAGGCCGGAAAAATGGTGGAAGTGATTACCAGGTTGTACACACTGTTGGCCCAGTCGTACATGGCCCAGCCGTTGATGACTTTCTTTGGCGCAGTCTTCATGGTGAGGGATTAAAAATTAGAAATTAAAAATTAAGAATTATTTCTGACATGCGCAGGCTTATTCCTCACCAATGAGCTTGCCCAGTGGTTGTACACCCAGTCCCCCAATTTTTAATTATTAATTTTTAATTGCTAATTATTTGAAATATCCTGTCAGTACAAGCACCAATAACACGGTTCCAGCAATTACCCGATACCAGCCAAAGAGCCGGAAACCGTGTTTCTGCAGAAAACCAATGAAGAATTTGATAGCCAGCAGGGCAACTACAAAAGCCACGGCATTACCTACGGCCAATGCGATGAGGTTATCCTGGTTAAAGAGTAATTCAGGGGTATCCTGGTAGGCTTTCAGCAGTTTATAACCGGTAGCGGCTGCCATGGTGGGTACGGCCAGGAAAAAGGAGAATTCAGCAGCAAGGTTACGTGTCAGTTTCTGCTGCATACCACCTATAATGCTCGCAGCACTCCGGCTAACGCCGGGCAGCATGGCCACACATTGCCAGATGCCAATGGTAAAAGCTTTGGCCAGACTGATATTTTCTTCTTTTTCTACGGTAGGCTGCTGAAAAAGTTTGTCGATGAAGAGGAGGATGAAACCGCCCAGCAGCATGGTAATGGAAACGGTTAGCGGACTTTCCAGCAGCTCATCAATCTTATCAGAAAAAACAGCACCAAGGGCAAGTGCCGGCAATACGGCCACGATCAGTTTGATATAAAAATTAAACCGGTTCAGGGGGAAGAATTTTTTCCAGTACAACACTACTACCGAAAGAATGGCTCCCAGCTGAATGGCTACTTCAAATAATTTGGTAAAGGGATCTGCTGCAATATGCAGAAAGGAACTGGCAATGATCATGTGCCCGGTAGAAGAAATCGGTAAAAATTCGGTAAGGCCTTCCACAATGGCAATTACCACGGCTTGAAAAATTGTCATGTCTTTTGATTCAATGAGTGAATGAGTGAATGAGCGATTGAGTGAATGTTAAGAATAGCAGATGGCAACTAAAGAAAAGTTCCATTCGCTCATGCACTCAATCACTCATTCACTCATTAAAAAAGCGGCTTCGCACCGCTTAGTAAATAGTAATATCATTCGAGAACAGCGTTCCTAACTCACGTCTCACGATTCACGCCCTGCCTTACGCCGCTTTCGGCTTCTTAAAAATAGCATAAACCTCTACTAACAATCCCAACACAATCAGTATAGGTGCAATGGTAATGCGGGTAGTACCATATACTTCGGTAGTATCAAATACTTTGGGATCGGCGCTTTTACCACCACTCATCAGAAACAGGCCAAGGGCCATGATCACACCGCCAATCAACATCCAGGTATAGTTTTCCCTGGCAAATAAGGTAGAATTCACATTTTGTTTTTGCTCGCTCATGGTATTGATTTCTAAAGTTTGTAAGATAGGAATTTTTAGTTTGGGGTTTGGGGTTTGGAGTTTGGGGTTGAAGGAAAAATAACTCCAAACACCAAACACCAAACTCCTAATATAAGTCGTCGAGTTTCATTTTCAGGTATTTCATCACACTCCTGTGGGTACTGTAAACCGAAATCCCGATACCCAGCAGTATCAATCCACCGAATAAGCTGATAGTGAGTTTGGTATCGCGTACCGCTTTCAGGGGTTCGAACTGGTTCTCGGCCCAGGTAATGATGAAGAACAGTAGCACAATAGCGATACCCGAACTGATCAGTCCGTTGATCAATGCCCGAATATTCAAGGGTTTTACAATAAAACCGCGTGTGGCCCCCACCATCTGCATGGTTTTGATGAGGAAACGGTTACTGAACATGGCCAAACGGATGGTATTGTCGATGCTGAAAGTTACGATCAGGCATAAAATAATGGCCACCACCAGGAACACCAGGCCAATTTTGGAAGCCCGCTCGTTTAAGTTATTCACCAGCTTCGAGGGGTATTTGAGGTCGGTGATCTGGTCGCCGTAAACTGCCATCAGACTGGCAGAGATCCGGTTCAGGCTGTCGCTGTTCACGTATTCGGCCCGGGCATAAAAATCAATGCTCTCGGGTAAGGGATTGTCTTTTAAGATCTGTGCCCAGTCTTCATTGTTCTCACTGTTCCAGATCTGTCTGGCAGCAACCTTGTCTACATAAGTTACATTCTTGGCAAAAGGCTGGCGGGCAATATACTGCTGGATCTGCCCGATCGTATCCTTGTTCTGTGTACGCAGATAAGCACTCAGGCGGATATCTTCCTTAAAAGCATTACCCACGGAGTTGATGTTAAGAAAGAACCAACCCATGATACCCATGATCAGTAATACCAGCGCCACACCAATAATGCTATAGATATAATTGGGTTTGCTGCGTTTCATGGATGATTTTCCGATAACTGCCATTCTTTCAAAAAATTTAAGGTGTTTGGTCCCGCAAACGGGGTCGGTACTATGGCAAATGTACGGTTTTGAAGCCTAAAGACTTACATTTGCAGCCACGCTAACGATCATTTTGCTGTTGAAAAATAGCGCATTCCCGCCGGAATAGGGTTAAAGAATTGTTAGGATTGTTTTGAGCCCGGCACCGGTACCCTAATCAGCTGTTGTTGCGCCTGCCTGTCGGCAGACAGGTCGCACACTTGTACGGCAGAAATATCGCAGGAATGCCGAATATCGATCAGGGAATATCGAATAACGAAGTAAGAAAAAGTGACAGCATCTGACCTCACTATCGATCTTCAATGATTGGGACAAAAGCGCAATAAAAACTCCTTTTAACGGAAGAACGAATATGGAATACGATTTCAGGAAAATTGAAAAAGAATGGCAGTCACAATGGAAAGAAAACGGCGCCTACAAAGTGAAAAATGACTTTACCAAGCCCAAATGTTATGTGCTGGATATGTTCCCTTATCCAAGCGGTGCGGGTTTGCATGTGGGGCATCCGTTGGGGTATATCGCTTCTGATATTTACAGCCGTTACAAAAGACTGAAAGGGTTTAACGTATTACACCCAATGGGGTACGATGCTTTTGGGTTGCCCGCAGAACAATATGCCATTGAGCATGGCGTGCATCCGGCAAAAAGCACGGCACAGAATATTGATACTTTCCGCAAACAGTTAGACAATATCGGGTTCTGCTACGATTGGGACCGCGAAGTACGCACCTGCGAACCGGGTTACTATAAATGGACACAGTGGATCTTTCTCCAGCTCTTCCATAGTTTTTTCAACCGCGCAACAAGGAAAGCGGAAAGCTTAACACAGTTGGTGGCGGAATTTGAGAAAAATGGCAATGCGGCACATGAATGTCCGGGTGATACATCTGTTCGGTTTACAGCCGCCGAGTGGAAAGCTTTCAGTGAAAAAGAAAAGCAGGATATACTGATGAACTACCGCCTTGCCTTTTGCGGTTATGGCGAAGTGAACTGGTGCGAAGCGCTGGGAACGGTGCTGGCCAATGATGAAGTGGTGAACGGGGTAAGTGAGCGCGGCGGACATCCTGTTGTAAAAAAGAAATTGCGCCAATGGTACCTGCGCATTACCGAATATGCCGACCGTTTACTGGAAGGTCTCGAAACCATCGAGTTCTCTGAAGCCATGAAAGAAATGCAGACCAACTGGATCGGCAAATCCTATGGTGCGGAGATCGATTTTGTGATAGTGAGTCATATCGTGAGTCGTGAGTCGTCAGGCGTGAGTGAGCAACTTACTACTCACCACTCACCACTCACAGTTTACACCACCCGTCCCGATACTATTTTCGGGGTAGATTTCATGGTCATTGCACCCGAACATGAACTGATTGCCACCATTACCACTGCAGAACAAAAGCAGGCGGTAGAAGAATATATCACTTACGTAAAAAGCCGCAGCGACCGCGAAAGGCAGGCGGAGAAAAAGATCAGCGGTTGTTTTACCGGGGCTTATGCGGTAAATCCGTTCAACGGCAAACAGATCCCGATCTGGATCTCTGAATACGTGCTGGCCGGTTACGGAACCGGCGCCATCATGGGTGTACCCTGTGGCGATGAGCGCGACCATAAGTTTGCCAAACATTTCAATATTCCCATCACCAATATTATTGGCGAGCATTATAATGGCGTAGATGCCAATCCCACCAAAGATGCCCAACTGGAGAACAGTGAGTTTCTGAATGGGGTGGTGATGCGCGATGCCATCGGTATCGTAAACGCGAAGCTGGAAGAAATGGGTATCGGTAAAAAGAAAGTGAACTACAAAATGCGCGATGCCGCTTTCAGCCGCCAGCGTTATTGGGGGGAACCTTTCCCGATCCAGTGGAAAAATGGTGTGGCCGTTCCTTTAAGCGAAACCGAATTGCCTTTGTTGTTACCCGAGGTAGAAAGTTATAGTCCCGGTCCGGAAGGCGAGGGGCCGCTGGCCAATATTCCTGACTGGGTAGCCAAAGAACTGGAAACGAATACCATGCCCGGTTATGCCGGCAGCAGCTGGTATTTTCTCCGCTACATGGACCCTCATAATACCGACAGTTTCTGCGACCGCAAAGTAAGCGATTACTGGAACCAGGTAGACCTCTACATTGGCGGAACTGAACATGCGGTGGGGCACTTACTGTACAGCCGTATGTGGACCAAAGCCTTATACGATCTGGGACATATCGGTTTTGATGAACCCTTCCGGAAGTTATTGAACCAGGGGATGATACAGGGGAGTTCGAGGTTTGTATATAGAGTACCTATGTATATAGGGTCAGAAGTAACAGTTGAAAAGTCAAATATTCCTCAAGTCTTTATTTCTAAGGATATTCTTGATAGACTGAATGGTCAAGAATTAGGCTTGAAAGAAATTGTAGTCGGAAGAATTGATGAAGCACTTAAGATGGAGCTAGGAAATAGTGTCAGATTTATGCCTTGGGATCCTAATGCACAGTTTCAGCAAATTCATGTTGATGTTAATATCGTTGATGGAGTAGAACTCGATTTTTATGCCTTCCGGAGTTGGAAAGCAGATTATAATAACTCCATTTTTATTTTGAACGATCTCAATTTCTCGACAAAAGATATAACAGTCGGGAATACTGGCAAATACATCTGCGGTTCAGAAGTAGAGAAAATGTCCAAATCAAAATTCAACACCGTCAATCCCGATGTGCTTGTTGAAAAATTCGGCGCCGATACTTTCCGTATGTACGAAATGTTCCTCGGTCCGGTAGACCAGAGTAAACCCTGGGATACCAAGGGCATTGAAGGGGTACACCGTTTCCTCAAAAAACTCTGGCGTTTATTCTTTGATGAAGTGAAGGGTAAAATCTGGACCGAAGAAAAAGCTACTGCTGAAGAGCTGAAAGTATTACACCGCACCATCCGAAAAATAGAAGAAGATACCGAACGTTTCAGTTTTAACACAGCGGTGAGTGCCTTTATGATCTGCGTAAATGAACTGGCCGATCTGAAATGCCATAAGCGAGAAATACTGGAACCATTGGTAATTATGGTCACTTCTTATGCGCCACATATCAGCGAAGAGCTCTGGAAAGCCCTTGGCAACCCAAATTCTGTGCTGGATGCCGCATTTCCTAAATATGAAGAAAAATATACAATTGAATCTTCGAAAGAATATCCGGTGAGCATTAACGGGAAAGTGCGAACCAATATTAACATTGCTTTAGATGCAAGTCCCGAGCAGGTTCAGGAAATTGCCATGGCAAACGAACTGGTGCAGAAATGGATGGAGGGCAAACCTTTGAAGAAATTCATTTTTGTAAAAGGGAAGATGATCAATGTAGTTATTTAGTTCTAAACTTTTGGAAAGTTTAGAACTTTCAAAAGTATTCAAACTAAAACTCCGTATAATGAAGAGAAGCTTTACACTCATTGCTGTACTAACCGGTGCACTTTTCATGAATGCTGCGAAAGCGAATAACCACAACGATTCTGCGCAGCAAAACCTGAAAGTGAAACTGGAACTGATGGAAAAACATATTCACCAGTTACAGACCGAAGTAAAAACATTACGTGAAACCGACCGTGCCCAACAGGCCGAACTCAGCGCCATTAAACAGGCCACGCCAGCTACCAGAACCAAAAAACTGGTGATAGACCGCAGGGGGAGCAAACAGGCCAGTTTCCAGTAAAGAAACTGTTGAACTTTTGGAAAGTTTAAAACTTTCCAAAAGTTTTACCATCAATTCCCACCGTTTATAAAACTCCTCTTTTTAAATCACCCCGGGGTTGCTTATCTTGTCTGTCACAAAAAATGACTGAATGAGAAAGTTGCTCCTGCTGGCAGTTAGCTGCTGGTTTTATCAGGGTATTCAAGCCCAACAACCGGGGTCTTATTTTTTATCTTCCCCTAGTTTAAGTCCTGACGGACAAACCGTAGTCTTCAGCTTTGAAGGCGATCTCTGGAAAGCGTCTGTAGCCAATGGCGAAGCCGTTCGGTTAACGGCTATGCAGGGTTACGAAACCAATGCCCGGATCTCTCCCGATGGCCAATGGGTGGCATTTACCGGAAGACAGATGGGTAATCCTGATGTATATCTGATGCCACTGGCGGGTGGTGAGATCAAACAGCTCACTTTTCACAGCGGTAACGATGATGTGAACAGCTGGAGCTGGGATAGCCGCCGGATCTATTTCACTTCCAACCGTGCGGGACAACAATCAGGATACACAGTAGACCTTGCTGGCAGCACACCCAGGCGCCTGTTCGGCGATCATTTCTTTATGCTGGATCATGGACTGTTCGAACACCCCAATAGTGGCGATATCTATTTCAACGATACCTGGGAGAGTAGCAGCCAGGCAGCGCGTAAGCGTTACAAAGGACCGTTCAATCCGGAGGTACAGTCTTACAATACCAAAACCAAAACCTATACCAAACACACCAACTGGGAAGGAAAGGATTTTGCGGTGTCGATAGATAAATCCGGAAATATCTATTTTATTTCCGATGAAGCCAATGGCGAATACAATCTCTACACATTTGAGAAAGGGAAGAAAACAGCTTTAACGCGTTTTCCTACTTCTATCAAAGCTCCCATGGTAAATGCCAATGGTGGGAAAGTGGTATTTGAAAAAGATTACCAGCTCTGGTTATATGATGTGGCGGGCAAACGTTCGCAGAAGCTGGAAATTAAACTGCTGCGTAATAATATTCTTGCGGCAGATAAGGATTACCAGGTAAGATCCAATATCAGCAACTTCGATATTTCGCCCGATGGCAAGAAAATTGCTTTCACTTCCCGTGGTGAAATTTTTGTAAGTGATGTGGATGGTAAATTCATCAAACAGATCAACCAAAAAAATGCAGAACGTGCCAGAGAAGTAAAATGGCTGAGCGATAATAAAACCCTGCTCTTTAACCAAACCGCCGATGGTTACCTGAACCTGTATACGGTTGCAGCAGATGGCAGTGCAGGTATCAAACAGATCACCAGCGATCAAAAAGATAACCGTTCGGTAGTGTTGAATAAAAGCAAATCCAAAGCCGTATTCCTGAGCGGCAGGGATGAAGTGCGTTTGCTTGATCTGAAAACATGGGAAACCAAAACCCTGGTAAAAGATGAGATCTGGGCCTTCCAGAATTCTGATCCCGGATTTTCGCCTAATGAAGAATATGTATTCTTTACGGCCGTTCGCAATTTTGAGCAGGATCTGTTCATCCATCACCTGAAAGACAATAAAACCATTCAGTTGACCAATACCGGTGTATCTGAATCAAATCCGGTATGGTCGCCAGATGGTAAGTATATCTATTTTAATTCGGCCCGTACCAAACCTTCCTATCCTTTTGGTCCGCAGAATCCGAGGATCTACCGCATGCCATTGGAAAAACTCGATGATCCTTTCCGCAGCGATAAATACAACGAACTCTTTGCCGTTGAGAAAAAAGATACCAGCAAAAAAGAGGCAGCAGTGGTGCCGATCAAAGTGGATCTGACCCGGATCATGGACAGGCTGGAGCAGATCGGTCCTGATTTTGGATCGCAATACCTGCTGACGGTCTTGCAGAAAGGAGAAAAGACCACGGTCTTATTTGCGAGTAACCATGCAGAGGGCCGCGGTGCTTTATGGAAAACCACCCTGGAGCCTTTTGAAACTCCCAAAACAGAAAAAATTACCGGCGCCGATGCCTTCGGTTTCGATTATGCCGCCGCGGGCGATAAGAGTATGGTGCTGATGAATGGTAATCTCTTTAAACTGAACCTGGATGCCAACAAGGTAGATCCGGTTTCCATCACCCACACTTTCCGCCGTAACCTGATCGCAGAGTTTGCACAGATCTTTGCAGAAACCTGGGCACAGGTAGAACAGAATTTTTACGATGAGAAATTTCACGGATTAGACTGGGTGGCTACAAAGAAAAAATATGCCGCTTTCATTCCTTACCTCAACAGCCGTTCAGACCTGCGTGTGATGCTGAACGATATGCTGGGTGAGTTGAACTCCTCGCACCAGGGATTCAGTACGTTTGGGGACGATGAAAATATCAGTCTCTCTAACCGTACCATGGAAACAGGTATCCTGTTTGAAAATGAAGATCCCTACAAAGTAAAATCCGTTGTAGCCAGAACCAATGCAGATAAAAAATCCATCGATGTGCGTCCGGGAGATGTGCTGGTGAAAGTGGATGACGAAGAGGTGAATACCCAGCTCGATCGTAATATGTATTTCAGCAGGCCTTCTCTGGATCGGGAGATCAAACTGGGTTTCCGTCGGGGTACAGAAATGGTAGAGGTCAAGGTCCATCCGCAGCCGTCTCTGTTTGCGAATCTGTACGATGATTGGATCGATACTAACCAGAAACGGGTGGATGATAAAAGTAATAACCGCATCGCCTACCACTGCATGAAAAATATGGGAACGGAAGAACTGGAAAAATTCCTGATCGATATGACACAGGATTTTTACCGGAAAGATGCCATGATCCTTGACCTGCGTTATAATACCGGTGGTAATGTGCATGATGAAGTGCTGAAATTCCTGAGCCAGCGCACTTACCTGAACTGGAAGTACAGGGAAGGTAAATTGTCTCCGCAATCTAATTTTGGACCGGCAGACAAACCCATTGTACTCCTCATCAACGAACAGTCGTTGAGTGATGCAGAAGTAACTGCTGCCGGTTTTAAAGCGCTGAAGCTGGGTAAGATCATTGGAACCGGTACGTACCGCTGGATCATTTTTACCAGTGGTGCCGGATTGGTAGATGGTTCTTTTGTACGCCTGCCAGGTTGGGGTTGTTACAGTATTGATGGCAAGGACCTGGAACTGACCGGAGTGGATCCGGATATTCAGGTAGGAATGAATTTCGAGGATCGTATCAACAAACGCGATCCGCAACTGGACAGGGCAATAGAAGAGATACTGAAGCAATTGAAATAAAATCTATCACCGCTTTCAAAGCCGCTGAAACCTTTCAGCGGCTTTGTTGTTACAATGAAAAAAATATGCGAAACATACTCTCTGCACTAATGCTGTTGCTTTCGGTCGGGGTAACCGCGCAGCCAGCTCCTTCTGTTACTGGGGCTGATTTTTCCCAGGCTTTTGGACAGATGAAGGGAACCTTAACGTATCTCGATTATTCATCAGGCAAACCGTATACCATGCCGGCCCGGATTACGCTGCGTAATAGTGAAGGTCTGTTGATCCGCTCACTCGAATATCCGGATGAACCCAAAGCCAACCAGACCGATACGCTGTTGATTGATGTAAAGGGAACTTTTTTCAACGGGGCAAAACTTGTAAAGAAAGAAATACTGCCTGATGGTAGTCTGCAATTGGTAACAGAAAAAGCAGGAAAGGATGGCAATGATCACAAATCGGCTATCCTGCGTAATACCTATACTTTTGGCAAAAATCTGATTGTGATCAGAAAAGATGTTCGTTTTGAGGGAGAAGAAAAATGGATCCAGCGACATGAATATTCTTTTCAGCGGTAGTAACTTTAGCCCATGCTGACAGAGATACTGAAAAAATACCAGGGCACTTTTCAACCGGTAGTACCTTTTAATGCAGGTACTGATAAGTTGTTGCTACTGGATTTTACAGAAGCGAATACAATACTTACCGCAAACATGGTAGAGAATACGGAACTTTTCTCGGCCTATGTGGATGCAGAGCGAAGTACTGCCGGTGCTTTATACGGTATTGGCGGTTATGATGAACATAGAACTGTGTACAGCAGAAGCCGTGTATTTGATGCACCCGATGGCGAAGAACCCCGCCGCCTGCACCTGGGCGTAGATATCTGGGGAACGGCCGGTACAGCAGTTTTTGCTCCGTTGGACGGAATCGTACACAGTTTTGCTTTTAATGATCAGTATGGTGATTATGGCGCCACCATTATTCTGCAGCACCAACTGGATGGTTTTCAGTTTCACACATTATATGGCCATCTCTCTTTACAGGATCTGACGGGTCTTGCAGAAGGCCAACCCATCCGTTCCGGAGAAGGGATCGCTCATTTTGGGGAACCGGCAGAGAATGGCCATTGGCCGCCACATCTCCACTTTCAACTGGTGATAGATCTGGAAGGTAAAAAAGGAGATTATCCGGGTGTTTGTCAGTTTAGTAAACGGGCGCAATACCTCGCTAATTGTCCTGATCCCGATCTCATACTGGGTATGATGGCCCATGCCGGAAAATAAGCGTCACTATTTTGCAGTGTATCGTTGTACCAGTTCTTCCCATTCGTCTTGCAGAGAACTGTTGCAGGGAGATTGTCCGGCCCTGCTGTACCAATAACTGGCATTACCCGCATCGCCTTCTTTGCGGTGCAGGTATGCGTGAACATGGGCCGCATCCGGATCGGTCAGGTCGTTGATGAGGTCGTGTGCTTTGTGCCAGTTGCCTTTTGCATCGTACCATAAAGAACGGAGTACTATGTTGAGTGCTGAAGGCGGTTCTGCATCCTGCAGGCTCTCCCTGAAACTTTGTAGATCCATGCATTAAAAATAGAAAAAGGGCAGGAATATTCCTGCCCCGATTGATTGCTTGCTTGTACAGATTTGTTTACCAGGGAAGTTCCGCTCCGAGGTGGATGTATTTGCCGGTAGGACCGTCTTCTTTCAGCAAGGCCAGTTCTACAGAAGTTTTGGCGCCGTCTATCACATGCATGGGTGCTGCCTCCGAACCCATATCTGTTTTTACCCAACCCGGGTGAGCGGAGTTTACTTTGACCTTAGTGCCGCTCAAAGAAGCTGCTAAATGTACGGTATAGGCATTGAGCGCTGTTTTGGAGGCATCGTAGGCAAAGAGTTTTGATCCGTAAATAGGAGAGCTGCTGTCGGCATGAAGATTCAGCGATCCAAGAATACTGCTCAGATTTACAATTCTGCCTTCGTCACTTTTTTTGATAAGAGGCAACAGGGTATTGGTGAGTTTTACCACGTTGATAAAATTAGTGTCAAAGGTTTGGCGTAACACTTTATCATCAATTGTCTCAGCGGTATTGATACTCCATTCATTACTTTCTATCTGAATACCAGCGTTGTTTACGAGAATATCCAGTTTGCCATAACGGTTCAGAATATAGTCATAGGCAAAACGGATCTCCTGCTCTTTGTCTACATCCAGTTGCAAAAACTCTGCATCAATTCCTTCTGCTTTCAGTTGTTCAACAGCTTTGATGCCGTTTTCCTTGTTACGGGCGGCTGCAATAACCGTAATACCCTGTTTGCCCAGTTGACGAGCGGTTTCGAATCCGATGCCTTTATTGGCACCGGTTACCAATGCGATTTTTTTTGACATGCTTACTTTTATTTTATTGTAAATAATATTTTGTGCCTTTCGTTCTGTCATTAACCCGCTGCATATACTGTTGCAAATACCTTCGCAAAATCAGTGAGTTTGATTTTACCCAGTGCAGGTTTGTGCTTGAAATAATCTGCATACATATTGCCGGTATCAATGGCGTGGTTCATTTCGGCATAGTTCTTCGCTACTTCTTCCGGTAAACCTGCCTGTATCATTCCGCCCAGTGCCTGTTCATCGGTAAATTTTACCCAGACCAGATCTGGTTTGCCAATAGCGGCTCCCAGTACTTGTGCGATCTGGTCTGTTCCCGTTTCATCACTGGCGATATAGCGGATGGTATGACCCTGAAAGTCTAATGATAATAAAGCTTCCGCAGCAACGGCCGCAATATCATCCGTTGCTACTATCGGGAATTTACCCGCAGCGGCAGAGAAGTTGGCGCCAATGATACCCATGCCCTTAACCAATGGAATATTGGCTAGCAGGTTCTGGAAGAAATAAGCCGGGCGCAGATGCAGAATATTGACATCCGTCAGCGTATTCAACGCTTTCTCCGCGCGATGCAAGCCGCTAACAGGCCCAACACCATCGGGTAAATGCGCACCCACACTACTCAGGTTCACCACTTGTTTCACACCCGCTGCGGTTATGGCAGTGGCATAGTTCTGACCGATCAGACCAATATAGGCTTTCCAGTCAGTTGCTGCATGCGTGGGAGGCACCATGGTATACAAGGCATCGGCTCCCCGGAATGCATTTGTCAGAAAGGATACATCTTCTACCGATCCAATAGCGGCGATGGCACCGGCATCAGTGAGTTCTTTGAGTTTGGCTGCATCACGACCAATGACGGTTACAGTATGTCCTGCCTGCAACAAAGCCAGTGCGAGGGGACGGGTAATGTTTCCGGCTCCGCCGGTTAATGTGTACTTCATACGATAGGTTTAGGTGTAATTAATATTTGTATATACAAATGTTGAATGAAAAAAAATTATAACTTATCTGCCATGGTGTTCATGTTCTGAATAAACTGTTTGCTTTCTTCCTTACCCAGGATCTTTACATACTTCTCATGAAATTCTTCAATACATTGTTTGATCTGGGGTTTCATTTCTTTTGCTTTCAGTGTGGGAAATACATTGGTGGCTTTTCCTTCTGTAACCCTTGTTACCAGTTTCTTCTCTTCCAGTTTCTCAATCAAACGTGTAATGGTACTGGGGGTAAGCTGCAATTGTTCCGCCAATAAACCGGCCTGCATGCCCGGTTCCTCTATCACCAGTTTCAGCAAATAGGCATGACTGGGAGCCAGACCGATCTTTTTCCAGCTCTCCACCGCCAGCTTCTCCACTTTACGCGCCAGGGCATTGGTGGTAAAATACAGGCAACTGCAAAATTTGCTTTCTGATGTTTTCATTGACAGGACAAAGATAAAGAGTTTTCATTTGTATATACAAGTATTTATGAAAAAATATTTTTCGCCCCTTTTGATCACCCTTTTCTGCAAACGGGGGATGGATTGTATTTTGTAGTTTTGAACCGTTATGGCCAACCCCAACCTGCATACCGATCCTTCGAATCTGACTTCTGCAGATAAGGAATTTGAGAATACGATACGTCCCAGTGAGATCAACGATTTCTCCGGTCAGCCGCAACTGATCGAGAACCTGGTCATCTTTATCAAAGCGGCCAAGATCAGGGGTGAGGCACTGGATCATATCCTGTTTCATGGTCCGCCCGGTTTGGGTAAAACCACCCTGAGCCGGATCGTAGCCAATGAGCTGGGGGTGAATATCAAAGAAACTTCCGGTCCGGTGATTGAAAAACCCGGTGATCTGGCCGGTCTGCTCACCAACCTGCAACCCAACGATGTTTTGTTCATTGATGAGATCCACCGCTTAAGTACGGTGGTGGAAGAATACCTATACGCTGCCATGGAAGATTTCCGGATCGATATTATGATCGATAGCGGTCCGAATGCCCGCAGTGTGCAGATCAACCTGAATCCATTTACACTGGTGGGCGCTACCACCCGCAGTGGTTTGTTAACGGCACCTTTATTATCGCGTTTCGGGATCAAATCAAGACTGGAATATTACCAGTCAGATACCTTGCAGAAGATCATTGAAAGAAGCGCCGCCATTCTGCAGACCCATATCACCACAGATGCCTCTTTCGAAATTTCGAGACGAAGCCGCGGTACACCGCGTATTGCCAATAGCCTGCTCAGAAGGGTACGCGATTTTGCGCAGGTGTTGAACGATGGTAAGATCGATCTGGGCATTACCCAACACGCCTTAAAAGCACTGAATGTGGATGAGCATGGATTGGATGAAATGGATAATCGCATCCTCGCCGCCATCATCGATAAATTCAAAGGTGGTCCGGTTGGTTTAACCACTATTGCCACTGCCGTGGGCGAAGAAGCAGGCACCCTGGAAGAAGTGTACGAACCCTTTTTGATTCAGGAAGGATTTTTACAACGCACGCCACGGGGGCGGGAAGTAACGGCCAAAGCCTACGAGCACCTGGGGCGGGCGCCGATTACGGGGAATCAGTCTACGTTATTTAGTTAGTAATTAATAGTTAGTAGTTAATAGTTCGGACTTATCAGTGTTCATCTTTTGATAGTGTTGACATTGCTGCAAAAAAATACCTCCAGCAGATGGAGGTATTTTTTTATATCAGTAGGTAAGATTAAGGTGCTACCAGGCGGAAACCGTTGCCGTGAATATTCACGATCTCGATATTGCTGTCTTCTTTCAGGTATTTACGCAGTTTGGCAATGTACACATCCATACTACGGCCATTGAAATAGGTATCACTACCCCAGATTTTTTTCAGTGCTCTTTCGCGGGGTAACAGGTCATTCTTATGTTCTGCCAGCATTTTCAGCAATTCGTTCTCTTTGGGAGAAAGTGTTTGCGTTAAACCGTCATGCTTCAGTTCGCGCAGTTTGGGGTTGAAATGGTATTTGCCCAGATCAAATTCTATATTATCGCTGACGCGGTTCTCCTCTTCATTTCTTTTCAGGATGGCTTTGATCTTTAACAGCAATACTTCACTATCGAAGGGTTTGGTGATATAATCATCGGCCCCTAGTTTATAACCCTGTATAATATCATCCTTCATGGTTTTGGCACTGAGGAAAAACAAGGGGATATCCGGGTCTACATCACGGATCTCTTCTGCCAGGGTAAATCCGTCCATATTGGGCATCATCACATCCAGCAGGCAGATATCAAATTTTTCGCGCTGAAAAGCGGCCAGTCCCAAACGTCCGTCTCTTTCCAGGGTAACATCATATTCGTTCAACTCCAGATAGTTCTTTAATACCATACCCAGGTTGGTATCATCTTCGCATAAGAGTATTTTGTTCTTTTTGTCTTCCATGGTAATCAAGTATTTAACGTGAAATAAAGATAAAACAATGCCAATTCACTTACTGTTGCCGCAATCTTTTGTTAAATCGGTCGGTATTCAGAATGAAAAGTTAAACATTTCCAAACAGCTACACCAGCCTCAGGCTGTTTTATTTCAACAGGGCCTCATATCTTTTATCGGTCAGACATTTCAGAAAAGCAACCAGATCGGCCTTCTCCTGCCGCGTTAATCCCAGCGGTACTTCCAGCCTTTTGTCTATGTTGATCGGGTTCAGTACAAAAGCACCGGGGTTATTATAGTATTCCACCACTTCCTCCAGTGTTTTAAACATGCCGTTATGCATATAGGGTGCGGTAACGGCCACATTGCGTAAACCAGGTGTTTTGAATTTGCCGAGGTCTTCTTTTTTGCCGGTGATCTTATAGCGTCCCGGATCATTCAGCTGATTGCCATCGTACAAGCCGATATTGAAAAACTCATCGGTAGTAAAATCCTGCCGGCGGTGGCAGTCGAAGCATTTTGTTTTTTCGCTTACAAACAGTTTACGCCCTCTTTCTTCCTGTTCGGTCATCAGGGTACTGTCGTCGAAAGAGAGAACAAAACGACTGCTGTCTGTTTCCAGTGTTTTTTCAAATGCAGCAAATGCTGCGGCCAGATTAGCGGCAGTTGGTACAGAGCCGAATGTTTTGAGAAAAAGAGTACGGTAGGTTTTGTTTTTGTTCAGTCTCGCAACAGCTTCTTTCACCGGCAAACCCATTTCATCCGGATGCGAGATGGGCATCAGCGATTGCTGCTCCAGCGATGCGGCCCTGCCATCCCAGAAAAAATAAGGCCGGTTTTTCATGTTCAGTACCGGCGGTGTATTGCGGGTAGTGGATCTGCCATAAATACCCGTACTGAAAGCAACGGTATCTGAAAATCCATAGTCTGGCAAATGACAACTGGCACAACTGATCGAAGAATCTTTGGAAAGGATCTTTTCCTGAAACAGTTTTTCGCCCAGTTTGGCTTTTGAATAGGTTTTGGGAGGGGAGGTAAAAGCAACCAGGCAGTATACGGTAAGCGATAATAAGCCGATCAGTCCCTTTTTTTTCATAAGGCAAAGGTAAAACAGAACTGAATTACCTAAAATTGTGTTTTAAATTGCTGTGTAAAGAACCTAACTATGTTGTTAACACCTGATAATAAGCTAAAGAAACTGATCGTGATCGGAGACAGGGTGTTGATACGCCCTTCCAAAGCGGACGCACAAACAGCCAGCGGTCTGTACCTGCCCCCGGGAGTGCAGGAAAAAGAGAAAGTGCAACAGGGCTATATCATTAAAACCGGTCCGGGTTATGCCATACCCATGCCTGTAGACGATGAACCCTGGAAATCGGAAGATGATAGTGTAAAATATGTGCCATTGCAGGCGCGCGAAGGTGATCTGGCTATTTTTCTGCTGGGTGGCGCCACCGAAGTGATGTATGAAGGAGAAAAGTATTTCATTGTGCCGCAAAGCGCGATATTGTTGCTGGAAAGAGAAGAGGAATTATAAAATTTATCAGCAGGTCAGAGACCAGATCATTTTTTAAAACTAGTTACTATGGCTAATCCCGAATCTTTTTTACAGGCAGTAAATACCGGTTACCAGTTCAAAGGCGACCGTGTAAAAATTGGGACTGCCATGCTGGAAGGCGCTGTGGTAGCAGGTGCAGATGTATTCCTGCCACTGCGTACCCTGAACCGCCACGGATTAATTGCCGGTGCTACCGGAACCGGTAAAACCAAGACCCTGCAAATGATCAGCGAGCACCTGAGCGATAACAGTGTGCCGGTATTGCTGATGGATATCAAAGGCGATCTGAGCGGTATCGCAGCCAGCGGAGCCAGTAATGATAAGATCAAAGACCGTTGCCAGACCCTGCAGGTAGATTGGCAGCCGGCTGCTTTCCCAACAGAATTGATGACATTGAGTAATGAAAAGGGCATCCGTTTGAGGGCTACGGTGAGCGAGTTCGGGCCGGTTCTGCTGAGTAAGATCCTGGGATTGAATGATACACAATCCGGCGTAGTAGCCATGATCTTCAAGTACTGCGATGACAATGCCATGCCGCTGCTGGATCTGAAAGATTTTATCAAAGTATTGCAATATGCAGGCAATGAGGGTAAAGCTGAGTTGGAAAAATCCTATGGTAAAATATCCACCACTTCCACCGGAACCATTCTGCGTAAAGTAATTGAACTGCAGCAGCAGGGTGCAGATGTTTTTTTTGGTGAGAAAAGTTTTGAAGTAGAAGATCTCATGCGTATCAGCGATGATGGCCGGGGTATGATCAATATACTGCGCGTAACCGATATGCAGGACCGGCCCAAACTCTTTTCTACATTTATGCTGCAATTACTGGCAGAACTCTATGCCAGCAGTCCGGAAGAAGGCGATCTGGATAAACCCAAACTCATTCTCTTTATTGATGAAGCACACCTCGTATTCAAAGAAGCTACCGATGCGCTGATGGAGCAGCTGGAGACCGTGATCAAACTGATCCGGTCAAAAGGGATCGGTATTTATTTCTGTACACAGAATCCACAGGATATTCCGGCCCCGATTTTGAGTCAGTTAGGATTAAAAGTGCAGCATGCATTACGCGCTTTTACGGCAGCAGACAGAAAGACCATTAAACAGGCAGCAGAGAATTTTCCGGAAACAGATTTTTATCAGACCGATGAACTGTTGACGCAGATGGGGATCGGAGAGGCATTGGTAACCCTGTTGAATGAAAAAGGAATTCCAACCCCCCTGGTGCATACCCTGCTTTGCCCACCCAGAAGCCGGATGGATGTATTAACAGATGATGAGATCCATGGTATTGTATCAGCCAGTAAACTATCGCCTAAGTATGCGAAAGAAGTAGATAGCGAAAGTGCTTACGAAATCCTTACTGCCAAACTGGAGGAAGCGGCAGAGAATACACAGGCAGCAGCAATTCCGCAAAACAAAAAAGCTCCCAAAGAAGAAAGTTTTTTTGATAACCCGGTGGTGAAACAGGTAGGCCGAACGGCAGCCAGTGTTATTACCAGAAGTTTACTGGGAGCGCTGGGTTTAGGCGGAAGAAGCCGTCGGAAAAGCAGTTGGTAAATTTTTTTATTGTGGCGCCCGGATATATCCCTGCTCATCAATCACAATCACTTGCTCAGAGAGTAAAAAATCAAGTACGGCCCAGGTTTTTTCCTTGCTGTATTGTTTCAGGGAACTGATCAGCGCCTCTGTTGTGATAGGTATGGTGAGATGTTGTTTGATCTGCGTCTCGATCTGCAGAAAATCTTCCGGCGAAATGGCTTTTCTTTTTTTGGCGAGGCAATTATCGCACCAGCCGCAGTCATTGTTGGACTGATCGCCGAAGTAGTTGGCAATATAGGTGCTCCTGCATCGATCTGTCAATGAAATATACCGGATCATATTCTCTACCCTTTCCGTGAATTGTTTTTTCCGATCCAGGTATTTATCCTGGTTAATGTGGAGATATTCAGCGGGTGCGCGGTTCAGTAAATAATGGATCTGGGGTGTATCTTTTTGCGGCAGGTATTCAATGATGCCGAATGATTGCAGTTGCAACAGTTGTTGCTGCACCTGTTCAACAGGCATGTGACAAAGCCAGGCCAGACTTTTTTCGGAAACAGAAACCCGGTTGTCTATAATTCCCTGGTAAGAACGCAGCAAACATTTTACCAGCGCTTCTGTAGCCGGATGACTCTCCATAAACTGGTTAAGCGTTTCTTTCGATACCGTAAAACTTACCTGCGTTGGAAGAAAAATGCTTTCTGAAAAAGTAATATGTCCTTCCTGCTCCAGCACTTTCAGGGTATTGATCACCAATAGTGAATCCAGTTTGAAGTTTTTGATAAACTCCAGCAGGTTGCAATCATAATACTGTCCTTCACCCACGCCCACAGGTACCTGTAAATAGTCAGCCAGTGCCTGGTATACTTTTTTGATTTCCGGAATAGGAGGGAAACGTCTATCAGGCAGGCTTTGCAGGTTCTGCAGATTTTCGGGTTGATAGATCAACACGGCATAGGCTTTTTTTCCGTCTCTGCCGGCACGTCCTGCTTCCTGGTAGTAATTTTCCAGGCAATCGGGAATATCAAAATGGATCACCGTTCTCACATCCGGTTTGTCAATGCCCATACCAAAAGCATTGGTACATACCATTACCCTTACCTGGTTACTGATCCATGCTTCCTGTTTCTGTTTTCGGATCTCTTGCGGTAAACCGGCATGGTAATAGTCGGCAGATATATTTTGTAGTCCCAGCAAATATGCCAGCTCTTTGGTTTGTTTACGGCTGCTGCAGTACACAATACTACTACCGGGTACTTTCTGCAGGATCTCCTCCAGTTTATTGACTTTACTATCTACACAGAAACTGCTGTAAGAAATATTCGGTCTTTCAAACGATTGCCGGAATACCTGTGTGTCAGCGAATTTCAGTTGTCGAGAAATATCTTCCTGCACAACGGGGGTAGCCGATGCGGTTACGGCAATCAATGGCACACCCGGTAACTCTTCCCGCAGATGGGCAATACGCAGATAAGGTGGCCGGAAATCATAACCCCATTGCGAAACGCAATGCGCTTCATCTACCACTATCAGACTGATATTTAATGCCGGTAAATACTCTTTGAATATGGCTGTTTCCAGTCGCTCGGGAGATAAGTATATAAACTTGTAATCACCATGCGTAGCTGCCTGCAATATGCTTTTTACTTCATAATAAGCCAATCCGCTGTGCAGGGCTACGGCGGGAATCTCTTTTTGAGTCAATGCTTCTACCTGGTCCTGCATCAATGCGATCAGCGGACTGATCACCAGACAAACGCCCTCTAACAGCAAACCTGGTACCTGAAAACAGATAGATTTACCACCACCTGTAGGCAACAAAGCCAGTGTATCATGTCCCTCCAGTACCGAACCAATGATCTCTTCCTGCATTGGACGGAAGGCAGCATGTTTCCAGTAGTGTTGTAATATGGAGAGGGGGGTGGTCATTCGTTATTCGTGAGTTGTCAGTTGTGAGTAGTGAGTTTTTTAAGGGGGTGATTCTAGTAATGAAAATTTTCTCGCAAAGGCGCGGAGACGAAAAAAAAACTGCGCCTTTGCGCCTTCGCGTGAAATTAAGCGGTAATCCTGAAAACTAGTTAGGTAAAAATACCCTAAACCATCAGATCACTTTCTTGAAATTCAGCCTCACAGAATTGATCGCCAATACCACATCGCTCAATCCCATCATCAATGCGCCAAAAGTAGGATTCAGGAACCCGAAAGCGGCTACGGGGATGGCAACGATATTATAAGCAAATGCCCAGAATAAATTTTCTTTGATGGTTAGGTAAGTATGTTTACCCAGTCCGAGCGATAAGGGCAAATGTTTCAGTCCATGATTCATCAATACCACCTGCGCACTCTGCATCGCTATCTGCGAAGCGTCGCTGAGTGAAATGCCCACGGTGGCTTTGGCCAATGCGGGTGCGTCATTGATGCCGTCACCCACCATGGCAGTGGGCATCTGTTGGTTCAGTTCCGCTATTTTATCCAGCTTTTGCTGTGGACTCTGTTCTGCATATACTTCTTCAATACCGAGAGCAGCTGCTACCTGTTCACATTTTTCTCTTTGATCGCCACTGAGTAAAATGGATTTGATGCCTTTGCGTTGTAACATCTCAACCACTTGTTTGGCTTCGGGTCTGATCTCATCCACCATATCAATGGTTCCCAGCAGCTGACCATTTTTTAATACGTAAATATTGTGCCGCCTGTCAGTAGTAACGGATGCTGCTAACTTATACGAACCTGCGAGGTATTCGTTACCTTCTTTATCAACTGCTTTCATACCGATCCCTTTGATCTCTTCGATCTTTGCCCAGCGGATCTCATCTTTCACTTTCCATTCTCTGGTAATGGCTTTGGCTATCGGGTGACTGGCATATTTCTCGAGCGAGTAGGCGATGCGCTTGAATGACTCGTGAGTCGTGAGTCGTGAGTCGTCAGTTTTCTCTTCACTCACTACTGCCCACTCACTACTCACTGCAAACCCCGCAATGCTGAACTGCCCGGTTGTAAGGGTTCCTGTTTTATCGAACACTACCTGTTTGATGCTTTTAAAAATCTCCAGGCTTTTGGCGTTTTTGAACAACACACCGTTCCGGGCCGCACGGCCCAGTCCTACGGCAATGGCAGCAGGTGTGGCCAGTCCCATGGCGCAGGGGCAGGAGATCACCAGCACGGCAATCGATCTTAGTAAACTGTTACTGAAAGACTGATCACCAATAAAATAATTGGCCAGAAAAGTTACCAATGCGATACTGATGACAACGGGTACGAATATGGCACTGATCTTATCGGCCAATTGTTGAACGGGTGGTTTTTCTGTCTGGGCTTCTTTTACCATTTTCAGGATATTGGCCAGCACCGTATCTTCTCCCACTGCGGTTACATAGGTTTTTACGGTACCACTCTCCAGTACACTGCCGCCGATGAGTTTGTCATTCATCTTTTTTTCTACCGGTGCGCTTTCGCCGCTGATGATGGCCTCATTCACACTGGCTTCGCCCCAGAGAACCTTGCAGTCCATGGGAACGGTTTCGCCGTTTTTGATCAGCAATATATCGCCCACTTTTAAACTGCTGCTTTCTACAGGAAATACATGTTCATTGTGCTGGTCATCGTAAGCGATCATATTGGCCATCACTTTCTGGCTCACGGCCAGTTTGCGTAAGGCGGCCTGTGTGGTTTCCACGGATTTATCTTCCATCCAGTTACCCAGAAATACCAGCGTAAGAATGGTAGCGGTGGTTTCGTAAAACAGATACTGTTCCGCTTCTCCGATCAGGGTTCCGTATAAACTATAGCCGAAGGCAGCAACGGCGCCCAGTGCGATCAGCACATTCATGTTGGGGATACCTTTCAGCACACTTTTGATGGCACTGCGACCAAAAAAATCCATTCCCACAATAAATACCGGTAAGGTAAGTGCGATCTGCACATAGGGGTTCATCAGAAAATGAATATGCAGACCCGGGATCATGTGCAGCATCAACGGCGCCGTAAATACAAAACAGAAAAGGAAGCGCTGGAAATGATTTTTGAAGAAACGCTTGTTTTTGGGTTGATCCGATTTGTCGCCTGTGATCACATGGTAACCCAATCCTTCAATGCCTTTGGCGATCTCCTGTTTGGGTTTGCCCGTTTCTATTTCAAAACTGACATCTCCACCGATGAAATTCACTTTTACCTGATCCAGTCCTTGTGCCTGCAGGTATTTATCGATCGTGAGGGCACAATTGGTACAACTCATACCTTCTACTTTCCAGTTCACTTTTTCCACGGGAGGACTTTTAGAATTAGCAATTAAAAATTAACAATTAAAAATGGGAGCCGGCGGCTCATTGACTATGTATGCAAAGATAAACACTACCCGGCCCGGGTTATTTCGAAATGAGGATTATAAATACAGCATGGTTTCAAATCTCTTGCTTTGGCTCCTTTATCTTTGCCACATGGATGCAATCTTTACGATCGGGCAGATCAGGCAGGTGGCTGCCGTTTTGTGGAAGGAGGGGAAGAGCAAAAAAGTATGGGCTTTTTATGCACCCATGGGAACGGGGAAAACCACTTTTATTCATGCCCTTTGCGAGGAGCTGGGTGTTGTTTCGGCCATCAGCAGCCCTACTTTTGCGATCATTAACGAGTATGATAGTCCTGTAGCCGGTGCCATTTACCATATGGACTGGTACCGCCTCAAAAGTGAAGAGGAAGCTGTGAATGCCGGGGTAGAAGATTGTTTGTACAGTGGAGCCCTCTGCCTGGTAGAATGGCCCGAAAATGCGCCCGCCCTGCTGGATGAAAATACCTTCCGGGTTAACCTGGAAATCCTGGACCCCCAAACCCGCCGGCTTTTTACGGGGGAGGCAGGTAGTGAGTAGTCAGTGGTGAGTGGGCAGTTAACTCCAAACCCCAAACCCCAGACTCTTCCCCCATACTCATTTAAATCAATTAATTTTAAGTTATCAACCTATACCTGCTATGGCTACCAAACCTTCTATCAGTACCTCTTTTACCTACGAAACACTGGAGGAAGTACTGGATGTAAAGCCCAAGGGCGAAAAATTGCATATTGGCATCCCGAAAGAGATCGCTTTTCAGGAGAACCGGATTGCATTAACACCCGATGCAGTAGGCGTACTGGTGGCCAATGGCAACCAGGTGGTGGTAGAACACAAAGCGGGCGAAGCCAGTCATTTTTCCGATAAAGACTATGCCGAAGCCGGTGCCCGTATCGTATATGAAAGAGCGGAGATCTTTAAATGTCCCATCCTGGTAAAAAGTGCCCCGCCGGTAGAAGAAGATATGCCGCTGCTGCAGATGAACCAGACCATCATCTCACCCATACATCTTTCTGCACTGAAGAAAGAATATATTGAGAAAATGATGGAAAAGCGGATCACCGCTTTGAGTTTTGAGAACTTTAAAGATGATAGTGGTACTTATCCCATTGTAAGAAGTATGAGCGAGATCGCCGGTAGTGCGGTAATGCTGATCGCCGGTCAGTACCTCAGTAGTTTTAATAAAGGGAAAGGTGTGTTATTAGGTGGTATCAGTGGCATCCCGCCAACCAAAGTAGTGATCATTGGTGCCGGTATTGTGGGTGAATTTGCTACGCGCAACGCATTGGCACTGGGTGCTTCGGTTAAAGTGTTCGACAGCAATGTATATCGTTTAAAACAACTGCAGAATAATTTAGGACAAAGGATCTGGACCAGCGTACTGGAACCCCGTATCCTCGCCAAACAGCTGAAGACCTGCGAAGTGGCCGTTGGTGCCCTGAGTAACGAATACGGCCGTGCGCCGGTAGTGGTTACCGAAGAAATGGTGGCAGCTATGCGTCCGGGCAGCATCATCATTGATGTAGCCATTGACCGGGGAGGCTGTTTCGAAACCAGTGAACTCACCAGTTATGAATACCCCACTTTCCTCAAACACGATGTGATCCACTATTGTGTACCCAATATACCCAGCGGTTTTGCCCGTACGGCCAGTCAGGCTATCAGTAACGTATTGATGCCCTTAATTCTGGATATCAGTGATGAGGGTGGACTGGAAGAAATGGTATGGCACAAATTCAATCTGCGCGAAGGCATTTATATGTTCAAAGGAGCCCTGACAGATTTTTATATCAGCCAGCGCTTTGACCTGAAATATACCGACCTGAATCTGTTGATCGCCAGCAGAAGATAAATACCGAATTACGTTGCATAACCAAGGGCCGAAACAAACCGTTTCGGCTCTTGGTGTATTGATCAGAAGTTCATTTCATCTGCACTGGGTCCATAACTTCCCGGGATCGGGATATCCAGTAAACGCAGATACACACCCAGCTGCGCACGGTGATGGGTGATCTGGTTAAATACCATGCGGATTACATCCAGTTTGGGGTCGGAACTAAGGATCTGTTCTCCGTTGCGTAAAATCCAGTTCTCGGCCAGGGTCTCTTCTTTCCCAGCGGCCAAAGCCTCACGACCATCCAATAAACAGGTTTCAAAATAATCTACCAGTGTTTTGGTATCGCTGATCTGTTTGGGATTGTATGCATTTACGGCAAAATCCAGTTCAGCAGTGTTCAGTACCATTCCTATCCAGGTAGGTAACTCTGCAATATGCGTAGTTAACTGGCTAATGGGCATGCTCTTGTGATGCGGTTTCCAATCGTACTTGTCATTAGGTACGATCGACAGCATTTTACGGGTAATAACGGCTTCGTTTTCCAGTTCTTTCCGGAATTGTTGGATCTGTGACATAAGGTTGATTTGTTTAGACAACAAAGTAACCATGGGCTAGTGTCAACCCTATGTCAGCAGTCATGCCGTTCCCGATAATTTTTTTTGAGCAGCCTGCAGATTCTTTTGTACGATACCAGAAAGTTCTTTGGGCGAATCGATGCTGGCCCATTCACCAAACAATAAGTACCATCTGGCAAATCCCTGCAGTGAGCTGGTAAGGAAAGTCATCTCTACCTGATCTCCCAGGTCAGTCTGCGATACATAACCATGATAGTATTTCTGCTCGCCCAGGTACCCGATGATAGATTTCTCTATCCGTATGACAACAGTGAACAATTCTTTTTCTTTCGACACTTTTGATAAAAAGCTTTGTAAGGAAGGATGCGCTTTGTCAAAGTGAATAGCCGTAACTGACAAGTATTTGATATGATCTAAACGAAACGTACGGTAATCGTTCCGCAAACAACACCAGCCAATCAGGTACCAGTAGCGACCCATGAAAAAAATACCAACAGACTCAATATTCCGGTTGGTTTTTTCCTGCGAGTGCTCCGCAAAATAATCGATATTGATCACCCACTTTGCAGCAATGGCTTTCAGGATCTGTTGCAGGTAAGCCGTGTCTGCCTCTTGCCCGGAGAAATGAGGGTTGTCGATCACTTCAATATGCTGTTCCAGGTTCTCTATATGATCGCGTTCCGTTAACCGTAATACCGATTTGATCTTGAACATGGCGGCCTGGTAAACCTGGCGGGTAGATGCATCGGTCAGTTTTTCTACCAGTTTCTCTGCGGTCAGTAAGGCGGTGGCTTCTTCCTGCGTAAACATTACGGGAGGTAACCGGTATCCTTCCATGATAGAATAACCAATACCCGCTTCTCCGATCACCGGGATGCCGGCTTCTTCCAATGTTTTTACATCGCGGTACACAGTACGCAGACTGATTCCGAAACGGTCAGCGATTTCCTGGGCTTTTACCACTCTTTTAGATTGCAACTGGATCAGAATGGCAGTTACACGGTCAATTCGGTTCACTAGGATCTGTTTGGTTATTCCTCTCTAAGATAAGTATCTATTAGTTGTATGATCCGGTTATTGATCATCTGTTTCCGGATCATATATATCAACCAAGCCAAACACAAGGGGAGAAGTATCCAAAGGAATCGGGCATCAGAAGTTTCAGGTGTAAACAGGTAAACGAGTAGGCCACCAATAACTCCGATGATCCAGATATAATGAGCTGGCATCCCCGTTTTTACAAAGGAACTCAGTTCATCACGGGTATAATAATATTTGTTGGATTGTTTATCTACATAACCGATGATAGTTCCCTGCAATCCCATAACCATTACTTTCTGTCCGTTGTAAACAGCGAGGTTGCGTCCGTTCACGGTAATGGGCCAGTCTTCGTTCGTGTCGCTGCTTCTGAACACCAGATCGGTGTAGAGACGAGAACGTACAGGCGCACTACCCCAACCACCGGATGTTTCGGTGTATTTATCTGCATGGATCACGGTGGCATTGTGCAGTGTAAATTCCAGTTCTTGGTTGCTGAAGAGAAGGGTGGTACGTATCATTGCGTTGTCATTTTCTGTAACTACTTTCAATAGTCGTAGTCAGTTTTGTTTTATTACAGAATTTCAGGTGTTTCTGATAGCACCTGGGGGGAGGGTGCCACTTTTTTTGCAAAAGATACAGCTTAACAATAATCAATCATTTACTTCTCTGTACAGTGCAGCAAACTTATTTATGATCCAGTATACTGATCTTTTCTGTACAGAAATCCATTTCATTGGGATCGTTACTGCTAACCACAATCAATTTACCCTGACAATATTTATCGATCAGGGAATGGTAGAGGTCGTAACCGGGTTTGTCCAGATTGGTACAGGGCTCATCCAGCAGTAATACCGGAACACTGGAGAAAATAGCCTGTGCCAGTTTGATCCGTTGTTTCATACCACTGCTGAAGTAACGGATCTGTTTATCCATGGCTTTGTGTAAACCAATTTCTTCCAGGATCTCTTCGATACTAACTGATTGGTTCAGAGCCTTGAACTGGCTGTGAAAAAGCAGAAACTCCTTTGCTGTCATTTCTTCTATCAATTCAAGATAAGGGGCAGCAATAGCGATATATTGGTAAAAATTTTCTGCTTCAATGGCATCCGTATCACCGTTCGCGGTTTCGTAAGCCAGCCGCCCTTCACTCAAGTGTAAACTTCCGGCGATAGCCTGTAACAAAGTGCTTTTGCCACTTCCATTGGGTCCGGTAATGGCGTAAGACCGTCCTCTTTCAAAGCGGTAATGCACATGACGGAAGATCCAGTCGCGGTTAAAACGTTTGCCGGTATCTGTGAGAAGAATGGCTTCCAGCCCTCTTAACGGAGAGTTGACGAAAGAATCCTGGGTGGCAGTAGTGCTATTCATGAATAGTAAGGTCAGAAAAAATGCTCCATCTGGAGCTATGACTTAATCCTCATCCGTAGCGCCTTTTACAAAACGTTTGATGATGCCTCTTCCGCTTTCGCGGATAAAAGTTACGATCTCATCGCGTTCATCGGTAGCAGGCAACTCTTCTTCAATAAACTCCAGTGCCTGCGAAGTATTGAAGCCTTTATTGTAAATGGTACGATACACATCCAGAATACCATTGATCTGTTGCAGGGGAAATCCTCTTCTTTTTAAGCCCACACTGTTTACACCGCCATAACTCAGGGGGTTACGTACGGCTTTAATATAGGGAGGTACGTCTTTACTAACCAGACTGCCGCCTGCTACAAAACTGTGCTGGCCGATATTCACGAACTGGTGCACGGCACTTACGCCACCTACAACCGCATAATCGCCCATGGTAACATGTCCAGCCACCTGTACACTGTTGCTTAAAATACAATTATTGCCAATAACGCAGTCATGTGCGATATGGCTATATGCCATGATCAGACAGTTATCACCCACTTTGGTTTTGCCCCTGTCTTCCGTACCGCGGTTGATGGTAACAAATTCGCGGATGGTAGTATTATCCCCGATTTCAACAGTGGTTCTTTCACCACTGAATTTCAGGTCTTGCGGAATGGCACCCAATACAGCACCCGGAAATACCCGGCAGTTTTTGCCTATGCGGGTTCCATCCATAATGGTCACATTGCTCCCTATCCAGGTGCCCTCGCCGATCTGTACATCCCCATGTATCACCGTAAACGGATCGATCTTTACATTGGGGGCTACCCTTGCATTGGGGTCGATATAGGTGTAAGGATGCGTCATGCTTTGTATGGGTTTGGATGATTGTATGGTGAATGGGCAATGGTCAATAGTGAATGGTGAGTGGTCAATTTCCAATACATCATTCACTATTCACAACTACTCAGGCCTGTCTTTTTACTACCTGTGCTACCAGATCGGCTTCTGTGGCTACTTTACCACCCACATAAACGGTTCCTCTCATTTCACAAATGCCTCTGCGGATCGGTCCGGTGAATTCCATTTTCAAAACCATCGTATCACCAGGACGAACCATCTGTTTGAACTTACAGTTATCGATCTTTAAAAAATAAGTGTCATAGGTTCCCTCCGGCATCGAGTTGATGCAGAGGATTCCCCCTGTTTGCGCCAGTGCCTCTATCTGCAGCACGCCGGGCATTACCGGATTGCCGGGAAAGTGTCCGGGGAAGAACCATTCATTGAAGGTTACATTTTTGATACCCACAATATAAGTATCCGTGAGTTCTATGATCTTATCAACCAGCAGGAAAGGATGCCTGTGCGGTAAGGTTTTTTCAATTTTTTCCAGCGTAAAAACCGGTGGCATGGACGGATCGTATACCGGTACATCTTTTACATGCCGGTTCTTTTTGATGTATTGCTTGATCTTTTTGGCAAACTCTACATTGGTGCTATGACCGGGACGGTTGGCTATGATCCTTGCTTTGATCGGATAACCGATCAGTGCCAGATCACCTACTACATCCAGTAATTTATGCCGGGCCGGTTCATTGGGGAAACGGAGTTCCAGGTTGTTCAGGTAACCCTCGCTCTTTACCTCTATTTTATCTCTTTTAAAAACTTTGGCCAAGCGGCTCATTTCCGAATCGGTTACCGGTTTGTCTACCACCACAATGGCGTTATTGATATCGCCACCTTTAATGAGGTCATTGTCCAGCAAAGCTTCCAGCTCATGCAGAAAGCAGAATGTGCGGCAGGGGGCAATTTCGGTCTGAAAATCCTTAATGGTTTTCAAGCCGGCATGTTGTGTGCCCAGTACCGGACTATTAAAATCGATAAGGGTAGTGATCTGGTAGTCCATCGAAGGAAGTGCCACCATTTCTACACGCTTGGCTTCATCATAATGGTAAATATTCTCGTCTATACTGTACCAGGCTTTGGTAGCTTCCTGTTCTGTTACCCCCGATTCCTGTATCAGTGCAATAAAAGGAGCGGAGCTGCCATCCATGATGGGGATCTCGGGGCCATTCAATTCGATCAATACATTATCCACCCCCATACCTACCAGGGCTGCCAATACATGTTCTACCGTACTTACTTTGGCATCGCCCACCTGTAAAGTGGTTCCGCGGCTGGTATCCGTTACCAGGTCGCAGTCTGCTTTAATAATGGGCTGCTGGGGAAGATCCACCCGCTGAAACTGGATACCAAAACCCGGATTAGCCGGACGCAGGGTCATATCAACCAAAACACCGGTATGTAAGCCGGTGCCACTGATGCTGATAGGATTACTAAGGGTATGTTGCTTGTCGGGATTGAAATTTATATCCATTCTTGGGTACTTGTTTATGGGTTACCAGCCTTTGTTCGGCAATACCGGTTGGCTGGTAGTAAAATATTAAGCAAAAATAAGATTTCAGGCTGGTTTAATGGCTTTTGTCAGGCATTTACCCGCTCAGCAAGCAGCTGTTCCACCATTTTTTCCAAATCCTTAACCCTTTTTTCCAGTTCCGGGAGGTTTTTGGTCATGATCTGGAGACGTAATGACTGCGAAAATTCTAATGCTGGGGTGCCGTTAAAGGCTTTGTTGGGTTCTTTGATGGACTTAGTTACGCCGGTCTGGCCATTGATCCGGCTGCCATCGGCGATGGTGATATGGCCGGCGGTGCCTACCTGTCCGCCAAGCATCACGTTTTTGCCCACTTTGGTACTACCGCTGATGCCTGTCTGGGCCGCAATCACGGTATTGGTCCCTATTTCTACATTATGCGCTATCTGTATCAGGTTATCCAGTTTTACCCCTTTCCGGATGATGGTAGAACCCATCGTAGCCCGGTCGATGGTGGTATTGGCACCAATCTCCACCTGATCCTCAATCACCACATTGCCTATCTGCGGTACTTTCTGGTAAGTGCCATCAGGCTGGGGGGCATAACCAAAACCATCGCTGCCCACTACGGTGCCCGCATGTATGGTTACCTGTTTGCCTACTACACAGTCCACATATATTTTTACCCCGGCGTGCAGGATGCTGTTATCTCCAATCGTTACCTTATCACCCAATACCACACCCGGGAACAGTTTTACGTTGTTACCGATCTTAACCTCTTCGCCGATATATACAAAAGCCCCCACAAATACGTTTTCTCCCAGTGTAGCTGTTGGGGCTATATAACTGGGTTGCTGAATGCCTGTTAGCTGCTGCGTTTTCAGTTCCTGGTATTTGGCGAGTAAAGTGGCAAAAGCAGTATACGCATCCGGTACCCGAACCAGCGTTGCCGTAACGGTATTTTTTAACTCGAGTGAGGCATTGATGATAACCACAGAAGCCCTGGTCTGGTAGAGATATTCCTCATATTTGGGATTGGCCAGAAAGGATAATTGTCCCTCAGTGGCCTCTTCTATTTTGCCAAATGAAGTTACTGCGGCAGCAGCGTTGCCTTCCAGTTTGCCATTAACCAGCATGGCGATTTGTGCAGCAGTAAATTGCATATTGAGCGGTTTTGATGCATGAATCATAATGAATGAACCCGGGGTTCACGACTATGTCAATAAACAAATGTAAAATTTTTTAACCGGCGCAGAAAGGTTTTGGTGGATTAATGCATTGTCTATCTGTGAAATATCTTTTACAGAGCCATCTTTAAACAGGATATTGATCCTTTCGTCTCTGGTCTGGTAAAGCGTATTGGAGGCTTCCCCATTGAAGCATAGATAGTGAATGTCAGCATCCTCTATGCCAAACTGCCGGGCGGCAGCGGCTTTTTTTTCAGCCATATAAGCGGGGTCAAAAGGTTCCGACTGGATCCTTGCCTTATACAGTTCCCGGTTCAGGAAACGGCGGCAAAGCAGAGAGAGTATGGTATCCGGATGATGACTCCAGCGTTTTACCGCATGCATCACATCATGGTCGTCTATGGAACAGAATTTTTCCAGTGCGGTTTCATTCATCTCTCCATCAAAACTCCCCAGAAAAAAATCCAGTGCCGAAAGGGTTACCAGTTGCTCATCTCCAGTTCTATAAATTTCCCTCACTCTCTCCAGAATTTTCACCAGCATTTTTTCTGCTGCCAATACGGTTTTGTGCAGGTACACCTGCCAGTACATCTGCCTCCGGGCCACCAAAAATTTTTCAACGCTGTAAATGCCTTTTTCTTCTACCAGTAATTGACCCTCATGCACTACCAGCATTTTCAGGATCCTGTCATAACCGATCACCCCTTCGCTCACTCCGGAATAAAAACTGTCGCGGCTGAGGTAGTCCATACGGTCCACATCCAGTTGTCCGCTGATCAGCTGGTGCAAAAAAGGTTTGTGGTACTGATCAGTAAAGATCTGTATGGCCAGTGTTAGTTGTCCGTTCAGCTCTTCATTCATCTTGTGCATGATCTGCAGCGAAAGTTGTTCGTGGTGCACACCTTTTACCAGTACCTGTTCCAGCGCATGCGAAAAGGGCCCGTGACCGATATCGTGCAGCAGGATAGCTGCTTTTACAGCGATCTCTTCTTCCGTTGTGATCTCAACACCCTTGCTCCGCAGTTCCATCACCGCATTACTCATTAAATGATAAGCACCAAGTGAATGGTGTAAGCGGGTATGCACCGCACCGGGATATACCAGCTGTGCCATGGCCATCTGCTGGATCCGGCGCAGGCGTTGGTAATAGGGGTGTGATATGATCGAAAAGATCAACGGATGATTGATCGTGATAAAACCATATACCGGGTCGTTGATGATCTTTCTTTTGATGGGCGTCATGCCTGTTGTTGAATTGTTAAATCAGTGCCCTTGCGGGAAGGCAAAAGTACAAATAAGAATTCCGATAGCCGGAATGAAATAGATTTACCGCAATATTTTAACAGCCCATACCATAAACTGTTCCGCCATCGCCGCCATTTCTACCCAGGTTCCTTATTTTTAATGAAAGTTTGCGTCTCTGCCAATAACTCCAGACTCCAAACTCCAAACTCCAAACTGACCAATGGCCTTAGCAAAAATTGTATGGGTAGATGATGAGATCGAAAGCCTGCATTCGCAGAAGCTTTTTCTCGAAAGCAAAGGGTATGAAGTGATCACTTTTACCAATGGTTTTGATGCCATTGAGTACCTGAAAACAGAACCTGTGGATGTGGTGCTGATGGATGAGACCATGCCGGGTATTACCGGACTGGAAACCCTGGCCCGCATCAAAGAGGCCAATGCACAGATTCCCGTGGTGCTCATCACTAAAAATGAAACGGAGAACCTGATGGACGATGCCATTGGCAGCCAGATCACCGATTATCTCATCAAACCTGTAAATCCCAATCAGGTATTGTTATCGCTGAAAAAGATCATTGATAACAAAAGACTGGTGGCCGAAAAAACAACTACGGCATATCAGCAGCAGTTCCGCGAACTGTTTATGGCGCTGAACAATAATCCCGATTATAACGAGTGGATGGAACTCTATAAAAAACTGGTATACTGGGAGCTGGAAATGGAGAAAAGTGATAGCCCTGAAATGCGCGAGGTTTTCTATACCCAGAAGCAGGAGGCCAATACGGAGTTCTGCAAATTCATCAGTAAGAATTATACTTCCTGGCTGGAACCGAAAAGTTTTTCGGCCCCCATCATGAGTAATCACCTGTTCCAGTTCAAAGTATTGCCGCACCTGGAAAAAGGGGTGCCTGTTTTTTTTATCCTAATCGATAACCTGCGCTACGACCAGTGGAAAGCCATCCAGCCCATTTTTGCAGAAAGCTTCCGGATCCTGGAGGAAGAAACTTTTTATTCCATCCTTCCTACAGCCACACAATACTGCCGCAATGCCATTTTTGCGGGACTGCTTCCGATCGAGATTGAAAAACAGTTTCCGCAGCAATGGAAAAACGACGATGATGAGGGCGGAAAAAATCTGTTTGAAGAAGAATTTTTCAAGGCGCAACTGAAAAGACTGAAGAAAGAAGATACACGTTTCAGTTATAACAAGATCGTGAACCACCAGGATGGTCAGCAGCTGGTCAGCAATATCCACAACCTGCTGGAGAACGATCTCAATATCATCGTGTATAATTTTGTGGATATGCTCAGTCATGCACGAACCGAAATGGAAGTGCTGAAAGAGCTTGCCAGCGATGAAGCCAGTTACCGCAGTATTACCCGCAGTTGGTTTGAACATAGTCCGCTGCACCAGGCCCTGAAAAAGATCGCGGATAAAAAAATGAAAATTGTGCTGGCAACCGATCATGGCAGTGTGCGGGTAAATACGCCGCATAAAGTGATCGGTGATAAGCAGACCACCGCCAATCTCCGCTACAAACATGGCCGGAACCTGAATTTTGAAGCAAGGGATGTGCTGGCTTTCAAAGACCCCAAAGAAGCAGGTTTACCGGTGCCCAATGTGAATTCTTCCTTCATTTTTGCCAAAGAAGATGGGTTTCTCTGTTATCCCAATAACTATAATCATTATGTGAATTATTACCGGAATACCTTCCAGCACGGGGGCATCAGCCTGGAAGAGATGATTGTGCCGATCATTAAAATGGTGAGTAAGAGCGCCTAACCGATGCATCACACCTGAACTAATAATGTGAATAACTACTGAATTACCGGAGTAATGCCTCGTTCAGGGTTCCTTACCTTTACCGGGTAAATTTTTCAAGACGCAAGATCGACGATTCAGGTTATGAAGTATACTCAAACAAGTTTAGATAAATTAGGGAATATCCTCGAAGAAACCGGTTATGTGGTTCGCTATGAACGCGGAACCTTCCAGAGTGGCTGGTGTTTGCTGGAAGCGAGGAAGATTGTGGTGTTGAATAAATTCCTGAGTATTGAAGGAAGGATCAATACCCTGATGGAGATTATCCCGCAACTGCAGGTAGATTTTGATAAGCTCACCCACGAATCGCAGAAACTCTACGAAGAAGTAGTGAAAAAATCCGCAGCCGAAGCCTGATTTTGCGGTTAATACCTGTTGCAATAGCTGTTATTTGGCTTAGTTTTGAATAGTGAGCCACCAGCCTCTTACCATAACATTTTTAGGTACCGGCACCAGTTCGGGTGTTCCCATGATCGGGTGTAAATGCGAAGTGTGCCATTCTTCTGATCCGAACGATAACCGGTTAAGGAGTAGCATCCTTGTGAAATCGGCACACACTGTTTTTGTAGTAGATACAACGCCGGATTTCCGTTACCAGATGTTACGTACCCATACCGATCACCTGGATGCGGTCTTGTATACACATCCTCATAAAGATCATTTGGCCGGACTGGATGATATCCGTGCCTATAATTTTACGAGTAAACAAGCGATGAAGATCTACGCCAACGCTTTAACCGAAGAAGCGGTGCGGCGTGATTTTTATTATGCTTTTACAGATACCAAATATCCCGGTGTACCTGAAATGAATATGATCACCATTGATGAAAATCCTTTCACCATTGGCGATATCAAAGTAACACCCGTCCCGGTGATCCATCATAAGATGCCGGTATTCGGTTACCGCTTCGGGGATTTTACGTATATCACCGATGCGAATAAAATTGAAGAAGCTGAAAAGGAAAAGATCCGCGGATCAAAGATCCTTGTACTGAATGCGCTGCGCAGAGAAACGCATATTTCGCATTTTACTTTGTCGGAAGCGGTAGCAATGGCATTGGAACTGGAAGTGCCCGAAGTATATTTTACGCATATCAGTCACCAACTGGGCAAACACGAAGACGTGAACCGGGAATTACCTGCCCATATCCGTTTGGCGCATGATGGCCTGACCCTGCATCTGTAACCCTTTGCGAACGTTACCCTAAAAAGTTACGTTATGAAAAGGATCCTCAAGAACTATCTCACGTTCACCCGTAAGGAAAGAACGGCAGTATTGATTTTACTGGTATTGATCAGCGGATTATTGGTTGCACCTATGTTTTATTCGCCAACACCGGCACCGCCCAGGGATACCCGTTTATTGCAACAGTTTCTGGACAATGCCCCGGCCGGAAAAGCTGAGAAGCCCCTTGCTGCTGATGCAGATAAAGAAATTGCGGAAACCGAAATAAACAGATCTCCCGTTTCCCTGTTTTTTTTCGACCCCAATACACTCGCCCCTGACCAATGGCTCCGGCTGGGTATTCCGGAAAAAACAGTGCGTACCCTTGTGAATTTCCGCAACAAAGGCGGGCAGTTCAGGGTGCCGGAAGATCTCCGGAAAATATGGGGATTGCGAAAAGCAGATGCCGACCGTTTGGTTCCTTATATCAGGATCAAAGCCCAACAGGAAGGTCAGTATACCAGCCGCTTCTCCCTCCCCGCCAGGGAAAAAAAGGCGAGAGGGAAAACAATAGCGGTTATCGAAGTAAATACTGCTACGGCAGAAGAATGGGAAGCCCTGCCAGGGATCGGAAAAGTACTGGCCAACCGTTTGATTAAGTACCGCGAAAAATTAGGTGGGTTTACGAGCCTGGGACAGGTGAAGAAAACCTATGGCATCAGTGATTCTGTTTTTGTGCAGATCGAGCCATATTTACGGCTGCAAGCGGGAAATATTACTGGTAACCACTCTCTGGATCTGAATACGGCAACGGTGGCCCAACTTACTGCAGTTGGAGGCATACCGGAAGCCATTGCAAAAGCGATTGTGGTATATCGAAAAGAATACGGACCTTTTCAGCAGATAACCGATTTGAAAAAGCTGGTAGTGATTTCCGATACGCTGTTTCAACGGTTAGCAGGCAGTTTTCATGTTAAATAAATGATTAACATAAATTGTATTTGGCTGAGAAAAAAATTCCCCTAGTTTTGCATCGAAAACTAACAAACAGTAGTTTGTTTTCAGGGGGTTGCCAGATAACGATTGCTTGTTTTTCTGGCAGCCTCCGTCTATTTAAACACACTTGTATGAACTTTCAAGCCGACGAACTAACCAACCAGGTGGCACAAACCGCCCGCGAATTTGCCCTGCAGCATATCAAACCACATGTAATGGAATGGGATGAGGCGCAGGTATTTCCTATGGAGGTTTTTAAGGAATTGGGTAAGCTGGGTATGATGGGGGTACTGGTACCGCAGGAATATGGTGGCGCCGGACTGGGCTATTTTGAATACAATGCCATTATACAGGAGATCTCTAAAGTATGTGGTTCTATCGGCTTGAGTGTGGCGGCGCATAATTCGCTTTGCACCAACCATATTCTCACTTTTGGAACAGAAGCACAAAAACAACAATGGTTACCCAAACTGGCTACGGCCGAGTGGCTGGGTGCCTGGGGTTTAACGGAACCCAATACCGGCAGCGATGCAGGTAATATGAAAACAACTGCTGTAAAAGACGGCGATCACTGGGTACTGAACGGAACCAAAAGCTGGATCACCCACGGGAAAAGCGGCGATGTGGCAGTGGTGATCTGCCGAACAGGCGAACCGCGCACCAGTGGTAATTCCACCACTTTCGTAGTGGAACGAGGCACCCCTGGATTTACGGCGGGCAAAAAAGAAAATAAACTGGGCATGCGAGCCAGCGAAACGGCAGAAATGATCTTTGATAACTGCCGGATCCCCGATAGTAACCGTTTGGGCGAAGTGGGAGATGGTTTCCGTCAGGCCATGAAAATACTGGATGGCGGCAGGATCTCGATCGCAGCATTATCTGTGGGCATTGCCAAAGGAGCGTATGAAGCTGCTTTGCAGTATTCGCAGGAAAGGTACCAGTTCGATAAACCCATTGCCAGCTTTCAGGGTATCAGCTTTAAACTGGCCGATATGGCCACCGAAATATCGGCCGCCGACCTGCTGATCTGGCAATGCTGCGACCGGAAGCAACGTGGTGAGAAAGTAACCAAGGAAGGGGCCATGGCCAAGTATTATGCCAGTGAAATAGCCGTAA
Organism: Caulobacter sp. UNC279MFTsu5.1; assembly: GCA_943369185.1. GTDB lineage: Bacteria > Bacteroidota > Bacteroidia > Chitinophagales > Chitinophagaceae > Sediminibacterium. Next base: position 348,772 of record CALRMK020000001.1, on the reverse strand, counting down.
AAACCGCCAATGAAGCCGTACAGATCTTTGGCGGATATGGTTATACAAAAGATTTTCCGGTAGAGAAATACTATCGTGACGCAAAATTGTGTACTATTGGAGAAGGAACTTCAGAAATACAGAAACTGGTGATATCGCGCGAAGTGCTGCATACTTAGTCTCTTTTCGATTGCTTGCTTATAAAAAAGCCCTCCACAAGAGGGCTTTTTCTATATCCCTTTTCAGTAATTTATGCTATCTTTCTTTTTTACTATTTCGCTGAACCCCGTGACCAGACCTATCTTCTTATACCTATTGCTATTGACGGTATGCACAGGCGGCACAACGGGCGAACTGAAAGCTGCTGACAACAAGATCCTTGCTGCCGACAGAAAAAAAGTAGACTCCCTGAACCAGCTGGCCTTTGATCAAAAGCGCTTTGATGTGGCCAAAGCCCTGAATAACCTCTTTAATGCAGAGAACCTGGCCATAGCCGGCAATTACCAGAAAGGCCTGGCTACCACTTTTTTTCATGAAGCCGGGATCTACCACCAGAACGGCTACGATAAAAAAGCCCTCTCCACCTATTATAAATCGAAACAGATCTATGAGGCACTGAAAGACACTTTGCATGTTGCTATTGTGAACAAAGAGATCGCTACTTCTCTATATGCGAGTGGTAAGTCGGGTGAAGCAATCCAACTGTACAATGAATCCCTGGCAGTATTTACGAAACAGGACGATCAGCGGCAGATAGCCAATATAAAAAACAGTCTGGGATTGGTGCAACTGGATCAGCGGAAATTTGAGATAGCGGAAGCTTCCTTTATAGAGGCACTGACCCTGAGTATCAAAATCCGACATCAGTACGGGGAGAAAAAAGCCTACTATAATTTAGGCTTACTGGAAGAGAAGCGGAAGAATTTTGCCAAAGCTGAAGCGTATTACCTGAAATCACTTGCTATAGACAAGCTGGTGAATGACAAGTTCGGAGCGGCATTGAACCGGTTGCAGCTGGCTTCGATCCAGCAGGAACAAGGGAGAGGAGATGTTTCTATTATGGAAGCCAAAGAAGCCTATGCCAGTGCCTATATCGTATCTGCCTATAACCTGATGAAAGAGGCTTCTGCCAGGATCATTGGTGTGTACAGACAGAAAAATGATATACTGCGGGCTTCCGAATGGCAAGATTCGCTGGTGAGTGTATTGAATATGCAGATCGCCAATGAAAAAGAGTATGCACTCAATTTCATTGAAGTGATCAAGAACCAGAACGCTAAAAATACCAATGCGGAGAAAGACCTGGAAAAACAGAAACAGGTACAGAAAGAACAGTTGCTCATTATCACCGTAGGTACTTTTATCCTGATCATCGTGGCGGTGCTGGCCGTACTGGCCTTGGTAAACTACCAGCGTCAGCGTTTCTTTGGTAAAGAGCTGAAACAGAAAAATGAGATCATTGAAAAGAATTCAGCTTCGCTGGATCAGTTGAACAAAGAGATCTCGCACCAGAACCTCCTGCTGGAAGAAGATAACAAAACCAAGAACAAACTACTCTCCATTATATCCCACGATCTCCGCACGCCATTGGTGAATACCAAAGGTGTGTTGAACCTGGTAAACCAGGGCATGGTACCACCCGAAGAAGCCGATCGTCTGCTGCAACTGCTCGAGACCCAGTACCTCGGCACCACATCGCTGCTGGATAACCTGTTGTTCTGGATCAAAGGACAGATGGATGGTAAGGAAGATGATAAAGTAAAAGTGGGACTGCATCAGCTGATCAAAGTGCTGGAAGAAGAACACCGCATGCCGCTGATGAAAAAGAAGATCACACTCCGTAATCTGGTAGACCGTGATCTTGCCATTGTTACAGAAAAAGAAATGATGCGTATTGTATGTCGTAACCTGATCAGTAATGCCATTAAGTTCACCAACGAAAACGGAACCATTGATATTACTTCCCGTTTGGGTGATGATCATTGCCTGTACCTGGCCGTAAAAGACAATGGCATTGGTATGACCAAAGAAGCCATCGAAAAAGTGAACGCCAAACAATACTACAATACCACGGGTACCTCTTATGAAAAAGGGAGCGGCTTTGGTTTAATGCTCTGCTGCGATCTTATCAGCAAAGCCGGCGGAGAACTCATCGTAGAAAGTGAACCCGGTAAAGGAAGCACATTCACGATCCGTATGCCACTCACCTAATATGAACAGAAGAACAGACGAACCGATGAACAAGGAACAGATGAAGTGTTAAATACTACGTGGACTCCCTCATATATTCATCCGTTCATCTCTTCCTTGCTCGTCTGTTCATCTGTTCGCCCTTCCCTAGTCTTCGTTTTTGTTGCCGGCAGCAAAGATCTGGTCAACTGCACCGCCCAGCATGGGGAATCTTTCTTTAACAAAATTGGCAATGGTCTCAATGGCTTTCTGTGCCTGTTCAGGATTCAATTTCGCTTCATTCACCAGGCGTTCTACAAGTTCATTCATGATTGGGAGGGGTTTATGTAAGTTTATGTGTTAGGTTCTAAGTTCTAGTTTATAAATTTTGTGTAAAGTGCAATCCTATCAAGATTCACGATTCAGGTTGCAAATTACTGGCTCCCAACAAAAAAGCGACAAGAACTTATTCCCATCGCTGTTGTGTTTATCGGTAAGTAAGCTGTTGATCAGGCAACTTTCAATGCGCTGATCTTGCTTTTGCTGAACATCTGCTCTGCGTAATCGAGGGTAATATGTAACTGTTTGGTATCGGTGCCGGGCAATTCAAACATGGCATCGGTGAGAATACTTTCGCAGATACTCCGCAAACCTCGGGCACCCAGTTTGTATTCAAGGGCTTTCTTCACCATAAAATCAAGTACCGCATTATCCATGATCAGTTCAATTCCCTCCAGCTCAAACAGGCGGGTAAATTGTTTGATGAGTGAGTTACGGGGTTCTGTCAGGATATTCCGCAGGGTTTCTGCATCCAATGGGTTCAGGTGGGTAATCACGGGTAAACGTCCGAGCAGTTCCGGAATCAATCCAAAACTTTTCAGGTCAGTGGCGTTGATGAACTGCAGCAGGTTTTTACGCTGGTGCTCCTGTTCTTCCTTGTTTACACTGAAGCCGATGGCATTGGTATTCACCCGGCGGGCAATCACTTTGTCAATTCCATCAAAAGCACCGCCACAGATAAAGAGGATATTCTTGGTATCCACTTTGATCATTTTCTGTTCCGGGTGCTTACGGCCACCCTGCGGGGGTACCAGTACTTCGGTTCCTTCCAGCATTTTCAGCAATCCCTGTTGTACACCTTCCCCACTTACATCGCGGGTGATGGAAGGATTATCGCCTTTGCGGGCAATCTTGTCCAGTTCGTCTACATATACAATACCGCGTTCGGCAGCGGTTACATCATAGTTACAGTTTTGTAACAAGCGGGTAAGCATGCTCTCTACATCTTCTCCCACATATCCTGCTTCGGTAAATACGGTCGCATCCACAATAGCAAAGGGAACGTTCAGGAGGCGGGCAATGGTTTTGGCAAGCAGGGTTTTACCCGTACCGGTTTCGCCCACCATGATGATGTTACTCTTTTCAATTTCCACCTCATCCTGCTGGGCCTTGCTGTTCACCCGTTTGTAGTGATTGTAAACGGCTACCGATAATACTTTTTTGGCATCATCCTGACCGATCACATATTCATCCAGAAACTTCTTGATCTCCGCCGGACGGCGAACATTGAGTTTAAAATTAGTGCCGGTATTGTTTTCCTGTTTGGTAGTTAACTCCTGTGCAATAATCTCCTGGGCATGTTCTACACAGTTCTCACAGATATGACCATCCTGTCCGGCAATGAGAATTTTTACCTCATCGCGGTTGCGGCCACAAAAAGAACAATGTAATTGAGATGCTTTCGCCATAATCTGTTTCCTCCACGAATAATAATAAAGACACCCATGGGCAGCTTATAGTTGCAAAGCTACCATAGTTCGGGGGTCTAAGCGTCTGTTTTGGGTAAAAACCGTGTAAAAACGGGTAAAATGGCCTATATTTTGTCTAAAACCGCATCCACAATACCATAAGCCACGGCTTCTTTGGCATCCATCCAGTAATCCCGGTCAAAATCCTTCATGATCTGGTCTACGGTTTTTCCGCAGTTATCAGCCAGTATTTTGGCACCCAATTCCTTGGTTTTACGGATCTGGTTGGCCTGGATTTCGATATCGGCACTGGTTGCCTGGAAATAACCACCCAGACTTGGCTGGTGTATCATGATCTCGGCATGTGGGTAAACAAAACGTTTGCCCTTGGTACCGGCACTGAGTAAAATAGAACCCATACTCGCCGCAAGACCCATACAAATGGTGCTTACTGGACTCTGGATCAGTTTCATGGTATCATAGATCACCATACCGCTGGTAACTACGCCACCCGGACTATTGATATAGAATTTGATCTCCTGGCCGGGTTTATCCGCATCCAGCAGCAGTAATTTGCTTACTACATCGCGGGCAGACTTATCATCTACCACACCCCATAAATACACGGCTCTTTTTTCGAAGAAGAGTTTTTCCATCTTCTTCATCATAAAGCCGGTCATGGGTTCTGGTTTTTCTTCCTTAGCGGGTTCGTTTTCTTCTTCGTCTTCCTGTAAGTAGGGGTTGATATATTTTGCGTCGATCATTTTTTCAATTTTATTTTTTGTGAATGGGCAATTGTGAATGGGCAATTGGGAAGAGTGTATGGAATGTTCTTATTCACTATTCACCACTGACTATTCACTATCAGCTTTTCTTCTCTTTTCTCGGATTCATGAATAAAACCTCATCAATCAAACCATATTCCTTGGCTTCGGTGGCGGTCATCCAGAAATCACGGTCACTGTCTTTGGCAATGGTTTCTACATCTTTTCCGGTATGATGAGCGGTTACGGCATAGAGTTCCTGCTTCAGTTTCTTGATCTCACGGGCAGTGATCTCGATATCCGTTGCCTGTCCGCCAATGGCGCCACTGGGCTGGTGCATCATGATGCGGCTGTGTTTTAGGGCAGTTCTTTTACCCTGAATGCCGGCACATAACAGGATCTGGCCCATACTGGCGGCAATGCCGGTACAGATGGTAGCCACATCCGGACTGATAAACTGCATGGTATCATAAATACCCAGACCGGCATATACACTGCCTCCGGGGCTGTTGATGTACATCTGAATATCACGGGTGCGGTCTGTACTTTCGAGGAAGAGTAACTGGGCCGTTACAATATTGGCCACATAATCATTGATGCCTTCTCCCAGAAAGATGATGCGATCCATCATCAAACGGCTGAATACATCCATGCTGGCCACATTCAAGGGTCTTTCTTCAATGATATAGGGAGTGAGGTTGGTAAACCCCTGTTGTTGGTAATTATGCAAAGTGGCACTGCTGATGCCTCTGTGTTTTACCGCGTATTTCTCAAATTCTTGTCCAAGGTTCATGTGTTACGATTTTCGCTTTGAAGATAAGTGATTTGCTATTTCAAGGATGATTTCTATAGTCAAATACTGTGCAATTTGGGTTTTACGACAACAAGTCAGGCCATATTGGTGCTTCGTAGCGGGTCTCTGGCTGCTGATCGGTTGACTATAGACAGAATTTCCGAAAAAAAATGCCGGACCAATCGGGTCCGGCATTCAGGTATGGTTTTACGCCTGTTTCAGGGGTGTTGGGATTAATGGTGGTGATGGTGCAGCTTCTTGGCAAAATCTTCGGCGCTGATGGCTTCTTCTTTGGCGTTAACCTGACCTTCCAGTGCTGTAAACATTTTGTCTGTGCTGATGCGGTGGTAGCTGTCTTCCACAAATTTGCGATCCTGCATCATGCGGTTGGCATAATCATCCACCCACTGTTGGTTATCGCCGAGGGCACCTAATTGGCCGCCCATGTAGCTGAACAGTTGCTGTTTGGCAAAATCACGGATATCGTCAGGCATTACTTCGATCTTATTGTCCTGGATGAGCTGACTGCTTACCAATGTCCATTTCAGTTGGTTCACGAAAGTAGGATAGTCCTGCTCGGCTTCTTCTGCCGTTTTAGGCTGCTCGCCACCGGTTTGTAACCAGCGTTTCAGGAAATTTTCTGGGAACTGCATCTCGGTATGGTCTACCAGGTGGTGGTAAATCTGGTCGAAGATCTGGTTGCGAGACTGCTGATCAAAATGCGCATCAATCTCTGCTTTTACCGCTGCGCGGAAATCAGCTTCCGATTTGATCTCTTTGTTAGGGTACACAGCGAGGAAAAATTCTTCGTTCAGTTCTGCTTTTTCTACCAGACCTACTTTGGTGATCAGGATCTTGAAATATTTGTCGCCATTTTCTTTACTCAGTCCCAGATCGCCCAGGATGGCTTCTTTTTCTTTGTCTTCGAAAGCTTTGCTCAACTGTAATACAAGGGTATCATCTTTCTGCTTACCCATCAGGTTCTTACGGAAACCGGCTTCAAAATATTTCACCAGCAATGAATTGTCTTTGCTGATACCGCCTTCCACTTCATTCCCATCCTGATCGCACTCAATGAATTTTACATTTACCACATTATCATCCCCGGTAACGGTTTTTGGCTCGGTCATTTTGCCGTTGCGGATCTGTAAGCGCTCTACTTCTTCCTGTACCATTTCATCGGTTACATTGATCTTGTAACGGGTTACGTTGATCTTGCCGGCATCCACCTTTACATCCGGTTTCAGGCCCACTTCGAAGGAAAAGGTATACTCAGTGGGATTGTTCATGTCCAGTTTGGAGGCATCGTTATCCAATGGCAGGGGCTGGGCAAAAATCTCCAGTTTTTCGTTGTTCAGGTAGGCATTCAGTTCTGCTTCTACCTTACGCAGTACTTCATCGTTAAAAACTCCCTGGCCGTACATTTTCTTAACCAGTCCGGCAGGAACCATACCCTTACGGAAACCGGGGATATTGGCGGTTTTGGCATATTTTTTCAGGCTTTGTTCAAAGCCGTTGTAATAATCTTCTTTATTCAGCTGAACGGTCAGTTTGTCGTTCAATAAACCAATGTTCTCTCTGGTAACAGATGCCATGATGGAATTTTTAGAATTCTTAAAATTTGGGGTGCAAAGGTAAGGGATTGTCTGAAACCACGAGGTTCTTGGCGGTTTTTAAGGAAAAATCCTATTCACCACACCCTGAAAGATGTTTTTTTCAATCGCAGGCAACGGAAAGTGGCAGAAAGGGCTCTACCTTTGTAATCCAAAGATGGTACAAGACCATTTTAATATATGCAAATATATTAATTTGTATAACATTATCTTAAAATGAGATAATCTGGCGGTCGCTGGCATCAATTTTGGTTGATTACTAACACATGAGGAAGCCGCTGCTGATATCACTGCTGTTGTTGCATATTCTGGGAAATACAGAATTGTGTCAGCTATTGTCTGTGCCTAAGATCTATCAGCATTACCAGCTTCATCTGCTTATGAATCCCCGGGAAGGTTTTATGAATTATATCAGTGAACATTATGTAGGGGATGATGGGATTGCCGCAGATGATGCCATGGATCATGAATTACCGTTTAAGAACCTGATACACCAGAGCAACTTACCGGCCACAACACCTCCGCTGGTATTTTCTACCACGCTACATTCTTATCTCCTCGACAGTATTATGTTTCCTTTGGGTATACCTGAAGCTATTTTATCCCCTTATAAAGATTCACTTTTACGCCCCCCTGCCGCTATGGCCTGATGTTTACCCTTGCCTTGAAATCTTAGTTCTAAAGTCATCTCTGTAGTTACAGACGGAACAGCTTGTACGTTCCTGCCTGTACCTGCCCGGATGTCTGCATCAGCTTAAACAACTTTTATGAAAATAATGAGCGTAAAAACCGGCTTACTGATTGTAGTAACCGTACTGGTATTTTTTGCCTGTAAACATGAGGTCCCGTTTTCGGCAGGTACCACGGTAACAACCGAAGTACCCAACCCCGGAACTTCAGGGCGCACCTGCAGTGCCGACACTGTTTATTTTGCCAACGAGATCCAACCCATGATCAATGCCGGCTGTGCCATGGCCGGTTGTCATGATGCGGTTACCCATGCAGAAGGGCTGAACCTGACCACCTATTCCGGCATCCTGAAAATTGTTTCGCCCCGGAATGCCAGTGGCAGCAAATTGTATAAAGAGATCATCCGCACCGACAAAGACCGGATGCCCCCACCGCCTATGCCGGCCATGAGTACTGACCAAGTAGCCAAAATTCAGAAATGGATCAACCAGGGTGCGGTAAACAATGTCTGCGATAAATGTGATACCACCGATTTCAAATACAGCACGGCCATCAAACCCTTACTGGCTAACAAATGTGTTGGATGCCATAACAGTGCTTCGTTAGGTGGGGGGGTAGATCTGGCTAGCTATGCAGCTGTGAAAACCTCGGCCCTGAGCGGCAAATTACTGGGGTCTGTAAAATGGACAGCCGGTATCTCTGCCATGCCCAAGGGTGGCGTAAAAATGCCAGACTGTGAGATTACACAAATTCAAAAATGGATCAACGCGGGAACGCCGAACAATTAAAAATCATCACATGAAAAAGTCAATCCTGTTTCTTTCCATCGGCTTTCTGGTCATATCATTTTATTCCTGTTATTATGATAAGGCTGATCTGCTATACCCAACCGGTGCTGCCGTTTCTTGTGATACCAGTACCGTTATCTCCTATTCTCAAAAAGTAGTGCCCCTGCTGAAAAACCAGTGTTATGGATGTCATACACCCACCGGTGGCTCTGGTGGAATCAATATGGGCACCTATGCAACCGATAAAGCGATTGCTGTGAACGGGAAATTATACGGCAGTATCAGTCATGCGGCTGGATTTATTCCTATGCCACAAGGCACTTCCAAAATGACCACTTGCCAGCTGGCTGCGATCAAAAAATGGATAGATGGCGGCATTTTAAATAACTAACCCTTACAATTGAACAAATGTCTAGGAAAACAATCACAAGAATACTGATCCCTCTTCTGATCCTGCTAGTGCTGGGAGCGTTCTATGTATATCGTGAATTTAACCGCAAAGCGCCTGACACAGCCGATCTGACACCGGCGTATGAACTGACCGGTGCACAATTATTGGAGGCATTTCAGCAGGATGAGAAAAAGGCGAATGCCCTTTATTCAGGCAAAGTATTGTCGGTAACCGGAATGATCAAATCGCAGACTAGCGATAGTACCGGTGTACAAACCCTGGTCATCGGAGATACGGCTTCTCTCTCATCGGTTCGTTGTATCATGAACGGCGACCCGGGTTCGGTTGCAGGACCATTGAGTACGGGAACCACTGTTACCATCAAAGGGATCTGTACCGGTTATAATGCAGATGACATGGGCCTGGGTGCCGATGTACTGCTGAATCGTTGTGTTCCACAAAATTCACTAAAACCTTAAATGCATTTTTATGAAAAAGATAATCATCTGTTTACTGGCCCTGTTTGTCATTAAAAACATAGCGGCACAGGATAAATTCTTTACCAAAAGCGGTAAGATCTCTTTTGATGCCACTTCTCCCAAATCGCCCGAAAATATTGAAGGCGTGAATAAAACCGTGACCTGCGTGCTGGATACCAAAACAGGTAACCTGCAAATGGCCGTATTGATGAAAGCCTTTGAATTTGACAGGGCGTTGATGCAGGAACATTTTAATGAGAATTATGTAGAGAGTAACAAATTTCCCAAAACGGAATTCAGGGGTGCCATGGCAGTGGGTACGGTTGTGAATTACAGCAAAGACGGTGTATATCCGGTAAAAGTAAAAGGGAAACTGACCATGCATGGACAAACCAAAGAAGTAGAAGCAGAAGGTAAGCTGACAGTGAAAGCCGGGAAAATTCAGGTGCAGTCTGTTTTTTCTGAGCAGTTGGCAGACTATGGGGTTACCATACCGCAGTTAGTAGCAGATAAAGTATCCAAAACCGTAAAGATCACTGTTGACTGTTTGCTGGATCCGTTGAAATAATCATTACTCCCTAAAAAAAAATGTATGCGATACAATAAACAATTGGTCTTTGTGATATACCTGCTGGGTATTACGATGACAAAAATAACTGCCCAGGAAACGGATCTGCTGAAGTTGGTGGGAGAAGATAAACCGCAGAAAGAATATGTGAAGTATGCTTTTAAATCGCCCCGTGTGATTAACGGACACTCTATGGAGTTTCTGGCACCCGGCACCCTTGATTTCCGGATTCTGCACCGCTTTGGATTGGTGAGTCAGGGTTTTGATAATTTATTCGGGTTAGACCAGGCCAGCATGCGCATGGGTTTTGATTTTGGTTTGCGCAGAAACCTGATGTTCGGTTTTGGGCGGAGCACGTTTAAGAAAGAGCTGGATGGTTATGTGAAGTATGCTCCGTTTCAACAAAGTACCGGAGAGGGAAGTTTTCCGGTTACCATTGCTTTGGTGGGAGGTATGACCATGAACACATTACCCTGGGCCGACCCTACCATCAAGAACTATTTCTCTTCGCGGCTGGCGTATTATTTTCAGACCATTATTGGCCGTAAGATCAGCGAAGGTTTTACGTTACAGTTGGCACCTACCCTGGTGCATAATAACCTGGTGGCCCTGCAAACACAGCCCAATGATATTTATGCAGTGGGCTTCGGCGGACGCGCCAAAGTATCTAAACGGATGGCACTTACCTGGGATTATTTTTATGTAGTGAACGGCATAGAAAAAGGAATTAATTACCATCCATTGTCTGTAGGAGTTGATATTGAAACCGGCGGGCACGTATTTCAGCTGCATGTGTCCAATGCGGCAGGAATGAATGAACGGGCTTTTATTACGGAAACCACCAATAGCTGGTCCAAAGGAGAATTGCGTTTCGGGTTTAACCTGTCGAGGGTATTCCAGATCGCTAAAAACAAAAAGCTCACACCGTGAGCTTTTTGTTTGCATAAGTTAGTGCGGATGGAGGGGGTCGAACCCACACGCCTCGCGGCGCTAGATCCTAAGTCTAGTGCGTCTGCCAATTTCGCCACATCCGCTCAGGGGCGCAAAAATAGGGGGATTTGGGAAAAACCGGCATTTTTTTGGTCCGGCGGATAAAAAGAACTGGGTGGCAACACATTTATGGCTGAATCGACTCCAGGATCTTTTTAATGGTCTGGTTCATGGCTTTGTTATCCGAAATCCAGCGAACCACGACTACCAGTTCATGTTCGGGATCTACGTATACCAGGTTATTGCCATTGCCGATATGCATGAATGCCGTAGCCGGTGCATCCGGCAGCATTTTCTGATCGGTATTCAGAAACCAGTTCATGTAGCCGTAATCTGTTTTGGCAGGTGTAGGGGTGAGGGCCTGTTTTACCCATTGTTCGCTAAGCAGTTGTTTGCCGTTCCAGTTGCCTTTGTGTAAAGTAAGCAGGCCAAAGCGGGCCATATCATAGGCGTTGATAAACATGCCACCTCCCCAATGCCCTCCGCCACTAACGGATTGTACAGCCTGTCCGTTCAGAACAATCCAGGCATTGCGATAACCCGTCCAGCGCCAGGTGTTGGAGGCACCAATGGGGTCCATAATATATTGCTGCAGCACCTGTGGCAAAGGTTTGCGCCATACGCTGGTGGCAGCCAATGCCAGTACATTCACCCTTACATCATTGTATTCCCAGGAACTGCCGGAAAGATTCCTTTTCCGGTTGTACCATTTAGCCGGATCGGCGTCGGGCCGGTCGGCCCAATCGGGTTTGCCCCATAATGTGCCTTCCCAATCGCTGGTTTGGCGTAAGAGATGGTTCCAGGTGATGGTTTTGTTATGCTCTGTATCAAAAAGACGTAATAATTGTGATTGCCCAAACAGTTCTGCAGGCCTGTTTACCACGAGCGGTGTATATAGCTCAATGGGAGGAACATAGGGAGCTACGGTATCATTCACATTCCGGATCAGTCCCTGATCCACTGCCAACCCTACCACTGTTGATAAAAAACTTTTTGTCACACTATGGGTCATATCGCAACGCTGGGGTTCTCCCCAACCGGCAATGATATACCCTTTGTAAATGATCAGACCCGTAGGTTCGCCACGTTCCGCAAAAGGGCCAATAGCTTCCCCGAAAGGTTCTTTACCGAAACTCTGGTAATGACTGATCTCCATGTTACGGGGATTCCTGCTTTCAGCTGCTTTGGCTATGGCAATGGCTTCGTTGATTTTCTCAGGATGCATGCCCAGTTGTGCAGGTTGTCTGGTTTCCCATTGTTGCGCCTGCGGAAAATAAGCGGCCTGTGTATTTTTTTTCTGGCTGAGTAACGCACTGCTGATACATAAACAGGCTGTCAGGAAAAGATTTCTGTATAACATATATACTAAAATAAGCGAATTCCACGTTTCAGAGATACTCCCTTCACATTGTGACTTTATTAATCAGGTATTTCTGCAGAAGATGCCATTAATATCCTTCAATCCGTAATTTTTATTTTCATTCATAGAACTGAACTACGATAAAATGACAGTTCCATTACAATGGACGCCAGCTGCGGCGTAGACTGAAAATAAATTGCAAAATGCTGATATTCATTTGATTGCAAGTGAAATCAGAACAGAATATTCTCTAAAAAAAATAAAGTATGATATAAATCATAAAAGCGTTTGATGTATGTCATATTCAAGCTGTAAATAGCGTTATAGGTTTGTATAAGAATTTAAGCGGAGGAAAACAACCAACCACACCTCTTAAGTCATACACTAAAAAAAAAATTATGAAAAACGTACTACAACCTACACAGAAAAAAATCTTCGCACTGGGTCTGGGGCTCATCCTGTTCATGGGAGCTTTTGCTCAGGTGAAGTACACCAACAAAAACAGTGCTTCTTTAACGGTTAGCGGAACATCTACCCTGCACGATTGGGATATGAAGTCTGCACAGGGCAACTGTGAAGCTACCATTACCTTAAATGCAGCCGGTGCTTTAACCGCTTTGAGTGGCCTGTCTTTTTCTACCAATACCGCTGAACTGAAAAGTGGTAAAGGAGCGATGGACAAAAACGCCTACAAAGCCCTTAAAACCGACAAAAACCCAACTATCACTTATGTTGCGGCAAGTTCTACGGTTTCTCTGCTCAGCGGAACAGATTACCTGGTAAAAACGATTGGTAAATTAACCATCGCCGGTACAACCCTGGATGCAGAAGTAACTGCTAACTGTAAAGTACATCCGGATAAAACAGTGACCGTAATGGGATCAAAGAAACTCGCTATGAAAGAGTTTGGAATGGTTCCGCCCAGCTTTATGATGGGCACCATTAAAACCGGAAATGATGTAACCCTGAAATTCGATTTCACACTCAGTAAATAACCATACATAAACCTATAACACCAAACAATAACACTATTGTTTATAAACCCAAAACCTTTTTTATGAAAATGCAAATTAACAGGTTAAAAACAATGCTTGGTATCGTCCTGATCGGGGTTCTACCTGTAGCCCTTACCGCACAACAACCAAAAATCGGACACTTCCGCGCATACGACCAGAGTGGTATCAACCAGTTTGAAACATCTAAAGCTGATTCAGTAAAGTTTGAAGGACTGAAGATCAGATGGGGTTCAGGTTTTACCATGCAGTTTCAGAACCTGAAACACGAGAATACCGCTTTGAATAACACCGGTGCCGGTGCTAACCGTCTCTATCCATTAAGTAAAGGATTTATGACTGCCCAGGCTAACTTATACATGGATGTACAGCTGGCAGATGGTATCGCTATGAATGTGACCAGCTACCTTTCTTCTCGTCACCACAACGAAACCTGGGTAAAAGGTGGTTATATCCAATTCGATAAAGTACCTTTTAAAGGTAAATTCTGGGATGATGTGATGAAACTGGTTACCCTGAAAGTAGGTCACTTTGAAGTGAACTATGGCGACCAGCACTTCCGCAGATCAGATGGTGGTCAGACTTTATACAATCCGTTCATGGATAACTACATCATTGATGCGTTTGCTACTGAGATCGGTGGTGAGGTATACGTTCAGAAAAACGGCTTCATGGGTATGATCGGTATCACCAACGGTATGATCAAAGGAAATGTGGATTCAGCCATTGCTACTGCACAGGATCCTAACGTACGTAAAAATCCTTCTATCTACTTAAAAGGAAGCTATGATGCCAAAGTGGATAAAGATGTACGGGTTCGTTTTGCAGTGAGCCATTATACCAACTATAGTAATGCAGGAAGCGGTATGACTTTATTTGGAGGCGACCGTACCGGTTCTAACTATCAGAATGTAATGGAAAAAGGAGTACCAGGTGCTTTACCTGCTTCTACTGCTGTTGCTTTCTCTGGCCGTCTGAACCCGGGTTTCAGCAAAAAAATGTCTGCTACCATGTTCAATGCATTCCTGAAAGCTTCTGGATTCGAACTGTTCACTACTTATGAGTTCTCTAGTGGTAGAACCAAAACTGAAACTGCAGACAGAAAAGCCAGTCAGTTCGCCGTAGAAGGTGTATACCGTTTTGGTAAAGAAGAAAACCTGTTTGCCGGCATTCGTTACAACACTGCCAGTGCCAGATTAGCCGGATTTACCAGCGATATCAAAGTAAACAGAACTGCGTTTGCTGCCGGTTGGTTCATGACTAAAAATGTATTGCTTAAAGCAGAGATCGTTAACCAGAAATACCTGGATTTCCCTGGCACAGATTATCGTGCAGGAGGTAAATTCAACGGATATGTGATTGAAGCGATCGTAGGATTTTAAATAATTGGGTTTTTTTATAGTGTATGATAGCCGGATGAATTAATTTCATTCGGCTATCGTTTTTTTAGCAAACAGAAAGTGGCGGGGCACTATGAGAAAGAATTGGCTTTACCTGATATTATTATTCATATTACCCGGGTTCAACGCCCCGGATACGGCTATTGCCACCTGGGTGGTGATGCCTGGCAGCAGTCTGGCTGTGAATGGGAGTACCAATATCAATACGTTCCAGTGTGAGATCACCAATTATTCTCTGCCCGATACATTGGCTTGCAGCCGTGTAGCCGCCCGCGGACAGGTATTACCTATGAATGGAAGAGTGAAGCTGGATATACAGTCTTTCGATTGCCACAATAAAATGATGACGAATGATCTGCGGAAAACGTTGAAGGCAAAGACGTATCCGCATTTGTCTATCCGGTTTATTTCCATAAACAGTTTCCCTGATTTCAAAAACCCGACACGGATTACCGGGGTGGTAGATATTGATCTGGCGGGTGTTACCAAACGGTTTGATATTAATTACCTGTTTACGGTAGGCAGTGGACAGCTGTTGCATTTGAAAGGAGACCGGGTAATCAATTTCTCCGATTTTAACCTCACGCCCCCCAGCAAACTGGGCGGTATCATCAAGGCCAAAGATGAATTAAGTGTGGAATTCAAGCTGAACCTGAAACCACTCGGTTAAGGATTCATTTTTGCAAAAATAACGCCTGCTACACAGGATTGGAAGAAGCCGAAACCAAGCCAGGATAATACCATGGTTTCTGATACATCTATCTGGCTATAGGTCATCCAGAGGATGGGTAGCAGACCGGCAATCGTATAGGCTAAACCGAATTCGAGTCCACGCAGTATATAATGTCCGTGAAATACTTTTTTTGACCGTTCCCAGAACCAGGAGAGGGCTAAGCTGATGAGCAGGGCATGCGAATAAAAGAAAAAATCTCTTGATCTGTCTGAGATAAATACATTACTCAGGTACTCTACAAAAAAAGGCTTCATCATCGGAATAGTGACGGCAAGAAATAACCCTCCGTAGGAGAGGATCGATAGTATAAGACCTGCCACGAGCCCGCTGATAAGCACCTTTTTCATTTCCTGAATTTGACCCTGAAATTAGTTTTTTTTGGGCAGATAGAAATAGCTCTTATCAATTTGAAGCTCAGTTTTACGGGATAAGCTCCACAAAAAAACGGTTCTGCAGTTACCGGATAACCGATAGGGCAGAACCGTTGGATAAAAGCTTGTTTATTTACCCCTGTTGGCTGTCTGGTTACCAGCATACCTTCTGGCATCTCCTCCGCGGAAAGAACGCCTGTTATTGTTCTGGCGTTGGCTCTGCGCAGGTTTTTGCGGCAGTGATTTATAGGTACTGAGCGAGGTATCGCTCATGGCATACGGGTGCTCGGTAACTACCGGTACTGTATTGGTGATCAGTTTCTGGATATCCCGCAGAAATTCTTTTTCTTCCTGGTCGCAGAAAGAATAGGCGATTCCGCTGGCACCGGCACGTCCGGTACGGCCAATACGGTGCACATAGGTTTCGGGTACATTCGGTAATTCAAAATTGATCACGTGTGAGAGGTTGTCTACATCAATCCCCCTTGCGGCAATATCGGTAGCTACCAGTACACGGGTTTCGCCCGATTTGAAATTACCCAGTGCACGTTGCCTTGCGTTCTGTGATTTATTACCATGGATGGCTTCTGCACCAATACCCACACGATTCAGTTCTTTCACCACTTTGTCGGCACCATGTTTGGTACGGGTAAATACCAGGGCACTTTTGATGCCTGCATCTTTCAGCAGGTGGATCAGCAGGTGTTTTTTATTTTCCTTTTCAACAAAATACAATGACTGCTGAATGGTTTCGGCAGTGGAAGAAACCGGGGTTACTTCTACTTTGGCCGGGTTACTCAGAATGGTGCTGGAGAGTTTGGCGATTTCTGTAGGCATGGTGGCCGAGAAGAAAAGCGTTTGTCTTTTAGCAGGTATTTTGGTGATGATCTTTTTAACATCATGAATGAATCCCATATCCAGCATCCGGTCTGCTTCATCGAGTACGAACAATTCGATCTGTGAAAGATTGATGAAACGCTGTTCTACCAGATCCAGCAAACGGCCCGGGGTAGCGATCAGGATATCCACTCCGTTGCGCAGGGCATTGGTTTGTGGTTGTTGGGAAACACCGCCAAAAATCACCAGGTGTTTCAGGTTCAGGTGTTTGCCATAAGCCGCAAAACTTTCATCGATCTGGATGGCCAGTTCGCGGGTAGGGGTTAAAATCAGTGCCTTAATACCTTTATTGGTACTGCCGGCGAGTTTTCTTTCGTGCAGGATCTGCAGCATAGGAATCGCGAAAGCGGCGGTTTTGCCGGTTCCGGTCTGGGCACATCCCAGTAGGTCCCTTCCCTGTAAAACCATGGGAATAGATTGCTCCTGGATGGGCGTCGGGGTAGTGTAGCCTTCTGTTTTGAGCGCACGTAATATGGGCTCAATAAGGTTTAATTGGTCGAATAACACAATAGATAATTTACATAAATGAACATCTGAAATTGCTCAGATGGTATATAACCTGCCCGTAATTGACTTGATGAAACTTTGTCACGGAAGAGTGATCAGTCTGTAGAGAGAGTATATGAATGGGACAAAGGTAAGGGAAAAATATTTAATAGGTTGTTAAGCATGGAATATCGGGCAAAAAACAGATGAACAGATGAACAAGGAACAGATGAACAGACGAATGGAAAAGAATTGAAAAACAGGGTTATACTTCTTCAGTTCCTTGCTCGTCTGTTCATCTGTTCGTCAGTTCATAAGAGAAATAATCTCCTCTAAATAGGTCTTGTCTGTTTCATCGAATTGATCCAGTAATTCACTGTCTACATCCAATACACCCCAAACTATTCCGTTTTGGATCATCGGTACTACGATCTCTGATCTGGATAAACTGCTGCAGGCGATATGTCCCGGAAATTTTTCTACATCAGGTACGATCAGGGTTTCGGCTTTGGCCCAGCTGCTGCCACATACACCTCTGCCTTTGTTGATGCGGGTACAGGCTACAGGGCCCTGAAAGGGTCCCAATACCAGTTGTTCGCCCTTTACGAGGTAAAAACCTACCCAGAACCAACCGAACTGCTCTTTTAGGGCACCGGTTATATTGGCCAGATTGGCCACCAGATCTGGTTCGCCAGTAATCAGTGCTTTGATCTGGGGAATCAGTGTCTGGTATTGTTCTGCTTTGGTTCCTTTGCTGATAGAGAGGTCTTCTGCCATATCGCAAAATTAAAGGAAGCCTGCCAATAACCTAACGGATGTATTTGCCGATTACCGGTAATTTTTTGAATTCCTTTTTCTCGATCAATAAAATAAACCAGCACCAGGCAGCTAAAAACAGACAACCCAGGCTGAGACTGAAGAAAGTATGTGGAATAAAATAGGTGATGCCCTTATGCATCAGAAACAGGATCAGCACAATGACACCATAAGCGATCAGCTTTTTGGTAACATAGGGAACGGGGTATACTTTCTGTCCCCAGCGGTAACTGATCACCATCATGGTACCATAACAAAAAAAAGTGGCCCAGGCACCCGCCATATAACCGATATAGGGAATGAGCAGATAATTCAATCCAATAGTGATGGCCGTTCCGATCAAGGTAATATAAGTGCCGGCAATGGTGCGGTTACTGAGTTTGAACCAGATACTCAGGTTGTAATAAATACCGAGGAAGATATTTGCCAACAACAGAATCGGGACAATGGCCAAACCCACCCGGTAGGCAGGTCCTATCATTCTTGACCAGATGGGGAGGAACAGACTTACGGCGAGGAACATGGTGGTAACGACGATCACGAAGAATTTCATTACCCGTGCATAGGTCTTCTGCGGATTTTGCCCTTCTGCCTGTTTGAAAAAGAAAGGCTCGGCACCCATCCGGAATGCCTGCACAAACAGGGTGATCAGCAGAGATAATTTGTAACAGGCATTGTAAATACCTACCTGTTCATTACGGAATTCAACGGTTCCGGGTAACCAGGCTTTGAGCATCAGCCTGTCGAATGTTTCGTTGATGATCCCACCCAAACCCACGATCACCAGTGGCAGGGCATAAAGTATCATTTCTTTCCATAGTTTCCCGTCAAACCGAAAACGAACCATGGCAATTTCTTTGCTCAGGAGCAATAAAGTAACCAGGCTCTGTACCACATTTGCCAGTACCACATAAACGATCGGGTTCTGGTTGTTATCATAAATACGTGCTACCCAATGCTGGGGGTCTGACTGCAGGTTTACCGGACAGTAATACACAAAGAACCAAACCAATACCAGGTTGATAAAGATGCCGATCACCCGAATAAATGCATATTTGATGGGCCTTTCTTCCTGCCGAAGTTTGGCAAAGGGAATCACACCAATTGTATCAATGGCGATGATAGCGATGGTGAGGATAGCGATCACTGGTATATCATCAAAACCTACAATACTACCCAGCCATTCCCGGTTGAACCAGAGGATCACTGAAAAAATAATTGTGGTAAACAGGATGGAAAGAAAAGAAGTGCTGTAAATCGTTTTTTGATATTCCTGTTTGGCCGAAAAACGGAAATAAGCAGTTTCGAAACCATAGGTGAACAACACACTCAAAACAGGGATCGCTGAGTACAACAGACTCTGTCTGCCGAAATCAGCCGTTTTTACATGACTCGAATAGGTAAGCAAAGGCGCCAACAGATACCCCAGAAATCTGGCAGCAATAGAGCTGAGTCCATACCACATTGTTTGTCCGGCCAGTTTCTTTATTCCGCTCAAGGGGTGGTTGGTTTATTTGTTTATTTGTTTACAGGTTCGCTTCCTCCCTCACTACTCACTACTCACGCCTCACGATTCCCCGCTAAAGTAACAAAACTGCCGCTTACTGGTGAATATCTGCAGGAGGATTTGTATTGGTGCTCGTTCCAGGTGGTGCAAAACGGGGATCCTTCAGAAAACTGGAATCAGTCAGGGTAAACAGGAAGGCCGTTAACTGGCCTATTTCGTAATTGGATAAAGGTAGTTTTCGTGTAAGCAAAGAATCGGTGGTACTACTTACTACCATATTCTTCCGGTAATGTTCAAATACATTCATCAGGGAGAAGAAACGTCCATCGTGGCCAAAGGGGAAAGTGACCGCCACATTCCGCAGACTGGGCACTTTGAATTTGAGTGAATCCTTTGGGTTATTGGTGATCCGCATCCGTCCCAGGTCTTTCAGCACAGGATCGGCAGTAAGGCCGGTATTGCGGTAGGAATAATCTGTGAACATGGGTTCTGTATGGCAGCTCACACATTTTTGCTGAAAGATTTCGTAACCCAGTTTTTCGGGCAGGATAAAATTGGCTTCTCCCCGTTTTACCCGATCATATTTACTGTTGCTGCTCACCAGCTGTAATACAAACTGACTGATGGCTTTACCCAAACGTTGGGTATTAATCGTTTCATCGCCAAATGCCGCTTTGAATAGTTTCCGGTATTCTTTGTCAGCTTTCAGTTTATCGATCACATTCCCGATCGTTTCTGCCATTTCATTTTCGGCTGTGATGGGAGCCAGGGGTTGCAGGTCAAGATGATTGATGCCGCCATCCCACATAAATTCTTTTTGCCAGGCCAGGTTAAAGAGTCCGGGGGCATTGCGGGTGGTGAGGGCGTTATTGTATCCATGACTCAAACTATGATCGTAGGTATTGAAGGCGCCAAACTGCTGGTGGCAACTGCCGCAGGAAAAATTACCATCTTTGCTGAGCCGCCCATCGTAAAATAATTTTTTACCGAGTGTGATGCCTTCTTCGGTGAGCGGGTTCTTCGAAAAATCGTATACCGGTTGCGGCCAGCCTTTGGGTACTTTGAAGGCCACTGGTTTGGGTTTGAAATACCGGTTATCGGCAACGATCCATCCCATGCCGGTAAACACGATGAGTAATAAGAGCCAGGTATGTTTGGTGATCTTCATATTAACGGACGGAATGTATGGAGAACATGTTCTGGTAGTTATCTGCCATTCTCATGGCCAATGCACCCGGTGAATGACAAACCGGTGTTTCCCTGATACTGATTTCAGAAGCACTTTTGAACCATTGGTTGATATCGGCTATGATATGAATTTCCTGCACAGGACTGTTTGTATTTGGAATAGAAAGTTCAATATGTCTTGCAGTGTTCATTCCTGTACGGAAACCACCTACATGATAAGTGAAACGATGGCCGGGAGTTGGCAAAGTTTCAGCCGTTCCTTCCAGTTTGGCCATGATATAACCGCTGTTCCAGGTCCAGAACATCCCTTTCATGGGATCCAGTGCGCCGGTCTGAATGCCAGATACATTGCGGATGCTATCTACCCCCAGTAAAAAACCAATCCGGCTTATCTGTTTATCCGGTATGCTGAATGAAATGGTTTTTGATCCGGGCTCAGTCTCATCTACCAGAAAATATTGTGTGGGCAGTGTAACCTGTTTGCCTGCGGCATCGGTGAGGCTGATATTGGAAACATAATATTTGAATCTTTCTATGCGGATACTATCGCCCAGTATATTGCTGACTGTTTTGCCTGTTTCCAGAAGATCTTTGCCCAACCGGTGATGAAATACCAGTGTTAGCTTCCGCTCAGGTGACCCTTGCTTTTCCGGTAACTGAAAACCGGTAAGGGGCAGCAGGGCGATATACAGGAGATAGCGCAGCTTTTTCATAAATAGTCATGCTTATTGATCTTCCTGCGAAGCTGTTTGTTAACGGTGTTTTTCTTCTTGCTTTCGATCCGCTTTTCTTTAGCAGCCCGGGTGGGTTTGGTGGGGCGACGTATTTGCTGTTTTACCAATGCAGCCGTTACCAGCTGGTTCATTTTTCGGATCACTTCCGCTTTATTACCCAACTGCGACCTCTCCGTTTGCGATTTTACGAGTAATACACCTTCATCCGTGATTTTGTTGGCCAGTTTTTCGCGGATCCTTTGCTTCTGTTCCTCCGAAAACAACTGTGAATCGTTCACAGGCCAACGACCTTCTACCATGGTCTCTACCTTGTTTACATTTTGTCCTCCTTTACCCCCACTTCTGGCTGTCTGGAACAAAATCTCCGTTGTAATGTCTACCTTCATTACACTAAAGTTCGGATAAAAACTGTTAAAGGAAAATGAGAATTGTGTTACAAAGGGTTAGCGAAGCATCTGTAACTGTGGAAGCTACGGTTACGGGAGCCATCGGACAGGGTTTATTGGTATTGGTAGGCATTGAAGATGCGGATACGGAGGAGGATATACAATGGCTCAGCAACAAGATCGTGAACCTCCGCATATTTAATGATGCAGCGGGTGTGATGAACCTGGGCATCAAAGACATTAACGGGGATATTTTGCTGGTAAGCCAGTTTACCCTGCATGCCAATACCAAAAAAGGGAATCGTCCATCGTATATCAAAGCTTCCAAACCGGATATTGCCATACCGATGTACGAAAAAATGATCCACCAGCTGGAAACCGATCTGGGCAAAAAAATACAGACCGGAGTTTTCGGCGCAGATATGAAAGTTCGATTGCTGAACGATGGCCCCGTTACCATTCAAATAGACTCTAAAAACAAAGAATAATACCCTACGTAAACCAATAAAAACATTCACTCATTTACTCACTCATTCAATCATTAACTCATGTCCGATATTGAAACCCGCACAGATCTCGAGTTGCTCATGGTCAATTTTTACGGCAAAGTATTACTGGATCCGGTGATCGGGCATTTTTTTACAGATGTGGTAAAGCTGGATATGGATAAACATATCCCAGTGATTGTAAATTTCTGGGAATCGGTATTGATGGAAAAAAGCTCTTACCAGGGTAATGTACTGAATGTACACGAGCATTTGCACCAGTTATCTGCTTTCCGCGATGAGCATTTTGAACGCTGGGTTACGGTATTTAAGGAAACAGTGGATGAACTGTTTGCAGGTATTAATGCAGAGAAACTGAAACAAAGAGCAACTTCGATTGCTACAGTAATGAAAATTAAATTAGTTCACGGTGGGATTGGTTTGCAGAAGGGGTGAATAAATGAAATGGCAGATTTTTAATCAAACTAAATGAATGTAATATGACAATTGAGGAAGCCCAGCAACAGGTAGACAACTGGATCAAAACAGTAGGTGTTCGCTATTTTTCGGAGCTGACCAATCTGGGGATCCTGATGGAAGAAGTGGGAGAATTAAGCCGCCTCATGGTGCGCAGATACGGCGAACAATCTTTTAAGGAATCAGATCAAGGGAAGGAAATGGCCGATGAGATGGCAGATGTGTTATGGGTATTGATATGTCTGGCCAACCAGACTGGCGTAAATTTAACAGAAGCTCTGCGAAAAAATTTCGAAAAGAAAAATAGTCGTGATGCCACCCGGCATCTGCAGAATGATAAGTTACAGTGAGTGGTATGAATGACGTAAATTCATAGCGACATGAAAAAACATATCATCAGTATCTATTCTGTTTGTAAAGAGTCTTTGCATGATTTTTCACATCATAAGGCTTTACAGATGAGTGCTGCTTTGGCCTATTACACGGTTTTTGCCATAGCCCCTGTTATCATAGTAGTGATCAGTCTCTGCGATATTTTTTATGGAAGAGCCGCCATTGAGGGTAAGATCTTCCAGAATATACAGGGGTTGGTTGGTGCCGATGCGGCTTTGCAGATTGAACAGATCATCCGGAATGTTACTGTTTCAAGAGATGTGAGCTGGGCATCGGTAGTGGGGGTGGTTGCCTTGATCCTGGCGGCTACGGGTGTATTTGCTGAGATCCAGGACTCTATCAATTTCATCTGGCGGTTAAAAGCCAAACCCAAAAGAGGATGGGTTAAACTGATTCTGAACCGCGTATTGAGTTTTTCCATGATCATTGTACTTGGGTTTATTCTGCTGGTTTCGCTGGTGATCAATTCTTTGCTGGATCTGCTGGGACAGGAGTTATTAAGACAATTTCCTGATACAGCAGTAATTCTGGTACATAGCCTCAATCTGTTTATTACATTTCTGACAGTAGGTTTTCTCTTTGCCACTATTTTCAAAGTATTGCCCGATGCGCGTATTGAATGGCGGGATGTGATTGTTGGCTCACTTGTAACTGCACTTTTATTCATCATCGGTAAATCGGTCATCGGGTATTATCTCACCAAAACACATATCAGTTCTACCTATGGGGCAGCCGGTGCAGTAGTGATTATCTTATTATGGGTATATTATTCTTCCATCATCCTGTATTTCGGGGCTTCTTTTACCAGGGTATATACATTAAGAAGAGGCCGCAATATTTTTCCTACAGAGTATGCTGTCTGGATCCAGGAAATAGAGCTGGAAAATAAAGCCTCCCTGCAGGTGCAGGATACACCTGTGCTTACCAATACTACTATATCGGTGAAAGAACCCAAGGTTTGATGTGGTATATCGTACATAACAAAGCCGCATAATTTTATGCGGCTTTGTTATGAAATGAAGAAAATTTCTTTATTGGAAGATACTTTTCTGTTTAGCCATCTTTTCTATTTCTGCTACGGTTCTCGGACTGCCTGCAGACAGATTCCTGTATCCGCCATCGGGTGTGATCAGGATATCATCTTCGATGCGAACACCAATACTCCACCATTTTTTATCGCATTTGCTTCCGGGTGGGATATAGATTCCGGGTTCTACCGTAAAAACAGCCCCTGGCTGCAGTTTGGAAGGGTTGGGGTCGTGTACATCCAGTCCCAGACCATGAGAAGTTCCATGCGGAAAATAGGTTCTTACTTCTGCATCGGTACTGATCAGTCCCAGTTTTTTCAATCCACGGGTTATCACACGTACAGCCGCCAGGTGTGGTTCTCTGGAATCATTGCCCGCTTTACATTGTACAAAAGCGGAATCCTGCGATTCCAGTACCAGTTCATAAATGATTTTCTGCTCGGGCGAGAATTTTCCGTTTACCGGGATGGTGCGGGTAACATCAGCGCTATAGCCATGATACTCTGCCGCACAATCGCTCAGTAACAGATCACCATCTTTCATCAGTCGCTGGTTGGTTTCGTAATGCAGTACACAACTGTTCTCTGCAGAACCATTGATACTGGGATAACCGGGGTATTCGGCACCATTCTTCTTGAAATAATATTCCATTACGGCCTGTGCCTGGTATTCGGTCATACCCGGTTTAACAGCACGGATTACGCCATTATGCCCTTCCACACTCATCACCACTGCTTTTTCTATCAGGGCAATTTCTTCCGGTTGTTTGATGGCGCGCAGGTTACGCAGGATGGTGCCAATGGTACGAACCGCATTGGGCTTTTTGTTGGTAGTAATGGCACTGTCTACCAACTGTGCCATTCTGGATAAAGGGTCAACACCCCCACGTCCATAATACTTAGACAAGATATTCTCATTATAGAGATTGGTCATCACAGAATCCACTTTACTGAAATCGAAACTGTTATAGGTAAACTGTTCGTGGGTGAATACGTTTTCGGCCTGGAGTTTTGCTTTCACACCGTCTACCCCCAGGATCTTACCGGTCCACATTTCGCGGGCAGGATTGCGGGGTTGTACAAACAGGAACTCTGTACCGGTTTTATCGTTAATGGTAACCGGCTCTTTGAACAGCAGCAACATGGCATTGGGTTCCTGCAGGCCGGTGAGGTAATAGAAATTCTTATTCTGGGCGTAAATAAAATCTACGTCGTTCGATCGGTTGCGGGTTTGGGATGCAAAAAAAATGGCAACGGAATTTTTGGGCATCTGTTCCTTTACGGCATTTCTCCGGCCGGCATGAAAAGCGGGGCTTAAATAGTCTTCGGGGTAATCTGTTACCTGCTGGGCGCTTGTCCATTGGGGCAGGGCAGCGGTAACCAGCAGTAAAGCAAATAGTTTTCTGAGCATAGCAGCTTGATTTTAGTAGCGATAAAACTAATTTTTTTATTGGTTCGGCCACCAAGTTTTGGATGAATGAGCGGTTTTTTACCGGTTAAACAGGAAAAACAGCTGGGTTCGGCTTTTACTGACAGGCCAAAAGCATATTTTTGCGGCGTTATGAGTATACAGCAAGAGAATCAGTTTCAGGCGATCATATCGCATGCCAAAGAATATGGCTTTGTATTTCCGAGCAGTGAGATTTACGACGGGTTAAGTGCCGTGTATGATTATGGCCCCTATGGCAGCGAACTGAAAAAGAATATCCGCGATTACTGGTGGAAAAGTATGACCCAGATGCATGAGAATATTGTGGGCATTGATGCGGCCATCTTCATGCATCCCACTACCTGGAAGGCAAGCGGCCACGTAGATAATTTCAGTGATCCGATGATCGATAACCGCGACAGCAAGAAAAGATACCGGGTAGATCATTTACTGGAAGCCAAAGCAGACCAGTTAAGAGAGAAGGGCGACAACCAGGCAGCTGATACTTTGCTGGCTTCTATGGATGCCCTACTGGCGGCGGAAGATTTTGCCGGATTAAAAGAATTGATTGTTGACCAGAAAATCGTTTGCGCAGTTAGCGGTACCGCTAACTGGACGGATATCCGCCAGTTTAACCTGATGTTCTCTACCCAACTGGGTTCTGTGGCAGAAGATGCCGATACCATTTACCTGCGTCCGGAAACAGCTCAGGGTATTTTTGTGAATTTCCTGAATGTGCAGAAAACAGCCCGGATGAAAATTCCTTTTGGTATTGCACAAACCGGTAAGGCTTTCCGTAATGAGATTGTTGCCAGACAGTTCATTTTCCGGATGCGTGAGTTTGAGCAGATGGAAATGCAGTTTTTTGTACGTCCCGGCACAGAGGGAGAATGGTACCAGTACTGGAAAGAAGCGAGATTGCAATGGCACCTGAGCCTCGGTATTGCAAAAGATAAATACCGCTACCATGATCATGTAAAACTGGCACACTATGCCAAGGAAGCCTGTGATATTGAATTTGAATTTCCTTTCGGATTCAAAGAGGTAGAAGGGATTCACTCTAGAAGTGATTTTGACCTTACCCAACACCAGTTGTTCAGCAAAAAGAAAATGCAGTATTTTGATACAGAGATCAACCAGAACTATGTTCCGTATGTGGTTGAAACCTCTATTGGTCTCGACAGGATGTTCCTTCTGATTTTGGCAAATGCCTACGAGGAAGAGACTATTACCAAAGAAGATGGTAGTACAGACAGCCGTGTTGTGTTGCATATTCCGGCCAAGATCGCACCGATGAAACTGGCCATTCTGCCATTGACCAAAAAAGATGGCTTACCGGAACTGGCGCGTGAACTGATGGATGAGTGCAAACCTTATTTCAAGTGTTTTTACGAAGAGAAAGATGCCATCGGTAAACGATACAGAAGACAGGATGCGATTGGTACACCTTTCTGTGTAACCATTGATCACCAGACCAAGGAAGACAAAACTGTTACCATCCGCTACCGCGATAGCATGGTGCAGGAGCGGGTGTTGATGAGTAAGGTGAAGGACCTGGTATTGGAGCAGGTTTTCTAATTTGAATTTTTGAGACTGTTTTAATGTAAAATGGGTTCTACAGTTACCTGTAAAACCCATTTTCAAATTGCTTCATTTTCAAATTAAATTATCCGTATAATTCCAGGTGAATGGCTTTCTTGTCATATCCCAGGTCCACAATTCGCTGTTTGGCTTCATCGATCATGTTTTTCCAGCCGCATAAGAAGAATTTCGCCGGCTTGGAGCCTTTGCCGGTGAGTTCTTCATATACCGGGTGTACATATCCTTTGTGTGCTCCCTCGGGAACCGTCTCTTCTCTTGAATAACAGGGATGGAAGAAAAATCCGGGTAAGTCTTTTTCCAGCTGTTTTAATTCGTCAAGATATAAGGCATCGCTGAATTTCCGGCAACCAAAGACCAGGTGCAAGTTCTGGTGAGGAAGTTTTTCGTTATGCACTGCGTGTACCATAGCACGGAATGGTGCAATGCCTGTACCGGTGCAGATAAAATACAGGTCTTCCTCAATAGGTTCCGGTAGAGTGAACTTGCCTTGTGGTCCGCGCAGCGGAAATTCGGTACCTACTTTTACTTCATTAAATAAATAAGTGGTTCCCAAACCGCCTTCGAGCAGTACAATAACGAGTTCAAATACATTGGTGCCATCAGGAGCAGATGCAATGGAATAACTTCTCCATCTTTTGTTTTTCTGCTCATGAATAGGGAGATCAAGGGTAACAAATTGACCGGCTTTGTATGCAAAGTTGTCTACTTCCGGAACCTGTATCCAGAAACGGCGTGTTAAACCGTTTTCGATTGCATTTTCGATTTTGATCACCTTGCCGGTGCGCCAGGGTTCTGCCATGAGTCTTTTTTTAGAGTGTTCAAATAAGGCAATCTCTCGGAAACAGCTGGGATAACCAGTGCCATACCGTACTATAAAGATAACAATAACCTGCTTTATACATACAAAAGGCCACGATAACGTTATCGTGGCCTTTTAATGATGAAAATTGTTTTTATCGCTGAATCAATATCTTCTGCAGATAGGTCTTCTTATTATGCGTAATCTTCAAGAGATAAAATTCTGAGCTTACCCGATCAATACGCAGTTGTTTTGCGTATTTGCCTACAAATCCCGGCGTAGTGCTGTTATATACCCTTTGCCCGGATGCACTGAGTAACTCTATGGTAAGATCGGCCTTACTGGTTACTTCGAAAGAGAGATTAAATACCCCGTTATTCGGATTGGGTGATACATTGAGATTGATCTCCCTTGCTGTTACGTCGATGGTGGCGGTTACGGCTACGGTAATCACATTTGATGTCTGCTGGCAGCCAAATCCATCTGTTACAATGGATTTGTATTTACCCGCTTTGGTAGGTTTGTAACTCGCTTTATTGGCCAGGTTAATGGCGGTATCATTAAAATACCACTGATTACCCGCTGCAATACTGCTAACCAGCGAGTCTCCCTGCTGGGTGATAACCGGCGCTGCAATGGTGGTGGCTACCACCGGTATTCTGTCGCTGACGCAGGCTCCGGTATTGATTTTCATGTCATAGAAGAAATAATAGAACTGATTCTGTGTGGTTCCCGCACTGTTACCGGTGATCGATAAAATATTCGGTATCGCAATCGGGTAAGTGGTGGTGCTGGTAATACCATTATTCCGGAATATGGTGGCTCCGTTTACTGAATCCACATTGCCATTTCTGTCTAAACATTCTGTGATAATAATATGATCACCCACAGTAGCTACCGGCAGATCCAACCGGAAGATCGCTCCCGTATCCGCTGCCGTATTGGAAGTTACTGCACCTGGTGTAGGTGTAGTAGTGGTAGCATAGGCATCCACCGTTGTTACGGCCAATGGCTGGTAGCTGAAAGACGTGGAAGTCTCCGACAGGAGATTTGCCAGGGTAAACTTCACTTTACCGGGATAACCGATGTACAGACGGGCAGTTTCAATCACCAATGGTACCGCATTGTTAATCTTGATATAGTTGCCACGGAAGATATTGTAACCACCGGCAGATGAAATGGTTGTTTTATTCACCGGTCCAATGGTTGTTTTGGCTTCCTTCGCTACATAATAGGTCTTATCGCTGGTGATGTTAGTAGTGGTAGCAGAAGGGCCATTCGCAAAAGGAGTGGTACCGGTGGCGGTGGTATACCAGAAATAATTAGAATTATCCGGACTGTTTATTTTCAGATTTACAGTGGTACCACAGATTCCTGCTGCAGCAGATACGGTAGCCGGTTTAGGCGCAGTAGTGATGACAGAGGTAAGCGAATTGTTGGCTGTAAACTGATCGGTCGATTTGTTGGTAGCAGCTATAATGGTATATGCGGTAGCACCAGTAGTAATGATCGGTGTCTGGAAAGTATAGGTCTCTGTTGTTAAAGGTGCCACCGGCCCGGGGTACGTAAATGAGAGGCTGGCCACTGTACCGGATGTGGTACTAATGGTAGCTGTGAGAGGTATACTGCTCTGTGTGATGGAACCATTATTACGGATCTTAACTGTAACATACTGGGCGCCACTGGCACAATCGTTACCGGCCGGCGCTACAATCTCACTGATAGAAAGGTCGTTGGAAGGACTGATTACCCGCACGCGGTAATCCTGTGTTTCACCCTTGCCATAACTGCCACAGGCAGCCACATCTCCGGCAACGCCTGTTTCCTGCACAATTACACGCATCAGACAGATATTGCCAATGGTAACGGTACCGGGTGTAGTGATATTTGCCGTAAAAGTCTGCGCAGCAGAACTCAAAACCCCGCTGGTTGCCGCCAGTTCAGCCGCATCAAACACGCCGTTATTATTGTAATCGATAAAGATTTTAACAATACGGCTATTGGTAGTGGCATCAGCCGTACTTACCCTAACCCTGACAGGAATCGTTTCTGCAGGTTCAATATCTGCAACAAACCGGGTGTTATCGGTATAGGTTTTAGAACCGGCTGTATTAGCGAACTGAATGCCTTTGAAACTCACACTATCAATTCTGGCACCACCGCCACCTGATGCGGAAGTACAATAGGCAGTACCTCCTGCACCACTAACCAACAAGGAATATGCTTGCGATCCTCTTGCCAGTGTACCCTTATGAGATACAGTGATGGTATAGGTTTGACCGGGTACAGTACTGTCGATATCAATTCTTTCTACATTATCAATGGTGTTGTCGCCGGGAACAGCAGATGCGCCGGGGTTATTTACATCCAGTGTCCAGGGCAGGTAGGTGCGTGTACCTTTTGTAATGCGTATATCGAGATCGTTTACCAGATTTTTGGTACGGTTATTCAGCAGGTTTACTTTATCTACAGCACCTTTTACATCCGTCCAGCAAATAGTAGCCTGCAAAGCACCTTTACCCGATGCAATTACGCTGGTGGTAAATGTTTGTCCCTGTGTTAAAGAATTCTCATACAAAAGGTGGTTACTGGTAGCCGCATTGTTAGAGCTTACAGCAGCGTTCATCGCAACTGCTGCTTTCTGCACATTCAACAAACCCCATCCGAATTTGTAATCCGGTCCGGCAGCAATACCTGCTTCATCAGCTGTATGAATGGCCAATCCTTTCAGTGTGGCAGAACGTAGAAATGCGGTGCTGCTGTTTTTAAGTTTTGAATAATATTCCTGCAACAGGAACAGGGAACCGGTTGCATTGGGTGCCGACATAGAAGTGCCGCTGAATGTGGCATAACTGGTAGCGGAAGAAGCGATAGGTGATAAAACATTCACACCGTCTGCCACCAGATCGGGTTTGATCCGGCCGTCGTCGGTTGGTCCCCAGGAGCTGAAGCCACTCATCACCACATCATCTACCCGGCTGTAACCTGCAGGGATACCATTTACTGCACCCACGGTTAAAATATTCTTGGCGCCACAATCCCATGAAATAATATCGTAACTGTCATTACTGCTGATACCGGCAGGGCGGTTGCCTGCAGATGTCATCTGTCCGCTGGCATTCCGGCGAAAATAAGGCTGCCCAACTTCCGGTCCATTCTCATTCCGGTTATTACCGGCAGATTTTACGATCAGGTAAAAAGGGGCATTATAAGCGATGGAATCCAGCGCCTGCGAATCATCACTATAGTAACCAAATTTATAATCTTCTGTATCATCGGGCCGGCCATTGAATTCCCATCTGCTCTGGGTACTGTTATAACTCCATCCTGAGATAATGGAATAGGAGTGATTGGATAAAAGCAGTGTAGAAGATTCATTCGCAATTTCTGCGAGGTCGCTCGTAAAATCATATGCGACAATGCCCAGTGAACCATAGGCCATTCCTTTGGCACTGCTGTTTACCCCACCCGCAATCATGGTGCCGGCAACGTGTGTACTATGATCGCTGGAAGAAGAGGGATTGTCTTTTTGTGTAACACGGCCGGTTAGCTCTACATGCGAGCCCAGAACAGAACCTCCATCCCAGATACCGAGTTTGTTTTTCAGGTAAGCAGAACTGCCAGACAGGTTCAATCCGGTAGCACCTCCGGGCCATAACTGACTGGCCCGGGTAGTGGCCGCAGCAATGGTATTGTTATTGGTCATGTAATACTTGGGGAACCCAAAATCATCTACTCCTACCAATACACCCTTTCGGCCATCACGCGAGAGAATGGTCAGGTCCCAGCCTTTTCTTTTGGCCAGCGACAGGGCTTTGGCATAATTGGCTTCAAAAGCCAGTTTATATCCCACCGAAGCCTGTTTCAGGATCCGGGCATTGGTTGTTGTCTGGGCGGCAGCAAAAAATGCCAATCCAAAAATCACTAAAAAAGACCCAACAATTTTTTTCATCATAACCTTTCAAGTTTTCCTTCCGCCCTGTTTTGAAAAAATAGGCGTAATATTCACTAAATTAGATACTTTCATCGTTCAAAGTGAGGTATGAAACACATTCTTTTTTTTCTTTTTACGGTCAGTTTGATACTGATCGCCTGTTCGTCGGTTAAAAAGACGGATTCATCGGTCATTAACCAGGGAATCACGGGACGGATAACCGAACAAACCGGTAACCGCATGCCCATGAAAGATGCGGTTCCCGAAACGCCTAAAGGGGTGGTTTCCACCGTGTTGATATACGAACCCACCCATATCAGCCAGGTTACCCGCGAGGGTACCGCACCGGTATATACGGCTATCCGTACCAAACTGGTTGCTTCTGTAGAAACAGACAGCACAGGTAATTTCACTGTTGCCTTGCCTGTGGGTAATTATTCTCTTTTTGTTAAACAGGGAAAGAACTTTTACGCCAATCTGTTCGACACCAATAATAATATCGCTCTTTTCACGGTTGCGGAGGGTAAGTTAACAAATGTTAACCTGACGGTCAGCAACAAAGCCAGTTTCTAATAACCGGATTTCAGCGTTGATATTCTTTCCAGCCATTATCTTTGCCTTCCTTTTGTGAAGGAATTGATCAAGCGGTTATGAATTTGAATGTGTTGCTGGAGCAGTATCAGAATTCCCCCCACCTTTTTCAGCTGGCGGACAGGTTATCTTTTGCCCAGACCCAGCAGCTTTTCCTCAAAAATTTACAAGGCAGCAGTTCAGAATTTGTTGTGAGTGCCGTGTTTATGCACCCCAACTGCCAGCAACTGAATCACCTGGTAGTGCTGAACGATGCAGAAGAAGCTGCTTATTTTCACAATACACTCGAGAACCTGACCCATGCGCTGGATCTGTTCTATTTTCCCTCATCTTTCAAAAACCGAAAGAATTTCAGGTTGCTGAATAGTTCGCATGTTATGCTGCGCACAGAGGCACTGACCAAACTGTCTAATGGCGGTAATAAAAAGATCATCGTTACCTATCCCGAAGCATTGTTCGAAAAAGTGGTACTGCCCAAAACACTTAGCAGTAATATCATCAGCATCAAAGCCAATGATACCATCAACCCGGATAGTCTGATGGATCTGTTTGTGATGTACGGATTTGAACGGACCGATTTTGTATACGAACCGGGTCAGTTTGCCCTGCGGGGAGGGATCCTCGATATTTATTCTTTTGGGAATGAAAAACCCTACCGGGTTGAGTTGTTCGGCAACGAGGTAGACAGTATCCGCATATTTGATCCCGAAACACAGCTGAGTGAACGGAAATTATTGCAGGTAAATATTATTCCGAATGTAGAAACGCAGTTCGAAAGCGGAGAGAAAGTATCTCTTCTCGAATTTCTTTCGGAGAATTCGGTGGTATGGTTGAAGGATTGGGACGTGATCAAAGAAAAAATTGATGAGCAGGAAGCCGATATGCAGGGCTTCCGGCGTTTGCTGGATACCGGTTTCCGGATGCAGAACAACGAGGAAGAAGATGATACGCGGATCCTGAAAGAAGTTAAGGAAGCAGACTTTGTAAAAAGCAGTATCCTGGAAGAGCAGTTACTGCAAAGACATATTGTTGAGTTCGGCTATAAGCCACAGATGGCAAACGTTGAGATCGAATTCAAAACCCGCGCCCAACCTTCTTTTAACCGGCAGTTCGATCTGCTGATCAAAGACCTGAAAGCGCATGAAGCGGCGGGTTACGGACTATACATTTTTGCAGAACAGGCCCGGCAGCTGGAAAGACTGAACAGCATTTTTGCCGACCTGCATACAGAGATCCAGTTCGTGCCGGTGGCTACCGGTATCCACGAAGGGTTTATTGATGAAGAACTGAAAGTGGTCTGCTACACCGATCACCAGATTTTTCAGCGTTACCATAAGTACAAGGTTAAACAGGCATATAACAAGAATAAAGCCATCACCCTAAAAACCCTTCGCGATCTGCAGCCGGGCGATTATGTAACGCATATCGATCATGGTGTGGGTACCTACAGTGGCCTGCAGAAAATTGAAGCCAACGGCAAAGTACAGGAAGCGGTACGGATCATCTACAAAGACAGTGATATCCTGTACGTGAATATCAACTCACTGCATAAGATCTCGAAATATACCGGTAAGGAAGGAACGGTTCCCAAGATCAACAAACTGGGGTCGGATGTATGGAACAAACTCAAAGAAAAAACCAAGACCAAGGTTAAGGAAATTGCGTTTGATCTGATCAAATTATACGCGCAAAGAAAGGCGCAGCAAGGGTTTGCGCATACGCCGGATAATTATATGCAAACCGAGTTGGAAGCTTCTTTCATTTACGAAGACACACCCGACCAAAGCAAAGCCACTGCAGATGTGAAGAAGGATATGGAAAGTGAAAGTCCGATGGACCGTCTGGTATGTGGTGATGTGGGTTTTGGTAAAACAGAAGTGGCCGTTCGTGCCGCTTTCAAAACCTGTGTGGATGGCAAACAGGCTGCCGTACTGGTTCCTACCACCATTCTGGCATTCCAGCATTTTAAAACTTTTCAGGAGCGACTGAAAGATTTTCCGGTAACGGTGGATTATATTAACCGGTTCAAATCATCCAAAGAGAAAAAAGAAACCCTGAAAAGGCTGGAAGAAGGCAAGATCGATATCATCATCGGAACACATGGAATTCTGGGCAAGGAAGTAAAATTCAAGAACCTGGGATTGATGGTAATTGATGAGGAACAGAAATTCGGGGTAGGGCATAAGGAGAAACTGAAGACATTGAAAACAAATGTGGACTGTTTAACCCTCACCGCTACGCCAATTCCGCGTACACTGCAGTTCAGTCTGATGGGTGCAAGGGATCTCAGTATCATCAATACACCGCCACCCAACCGGCAGCCAATACAGACAGAAGTGCATGTATTCAACGACGACTTTATCCGGGATGCGATCTATTATGAAACGGAACGTGGCGGACAGGTATTCTTTATCCATAACCGGGTACAGGGTTTGCCTGAAATGTGTGCCTTGATACAGGGGCTTTGTCCGGATCTGAGCATCGGTTTTGCACATGGCCAGCTGGAAGGGCATGAACTGGAAGAACGGATCCTTGATTTTATTGATAAGAAATACGATGTACTGGTTTGTACCAATATTGTGGAGAGCGGGGTAGATATTCCGAATGTGAATACCATCATCGTTAACAACGCCCATCATTTTGGCTTAAGCGATCTGCACCAGTTACGGGGCAGGGTGGGAAGAAGTAATAAAAAAGCTTTCTGTTATCTGCTGGGCCCACCAATGAGTACCATGCCCACCGATTCGAGAAAACGTTTGCAGACGCTGGAGCAATTCAGCGATCTGGGTAGCGGTTTTCAGATTGCCATGCGAGATCTCGATATCCGCGGTGCAGGTAATCTGCTGGGTGGCGAGCAAACGGGTTTTATGGCCGAGATCGGCTTTGAAATGTACCAGAAGATCCTGGAAGAAGCCATCCGTGAACTGAAGCGTACTTCGTTCAAAGACCTGTTTCAGGAAGAGATCAGCAAACAGGATGATTTTGTAAGTGATTGTACCATTGATACCGACCTGGAGATCCTGATCCCGGATAGTTATGTGGAAAGTATCACGGAGCGTCTGTCTCTGTATACCCGTCTGGATAGCTGCGAGAAGGAAGAGGAACTGGCG
The DNA here is from genome assembly GCA_943369185.1 of Caulobacter sp. UNC279MFTsu5.1. GTDB lineage: Bacteria > Bacteroidota > Bacteroidia > Chitinophagales > Chitinophagaceae > Sediminibacterium. Next base: position 313,062 of record CALRMK020000001.1, on the reverse strand, counting down.
GAGTTTCACAAAGAAATGCTGGATCGTTTCGGTCCGGTACCTGCGCAGGTAGAGGATCTGTTCACCACTGTTCGCTGCCGCTGGATGGCAGTGCAGTTAGGCTTTGAGAAAATGGTCTTGAAAGAGGAAACCCTGCGCTGTTATTTCATCAACCGCCCGGATTCTCCTTATTTCGAATCGGACCTTTTCCGAAAAGTGCTGGCTTACCTGCAAACCGGTACCAATAAAGCCCGCCTGAAACAGACCGGGCGTATGTTTATGCTGATTGTGGAGCCGATGAAAGACATGGTATTCATGCATCGTTTTCTGGAACACATGCATGGCGAAGTGGTTGGCAAGAAAGCCTGATCAGTCTTTTTTGATCAGGTTGATCAGGATCAGTTTAGCAACACGTGGGTCTACGATCACATTATCGTGTTCAAAGTCGAGTTTTAAGCGCCATTTCTGCATGGTAGCAGCACCGATAATCACTTCTTCACTGACGCCCGGAACTACCAGAAATTCATCACTTAAACGGACATCTTCATGGTAAAAATCCAGTCGGCAGGTATTTTCTATTTCCATGTAGGTACTATTACTGGCTGTGGCCAGCTTCATGGGGGTATGAAGTTTCTCCGGATTGGCTAACTCTTCTGCAATATCTTCTGCTATGCAGGAATACGTAGCACCACTATCAAACAAGGCATAGAGATGTTTTTCTCCTTTGCTGCCTTCGAACCGTAAGGGTAAGCGGATGATCATAGATGGTGCTTTGTTCAAAATTAATCAATTCCCTTATTGACAAATCAGGTATTAACCGCAGGGGTAAACACCTATCTGCACAAAAAATCCGGCCCTTTCGGAGCCGGATCTAATCTCGTATTAATATGGCTTAGAAACCTTTTTTAGCAACGCCATCAGCGATTGCCTGTAATGCTTTGGCTTCGCTCATGATAGCGGCCATTTTATTGCCTTTACCATCATGACCGCCCGCCATATAACCGCCTTTGGCAGTTTTGGTGATAACGGCATCCTGCATAGGAACGTTTTTTTCCTTTGTTTTCAGGCAATATGCTTTGATCATTTTTGAAGTGTCCATTTGGTTAGAATTTAAAAGTTAGTAGATAAACAATGGGTTATAGCGCACAATCTACCAATTTTTTTCAGGAAAGTGAAATTTCCGGGCCTAAGGGCCTTCATTGGCCTGTTAGCTTACAGAGGGGAAAAATCAAAAAATAAAGCCGATGCAAGGCACCGGCTTTGAATATTGCGCAAGTAATCAGCTGTTTAGCCTGTTTACACGTCGATTTTAGCGTATTTGGCATGACTTTCAATGAATTCCCTACGGGGGGCCACATCGTCGCCCATCAGCATGCTGAACACCCTGTCGGCTTCTGCAGCGCTCTCGATGGTTACCTGTTTCAGGGTACGACGGGCGGGGTCCATGGTGGTTTCCCAGAGCTGGTCGGCGTTCATCTCACCCAAACCCTTGTATCGTTGGATGGTCACACTGTCGTCTTTTCCACCTCCCAGTTTGGCTACCCAGCCTTTTCTTTGTTCTTCGCTGTAAGCATATTCCTGGTCTTTGCCTTTTTTTACCAGGTATAAAGGCGGTTGTGCGATATATACATAACCCTGCTCCACCATTTCTTTCATATAACGGAACACAAATGTCAGGATCAAAGTGGCGATATGCGAACCATCCACATCGGCATCGGTCATGATGATAAGTTTGTGGTAGCGCAGTTTAGCCATATTCAGGGCCTTGGGATCTTCTGGAGTACCTACTGTTACGCCAAGTGCCGTATACAGGTTACGGATCTCCTCGTTTTCGTAGATCTTATGCTCCATGGCTTTTTCTACGTTCAGGATCTTACCACGCAGGGGCAGGATGGCTTGGTAACTTCTGTCGCGACCCTGTTTGGCCGTACCACCCGCAGAGTCTCCCTCGACCAGGTATAATTCGCATTTCTGTGGATCTCTTTCGCTGCAATCGGCCAGTTTACCGGGCAAACCGCCACCGCTAAGTACTGTTTTACGTTGTACCATGTCGCGGGCCTTTTTGGCCGCTACCCTGGCTTGCGCTGCCAGAATGATCTTGGAGATCACATTCTTAGCTTCTCTGGGATTCTCTTCCAGGTAAGCTTCCAGTGCACGGGCAACCGTTGTTTGCACGATACCGCTTACCTCACTGTTACCCAGTTTGGTCTTGGTCTGTCCTTCAAACTGCGGTTCCGGCACTTTCACTGAGATAATTGCACTCAATCCTTCGCGGAAATCGTCTCCCTCAATGGTTACCTTGGCTTTTTCGAACAGTCCCTGTTTATCGCCATAGGTTTTGAACACACGGGTAAGTGCCTGGCGGAAACCGGTAACGTGGGTACCACCTTCAATGGTATTGATATTATTTACGTAGGAGAAGATATGCTCCTTGAAATCATCGTTGTAAGTCAAAGCCACTTCTACCGCAATATTGGAAGCCTCATCATGTCCATCTACATACAGGGGAGAAGGGATCAGTGCGTTACGGTTGCCGTTTTTGTCCAGCATTTCTACAAACTCAACGATACCGCCTTCGCTATAGAAGTTTTTGGTATAGGTATTACCATCCGCATCTATCTCGCGCAGATCGGTAAGGGTGATGCTGATGCGTTTGTTGAGGTAGGAAAGTTCGCGCAAACGCCCTTCCAGGATCTCTTTGCGGTAAACGGTTTCCTGAAAGATGGTATTATCGGGCCAGAAATGCACGTGGGTACCGGTTTTATCGCTGGTGCCGATCTCTCTAACCGCATATTGCGGTACGCCGATCTTGTATTCCTGTTCAAATATTTTTCCTTCGCGGTGAACGGTTACGTGCAGGGTAGTACTTAAAGCGTTCACACAACTCACACCCACACCGTGCAAACCACCGGATACTTTGTACGTGTCCTTATCGAACTTACCACCGGCATGCAGCACGGTCATAACGATCTCAAGCGCACTCTTCTTTTCCTTGGTATTGATACCGGTAGGGATACCCCGACCATCATCCTGCACACTGATCGAATTGTCTTCGTGGATGGTTACGGTAATATTCTTGCAATAACCGGCCAAAGCCTCATCGATGGAGTTGTCTACTACTTCGTATACGAGATGGTGGAGACCTTTTACGCCGATATCCCCGATATACATGGCGGGTCTTTTCCGTACCGCTTCCAAACCTTCCAATACCTGTATGCTGTCGGCGCCATAATTCCTGTTCTGGGCGTCGTTGCTATTCTGTTGTTCCTGGGTCATAAATGCGTATCAGTCCTGAGTTTTAACAATTTTTCAGAGGTGGGCAAATCTACTGAAAATAAAGGGGCTTTTTGGGCCAAAACAAGCCTATTTTTCCCCATTTTCGGGGCTATTGTGGATGAGAAAATGACGCTGGCGTGACAGGCTCCGGAATGATCGGCTTGCAAAATAGATGTTTATACATTAAATTTGCCCTTGCATGTTACAGGTAATGGACATATTAAAGGTTTCGCAGCGCAGTGGTATTGAGCCCAGCATGGATCTGCTGTACGAGAAAGAACAGCATATTCCGGGTTCTATTCAGTACAGTATCAAGCGATACTATGCCCAGCATTCATGGGTGGCAGAAGATACCGGTATGATGGTATATCATTACAATGCCAAAAAGCCCGCCGAGAATTATATGGAGCTCCGTTACTGTACCACCGGTAACCGGTATTGTGAAGAAAGAAGCTGCGGCCAGTGTAACCAGTTGCCCACCAATAACTGCAGCGGTAAACACCAGACGGTAGATGTATTTACTTTCCATTTTACTTCCACATTTTTACACCAGTTCGTGCACAATGTGAAGATGAGCAACCGCAAGGATGAAGTGCTTGCCTTCAAACATCCGCATGCGTTTACCAAAGTGTTTCCCCTCTGTAACAAAAAGAGGAATGTTTTGGATGGATTACTGAATCACAGTTATTCCGGCTCGCTCGAAAATATTTTTGTGAACGCCAAGATCCATGAGCTTTTACTCTATAGCCTGGAATGTCTGGTTGACGAAAAAGAAGAAGGATTTACCTGTAAGTTTCTGGCCGATGAAAGTGGCCGTGAAAGGATTTATCAGTCGAGAGAAATTCTCCTTCAGCATATCGGTGATCCCATCACCATCAAGGAACTGAGCCGTAAAGTGGCCATGAATGAGTGTTACCTGAAAAAAGGCTTCAAAGAAGTATTCGGTACCACCATCTTTGATTTTTACCAGCAGCAAAGAATGGAACACGCCAAATACCTTTTGTATGAAAAAGGATTGAGTGTTACCGACGTATCTGCTTTGCTGGGTTATTCCTCTATCTCTCATTTTTCCGCTGCTTTTAAAAAGCATACAGGGTTGAAACCTTGTGAGCTGTTAAAGTAACTTGCTCCTTCGGGGAATATCGAATGTCGAGCAAGGAATGTCGAACATCGAAGGGGTATTCCATGATTTTCTCTGTGCCCCTCTGTATCTCTGTCCCCCTGTGTTGAAAAACACGACTATATTACTATCAATTAAATTCCTCTTTTTTTCAACACAGAGGCCCCGGAGTTACAGAGGATTACAGAGATTTTATCAATTTGTAACAATGTTTAACGATCAACCGCTCTAATACTTCGACATTCGACATTCCCTGTTCGCTATTCGATATTCCCTCCTCCTCCCTATCTTTATCTCACTCAAACCATCACTATGCGAAAATTTCTTTCCCTGGCCATCATCCTCTTTGCCATCAGTTCCTGTACCAGTTCTAAAGTAGACACCATTATACACCACGCTGTGATCTATACAGTGGATTCGGCTTTTACCATTGCAGAAGCGATGGCGGTGAAAGACGGTAAGATTGTAGCAGTAGGAAAGAATGAAGAGATCATGGGTAAATACACAGCTACGGATAATGTAGATGCCAAGGGCGAAGCAGTATACCCCGGATTTATTGATGCCCATGCGCATTTTGTGGGATATGGTCGATCTCTGTTTCAAGCCGATCTGTTTGGTACCAATAGCTGGGAAGAAACAGTAACCCGGATCAAAACTTTTGCAGAGGCACATCCCGATCTGCCCTGGATACAGGGGCGTGGCTGGGACCAGAACCGTTGGCCCGGCAAAGTGTACCCTACCAATGAAGAACTGAATAAACTGTTTCCGGATAAACCGGTGGTGATCACAAGGGTGGATGGACATGCATCTATCGCCAACCAGAAAGCATTGGAGCTGGCCGGCATTGCGGCCGGACAGACTGTGGTGGGTGGATCGATCGAAGTAAAAAATGGGAAATTGACTGGTGTGCTGATAGATAATGCCGATAACAAAGTACATGCACAGATTCCGGAACCTACCAAAGAAACCTATCTGCAGTGGTTACAGGCGGCACAGAAGAATTGTTTTGAGCAGGGACTGACGACCATTACCGATTGCGGACTGAGTTACCGGGATGTGGATGCGATTGATGCACTGCAGAAGGAAGGCAAAGTGGATATGCGTTTGTTTGTGATGCTGAGTGATAACGATGATAATATTAATCGTTACGTAAAGAAGGGGCCGTATAAAACGGATAAGTTATTTGTGAATGGATTCAAAGTGTATATGGATGGGGCATTGGGCAGCCGCGGAGCCTGTTTGCTGGCACCTTATGCAGATAAGGCTGGCTGGTCGGGTTTTCTGCTCAGTAATCAATCGCACTATGATTCTTTGGCCGGGGTGTTGATCAATACTTCGTTTCAGATGTGTACGCATGCTATCGGCGACAGTGCCAACCGCGAGATCCTGCATATCTACAACAAATACCTGCAGGGTAAAAATGATAAGCGCTGGCGGATCGAGCATGCGCAGATCATCAACCAGAATGATTTTAACCTGTTTGGTGCTGCCAATATTGTTCCATCGGTACAACCAACCCATGCTACCAGCGATATGTATTGGGCAGAAGAAAGACTGGGCAAAGAAAGATTGAAAGGCGGGTATGCTTTTAAACAATTGCTGCAGCAGAATGGCTGGTTACCATTGGGTACCGATTTTCCGGTGGAAGATATTTCTCCTTTCAAAACCTTTCTGGCGGCTGTGGCACGTAAAGATGCCAAAGGGTTTCCGACAGATGGTTTTCAGAAAGAGAATGCGCTAAGCAGAGAAGAAACCTTACGGGGTATGACCATCTGGGCGGCCAAAGCCAGTTTTCTCGAAAAAGAAGTGGGCAGTCTGGAAGCAGGTAAAAAAGCCGATTTTATTATCCTCGATAAAGACCTGATGAAAGTAGCAGAATCCGATATCTTGCAGGTAAAAGTACATGCTACTTACCTGGGTGGTAAAAAGGTACACTAAGCTGCAGATATACACTGCAAATGCACAGATTTACAAAGGTTCCCTTTTGTACATCTATGCATTTTTGTTTTCCATCTAATGGAATGTGGGTCCATAAAGTAGTTTTCGTTACAAGCTGAAAAAAGCTAACTTTAAAACGATAAACGAATTGCTGTATGAGACTCCCCCGTCTTTCCAAACTTTCGTGGATAGTAACTATTCTCGTGCTGGGTGCCGTGAGTTTTTGTTTTATGATCTCCGGCCATACGGTTGACTACAATACAGAAGTAAAACCCATCTTTAATAAAAAATGTATTACCTGTCATGGTGGTGTAAAACGCCAGAGCGGGTTCAGTTTATTATTCAGGTCTGAAGCTTTGGCGGTAAATAAATCCGGTAAAGCGGCCATCATTCCCGGCGATCCTTCGCATAGTGAACTGATCAGACGCTTAACACTGAAAGATCCGGAAGAGCGAATGCCCTATAAACATCCTCCCTTAACGGATGATGAAATCAATACCCTGAAAAAATGGATCAAACAGGGCGCCCCATGGGGGGATCACTGGGCCTATGTACCGGTTGAAAAAGTAACAGTTCCGAAAGTAGATAATTGGTTCTTTGGTACTACCGGTGGAGGCGATTGGGTGAAAAACGATATCGACCATTTTATTTACCAGCGCATGCGCGAAGAGGGTTTGAAACCATCTGCTGAAGCGAATAAAGCTACTCTATTGCGAAGAGTAAGTTTAGATGTTACCGGTTTACCTGCTTCTGTTGCAACCGCTGAAAAGTTTCTGACGAGTAATAAGGCCGATGCGTATGAAAAGCTGGTTGATGAGCTGCTGGCCAACCCTCATTATGGAGAACGCTGGGCCGCCATGTGGATGGACCTGGCAAGATATGCCGATACCAAGGGCTACGAAAGAGACGACTGGCGCTCTATCTGGCGCTACCGCGATTGGCTGATTCAGGCATTTAATGAAAACAAACCCTACAACCTTTTTTTAACGGAGCAACTGGCAGGCGATCTGTTGCCCGATCCTACCGATGCACAATACATCGCCACTGCTTTTCACCGCAACAGCATGACCAATGATGAAGGCGGAACGGATAATGAAGAGTTCAGGACAGCTGCCGTGATTGATCGGGTGAACACTACCTGGGAAACCCTGATGGGTACCACTTTTGCCTGTGTTCAATGCCATAGCCATCCTTATGATCCCTTCCGGCACGAAGAGTATTACCAGTTCATGGCTTTCTTTAATAACACAAGGGATGAAGACACGTATGATGATTATCCTTTGCTAAAAGAATTTCACAAAGAAGACAGCAGTAAGTTCGTGCAACTGAAAACCTGGTTGAAACAACAGGCGCCTGAAAGAGAGAAGGAGCTGATCAAATTTATAAAGACCGGACAACCGGCCATTAATTCCATTGCTGCGGATCAGTTGGAGAATGCAGCTTTAACGGATACCAAATGGCTGGTACTTAGAAATAAAGCGGTTGCGAGAATTCCGGCGGTTGATTTTCAGAATCATACAGAACTCTTGTATCGTTACAAAAGTTGGAAACCCGGTGGTAGATGGGAAATTCATTTTGACAGGCCCGATGGTCCGCTGGTGAATACGGTACAGGTAGCAGATACAAAAGGTGGCTGGAAAATTACTACGCTTAGCCTACCTCTTAGCGCCGGCGCAAGAGATCTTTTTTTTACTTACCGCAATAATGCACTCAGCTCTGCAGAAGAAACCGGTATGCAGTTCGATTGGTTTTTTGTTACCGATCCCTTTCCCGGAAAAGGTAAACCCGGTTACGATAGTGCCGCTAAATATTTCAATGAGCTACTGGTTTCCCAACAGAAAACCATTACGCCGATCATGGTAGAAAATCCCTCCTCTTTATTCCGTACTACTCATTTATTTGAAAGAGGTAACTGGCTCACCAAAGGAAAAAAAGTAACGGCAGCCGTACCACGCTCTTTGGGAGCTTTGCCCGCGGGTGCGCCTAAGAACCGGTTAGGACTGGCCGCCTGGGTAACGGATAAAAAAAATCCGCTCACAGCCAGAACCATTGTGAACCGGATCTGGGAACAGTTTTTCGGACAAGGCATTGCAGAAACACTGGAAGATATGGGAACACAGGGGATACCTCCCACCCACAAAGAACTGCTCGATCATCTTGCATGGAAGCTGATGAACGAATATCAGTGGGATCTGAAAAAACTGATGAAAGAAATGCTGTTATCTGCCACTTACCGGCAGGATTCGAAACTGGATAAAGAAGCAACAGAAAAAGATCCTTTTAATAAATTCTATGCAAGGGGTCCAAGGGTTCGTTTATCAGCAGAGCAGGTGCGCGATCAGGCACTGGCGGTAAGTGGTTTGTTATGTGAGAAAATGTATGGACCGGGTGTGTTTCCTTACCAGCCGGAAGGCATCTGGATGTCGCCATGGAATGGTGGTGTCTGGAAAAAAAGCGATAGTTGCGATCAGTACCGAAGGGCACTGTATACTTACTGGAAACGTTCTGCGCCTTATCCTTCCATGATCACTTTTGATGGCACTTCGCGCGAAGTATGCTCACCAAGAAGGATCCGTACCAACACACCCTTACAATCGCTCACCACTTTAAATGATTCAGCTTATATAGAAGCGGCACAATATTTCGCCTATCGGATGCAGGCTGAGGGCGGTCAGGAATTAAAAACACAGATCAGCAGGGGGTATGAACTGGCTATGTACCAACCCATTTCTCCTGCAAAGCTGGCCGTGTTTGAGAAATTATATATGGCAGCCTATAAGCGTTTCCGGACTGATGAAGCGAAAATGAAATTGATGGCCGGCGCAGTTGTGAACAAGCAAACTCCCACCACGGCTGCCCTGGTAGTAGTGGCGGGAGCGATGATGAACCTGGATGAATTCATTACCAAAAATTAAACCACATGTCAAAGAATAATCATCGGATCTTCAATGAAGCCAGAAATAAAAAGCTGGAACTGGAAACCCGTCGGTTGTTTCTGAAAGAATGTTTATTGGGCATGGGCGGATTGGCGATGGGTTCTGTTTTGGGTGGCTGTAACTGGTTGGGAGGAAACGATACAGCAGCCGGTCAGTTGTATAACAGCAGCAATCCCTTACTTCCGCATTCACCTCATTTTCCGGGTAAAGCCAGATCGGTGATTTACCTGCACATGGCCGGTGCCCCCTCGCAACTGGAATTGTTTGATTACAAACCCGACCTGATGAAATTAGACGGGCAGGATTGTCCGCCCTCCTTACTTGAAGGAAAAAAATTCGCTTTCATTCGGGGTGTTCCTAAAATGATGGGCCCGCAGGCCGTGTTTCAGCAACGGGGTCAGAGTGGTGCCTGGGTATCGGATCATTTACCCCATTTTGCGAAAGTGGCTGATGAAGTCAGTTTTCTGAAAGCGGTACAAACAGATCAGTTCAACCATGGTCCGGCGCAATTACTGATGCATACCGGCACACCCCGGTTGGGCAGACCCAGCATCGGTGCCTGGTCTACTTATGGTTTGGGAAGTGAGAACAGTAACCTGCCGGGATTTGTGGTACTCACTTCCGGCGGAAAATTTCCGGATGCCGGCAAGAGTGTATGGGGTAGTGGTTTTCTTCCATCAGTATACCAGGGTGTTCAATGCAGGAGTGAGGGAGACCCGGTATTATTTATCAAAGATCCAGCAGGCATGGATCGTGATCTGCGCAAAGCTTCCATTGATGCGATCAATGAAGCCAACCGTCTGAGTTTTGAAGAATTCAAAGATCCCGAAATACTCTCCCGTATCTCACAATACGAAATGGCTTATCGCATGCAGATCTCTGTGCCGGATGTGATGAATATTAATGATGAACCGGACTATATCCACGAAATGTATGGCACGCAGCCGGGTAAAGCCTGTTTTGCCAACAATGTATTGCTGGCGCGGAAACTGGTAGAGAAAGGCGTACGCTTTGTGCAGTTATTTGATTGGGGATGGGACAGCCATGGTACCGACGAGAACCTGGCCATTGATTATGGTTTTGTAAACAAATGCAGGAGTATGGATAAACCCATCACGGCTTTGTTACTTGATCTGAAACAGCGGGGACTGCTGGATGAAACACTGATTGTGTGGGGCGGAGAGTTTGGTCGCACGCCGATGCAGGAGAACAGAGATGGCAAAAAGAATCCTTTCAAGGGAAGGGATCACCATACTGAAGCGTTTACGATGTGGATGGCAGGTGGTGGTATTAAACAGGGAACCAGTTTTGGCGAAACGGATGAGATCGGATATGCAGCTATCAGCGGTAAAACAACGGCATTTGATATCCAGGCCACTATCCTGAATCAGTTAGGCTTTGATCATGAAAAACTGACGTATCAGTTTCAGGGAAGGCCCTTCCGTTTAACGGACGTGCATGGCAGAGTGATCAATGAGATCGTTGCGTGATGATGGGGATGTTGTTGGTCATTCGATCAACAACGGCAATGATCACTGGCAGAAAACAAAAGTATTATGAGTGTAGACAGACGAAAATTTTTATCTATGACAGCAACCCTTGGCACACTGGCGCTTTCGCCATTTGAAGAATTGATGGCCGCGAAACCTGCCTTTGCTATTCCTGCAGATTTTCGTTTACAGGTAATGGGAACCAACTGGGGTTTTACCGGAACAGTAGATGCTTTCTGTGCCAAAGCCAAAAAAGCAGGATATGATGGCATAGAAATGTGGTGGCCGGGAACTGCTGCCGCGCAGAAAGAATTATTTGATGCGTTGCAAAAACACCAGCTAGAGATTGGTTTTCTTGCGGGAGGATCTGATAAAGATCCGAAGAAACATTTTGAACAGTTCAAAGCCATGGTAGATGGGGCGGCTTATCAAACTGTACAGAGGCCCTTGTACATTAACTGCCATTCGGGCCGCGATTTTTTTTCGATGAAAGAGAACGGGCTATTTATTGAATACACGAATAAAGTAGCAAAAGAAACAGGTATCACCATCTCCCATGAATCGCATCGAAGCCGCATCCTGTTTGCGGCACATGTAGCCAAACAATATTTTCAGCAATACCCCGATCTGCGTTTAACACTGGATATTTCGCATTGGTGTAATGTACACGAATCATTGCTGCACGACCAGGAAGAAACGGTACAACTGGCGCTGAGCAGAACCGATCATATTCATGCAAGAATCGGTCATCCGGAAGGGCCACAGGTAAATGATCCCCGTGCACCTGAATGGGAGGGAACCGTAGAGCGACACCTGGAATGGTGGGATACGGTGGTGCAGACCAAGATCAAACAGGGAGCCCAAGAGTTAACTATTCTCACTGAATTTGGTCCGCCGGATTATATGCCTACGCTGCCTTATACCCGGCAGGCTTTGTCTGACCAGTGGGCTATCAACGAATACATGATGCAATTACTCCGCAAACGATATCACCGCAACTGATGAATGCATTGACAGATTTCTTCGGAAGATTTCACCCCTTGCTGGTACACCTGCCCATTGGTTTTTTGCTGATGGCATTGGTATTGCAATGGCTTTGCCATAAAAAGAAGTATGCGGCCATTGAACCAGCGGTACCCGTTGCTTTTTTACTGGGGATGATCAGTGCCATACTTTCCTGTATTTCCGGCTGGTCGCTGGCTGCTGGTGGAGAATATGAAGAAGCCACACTGGAACTGCACCGCTGGATGGGTATCGGCGTAGCCGTTGTTTCTGTTGCGGCGTATTATTTTTCTCGCCAGACAAAACTGGTAGTAAAGAGTATACTGGCTGTGGTACTATTTCTGTTGATCCTGTTAGCTGGTCATCTGGGCGGTACACTTACCTATGGGGAAGGTTTTTTAACTAAAGGCATTTCCGGTGGTGCAAAAGATTCAACTACTTCTGCCAGAAAAACGATCCTGAATGTGCAGGAAGCACAGGTATTTGCGGATATTATTCAACCGGTACTACTGGATAAATGCGGCACCTGCCATAGTGCCAAAAAGCAAAAGGGGGGGCTGCGGCTGGATGGGCAGGAATGGATATTGAAAGGGGGTAAAGAAGGAAAAGTACTCACATCGGGTAATGCCGAGGCCAGTGAATTGTACAAACGCATCTTACTCGATCCGCTGGAAGAAAAACACATGCCACCCAAAGGCAAGCCCCAGTTAAGCGAACAGGAAATCGCCTTGTTACATTGGTGGATCAGCAGCAATGCCGGTTTCGATAAAAAAGTAAAAGAAGTGGAACAGCCCGAGAAACTGAAGGCTGCTTTACTGGCGATGCAATCTGCTGCTGTTACCATGCAAAAACCTGCCATCCCCGATGAACCGGTGGTGGCTGCAGCCCCTGCAGTATTGGATACCTTACGAAACGCAGGCATTGTGGTATTACCAGTGGCAGCCAACAGCAATTACCTGCTGGCTAATTTTGTAAGTATCCCTGAAATATCGGAGAGAACGGTGAGCCTGTTACAACAGATCAGCAAACAACTGGTATGGTTAAAGCTGGGGTATACAACACTCACAGATAAATCCTGGCAACTCATCGGTCAATGTAACAATCTCACCCGTCTGCAGGTAGATCATACTAACCTTACCGATGCATCTCTCAAATACCTGACCTCTCTTCCAAAACTTCAATATTTAAATCTGGTAGGAACCAAAGTATCCGCACTGGGTATTCAGCAATTAAAAGGACTCACCAGTTTAGAAAGTTTGTATCTGGGCCAAACGCCGATGAAAGGAGATGATATAAAAGCTTTACAAAAACTATTACCAAAAGTAAAAATCGATTCCGGCAATTACCGTGTAGAAAATCTGGCCACAGACACGCAGGTTCTAAAAGCACCACCGGCTAAGAAATAAAACCTGAATTAGTAATTAATAGTTAGTAATTAAAAAAGCGACTGTCATTAAAGAACAGTCGCTTTTTTATCAATTTCTAATTACTAACTACTAATTATTTAATCTCGCCTACCATATTCCCCGGCACTACCCACTCATCAAATTCCTCAGCAGTAAGATAGCCCAGCTTCACGGCCATTTCTTTCAATGTGGTTCCTTCTTTATGTGCGGTCTGCGCAATTTCGGCTGCTTTGTAATAACCGATCTTGGTGTTGAGGGCAGTGACCAGCATCAGGCTGTTATCAACGTGTTTTTTGATATTGGCTTCGATCGGTGCCAGTCCTACTGCGCATTTATCATTGAAACTTACACAACCATCACCGATCAAACGGGCACTGTGCAGGAAGTTGTAGATCATGACCGGTTTAAATACGTTCAGTTCAAAATGACCGGTAGCACCACCGATATTGATGGCTACATCGTTGCCCATTACCTGTGCGGCGATCATGGTCAATGCTTCGCACTGGGTGGGGTTTACTTTACCCGGCATGATAGAAGAACCCGGTTCGTTATCGGGGATAAACAGTTCACCGATACCGCTGCGGGGGCCGGAAGACAGCATACGGATATCGTTGGCGATCTTCATCAGACTAACCGCTACTGTTTTTAAAGCGCCATGGGCTTCTACGATGGCATCGTGTGCGGCAAGGGCTTCAAATTTATTTTCAGCCGTTACAAAAGGCAAACCGGTAAGGTTGGCAATATGTTTGGCAACGTTTACATCATATCCCTTGGGAGTGTTGATGCCGGTACCAACGGCAGTTCCACCCAATGCCAGTTCGCTGAGGTGGGCGAGGGTATTGTTGATGGCTTTCAGACCATGATCCAGCTGCGATACATAACCGCTGATCTCCTGACCTAGGGTAAGCGGGGTAGCATCCATAAAATGCGTACGGCCGATCTTTACCACGTGCATGAAATCCTTGCTTTTCTGTGCCAGTGTATCTCTCAGTTTTTTTATTCCCGGAATGGTGGTTTCCAGCAGAATTTTATAGGCCGCAATGTGCATGGCAGTAGGAAAAGTATCGTTGGAGGATTGTGATTTGTTCACGTCGTCGTTCGGATGCAGAAATTTATCCTTGTCGGTCAGCGAACCCCCTTTGATCACATGACCACGGTAGGCCACCACTTCATTCACATTCATATTACTCTGGGTGCCGCTACCGGTTTGCCAAACCACTAAAGGGAACTGGCTGTCTAATTTTCCTTCCAGGATCTCATCGCATACCTGTCCGATGAGTTCAGCTTTTTCTTTGGGCAGAACGCCTGCATCCAGGTTGGTTAAAGCGGCGGCTTTTTTCAGGTAGGCAAACGCCTTGATGATCTCTTTGGGCATTTTGTTGATATCCTGCGCGATCTTGAAATTTTCGATACTGCGCTGGGTCTGGGCTCCCCAATATACGTCGGCGGGTACATGCACTTCACCCATAGTGTCTTTTTCGATACGGTATTCCATTATCTTGAATTTAGATGGTTGACGATCAATTTTTCGTTGGTTTTGCAAAGGTAAGTGTATGGCGTGAATCGTGAGACGTGAATCGTGAGTTGTCAGTAGTGAGTGGTGAGTAGTTTTTGGCCCACTCACGACTCACCACTCACGATTCATGCTTCATTTCTCGTCATATTTTATTATTTTTCAGAAACAACTACTGCACATGAAATCATCGATCCTGCTTGCCTGTTTGCTGGGGGCATTAAGTGCTTCTGCGCAACCTTACCAGCCCACCTGGGAGTCTTTAGACAAACGCCCGGTACCCCAATGGTTTAACGACGGTAAATTCGGCATCTTCATTCACTGGGGTGTATATGCTGTTCCCGGCTACACTTCCAAAGGACAGTATGCGGAATGGTACCAGAACGGGTTGGAAAAAGGCGATAGTGCCAAAAAAGCCTATCACCAGGCCAAATTCGGGAACCAGACTTATTACCAGCTGGCCGATCAGTTTAAAGCAGAATTATACCAGCCAGATGAATGGGCCCGTTTATTTGAAGCATCGGGTGCCAAATACATAGTACTCACTTCCAAACACCATGATGGATATGCCCTCTGGCCCAGCAAAGATGCCAACCGTACCTGGGGTTTTCCCTGGAACGCGGTGGATGTTGGACCGAAGCGCGATCTCTTAGGCGACCTGTTCAAAGCCGTGCGTAAAACCTCTGTGCGTGCCGGCATGTATTATTCTTTGTACGAATGGTTCAACCCCTTATGGAAAACAGATCGTAAACGATATGCCACCGAACATATGTGGCCGCAGATGAAGGAACTGATCAATACCTATCAACCCGATGTATTCTGGACCGACGGCGAATGGGACGAAAGTGAAAATACCTGGCAATCCAAAGAGTTTCTCAGCTGGATGTATAATGAAAGTCCGGTGAAAGACAAAGTAGTTACCTACGACCGTTGGGGCAAAGGAGTCAGGTTTAAACACGGGGCTGTGTTTACACCCGAATACCAGCCCGATATGGATTTTGAAAACCATGCATGGGAAGAGAGCCGTGGTATGGGACATTCTTACGGATACAACCGGGAAGAAGATGCCTGGGATTATAATTCTACCCAGTCATTGATCTATCATCTGGCAGATAAAGTTAGCCGGGGAGGAAATTTTCTACTGGACATTGGTCCGGATGAGCACGGAAAGATCCCGCCCATAATGCAGGAGCGTTTACTGCAGATCGGACAATGGCTCAAAATCAACGGCGAAGCTATTTACGGCACCCAACGCTGGCGGCAGGTAGCCCAGTGGAGCGAAGGGAAACGGGACTACAAAGCCAAAAAAGGGGAAGACATTATGCTGAAACTGACCATAGATCCTTCTCCCGGTTATGCAGTAAAAGAAGTGTTTTATACCTACAATGCCAATACCAATTCACTGTATGCCATTTTCCCCAGATATCCTTCCAACCGCAAACTGGTATTGAAGAACCTGCCGGGTATTGAAACTGCCGGTGAGATCAGTTTGCTGACAACGAAACAGAGACTCAGCAGCCAGAAAAATGGAGAGGAACTGGTGATCAGTTTACCGGAGTATGATCCCAATGTACATAGCGCACCGTATGCTTATGTAGTAAAAATTGCTGATTACGGGGCTTTTCTGCGTAAGCCCCCTACGAACGTGGCTAACAAAGACGTTAAATCTGGCAATGGCTCGGGACACAGTGCTTCGGGTGGTGGAAGTAAGTAAAGTGGTTATGAAAAATAAGGATCGATCACATCAACGGATGCTTTGCAATGAAGGTTTCTGTATTTCATTGCAAAGCATCAATATGTGGGTAATGTTTATTTACCCGTAAACACCGCTTTCCTTTTTTCCAGAAAAGCAGCCGTTCCTTCTTTCATATCTTCTGTACCAAAACAATCACCGAAGGCATTTACTTCTACCTCATATCCGTTTTTGGTTTCATCAAACACGGCATTGGCACTCTCGATACATTTTCCTACGGCAATCGGGGCCTTGGTATTGATCAGGTCCAGTATAGACTTTGCTTTGATGAGCAATTCTTCCTGTGGCACTGTATAGTTTACCAATCCATATTGTAAAGCGGAAGCAGCATCCAGCATTCCACCACTCATGAGTAGTTCCAGTGCTCTTCCTTTGCCGATCAGTTGTACCAGTCGTTGTGTGCCGCCGTAACCAGGTATCAGTCCCAGATTTACTTCCGGCTGACCAAATTTGGCATTCTCAGATGCGATCCTGAAATGACAACTCATGGCCAATTCGCATCCGCCACCCAGCGCAAAACCGTTTACACAGGCAATAATGGGTTTGGGCGAATGTTCGATCCTGAAAAAAGTATCCTGCCCGGCTTTGGCCAATGCCTTACTGGCTGCTACTGTTAAACTATTGAATTCACTGATATCGGCACCCGCTACAAATGCTTTGGGTCCGGCACCGGTAATAATCACAGAGCGGATGGCAGGGTTACTGTACACTTCGTCCAGCGCTTTGTTGAGGTCTGCAAATACTTCTTTGTTTAGTGCATTCAGTTTATCGGGGCGGTTAATGGTAATGGTAAATATTTGGTTCTCGAGTGAAGTGAGTAAAGTATGGTACATGATAGCAGGTTTCTGCCAAAGGTAAGCAGCTCTGTTCATTTTGTGGTAGCTGAAATGGGCCAGCAGGTACTACCGCTTCATTGCCGGTTTTACCCGTTTCAACAGTTAATCAGCCTGCTTAACCCAGGTAAGTTTCAGTAAGGAATAGTGAATGCGGAGATTTGCATCATCAAATACAAAACACATAATTATATGGAACACAGAATTCAATTATCAACCAATCTGCTGATTGCCGTTAAAGCCAAATCCGTAAAAAAGATCCGTAAACCCCTTGTGGCGGGGATTCAAATAGATATGAATCCTGCTTCGCTGCAGGAAAAAAGCCGCCACCTGGTAGATGTGCTGGGTAATATCATTCCGGCAGGCAGTAAAGAAATTATGCTACTTTCCTAATGAGTTGATTTTTCATAGTACAGTTGATCAGAAAACGGAGCCCGCCAATTGGCGGGCTTTTCTGTGTTATAATGGTTCAAAACTTCTGTAAAAGGATACACCTTCTTTTGTATTTTCAGGTATGAATCTGATCCAGGTCATTATGTACTCGGGGATTTTTGTTTTTGCCGGCACCGGGGCACTCAAGGCACGTACCCACCAGATGGATATTTTCGGCGGGGCCGTCATCGCTTTTGCCACGGCCTATGGTGGTGGTACAATACGCGATCTGCTGATCGGCGCACACCCGGTAAACTGGATCAACGATTACCTCGCACTGGCACTGGTAGTGAGTGCCGTTATCATCGTTTCATTTTTCCGTACCGATCAGATCCGTTTCCGACGCACCATTTTTTTTACCGATGCCATTGGTCTGGGCATGTTTACCGTAACCGGGATTGAGCGGAGTATCGCTTACAATATCAATGATGGGTATGCAGTAATCATGGGTGTAATTACGGCCACTTTTGGGGGATTACTGGCCGACCTATTATGCGGCGAAAAACCCGACCTGCTGAAAAGAGGAGAACTTTACGCCACCGCCTGCGCCATTGGTGGGGTGATCTATATGCTGCTGAAAAAATGGGGCATTGAATACAATCTGGGTCTCTTTATCTGTGTTTGTATAGTAGTTGCTGTCAGGATCTTCTCTAAAAAGAACCGGGTTCGCTTGCCGGAAGTATAATATTGATTGATAAAATATTGTGAATGAAGCGCCATAAAAAAAGCCTGTCGTTCGACAGGCTTTGGTTTTTCTGGAGTAGGAATGAGGGGAATTAATTATATAAAAACTGTTTCAGAAACGCGATACTGCGGGCACGTGCGAGTACAGAAGCATTGGCATCAGTACCGGCAGCCGTTTCTCCGTCGAACCCATGTTCAGCGCCACTGTATACCTGTTTGGTAATGGGTGCAGAAGCCGGGTTCAGTTGTGCTTTCAGGATCAATCCATCATAGGAACTTACCTGTGTGTTGTTATCCCAGTTGGTATAGGTACCGGTATACAAAGGATCAGCACCTGCGGCGTGGATTAAGATAGGAGCATAATTCACATATTTACCATCGCTGGGTGTACCGGGCTTGCCAAAATAACTGAACATGGCCGCGCCGGGATAATAAGATACGGCAGCCACAAATCCGCCATCTGCCGGTTTGGTAGCAGGTGCCAGTACATTACTGGTATATGTAGTGCCGCCACTGATCTGCGACCAGGCGGTAGTTTTAGCTACGGCTTCCGCATCTACCATAGTACCTAAAACAGTTGTTCCGCCATGCGAAAAACCTAAGAGACCAATTTTGTTAGGGATGATTTTGACCGTAAGTGTACGCAGGTAGGCAAGTCCGGCATATGCATCTCTTGGCCGTACAAATTCTGCCGCAATGGGTAAACTGTTTGGCGGAACCATGTTATGAAAAGTTTTGGTGCCACGGGGGGTATAGCTGTCTACAAACAGCGCAGCGATCTTATGTACCCTGAACGAGTCGATCCAGCCTTTGAACTGCGAAGCCATTTTTGTGTTGGTACTATCGGTACTGCTCCATAAGCCACCACTTCCGTGCATCACTACTACCGCCGGTACGGGAACTGCTGTAGAAGGAATATATAATACCGCTTTCAGTTGGTTACCTCCGGTTGGATTAGGCAGGTAAACAATTTGTGTGGTTTCAGGATTGGCACCTGTTGTGCCAACCTGGATAGGAGTGGGGGCCGTATTGCCGGTAATATCTGTGTTGGTTACTGTTTTAGTGCAGGCAAGCAGTAACAGGCTTACCGTTAATTTTACCGCGCCGGCCAGCAGCATCTTTCTCCATCCGATTTGTTTGATCAGGTTCATGGTGTGTTTTTTTATTTGTATGTTTGAATGTTTCGGATGCAAAATTTGATTTCTGCAAGTCCCCGGCAAAACATACTAGTCCCATCCGCAGTAAGTTTTTAATGAAGTGAGTCAAAAAACCAACGAACCGTAAATTCCTATACGAATAACTCATGCTACAATAAATCATCACCCAAAAACAAAATACCTGTCTCACCACTCACGACTCACGATTCACGCCTCCCGCTTCATTTCCAAAAATCCCCGCTTCATTACAATTCCACCATTCTTCACCTGCATAAGTTTTTATCCACAAGACGATTGCAGCAGATTTGCCCGGTCAAAACCCTACAACCATGACAAAGAATACCCTTACCCAATTTGCGCAGTACATGACGGCCGTTTATGTTACCATCGGCATTGCTGCCAGTTCCTATTATATCAATCACTGGTTCCTGCCGGCATCGCCTGTGGCTACGCAAAGCCGGTCGTTGATTGACTTTAATGCCAGTGTAGACAAAGAGCAGGGGATCTATGTGCATTTTATACAGTAAATCATTTCATCATAATACATCCATACAATGACCAACCATCAGATCAAACTTGTAAAAAATACCTGGGGCATGGTAGCAACGCTCGACCCGGTAACCGTAGGAGGTTTATTTTATAACCGCTTATTTGAGATCGCACCGCCGATCCGTGCAATGTTCCGAACACCCGTTGCTGAGCAATCCAAGAAACTACTTACGATGATCAGTTATGTAATCAATAAGCTGGATAAGCTCGAAGATATCATTGATGAAGTAGCCAAACTGGCCAAAGGACATGTGCAGTACGGTGTAAAACCCGCGCATTATTCCATTGTGGGAGAAGCACTGCTCTGGACACTCGAAAAAGGGTTGGCAGAACATTGGACCGATGAGGTAAAAGAAGCCTGGGTACTTTGTTATACCACCCTCGCCAATGCCATGATAGCTGCTGCTGAAGAAGTGTCCGTAGCTGCTTAATACGATCCATCCTGTGAAAATCCCGTTATCCCGTTCTTTGAGCGGGATAACTTTCTGTTTTGTACCGGTAGTAAAAGAAATTTTTGTAAACCGGTTTTATACAGGATGATTTAGTTTCTTTACACCTGATTTCTGCTAACGCAAAACATCCCCAATGACTGAGCGGCAAATGATACTGGTAAAGAATAGCTGGAAACTGTTCCGGAAAATTGAACCGAAATTCATCGGTGAGGTTTTTTATGGAAGATTGTTTCAGCAATTACCTTCTCTCCGTGCAATGTTCAAAGGCGACATGTCTGCGCAATATGGTAAACTGGTAGATATGCTCAGCCTGGTCATTTCCCGGCTGGATAAACTGGAAACCGTGACGGAAGAGATCAAACAACTCGCCATCCGTCATGTGGAATATGGGGTGCGCCCGGGTCATTATAAACTGGTGGGGGATGCTTTATTGTGGACCATGGAGAAGGGCTTAGGGCCCGATTGGACCGATGAAACGGCAGAAGCCTGGGCTACCTGTTATGCCATGTTATCCGATACCATGATCAAAGCAGCAGCCGGAACCAGGGGGTAAATGCTATACGCTTCGATGATCTTTTACTACGCTTCCTTTTAATTTTACCCCGTTTCGTGTATCCTTCTTTTCTAAGCCTGCGGTTTTATGTATTTTGTTTGTCTAATCCTGTAAAACAGGTACAAACCGGGTGTACATGCAGAAACAAAAAGGCAGGCTTCCTTATATTTTTTTCAGGCTGGTTTTTGGCCTGCTGCTGTTTACAGCTGCTCAGGCCCAGCTTCCACGCGATCTGAAGATCACCAATTTTGATGGTTCTACCGGGTTTTACAGTCGCATGGTGCGCTGTTTTCTAAAAGACGAACAGGGTTTTATCTGGATCGGCACGGCAGATGGTTTGTATCGATATGATGGATACACTTTCCGCAATTACCACAAACAACCCAATGATACCAATAGTCTGCCTGATAACAATGTGTTGCAGCTGGCTTCCGGAAAAGATGGTAAGATCTGGATGGGATTGGAGAAAGGTGGTGTCAGCTGTTTTGATCCTGCTACAGGAACATTCCGGAATTATCCGGTGTGCATCAATGGAAAAACGGCACCATTGGTCATCTCAATGTTACTGGTTGATCATGCTAACCAGGTATGGGTGGGCCTCAAGCAAAAAGGTCTCTGGAAACTGAATACCCTTACAGGAATCTATAGTAATTATAACAAGCTCACAGATCCCGGACATTTGATGCCTGATAACAAGATCATGGCTTCCACAACAATCAGTACTGCCGTAGAGGGCGATCCGGGTGTGTTGTGGCTGGGTACCTATTATGGTCTGTTTCGTTTTACTACTATCACAGGGGAACTGGTACCCATCCGCAGCCAGCCTTTGCAAACAACTGTTTTCAGGGATGATGATTTTATTTCGGTAGCATTGGATGGAGATCTGCTCTGGTTGGGTTCCTGGGCCGGTGGATTGACTCGTTACAACCTGCAAACCGGCCAGTGGAAGAATTTTAAGATCAATTATGCTGAACCGAAAAAATATACGACCAATATCATTTCCGGTATCAGGGTACGTTCGGTCAAAGAACTATGGATCAGTAGTAACGACCGTGGACTGGGCATCTTCAATAAACAGACAGAACAGTTCAGTTTTTATGCCGATGATCCGGTGCATACAAACGATATTCCCAATATCCTTTGTTATGAAGTAGCCACCGATAAATACAACAATGTATGGTTGATGCATGAATGGGGACTGACCCGGATACAACCCCGGGAAAGTAAGTTCCATTTCACGGAAGTGCCGGTTAGTAAAACAGACAACAAACAATTCTACTATATCCGGGATCTGGTAGAAGATCAAGATCATATCTATGTAGCAACTTTACTGGCGGATGGATTTCATGCAAAAAATAAAAAAACAGGGGTTGATCGTCATTTCCCGGTAAAACTCATGCCGGGTGAGGAACCTTTTCTTTCCGTTTTTAAAATACTCAAAGACAGCAAGGGAAAGGTTTGGGTAGTATCGAGGGATTATATCTACCAGTATGATATCAAACAGGAAAAACTGGTCATGATTGATCAGCCGGCCGGTGCACAACCGGCAAAAGGTTCTAACCACTACAATAATATTACGGAAGATGCGAAAGGGAATATCTGGATCACCAGCACGCGTAATGGCGTGTTTCGCTATGATCCGATAACCGGGAAATATGCGCATTTTTATCATGATCCGAAAAATAAGCAGTCGCTTACGTCTAATACCATTACTGCGATTACAGCAGATAATTACGGACGTGTCTGGATAGGTGGTCCAGCGGGCATGCTCGCTTTCTATGATTCGCAAACGCAGCAATTCAGTGGGTACGCTTTCTATTCCTCAAAAAATAATGCAGAAGCCGGGAATACGATCACAGCATTGCTGGCCGACAGAAACGGTATGGTATGGGCGGGGTCGGACGACGGGTTGATACAGATCGATATCACCAAACCGCAACCCACCGTGGTTAAAGTATACAGTTCGCAGGATGGCTTGAGGGGAGATGTAGTGTATGCTATCCGGCAGGATTGGAACGGTACGATCTGGTTCACCACCAATTCTTCTCTCTGTATGGTAAACCAGCGAACACAGCGTGTGAACAGCCTGCTGCTGAGTAATGATGTGATGAAAACGGTGGCAGATGGTATTTATCTTACGGTAAACGGCAACAAGCTGCAGGTGCTTACCTATGGCGGTTAC
Source organism: Caulobacter sp. UNC279MFTsu5.1 (assembly GCA_943369185.1). Classification (GTDB taxonomy): domain Bacteria; phylum Bacteroidota; class Bacteroidia; order Chitinophagales; family Chitinophagaceae; genus Sediminibacterium. Next base: position 289,807 of record CALRMK020000001.1, on the reverse strand, counting down.
TACTCATTTGATCCCGTATCGCTTCGCGAAAAAGAAAAAGACTCTGTCATTACCATCACTTCTTTTCGTGTAAAAGACAAAGAATATTATTACCAGCAGGAGCTGAAAGAAAATGGCGAGATCCGGTTGGGGGCCACCGAAAACATGTTCACTTTTGAGTTTACGGTATTGGATTTCAGTCAGTCAGATAACCGCCAATACGCTTATATGCTTGAAGGTTTTGATAAGGGTTGGGTAAATGCCGGCAGCAGACGATATGCCAGTTATACCAATATTCCTGGCGGTACTTATGTGTTCAAGGTAAAATCGCTGGATACCTATGGTGATGTAAACAGCTCTGTAGTCAGTATTCCGCTGCATGTAAATGCGCCTTTTTACAAAGCCTGGTGGTTTATACTAACGATTGCTGTGGTAATAGCGTCGCTCCTTTATGTCTTTTATCGTTTCAGGATAGAGAAAGAGCGAGAGATCTTACAATTGCAAACCAAGGCCCAGACACTGGAAAAAGAAAAAACACAGGTACAGTACGAGAACCTGAAGCAACACCTGAATCCACATTTTCTGTTTAACTCCCTCACTTCTTTGAGCAGCCTCATACGCATCAACCAAAAACTGGCGGGAGAATTTCTGGATGGGATGAGCCGGATCTACCGGTATATCCTGCAGAGTAAAGACAGTGAGCTGGTTCCGTTGAAAGATGAGATCCGCTTTATTCAGACGTTTATCAGTTTGCAGAAAACAAGGTTCAATGAAGGTTTACAGGTGAATCTCAGGATTGAGGAAGAGTTTCTTCACCAGAAGATCGTACCAGTTACACTACAGAACCTGATCGAGAATGCCATTAAGCACAATATTGTGGATGAGGAAACACCGTTGGTGATTGAGCTGTTTGTAGAAGATGGATACCTGCTTGTGAAGAATAACCTGCAGAAAAAGTCTTTTGTGGATACGAGTAATAAACAGGGATTGGATAACCTGTTGTCCTTGTACAAATATCTCTCAGACCGTCCTATGCTGATTGAGGAAGACACACACTATTTCACTGTTAAAATTCCCCTGATATGATAAAGGCTGTGATTATTGAAGATGAACAACTGATTGCGAAAGAACTGGCCAATAAGATTGCTGAGGTAGCAGATGATATTACCATTGTGGAGATGCTGCCCAGTTTAAAAACGGCCAGGAAATGGTTTATGCAAAATGCCGAGCCCGACCTGCTGTTCATGGATATCCAGCTCAGTGATGGGGTTAGTTTTGAACTCTTCGATCATTTTACACTAAAATGCCCGGTGATCTTCACAACGGCTTATGATGAATACGCTATCCGCGCTTTTAAAGTGAACGGGATCGATTACCTGTTAAAACCGGTTGATGCAACAGACCTGAAGAATGCCATCGAAAAATACCGTAACCTGCTGAGCGGAAAAACAAAGTTCCCGGTAGACATGCAGCAACTAATGGCTACACTGGCAGCACCGCAGGCAGCTTTGTACAAGGAAAAATTTATTGTGAATCTGCGCAATAACTGGATTCCGGTGGATACGCGGGATATTGCCTGTTTTATGCGCGATAACCTGAATTACCTGTATACGTTTGCCGGTGATAAATATATCCTGGATTATACTACGCTGGAAGACATAGAAGAACTGCTGGATCCCAAACTGTTTTACCGTGCTAACCGGCAAAGTATTATCCATATCAATGCCATACAAAGTGTGAAACCGCATGAGAACCAGAAACTATCGGTATTCCTGAAAGCGCCGCTAAAAATGGAAGTGGATATCAGCCGGGAAAAAGCGCCGGCATTTAAAAAATGGTTCGACAGATAATAGGTGCGGGGATGCAGCTGCGATCTGCACAAATTAACTATTGTAAAAGCGGAGTTCTAAAAATTCCGGTTAACTTTTACCCAGTCGGTAATATAGGCAGCAATATCTGCGGTAGCCGCCCCGGGGGCAAAGAGTTTGCCTACGCCCATGGTATGTAATTCTTTAATATCCTCTTCAGGAATAATGCCGCCGCCGGTAACCAATACATCATTCATTCCTTTTTCTTTCATAAATGCCATTACTTTCGGAAACACGGTCATATGGGCACCACTCAGGATACTGATGCCGATGGCATCCACATCTTCCTGCAGGGCGGCATTCACTACCATTTCCGGTGTTTGCCGTAATCCGGTATAGATCACTTCCATGCCCGCATCCCGTAAAGCGGTGGCAATTACTTTGGCGCCACGGTCGTGGCCATCCAGTCCAACTTTGGCAACTAAAACACGGATCGGTCTTTGCATATCGCTCAATTAAACAGGAATAATGCTGTAAAAATAGTTCAATTGTACTTAGGTTTACACCTCAAACACCTGAATAGATGAACTACCGGAAATTCGGAAATACCGATCTTACCGTAAGCGAGATCGGATTTGGTACCTGGGCCATTGGCGGTGCCGCTTTTGTAGGAAATACACCCATTGGCTGGGGACCATCGGATGATACGGTTTCCATTGCTGCCTTACACAAGGCCCTGGATGCGGGTATCAACTTTTTTGATACGGCCGATTTCTATGGTTTGGGCCATTCGGAAGAACTGCTGGGTAAGATTATTGGTAACCGGAAAGATGTACTCATCGCTTCCAAAGTGGGGCAGACCATCGGTGCCAATCATACCATCGAACTCAATTATACCAAAGACTATGTGATCAAAGCTTGTGATGCCAGCCTGAAAAGACTGAAACGCGATCATATCGATTTCCATCACCTGCATGTGGCACGTATGCACCATCTGGAGAATGGAGAGTGCATCGAAGCCATGCAGCAATTACAGCAGCAAGGCAAGATCCGGTATTGGGGTATTTCACTAATTACTTTTAATCCTTTTCCGGAAGCTGATTTCTTTTTTGAACATCAGCTGGGGCAGGGGTTCCAACTCGTATTCAATCTCATAAACCAGAAAGCTTTACCCATTCTTACCAAAGCGGCAGCCCGGGGTTACGGTATTATTGCCCGTATGCCGCTGCAGTTCGGACTCTTATCCGGAAAAATTCAACCCGATACTGTTTTTACGGCCGATGATCACCGGAGTTACCGAGTTGTACCTCCTATTACCGAAGCCACGCTACAGATCCTGAAAGAGCAGGTGTGGCCGCTCTGTGAGAAATACAATACCACTGCATCCGGACTGGCCCTGAGTTATATTCTCAGTTACCCGGAGATCTCTACGGTCATTCCCGGCATCAGAACACCGGAGCATGTATCGCTCAACACCGATCACCTTGTTAGATTGGATGAGGCAGATAAACAACATCTGCAGGATCTCTATGCATCCCATTGGTTGCCGGTGATGGAGATGATGGAGAAACAGGGGTAGGGGGGAGAGTTTGGAGTTAAAAGTTAGGAGTCTGGAGTTGTAGCCAGGTTGTTTTTTATTACTCCTTGTTTTTTATTTGCGTTAGCGAAGATTGAATTGTTTCCTGCCCGCTTTGATATTGCGTTCGGCGATCACTTTTACCGAATCGTCGGGGGCACTGTAGAGAATCATTTTGTTTCCATACTGTCTGGAAAGAGGGTTTGTTACAGAGTCCAGTATTTTTCGTTTACCCCAGTGATTGAAAAAATCATCATCCGCATCCGGCAAATTAACTGTAACGAGTAAAAAATACTGATAGTTGAATTGATCGGGTAACCAGAACAGAAAACTGGCATCATCACTATAGATCTCAGGCAGGCCTAAGGGCTTTCTGTAAAAACTCAGACAGGCTGCGTGCGAATAACTGTTGCCATAGATCATGGTTTGCTTTTTCACAGAATCGGGCAGACTATGGTAGATCTTCGCTGTTTTATCGGCCATTTCCTTCCAGCCGATCATGTCGGCAAAATCCTGTGGCAGCGCGTGCTGCTGATGATCCTCCCAGCGTAACATCGGACTTTTCTCGATCCCCATTCTCTTATAGGTTTCTGCGAGTTTTTCCGGCGACTGGTAAGGAATTAAGATGGGAAGGATCAGTAGGGTAAAAGCCAGCATAACAGTTGCTATGGTACCACCGATCCAGACTGCATATTTCCCGCGCATCTTTGCAGAGATCCAGATACCGCCAAAAGCGAGTAAGGTTGGATAAATGGCCGCTGCATAATATCCTTTTCCATTAAAGTATACTAACAGACCAATGATGCCGAGATAGATAAAAGCGATCATCATATACTTTCTCCCTTCTTTCTTCATCAGGATATACCAAAGTCCGCCTATCCAGATAAAAAAACCGGGTAAGAGCATAAGTAATTGATCTACCATAAAATCTGAACGGCTGTTAAATTGCAACTGCTGTTTGTTGAGCAGATCCATGTGATGCATTACCGGGAAATCATGGATGTACTGCCAATACAGATTGGGTAAACAGACCAGTAACCCCAGTAGCATCGCCCCATAAAAATGAGGGTTCCATAACCATTTGCGTTGCTGGGTAAGCAAAAGTGCCGCTGTAAATGCGAGTATATAAAAAGCGGTAGAATATTTACCCAGTATTCCCAATCCAAAACAAATCCCGAGGTAGTAGAAATATTTTTTGTGCGGAGAGTTGATCAGGCAGATAATATAGTAGCTGCTCAGTGTCCAGAAGAATACATCCAGAAAATTGGGTTGGAAGAGGATATGCATCCGTAGAAAACCCGCACATAAAAAACCGAGACAGGCAAAAAATACAGCTGTACTATTCCCTTTTAAGGCCAATACGATTTTGCCCACTACTATCACAGTTAAGGCACCGAATAAACCACTCCAGAAATAAACCGTGTAAACAGAACCTCCGGCCAGTTTGCTTAACCAGCCCAGTGCGGCCAGTAAGGGAGGCATTTCAATATAACCCCATGCCATATGATCTGCATCGGCCAGGTACAGCAGTTCATCTCTGTGCAATTCAAAACCGGGATGGATGAGTACAAAAGGGATCAGTAACTTGATCAACGCAAAAATACCAATGATGTAAACCGGTCTGGACAATGCTTTCATCAGGAAAGATTTCCAACAAGATAGAAAAAAAAGACGCCTCAGCAACTTTGCGGTACTATTTGTAAGCAAAGCCGCTGAGGCGCAACAAAATAGAATAACAACTATTGCAGAAGCCCCAGGGTATGTTTGATACGGGTAACCGTTTCATGCATACCTATCAGTGCTGCGATATCAAATACGCCGGGCCCGAATTTGCCACCTACCAGCATGATACGGAAAGGTAACATCAGCTCGCCGGGTTTCAGTTGATTGGCAGCGGCCAGTTCCTTGAACTCATTTTCCAGTCCTTGCACTTCCCAGGTGCTGCTTAATTCGTAGGCCCTGATCAGTTCGGTAAAGAACAGATTTTTCTTATCGTCCCATTTGGGTTTTATGGCTTCTACTTCTACAGTAACGGGGGCCTGGAAAAAGAAACTGCCCTGCTGCACAAAATCGGGTAACAGTGTGCAACGGTCTTTCACCAGTTCTATCACTTTTGGTAATAAGGCATCTTCATCAGCAATACGGATTCCCTTCTTTTCAAATTCTGCTCTCACTCCCAACTCCAAACTCCCAACTCCTGACTTCTTTATCCATTCATGGTTATACCATTTCGCTTTCTCATAATCAAACTTCGCACCACCCTTGTGTACACGTTCTATTGAAAACTTCTCTATCAGTTCCGCTAAAGAGAAGATCTCATTATCTGTACCATCGTTCCAGCCCAGCATGGCCAGCAGGTTTACAAAAGCTTCGGGTAAAAATCCTCTTTCTTTAAATCCAATCGTGGTTTCCCCGGTTTTGGGATCGGTCCAGTCCATGGCAAATACAGGAAATCCCAAACGGTCGCCATCGCGTTTGCTCAGTTTGCCATTGCCATCGGGTTTTAAGATCAGGGGTAAATGCGCCCATTCCGGCATCTCAGATTCCCATCCCAGGTATTTCCATACCAGCAAATGAACGGGTGCAGAAGGCAACCATTCTTCGCCACGAAAAGCATGCGTGATCTTCATCGCATAATCATCCACCACCACCGCCAGGTGATAAGTGGGCATACCATCCGCTTTCAATAAAACTTTATCATCTACCTGCGAAGTATGAAAAGAAACTTCCCCGCGTATCATATCCACAAAACGGATGGTTTCATTCTCCGGCATTTTGATACGGATCACATAGGGTGTTCCCTCTGCCAATAAACGCTGGGTCTCGGCAGCATCCAGGGTTAATGAATTGCGCATCTGCTCACGGATCTGCTGGTTGTATTGGGGAGAAGGATTTTCCGCCGTTTTAAAACGCACCCGCATTTCCTCCAGCTCGGCCGGTGTATCAAATGCATAATAAGCATATCCGTCTTTTATCAGTTGTTCTGCATACTGGCGATAACTGGGTTTGCGCTCACTCTGGCGATAAGGGGCATAGGGTCCGCCATGCACCGGACTCTCATCGGGTTCCAGTCCACACCAGCGTAAGGTATTCAGGATATATTCTTCCGCGCCGGGCACAAAACGTCCCTGGTCGGTATCTTCTATACGTAAAATAAAATCGCCCCCATGCTGTTTGGCAAAGAGGTAGTTAAACAACACCGTTCTCACCCCACCCAAATGCAGTCCCCCGGTAGGCGAGGGGGCAAAACGTACGCGTACTTTCTTACTCATAGGGCAAAGATAAGGAAGAGAAGAACAGATGAACAGATGAACAAGGAACAGATGAATATCGAATATCGAATAGGGAATATCGAACGCCGAAGGGAAGACAGCCTTATTCCTTCGTCTGTTCCTTGTTCGATATTCATCTGTTCGATTTTCCCTCCCTTATCTTTGTGCCATGTATCTCATTAAAACACCCTGGTGGTTGCGCCGCTTATATCCTGCTTTGACCTGGCGGATCCCGGGGCGGGAGAAACTGTTGTATCTGACTTTTGATGATGGTCCGCATGAAACGGCTACCCCTTATGTGTTGGATCAGCTGCAGCGCTTTGGTGCCAAAGCCACTTTTTTTTGTATTGGTAAAAATGTAGCAACCTACCCAGAGATATATCAGCGGATCCTTGCCGAAGGACATGCCATGGGCAACCATACCCAGCATCATGTAAACGGATGGAAAGTGAGTGATGAAGTATATGTGCAAGAGGTAAAACAGGCGGCTGAGTTGATCCGTTCTGATCTGTTCCGCCCACCGTATGGCCGTATCAAACGCAGCCAGCAACAAAAACTCCAAACCCAAAACCCCAAACTCCAAACCATTATGTGGGACGTTCTCAGTGCCGATTTTGATGAGCAGCTCACTGGTGAGGCTTGTCTGGGATATGTGGTGTATCATAGTAAACCTGGCTCCATCATTGTATTTCATGATAGTGCCAAAGCCTGGAACAGGATGCAGTATGCACTGCCCAGAGTGCTGGAGCATTTCAGTAAAGAAGGATATTCATTCAGAATCATTCCCACAGTACATTAAAATCAGCTGGGGCCATAAACGATTGTGCCGGTGTGGAAACACCGGCACTTTTTTTAATCCGTACCCTATAAAAACAGCGTTTATGGTCAATTGGATGATTCCCTTTCTCAGTGGCATTACCACTCCACAGGTAAACGACAACCCATTGGATTTTAGTATATTATCCCCGCAAAAATCAATGGTCGGCAGGCTGATTGGGTTTGTATCGTTTTTAGAAGGAATTTTGCCCCATGAACCTGATAGATACCCATTGTCACCTCTATTCCGAAGAATTTGATGCAGACCGGGATGCCATGATCCAGCGGGCGCTGGATAAAGGGGTGTCTAGGTTTTACCTCCCGGCTATTGATAGCGAAGCCATTCCGGGTATGCTGGCACTTGAGGCCCAATATCCCGGCGTTTGTATAGCCATGATGGGATTACACCCCTGTTATGTGAAAGCCAATTACAAGGAAGAATTGGCTATTGTAGAAGAATGGCTCTTGAAAAGACCCTTTGTGGCCGTGGGCGAGATCGGTCTGGATTTTTATTGGGATAAAACCTTTGCCGCCGAACAGCTTGAAGCTTTTAACCTGCAAATGCAGTGGGCACTGAACCGTAACCTGCCCATCGTTATCCATACCCGCAAAGCTATGTCGGAAACCCTGGCTGCCGTAAAACCGTTTGCGGCCAAAGGATTGAGAGGTATTTTTCACTGTTTCAGCGGTTCGGCACAGGATGCCGCGCAGATCGTTAAAATGGGTTTTTACCTGGGAATCGGGGGAGTGGTAACCTATAAAAACGCCGGTTTACCCGATGCACTGGCAGCCATTGGCCCCGAACACCTGGTGCTGGAAACAGATGCGCCTTACCTCAGTCCGGTGCCCTACCGTGGCAAACGCAATGAGAGCAGCTATCTGGAGCCTATACTGAACCGTTTGGGAGAAGTTAAAAACATGCTTCCGGCCGAGATGGCGGCCATTACAACGGCCAATGCCCAAAAAATATTCGGTTGCTAACGCTGAAAAGCTATTTTTGCAGTCCTTAAAACGGGGGGCCTGGTCCAGGGGCCGATTATCCCGTCATAAACAGAGAGGTGTCCGAGTGGTTGAAGGAGCACGCCTGGAAAGTGTGTATACGGGAAACCGTATCGAGGGTTCGAATCCCTTCCTCTCTGCAAAGCCCGTCCCCTTGTGACGGGCTTTTTAATGGGTTGTCTATGGCGGATAGCCCCTAACCATACCGCTTTCACCCCCTTTGTTAACACGCAGGTAACCTTGGCTTAACAATTACGTAACATACCGAAACCACCTTTGCAACAATAAAATATACCTTGTTGTGAAGAAATTATTACCTCTCTTTTTACTGATTTGTCTTGCCTTCCAGGCCACTGCCCAAAAGGCAAGGGTTACCGGAAAGGTTACCAACGCGCGAAACGAAGGTTTGGCGGGTGTAACCATTAAAATATCCGGAGCTGCCACTGGTATGACCAAGTCTGATGTTGAGGGAAGGTTTACGTTGTCGGTAGAAGCCGGTAAAAAATATACCATTGTTCTCTCTTATATCGGATACAAAGACAAAACCATCGAAGACATCAGTGTAGCCAAAGCAGATGGAGAAGAGTTTCTGAATGTGTTACTGGAAGAATCAGGTAAAGCCCTTCAGGCAGTTACGGTTACCGCCAGTGCCAGATCTGCGGGTGCCAAAGGTGAAACAGTGAATGCCCTGATCGCCTACCAAAAAAATACCAATACGGTTGCCTCTGTGATCTCTGCAGAAGCTATCAGACGCTCTCCGGATAAAAATACCGGTGAGGTGCTGAAAAGAACACCGGGTGCCAGTATCCAGGATGGTAAATTCCTGATCGTTCGCGGTTTGGCCGAGCGTTATAACCTGGCCATGTTAAATGGCGTACAGTTAGGTAGTACTGAACCTGACAGAAAAGCATTCTCTTTCGATCTGATCCCTTCCAATATGATCGATAATATCGTGATCAACAAAGCATTTGTTCCGGAACTGCCCGGCGAATGGGCGGGTGGTCTGATCCAGGTGAATACACGCGATATTCCTTCTAAAAACTTCTTTAATATATCTGTCGGTACAGGCTTTAACAGTCAGGTAATGGGTCATGATTTTTATGAATACAAAGGCGGAAAAACAGACTATCTAGGTATTGATGACGGTACCCGTAGTCTGCCCGGCACTTACACCACCAAATCGGTGTTCGATGCATTGAGCAGTGAACAAAAAACAGCTATCGGAAGCCAGTTCGAGAATAATTGGACCGCCAACAAAACCAACGGGCTGAACCGGTTTAACGGACAGATCCAGGTAAGCGGCGGTTTTACGGCCAACACAAAAGGAAGCAGCAAACTGGGTGGTATCTTCGGATTAACTTATAACCGCTCCGCCCGTTACCAGAAAGGAACCAATAGTGGATTCAACTTTATCGGTAATGGAACTTTCACACCGGATTTCAGTTTTATCGATGATAAATACAGTACCGACGTATTATGGGGTGCTATTGGAAACATCGCCTACCAGTTTGATAACAATAATAAGATCTCAGCCAAAACCCTGTTCAATATCAACGCCAGCGATTATACTACACTGAGAACAGGTCTGGAAAATAACTATAATGCCTTACTCGACAGTGCCCGTGGTTATGAGTTCGGATTCAAACAGAATACTTTCTGGAACTCACAGATCAGCGGCGAACATAACCTGAAGCCCAACGTGCTGAAAGTAAAGTGGAACGGTTCTTTCACTTTGCTGGATGGTTATATTCCTGACCAGCGCAGGTTGTATTACCTGAAAAATAATTCAGCAGCTGCTAATCCATACACAGCTGTATTATCCAACGTATTGTCTCAGAAAAGCGGTAACCGTTTTTACCAGAACCTGAGCGATTATATCTATTCCGGTGGTGTTGATCTGGCATATACGTTTGAAGCATTGGGTGCCAAACAAACCCTGAAAGCCGGTTACCTGTTGCAGGTAAAAGACCGTTTGTTTGATGCCAAACCTTTCTCCATTTACCTGCCCAGAGATAATGCTGCTATCCGTTTACAGGGTCCTGAAGCCATTTTTGCTGCCAGCAATTTCGGTGATGGTTCTGTTGCCAGCAACCAGCTCGCATTTGATGCCATTAAAGGAAACCTGTACCGTTATATCGGTAATACCATCCTGAATGCAGCTTACCTGCAGTTTGATAACCAGTTCGGATCCAAGTTTCGTTTGATCTGGGGAGTAAGAATGGAAGACTACGACCAGCTGGTGGGAAGTACCAAAGTGTCTGATCCCAGATATAACCGCGGTATAGTTAGAGATTACCTCCCTGGTTTGAATGCAACCTATAAACTGAATAACCAGACCAATCTCCGTTTCTCTGCTTCACAAACAGTTGTGAGACCCGAGTTCAGGGAACTGGCTACTTTCCAGTACTACGATTTTGAATTGAACGCAGCTGTTCAGGGATTACCTACTATTCAGCGTACCAAGATCTCCAATTTTGATCTGCGCTATGAATTGTATCCTAACTCAGGTGAGGTATTCACAGCCGGTCTGTTCTACAAGCATTTCGACAAACCTATCGAAATGATCTACAACTTCGGTCAGGGTGGTTCCAGCGTATTCAATTTCGCCAATCCGGATGCAGCAGATGCCTATGGTTTTGAACTTGAGTTCCGTAAAAAATTAGACTTTTCCGAAGCGTTGAAAAACTTCACTTTCCAGGCCAACGGGTCTTATATCTATAGCCGTGTAAAAGATACTCAGCTCTTGCTCGACAGACCATTACAGGGTCAATCGCCTTACCTGGTAAACGTATCACTGTTGTATGACTTGGAGAAATCCGGCTTAACAGCTACACTGCTCTACAACCAGATCGGTCGTCGTGTAACCTTTGTGGGTAGTCTGGATCAGCCGGATATTTATGAGTCATCCAGACCTGTATTCGATTTTCAGTTAACCAAAAAACTAGCCAAGAATAAAGCAGAGCTGAAACTGAATATCCAGGATATCCTGAACAATACACTCTACTTCTATCAGAACCCGGATGGTAATACCAGTCTGAACAAAGCAAAAGATCCTTTCAGATTGAGCCGCAGGACTGGAACCAATATTGGTATCACATTCGGTTATTCTTTATAAAAACTACACCATTAAAAAAAGCATAAACAAATACATCATGAAAAAGTCAATCGTTCTGGTAACTGCGCTCGCAGGTTTATTCATTACCAGTTGTCGGAAAGTTGAAATGGATGGCGGTACAACTACCGTTGTTACCAATCCCCCTGCAACCGGTGGACAAACCATTACCCTGAAAGGAAGAATTGATAAAGACACTGTTCTCCGTGCAGGTAACAATTACATTTTAAGTGGGATTGTTTACATGGTAAATAACGCTACCATGAAAGTGGAACCAGGTGTAACCGTGAAAGGTGACTATCAGGGTGCTAACGTAGCTGCATTGGTAATTACCCGTGGTGCGAAGCTGGTAGCTGATGCAACACAGGATAATCCGATTGTATTTACTTCCAACTCACCGGTACCACGTTCGGGCGACTGGGGCGGTATTGTATTGCTGGGTAAAGCCAGTGTAAACGCAACCTATACCGGATCCGGGGGTGGTGCAGGTACACTGCAGATCGAAGGTGGTATTGATAATTCTTTTGGAGATGGTGTTTGTGGTGGTGGTGCTACTCCTAACGATGATGACAGTTCTGGTGTTCTGCGTTATGTACGTATCGAATATGCCGGTTATGCTTACCAGCCCGATAAAGAGATCAACAGTCTGACCATGGGTGCTGTAGGTAGAAAAACAGTGATCGACTATGTGCAGGTTACCTATGCAAAAGATGATGCGTTTGAGTGGTTTGGTGGAACAGTTAACTGTAAACACCTGATTGCCTACAAAACACAGGATGATGATTTTGATACCGATAACGGTTACAGCGGTAAAGTACAGTTTGGTATTGCCCTGCGTGATTCCACTATTGCCGACATCTCAAGAAGTGAAGCTTTCGAAAGTGATAACGACCCGAGTGGTTCACTCAATACACCACAAACCAGAGCCGTATTCAGCAATATGACAGTGATCGGACCAAGAGCTACGCTGGCCAATACCGGTAACAGTTTATACCTGGCTGGTGCACATATCAGACGTAATACAGGGATCTCTATTTTCAATTCTGTTTTCTTAGGCTGGCCGCAGGGATTGTTGGTTGATTCAAGAAATGGACGTGCCATGGAACTGAATATTCAGGATAGCACCGTTCGTTTCAGAAACAATACCATTGCCGGTTGCGGACCTGTTTCCGGAACTGATATAACTTCTTATGCCTTTATTGCATCTACAGCCAATACCAGTCTCTGGAACAGAGATTCGGTACAGAACCGTTTTGCTGCCAGCTTCATGGGTAACACCGTTCTGACCAATGTATCAGATGCTAAAATGATCGCACCATTCAGCTACTCTGTGCCTGACTTCCTGCCATTCGGTGGTAGCAATGGTTACCAGCCCATTCTGGTAGGTGCCAGTTTCACCGATGCGAAATTGTCTGGAATGACAGTAGTCACTTTCCGTGGTGCCTGCGATGCAGCTGGTGTAAATGCCAACTGGTGGAGGGGTTGGACAAGATTCGTTAATTTATAAGATTATAAAAGATAGACGACATAAAAAAAGCGGAAGATTTCTTCCGCTTTTTTTATGTCGCTAACCTGTGTTACCAGTTATTCATTTGCTCCGGTACGATTCTTTCGGGTTTTACAATCGGATGTTCCTGCCATTCCGGATCGTAGGATACGAACCAGCTTAGCCATAATACCCTCGATAAACGCATTAATACCGGTTGCAGGATAAACAGGAGTAAGAATGCAAATCCCATCCAGTAAAAAATACGGTTATCATCGATGGAAAAAGTAACACCGATCAATACTTTCCAGGCTACAAAACTGGCAGTGAGTACCGCAATGCTTAATGCATAACTAACATACCCGGTTCCATAATAAAAACCAACTTCAATCTCTGTGGGTTGTCCGCAAACAGGACAACTCTCGTGCATATGACTACTGTTTTTCTGGTAAGCGCTGTCTTTGTCAAATACTTTTCCTTCGCGGCATCTGGGACAACGGTTGCTGAGTACACTGGTAATGTAAAACCGTCTTTTCTTATTTTCCGGCATATACTTTCTGTTGATTCAGCTGCAAAGGTACTGAATTGATTCGGGGAACCCGAAAGGAGAAAATGTGGTAATACAGATACTCGTAAAAAACTGCGCCTTTGCGCCTTAGTGTGCAATATTTTCTCGCCAAGGCGCAAAGGCGCAGTTATAGAGCGGTTGATAAGAGTTTATAATAAATGGCCAAGCTTTTACGCAAGTAATATCTTTTCCATCTGCATGCTCCTGGAGCCTTTAATGAGGAAGTGCGTATGTTCAAAACCTTGTTCCCTGAACCATTTACCCGCTTCGGTTGCATCAGGGAAAAAGGTAAAACCATGTGCGGTTTTAGCAAAATCACCGCCTACCAATACCACATTTTTCCATTGGTATTGTTTGATAAGGCCTACAATGGCTTCATGCTCTGCCAAGCTCTCTTCGCCCAGTTCCATCATACCCCCCAGCATGAGCACTTTGTTAGCTCCCTGTATTTTGGCGAAATTTTCAATAGCGGCTCTCATGCTGGTAGGGTTGGCATTGTAAGCATCCAGTACTATAGTGTTGGTTCCTTTCTGCACCAGTTGTGAACGGCTGTTGGAAGGTGCATAGGCTTCTATTGCGGCTTTGATCTTTGCTTCCGGCACCGAAAAATATTTTCCGATCACAACGGCACAAAGAATATTGGGCAGGTTATAATCACCCACCAGTTGCGTTTTGATGATGGTGGGCTTTTCAAAACCCTGTTGTATCATCACTTCCAGAAAAGGTTCATTGGCGTGAACGGTTCCCTGCACCAGTCCTTCCTCTTGGCCGTATTGCACGATATGTTTTACGGCCCTGCTCATGGGCTTCAGGTAATCATAATCGGCATACACAAAAGCAGTACCATCATGTACTGCCAGAAAATCGTACAATTCACCTTTCCCTTTTCTCACACCTTCCACACCGCCAAAACCTTCCAGGTGCGCCTTGCCACAGTTGGTGATCACACCATGGGTAGGTTCTGTGTAGATGCAATAGCTTTCGATTTCTTTCTGGTGATTAGCACCCATTTCGATCACTGCCATTTGTGCATCCGGTTGTACACGTAACAGGGTAAGCGGCACACCGATATGGTTATTCAGATTACCTTGCGTAGTATAGGTCTTGTAGTGAGAAGCCAGCACGGCGTAAATCAGTTCCTTGCTGGTGGTTTTTCCATTACTGCCCGTAATGCCGATAAAAGGAATGGCAAACTGTTTGCGGTGATAATGGGCCAGTTCCTGAAGGGCTTTTAGTGTGTCAGCTACTCTGATCAATCGATTATCTGCAGGATCCACATCTTCATCCACTACCGCATAAGCGGCTCCTGCTTCCAACGCCTGTTTGGCAAAGAGATTCCCATTAAAATTGGGTCCCTTCAAAGCAAAGAACAGATCCCCCTGCTTAAGTTTCCGCGTATCTGTTTCAACAGCAGGATATTGTTTGAAAATATTGTATAAATCAGCTATGTTCACGGTATTATTTTTATCAAACTTATTCAATCCTTGTGAAATAACATTCAATCTGCTATCATTCGCTCATTGCAAAGAGCTGTAAAGGAAGAAGTCTGCTATTCGATTAGAGATTTCTCCCTCTTCGGTCGAAATGAGGGTAGCTAAGCATGGTTACTCCGTTCAAAACATTCACTCATTCACTTATGCTATCATTCACTCATTAACAAAAAAGCCACCCCTTTTCAGAGATGGCTTTTGCTGTATTTCTACCTTTTCCTTATCGCTGATTTCACTGATTAGGGTATGATTTTCTCTGATCTGCGCCATCATACCCTAATCAGTGAAATCAGAGATCAGCGTTTATTTCGGCGGTTCGGGAAGAAAGTACCGGTCTGTGATTTTTTAGAAGTGGATTCTGGCGCACCATAGTGGTTCATGGCACAACGGAAACCCAGTGTATTGGTACTCAGATCTTCTTCCAGGAAGCGGCGTGCGCCGGGACTGAGCCAGTAAGCCCTGTCGTTCCAGCTACCACCCTTGTACACTCTTGACTTATCGGATACCAGGGTAGTGATACCGTAATTGTACAGTACATTACTGGTCGAGTCTCCATCCAGAAAGTTGGTGGCGTATGATTTCTGGTAGTTTCTGCGGCTGCGAAGGGCAGAATCTTCTTCAGGAACCATTTTGATACGGCCCTTATCATCACGCAGGTTACCTGCACCACCGCTCATGTCTACTTTTTTGAACACATTACCACGGTATGGATTGAAATCATCTTCTCCATCATTGGTAATAGGACGGTATACATCCAACACCCACTCGTTCACGTTTCCACTCATATTATACAAGCCAAATCCGTTGGGGATGAAGGAAGTTACTTCTGCAGGAATGGCGGCATTATCATTCAAACCACCGGCAACCCCCATATTGTCACCCGCACCACGCTTAAAGTTGGCTAAGAAAGCTCCCTGAAAGGCACTTTTCTTGGTGTAACGGATATTGTCGAAGCCATCATTTTTCCAGGCATAGATCTGTTTGTTGGAGATCACTTCCTCTCCACGCGAATTACCTTTCTGCTTCCGCTGCGGGTTCTGCATAATAAATCCGTAGGCAGCATATTCCCACTCAGCTTCTGTTGGTAAGCGGTAGTCTCCGAAAAGGATCCCGTCTTCAAATTTCACGGTAGTACGCGGGCGGCCCTGGGCATCTTTCAGCGGATTGCTTTTTGAAGTGGCTTCTTTACCAGGGGTTGCCTGATACTCGCCCATGATATAGGCTTTGCTGTTAAAGTTGTCCTGTCCGGCACCATTCAGTTCTTTTTTGATCTGGCTACGCTTGTCCAGGAACCCCTTATTCATCAGGGTCAATTCATTTACACGGTCTGTGCGCCAGATACAGTATTCGTTGGCCTGTTTCCAGCTTACACCTACTACAGGATAATAGTTATAAGAAGGGTGGCGGAAATAGTATTCAACATAAGGCTCATTAAAAGCCAGTTCACTTCTCCATACCAGGGTATCGGGTTTGGCCTGGTCTACCACAGAATCCATACCCGCCTGTCCGAATACATTCTCCAGCCAGTACAGGTACTCACGGTAGTGTACATTGGCCACTTCGGTCTTATCAATGAAAAAAGAGTTAACCGTAATACGGCGGGGGATATTGTTCCAGTCGCCCATCACATCTTCCTGTGCGGCACCCATGGTAAAAGTACCACCCTGAACAAATACCAGTCCCGGAGCAGTCTTCACATCCTGGGGTTTGGCAACAGAAAAATTACCCTGGTCTTTATCGTTGTAATTCCAACCGGTTGCTGTAGACTTCTCCTTCTTTTTCTTAAGCATACTACAGGAGGCCACAGAACCTGCCACTGCCAGAAGTAACACTGCATTTCTGGTTGTTTTCAATAACTGCATGTCAATAGATTGAATTTGGAATATGGGTTTCTCTAAGATACGTCTATGCGAATATATAAGATTTCTGTTAATTGGCTTCTGTGAACACCTGCTTTGATGTTAGCAAAAGCCTAATTTTAAACTTGATTCGTTACACAGGCCCATTGCTGCCTCATTAATTGTACGATCTTCCGATTCTATGAACCTGCGGGTATTATTTTGGGGATGTAGTTTTCTGGTGCTGGCGGGTACCACTTCTTTTGCCCAGCGGGCCTATGCCCCCCATTCTGTGCTGGCTACCGGTAACTGGTACCGGATGGGAATCAGACAGGAGGGGGTTTACAAAGTAGATGTTCCCTTACTGAATGCATTGGGTATTACTACGGCTAACCTTTCTTCTGCTACGATCCGTTTGTACGGTAATGGGGGTGCCATGGTGGATGAGAACAATGCTACTGCCAGACCGGATGACCTATATGAAAACCCGGTAGAGATGAACGATGGGGGAGACGGGATCTTTAATGGCAGTGATTTTTTCCTGTTTTATGCCCCCGGTCCGCATCGCTGGCTGAAAGATAGTGCCAGCCAGGGATTCAGGCACCAGAAGAACCTATACACAGATACTGTATACTATTATGTTACGATTGGCGGTAACGGGAAACGAATCTCCCGGCCCACACCGGCTACCAACCCCACGCTTACTGTGAACAGTTTTCAGGAACGCTATTTTTATGAGAATGATCTGGTGAACCTGCTCAATAGCGGTAAGGAATGGTACGGAGAAGCTTTCAACACGAATCTGGGCGGCAGCAGCAGCCGAACATTCACGGTAGACTGGCCGGGTCTGATACAATCGCAGCCAATAACCCTGGTAACCGATCTGGCGGCACGTTCGGTGGGTGCCGGCAGTAGTTTCTCGGTTAAACTGAACGGGCAGAATGCCCAATCTGTGAACCTGCCCGGGGTTAGCGGTAATTTTCTGGATCCGACTGCCACCGCTTCTTCGCAGAAAAACCTGGTCTCAGTTTCTTCCAATAGCCTTGCGGTAACTTTTGACTATGCCCCTTTAACCGCAGGTAGCCAGGGCTGGCTGAACTGGTTTGAGTTACAGGGGCGGAGGACACTTACTACTACTGCCGGTAACCAGCTTTTTTTCCGCGACTGGGCCTCTGTACTACCCGGAGTCGTGGCCAGTTTTACCATCGCGCATACCGGTGCTGGCCTGGCGGTATGGGAAGTAACGGATCCGCTGCAGCCGCTGGCTATGACCATAAGCAGTAGTAGTACCCAAACTATTTTTAACCGCGATGTATCCCGCCTGCGGGAGTATGTGGCTTTTACTGCCACCAACCTGCTGCAACCCATTGCCCTGGGCAAACAGGCTAACCAGGATCTGCATGGGACAGGTACCGTAGACTATATCATCATCACACATAGTTCCTTACTGCCAGAAGCCCAGCGATTAGCGGCTTTTCACCAGCAGAAAAACGGCTACCGCATTGTGGTAGCCACCACGGAACAGGTATACCAGGAATTTTCCGGCGGTCAGCCAGACCCCACTGCTTTGCGGGAATTTGTGAAAATGTTTTATGACAGGGCAGGTACAGACCTTACTAAAAGGCCGCGTTTTCTTTTATTATTCGGTAGTGCTTCTTACGATTACCGCAACCGTGTGGCAGCTAACACCAATCTGGTGCCCGGTTATGAATCTGTCAATTCGCTTGATCCCTTATTTACACATACATCTGATGACTTTTTTGGGATGCTGAAGGATGGGGATGATATCAACCGGAATGATCCCAAAACCACCCTTGATCTGGGGATAGGAAGAATTCCGGCACGCACGCTGGCCGAGGCCCGTATCATGGTAGACAAGATCATCCGCTACCATGTAGCTGCCGGTAAGGGTCCCTGGCGAAACCAAACGGTTTTTGTGGCAGATGATAAGGACCTGAACCTGCACCTCGAAGATGCGGAAGCGATTGCCGCAACAGCTGCTGCATCCAATCCATTACAGCAGCAGGGCAAGATTTATCTGGATGCTTTTCCTGTTGTAAGCAGCAGCAGTGGTGCCAGGTATCCGGCGGTGAATGATGCTATAGTAAGTCAGGTTTTTAACGGAGCACTGATCGTTAACTACAGCGGGCATGGCAGTTACCAGCGGCTGGCCGATGAAGCGGTTCTGACACAGGATGAACTGAACCGTTTTAATAATCCGGATAAATTACCGCTTTTTATTACCGCCAGCTGTGATTTTGCCCCGCACGATGATCCTTCTAAAAATTCATTGGGCATGGGCATTCTTACCGGCAGCCAGAACGGAGCCATTGCATTGCTGACCACCACCAGACTGGTATTTGCTTACAGCAACCGGCAGATGAATGAAAATTATCTGCGGATAGCACTGAAACCCTTATCCAACGGGCAATACCTCAGTCTGGGCGAATCGGTGCAGCAGGCAAAAAATTATACATCGCTCACTACCGGCGACCTCTTAAATAACCGCAAGTTTACGTTACTCGGAGACCCTGCCATGCGGCTGGCTTTCCCCGAAGGACGGGTGCGTTTAACCACGATGAATGGCGCACCAATCTCGGGTGCGGATACGTTGCGTGCTATGCAGCAATATACGTTTACGGGGGAGGTTACAGATGGACAGGGAAATATCCTGTCTGATTTTAACGGAAGGGTGTTGCCAACGGTCTATGACAAGGAACAGTCTGTAAAAACAAGGGGTAATGATCCTGCAAGTAAGGTCACTTCCTATAACCAGCAGACCAATATTCTCTATAAAGGAAGGGCAACAGTCACCAATGGACGGTTCCGTTTTTCCTTTATCGTTCCCAGAGACATTACCTACCAGCCGGGTAAAGCACGATTCAGTTTGTATGCAGAAGATGGTATGCGCGATGCCAATGGAGTGTATACAGAACTGGCTGTTGGAGGAGGGGGAAGTGCAGTTGTTACGGATAATACAGGTCCACAGATTCAACCCTACCTGAATGATTCTACATTTCTGAATGGCGGATTAACACATGAAAATCCGGTGTTGCTGGTGAAACTATACGATTCCTCCGGCATCAGTACTTCCGGAACGGGTATTGGGCATGATATCACCGCTGTGATAGACGGGGTGGAAAGAAATATACAGGTACTGAATGATTTTTATACCGCTGAGCAGGATAGCTACCAGCGGGGAAGGGTATTGTTTCAGTTGCCAACGCTAACAGAGGGGAAACACAGTATCCGGATCAAGGCCTGGGATGTGGCCAATAATTCAAACGAAGCAGTGCTGGATTTTATGGTGGTAAAAAAAGAAAGACTGCAGGTCACGGAACTCCGCAATTTCCCCAATCCCTTCCAGGGATCTACCACTTTTAGTTTTGAACATAACCAGCCCAATACGGATCTCGATGTAACCATCCGGATCTATCATACTGCCGGTGGGCTGGTAAAAGAGATCCATCGGATCGTTAATACCGGGGGTACCCGAAATTGCATGATAAATTGGGCTGGGGATAACCAATCGGGTGCAAAACTCACAAAAGGTATTTATATTTACAGCGTTAAAGTTGTTGCCGGGGGCAGTCAAACAGAAACTGCCCGTCAACTGATCCTGTTCTAAAACTGTCTGAATGGTTTGATTTCTACACTTTTTTTGGGTTCTTTACGTTTCTGTTTTTAATGTAATATCATTGTATTACGCCTGTGTATGCGAAAGCATCTGTGATCAGGGCATGGAAGGGGTTCCGGCCTGTTGGCCGCTTATCTTTTCTGTGCCGGGAAGCACTGGAGGTAATTTAATGCTCTATTAGGTAATCATTCATTAATCAAATTCATTTTGATGAGTCCGATCGTTCGTAAGATTCTTGCCGGTATAGCCGCGCTGGTAGGTATAACAGGCAGTGTTTTGGCGCAGGCTGATTCGATTAATATCGTATCTACAGCTGTCCCTTTTCTGCGTATTTCACCCGATGCAAGGGCAGGTGGCATGGGCGATCTGGCTATAGCCACTTCTCCGGATGCCAACGCCCCTTTCTGGAACCTGGCCAAAGTGCCTTTTGCCAAGAAAAAATCTGCCATCGCTGTTAACTATACGCCCTGGTTAAAAGACCTGGGTCTAACAGATGTGTACCTCGCCAGTCTGGCAGCTTACCACCAGTTAGACGAGCAGCAGGCGATCTCAACTTCTATCCGTTTTTTCAGTCTGGGAAATATACAGCTCACAGATTATTCCGGTAATATCCTGAATACCGTAAAACCCAGTGAGTTTTCGATTGATGCGGGGTATTCCCGTGTACTGAATGAGAAACTCAGTATCGGTGTGGCGCTGCGTTATATTAATTCAAGACTGGTAGTAGGAGATGTGGGAACCGGGGTGGTGTACAAGGCCGGAAACGCAGTGGCAGGCGATGTGTCGCTGTTTTACCGTGGTGCCAATGAAGATGGTGAAGGACTGAACTGGGGGGTGGTATTATCCAATCTGGGAAGTAAAGTGGGGTATACGAATGATTCAAGAAACAAAGATTATATCCCTGCCAACCTGGGACTGGGAGTATCCTATACCAAAATAATCAACGAAAGCAATAAGATCAGTTTCGGATTGGATATCAATAAGCTGCTGGTGCCTTCAGCACCGTCTGCCACTGGTAATTATTCAGTAGATTCTGCAAAGCTGGCAGACTATCGTTCCAGCAGTGTGGTATCGAGCTGGATGAAATCTTTCAGCGATGGCAGTAACCAGCTGAATTCTTTGCAGGCATCGCTGGGTGCAGAATATGCCTATAATGAGCAGTTCTTTTTCCGGGCTGGCTATTTTTATGAAAACAAAAACCGCGGGAACCGTAAGTTTTTTTCGGTAGGAGCCGGATTTTCGCTCGACCAGATGCAGGTGAATTTCTCTTATCTCGTGCCTTCGGGTAGCGGCGTAACAAGGAATCCCTTGTCGAACACCCTCCGTTTTGGGATTGTATTTAACCTGAATAGCAATGAGTAAGGGATTTACCGGGTATCTTTGTATCTAATGCAATACAGTATGGGATTACGAATAGGCTATGGTATCGATTTTCATCAGTTAACAGCAGGCAGGGATTTGTTTATCGGCGGAGTGAAGATACCGCACGATAAGGGTGCTCTGGGGCATAGTGATGCCGATGTACTGCTGCATGCCATCTGTGATGCTTTGTTGGGAGCTGCCTGTTTGGGGGATATTGGTGTTCATTTTCCGGATACCTCATCGGAGTTTAAAGATATAGACAGTAAAATCCTCCTGGCCAAGACCTATGATTTAATCAGGCAGGAAGGTTACCAGATCGTAAATATTGACTCTACCCTTTGTCTGGAAGCCCCCAAGATCAAACCTTTCGTACCTGCCATGCAGGAAACCATTGCCCGGATCCTGCATATTTCCATAAAAGATATCTCTATCAAAGCCACCACCACTGAGAAAATGGGTTTTGTGGGCAGGAAAGAGGGGTTGGTGGCGCATGCGTGTTGTTTGATTCAGCAGTAAATCTCCTTAACTGCTTTGCCCACTCAATAATCTAAAAGAGGTATCCGCAAATTACTGGTCGCATACAAAACGATCCTGCTTGCCAGAGAAGCAACTGCAAGTTCTATATTGAGTAGAAAGAAAATCGGCACCTGTCTGTATAGCGGATGAAAGACAGTACATATAAATAACCCCCGTTCATTATTTTGAGTTAAATTTGAGGTAGTGTTATTTACGCTATGTGAGTAAGATAGGCGTAGCCGTGCACTTTTGTAAGCCCGCTCTACAAGCATGATATCAAATCTGGATACTGACTTGCTTTTTAAGAAAGTTCATTAACGGTAATAAATGAAAACAGGAACAATAAGAAAACTACTTTCTATTCTCGACAATAAATTCAAAAAAAAAGCAATAGTACTTCAGGTACTTTTATTGATTGGCGTTTTCTTTGAATCTATAGGATTGGGTATGCTTATTCCTTTGGTGAATGTAATCACAGATACCCGCGCTGCAGAAAAGAATTTTTTCATAGGTTTTCTCAAAGATAATTTTCAAATTGTTTCAGATACAAAACTGATCATTACAAGTTTGTTTTGTTTTGTTTTGATGTATTTTATCAAGACAATATTCATTTCTTTTTTACTTTGGAAACAAAATGAATTTACACTGGGTTTAACAAGAAATATTTCAACACGTTTATTCAAAGGATATTTGTTTCAGCCATATGCTTATTTCTTGGATAAGAACTCAGCCATTCTCTTAAGGAATGTTCAATCAGAGGTTAGTTCTGTAAATGGCTATGTTCAGGCTATTATGTATTTGCAGACTGAAATATCTGTTCTTGTTGGAATAGTTTTTACACTTTTTTATCTCGAACCTTACGGAGCAATCGTTGTATTTTGTTTTGTAGGCTCGGTAAGTTATCTGCTATTCTTTTTTACCAGAGAAAAGTTGTCCAAATGGGGTAAAGAAAGACAGAGTTCTGAAGGCGAAAGAACCAAAAGTCTATTGGAAGGTCTTTCAGGAGTATCGGAACTTAAATTGTTCAATAAAGAATTGTACTACTTGAATAAATATGATGAATCTACCAAGTATTTCTATAAAATTCAGAGTAAAGTACAATTCATGCAACAGGCACAGCGCTATTACCTTGAATTTATTCTTATACTCAGTATAGGAGTACTTTCTGTTACAGTTCTTTTTCAGGGCAAAACAATAGGTACAATCCTGCCTTCTTTAAGTCTTTTCCTTTTTGCAGCTTTGAGAATGTTGCCTTCTGCCAACAGAATCATTACAAGTCTTCAATCCATGCGGTTTACGAAACCGGGGGTAGATCTCATGCACCATGAGCTTGAAGTGTTTAGTCGTGAAAATGAGACAATGTATCATGAAAGTAACTGTATCAAATCTATTGATAAAAATATACTATTCGAAAATGTTGGATTTGTATACCCTTCCTCAAAATATTCATCTTTAAAAAATATCAATCTTGAAATTAGTATTGGTTCAGTGGTAGGAATCATTGGACAAAGTGGCGCCGGAAAAACAACATTGGTAAATATACTTACGGGATTGTTGAATCCAACAACTGGAAGCGTAACTGCTGATAATATAGATATCTCTCAACATCTGGTTGAATTAAGAAAGTTTGTTGGATATGTGCCACAAAGTGTTTTTTTAATTGATGATACATTAAAAAGAAATATTGCTTTTGGAATAGATAACGATATGATTGACGATCGCCAAATTGAAAATGTAATCGAATCTGCACAACTGACAGAAGTTGTTTCCCAAATGGGGGATGGCGTAAATACTATCATAGGCGAACGGGGAGTAAAACTTTCTGGAGGACAACGGCAAAGAATAGGGATTGCGCGTGCATTGTATAATAACCCTTCCATTTTGATTCTTGATGAAGGAACAAGTGCGCTAGATAATGAAACTGAATCATATATCATGAATTCAGTGGCCAAGCTCAAAGGAAAGCTCACCATCATAGTGGTTGCACACAGATACTCTACACTGCATTTTTGCGATATAGTTTATAAAATGCATGGTGGAGCTATCGTAGGAAAGGGAAAATTAGAAGAATTGATTTGATATATAAGGTAACTCACTGGTTAATTATAGCTGATGCAAAATGAAAATTCAGTCAAATGCGCACCCGGTTTATCAATCATAATTGCTACACTGGGTGGCAAAAGTATCGAATCAACTATCCAATCTCTCCTGAACAGCACAAAAATCGCGGATGAAATCCTGATTTGTATACCCTCAGGATATGAACATAACGTCTCTCATTTGCAGAATGAGTTGGTGAAGATAATTGTTACTGAAAAAAAAGGTCAGGTAACTCAGCGTACTATTGGGTTTCTTAAAGCCAGGTATGATTTTGTACTACAACTTGATGATGATATTATTCTGGAAAAGGACGCTATCGGCAGTTTAATAGAAATGCTCATTCAACTGGGACCTGGCAATGTAGTCGGTCCTGTTTATTATGACCCCTTGTCACAAAACTGTATTCATAAAGTAATGACTGGTTTCCCCGGATTTATAAAGAATTGTTTCGATTGTACATTCTGTGCTGCACCTTGGGGTATTAGTAAAATGGGAAAGGTTACTTCAATTGGAATTAATTATGGGGTTGACGATTTTTATTGTACTACAAACCCTGTGAAAGTAGAATGGCTGGCAGGTGGGTGTGTGCTGTCTTATCACAAAGACCTGATTCTCCATGCGTATTTCCCTTTTGAAGGAAAAGCTTATTGTGAAGATATCTATCATTCTTACTACCGTTCAAAAGCCAATATACATTCATGGATACATACTCAGGTTAAAGTGTTTATTGAAAATCCTATACCAGCTTTCGATTGGAAAGCAGTAAAAAAAGTGATAGCTATCAGAAGGTTTTATCAAAAAATCACAAATGGTCCAAAATGGCGGTTATATCCTTATGAAATCTTTTGTTTGATCAGGAGTTTTGCATATCATATTTTTCAGAAACAACCATAACTGACCGGTAAATTCATTTAGTAGGGATGTGTTTACATGAGTGAAAATGCTATTTCTTTTACCATAGTTATACCTGTATATAACGGGGAAAATACTATTGCAAAGACTATTGAAAGTTGTCTTTGGCAAACGGTATTGCCAGCTGAGATCATAATAGTTGATGATGGTAGTGTGGATGCAACCGAAATGATAGTTAACTCATTTCAATCGCGTTTAATCAGGTTTATAAAGAATAAAAATAATTGTGGTCCTTCGTTTGTCAGAAATATTGGAATAAGGGAAGCGACATCTTCCTGGATCCTGTTTCTGGATGCAGATGATATATTCCATCACCACAAGCTGGAAATAGTAACTAATTGTATTCAGCTCAACACATCTATTCGGGCCATCGGGCATTCATTCAATATCAGTAAAGAAGGTGCACCCCCGATTGAACCGGCCATACCCACAGGAGTACCCGATCTGAAACGCCTGTCTGTTTTCAACACTTTACTCCGAAATCCGGTGGTAACCCCTTCGCTGGCAGTTTCTGCCACAAATGGTATTTTTTTTAATGAAGGGCTAAGCTATGCGGAAGACCATGATTTTGTTCTCAGAACTACAGAGCAATACGGACTTTGGTATATGGATATTCCACTCTGTTCCCTGCGGCGGCTTCCATTAACCACTGGTGGATTAAGCAGCCGTAAATGGGAAATGCGTAAAGGGGAGATGCGGATGTATATCAACTTCTGCCAGCGCCATCACTTACAGCTGTTCATTCCACTGTTCCTTATTTTTTCTTTACTGAAACACCTTCGAAACTTTTTCAATTTCGCCGCTTAACCTTATTGGATACATCCTGAATGAGTAACCCCCATCTTCCTTTACCAAATGTAGCAGTATTAATGGCTACCTATAATGGGGAGCGGTTTCTGGCTGAGCAGATCGAATCGATCCTCGGCCAGGAATCTGTAAATGTTTATTTATACATACGAGACGATCACTCTTCTGATGAAACTGTTAACCTGATCAATACATTCAGGGAAAAATACAGCAATATTGTTTTGCTTAACAAGATGCCCTCACAAGTAAGGGTAACGAAGAATTTTTACAGCATCCTGCGAGATACTGATCTTACGCAGATGGAATATATGGCATGGGCCGACCAGGATGATATCTGGATGAAGAACAAACTGTCTGAAGCCATTCGTATGATGCATCAAACCAGTACGGATTGTTACGCATCTAACCTGATCTCCGGAGATGCTGATGGGAAGGTTGCCAAACAGGGATCTGTGTTTTCAAGAATACTGCAGTATCTCCTGAATAATAAAACCAACCACCAAACGCAGTATGATCATTACCTGGAAGCTGCCTCAGCTGGTTGTACTTTGGTGCTTGGTAAAAAGGCTGCCTTGTATTTTCAAAAGCGGGTAAGGGAGTTGTACGATAAGATTCCGTCTGATGCTTCCCATGACTGGTCAACCTATGCTATTACAAGGTTAGGCAGGTTTACCTGGTTTATTGACAGCCGGTCTTACATCATTTACCGGCAGCATGGACAAAATGCCTATGGTACCAATAGCGGAATGCGTGGAGCATCTAAATTGCTGGAACTCTTTCGCTCAGGCTGGTACCGGAAACATATCCTGCTGATAGATGAACTGTATAATGACAGGGATACCCATCCTGTTTTTATGAATACCCTACGCAGCTATACCCATTCTTCCTGGTTGTTGCGGTTCAAAACAGGATTTGCGTTGGCCCGTTACCGGCGAAAATTTTTTCACCGGATACTTTTATTTGTATTGATCATTTCCGGACAGTTTAAATAAACCGTAAGAAAATAATCAAATGAATAGTGAAAGTTGAGGCAAAACTGTTTCATTTAATACCAGCATTTCAGGTACTATGTACAAACTGATCTATAAAAGGCTTTTCGACCTGACAGTTTCGCTACTGCTGTTCACAGGTTTATGTCCCTTGATCCTGCTGATTGCTTTCCTGCTTTTTCTGGAACAGAAAGGCAATCCTTTTTTTGTTCAGTCAAGACCGGGTAAAAACGGAAAACTTTTCAGACTGATCAAGTTCAGGACTATGAATGATGATAAAGATGCTGCCGGTATTTTGTTGCCAGACGCCCAAAGGTTCACTTTTATAGGGCGTTTGCTGCGTAGGTCATCACTAGATGAGATTCCTCAATTACTGAATGTGATAGCAGGTGAGATGAGTCTGGTAGGACCAAGGCCTTTATTAGAGGAATATCTTCCTTTATACAACGCATTTGAGGCAAGAAGGCATGAAGTGTTACCCGGAATTACCGGTTGGGCACAGGTAAACGGAAGAAATGCGATCAGCTGGCAATTGAAATTTGCGTATGATTGCTGGTATGTTGATCATGTCAGTTTTAAAACAGACCTGAAAATCATTTGGTTAACCTTTCAGAAAGTGACGGGTGGGGAGGGGGTAAATGCAGGGAAAGAAATTACCATGGAAAAATTTACCGGAACGCCAAATACCTAAACCCATGAAACAACAATTTGGAATTATCGGGGCCGGTGGCCATGCCAAAGTAGTGATTGAGATCATTGAAGAGATGGGCGGAACGATCGTTTCCATCACTGACCGCGACAGTACGATTCATGGATTGCTGGGATACATGGTTACAGCTGATCCGCCACCAGCAACATCAGCTGTATTAATTGCAGTTGGAAACAACCGGGCCAGGAAAAAACTGTCAGCTGACATTTCCAAAGGTTTTGGCACGGCTATTCATCCAAAAGCGAACCTTTCTTCCAGATGCAGTATAGGAGCGGGTTCAGTTGTAATGGCAGGTGCCACCATCAATTCAGGTGCTGTTATTGGCGGGCATTGCATCATCAATACCAATGCATCGGTAGATCATGATTGTGTACTGGCTGACTTTGTGCATGTATCACCCGGGGCCTCCCTTGCCGGCAATGTAAAAGTTGGGGAAGGTTCACATATCGGGATTGGCAGCAGCATTATTCAGGGGGTGTGTATCGGACAATGGGTAACCATTGGTGCAGGAGCGGTCATTATCGAAGATGTGCCTGATTTTGCGGTGGTAGTGGGCGTTCCGGGAGAGATCATAAAATATAATAAGGAATAATATATTCATGCTACACAAAATCTGGTTGTCGTCTCCCCATATGGGAACGCAGGAGAAGACCTTCGTAAATGAAGCATTTGATACCAATTGGGTTGCACCATTGGGGGCTAATGTAGACGGATTTGAAGCCGATCTATGTGAATTTACCGGTATTTCACATGCTGCGGTGGTAAGTTCAGGCACGGCAGCCATTCATCTTGCATTGATTCTGCTCGGTGTAGAGAAAGACGATATTGTATTGTGCCAGAGTTTCACCTTCTCGGCATCGGCCAATCCCATTGTGTACCAGGGTGCCACACCGGTATTCATTGATTCGGAAAAAGAGACCTGGAACATGGATCCCCGGCTTACCGAAGAAGCCATCAGGTATTATATCGCAAAAGGTAAAAAACCAAAAGCCATTATTCCGGTTCACTTATATGGGATGCCGGCAAAAATAGAAGCGATCATGCAGTTGGCTGCGCAGTATGAGATTCCTGTTATTGAGGATGCGGCAGAAGCGTTGGGGTCAACCTGCAACGGTAAACCCTGTGGTGCTTTTGGGGATATGGGGATTCTCAGTTTTAATGGCAATAAGATCATTACTACCTCCAGTGGTGGTGCCTTGATCTCAGACAATGAAGAATGGATTAAAAAAGCAAGGTTTCTGGCCACACAGGCAAGAGATGCGGCACCTCATTACCAACATAGTCAGATCGGATATAATTACAGGATGAGTAATGTGCTTGCCGGGATTGGCCGTGGGCAGATGATGGTGTTGCCTGATCGAGTAAAACAGCGTCGTGCGAATTTCAGTTTCTATCAACAGGCTTTGCATGATCTTCCCGGGATCTCGTTTCAACCCGAAGATTCCCTGAGTTTCAGTAACCGCTGGCTCACTTGTATAGTGGTTGATCCCACACAAACGAATGGCATAACCCGGGAAGATATCAGACTTCATCTGGAAAAAAACCAGATCGAATGCCGGCCGCTCTGGAAGCCGATGCACCTGCAACCCGTATTTGTCAATGCGCCTTATTTTGGCACAACAGTAGCTGCTGACTTATTTAAAGATGGCTTATGTATACCATCGGGTTCCAATCTTTCAGAACAGGACCGGAGCCGGGTGGTTGAAAAGATAAAAGAAATAACGGTTCAGTAACCGGGATAACCGTTTTATAAAACCAATCATACTCTTGACTATGTTCAGGCGAATTAATATTTTACCTCAGTGGGCTATCTTTTTTATCGACATTTTTATATCGGTACTATCCTTGTGGATAGCTTACCTGGTTAAACATGAATTTAATTACAACCAGATAGCCAAAGGTATTTTCTTTAAAAATGCGATGGTCCTGGTTGCTCTTAGTACCCTGGTGTTTGTTATCCTGAAAACCTATGCTGGTATTATCCGTCTCACAACCATACAGGATGCGTTCAAAATATTTGTGGCCGTTGCATTGATCAATGCTGGGTTTATCATTGTTTACCTGGTGGCTTCCACTTTCTTTCAGAAATCTTTCATATCCATTACCATTTTGGTGATCAACGGGTTTATTGGTTTTGTACTCTTGATAGGATACAGGATCGGGATCCGGCATTTTTTTGCCTATTTCAAGAACAAATTATTTTTTAAGGGCATTTCAGCAGACAGCAAAAACATTATCATATTCGGTGCCAACGAAGAAGGGATCGCTGTAAAAAGAACACTGGAACAGGATACCAAGATTGCTTACCGGATCATTGCTTATATTGATGAGGATGCGGGAAAATCAAGAAAATCCATTGCCGGTGTGCGGATCTATCATTTGTCTGATCTTCCTGAAATTATTCTTTCCGACCGTGTAGATGAATTGATTATTGCGGCTGAAAATCTTTCTGTTGAAAAGAAAAATGAAGTAGTGGATGTTTGTCTCGATAAGGGTATTAAGGTATTACTTACCCCACCAGTAAAAGCCTGGATCAATGGAGAGCTTTCTGCGAGACAGATCCACAAAGTGAAGATTGAAGAATTACTGGAAAGGGCTCCTATCCGCATCAATAATGAAATTATTGAAAGCCAGCTTGCAAACAAACGGATACTGGTAACAGGCGCCGCAGGATCTATCGGCAATGAAATTGTTCGGCAACTGGCCAGGTTTTCTCCCGCTGTAATCATTTTGGTGGATATTGCTGAATCTGCCCTGTATGAATCTGAACTATCGCTGTCAGAACAATTCAAGCATACGAATTTTCTCTATTTTATCGGTGATATAAAAAATTACCGGAGGATGGAATATATATTCAGTGAATGCAAGCCTCATTATGTTTATCATGCGGCAGCTTATAAGCATGTTCCCATGATGGAGATGCATCCTTACGAAGCCGTTGCTACCAATGTTATCGGAACCAGGCATATCGCCGATCTTTCGCTGAAATACGGGGTTCAGAAATTTGTGATGATATCTTCTGATAAATCGGTTAACCCAACCAATGTGATGGGAGCCACCAAAAGAATTGCAGAAGTATATGTGCAATCACTTTACCATCATCAATTATCGGGTATTACAGCACAAAATCCGGATGAGGTATCCGCCGATGCAGTTGCGGGGCAAAGGGCTGTTACCAGGTTTATCACAACCCGTTTCGGAAATGTACTCGGATCCAACGGATCTGTGATTCCACGTTTTGAAGCACAGATCAAAAACGGAGGGCCTGTTACGATCACCCATCCGGAAATCAGCAGGTATTTTATGACCATACCGGAAGCCTGCCAGCTGGTGCTGGAAGCAGGTAGCATGGGCAAAGGCGGTGAAATCTTTGTGTTTAATATGGGTAAGATGGTTAAAATCAAAGACCTGGCCACTAAAATGATCCGTCTTTCGGGACTAACCCTAGGAGTGGATATTGACCTTAAATACATCGGCCTCCGACCCGGGGAAAAACTGCATGAAGAACTCCTGAATACAGAAGAAAATACAATGCCTACTTATCATAACCAGATACTGATTGCCAAAGTAAGGGAATATGACTTTGCTGATGTGAACAGGGATATGAACGAATTGGCCGGACTGATACAATCGGTAAAAGGTGAAATGGAAATAGTGCGGATGATGAAGAAAATGATTCCTGAATACCTGAGTAATAATTCAGTCTTCGAAAATCTGGATAACAAAAAAGAAAATGATAAAGGTGTGGTTAATTGGTCGGAATAACACAGTAAAATCTGATGGTACTTTACCGGATAACGGTTTCAGGATTTGTCAGGATAGATTTCAGGATTTAAAATGTAAGACTTGGATACATATAAAATAGGGGTTTTAGGACTGGGGTATGTAGGATTGCCTCTGGCCATCGCTTTCAGCCAGAAATACAGGGTGAAAGGATTTGACATCAGCAGGCTGCGGATCAATGAACTGAACAGGGGTGAAGATTTTACCGGAGAAGCTGCCCGGGAACAATTAGTGACATTACTGGC
Source organism: Caulobacter sp. UNC279MFTsu5.1 (assembly GCA_943369185.1). Classification (GTDB taxonomy): domain Bacteria; phylum Bacteroidota; class Bacteroidia; order Chitinophagales; family Chitinophagaceae; genus Sediminibacterium. Next base: position 257,803 of record CALRMK020000001.1, on the reverse strand, counting down.
ACAATACCAGGCAGATGATCAGCTGCCCGGTATCTGTTTTACGAATGAAGCTTCGGATCTCAGTAGTTGTAATGTTTACATCATAACGGTTCCTACTCCGGTGAATGCAGACAATGAGCCGGATCTCTCTTTGTTGATAGCGGCTACCCGGGTAGTGGCCGATATACTCAAAACGAATGATCTGGTTATTTATGAATCAACCGTTTATCCCGGATGTACAGAAGAAATTGCCGTTCCGATACTGGAACAGGTTTCGGGACTGAGATTCAATAGTGATTTTTTCTGCGGCTATTCGCCTGAGCGCATCAACCCGGGTGATAAAACCAGGACGATTGCACAGATCAGGAAGATTACTTCAGGATCAACAGTAGCAGCTGCCAGGCAGGTAGATGCATTGTATGCATCCATTATAACGGCAGGCACCTATCCCGCCCCGAGTATTAAAGTAGCAGAAGCTGCTAAGGTAATAGAGAACACACAACGGGATATTAATATTGCATTTGTGAATGAGTTGGCCAAAATCTTTGAAAAACTCGACATTGATACGAAAGAGGTATTAAAAGCGGCTGCTACCAAATGGAACTTTCTTCCCTTTGAACCCGGTCTGGTGGGTGGTCATTGCATCGGGATTGATCCTTACTATCTTGCACACAAAGCTATGTCGGTTGGATACAGGCCGGAATTGATCTTGGCTGCAAGACGAATGAACGACAGTATGGGCGAATATGTGGCTCTGCGTGTGGTACAGTTAATGGCCCGGAAAGGTATTCTGACAGCTGGTGCCGAAGTGCTGGTCATGGGTATCACCTTCAAAGAAAATTTTGAAGATGTACGGAACAGCCGGGTGGTAGATATCGTAAAAGCGTTGAATACCTACCATCTTTCAGTAACTATTTTCGATCCCGTTGCTTCTCCAGTAGCCGTTAAGGAAGCGTATAACCTAGATTGTTGTAACCGGCTACCCGAATCGCAAAAATATACGGCAGTGGTGGTAGCCGTTAACCATGCTGAATTTGCTTTGCTCAACTATTCCCTATTATTGCAGGCTCCGGGTGTATTGTTTGATGTGAAAGGCTTTTTAACCGATAAATTGGTGGATGGTAGATTGTGATTGCATTGGGTTACTAAAAACCTTTATTTTGCAACACTTTTAATAAATGATTAATTTTTTTTTATATGAAGAAAGCATTGGTAACCGGTATTACCGGTCAGGATGGGGCTTATCTGGCTGAATTATTGTTGAAAAAAGGCTATGAAGTGCATGGCATCAAACGCAGGAGCTCTCTTTTTAATACGGGCAGGATCGATCACTTATATGAAGATCCCCATGTTCCACACCGCCACCTGGTTCTCCACTATGGAGATCTGACTGATTCTACGAATTTAATACGTATTATTCAGGAAGTACAGCCGGATGAGATCTATAATCTGGCAGCCATGAGCCATGTGCATGTAAGTTTTGAAACGCCGGAATATACCGCCAATGCCGATGGAATTGGTACACTCAGAATCCTGGAAGCTGTGAGATTGTTGGGGTTAACGAAAAAAACAAAAGTATACCAGGCGTCTACTTCTGAATTATATGGATTGGTACAGGAAGTACCACAATCCGAAAAAACCCCTTTTTACCCGCGTTCACCTTATGCAGTGGCTAAAATGTATGCTTTCTGGATAACAGTGAATTACCGCGAAGCATATGGCATGTTTGCGAGCAATGGTATTCTGTTTAACCATGAATCACCCCTGCGGGGAGAAACATTTGTTACCCGAAAAATCACCCGGGCAGTAGCCAAGATTTCTTTGGGCTTGCAAGAAACACTCTTTCTGGGAAACCTGGATGCCAAAAGAGATTGGGGGCATGCCAAAGATTATGTAGAGGGCATGTGGCGGATTTTACAGCATGATACACCTGAAGATTTTGTGCTCGCTACCGGTAAAACTACTGAGATCCGGGAATTTGTGAAAATGGCTTTCAGAGAAGCCGGTATTGAACTCGCTTTTGAAGGTAAAGATGAAAAGGAATTGGCTACAGTGGTTTCCTGTTCAGGTAAATACCAGGTGCCTACAGGGCAGGTGGTGGTAAGGGTGGATCCGCGTTATTTTCGTCCTACAGAAGTAGATCTGCTGATAGGTGATGCCACTAAAGCAAAAGAAAAACTGGGATGGGAACCGAAGTATACGTTGGCAGAAATGGTAAAGGAAATGGTGGCAAGTGATCTGAAACTGTTTGAAAAGAACAAATTTCTGATAGACAGTGGGTATGATGTGAGGAACGAATTTGAATAGTTCTTTAGCAGGGTTATCTACAAAGAAATGTTGATAAAATATGGAAAAGCAGGATAAAATTTACGTAGCTGGCCATCGTGGCATGGTAGGCAGTTCGATAGTTCGGCGACTCAACAAAGAGGGGTACCAAAATATCTTAACCCGAACTTCGCAGGAACTGGATTTGAGAAATCAACAGGCCGTGAATGATTTCTTTGATACCGAAAAGCCCGAATATGTGTTTTTGGCAGCTGCCAAAGTAGGAGGGATAGTAGCCAATAATACCTATCGGGCACAGTTTATCTATGAGAATCTGCTTATAGAGGCCAATATTATACATGCTTCGTATGTATCCGGGGTAAAAAAGCTCCTTTTTCTGGGTTCGTCCTGTATCTATCCTAAGCTGGCTCCCCAGCCTTTGAAAGAAGAATATTTGCTATCAGGGTACCTTGAGAATACCAACCAGCCTTACGCAATAGCAAAAATAGCAGGTATTGAGTTATGTGATTCTTATCGTGCCCAGTACGGGTGTAATTTCATTTCAGCCATGCCTACTAACCTGTATGGCCCGAATGATAATTATGACCTGGAAAAATCGCATGTTTTACCTGCTCTTCTCCGGAAATTCATATTCGCAAAAAAGCAGGAATTACCCTTTGTTGAACTATGGGGAAGCGGCACACCACGGCGTGAATTTTTGCACGTAGATGATCTCGCCGATGCCTGCCTCTTTTTGATGGACCATTACCATGAAAAGGGACTTGTTAATGTAGGGGTAGGGAACGATCTTACTATTCTGGAATTAGCGACTATGGTGAAAGATATCGTAGGATACAAAGGTGAAATCAGGCTTGATCAAACCAAACCCGATGGTACGCCACGGAAACTGATGGATGTGTCAAAGTTGACCTCTTTCGGATGGAAAGCCTCTATTGGATTGGAGCAGGGCATTGCAAGTGTATATGATGAAATAAAGAATAATTTCTGATATAGAAATGAAGGGTGATTCGAAAAGAGTAACCTGCAGAAATAGCTTTTTTTTACACTATCAATTTTAGTAGAATTTTATCATTTTACAAGCATTTTTCAGGCAAAACTGAATTTGCGAAAATTTGATTTTTACCTTCAGATACCCCTATATTTGCAGAACTTCGGATTCAGGTGCTCATTTCCCCTATTGATGACACTTAGATTCAAAGCATATTCGTAATTAATTGATTATTAATTACATGCAATGCGGAGTCTCATCCATTTTGTATTGCTGCTTTGTCTTAATATACGATAAAAATGTCTTTTATTACTTATTATGTAAGTGAGGTAGGCAGAGCCATTTTTTTATGAAAAACAATCTATTTCGTTTTTCATGCAATAAATTGTAAGAGATGGCAACCGGAGCTAATTCTGAGGAAGATTACTAATGCATAATCAATCAGTGGGAAATTACTACCAAGGTAAAATGAAACACAAACTATGGCTTTCTGAACCAATCCTGCCTGATACAATATTTTTCTTATGATAACATTCTTTCATTTCTCTGCTTCCTGCAAACAAAAAAATCTGATCGGGATTGTCAGTAAAGTTTTATTGATCTTTTCTGTAACGATACTTTTTTTATCAAAATCTTTTGCACAGCAAACTACAAACCCTGATTACGCAAAAAGCAAGGAGGATACTACTAAAATTTTAACACAGCCCAATAAAAATGGTTTAGAAAAAAATCAACAGAATGAACCGATAGGTGGATTGGATAACCTGCTTGATGCAAAAAAAGCTGCCAAGACCGCGGATTCTATCGATATTCTGGAGAAGAAAATATTCGGTTATAATATTTTCCACAACATTAATGTCAGTTTTACACCAAATCTGAACATGGCAACTCCCAAAAGTTATGTGGTAGGTCCGGGGGATGAACTTCTATTACAGGTATATGGGATTGCCCAGAATAATTATATATTAAAGGTTACACCAGAAGGTAATGTTACGATACCGAATATCGGAATGGCTAAAGTGGCAGGTTTCTCAATTGAAGCCGTCAAAACAATATTGATTAATAAACTGGCAACCAGGTATGCAGGCATGGGCGGTCCTTCGCCTTCAACTTTCCTTGATGTTACCCTGGGAAACATCAGAACTATCAAAATCAATATGGTTGGTGAAGTGTTTAAACCAGGTACCTATAGTCTTCCTTCCTATATTAATATTTTCAATGCATTGTTTGCTGCCGGTGGACCAACTTTGAAGGGTACATTCCGTTATGTACAGGTTTATCGCGCCGGAAAATTAAAAGCGGAAATTGATTTGTACGATTTTCTGGTAAATGGAAAAACCAATAATAATGTTCGGTTGGAAGACGATGATGTTATTTTGGTAAGACCGGCAACCAATCGGGTAGAAATTGAAGGTGAAGTAAGAATACCTGGCATCTTCGAATTTAAAAGCAATGAATCATTTACTGATATTTTAAATTTTGCGGGAGGTTTTTCTGAAAATGCCTACAAAGATTTTGTAAATGTTACACGAAAGGGGTTGATTGAAAAGCAAGTGCTGGATTTGCCAAGTAACCAGTTTTCAAAAGTCAATCTCAATGATGGAGACCTTATTAAAGTTGGCGTTATATTAGATCGGTTTACTAACCGGGTTCAGGTTACCGGGGCGGTCAACAGACCCGGTCCTTATTCTTTGACGAAAGGTATGACAGCTCAGGACCTGATTCAGAAAGCGGGAGGTCTCAAACCAGACGCATTTCTGAAACGTGCATTAATTTACCGTACAAAACAGGATTTTAAGCAGGAAGTGATTAATGTAGACCTCTCTAACAAAAATGACAAAGACGGTACGGGCAGCATAGAATTAGAAAGAGAAGATGTATTAAGTATCGCCAACTTTTATGATATACAGGAGGAATATTTCGTGCAGATCTCCGGAGAAGTGAATAACAACGGTATATTTCCTTATGCTGATAGTCTTACAGTAGGAGATCTTATTTTGAAAGCAGGCGGGTTTAAGTATTCTGCTTCAGGATCCTTTATTGAAATTATCCGACGGGCAAATGACCCCGGTAAAATAGCGGATATTCTTACGGTTGCCATCAACAAAGATTTAAGCATAAATGCTGCTAATAGCAAGTTGCTTTTAAAGCCATTCGACCAGATTTTTGTAAGAGCTATTCCCGGGTTTGAGATACCTAAATTAGTCAGTATCGAAGGGGAGATTTCTCTGAAAGGGGCATATGCTATAGATAAAAAGGAAATGCGTATATCAGATCTTTTAATGCGAGCCGGTGGGTTAACTAAATATGCTTATCCGAAAGGGGCAACGCTGGTTAGAAGAACTAAAAAGTTTATACCTCCCAGTTTAACTGAAGTAGATAACCAGAATTTAACAGGGTTAAAGCAAAATCTTATTAAGGATCCGATAATAAGCAGTTCTGAAAGTAATATTGAGCTTAATAAACGGATTGATACGAAAATTTCCCAAAACATGGCTGGGATAAAAAAAGATGAAGAGATAAAAAATAAAGAGCTTTTGAAACAAAGTCTGGTAAAGGATAATGCTTCTACTGTAAATTCAAGTAGTGCCCTCTCTTTAGATGAAAAAACCCAGGAACTGGTAGCGATTGATTTGGAAGAAATTTTAAAAAATCCGGGAACCAATGTAGACCTGGTATTAAAAGAAGGGGATATTCTGAATATTCCTGAAAAACTGGAAACAGTAAGTATCAAAGGTGGAGTTTTGTATCCGGTATCTGTTCGGTATGAACCGGGACTAAGCTTCCGGGAATATATCGACCGATCTGGGGGGTATAGTACCAGAGCAATAAAAAATAAGGCCTATGTTTTACAAGCCAATGGTCGTGTGCAGCGTGTGAAATCATTTTGGTTTTTTAAATCGTATCCTAAGATTGAACCCGGAGCGGAACTATTTGTTCCTGCCACATTGCAGGACAGGGCACCATTTAATTATGCGAACACAGTGGGTGTAGTAACAGGATTGATTACTTCTACATTGACTCTGATATTCCTTTTACGAACTTTATAGTACTTCTTTTCATCAATACTGTCAAATGAAATCGCAAAAAAGTATAAAAGCTATTTTCTCCGGGGATGAAATATTACTTTCAGATATCTGGGCTCTTTTTTGGAATAGAAAATTTCCCCTGATCGTATGTGTTAGCGTTTTTATTATACTTGGTTTTATTCAGTCGGCTACCAAACCTAAAGTTTACACAGCAAGTTGTGTTTTACTAGCAGAGGAAGGAGGAGGTGGAGGTTCAACTGAGGCGCAGACACTTGCCGGTTTAGCTGGTGTTTCTATTGGCGCATCAACAGGTGCAAGTGTTACAGATCTGTATCCCATTATTTTAGCGAACAGGCCTTTTTTGGTTGAATTATCAAAAGAGAGTATAAACCTCGATGACAATCATAAGACAACGTTGATGCAATACTTTCAGAAACCAATGAAAGTAGATGCTGTAACAAGAGCTAAATCAATGTTGTTTAATCTGCCTTCAACCATAATTGGATGGTTTAGGTCAAGTGATAAAAAGGAAGATTCGAAAGAGATTACTGCGCTTCCGGTAACTAATCGTACTGACACTGTTAACAACATTGACGATGAAGATAGTTTGATAGGTAAAAGGGTTACAAATGAAAACGATTTTGATATCAGCAATGTTACCGGGCCTGAAATCGGTATTGCTTCAGTTTTAAAGGATCGAATTAAATTAGAAAAAAAAGGCAAACAGGTTTTTCTTAGTGTTACCATGCCAGAAGCGAGACTGAGTGCGGAAGCAACGAAGTTGGTGTTAAATAAGCTTATTCAGTATGTGATACGATATAAAACCGGGAAACAATTAGACAACTATAATTTTCTGCTTGCCAGGGCAAGTGAAGCAAACAAAAGATATAAAACAAATCAACTTAGAGTAGCCGGTTTTGCGGATAATAACTTTGGTGTTATTTACCAAAGTATTAAATCCAAAGAACAGCAATTACAGAATGAATTCAGCATTTCTTTAAACACCTATAATCAATTGGCTACCCAATTGGAACAAGCCAGAATCGAACTTAAAAAGCAAACACCCTTATTTACAGTGCTTGAACCAGTGTATGTTCCACTCGCTCCAGACGCATCCAGTGGTATTGGTACTGTTATAATTTACGCCGTTATGGGGGTTGTTGTTGGATTGATTCTGATTTTGTTATTGATAGTGAAACAATACATGAACGAGGCCAGGAATGGTTATTCAAACATTTAAAAATTTACTATCTGGTGAAGAATAACACACATTATGTTATCCGATAACCAAAATACAAACAAAGCCTTTCTCTATACACTTTGATTAAGAGTTTTACATAAAATTATGCGTACCGATTCAATTAATGTTACAGAGAATCCAGAATCAGATTGGGATTTAGTAATTGTACCACAAAAAAAATTATTAGATCTCCAGTTAGATAAAGTTTGGCGCTACCGGGATCTTTTAATTTTACTGGTTCGAAGGGATTTCGTTGCATTTTATAAACAGACCATACTTGGCCCTCTATGGTTTTTTATTCAACCTCTCTTTACTACTATCACCTTTACTGTAATCTTTGGCAGACTTGCAGGCATTTCAACAGATGGACTTCCACAACCTCTTTTTTACATGGTTGGAATTACCATGTGGAATTATTTTGCTGACTCTCTTACAAAAACATCTACTGTTTTCAGGGATAATTCCGGCATTTTCGGTAAAGTATATTTCCCTCGCCTGATTATGCCAATGAGTATAGTGGTTTCCAGTCTGATTAAATTTGGAGTTCAGTTAATTTTATTATTTGTAATGATGGTTGCCTATGGAATAAGAGGCTATCATTTTAACTTTTCACCCTTTCTTTTTCTGTTTCCGATACTTTTGGTATTAATGGCTTCCATGGCACTTGGAATAGGTATGATTATTTCATCGTTAACCAATAAATACAGAGATCTGACTTTTTTGATAGGTTTTGGAATTCAACTACTGATGTATGCGGCCCCTGTTATCTATCCGCTTTCTTCCATTCCAGCGTCTTACAGAAAATGGATCATGCTGAATCCAATGTCGCAGATTATTGAAATGGCCCGTCTGGGTATATTGGGTCAGGGTTATTTTTCATGGTTAAGTTTTGGCTACACAGTTGTAATCACATTTCTGATACTGGTAGCTGGTACGGTCGTTTTTAACAAAGTCGAAAAAAACTTTATTGATACTGTATAATGAGTGAAATAATAAAAGTTGAGCACCTGTCAAAGGCATACCAGTTAGGTCAATTCAGTACCGGAACTTTATCGGCGGATATACATCGGTGGTGGGCAATCAAACGTGGAAAGGAAGATCCTTATCTAAAATTGGGAGAGACCAACGACCGCTCTGTTAAAGGAACGAGTGATATTGTTTGGAGCCTGCGGGATATTAATTTCAGTATCGAAGAGGGTAATGCCGTAGGAATCATTGGAAAAAACGGAGCCGGGAAAAGTACTTTATTGAAAATACTGTCGCAGGTAACTTCTCCTACTACCGGGTCTGTTAAATTAAAAGGAAGAGTAGCTTCATTACTGGAAGTGGGAACCGGTTTTCACCCTGAATTAACAGGAAAGGAAAATATTTACCTGAATGGAGCCATTTTGGGGATGCGTAAGCATGAGATTAAAAGAAAGTTTGATGAAATTGTTGATTTCTCTGGTGTTGAACGTTATATCGATACACCGGTAAAACGGTATTCTTCAGGTATGTATGTACGACTGGCTTTTGCAGTGGCTGCTCATTTGGAAAGTGAAATTCTGATAGTTGATGAAGTACTTGCAGTTGGTGATGCTGAATTTCAAAAAAAATGCATGGGTAAAATGGGCGATGTCAGTAAGGACCAGGGAAGAACTATACTTTTTGTAAGCCATAACATGCAAATGATTTCTGCACTATGCCAGAAGTGTATTATTTTAAAAAATGGCGAGGTAGCAGATCAGGGTTTAACACATGATATGATAAACAGTTACCTGAACCCGGCAAATACCGCAGATCTTACTGTTGGTGATTTTCGTATGCGAGAGGGTAAGTCAATTTTTATTGAAGCAATTAATCTTAATTCGTCTCACAATTCGGTATACTATTATCAGCCCATTCAGATCGAATTTACAATCAGGTCACTTGTAGAGGTAAAAACAGAAAATCTTCGTTTTTCATTAGGTCTTAACGATCAACGAGACCAACCAGTAGTTGCGAGTTCTACGGAAGAATCTTTTTCAATTGAACCAAAGGGGGTCGTAAAAGTCAGGTTAACTGTTGATAAGAATAAGCATCTTATGCCAGGTAACTATAAAGTAGGAATTAGTATGATTGAGGGGCACCAATATAGCTCCTATGAAGTAAAGGATACGCTGTACGGATTCCCTTTAGAAGTATTACCTGCAGGGAATCAGGATGGTGGATACCCGCATGCTGTAAGATGGAAACAGGGCTGGGGAAGTGTTTCGATTGATAACAGATTGGAAGTTATACAGTAATCTTATTTCTCCAGATACTAATTTTTTAACTATACTACTGCATTTATAGAAACTATACTGTATGATTTTTCCGGAAGTAAAAGTTTTTCAACCTGACGCATTTGAGGATTTTCGTGGACAACTTTTTACGCTCCATGCCCATGACGATTACGATTCTCTTGCATTTAACCATGATAAGGTTTCAATTTCGCGACAGCATGTTTTAAGAGGTTTACATGGGGATGCAAAATCATATAAACTGGCAACCTGCCTGGCAGGAGAAATATTGCTAGTTGTGGTGGATAACAGAGCTGATTCACCTAATTATCTCAAATGGGATTCTATCATGTTAACAGCAGCTAACCGAACACAGGTTTTAATACCTCCCATGTTCGCCAATGGACATTTGGTTTTAAGTGCTTCAGGAACATTTTTTTATAAATGGGCTTATGAGGGGTCTTACCCCGATGTTAATGAACAGTTCACCCTTAAATGGAATGATAGCCGAATTGGAATACATTGGCCTATCTCAAACCCTATACTAGCTTCAAGAGATAAATGATAGGCACTTTTCATTTCAAAGGATTAAATTATAAGTAATGATTATCACCAAAACTCCTTACCGGATATCTTTTTTTGGAGGTGGAACAGATCTGAATCATTGGTTCAGAGATAATGGAGGATGCGTTCTGTCAACCAGTATTGACAAGTATTGTTATATAACCTGTCGTTATCTGCCAAAGTTTTTTGAACATAATTACCGATTCGTTTATTCGCAGATTGAAGATGTAAAAGAGATAAATGATATCAAGCATCCAGCTATCAAAGGAATTCTACAGTACCTCAATATTACAGAAGGGATAGAATTACATCATGATGGGGATCTGCCAGCGAGGTCTGGTCTGGGATCAAGTAGTTCATTCACTGTTGGACTTTTGAATACTATTTATGCCTTATGGGGAAAACATATAAGTAAATTTGACCTGGCTACTAAAGCAATACATATTGAACAGGATGTGTTAAAAGAACATGTGGGTTGTCAGGACCAGATTGCTGCGGCATACGGAGGGTTTAACCGAATTGATTTCTTTGGCGAAAATTCATTTACAGTAACACCCATCATCATAACCCAACGTCGTATTGACGAGCTTCAGGATAATCTTTTGTTGTTTTTTACAGGAATTTCCCGTTTTGCCAGTGAGATAGAAAAATCGAAAATAGAAAATTTTGATTCAAAAAAAACTGAGTTAAGGAAAATGCAGGAAATGGTACCAACCTCCATCAATATACTCACTGACATGAGCAAAAGTCTTGACGATTTTGGTTTTCTTTTAAATGAAGCATGGGAGTATAAAAAGTCATTATCATCAAAAGTGTCTAATTCAGATATTGATGAAATTTATAAAAACGCGATTGGTGCTGGTGCCATAGGGGGCAAATTGTTAGGAGCCGGTGGTGGTGGGTTTATACTTTTTTATGCACCAAAAGAAAAGCATGAAGCCATTAAAAACAAACTGGGCCATTTAATCCATGTTCCCTTCCGGTTTGAAAATGCAGGCAGTACGGTAGCACTATATCAACCCAATGGGCTATAGCCATATAGTATATACATAGCATCTTACATTAGTAATCAACATTCAGTGCAGTAAGAGTAGTTCAAATTTTAATTTCTCAATCTTATGGAAAATCTATTCACACCAGAAGAGCTGGTGGCATTCGAAACAGACATTGCGGATTGTTTTAACAATTCGATGATCAAAGCTCCGGTTCATTTATATGACGGCAATGAAAAACAAATGATCGAAATCTTCAAAAATGTTCAGCCCGAAGACTGGATTTTCTGTTCATGGAGGTCACATTATCAATGTCTTTTAAAAGGAGTGCCTCCGGCATTGGTAAAAGAGCATATACTTGAAGGCCGGTCGATAACACTTTGCTTTCCCGAATACAAAATTTATTCTTCTGCCATTGTAACAGGTAGTATACCTATAGCAACCGGTATGGCTTTGGATATTAAACGTAAAGGCGGTACCAATCATGTCTGGTGTTTTGTAGGTGATATGACATCAGAAACAGGCACTTTTTATGAGAATCATAAATATGCTGTTAACCATGATTTGCCTATTACTTATGTTGTTGAAGATAATGGCAAATCTGTATGCACTGATACGCGCGCTGTTTGGAATATCACAGAGCTTTCCTACTCCAAAAAAGACATGCCAAAAATTATTTATTATCAATATGAAACCCGCTACCCACATGCAGGGGCAGGTAAACGTATTCAATTTTAATATATGAAATACTTTGATGAATTAAAAAGAGCAATGACTTGGTTAGGTGAAAAGCCCGATACCTTATTTTTGGGGCAGGCTGTAGAATATGCCGGAACCGGTATGACAAATACCTTAGGGGATGTACCCAAATCCAAATTACTTGAAATGCCCGTAAATGAAGATATGCAAATGGGTATGACACTTGGGATGGCTTTAAATGGTACTGTGCCGATATCAATTTATCCCCGTTGGAACTTCTTGTTGCTGGCCGCAAATCAGGTAGTTAATCATCTGGATAAATTAAAAATTATGTCTGGTGGTGGATTTAAAACAAACATAATTATCAGAACCAGTATCGGTTCTCAGCGCCCATTACACCCTCAACATCAGCATATCAGTGATTTTACCGGTGGGTTTAAAGCTATGTGTGATTGGGTAGATATTATCCGTTTGGATGAACCACACCAGATATTTGAGACATTCCAATATGCTTATGAACGCAAAGACAACCGCCCTACTATCATTGTAGAATGGGGTGATTATTACGGCGAGAAATAAATGCATAATTTAATCTGAAAGTTCTATTCATTCTTTAACCTTTGTTCACCTCTGCTTTAGGTATATCTATTGTAGCTGCTATTTGTTAGCACCTTTCTTTATTTTTTTATTTAAAACACACCAACAGTTATGAAATTCCCTTTGATGCGCAACAATATACTGCGCGAAGATCTGGATGCACTAATTGAGCATCTTAAGCAAGACGACCCTATACTTACACACGGCGCAAATGTGAGAGCTTTTGAGGAGGAATGGTCTAAATGGCTGGGCGTTAAGTACAGTGTGTTTGTAAATTCCGGGGCATCAGCTAATCTGTTGTCAATGGCAATACTTAAAATAAAATATCCAGAAGGTGGTGAGGTTATTCTGCCTCCATTGGCCTGGGTATCCGATGTTGCATCCGTTCTTCAAAATGGATTTACTCCGGTATTTGCAGATATTGACCCACATACATTGGGAATGGATACCGATCAAATTCTCAAAAATATTACCGATAAAACACGAGCAGTTTTCCTCACGCACGTTCAGGGATTTGATGGACTGACTGATGAATTACTTACAGAACTTGAGAAGAGGAACATACCTTTAATTGAAGATGTTTGCGAATCACATGGAGCTACCCACAATGGGCGTCGTTTGGGAAGTTTCGGGTGGATGTCTAACTTTTCTTTTTATTATGCACACCATATGAGTACCATTGAAGGGGGCATGGTTTGTACAAATGATGAAACTATTTACCAACAGGTAAGAATGTTGCGTTCACATGGTATGGTAAGAGAGGTGACGAATACAGAATTACGGGATAAATATAAGAATGATAATCCTGAACTAAATCCGGATTTCATTTTTGCCTTTCCCGCGTACAATACTAGAAATACTGAGCTTGGCGGCATTCTTGGTCGTTCTCAATTAAAACGACTGGATCAGAATGTGATCAAAAGAAATGAAAATCTGATGCGGTTTCTTGCAAAAATCAATCCAGAAAAATATCGATCTGATTTTAAAACGGAAGGCTGTAGTAACTATGCATTTAATCTTATTCTTAAAAAACCAGATGAAGAATTTGTTCAACGGTTAATGAAAAAAATGCGTGAAGCTGGAATTGAATTCAGAAGAGGTAGTGCAGGCGGCGGTAACCAAATCCGACAACCTTATTTAAATGGTATCGTTCCGGTCAACCATCACCTCAATTTTCCTCAAGTTGAGCATGTTCATTTTTATGGGTTTTACATAGGTAACTTCCCCGATCTGAATTTTGATGAAGTAGACGCAATCTGTGAAGTACTGAATAGCGTAGAATAATAACTAAATCTTTAGTAACGATAGAAAAAACTTTTATAATAATTTAATTCTAAAAAATGAGTTTACATATTCTTGTAACCGGTGGAGCCGGTTACCTTGGTTCTACCATGGTTCCTGATCTGTTGGCCGCCGGTCATAAGGTAACTGTTCTGGATAATTTTTTTTACAAACAGGCAACATTGAACCATGTTTGTTATCATGAAAATTTTTCAGTTGTAAAGGGTGATATACGACTTGAAGAAACCATGCTGCCACTGCTTAAAAAAGCAGATGTTGTGATTCCTTTGGCCGCACTTGTGGGCGCCCCTATCTGTAACCAGGACCCGGTTGGAGCCACCACCATTAATCACCATGCGATCATGATGATGTTGAAACATCTTTCAAAAGACCAGATTGTATTAATGCCAACCACCAATAGTGCTTATGGATCAGGGGATAAGAACAATTTCTGCACAGAAGAATCACCACTGAGTCCTATTTCAAAGTATGCGATCGATAAGGTCGAAATTGAAAAAGCACTTATGCAACATCCTAATGCCATCAGTTTCAGATTGGCAACAGTCTTTGGAATGTCGCCACGCATGCGTATCGACTTGTTGGTGAACGATTTTACTTACCGCGCGGTTCATGATGGCTTTGTGATTTTATTTGAAAGTCATTTCAAACGGAATTATGTTCATGTGCGTGATGTTTCCAGAGTTTTTCAACATGCTTTGAATAATTTTGATCAGATGAAAGGACAGATTTACAATGTAGGACTTTCTGAAGCAAACGTTTCTAAATGGGAACTTTGTGAAACAATCAAAAAACAATTACCAAAATTTACTTTTCTGGAAGCTCCATTGGGAAAAGATCCGGATCAAAGAAATTATATCGTATCTAATGCAAAACTGGAAGCGACAGGGTATAAGCCGATTTTCTCTCTCGACTTTGGTATTGGTGAATTGATCAAAGGGTTTACAATGCTTAAAAACAACCGATACGGTAATGTTTGATCAGCTTGCCTGTTCTGTTTATCGTAAGTGTAGAAGTTTCGCATCTTTACTTTTTGCACGATTTAGAAATCTAAAACGCTTCATCAAAGAAGTGTTTTTGCTTTTTGATGAGCTGGTTGGATTACTATATTTAATTTTCATTACGGAAAAAAGTGAAAATAAAAATAATCATGTACGCCCTGTAGTAGCCATTTGCAGGTATAATATGTATGGAAATGGCAAGGATGTTTCTATGGAGAAATACCATCTCGAAAATACATTACAAAACTTTGATGTTGAGATCAAGAGTTACATTTGGGATAATCTCACTCTGATCGGGCTTAATAAAATAAGATTTATTAAATTTCTGCAGAAAGAATCTCCTGATGTTGTGGTATTGTCTTCTTATTCACCCTCACCCAAAAGATTATTATCACAGCCCGGTAATTTTTTACTTCGGAGAATTAAAAGTAAAAAATTGCTCCCTAATTGTATAGCCATCTGGTGGGACACTTGCAGTGATGGATTTGCAAAGGTTAATATCAAATCAAATAACCCAATTGATTTGCATGTGGTGATAGATAACCCGGCCAAAAATTTCAACTATACGGGCATGTCTGAATCTGACAGACAGAAGCTACTTTTTCTCTATTGTCCTTATAATATCAATTGTCTTTTTCGGCCGCAAGCCAAAACAATTGATTTTTGTTTTCTAGGACAGATTAATTCCTACAGGAACAACCGTAAAGAATATATAGACTACCTAATTCGGAATAAAGTTCAGGGCTACCTCGGCACTGATGATCGTTTGAACCAGGTTAGTCATAATGAATATGCCGAAATACTTGGTAAGGCGAAAATTGGATTGAATTTTTCTTACTCTGTTGACCGGCACCAGTTAAAAAGCCGTGTATTTGAAGTGTTACTTTCAGGTGCCTTATTGCTAGAGACTAAGAATGATCAAACCTCTGTTTTATTCGAAGAAGGGAAAGATTTTGTGTCTTTTACAACTAAAGAAGATTTACTTGAAAAGATTCAATACTACCTCCACAATGAAGAAGAGTGTGCAAAAATCGCTCAAAATGGCAGGGAAAAGGTTATAGAAAAGTACAACGGAGTTCTTTTTTGGAAACAAATATTTACAAATATTCGATTTGATGTGTAAAGTAGCGCTTTTGATACCGACGATGAACCGATCTGACTTTATGATTCGTCAGTTAAATTATTATGCTTCATTATCAAGCCCACATCCGATCTATATTGGTGATGCCAGTAATGAATCAGAAAAGAAAAAAACTGAATCTGCTATTGAATCTTTTAAGGACAAATTAGATATCCATTACCATCATTTACCCGGGATGAATATCAGAAAAACGATCACATACCTGGGTGAAGTAGCTACAGAAGAATTTTGTGCCATTATTTGTGATGATGATTACCTGATACCTGCTTCTGTTGAAAAATGCGCCTCTTTTCTTAGCCACCATAGTGACTATAGAACAGCACAGGGAAAAGCCATCATATTTGGATTGAATGAGTCCGGACCCTACGGAACCATCAAAGGTTCTATGGTTTACTGGGATATAAAATCAGTAGAGAAGAGTACTGCTGCTGAGCGGGTTGCACATTTCGGTCAAAATTATTGGGTTCCGCAATTTTCAGTTCACCGTAGAACTGAGTTTGTTGAAGATTCAGTTGTGTATCGAAATATTGAAGATGAAGCTTTCGGAGAAATTTTGCATTGTTATACATTTATTTGTAATGGCAAATCAAAATATATTGATTGTTTATATCTTATCAGGCAATCACATGATGCCAGATATGAAGTTCCCGGTATTCTTGATTGGATAACAGATACTAAATGGAATCCCTCTTATCAGTTATTTATCAATGCTATCAGTTCCTGTATAACTAAAACAGATGGAATTCCCCTCTCTGAAAGCAAAGAAGTGATACGTAATGCTTTCAAGAATTATCTGAAAGCGGTTTTCCGGAATAAACTAAAGGATACAACTACTGAATTGAACTTTACTTTTTTTGAAAAGTGTAAAAATAAAACTAATCACTTATTTCATCGGTTTATAGATACTAAACCCATTTTGAAACGCCGATTAAAAAATGTCAGGGCTACATTCAAATCGAACACTACGCCATTTGATTTTGATAGTGTACTGAAAAAAAATTCTCCTTATTATAAAGATGCGAAACCTGTTTATGATAATTTCAGTAGACCGGATAAAAGCTTACTTGTCTAACGGTAAATCCTTTTAAGTCGAAATTATCGGAATTTACAAGTAACAATAAGCATTAGGTGTTGGTATAAGTATGAAAAAAAAAATATTAATAACAGGTGGTTCAGGATTATTAGGGCTGAATTGGGCAATAT
The DNA here is from genome assembly GCA_943369185.1 of Caulobacter sp. UNC279MFTsu5.1. GTDB lineage: Bacteria > Bacteroidota > Bacteroidia > Chitinophagales > Chitinophagaceae > Sediminibacterium. The sequence goes on along the minus strand of CALRMK020000001.1, from coordinate 240,545 downwards.
CCACTAGAGATCAGTACGAGGTCATCTTAGGGTTAAATAGGAATTTTGTCAAATTAGAAAAAATCGAGTCTTGTCTGCTTACTTATTCTGATACACAGACACTTGAAAAACAAATCGAGATAATTGCACCGGATATTATCATACATACTGCCGGTTTAACGAGTGTTGAGATATGTGAAAGGGAGCCCGATTTGGCTAACGATATTAATACCGAGCTGGCAGCTAACATTGCACTCATCAGTAGTAGACTGAAAAGTAAACTGATTCACATATCTACGGATCATTTATTTGATGGTACTCAACCAAACTCAACAGAAACATCTTTACCACATCCATTAAATATTTATGCGAGTAGCAAACGTAAAGCTGAAGAAAAAATATCAGTCATTAATCCACTGGCATTAATCATACGTACTAATTTTTTCGGATGGGGCCCCACTTACCGTGCATCTTTCAGCGATACTATTTTGAATACACTCAGAGCTGGAAAAGATATTTATCTTTTTGAAGATGTTTATTTTACCCCCATTCTTATACAAAACCTGATTAAAGCTACTCATGAATTGGAGGAAAGAAATGTATCTGGTCTGATACATGTTGTAGGCGACGAACGTATTTCAAAATACGAATTTGGCAGATTACTTGCACAGGAGTTCGGAATCAGTACCAATCATATTAAATCGATTCATTTTTCTGATAAAGCCGGGCTTACTAGGAGACCAATGGATCTGAGCATTTCAAATAAAAAGGTTTGTTCCCTGCTAAATAGATCCCTCGGAGATATTCCTTCACAGTTAAGAATGCTTCGTGAACTGGAATCAGATCCGTTAATCAATACTATCAGGGAGTTGTAAGATGCATAAAGAAAAAATTCGTGTTGCCTTTGTTGGTGCTGGGAATATGACCACTGCACACATGAAAGCCTTCTCCGACATCGAAAAGGTTGATATAGCAGGTATTTACACCCGAACTAAAGAAAAGGCCATCGCACTGCAGTCTGTATATCCTGGTTTAAAAATCTTTGATTCACTAGAAAGCCTCTATAACGGCACTCATGCAGCTTTGGTGGTGATTAGTGTTGCAGAACTATCTGTTGCATCAATACTCACAGAATGCATGAATTTCCCCTGGGCATGTCTCTGCGAAAAACCAGTTGGTATCGACTATCAACAAGCACTTTCGTTGCATGATTTGGCAGAAAAAAAATCATCGCGGGTATTTGTAGCACTCAACAGACGGCATTATCATTCAACAAGAACCGCCCTTACTGACTTGAATAATTCAAATGAGAAAAGGATTATTCAGGTTAGTGACCAAGAAGACATTCTGGTTCAGAGGAAGATAGGAACTTCGGAACAGCTTTTACAGCATTGGATGTATGCCAATTCTATTCATCTGGTGGATTATTTTAGTACACTGGGAAGGGGGAAAATCATCCATGTTGAAAATCTGGTCAAGTTTGATCCAGAACATCCATCATTGGTTGTATCGAGAATTGATTTTGACTCAGGTGATATTGGTATTTATCAGGCAGTTTGGAATGCACCTTCACCATGGCTGGTATCTGTAACTACCGATTCCAAAAGATGGGAGATGAGACCGCTGGAGCAGGCTTCCTGGCAGGAATACGGAACAAGAAAAGTAAACACAGTAGAACCGCATCCTTGGGATATCAATTTTAAACCTGGGTTACGTTTACAGGCTGAGGAGGTTATCAAAGCAATCAGTTCATTGCCGCATACGGTGCCAGATCTTAATAGCTCACTCCAAACAATGAAATTGATTTCGTCCATTTATGGATTATAAAGATGAATGAAGAAGGGATGTTCAATAATACGGTAAAATTTATAAGAGAAACTTTTCGGGAACCCGAGAAATTTATAGCATTACACGAGCCGATTTTTGTAGGTAAGGAAAGAGAATATGTACTGGATGCTATCGATTCAACTTACGTTTCTTCTGTTGGTAAATATGTGGACCAATTTGAACAGATGATTTGCTCCATTACAGGGGCCAGTTATGCTGTGGCAACTGTTAATGGAACTGCTGCATTGCACATTAGTTTATTATTGGCAGGTGTTGTGAAAGATGATTTGGTAATTACCCAGCCTCTCTCATTTATTGCTACCTGTAATGCTATCAGTTATATTGGTGCTGAACCTGTTTTTGTGGATGTAGACAGGCATACACTTGGATTGTCTGCTCTTAAATTAAAAGCTTTTCTTGAAAAGAAAACAGAACAAAGAAACGGAATCTGTTATCATAAACAAACCGGTAAAAGGATAGCAGCCTGTGTTCCTATGCACACTTTTGGTCATGCAGTTGAGCTTGAACAGATGATGCAAATCTGTAAGGAACATAATATAGCACTTGTTGAAGATGCCGCTGAATCTATTGGAAGTAAGTATAAAGACAAACATACCGGACGCTACGGACTGCTTGGTGCATTCAGTTTTAACGGGAATAAGACTGTAACAAGTGGTGGCGGTGGCGTTATTATCACCGATGATGAAAAAATAGCTAAACTCGGGAAACATTTGACCACTCAGGCTAAAGTGCCCCATAGATGGGATTTTGTTCACGATTCTATTGCATATAATTACAGACTACCCAATTTGAATGCAGCACTTGCTTGTGCACAGCTTGAACAGCTGGACAAATTTGTTGATTCCAAGAGACAACTTGCACAGAAGTATAATAATTTCTTTGCAGCCTCCGACATCCAATTCTTTAACGCACCAGTTGATTCTTTTTCTAACTACTGGTTGAATGCGATACTGCTTAAAGATAAAACCGAACGAGATGCTTTTCTTACTTACACCAACGATAGAAAGATCATGACAAGACCGGTATGGGCTTTGATGAATACGCTAAACATGTTCAAAAACTGTATTTGTGAAGACATAACCAATGCAGAATGGATTGCTGAACGGCTGGTAAACCTGCCTAGCAGTGTTTTACTGGAAATATGAATTTTACCTCTGAAATTTATCGTTAGAATGTCTCGTACACTTATTATAGCTGAAGCCGGAGTAAACCATAACGGATCAATTGAATTAGCAAAGAATCTGATTGACGCTGCAGCTTTGGCTGGGGCAGATATTGTAAAATTTCAGACATTTAAGGCGGAAAATATTGTTAGTAAAAATGCCGTAAAAGCACAATACCAGCAGAATAACTCGGGTGCCATAGAATCTCAATTCGAGATGTTACAAAGGCTTGAGCTAAGTGAGGAGGATCATATCATCTTACAGACTTATTGCAAGACTAAGAATATTGAATTCTGGTCAACAGCTTTTGATATTGAAAGTATTCGGATGCTGCATAGGCTGGGTATTAAACGATGGAAAATACCATCAGGAGATATTACCAACCTGCCTTTTCTACGTCAAGTAGGAGCTTTTGGACAAGAGATTATTTTATCTACTGGAATGAGCGAGGTTGATGAAATTGGAGAAGCTTTATCTGTTCTGATAGCTTCAGGTACTCCAAAGAATAATATTTGTATACTGCATTGCAATACAGAATACCCTACACCAATGGAAGATGTTAATCTTCGGGCAATGCAAACAATAAAAGACACGTTTGGTGTTAAGACAGGATATTCCGACCATACAAATGGAATTGAAGTGGCTACAGCGGCCGTTGCATTAGGTGCAACGGTAATAGAAAAGCATTTTACTTTAGACAGGACGATGGAAGGACCTGACCATAAAGCATCCCTCGAGCCCAAAGAACTCGCGTCAATGGTTACTGCGATAAGAAATATTGAGAAGGCATTGGGTGATGGATTAAAGAAAGTTACTCTATCAGAAAGGAAAAATATGTCGATAGCCCGTAAAAGTATTCATATCTGTCGCGATATTATAGCCGGGCAGATCATTACAATGGATGATCTGTGTATGAAAAGACCTGGAGATGGTATTTCACCTATGCAACTTGATTCAGTTATTGGCAAAAATGCAACTGTTGATTTGCCAGCTGATCATAAACTGTCTTTGAAGGATTTTATATGAAAATCGGGGTACTTACAAGTTCAAGGGCAGATTACAGTATTTATTTTCCTTTGCTGAAAGCATTAGAAGCGGATGAATTTTTTGAACTTGAATTGATCTGTTTTGGAACACATCTCTCCAAAAAATTCGGCAGAACAATTGATTACATTGTAAAAGATGGATTCAATGTGCCGCATCAGATTACCACTGATGTGGATGGAAGTTCTCCTGCGGCAGTCAGTAAATCAATTGCAAATACAATAAATGCTTTTTCAGGTTTTTGGACAGATGAAAAATTTGATTGGCTTCTTGCACTCGGAGACAGATATGAAATGTTTGCTGCTTGTGTTTCGGCATTACCATATAACATAAATCTGGCTCATATACATGGGGGAGAAAAAACACTTGGTGCATTTGATGATGTTTTTAGACATTCAATTACGCACATGTCAAAACTCCATTTCGCATCTGCTGAGCCGTACGCAACGCGTATTGCAGAATTAAAGGGGGATGATAATAATATTTTTAATGTAGGGGCTCTTTCAATTGATAATTTAAGTTCACTTACATTCCTTTCGATACCTGAATTTTTATATAAGTTTGGAATCGACCTTTCTGTTCCTTCTATACTGATTACCATGCATCCTGAAACTGTTTCATTCGAATTGAATGAACAATATGTGGATCAGTTGATTGCTTCTCTGAATGAAATACAAGGATACCAGTTTATCATAACCATGCCGAATGCCGATACAATGGGGGAGATGATCCGGAATAAGCTCAACAGATTTATCGATAATTGTGATAGCGCATTTGGGGTTGAATCATTTGGTACAGTGGGTTATTTAAGCTGTATGAAACACTGCAGCTTTCTACTGGGTAATACATCCAGTGGATTTATTGAAGCATCCTATTTCCCTAAATATGTTATCAATTTGGGTGATAGACAGAGTGGTAGGATTGTAACAAAAAATATTCGTAATTCAGCATTTGATAAAAATGATATTATTGATGCTGTTTCGGGTTTTCAATATTTTACTGGTATCCATGAATCTGGTATTTACGGAGATGGAACAGCTGCAATGAAAATATTGAATATCTTAAAGAAATTGAAATGATCAGGAAAGAATTGCACATCATTGATCAGGATAGTTCACTGCGGATTGCATTGGAGAAACTGACAAGTTTAGGGGAGAACCTCACTTTATTTGTTACTGATAAGGAGGAAAAGGTTCTGGGTGTTATTACTGATGGCGATATTAGACGTGGTTTGATAAAGGGTGTAAATCTGGAAGAACCTGTTAAGATCGTTATGAACAGTCATTTCAGGTATCTGGAAGAAAAAAAGTTTTCTTTTGAATTAATAGAAATGCTCAGACAGAATAGTATTAAAATTATTCCTGTTCTTGATGAGAATCAAAAGATAGTAAGGTTAATTAACCTGTCGGTGAAAAGGTCAATTTTGCCTGTTGATGCAGTAATTATGGCTGGTGGACGGGGTGAACGATTGTTGCCATTAACCAGAACGAAACCTAAGCCAATGCTTGAAATTGATGGCACCCCCATTATAGAGCATAACGTTAACCTGCTTGCTTTATACGGCATACATAATATTATTATCTCACTGCATTATCTCGGGGAACAAATTGAACAACATCTTGGTAATGGAAGTTCAAGAGATCTTGATATCTCCTATGTTAATGAGACCACGCCATTGGGAACCCTTGGGGCACTTCGATTAACAGATAATTATAAGTATGATGATATAATTGTCATGAATTCAGACCTTCTTACCAATATTAATTTTGAAGATTTTTATAAATCTTTCAAAGAATCCGGCGCAGATATGGCTGTTGCCACTACTGGGTATAATGTAACTATTCCTTATGCTGTTATTGAAACATCAAACGGAATTGTCCAATCCTTTAAAGAAAAACCAACCTATACATATTTTTCAAATGCCGGGATATATCTGATTAAAAAAGAATATCTGACAACAGTACCTCAAGGAGTTTTTTTTAATGCCACTGATCTGATCTCTGAATTAATTGCGCAGAACAAGAAAATCCTTTCTTATCCCATTTTGGGTTATTGGCTTGATATCGGCCGTCATGAGGATTATTTGAAAGCCCAGGAGGACTATCGGCATATAAAATTCTAATGAATATACTTATCACTATATGTGCAAGGGCAGGTTCAAAGGGAATACCCGGTAAGAATACCAGGCTCTTAAACGGTAAACCGCTTATAACATATTCGTTAGAAACTGCTAAGCAGTTTTCAGAACTTTATAAGGCAGATCTGGCTATTTCAACAGATGATGATACCGTTAAGAAAATCTGTCTTTCCCATGGCATTAATACAACCTATACAAGACCTGAAATACTGGCTACTGATACTGCGGGTAAAGTTGATACTATCTTAGATTTACTACTGTTTGAAGAAAAAAGTAAAAATATACAATTTGATTATATACTAGATCTGGATGTAACTTCCCCTTTGAGAAATTTGCATGACTTGTCGGAGGCTTTCAAAATGATCATGGCAGATGAAGATGCTTTAAATCTATTTTCTGTTAGCAAGGCTAATAAGAATCCATATTTCAATATGGTGGAAAAACAGGAAAACGGATACTATCAGCTGGTAAAGCAAGGCAACTTCTTGACCCGCCAATCGGCTACTCCGGTATATGAGATGAATGCATCTTTTTATTTTTATAGGAGGAGTTTCTTTGATGAACAGGAAAGACGTGTTGTGAATAACAGATCATTGATATATCCCGTTCCACATACCTGCTTTGATCTTGATCACCCTGTTGACTTTGAATTTATGGAATTCATGATGGCAAATGACAAACTGGATTTCCGCTTATGAAAGTTTTGATCATTGGATTAGGGTCTATTGCACGCAAGCATATCTCAGCGATAAAATATATCAAGCCGGAAGCGACGATATATGCCCTACGTTCATCAAAAGAGGCAATACCTGTAGATGGAGTGATGGATATTTACTCATTGGAAGAATTGGGTTTAATCCCGGATTTTGCGATTATATCCAATCCAACGGGTTTGCATGGCGTAACAATCAGGCAGTGTTTTTCTTTGGGCTGCCCTCTCTTTATCGAAAAGCCGGTATTAAATGATCTTGCTGAGGTTGAGAATCTTAATAATGAGATCGCTCAAAAAAAGCTGATCACATATGTTGCATGTAACCTAAGATTTCATCCGGTTATTGAATATATCAGGAAATATCTTGTTGAAAAGGGTGATCGAATAAATGAAGTTAATATTTATTGTGGTTCATATCTGCCGGAGTGGAGACCTGGACTTGACTTTCGTAAGGTATACAGTGCCAGAGAAGATTTGGGCGGCGGTGTGCATCTTGATCTGATTCATGAACTGGATTATTGTTTTTGGCTATTTGGACTACCCCAACACATGACTTCCTTAAAAAGAAATGTGTCATCACTTAACATCAATTCAATCGACAGCGCAACTTATCAATTACTTTATCCTGAATTTACAGCCGTAGTAGCACTAAATTATTTCAGACGTGATACAAAACGTATTCTGGAGATCATAACTGAAAATGGAACAGTCGAGTGTGATCTTATAATGAATACTGTAAGAAATCTGTTTACAAAAGAGGAATTATTCTATTCAGAAACAGGAATCGCAGATACTTATAATAAACAAATGAAATATTTTTTCGATTGTTTAGAAAAGCAGACAACTCCTATGAATAATTTTAGTGAAAGTGTTCAGGTATTAAAAATCGCACTACATGGATAGTCTCCAGAATAAAATTATTGTGGTAACTGGGGGGAGCGGATTACTTGGAAAATCGATCCTTGATTATTTACAGGCCCAAGGTGCCACAACTCTAAATGCAGAAATTAATGTTGAAACTGATTTTTCGAAATCTATTCTGGAATGTGATATTACCAACGAGCACTCTGTGAAACTGGCAATCAGTTCCGTGGTTGATAGATATGGAAGGATCGACGGATGGGTTAATAATGCCTACCCACGTACAGCGGATTGGGGAAACAAATTTGAAGATATTTCACTGGCGTCCTGGCAAAAGAATGTCGATATGCAGATGAACAGTATTTTTATCTGCTGTCAGGCTGTATTGGGAATAATGAAAGAACAGGGAGCTGGAAGTGTTGTAAATATGTCATCAGTTTATGGGGTAGTAGGCCCTGATTTCACTGTATATAATGGTACTTCCATGACTATGCCAGCAGCCTATTCCGCTATAAAAGGAGGTATGGTTAATTTTTCCAGGTATCTCGCCGCATATTACGGACCTTATGGTGTTCGTATCAATTGTGTTTCGCCTGGTGGGATTTTTGATAACCAAAACCCATTGTTTGTTTCACAGTATGAAAACAAAGTTCCGCTACGCAGGATGGGAAAGCCTTCGGATATTGCACCGGCGGTAGGATTCCTGTTAAGCGGGGAATCTTCTTATATAACAGGCCAAAACCTGATGGTTGATGGCGGATGGACAAGTATTTAAAAGACTAAATGAGACTTTTCTATGAGTACAAAGATTTTCTGGTGTAAGAATTGTTTGAATATGTCAACCAGGCCTAGGATAAGTTTCGACGAACGTGGCTGGTGTAATGCATGTCAGTGGATGGAAGAAAAAAAGACTTTCGACTGGTCATCCCGGGATAAAGAATTAAAAGAATTACTTGGAAAGTATAAATCAAAAAGTGGCAATTTCGACTGTATAGTACCTGTTAGTGGAGGAAAGGATGGGTCTTATGTGGCTTATATGTTGAAGTATGTATATGGAATGAACCCACTGGCTGTTACAGTCAGGCCTGCTTTATCACTAGAGATTGGAGATAAGAACCTGCACAATTTTATCCATTCAGGATTTGATCATATACATCTCTCTCCAAATTCAAAGGCACTAGATCGTTTGAACAAATATGGATTTATTGAAAAGGGTTTTCCTTACTATGGTTGGTTGATCGCTATCATGACTGCTGTTATCAAAACAGCTGTTAATTTCAAAATACCTTTGTTATTTTATGGTGAAGACGGGGAAATAGAATATGGAGGATCCACAGAAAGTAAGAATAAGGCCTTGTATGATATTAATTACATGAAGCGAATTTATCTTGAAGGAGGACATCAAAAAGTTTTTGACCGTATCAGTCAGGATAGTGATATCTCAGAAGCTGATCTTTCCTTCTTTAAATTTCCATCCGATGATGAAGTTTCCTCTATCGGTTTGTCATTTACACACTGGTCGTATTTTGAAGCCTGGGATTCATACAGGAATTATGTTGTTGCTAAAGAGCATTGCGGTTTGATTGAAAAGGAAGAAGGTAATTCAGATACGTTTACAAATTTTGCCCAAAATGATCAGGCTTTGTATGCATTACATGCATATATGATGTATTTGAAATTCGGATTTGGCCGGGCAACCCAGGATGCAGGTATAGAAATCCGGCGCGGTGCCATGACACGCGATCAGGCACTGAACCTCGTAAGAATGTATGATAACGCTTATCCTGCGGATTTGATAGACACTTACCTGTCTTATTATAAAATGACAAAAGAAGAATTTGATGAAGTCCTAGATAAATATGCCAATAAAGATCTTTTTGAAAAAACAGACGGCATCTGGCAACCCAAATTTGTTCCGGGAATAGACTTCGAAATATGAGAATTGTTATCGTGGATTATGGGATGGGGAACATTAAATCTATTTCAAGTACCTTACAGTATCTTGAAGTAAAGGAAGTATTGCTTTCTGCAGAATATGAAGTCCTCAGGAATGCAGATAAAATCATTTTGCCTGGTGTTGGATCTTTTGCAAAAGCAATGAGCCGAATACGTAATGCTAAAATTGATCTTATTCTTGGTGAATTATCAGTAAAGGGAAATACCCCCTTACTTGGTATTTGTCTTGGCATGCAGTTACTTGGCTTGTCAAGTCCTGAGGATGGCTTTAATACAGGTCTTGGTTTTGTGGACGGTATTGTTACAAAATTTGATTCTTCAGCCTGTAAAGTACCACACGTGGGTTTTAATCAGGTGAAACCGAATGCATCTTCAAGACTGTATAAATTCCTGCCAGTATTTCCGGATTTTTATTTTACACACAGCTATAAAATGAATACTAGTGCTAATATTCATCAGTCTATGTGTGAATATGATCAGGAATTTGTAGCAAGTTTCGAAAAAGATAATATTGCCGGTGTTCAATTTCATCCGGAATTAAGTCAGGGAAATGGGCTTCAGTTGCTTAAAAATTTCATCGAACTTTTCTGATGTTAAGAAAGAGAATCATTTTTGCACTTATTTATTCTGACGGATATTTCACGCAGAGCAGAAATTTCCGGCTTCAACGGGTAGGAAATCTCAAATGGCTGGAGAGAAATTATCAATTTCAAAAGATCGCCTTCTCCCTTGATGAACTGATAGTAATTGATGCAAGCAAAGGACAGAAATCAATATCTTCATTTGCATCAATGATAAGTGATCTTGTTAATGATGTATTTATACCGATATGTGCCGGTGGTGGAATCAGAAGTATGCAGGATGCTGAACTGCTTTTTAAAAGTGGTGCAGATAAGATCATTGTGAATCAAATTCTCGTTCAGAATCCTGCTTTGGTAATGGAATTGATCAGCAATTATGGTTCTCAAAGTGTAGTTGCTTCTATTGATTACAAGCAGGTGAATGGCATTAATGAGGTTTATATTGATAATGGGAATACAAAGATTTCACAGGGGCTGGACGAGTATATACAGTATGTAGAATCACTTGATATTGGAGAGATATATTTGAATTCAATTGATAAAGATGGTACCGGTTTCGGATATGATTTTGATACTATTAATAAAATAGCCAGACATATTTCGAAGCCATTAATCATTGCCGGTGGAGCAGGAAATGAAAATCACCTTATAGCCGGGTTAGATATCAAAGAAGTCAGTGCAGTTGCTACGGCCAATCTATTTAATTTTATTGGTGATGGATTGCCTAATGCAAGAAAAAAAATTATAGATACCGGGGCCAATATAGCAGACTGGTCACCGGTTAACTCATAAAAATTATGCAATCATCAACTTTTACACGGCCGATTACTTTGTGTAATCAGGTTGTTATTCTTGACGGGCTGACTGGCACAGGTAAAACTATGTTCGGCCCGCTGGTAAGTTCTTTTGATCGTGTTCAGAATGGCAGGTTTGAATATATGTTTGAATACCTGGCAATTTCAGCGCAATTAGGTAAATTAAGTGAAGATGCATCCTTTACAATGCTTAATCTGCTGGCCGATATTAAAAACTACGATGGAACGATTTCAAGAGAGGTGAACTTCAGACCCAAAGATCTTTCCAGCGTTTTGAACGGAGCCCAGTCTTTGAAATATCTTAAACAACTTTTTATGGCAGATGGTGCAGCTGCCGGTGAACGAATTCAAGCGGAGAAACCTATTCTTTTTCTGGTTATGCACCAGATTCTCAGCTGTATGCAGCCTCTTAAGAAAGCATTTGGGAAGCGACTTCAGATAATAGAAATGATACGACATCCTTTATATCTGCTCGATCACTGGGATAGTTATATTGCTATGCATGGAGAGAGTCCACGTGACTTTACTATCTGGTTAGAACATGCTGGCAAATCGATTCCATGGTTTGCAGGGGGATGGGAGGAAAAATATGTACAGGCTTCACAATTCGATAAAGTAATTTATTCCATAGATTCACTTATGCAGCCTGTGTTGGAAAAAGCAGGCAATAAGGAGTTTGAAGAAACCATCGCATTCGTTCCGTTTGAACAGTTTGTGTTGGATCCGGAGCCATATGTTTCAACTATTGAAAAACTGCTTAATACAAAAGCAACTGCAGCAACACAAAAAGTATTGAGATCTCAGAAAGTTCCACGTAAATTCATCAATGCAGGGCCTCAAAAAAATATCTATAAGCGATACGGATTGAAAAAGCAGGATAAAGAAGTTTCCCATAAACAGGATTATGACCGCTTAATGGAATCTGCTAAAAAAAGAAGTTCGGTTGAGGCTTTTGCAGTTGTTGAAAAGCTTTCTAAGCAGTATGAAGACAGATTTGGTTTATGGTTTTAATTAATTCTTCTTATGGCATACTATATTAATCCCAAAAGGCTCAAATCAAAAAGGACGCTTTACGGGAAAATTAAATTCACGCTCAATAGACTTATAGCAAGACCCTTTTTGGCTATGGGATTTAAACATGTTGAATATTATTATCTACATGGCGAAGGTTCAGGTAATACTTTAACATTAGGAAACAATATTTCTACCGCTGATGCAGTTTTCAATATTTCCAGTGGAAATATTGTAGTGAAAGATAATACTGTATTTGCGCATGATGTTCATGTTTTGACTGGCTTTCATCAGTTTTACAAAGGTCGGTTAGCTAAGCTTTCTAATGATCCAGATGCGCCACGTGAAGTACCTTCCAGTGGCAATGATATTACCATTGGTTCTGGTTGTTTTATTGGCTCACGGGTTACCATACTTAAAAATGTAACCATTGGAGATAATGTAATTATAGGAGCGGGGTCGGTAGTGACAAAAGATATTCCAAGTAACGTTTTCGCCGCCGGTATTCCGGCTAAAGTTCTAGCATCAAATATTTAAATTAAATTTATGGCTTCACACAAACTGATTGAAAACATTGACTATGCATTCACCAGTAACGGATGTATAGTAGAAATCGGGTCAGCCCGTGAGACGTCTGGATCAGATAGCTCAACTTTCTTTTTTTCTGAATTAGCAGAAAAAACCGGGTCAGAATTTTATTCTGTTGATTTTTCACCCAATTCACAAAAACTTGCCGCTGAGATAATAGGGGAATCTGCCATTTTAAGTGATGGGGTTGCATTTCTGAAAAAATTTAAAAGTATTTCATCCAGGAAGATTAGTGTTTTTTACCTAGACAACTTTGATGTTGTTTATAATAACCAACACAAAGAAAGCCTTATGAGGAGAGTAGGTAATATTTATGAAGACAATAATGAATCACTTACAAATGAAAGATCAGCAGTTGTACATCTCGAACAGATGAAGGCTGCTATTCCTTTGCTGGCTGACAAACATGTTGTAATCATCGATGATACAAAGCAGACAGAAGTAGGTTGGTGGGGTAAGGGAGCTTCAGCAGTTCCTTTCCTGCTTGAGAAAGGCTATTCTATTAAAGCACAATCAGAAGATGGTATTTTGTTAGTATGTCCCGAATTGCAAAGTCTTTAATGATACATTGTACACCACTCGGACAATCTGGTTTTCGTTTTCAATATAAAGATTGTACATTTTTTATTGACCCGTATCTTTCAAATAGTGTAGAGCTAATTGAAGGGAGTCATCAGACAAGGCAAGTCCCTATTGCCTTGCAACCTGACATGGTAGCTGATGCTGATTATGTTTTGATTACACACATTCACCTTGATCATTGCGACTTGGAAACACTGTTGCCAATAGCAAAATCATCTGAAAAATGCAAATTCATTGGTCCCAATGAAGTTTGTCGTTTTCTCATTACTAACGGATTCGACCCATCCCGTGTTATCCTAGCGCCCAAGAATTGGATGACACTTGGTTCTTCTATTAACATTCATATTACACCCGCTGCTCATCCCGTTATAGAGGTTGATGATGAAAAGCAGTGGAAGTATATTGGATATATTATTGAATTTGATGGCAAGAAACTTTACCATGCCGGAGATACTTTTTTGACGGATGAAGTCATCCGTTTTGTAAAACAGTTTATGCCGATTTCTGTTGCCATGTTACCTATCAATGAACATAATTTTGCGAGAAATCAGTTGGGGATCCTTGGTAATATGAGTGTAAGGGATGCATTTGAAATGGCCCGCTTACTGAATGTAGATACACTTGTTCCCATACATTGGGATATGTTTCGCTTAAACGGTACGTATCGTGAAGAGATCGAGCTTTATTACGGCCTTACCAGGCCTTCTTTTAATTTACAGTTTAACCCTACACTGCTGTAGTATAATTTGTAGTAGCGCGTGACAAGAATAAGTGTGATTATAAGAACGTATAATGAGTCGAAATATTTAGGAGAGCTTCTTTCTGCAATAGCTATTCAGGATAATCCCGGTTTTGAAACGGAAGTGATACTTGTAGATTCCGGTTCTACTGATAATACACTTGACATAGCAGCTTCATTTGCCTGTAATATTGTTCATATCCCCAAAACAGACTTTTCTTTCGGTCGATCACTCAATATGGGTTGTACAACCGCAACGGGAAGTATACTCGTTTTTATAAGCGGTCATTGTATACCCGTTGACCGTGTTTGGCTGAAGAACCTTGTTTCGCCTATTATTGATCAAAAAGTTGTGTGGACCTATGGGCGACAGATAGGTAATAAGCATAGCCGGTTTAGTGAACTACAAATATTTGATAAGTATTTTCCATCTGCCAGTCAGATTCCGCAGCAGGGTTTTTTTTGCAATAATGCTAATGCTGCAGTTCTGAAAAACGTATGGGCAAAATATCAGTTCGATGAGGAATTAACCGGACTGGAAGATATGCACCTTGCGCAGAAAGTGGTAGAAGACGGAATGAAATTGGGCTATATAGCTGATGCTTCTGTTTTTCATCTCCATGATGAAAACTGGCGAAAGGTGAAGAACCGGTTTGAAAGAGAGGCGATAGCTTTGCAACGTATTATGCCGGAGGTTCAAATTACGTTCAGTGACTTTCTGAGATACTTCACCAGTTCAGTTATGCTTGATTACAGTAAAGCAATTCGGGAAAGAATATTTTTTAAGAAAGCAAAAGAAATTCTTATGTATCGTCTTGCCCAGTACTGGGGCAGTTACCAGGGTAACCACTCGCACAGAAAAATATCAAAGAAAGTAAAAGAACAATATTTTTATCCCCGTTAATATCATTTGGAAGTAAAAAGAGTAATCAGTGAAAATTGTAGCACTTCTGCCCATGAAGGGCCATAGCGAAAGAGTATCAGGAAAGAATTTCCGTGATTTTAACGGGAAGCCTCTTTTCAGGTGGATATTGGACACATTACTTTCGGTTAAAGAAATTGATCTTATCGTGATCAATACTGATGCAAGAGAAATACTTGCAGCTAATGGGCTGTTTGAAACGGAACGGATTTTGATCCGTGACAGAAAACCCGAGATTTGCGGTGATTTTGTCAGTATGAATCTGGTACTCCAGGATGATATTGCCCATGTACCGGCTGATATATATCTGATGACACACACAACCAATCCATTTCTCAGTGCAGATACTATTCATAATGCGTTGGAAGCGTATCAGAAAGGATTGGATGCAGGTATCGCTGATTCGCTTTTTACTGTAGACCTTATACAAACCCGGTTTTATCGAGCTGATGGCAGTGCCGTTAACCACGATCCTAATAATCTGATACGCACACAAGATCTGGAACCCTGGTATGAAGAGAACTCGAACATGTACCTGTTCACCAAAGATAGCTTTGCTTCTACTGCGGCCAGAATCGGGCGTAAGCCCATATTATATGTGAACCCAAGGATGGAGTCTATTGATATAGATGACGCAGCCGATTGGGAATTTGCAATGATCGCAGCCAAATACCTTGCGGAAAATAAATAATAGCATGAAAAAAATTCTCGTGAGTTGTCCGCCAATGATTGGCATGATGCAGGAGTTCATTCCTTATGCAGCAGAAAAAGGCCTCGAATTGGTAGCAGCTAAACTTACTCAGATATTGAGTGAACAGGAGTTAATAGAACAATTACCCGCTTATGATGGGTGGATTATTGGCGATGATCCTGCTACCCGTAAGGTATTTGAAGCTGGTAAAGCAGGTAGACTATGTGCTGCGGTAAAGTGGGGAATTGGTGTTGACAATGTTGATTTTGCGGCCTGTAAGGATCTGGGTATTCCCATAGTGAACACACCTATGATGTTTGGAGCAGAAGTGGCAGATATTGCATTGGCCTATGTAATCGGACTTGCACGTCATCTGTTTTATATCGACAGGGAAAACAGGTTACATGAAGCATGGCCAAAACCACCTGGTGTAAGTCTTGCCGGGAAAAAAATTGGGGTAATTGGTCTTGGCGATATTGGAAGGCACCTTGTAAAAAGGCTGAATGCCTGCGACATGGATATAACGGCGTACGATCCCGGTGTTCCCAACGACGCTATTAGTTTTATTCAAAGAGCATCCTGGCCGGAAAAAGTGGAAGAAATGGATTTCCTTGTATTTACCTGCTCGTTGAACAAAGCTAATTTTCACATGCTGAATGCCGATGTGATGGCTACCTGTAAAAAGGGAATATATGTGGTGAATGTAGCAAGAGGTCCCTTAATTGATGAATCTGCTTTAATTGAAGCACTTCAATCCGGTCATATAGCTGCCGCTGCTTTAGATGTTTTTGAAGAAGAACCACTGGTTAGCGGTTCACCATTGCGGAAAATGCCCATGAATATTCTTGGTTCGCATAATGGCTCCAATTCGAAAGATGCGGTAAGAAGGGCCAGTTATACAGCCATTACTAAAATGCAGGAATTTCTGCAATTACAAGCTTAACCGAACCAATGCATACAGCGAAACCATTTGCCCTGATCACAGGTGTTTCCGGAGGTATCGGAAGCGCGTTGGTACAGGCTTTTCATGCAGCAGGTTATCGGATCATTGCAACTGATCTGGTGCCGCCTGTCAATGTTCCGAATATTGATCATTTCTTTCAGATCAATCTGGAAAGATTGATTGAGAATGAAACAGAAGCCAACGCTTTTTATCAGGAGATCCGGTCTGTGTTAAAAGATGCGGGCTTGAAAGTACTGGTAAATAATGCTGCTTTACAGATTATTAAGCCCTTGCATGAGTTAACAGTGAGAGATCTGATGCGCACTTTGAATACAAATACGGCAGCACCATTTTTTCTGATCCAGCATTTTATATCTGATTTAGAAAAACTGGGAGGATCTGTGGTTAACATCTCAAGTATTCATGCAAAACTGACAAAACCCAATTTTGTAGCTTATGCAACCAGTAAAGCTGCATTATCTGGTTTAACTAGAGCCATGGCGGTTGAGATGGGGGCAAGAATACGTATCAATGCAATTGCCCCTGCCGCTATTGCCACATCCATGCTGAAAGCAGGTTTTGAAGGCAGGCCTGAATCATTTCAACAGCTATCCGATATGCATCCCACCGGCAGGATAGGAGAACCTTCGGAAGTAGCCTCTTTGGCAGTATTTCTTGCATCAGCAAATGCACAATTCATTAACGGTGCCGTATTAGACCTGGACGGAGGGATCGGTTCCAGATTACATGACCCAGTTTAAAATAATCAAAGAAATTGTCGAAAAGAGAATCTGAAAATAAAATAATTGAGGCATATAAGATACTGGAGAGCAGAAACCTGTTGCCTTTTATTTTTCGCATCAAGAAGCAGATAGCATTAAAAAAGTTTTCGTCTCAGGAAAAATATGTTTCCTCTTTCATTTTCGGCAGCTATAAAGCAAATGCGGAAATATGTGCACGCCAGAAATTAGATGTACAACTGATCACGCTTGATTTTAATGGAAAATTATCACGGAGTGTTGCATTTAATGAGAGATTAGAACATCCCTTACCAAAGGAGTGGCAGATTGTTTTGGAGGAAGAAGGGGTGAGCTTCGCTAAAATATATGCTTCATTTCAGTTCAGGCTTTTTGTATTTGTAAGATACATTCAAAGCCTTGTGTTATCTTTTAGGATATTAGGGTCTGCCTTTTATTCAAAACAGAATAAAATTTCCGGGCAACCAAAATATGTGCAGTTCTGTGACCTAACAGACAATTGTATACCCTGGCAAGGTGCTGAAAATGATTTTACTGTTATCAATTGGTATATAAACTGGGAAGGGCGTGTAAAAGATTGTAAAGAAATTCACCATAACCTTTATGGAAAAACTCCCTTTACATATAAGTCCTGTTCGATTGCTCCTTCAAACCATTTTATCCGCTATTTGTCAGAAACGAAAGCAAAGTTCAAATTGTTGTATTGGTTTATAGGGTCAGCAATTATTTCTTTTTTCACTTTTTTAGCGGGTAAATGGATTAATGCATACTTATTTTATGAAGCTTTACAGGCCAAGATAATTGATCTTACAAATGAAGAATTTGTAGCGAAAGAATATTTATTTTCTATTTCAGCTGGCGTTTGGAGACCCCTTTGGACATATGCTGCAGAAAAAAAAGGCGCATTGATAACCAACTATAGTTACGCTTCCAGTTTCGGTGGATTTAAGAACAGGAACGGTTATGCAGATATAGAATACCATTTTGAGATATCCACTTGGCCACGATTATTATATTGGCGGGAAGAGTATATTTCATTTATTCAGTCCAAAGTAAACCCGAAAATTGAGGTCATTAATTTGGGCAAACCATTGTATTACTCTGATTATTCGTATCATTTTCCTGAAATACCTCGCAAATCAATCGCTGTTTTTGATATATCGCCCTTAGAACCGCTAGTAAGTGCTAAACTGCTGCCTGAGTTGGAGTATCGGACATTTGAGAATGGCAAGCAATTTCTATTGGATATTTATGACGTATTCGGCAAAGAAGGGTATACGATTGTCTGGAAACGAAAACGCGGTTTTAAAACGAGCCATCATAGCCAGACTTTTATCAGTTTTTGCGATGAGTATGAAAAATTGCCCAATGTGATAGTAATTGACCCCAATGTTTCAGCATTTCATGTTGTACAGAAATGCAATTATTGTATATCCATGCCATTTACTTCTACTTCGTTTATAGGCGAGTATTATAATAAAGCATCTATATTTTATGATGCATCAAAAATACTTTACAAAGACGATCACGGAGCACAGGGAATTCTTTTGATTTCAGGTAAGGACGAATTAATTGAATGGCGTAAAAATCTTGAACAGTAAATTATTTATGAAAAAAATACTAATAGTTGGTTGTGGCGAATTAGGGAGCCGTTTTCTACAAGCTGCTGTATCATTACATGAAATTTCTGAAATTAATATTGTAGAACCTGTTGAAAATGCAAGAACTGTAGCTATACAGCGAATGAATGAAGTTGGCCGTGACTTATCGACTCTATCTGTAAACTGGTTTCATGAGTTCACGGCACAAATACCAGCAGGTGATATGGCAGTAATTGCTACTCAGGCAGATACGCGTTTACTTGTTTTTGAAAAGGCATTATCACTTGGATATAAAAACTTTTTGATTGAAAAAATCGTTACCCAGTCTGATGCAGATTATCTTCGGATGCTTTCGTTGGCAGATAAGCACAACGCAAAGGTTTGGGTAAATTGTAAAACAAGAACGTATCCCGTTTGGAAGTACATACAATCTAAAAT
Organism: Caulobacter sp. UNC279MFTsu5.1; assembly: GCA_943369185.1. Classification (GTDB taxonomy): domain Bacteria; phylum Bacteroidota; class Bacteroidia; order Chitinophagales; family Chitinophagaceae; genus Sediminibacterium. The sequence goes on along the minus strand of CALRMK020000001.1, from coordinate 221,176 downwards.
CAGCCCTTCAGAAAAACTTACCTATCATTCTATAGGAGGTAACCACGGGATCTGTACAAACGGGTTACATATTATAGATCTTTTTGTTTATCTGTCTGGGGCCTCTGAATTAACCATTTTGAATACATCATTTGATTCAGACCCTCACCTTACCAAGCGGAACAAATATGATATTTCCGGTCAACTGCAACTGTCTAATCCACGAAATTCAAGCGAACTTTTACTCGACTATGAAAAAAATCACAGTCAAATGCCTCTGGAAATTGTATTTACAGAACAGTATCGTTGGGTGATTGATAATGCAACCCGTCAGGCATTTGAGTCGTCTGTAACCGGGGATAGAAACTTTAAGGTAATCCCTTTTGAAGGCGATGTGGCAGTTAGTGTTATGTCTAAGGCTTTTATTAAAGGCATTCTTGAGAATGAACAATGCGAATTACCGTCACTTAAAGACTGTTATGCTGCACACAAATTAATCTTTGACGCTACTTTGCCCTTCTTTAATGAAGTACTCAGAAAGTCAGATAACATTTGTCCAATAACCTGATAATATACATTTAGCTGTAAAGGACTTTTTCATTATTTCTCCTGATCACAAAACAAATACTCATGTGCCCTGTATGTAGTTCTGATAATTTTGCAACTATCCGGCAATATCATTCGAATAAAGAAATTTTCCAGTCAATGGATATCGTTCGTTGTTCGGCATGTTCAATGGTTTTTGCGCATCCAATGCCCACAGATGAAGTGTTGACAAATTACAATGCCAGTTATTTTTTCACTGCGCATGGTGGTATTAATACCAATCCGATAGCAACAGCTTTTTTCTCGGGCATTGCATGGATAAGAATAGGTCACATTGAAAAATATATTGAAAAATTTTCTGTTGCAGTTAAAAGTGTACTGGAAATCGGACCTGGTACAGGTTATTTAGCCGGCAACTGGATGAAGATTCATCCACACACTGAATACAGTGCCATTGAAACAGATACTTCCTGTCATGCCTCTCTGGAAAAACTGGGTGTTAAGATTACTGACATGGATCAGATCAACGCATCCAGGTCAACTTTCGATATGATTGTTTTATCCCATGTAGTTGAACATGTATCAAGACCCAAAGAATTTTTGGCGGCTATGTGTGCTAATGTTCGGAAAGATGGAGTCATTTTTATTGAAGTTCCCTGCCGCGATTGGGAACACAAGCCGGAAGATGAACCGCATCTTTTATTCTTCGAAAAAAAATCAATGATGGAATTATTAACCTCACTCGGTTTTACAAATATTCAATTGAGTTATCATGGGCAAACCATTGAAAAGTTAAAATCGGCTCCTGCGGCACCTACTTTTTTAAAGAAACTAAGCAATATACTAATGCATAGAGGGTTTACTAAACTGGCATCTCTGTTGTATAAGGGACAACGGAAATATTTGAGTCCTCTTGAAATGGTAGCCATAGATCCCTTTCAACCACAGGTAGAAACAGAAGAACCCGCCTGGTGGTTACGTGCCGTGGCCATGAAAGGCTGATTTTTTTAATAATCTTAAAATAAACACATGAATACCTATTTAAATACAAAGTTTAATGTTGAAAATAAAGTGGTACTGCTTACCGGTGCCGGTGGACACCTGGTGGGAGAAATGTCAAGATCATTGGCCAAAGCAGGTATGAAAGTGGTTTGTTGCGATTACAAACTGGAACTGGCCCAAAAAACAGTTGACGAAATTAAAGAAGCGGGTGGAGATGCCATTGCTGTAGAAGTAGATGTAAGAAATATAGCCGATCACCAGAAGGCACTGGCAGAAGCGATACGGGTATATGGAAAACTGGATTGTGTCCTGAATGGTGCCGGCGCCAATGCACCTACTCCATTTTTTGAGATCCCGCTGGAAGAATGGAATAATATCATTGCCGTTCAATTAACCGGTACCATGCTGGCCTGTCAGGTATATGGCAAATACATGGTTGATAGAAAAAGCGGATCTATTATTAATATCAGTTCAGCATCTTCCGGACCGCCATTATCCAAAGCGTTCACGTATTCTGTTGCAAAAGCAGGTGTTAAAAACCTGACTCAGAATTTGGCAAGAGAATGGGGAACTTCGGGTGTAAGGGTAAATGCGCTTCGCCCCGGTTTTTTTCCTACTGAATGGTCTATGAAAAATTTCATTACCAAGGAAAGAGAAGCCGCTATTCTTGGTCATACCGCCATGCAGCGTTATGGCAAACCAGAGGAATTGGTAGGTGCAGTTATCTGGATGTTTTCTGATGCAGCAGGTTTTGTAACCGGTGCTGAAATTGAAGTGGATGGAGGTTTTACGGCAATGACCATTTAAAATCAATACATGGTTCAGAATATTAAAACAGCGTTGATTACCGGTGGCTCGCGCGGGATGGGCAAAAAAATTGCAGAACATTTTCTGCAGAATGGCTATCATGTCATAATTGCCGCCCGCCGCAAATATGATTTGGCATTTCCGGATGATCGTTGCCTATTTGTTGAAACAGATGTACGTAACCCAGCATCGCTGGAACAGGCAGTTGCCAAAGCCATAGAGTGGAAAGGTCAATTAAATGTGCTGATAAATAATGCCGGTTTCTCTGCCTGGAGACCTCTTGCAGAGATCGATGAAGCTTTCTGGGATGATATGATCAATACCAATCTCAAAGGGGTTTTGTTTGGTTCCAAGGCAGCAGCAGCGGTGATGAATGCAGGCGATACCATTATTAATATCTCAAGTCTGGCGGGTAAAAGAGGCAGTGCCAATAATTCGGTTTACTGTGCCAGTAAGTTTGGCGTAAATGGAATTACCCAATCACTGGCAAAAGAACTGGGCGCAAAAGGTATCAGGGTAAATGCAGTTTGCCCGGTATATGTTAGAACAGCCGGACTGGAAGAAGCACTCAATAAAGAGAACTCACCTTCCAAAGGAGCTGAGTTAACTGGTTTTTTAGAAGATTTTGCCAAAAGCCAGACAGCACTGGGGGTTCTTCCTACGGATGAACAGGTAGCTGCCACCTGTCTCTTTCTGGCTTCAACCGCTGCCGGTGCCATTACCGGGCAGTGTATCAATGTAGACTGTGGGGTAATGCCTCAATAAACTGAAATAAAATATATGCAGGAACAACTCATCACGATCGTCATTCCGGCCAGAATGGCTTCTTCCCGTTACCCGGGCAAACCATTGGTACCTATCATGGGTATGCCTTTGATTGAACATGTTCGCAGACGTGCCTTACTGGCAAAACAGCATGGCCTGGTCGTAGTTGCTACTTGTGATACAGTGATCAAAGAAGCAGTGGAAGCAGAAGGTGGGATAGCCATCATGACAAAAGACACACATGAAAGGTGTACCGACCGTATTGAAGAAGCCATACAGAATTTGCCGGGTCACATCATAGTGATGGTACAGGGTGATGAACCCTTACTGGTGCCCGACGCAATTGCAGATGTAGTTGCTCCGCTGATAGCAGATCCAACGGTGGATATAGTGAACCTGTTATCACCCCTTGAATCTGATTCGGATTATGCCAACCCCAATATTGTAAAAGCAGCCTGTAACCTGAAAGGCGATGTCATGTTTTTTTCAAGAGCTGCAATACCTTATTTTCGTAACCAGGTAACAGTGCCTGTATACCGTCAAACGGGTATCATGGCTTTCAGACGGGAAGTGCTGGAAAAATTCAGTTCTTTACCGGAAACACCTTTCGAAAAGGCCGAATCGGTAGATATGTTTCGTGCTATCGAAAACGGTATGCGGATAGCAGGTGTGGTAACCAATTATGCAACATTGGGTGTTGACAGGCCGGTAGACGTAGAACTGGTAGAAAATGTTTTAAAGAGCGATGAGTTTCAGAAAAAATTATATCAATTAATCTACAGTAATAAGTAATACAAGTATGGATCACAGAATTAAAGTAGGTATAATCGGCTTTGGCTATATGGGCCAGATCCGGGCCAAAAATGTGAATGCCCATCCAGACATGGTATTGGTGGGTGTTTGTGATCCGGGTAAGGAAGCTGAAATGGCAGCTTTGAATGTTCCGGTTTTTGCAAAATGGGAAGAAATGATCGATAGCGATATAGACGCTGTGATTGTTTGTACACCCAACTTTGCCATTCCGCTGATTGCTATCCATGCAATGAACAAAGGCAAACACGTATTCTGCGAAAAACCTCCCGGCAGGAATTATGCGGATATCAAAAGCATCTGCGATGCAGAAAAAAACAACCCGGGTGTAAAACTGATCTTCGGTTTCAATCACCGGCACCATCCGGGTATTACCGATGCAAAAGCTATTATCGATTCCGGTTCCCTGGGCGAGATACTGTCATTAAGAGGTGTATATGGAAAGGGCGGGGGATATGATTACCATACTTCCTGGAGAAATGATGTAGCCGTTTCCGGTGGTGGTATCCTGCTTGACCAGGGTATTCACATGCTGGATCTATTCCGCTATTTTGTTGGCGACTTTGTTGAAGTACAGGGCATGCGTGGTATTACTTTATTTGATGTAGACGTAGAAGATAATGCGGTGGTGATTCTCAGAAGTGAACATGGACAGTTGGCACAATTACATTCTTCTGCTACTTCATGGAAACATACATTCCGTCTGGAGATTGGTTGCGCAAAAGGCTATGCAGTGATCAGCGGGCTGTTGTCAAAAACAGGAAGTTATGGCCGTGAAACACTGGTTATCGGCAGAAGACCCTCGCCCAATGAACGCATAGCAGTAGGAAATCCGAGAGAAGAGACCAGTTATTATGATCATGATCCATCCTGGGATATGGAAATAGAACATTTTGCAGAATGTATCAAATCTAACCTGCCCATCACCAAAGGCACATCCATGGATGCATTAAAAGTGATGGAGATCATTGACAGGGTATACCAACTACCTATTATTCACATGAATAAAAGTTAAGACAGTAATGAAAACAGTTGTATCGGTTAACGAAGTTGCTGAGCTCGAAATCAAGCCCCAGGCAGAATTAGAGCAATGGAAACAACTTGTCAAAAAAGAAATTGAGAGCCGTTGGAAGAATCCGGAAGCGCTGAATGAAGTACCCTGCCCGGTATGCAATAGCAAAAAACAGACGCCTGCTTTTGATAAGAGCGGATTTCATTATGTTGAGTGTACTGCATGCAAAACAATCTTTTCAAAGAACCGCCCGGATAGTGCCTCTTTATATGATTGGTACACACAATCAGCATCTGTAAAATTCTGGCAGGAAAAACTATTGAAATTAAGTGCCGAATCCCGCAAAGCAAAAATCATTGAACCTCGTGCACATTGGATCCTCGATGGTATTTCCGAATATGTTCAACACCCGGTTGGCAAAAAGATACAGCTAACAGACATTTCCTTTTTCGGAGGGGCATTGGTAAACACGCTCGATGAGCTGACGGATGATTTGCATATAACCAGTGCCGGGATCCTTGCCGACAAAGAACCAAACATTTCAAAACGAGTGATTGTAAAGCCGCTGACATCTTTTGATCAGCCAGGAATTTTAGAAAAAACGGATGTGCTGGTAGCCATTGATGTGCTGGACAGGATTCAGGATATCAAAGCTTTCTTTGCTGAACTGGAAAATGTGATCAGTTCGGAAGGAATTTTCTTTGCCACCTGCCCGGTATCCAGCGGATTTGAGATCCAGTCTTTATGGGACAGATCACCATCTGTGATCCCTCCTGACAAATTGAATTTACCATCTGTTCAGGGATTGATCGATCTTTTTTCACTGTCATCCAAATGGGAAATTCTGGAGTTAAGTACCCCTGGAATGTTTGATGTGGAATCTGTTCGGCAGGAAATGAAAAAACACAGTGATGTGGAATGGCCGAGAAGCCTGCACGCGTTGCTGGATAATATCAATAACCAGGGAGCCGGATTATTCACAGAATATCTGCAATCTCAAAGATTATCCTCTTTCGCAAGGTTGGTGATCCGCAGAAGGGGTAATAAAATTTATTAAGATGTTAGCCAGAAAGATCAAAGATAAACTCAGAAACGGTGTTCCCTCAATCGGATCATGGATGTCTATGGGACACACATCTATCGCTGAAATTCTTGCCATGGCTGGGTACGACTGGGTGGTTGTGGAAACAGAACATACAGCTATCGATGTATCTGAAGCCATGCGCCTGATCATGGCCATTGAACAACGCGGCTCTATTCCGCTGGTCAGGTTGGCATGGGTTGATCCCATTCAGGCAAAAGCCATTCTGGACTCTGGTGCGGCGGGTGTGATTGTACCCATGATTAATACGAAAGCCGAGGCAGAACTAGCTGTGCAAATGACCAAATATCCCCCCATGGGTTACAGAGGTGTTGGCCTGGCAAGAGCGCATGGATATGGAACTACCTTTAACGAATATGTAGAAAATGCCAATGAAGATTCTTTATTGATATTGCAGATAGAACATATTGATGGTGTTAATAACATTGAAGAAATTCTCTCTGTACCGGGTATTGATGGAACTTTTATCGGCCCTTACGATCTGTCTATGTCATTGGGAGTTCCAGGCCAATTAAACCATCCGGATGTTGTGAAAGCAAAGAAAAAAGTGCTGGAAGCTACTTTGCGGCATGGTCTTGCTCCAGGTATACATTTTGTACAACCACTTACTGCCATCGAAGATTGCAAACAGGCTATTAAAGAGGGGTATCGTTTTATAGCCATGGGAACTGATATACTTTTCTTGGGTGATAGTGCCCGGAAAATGCAGACGGATATTCAAAAGATCTTACAGTAGATGATAGAGAAGGGAACAATCAAGATACTGATTTTTGATTTTGATGGAGTGATTGTTGAATCAAACGGAATTAAAGAAGAAGCTTTCCGGATACTCTTCAGCAGATTTCCTGACCAGCTTGAGGAGATGATGAGGTATCATACAGCGCATGTGTCTGCTTCCAGGGTGTTTAAATTCAATTATCTTTTGTCGCTTCTTGGCAAAACCGGGGATGAAAGTCTGCATCAACAACTGATGGCTGATTTTTCGGTCATCACACTAAACCTGATGAAACAGGTTTCTTTTGTTACAGGTGCCACGGCATTTCTTGCCAACTGGCCGCAAATTCCCAAATACCTCGCTTCTGTAACCCCGATTGACGACCTGCTGGTTATACTGGACAACCTGAAACTCACACACTATTTTAAAGGTATATATGGTTGTCCACCCTGGACAAAACCAAACGCTATTCGTGATATCCTCCTTCAGGAACGCATAGATCCCGCTGCTGCCTTGCTGATTGGTGATTCTGCCGGTGACCAGCGATCTGCAAAAGAAACCGGTATCCATTTTTTAGCCCGGAACAGCGGATTACCTTTTGATGAACCGCTGCCATTATCTTTCCCCGACCTGCATACACTTGAAATTTATTGTAAAGAACATATTTTATGAACAACCAGATTTTTATAGCACTTTCCACGTTTGCAGCAGACGATAAAACGCCATTGCAGCTACTCAAAGATTCCGGATTCCCTTATAAGATTCACCAAACGGGCAAACGGATTACAGCTGAAGAATTAAAAAGAGACGGAATAGAAGCTGCGGTAATTGTGGGTGGGGTGGAACCTTATGATCGAGATGTGATTTCAGCACTTCCCGGGCTTAAATGTATCTCAAGGTGCGGGGTGGGTGTAGATGCTATTGATCTTGCTTTTGCAAAAGAAAAACAGGTGGTGGTGGCCAATACGCCCTTGGTACCGGTTCAGGCAGTGGCAGAGCTGGCCTTAACGCTTTTTCTGGCACTCAGCCGCAATATCAAACCACAGGCAAATCTGATGCAGGCAAAACGCTGGGAAAGAGTACCCGCACACTTGCTTTCCGGGAGAACAGTGGGCCTGATGGGCTTTGGACGGATCGGACAGCGGGTTGCTCAGTTATGTAATGCTTTTGGTGCCAAAGTACTGGTATACGATCCCTATGCCGATAAAAGCAGGGAACAGGAACTGAGTGTAGCCATGGTCAGCAGAGAGCAATTACTGGCCGAATCAGATATTATTTCTTTACATGCGTCAAAAGATAAAAATCAGCCGGTTTTGATAGGTAAAGCAGAACTCGACCAAATGAAGCAGGGGGCTGTTCTGGTAAACCTCGCAAGGGGTGAAATGGTGGATGAATCCGCTTTGATAGCCGCATTGCAATCCGGGAAACTGGCCGGAGCCGGTCTGGATGTTTTTGGGCAGGAGCCTTATAACGGGCCCCTTTGCGATTTTGATCAGGTAATCCTTACCCCACATTGTGCCACCCTGACACTGGAAACCCGGTCTGAAATGGAGATCCAGTGCGTAGAGAATGCTATTGACTTTCTTAACGGGAAATTAAGGTCAGACAGAAGGGTGATTTGACCGAAATGATTTAGACCCTATATTTGCCCCCGTTAGGCACAAACCAGCAACCATCATCTATTAATAAAAGCTAATATGCAAACAAACACGCTATTTGCTCACCAGTACCTGGAAGAAGCAAAAATCATCATTGACAAACTGGACCACCAGGCAATCGAAAAAATGACTCAACTGCTGGTAGCATTGAGAGAAAGAGGCGGTCGCCTTTTCCTGGTAGGGGTAGGTGGTGGAGCCGGCCATGCAGGACATGCCGTGAATGATTTCAGGAAATTAGCCGGAATAGAATCTTATTCGCCCAGCGATAATATCAGTGAATTAACTGCCCGTACAAACGATGAAGGTTGGGATACCACCTATTCTGCCTGGATGAAAGTAAGCAAACTGAATTCGAAAGATATGTTGTTTGTATTTTCTGTAGGAGGGGGTGATCTGGAAAAAAATATCAGTCCTAATATTGTTCGTGCTGTTCAATATGCAAAAGAAGTGGGTGCCAATATCATTGGTGTTTTAGGCCGAAATGGTGGATATACCGCTTCTGTAGCTGATGCTTGTGTGATCGTGCCTACTGTTAATACAGAAATGGTTACGCCTCATACGGAGTCATTCCAGGCATTGGTTTGGCACTTACTGGTATCGGATCCACGTTTGCAGCAGATGTCAAATAAGTGGGAGTCAAGTGTTAAATAAGTAATCATCCTTACCTTTTATAATTAAAATAACCAATAATGAGTACTGCTTATAAAGCTGTTTCCGACCTTACTGTAAAGATCTTTGCTGATGGTGCTGATAAAGCCGGAATGCTGGAGATGGCTGCCAAACCTTTTATCAATGGGTTAACAACCAATCCGACCCTGATGAAAAAAGCCGGTATCACCGATTACAAAGCGTTTGCATTGGATATCCTGAAGGAAATTCCTGAAAAACCCATTTCGTTTGAAGTGTTTTCTGATGACTTCAATGAGATGGAAAAACAAGCGAATGAAATTGCAAGCTGGGGTAGTAATGTATATGTAAAGATCCCTATCACCAATACAAAAGGCGAAGGTTGTTACGACCTGGTTGAGAAACTGGCTAAGCAAAATGTGAAGCTGAATATTACCGCTATCATGACCATGGAACAGGTAAATGGTGTAGCGGCAAGACTAAACCCGGCCGTACCGAGTTATGTATCTGTTTTCGCAGGAAGAATAGCAGATACCGGCCGCGACCCAATGGAAATCATGATCGCTTCGGTAGCCGCTTTAAAATCTAACCCAACTGCAGAACTGATCTGGGCAAGTCCACGCGAACTGCTCAATATCTTCCAGGCAGATTCCATCGGTTGCCAGGTAATCACTGTAACCAATGATGTACTGAAGAAACTGGAACTGGTAGGTAAGGATCTGACCGAGTATTCATTGGATACGGTAAAGATGTTTTATAACGATGCAACTGCTGCAGGGTTTAAGATCTGATTATTTGTCTTACGTTTTTCCAGTTGAATTATTTTTTTTCACAGGGAAGTTAATAATGTTTGAAAATAAAATGATTTTTCAAAGACCACCCGGCCATCATTGATAACGGAAACACAATACAAAGAACTCTGTAAAACCTGTGATGGATTGCTTCTTAGGGCTGGGGTAAGGCAGGTACGTATAGCCATCCCTCTGTTACATGTGATCAGGGAACATCCTGTTTTTCTCGAAAAATATGAACGTTTTTTCGGGGAGCCCATAAAACAGTCTCTGGTTCATTCTTTGGGGATAAGGGTTTTCTTGGTTCACCTTATTAACAGGTGTAAACTGTTTTTTACCTCAGGTACATGGTGGAGTGCTTCTCATGCCAGCACAGGCAGAATCGATATTCTGATCATCTCTCACTTGCTGAATAAAGAGCAGGTTGGTAAAGAAGATGATTTTTATTTTGGGAATGTACCCAAACTGCTTGCTGACCAGGGGTTGAATACTGCCATCGCACTGATCAATCATTCCGGAAATACAGCCATAACAGCATCCGGATGGAAAAATTCATTGACACCGCGGTTCCTGCTTTCCGGATCATTGGGATTCTTCCATGAGCTGGAAATGTACTTTCGTTGTGTACTGGAATCTTTTCGACTCACCCGGGTTGCCAGCCAATCACAAGATCCACTTGAGAAAAGAATTGCTTTAGCCGCCTCACAGGAAGCTAAACTGGGGGCACCGGTATTCAATTTGCGGCTTGGAAAGCAGATCAGAAATCTGGTAAAACGCACTAATCCAAGCACGATTGTGTTCACTTATGAAGGCCATGCATGGGAAAGGATTGTGGTAGCTGAGGCCAGGAACGTACAAAAAACAATTACCTGTATTGCTTATCAACATACTTTATTGTTTCGCCTGCAACATGCAGTGTCCAGAAATCTTGGGTCTGCTTACAATCCGGATACAATAGTAACTGCCGGCAAAGTTGGTTTTGATCAATTGGCTAAAGTAACAGAATTAAAAAGTATTCCACTTTCCATTCTTGGATCAAACAGGTTTGTTGCGGTAAAGAATTCTATACCGGAACAGAAAATAAGTGCTCATTGCCTCGTGATACCGGAAGGCATTTTTACTGAATGTGAACTGCTGTTTTCTTTTTCAGTGCAATGTGCAAAATCGGCACCAGATATCAGGTTTATCTGGCGTATGCATCCGGTGATCTCTTTTGATCAGTTGCTGACAAGTTATCCGGCATTTAAAGAACTTCCGGCAAACATTATTCTTTCTCAACAAACGCTGGAAGAAGATATTGCTGCATCTGACTGGGCATTGTACAGAGGATCAACCGCCATTATCCAAGCTATCCGGCAGGGGGTAAGAGGGATCTACTATTCGTTGGAAAATGAAATGACCATTGATCCTTTACATGATTTAACTGTATGGAGAAAACGGGTTCTCAGGCCTGAAGAACTGATACGGGTAATACATACAGATCTTTCTGAGCCGGTAAAGCAAAATGACCCTGACAAACAGGATGCGATCAAATTTTGCGAATCTTTCTTTTCGCCCCTCAATGTAAAAGCGATCATCGATACTGTTACAAATAAAAACGAATGTATTGGGCTCAGATAAAAATTTGAACAATTCCTTTTCTGTTGTTATACCTACATTAGGAGGCGATGCACTGGGTAGAACTATCGGTCTGATTAATTCGGGAACCCTGGTCCCGGATGAAATATTGATATGTATCCCTGCAGACTTCGTTAACCGTTTAGACCAGCTCAGGTCTATACCCAATGTCAGAATAATTGCCACAGCATGCAAAGGCCAGGTAAAACAACGTATCGAAGGATTTAAGCAGGTACGAACAGATTATGCGATACAACTGGATGATGACATCTATGTAGATGAAAACTGCTTTGAAAATCTTGTTAAAGGGATAGCCGGATTTGAAGAAGATGTCTGCATTGCTCCGGTACTGGTATTCGAGCCTTCCAGGTTGAGTTGTTATGAAACAATTCATGATGATTCATTCATTCAGAGACTGATACATGGTAAAAACTGGCTCCGGCCAGGTAATATTACCCGTTCAGGCATTAATATTGGATGTAATGCATTTACATCTAATCACCGGTTTACCCGGGTAGAGTGGTTGGCAGGAGGATGTGTGGTGTATAAAAAACACACGTTACTACTAACAGATTTTTATCCGTTTGCAGGTAAAGCCTTCTATGAAGATGTGATTCAGAGTATTCATCTGAAGAATAACGGTATAAAATTATTAATTGATAATACGGCAGTTTGTGGTATTGACCCTTTTGAAACGCAACCCTATTCGCCGTTATTTTATATAACAACATTTCATCAACAGTATAAATACCGCAAACACATAGTAACCTTACTGGGTGAGTCCCAACTGTATTTACTGATGGACGGAATCTTTATGTATTACTTAACGGCACTGAATTTTGCAAAATCTATGCTTAGGCCGCTGGTAAATGTTGTACGAAACAAACACTAATCAAATACTCAGATAACAGCGCCCAGCTTTCCATGAAAATTCTTTTTGTAGCGATGTCGGAAAGTATCCATACGGTACGTTGGGTACGTCAAATCAAAAACCAGGGATGGGACTTATATATATTCCCTGCCTATGATAACCGGGGTGTTCACAATGAGCTTACGGGTATTAATATCTGTATTCCGTATTATCCATTCATACAATGGTTGAATAAAGTAGGGCTTGGAAAAGTTTTCGCTTTTTTATATGCCAGATTTGTACTTTATCAGACAAAATATTCTCCAGATTATTATTCCAAAAGGTTACAAAAATATATACAACGCATCCAGCCTGATCTGATTCATTCTTTAGAAACCCAGGGAGCCGGATATCTGGTTGCGAGGGTAAAATGTGATTATTTATTCAATCATTCTTTTCCCGTTTGGTGGCATACCAACTGGGGTAGTGATATTTCTCTTTTTGGTCGGATGCCCGCCCATCAGCCTTTGATTAAAAGAGTGGTAGAAAACTGTAATTACTATTCCTGTGAATGTAAGCGTGACGTAGAACTGGCAAAACAATTTGGATTAAAAGGAACCGTTTTTCCGGTTTATCCCAATACAGGGGGATTAGATGCCAAGTTGGTTCGGAATGTTCTCACTGCCACGGAGCCAACTTCCAAACGGAAACTGATCATGCTGAAAGGGTACCAGGGATGGGCCGGCAGAGCATTGGTGGCCATCCGGGCGCTGGAAAGATGTGCCGATATCATTACCGGGTACACTATTGTGATTTATTCAAATGCAGAGGGGGTAGATGTAGCCATAGCGGCAGAACTTTTATCGCAGAATGCCGGAGTAACGGTTACTATTTTGCCCGGTAATACCCCGCATCAGGAAATATTACGATACCATAGTTTGGCAAGAGTATCCATTGGATTAAGTATTTCAGATGCCATCAGCACTTCCCTCCTGGAAGCGATGTCGATGGGGGCCTTTCCTGTTCAATCCTGTACAGCCTGTGCTTCAGAATGGGTAACAAACGGGGTTTCGGGACTAATCGTTCCGCCTGAGGATCCGGAAATAATAGAAATTGCTTTGCGAAAAGCCCTGACTGATGATTACCTTGTTGATTCAGCAGCACAAATAAATGTGAATAAAATAATCGAAGATGCTAATTTTGAAGAATTACAAAAAATAACCATACAATCCTATCAAACTGTTTTTAATCAACTTACAAAATGATAAATCCTTTCGAAAATAAAACTTTACTGATCACCGGTGGTACCGGCTCATTTGGGAACGCTGTACTGGATAAATTTTTAGATACAGATATCGCAGAAATAAGAATATTCAGTCGGGATGAAAAAAAGCAGGACGATATGAGGCACCAGTATAGAAATGATAAGATCAAGTTCTATGTTGGAGATGTGAGGGACATTGATTCTCTTCAGTCGGCTATGCGTGGCGTTGATTATGTATTTTCAGCAGCAGCACTGAAGCAGGTGCCTTCCTGCGAGTTTTATCCCCTGGAAGCTGTTAAAACAAATGTGTATGGTACTGCCAATACGATAGACGCAGCCATCAATAGTGGAGTGGAAAGGGTTATTGTTTTAAGTACCGACAAAGCTGTATATCCCATCAATGCCATGGGTATGTCAAAGGCAATGATGGAGAAAGTGATGGTTGCAAAGTCGCGCAATCTTTCAATCAAACAAACGATGTTATCCGGAACACGCTATGGAAATGTAATGGCATCAAGAGGGTCAGTCATACCTCTCTTTATTGATCAGATAAAACAAAATAAGCCTATAACAATTACAGACCCCAACATGACCAGATTTATGATGTCTTTGGAAAATGCTGTTGATCTGGTTATGTTTGCTTTTCAAAATAGTCAGCAGGGCGATATTTTTGTACAAAAATCCCCAGCAGCCACCATCGGTGATTTAGCTGAAGTTTTAGTAGATCTTTTTAAAGCGAAAAGTAAAATAAATGTAATAGGTACCCGACATGGCGAAAAATTATATGAATCGCTTTTATCTAAAGAAGAAGCTGTAAAAGCTGTTGATTTAGGTGATTACTTTAGAGTACCGGCTGATACGAGAGATCTGAACTATGCAAAATACGTTGAAGAGGGGAGTACTAAAATCACTTTGACTGATGAGTACAATTCGCATAATACCTATCGACTTACTAAAAATGAATTATCAACATTGTTGAAAGGGCTTCCATTTGTAAAACAAGAATTAGCAAGCATTTCTATATGAGAATATTAGTATTGGGAGCTACCGGAATGTTAGGGTTTCAGTTATTCAAGACCTGTTTGGAAAGAAATATTACAGTTCTGGCAGTCGTACGAAATAAGCAAATATTGGTGGACTACTTTGGTGGTAAAATCAATAACATGATTGAGACAATAGATGACGCCAAGAATATTAATGCATTAGAGGACGTAATTTCTAAGTTCAAACCGGACTTCGTTGTTAATTGTATCGGGATAATCAAACAATCACCGTTGGCTGAAAATCATTACGAATCAATTTCCATCAATTCCTTATTACCTCACCAGTTGCAATTTCTGGGAATAAAGTATGGTTTCAGGTTAATACATATCAGTACAGACTGCGTATTTGATGGTAGAAAAGGGATGTATACTGAGAATGACCCTTCAGATGCATACGATCTTTATGGCAAAACAAAATTTCTTGGTGAAGTTGTGTATGGTTGTGGTATCACATTAAGAACTTCTATTATTGGACATGAACTTACTAATCATAAAAATGGATTGGTTGATTGGCTACTATCTCAGAAAAATCAAATATTCGGATATACAAAAGCTATTTTTTCAGGTGTTACAACACCGGAGTTGACAAGAATAATCATAGATATCATAATTCAAGAAAATATTCCTTCTGGACTTTATCAGATAGCAGGTAATCCAATTTCCAAATTTGATCTTTTGAATCTGATTGCTGATATTTATGATAAACAAATTACTATCTCGCCTTCAGAAGAAGTGGTGATTGACAGATCTTTGGATGCATCAAAATTCAATAACCTGACTTCTTATAAACCTCCATCCTGGTCCTCAATGTTGGTGCAAATGCATAAAAATTTTATGAAAATATAAATTAATTATATGAGTATTTTACAATCCCAACAGGAATTAAAAGCAACCGCTATAGCTTGTGCCGAAAAAATAAGTTTATCCAAAACAGGAGTTGACTTTTTCGAAGAACCGTTTAAACATCTGGTAATTGATAATTTCCTTCCTGATGAATTGGCAAAGCAATGCCTTCTTGATTTTCCTTCTCTAGATTCTGACATATGGGATCATTCAAATGATCCTGAAATTGAAGTAAAACTCAGAACCAAATGGCAATCTGAATTTGACATCCCTTCGGGCATCTTGCCAGTCATAAAAATGCTTAACTCCTCCATTTTATTAAAGGCAATGTCTGACAGGATCGGGATACCTAAATTGATTCCAGACCCTTATTATTCTGGCGGCGGGTTAAATGTGACAGTGAGGGGTGGACTCTTAGATGTACATATCGATGGTAACTACCACGATGCAACGGGATTGAACAGACGTATAAATGCGATTATCTACCTAAACCCGGGTTGGCAAAATGGTTGGGGCGGCGAATTTGGTTTATATGATTCAACCGGGGATGTTTGTCTCAAAGAAGTAGCTCCATTGTTCAACAGGCTTGTTGTTTTTGATACACATGATTTTAGTTTTCATGGTTTACCCAATCCGCTGAATTTTCCTGAAGGACATGCGAGAAGATCTATTATCTTGTATTACTATACAAAAGAAGCCCGGCCATCAGACCAGGTGCAGGTTCAGGACCCACATTCGGCACTATGGAAAAAGAAAAATCTTACCGATAAGCGAGGTAATAAAACAAGGGAGCACCAATAATACTTATACCTATTTAATGAAAGTAATAACCATTGTTGGGACACGGCCGGAAATCATACGATTATCCAGGATTATAGAAAAACTTGATATTTACACAGATCATATACTTGTGCATACTGGTCAGAATTTTGACTATGAGCTTAATAAAATTTTTTTTGATGATCTGGGCATCCGAAAGCCTGATTATTTTCTGGATGCAGCCGGTAATAATGCAGCGGTTACCATTGCTAATGTTATCTGCAAAGTAGACGAAGTTCTTGAAAGTGAAAAACCGGACGCCTTACTCGTGCTGGGTGATACTAACAGTTGCCTGTCTGTTATTCCAGCGAAGAGGCGAAAGATCCCTGTTTTTCATATGGAAGCCGGTAACAGATGTTATGATCAAAGGGTACCTGAGGAAACCAATCGTAAGATAATTGACCATACCGCTGATATAAATATGCCTTATAGCTCTATAGCCAGAGAATATTTGTTGAAAGAGGGATTTCCGGCAGACCAGATTATAAAAACAGGGAGCCCGATGTATGAAGTACTTGGGTTTTATAAAGATAAAATTGAACAGTCAAATGTGTTGGAACGGTTGGGTCTCACAGAAGAAAAATTCTTTGTAGTTAGTACACACAGGGAAGAGAATGTTGATACGGAAGATAGCTTGAATAAGATTGCCGGTATCCTAAATGACCTATGTGATCAGTATCAATACCCTGTCATTTTATCAACGCATCCAAGAACACAAAAAAGATTAGATGCGTTTAAGATAAAACTGCACCCCCTGGTTCAAAACCTTAAACCACTAGGGTTTTTCGATTACATAAAATTGCAGAGCAGAGCTTTTTGCGTGATTTCTGACAGTGGAACCATTACAGAAGAATCATCAATACTGAACTTCCCTGCACTTAATATGCGCGAAGTTCATGAGAGACCTGAGGGAATGGAGGAAGGCGCAGTTATTATGACAGGATTAGACTCCCCTAGTGTTTTGGCATCTATCCCGATAGCAATCAGTGCCAAAAGGAACGAACAAAGATCCATCAGTGAGGTAAGAGATTATATTGCACCAGGAGTATCTGATAAGGTAGTTAAAATTATTCTGAGTTATACCGGTTTTATTAATAGACGAGTTTGGAGGAAAAATGGATAGTATTGAAAATTACCCGTTGGTAAGTATTATTATCCCGGTTTACAATGGAACTAATTATATGGAGCAGGCAATTGATTGCGCATTGGCTCAATTATATCCATTTGTTGAAGTGATTGTTGTAAATGACGGTTCAACTGATGGAGATAAAACCAGAAATCTTGCATTAAGTTACGGGGATAAGATACGGTTTTTCGAAAAAGAAAATGGTGGTGTTTCCTCTGCTCTGGAATTGGGAATTGAAGTAATGAAGGGTGAGTATTTTTCATGGTTAAGTCATGACGATTTATACCAGCCGGAACATATTCAGTCGCAGGTAGATACACTAATTAAGAACCCAGGTTCGGAAGCTGTTATTTCTGATACAAAAATGTTATTAGAAGAAAAGCAACAGTTGATAGAAAACCCTATTAGGTTTTCCATGGTTCCTAAAATAACATCTCCCGTTTCTTGTTTTATTTATTGGCATTATGCCTGCTCCGTACTTGTTCATAAAAACTTTTTCAGGAAACATTTTAAGTTCGATGCTAAGTACCGGGTTGTGCAGGATATTTCTTATACATTCTCTGTTTTGCGGTACACAAAAGTGGCCTTCAATGAAGCAGGATATTCTATCAGGCGCGATCATGATAACCCAATTAAATTAGAGAAAATTCTTGAGGCCTTTAAAAGGGAGTATTCCGAATTGATCCATACTTTGATCGATACCTACGGGTTCACTTATTTTCTTTCATCTAAAGAAAAAAAATATAGCCGTTTGTATCTTATTTTTATATATCAACAATTGGTTGATAATAGAATTGATGATCTAAAAGAGATCTTTGTGGAAAGAGTAATTACACAACTGCCTTTTTTAAAGTGGATTAAATTTGCAGTCCCACCCTTATTGAGTTCTACTGTTAACATGTATGTGCTCGTGAATAGAATTTACCGTCGCATAATGATTATGACACATTAATTGTTTCGGCTGTTATTCATTTGATTCAACGAAATTTTATTTTTCCATATTCGAGTTTTTTGTATGACAGTTTCATCAAATGTATCTCCTGTTTTGTTACTCCTTTTTAACCGCCCTGACTGTACAAAACAGGTTTTTCAGGCAGTCAGAGAGGCAAGGCCTTCTAAATTATACATAGCAATTGATGGTCCAAGAACAGATAATGCAAGCGATATAGTAAATGTTACAGCCGTTAGAGACTATGTATTAGGTAATATTGATTGGCCTTGTACAGTCAAAACAAATATCAGGAAAACCAATTTAGGATGTAAAAATGCGGTCAGCTCAGCAATAAGCTGGTTTTTTGAACAGGAAGAAGAAGGGATTGTTCTGGAAGATGATTGCCTTCCGAATAAGAGTTTTTTTACCTTTTGTACTGTTTTATTAGACAAATATCGGTGTGACAATAGGGTAAGGCATATCAGCGGGGTTAATTTTCAGGAAAATGATTTACCTGGAGATGCCTCTTACTATTTCTCAACGATAACACATGTTTGGGGATGGGCCTCATGGAGACGTGTTTGGAATGCCTACGATAAAGACTTTCTGCTACTTGATACTTTTTTGCAGCAGAAGCAAATTGAAAATATATACCCGGATAAGAAAATAGCCAAAGCACTTGTAAATGATTTTAAGAGAGTTCAATCTGGTTTAATAAATACATGGGACTTTCAATATCTTTTTCTGAATCTGATCAACCACGGTTTATGTATTATACCAAGAACCAGTCTGGTAAAAAATATTGGATTCGGAGATGGATCAACACATGAACATTTCAGTAAGCCGGCAACACAGAAAACGGCTGAAATGGAGGTTATTACTCATCCCGATTTTGTTGTTCCACAATTGCAACTCGATCTGAAGTCTCTTGCAAAAACATATCATATATCCCTACAGGATAAAATAAAGTTCAAAATTGCTAAACATACCAATAGACACCGGCGCCAATGAGAATACTATATGATCATCAAACTTTCGCCAGGCAGGATTTCGGGGGTATTTCGAGATACTTTTATGAGTTATTACATGCAGGAAGAATGCAGCGGGTTGATGAGGTAGATTTATCGCTTTTATTTAGTAACAATGCTTATATCAGTGAACTCACTAATTTCCAATACCAGAAATTTTTTCCGAATACTACTTTCAAAGGTAAAGGGCGACTACTGCTTTTATTAAATCAACTGTATAGTACACATCAGATTCGAAAAGGTAAATTCGACCTGCTGCATCCTACTTACTATGATACTTATTTCCTGAAAGAGCTTAAGAATAAACCTTTTACCATCACTTTTCTGGACATGATTCATGAAAAGTTTTCAGACAAATTCCCTCAACTAGGATTAGACAAGGCCCTTGTCAGAAATAAAAAAATATTAATAAATGAAGCACCTAAAGTAATTGCGATATCTGAGGCAACGCGTAAAGATCTGGTTGAAATATATGGTGTGAACCCCGCTAAAATTGAGGTTATCCATTTAGGTAGTTCTTTTCAGGCACAAATGGGACTCGGTGCTAAACTGGAAGAGGCGCCTTATATTTTGTTTGTGGGCAGTAGAGAAGGGTATAAAAACTTTCATTTTTGTTTAGAATCTATTGGGCCCCTTTTAAAAAAGTATCAAATAAACCTCGTTTGTGCGGGCGGTGGGGCTTTCACATCAGGCGATTTAGATTTTATACAGAAACTTGGGCTTAGTCAACAAGTGAAATATTATGGAATTAAGGATAGTATACTAGCCAATCTTTATCTTAATGCGGAAGCTTTTATTTTTCCCAGTTTATATGAAGGGTTTGGTATACCGGTATTAGAGGCATTTTCCTGTAATTGTCCCTGCCTGTTAAGCAATGGCGGTTCGCTACCGGAAGTTGGCGGTGATGCTGCCCTTTATTTTGATGGTAGTGATGCTGATGCTATTTTCAGTGCAGTAGAGAAACTGATTAATGAACAGGCTGTGAGAACGGAACTGATTGCAAAGGGGAACAAACGGTTACAGTTGTTTTCCTGGAATAAGACCTATACGCAAACAATGGAATTTTACCGTTCAATCATATGAGAAATGCGATCATTACAGGTATTACCGGCCAGGATGGCGCATATTTGGCAAAACTTTTGCTTGAAAAAAATTATAGTGTTTTAGGAATTACTCGTAGTACCTCTTCTGCTAACCTGAGTAACCTGAAATATCTTGGCATTGATAAAAATGTAGTTATTGAAGAATGTGATCTCTGTGATTTATCAGCGGTCATCCATTTGGTTTCTAAGTATAAACCAGTTGAAATTTATAATCTGGCAGCACAAAGTTCAGTTGGATTATCTTTTCTGCAGCCGATCGGTACCATTCAGTTCAACATCATATCTGTTTTAAATTTACTGGAGGCCATCAGACTGATCAGCCCGAAAACAAAATTATACCAGGCTTCCAGCAGCGAAATGTATGGAGCGGTTACCTCTCTGCCGGTTACACTCTCAACACCCATGCATCCGCTCAGTCCGTATGCAATTTCTAAATCAACCGCTTTCTGGACAATTGTGAATTACCGGGAATGTTATCATTTGCATGCGAGCAACGGAGTACTGTTTAACCATGAATCTTTTCTGCGAAGCATTAATTTTTTTGTAAAAAAGGTGATCAGTAATGCCGTGAAGAACAGAAATAATCCTGACTGGTTATTGGAAGTAGGCAATATTGATGTGAAACGGGATTTTGGATATTCGCCAAAATATGTTGAAGCGATGTGGCTGATACTTCAGCAGCCTTCAGCGAGGGATTTTATTATTTGTTCGGGACAGAGTATTTCGCTGCGAAACATTATTGAATATACTTTTGGTAAATTATCTATTTCTACTGATAAGATCAAAGTTTCTGCTGATTTATTCAGACCAAGTGATATTCTGGATATATATGGCGATAATCAAGATGCTAAGTCCATTTTACAGTGGAACTACGACATGAACTTTTATGACGTTCTTGACCTTTTAATTGAAGAAGAAATTCAATCTAATATCCAATAATTTATGGTTTCCTGTAAAATTTGTGGTGCTGCTTCTGATCCAATATTCAAAGCATTGATACTTACCAGGTATGACGTACAGTATTATCAATGTCCATCCTGTGAATTTATTCAAACAGAAACACCTTACTGGCTTTCAGAAGCGTATGCATCTGCTATCACTTCGCAGGACATTGGCTTACTCTCGCGGAACAGAATGATACTGCCTTTACTTAAAACCCTGATAAAAATATTTTATAATAAAAACAAACGGTTTCTTGATTATGGAGGTGGTTATGGTATCCTGGTGAGATCAATGCGGGATCAAGGATACGATATGTTTCTGTCGGATAAATTCTGTACAAACCTATTTGCTGCTGGTTTTGAAGATGATGGTAGTATTAACTACGAACTCATTACTGCGTTTGAGGTATTTGAACATCTTGAAAATCCTCTCGACGAATTGAAAAAGATACTTCTTTTGGGTAATGATCTGTTTATATCAACTGAGCTACAGCCCCATAAACATATCTTACCTGATAACTGGTGGTATATTATGCCCGAAACCGGGCAGCATATTGCATTGTATAGTTTGCGAACGCTACAGGTATTGGCCGAAAAATATAATATGAACCTGTATTCAAATGGCACAAACCTGCATCTTTTCACCAAAAAGAATCATAACAGGTTGCTCTTTTCAATTGCTTTACGATTAAAAGTGGCCAAAATACTTGACTGGATTTTGCCGGATCCGCCCGGTAAATTGCAAGATGACTACAGCCTGGCAGTTAAAAACGCGAGTAAGCTATAAGTGATTATATCATATCCTGATTCTATTTCAAAATAAGTTGAGAAAATATAATGCAGATTTAAAATCACTTGAATTAGTCAGGTTTGCTCTGGCTATAACCATTCTTATCTGGCATTTTCAAAATTTCTTTTTCCCCATTCCTTCCGAACAATGGGCAGCTATTCGGGAAAGTCAACCCTTTTATTCAATTTTAAAGCCTTGTTACGATAATGGGTTGATTGCTGTTCAGATTTTTTGGTATATCAGTGGAATCATTTTCTTTAAAATTTATGCCATTGATATTCTTGAAAGAAAAGTTGGATGGAGATTGTTTGTAATCAGCCGGTTTTCCCTTTTATATCCCTTACACCTGCTTACATTATTGATTGTCACTGTTTTGCAGGTAATCTATTGTAACAAAACCGGGGTTTATTTTATTTTTTCTATTTCTAAGATCGACTTTTTTAAAAATCTTCTTTTTGTTCAAAGATGGAGCAATGGGGAATTCACTTTTAACGCTCCCAGCTGGTCAATCTCTGTAGAGATTCTTATATATTGTTTGTTCTTCTTTTTCGCCAGCATCGGATTTTTCAAAAAAATTAAAACGACCCTACTTGTTTTTTTATTTGCAATTATCTTAAAACGACTTAACCTTGTGTTTACCGCAGATATACTTACCTGCTTATACTTTTTCATAGCAGGTTGTTTGTCAATGCAGCTATTTGATGTAATTAGCTCCGCTTTTAAAAAGGCCTTTTTTATTGTTTTAATAGTTCTTAGCTATATAGCCCTGGAGAAAACCGGCTTTCTTGATGCAAACTTATTTTGGAACCTGAGTTTGCGAACTTTGTTTCTCAGTTTTGTAGTTACTTTTCCAATTGTATTCTTATTCAAATATGTTCCTTTATTTGACAAAATTCCGGTAAACTATTTTACCAGTATTGGTAACCTTACGTATACTGTTTATCTGATTCATTTTCCCATACAGCTTTTAGTTGTAGCTGTGTTTCCCAAAATTGAGTACAAAGTAATTCTCTCAAACTGGTTTTTCTTTTCATATTTTACAGCAGTAATTTTTATCAGTTATCTGGTTTATAACTATTTCGAAAATCGAGTGAAATTACTTTTAAGAAACCTTTTAGGTTAGTAAACACGAAATGTCTACTGGAGTATTATATCCGGAACATAAAAATGAATGGATATAGTTGAATCTGATTTTTATAACATTGCTTTTCTGAAATATCTTTACTCAGGTATTGAAAATATTCAGTGAACTACTACATCTTCTTTCAAGTGATATATTAATGAAAAATCCTCTTCCCCGAAATATTGGTAGTATATCGATTAATGTTACTAACATTAAGTATTTTCTGTTACTTCTTTTTTGTTTTTTTCCCTATCTCAATATTCTTCACTTAGGTACTGATACACAACCCAATGCACTTGTTTTTGCTGTAATGATCCTGGTTTCTCAATGGAAAACGAAGCTGCCCAAAGTTTCTTTGTATTATTTCTTTGTTTTTTATGTAGCCCTTATTATGCTGGTGTTATCGCCCCTCGATTTTCGGGCCTTTCTCAGTTTTACTAATTATATCTCCATTTTGGTGGTTCCCCTGGGTGTTTTTTTAACTTTGAAACATTACAATGGTCTTCCGTACAGATATTTCAAAGCTTTTGTTTTGGTATGGGGTATCGTAGCCATGATTCAAAAATTGGTTTATCACGAATTTCTTACTTTCCTGTTATCCAGATCTGCTTATAGCGGAATCAAGGGCAGGGGAGTGATCAGTTTATCGCCGGAACCTACCTATTACGGAACTATGATCCTTTTGCTGGTGGTTGTTTATTTCCTGAACTATTATGATAGAAAAGATAAAAAGCTTTTGTATTTTTTAATCTTTCAATTCTTCTTTTTGGCGATCTCTTCTACTGCTATAGCCGTGTTGGTAATTGCATTTGTAATTTATTTTATTTTTCTTTTGATTAAATCCAAACCTAAATTCTTTCTCCGGTTTTTGTTATATGCCACTATTACTGTAGCTGTCTTTTTTCTGATAAAACCGATATTCGATGGCACAAGGTTATCATCGATCATCTATTATGTTTTAAATAACCCACAAATGATTTATGTGGATGAAAGTATCATGGAGAGATTTAATGCTGCTTACTTTCCGATAATCAGTTTGTCAGAAGAATATGGGCTACCGAAAGGGTATGGTAATTTTGCAAAATATATATTAGAAAAAAAAGAGAGTGGAGAGTATTTGAATTTATTTGTTTACAATTTTAAAATTACCGGATACAGCCGGATATTAAGTGGATACGGAATGGGATTTTTTGAATTGGGTATTTTTGGACTGATTATTCCACTTGCTATATTTGCTTCTATCCGCAGGAATCTCTCCAATATCTATTATCTGTTTGCTTTTATATTATTCAATTTTATTTTATTTACAGCAATGTCTTTGAATAATGCTTTGATACTCTTTATTATCGGTAATTTATTCTATATCTCTTCCGTTAAAAATAAGGAAAGGTTAGCCGCATTGGGTAATACAGCTACCGCCATTAAGTAAGTATCAGTGTTTTATAATTCTACGGTTTGATTTAGTAAAATACGGCTGGATAACTTTACGTTAATTTATATTGAATGTTATATCAAGATCTTCCTTTGATCAGTATTGTTACGGTTGTTTATAATGGAGCTTCTCATATTGAAGAAACTATTGCAAGCGTTGTGAATCAGGAGTATCCCCGGATACAATACATCATCATAGATGGAGGCTCTACCGATAATACCCTTGAGATTGTAAACAGGTATGCTGATAAAATTGACATTATTGTGAGTGAACCTGATAAAGGAATTTATGACGCAATGAACAAATCCATTCCTTATTGTAAAGGAGACTGGGTTAATTTCATGAATGCCGGCGATGTTTTTTATTCACCCGAAATACTACATCGAATCTTTTCCAATCAGGCTGTTTCGGAGGGTGATTTGATATACGGCAATCATGAGGTTTCTTACGGTTCTTTTAAGGTGATGAAAATTCCCAGACCCATTCAACAACTCTGGAAGGGGATGACCATCCAGCACCAAAGTACTTTCACAAAAACAGAACTGCTTAGAAGCAGAGGTTTTGATCTACAATATTTGTATGCCGCTGATTTTGATTTATTCTATAATTTCTTGCAAAAAGGAGCCCAAATTATTTACTTAAAAGAATGTTTGAGTACCGTGTCTGCCAATGGATTTTCTGAATCCAATAGTATAGGCACCTACCTTGAATATGTTTCTATTGCCTTGAAATATGAAGACAACCGCCTGGGTATAAAACTTTATTTTTATTTTAAAACTTTAGAAAGAAAGGTTATCCATTTTATTAAACGAAATTTTCCGAAGTTCACAAAAAAACGGATAGCAAAGTCAGCTTCTAACCTGTTCTGATTCCCTGCAGTTTTAGCTGCGGGCAGCTGTTTACACAATTTTTATGAAGATATTACTGGTTCATAATTTCTACAGACAAAGTTTAATTGGTGGTGAAGATCTTGTATTTAACAGAGAGGCACAGGACCTTAAGGCAGTTTTAGGGCCAAACAACGTATATCAATACAATGTTGGAACAGATGGCGCAAACTTTATGAATATTTTATTCAATGTTTTCTTTTCGTGGAAACATTTCTTTACAATATATTTTTTGATAAAAAAGAATAAGATTGAAATCATGCATTGTCATAATTTCTTTCCATTACTTTCTACAAGTGTTTTTATTGCAGCCAAATTAGCTGGCGCCAGCACAATTCATACCCTCCATAACTACAGGTTTGGATGTGTTAAGGGAATTCTTTTCAGGAATGGGAATATATGCACAAAATGCTTGGATAAACCTTATGCGTTTGATGCCATCCGGTACAGGTGCTTTACCGGATCTAAAGTCAGATCCATGATTGCTGTTATGGCATTCTGGGTATTTAAAAAATTAAAAACATTTTCTTACATTGATTATTTTTTCGTTCTAACAAAGTTTCAACAGAACTTTTTAATAGAAAGAAAACTTTTCCCTGCTGAAAAACTTGTTTTAAAACCTAATTATATTAACTCTTATAATTTACAATCAATAGATCTGCAAAAAGATTTCGATCTTATTTTTGTAGGGAGATTAGAGGAGTCAAAAGGTTCAGAATACCTACTTTCATTGTGTAGAAATAACCCTGATTTGCGCATTGCTATTGTGGGTACTGCACCAGATTATCTCCCATTCGAAATGGTTAGTTTCAGCAATCTGCAGTATTTCGGTAAGTTAACAAATGAGGAAACAATTTCATTGATTAAAAGGTCAAAGTTCCTGCTGCAACTCTCATTGTATTATGAAACTTTTGGCTTAACTATTATTGAAGCCATGTCTGTGGGTACTCCTGTGCTTGGATTTCCGATAGGCACACGCAATGACTTTATTATTGATGGGTATAACGGGTTCTTTTTGGATCCGTTGAATTTACAATCCGGAATAGACAAAAGCATGCTTTTGAATGAAAATGAATACTCATTGCTGGCTGATAATTCTATTACTTTTGCCAGTAATTTTAAAGGTGATAAAATTATAGCGGAACAGGCAGTTATTTACCGTGCGATTATTGATAAAAAAATCTAATTTTTGAAAGTTTCTATCATAACAGTTTGTTTTAATAGTGCAGATACGATCCGTGATACACTTGAAAGTGTAAGGTGTCAGAATCATGTGGATATCGAACACATATTGATCGACGGAGGGTCAACTGATGCTACCTGTACGATTATTTCTCAGTTTCCGCATGTGGCTGTTTTTTTGT
The DNA here is from genome assembly GCA_943369185.1 of Caulobacter sp. UNC279MFTsu5.1. GTDB lineage: Bacteria > Bacteroidota > Bacteroidia > Chitinophagales > Chitinophagaceae > Sediminibacterium. Next base: position 194,201 of record CALRMK020000001.1, on the reverse strand, counting down.
CAGAAAAAGACAAAGGCATGTACAATGCCATGAACAAAGGGATTGCATTGGCTACCGGCGATATTGTGGGTATCTTGAATTCAGATGATTTCTTTTCGTCGCATACTGCTGTTGCAGACATTGTGAGCGCCTTTGAAGAGAATAACTGTGAGGCCGTTTTCGGTGATATCGCTTTTGTAAGTCCCACCGATCTGCAAAAAAAAATACGTCACTATTCTTCACGTTCATTCAATATAAGGTCCTTTCAGTACGGCTTTATGCCTCCCCATCCTACCTTTTACGTAAAACGTAGTTGTTATGAAAGATTTGGGTTATACCAGGAAGACTATGTGATTGCTTCCGACTACGAGTTAATCATGCGCTTTTTGTATACCCATCGGATCAGTTATAGTTATATACCAAAGGAATTGGTATATATGCGTCCCGGCGGCGTAAGTAACCAGACCTTTTATAGCCGTTTTCTGCTTAACAAAGAGATCATCAGGGCCTGTAATGAAAACGGAGTCAGAACCGGTTATTTGTTACTTTCTCTGAAGTACATTAAGAAGTCTACTGAGTATATACGACCTTTTATCCTGAATATCTTCTCCCGCAGGAAAGCATAGTGCTTTCTTTTCCGCTGCTTTTATGACTCTTTCTGCCGGCATAGCCCTGAATAGGCTGCCAATTTGATTTTCTCCCGCAGTTTTTTCTTATTTTCCCGCCCATTATTCTGTCAATCTTTTGTTGATGCAAAAACGCGTGCTATATGTTACCGGGTTTTCCGGCTTCGTAGGTCAGAATGTAGGCAGTTATTTTGCCTCAAATTCTGGCATTGAATGCGTAGCACTTGATCTCCGCAAGCCGCTGGCAGCCGATCAATGGATACCAGGCTCTGCTATACTGCATCTTGCCGGAAAAGCGCATGATCTGCGCCGGGTACAGGAGCCGGATAGTTATTACCAGATCAATTATGAACTTACCCGGAAATTGTATGATGCCTTTCTGGTATCAGAAGCTTCCTGTTTTATTTTTATGAGTTCTGTAAAAGCGGCAGCCGATAGAGTAGTGGGTGTGTTAACCGAAGAAATGCCCGCCACTCCCCAGACAGATTATGGTAAATCCAAGCTGATGGCGGAAGAATATATTCAATCCCGTCCCCTGCCCGCCGGTAAACAATATTTTATCCTCAGGCCCTGTATGATTCATGGGCCCGGTAATAAAGGCAATCTCACATTACTATATCAATTACTGCAGAAGGGAATTCCCTGGCCGCTTGGAGCATTTGAGAACCAGCGTTCTTTTCTGGGTATCAGTAATCTTTGTTTTGTCATAGATTCTTTACTTAAAAACAGCCAGGTAGCATCCGGGATCTATCAGGTGGCTGATGATGCCCCTCTTTCTACCAACCAGTTGGTTACCCTCATTGCTTCGGTAATGGGTAAAACGGCTGTGATGTGGAAAATTCCTGTAAAATGGGTAAAGATGCTTGCCAAAGCGGGCGATATATTACATTTGCCGTTAACCACAGAAAAACTACAGAAGCTCACAGAAAGTTATGTGGTCAGCAATCATAAAATAGCAACTGCTTTGGGCAAACAACTGCCACTAAGCAGTGAAGAAGGGATCCGGCAAACCATCGGATCTTTTGTAAAACAGCCTTAAATTCGGAAAATGGATACAAACGCTTTTATACTTCAGTTTCTGCAAAGGTCAGAGAGCCTCTTCACAAAAGACATCGCAGCTAATGAAGCAGCTTTATCGGCTAATATCACCGGTAAACAACTTTTGGTCATTGGCGGTGCGGGTACTATCGGGTCTTCTTTTATCAAAGCAGCTTTGCTGTTCAAGCCTGCCAAACTGGTGGTGGTTGATATTAATGAAAATGGCTTAACAGAATTGGTGAGAGACCTGCGCAGTACCAGAGATCAGTATATACCCAGTGAATTTTATACATACCCACTGTCATTTGATAATCCGGCTTTTTTCAAACTGTTTAAGGCGCATGGGCCTTTCCATATTGTGGCCAATTTTGCGGCGCACAAACATGTCAGAAGCGAGAAAGATATTTTTTCCATTGAGGCTTTACTGGAGAATAACCTGATCAAAGCCAAAGGATTACTGGACCTGCTGATCCAGTATCCACCCGATCATTTTTTCTGTGTATCTACCGATAAAGCGGCCAATCCGGTAAATATCATGGGTGCCAGTAAAAAGATGATGGAAGAGCTGATTCTGGCTTATTCATCACATTTTAAGATCACCACTGCCAGATTTGCGAATGTGGCTTTTTCGAATGGCAGTCTGCTCGAAGGTTTCCTTAACCGGATAGAAAAAGAGCAACCACTGTCCTGCCCGGAGGATGTTACCCGTTTCTTTGTATCTCCACAGGAGTCAGGAGAAATTTGTTTGCTGGCCTGTGTGCTGGGTAAAACGGCAGAAATATTTTTCCCTAAACTGGATATGAAACAGGATCTGATCCGCTTTGCAGATATCTTTCCGGTTTTATTAAAGGATAAAGGGTTTACTCCCTATATCTGCCAGTCAGAAGCCGAGGCCAGAGATAAGATGTATCTGCTGAAAGAAAAAAAGTACCCGGTATATCTGTTTACCACCGATACCTCCGGCGAGAAATTGTATGAAGAGTTTTACACAGATGATGAGCAATACTCGCTGAACAGGTATAATAGCCTGGGTGTAATTTCAAAACAAAGTTCCCATAGCATCGAAAGTTTTGGTGTGATCATTGAGGAGTTACAAGCACTGCTGCTGGCAGACAATACATCTAAAGCCTCTATTGTTGGCTGGCTTAAAAAGTATATTCCGGAGTTCGAACATATTGAAACAGGATTGGGTTTAGACAAAAAAATGTAGCCGCTATGTACCTGTATGTAAAAAGGTTTTTTGATATATTTTTCGCATCCTGTGTGATCATAGTATTGTTGCCGCTCCTGGTAGTGCTGATACCTTTGATGAAGTTAACCGGCGAAGGTTATCTTTTCTATTACCAGCAAAGAATCGGGTTCAAAAACAGGCCTTTTAATATTATCAAGTTTGCGACCATGTTGAAAAACAGTCCCAATATCGGTACAGGTCTGATCACTTTACGGGGCGATGCAAGGGTTACACCCATGGGTAAATTTCTGCGACCCACTAAGCTGAATGAATTACCGCAATTATTAAACGTGATCAAAGGGGATATGAGCTTTGTAGGACCCAGGCCGCTCGTAGATAAAACATTTGAGCCCTATTCTGATTATGTAAAGGCGAATATATACAATGTGATACCGGGCATTACCGGTATTGGATCAATTGTATTCAGGGATGAGGAAAAGATGATGTCTGAACATAAAAATGATCCAAAGCACTTTTATGATACGGTCATTTCACCCTATAAAGGCGAATTGGAAATGTGGTACCAGCAACACCAATCTTTTCGTACAGATTTTCTGATTCTTTTTTTAACCGTCTGGCAGATATTCTTCGCTGATTCAAAACTGGTCAGTAAGATGTTCTCTTCACTGCCTCCCCGACCGGCAGCCTTAGGGAACTGATAGAAATAAGGAGGTGATGTATATTTCTCAGGAGAATAGCCTATCCTTTCTTTTCCAAATGAATATTTTCATTCTGTATTTCTTTTAACGGAAGTACTTCAGCCTGTACTTTCTCTTTTTTGGAAAGGTTCCAGAAAAAGAAGTTAATCATAATAGCGAGAAACAGGAGAAAACTGATTAATTGAGCATTACCGATATTCTGCAGTAAAATTCCTGCTCCTATGAAAACGGCATTGGATGCAATCAGAATTCCGGTTGTTTGCATATGAGCAAAACCCATGGTCAGAAAACGGTGATGCAGGTGATTATTATCTGCAATAAAAGGAGAGCGGCCGCGGAGAATCCGTAACATAAATACACGTACCGTATCTACTACAGGAATAATAATGGTAGCAAAGGCGAAAGCTGGAGCTGACTGGAAAAAGCCATCCCCCGATTTGTTCAGTTCAATAAAGCGGATGCAGAATACAGACAGCATAAAGCCGGTAAATAATGAACCGGTATCGCCCATGAATGTTTTTGCCGGTGAAATATTGAAATATAAAAAACCGATCAATGTTCCCGAGAATGCAATGGCAAGCATACATTCACCCAGGCTGCCCTGCAGGTAGAAACATACCGCATATACGAGACTTCCCAGTAAACCTAACCCACCCGCCAATCCATCAATACCATCAATCAGGTTATAGGCATTGTAGATGAAAATAAAAATCAGGATAGTCAGCAGTATGCTTAAAGGGTAACTGATTTCACCAATTCCAAAGAGCCCCTGAAAACTAGTGAGTCTAATATCGCCCAGAATAGATATGATACAGGCAGCGGCAGTTTGTGCAAGAAATTTTTTGGTAGGTCCCATGCCTACGAGGTCGTCTTTTAAACCGATAGCAAAAATGATCAGGCTGGCGGCTACAAAACTGTTGAAATAGGGTAATATCTGTACCGGCATGACAAGCGTTACCGCAAAAAGGAAAGCGCAATATATACCTACACCACCCAGATTGGGAGTTTTGTATATATGGATTTTTCTTTCTTCAGAAGGTTCGTCAAATAAGTGCTTAATTCTGGCTACTGAGATAACAGAGCGAATACAAATTACGGTCCCCATTAGCGCAGACAGAAATAGAGTAACAGCAGTGAGCAGCATAAATATTACGGTTATATTTATTTGTCTTCTTAATACAGCAGATTTTTGGGGGGTAACCGATGTAGGCTCAAAAGTATAAAAAAATGTCAAAGATTCGCTAATTTATTACACATTCTTTGGAAATCAGCTGTTTACGATGTAAACCTATATAGATAAAGGGTTTTATTTAGTTGTTTAAACACCGGATAAAATTCTCCTGCTACCAATTCAACCATTTTAGTGCTCTTTCAACTGGTGTGGGTTCTTTCATCTCAGGTTCTTAATTAATAGTTTATTTTAGATGTTTAAAACTATATTCTTGACAAGCAGCTTATTCCGATTTTCGATTGCCAGGTTTTCACTCGCTGTTATTACCTGTCTTTTTTTTCCTTTTCTCTTGGCGGGTCAGGTAGTTTCTGTGGGTTCAGCTGCCGATGAGGTTTTCAGAACCATGCAGTTGATGGGGAAAATAGATTCCTCGCTTTCTTTTGCCGTAAGGCCCATCACCGCAGCTAATCAACTATCATGGGATCAACTATACAGTTTTCAGAGCCAGTCAGCTTCCCATCAGTATCAACAAATTTTTTCTTTTGCAGGTAACAAAGGCAAACTGGGGTTTCTTCCTGTCAGTATTATTCAGCAATACAATTCCCATCATCCCTATGGTTGGAACGATGGTGCCATGATCGCTGCAAAAGGGTATCAGTCGCTTGTTTCTGTGGGGGCTTATCTTGCCCTTGGTCCGCTTGAAATGCAATTGCAGCCTGAATGGCATTTTGCTGTTAATAGCCCCTATGAAACCAATGCCAGTTACGGTGTTAATACGGGTATACGCCCCAACCGACTTCTCCCGGGTCAGTCAAGTATCAGGTTATCGGTTGGTAAATTTTCTGCCGGTCTTTCAACCCAGCATCTCTGGTGGGGGCCGGGCAGACACAGTTCGCTATTGATGAGTAATAATGCCCCCGGTTTTTTGCATGGGTTCATCAGCAGCAAAGAACCGGTCAATATTGGTATCGGTACACTTGAATGGCAGTTAATAGGCGGGCAACTTAATTCGGATAATAATAATGCCTATGAAAACTATCATCTTAAAACGGCATCCCTTTCCAATAGTGCCCGTTACCTGAATGCTTTTGTGATCAGTTATCAACCCAAATGGGTACCGGGTTTATTCCTGGGTATGACAAGGGCCATGCAACGCTACTCAGAAGATATTTCACTCTCCGGCAGTTCTGCACTGAATAAATACCTGCCCATTCTTCTCAAACCATTTCAGAAACAGAATGCGGCGGGTGACGATGCCTTACGCACAGACCAGCTGGCTTCTTTTTTTCTCCGATGGATGCTGCCAAAAGCAAAAGCTGAGTTATATGTTGAATACGGGTTTAACGATTATGGTGTAAATGTGCGTGACTATGTAATGTCGCCCTCTCATTCCAGGGCCTACCTTTTTGGGTTTAAAAAGATCCTGCCTTTGGTCAACAATACGTACCTCGACCTCGGATTAGAAACAACACAAATGAGCCAGTCGCCCGACTACCTGGTTCGAGATGCCGGCAATTGGTATGTGCATGGGCAAGTAAAACAGGGCTATACACACAATAACCAGATCATGGGAGCCGGTGCCGGCTTGGGCAGTAATGTACAAACAGCCCAGGCTTCCTGGGTAAAGGGATGGAACCGTTTGGGATTGATGATAGAAAGAGTGGAAAGAGACCCACAGTACCATACTGATAAGTGGGTAGATCTGAGTATTGGTTTGTTGCCTCAATATAAGATCAACAACATGGTGCTCACAGGCAAACTGCAATTCATTAACAGTTCAAATTATGCATGGGAAAAAGAAAGTAAACGTTTCAACCTGCATAGCAGGCTGAGTATTCAATATTTGTTGTAGTAAAGTAAGATCTCTTCTATCAAAAGAATAAAAATGGCAGGTAGCTTATACAGAATATTCGGGGTGGTGATCCTGTTGGGGTCTTTAACAACCAGCGATGCGCAAACCGGTTTTTTGTCCGGAGGCGGCATCTATGAATTTGCCAGAAGGAGCCAGTTACTGGGCAAAGGCAATACCGATAACAGTTTCATGATCCGTTCTTACCTGAAAGAATTGGCTGTCGCCGATACCCTTACCGGATGGCAATCCGGCATCAAAAATAAACAGTCAAAATATCCTTCTCTTACCTATATGCCATTGGGTATGGAGCAGGTTTACAATACCCATCATCCTTTTGGTGGTAACGATGGTTCGTTGATCCCTGCAAAAGGGGTAACTGCGAAGATCTCAGGTGGCATTCAGTTGCATTACAGAAACTGGTCGGTAACCCTACAACCCGAACTGGTAGTATCTCAAAACAATTCCTTTGAAACTTTTTTTACACAGAATTTTGATACTACCTGGACCCGCTATTACCAATGGCTCAATAAAGCAGATATACCTGAACGGTTTGGTAAAACATCTTACCAGAAAATATTCGGTGGTCAATCCAGTATACGCTATAACGCCCAAGGATTCTCTCTTGGTATTTCAACTGAAAATCTCTGGTGGGGGCCGGGTACGCGCAATGCCCTTGTGATGAGCAATAACGCAGCTGGTTTTCTGCATTTTACTTTTAATTCAAGCACTCCCTTGCAAACAGGTGCAGGTAGTTTTGAATGGCAGCTGGTGGCCGGGCAATTAAGCAGTTCCGGGATTCTTCCTCCCGAGTCTAACCGGGTATATACGAATGGCGCCGGCTATTTATACAAACCTAAAAACGAAACAGGAAGATACCTTACAGGAATGGTGTTGAGCTGGCAACCTAAATGGATCAAAGGTTTGTATATCGGTTTTGCGAAAGCTTCTTATCTGTACAATACAGATATCTCTGGTATAGCCGACATCTTCCCACTGGAAGGTATTATAAAGTCGAATAGTCAAAAGCAGGGTAAAAAAGCTTCACTCGGTTCTTTGTTTGCGAGATATGTGATGCCAGAGGAGAAAGCAGAATTCTATGTTGAATTTGGCCGCAATGATAAATCCCCCAACCTGGTAAATGTGCTGGCAGATCATTCTTATCCCCGGGCGTATATCGCCGGTTTTAGAAAGTTGTTTGCTGCCAGGAACAACAGTTTCCTGGAATTTTCCTCTGAGGTAACACAAATGCAGTTACCGGCAGTGGCCGGACTTATTGAAGATGCACAAAGCTGGTATCTTAATGATTATGTACGACAGGGATACACGCACAAAGGCCAGGTACTAGGCGCTGCCATAGGGCCGGGCAGCAATAGCCAGATGGTGGGCATTGCCTGGGTAAAAGGGATCAGAAAACTTGGGGTAACGTTTGAGCGGATCGTTCGGAATGAAGATTTTTATTACAATGCGTTTGCAGAATCCAAAGATTTCCGCCGCCATTGGGTAGATCTTTCTACTGCGGTTTCTGCCGATTGGTTATATCATCGGTTCCTCCTGTCTGCACAGATGAGCCTTACCCGTTCGCTGAATTATCAATGGTGGTATTTTGATTATTTACCACTTACCTCCCCCACCAATTATTTCAGGAATGGGTATGATGTGTTGAATTTTCAGGCAAAACTATCCTTCTCTTACCGGTTATAACCGATCCTCTTTGTGAGATGGCAACAGGAAAAGGCTAGCCAACATGAGCGACCTTACAGATTGCATGAAAGAAACCCCGGCGCATCGCTTTATGCGGTTGCATATTCTTCCTCTTTCCAGGTAAAAAGGATCAGGATGCCTGTGAGGAATATGGCGATAAAACCACCTGCCACTGCGCCCGCATACCAACGCAGCCTGTTCCTTTTCAGAGGCATTTCGGGATAATCTACCGTTTGAACGGTGGGGGTTTCCTGTATGAGTGAAGTTTTACTTACTTCCAGTTGCTTTACCAACTCTCCATAAATAGTTCCCTGTATAAACTTGTTGCGGGATGAAATTTCTGCCGATACTGCCTGCGTGGTGTATGCCGGATTGATATCGATCAGACCTTCAGAAGCCTGCGCAGCCGAATAGGTTTTTCTATCCAGCACACCTCCCAGACTATCCAGGTTCCTTTGTAAGCGTGCTATATTGCCCCTGAGTCTGCGTGTTTTTGTTTCAATATAAAAATCAGCACTGGTCTTCAGTAGTCTTTCGCAGAACAGCTGACTTAATTTCTCATCACGGTTTACATAGGTAAGTTGAAAGAAATTCAGCTTCTTGTCTGGTTTGGCAATGGACAACTGATCTTCGGTGACTTTTTTGATGATGCGTTGCAGCAAACTGTCTTCCAGTCTTGAAAATTCTTTTTTATTAACGGCAAAGCTGATGTCTTTGCCTACTTTGGAGCTTTTTTTCCATTTTTCTTTCCATTCATACGCTTCTGCAAATCTGTCGGCGAGCGAATAGTTGGAGGTGGAATCAGTATAAGGAGTTAATAAAGTCTTTTTTACCAGCGAGCGGCTCTTCAGGAGTTCCAGTACATTGTCGCCTGCCAGCATACCGCTGGTACTGCCGAGGCTACCCATATCCAGTCCGATCTGTCCGGCCAGAGCCGATACCAGTGATCCGCCCCCTTGTTTGCTATCTTCTACCACAAATGTAAGCCGTGCGGTATAGGTAACGGGTATAAGAAGTGCGGTAATTATTCCACCAATTATGCCAAGTAAACCTGCCAGAACCAGTGTTTTCCGGAACCCCAGCATATAACGTAACGCATGTACCCACCTGCCGATGAGTGATTTGAAAAAGAATTCTTCTTCTGTATGCGAACCTGTTTGTTTCTCTTGCATAAACTGCCCCGAAGGTTTAATTTTTTAATACGCTGATCAAACCCACCAGCGCGGATAAGGAACCTGTTAATGATGCAATCTCAATGAAAGAGATGCCTCTTTTAAATCCTTCACTTTTCTCCGGCACAATGATCTTACTGCCCGGTAATACTTTCGGATAAATCCGGAAAAACAGAAAATGGTGGATTTTCCGGTTGATCCCGTTGCTGTATTGTATGTATGCTTTCTTCAGGTTGGCTTTATCGGTAGTTCCACCTGCATCAGATATGTATGACTTGAACCTGGATGATTCATAACTCAGGATCTGCGGATTAAATACTTCTCCTTTTACTTCTACAAAGGGTTCTTTTTTGGGAACATAAATGCTGTCATCCGGTAATAAAAGGAATTTCTCCTGTGTGTTCTCCTCATTGCCAAGAAGGGTAGTGCCTACGCGTAGTCCGTTTCTATATACCTGCACATCGCTCATAGAAGCCAATGGGGATATGCCACCTGCCCTCCGAATGAGTTCCTGAACGGTCTCGTTTCTTCTTTCGAGGGCATAATCACCGTCATACAACACTTCACCCCTGATCTTTACATTACCCAGACTACGGTAGTTAAGTAATTTGGGAACAAAAACATAGTCGAGTGGCTGGAGAAGGGTCTTGTTTTTTCCGTTTTGCAGGTTGGCATTCACATCCACCCGAAGTACATCGATCAGTTTATTGGCCAGGGTATCGGCAGTATTCTTTTCCAAACGGGAGATCTCTACTTTGTGATTGGCAGCATCAATGGTAAAACCTCCGGCCATGGCAATCGCATCTTCTACAGAAAGCCCTTCGCGGTATTGGATGGTGATCGGATTCCGAACATCGCCACCAACGGTAACAGTAGGTACATCTTCTAATCCGGATTTGGCAAAAATCACGACAGAGTCTTCTTTTTCCAGCAGGATGTCTTTTTCGGTTCCGGATATAATATCACGTGTGTTAAAAGAGAGCAACTCACGCTCAGCCTGTTTGTTCAGTCTTTTGATATAACCTCTATTCGGAAATGCGCCTTCGGAAAGGCCATCTGCTTTTTTGATCAGTTGTGACAGGCTTAACTGATTGGTTAGTTCATAATTCCCGGGCCGGTTAATGGCACCGGTAATGATAACCCGGTTGGTGAATCTTTCAGCGATCCGGTTAAAATAAACTGAGTCTGCATTCTTCAGAATAAAGTTGCCGAAATCTATGGCAAGGATATCGCGTACCTGTCTTTCTTTTTCGCCGGTCTGCTCAATTTTTGCTGCATCTTTCAACGCATAATCAGAGAAACCGCCACTGTAACGTAAGAGGTCTGCAATGGTTTCTTTGTCCAGCAGTTCATAAGTGGCAGCTCTTTTTACTTCCCCGTTCAGGTGTACCCTTTTTTTGTACAACGGAAATCGGATCACATCCTGGTCTTCCAGACGGATATTTTTCTCGAGGGTACCATTCTGAAGGAAAGTGTAGAAATCTATTGTCTCGATCACTTTGTTGTTCCTGATCAGTTCTATTTTTCTGAGAGAAGCTAAGGGAGATGGGCCATTGCAGGCGTACAATACATTAAAGAAACTGGCCAGTGGAGAAACCACATAGGTTCCGGGTTTCTGTGCTTCGCCTACCAGTGTAACCCGGATACTTCTCACTTTGGTAAGTGTCAGAAACAGTTTGGATGCACCGCTTTTCAGGGCTGGATAGACTTTGGCAGACAGCTGGCTGCGTAATCTTTCGGTGGCCTGTTCAATGGTAAGGCCCTGCAAACTGGTTCTGCCGATATAAGGCATTTGTATGATCCCTTCCGGGTTAATGCGTACTTCAAAATTAGCTTCATTCAAACCAGTAACAGAAATACTCAGTTCATCATCGGGGCCTAGTACATAATTCTTAGGTGTGGTAACCCGGATATTGGGCTGGAAAGACATGTTGGGGTTATTGAAAAAATCAAAACCGTAAACATCCAGTTTTTTTCTGGCCAGCGGCGATTCTTTGATCCAGCTGCTGTCGCGGATATAGATAACTGTGTCTTTGGGGATAGAGCTGATGGCTTTGCCACTCTTGGCACCCCCTCCCTGAATCTGTGAAATTCTTTTGCGGAAACTGGTAATCTCTGATGGGTCCAATCCTCTTTTCATCAACGCGTTCAGTGCATCGTTCTCAGACATACCGGTTTGCTGGGCTTGTTGCCATAACATCATGATCTGCTGGTCTGATAACTGGGAGGTTTTTATAGACGACAATGCAGGTGCCGAGCCACTCTGGGCAGCTGTTTCTTGTATCACCAGACAAAGAGCCGGTAGTAACAGGCAATAGATTAGTTTTCTTAAAAGGGTCAATTTCATTCGATTCAATGGTTACGGCAAATATCGAAAATATTTGCCATCTATCAGATATATAAAAAACCGGTATGCAACCGCATTTTCAGGGGGTTATTCCCATTTAAATAAAAGAAAACCGGCTATAATCCAAAACTGAAACCCAGACCAAACTGGTTGTTTTGTATGGTTTTCATTGCTGTTCTGTCGTCTGTGTTCAAGGAACTGAACCAGGCATCTAAGCGGAGGTTATTGATGAGTTCATAAGCCAGGCTTGCTTTAAAAGCCTGTTGTTTGTTCTGGAGGTCAAATAAGAATCCGGGTTGAGGTTGTTGAAAATACTGTTGTGCAAGGGTTCCTGCTCCCCCTTTCCGGCTGGTTTGGTAACTGATCAGACATTTAAACCTGGGGAAAGGTGTGTACCTGAGCGTATAGGTAAGCCTGTCGAAATTATTGCCCATCCAGTCGCCCAGTGAATAGTTATAACTGCTGAAGTTCTGGGCAGGCTGCAGGTTGCGGTATACAAAAGGGTTCACTCTTGTATATTCGATTCCCAGCGTAAGATAGGGCAGTAGCAGATCTGTAACGGTAGCCCCAAGCGTATATCCCAACTGGTTACGGCTTTTATTCCGGTCAAAGAGGGTACCTATTCTGATCTCGTCGATGAAGAGTGTGCTGTACAAATGTGTATTCCGCAACTGATTCCTAGAACTGAGCTGCAGAAATAGCTGCCCGTTAGAGCCTGCACGGATATTGCTGTTGTTGGCAATATTATCGTACACTTTAAAAAACATCAGCGGAAAAAGATACCCTGCATCCAGTCTGTCGCTGTACACGATCGATTCTCCCAGCGCCAGCGACAAACCCTTCATAGCCTGGATCTGAATGCTGTGTGTGGCCATGAACTTAGGAATAAATATCTCCCGATTACCACCAAACACAGGGTTTCCGGTGGGATAGGTTCTGCTGGAATCAACGATGGCAGAATTCAGCCAGGTATGGGTATAGTTGAAACGAAGCCAGGATAGAGGTTGGTAATCCAAACGGAAAAAAGGAAATGCGGGTGCTTTATCAGACAGCACGATCTTGCCATTCTCTCCATATCCCCAAAGCAGGTGATCCTGCCCAAAACTGACCGAACCGTTTTTCCAGCTGTAGGAAATACTTCCCCGAAAGCGGGAGAAATTCTGACTTTTGTATAAAGAAGTGTCTTTACGGATGATGCCTGTTTCAGGTGTATTTTGCCTGGTGGAATCAAAACCTTTGCCTGCTTCTGTGATGTCGTTATAATAAAAATGGAAACCCCAGTGTTTGCCGGCATAGCCCCAGAAACTAACCCCTGAACTGGATCTGGTCTCAGCCCTGCCCGAGCCGTTGATGGTAGCGGCTGTAAAAACCGGATCTGCCTGTAAGAGAAACCGGTTGCCAGTTGCTGAGAAACTGCGCCATCGTTTATAAGGATCGGATCTGAAAAATCTTACCTGCTCGGTATCTGCAGTAACACTGGTCATTTCGTTACCATATTCCCTGCTGTGAAAAGCCAGTTCCGCTTTTTCAACAGCACTGAGCTGTTCTTTTTTTTGGGTGAGGGAATCCAGACAGTCTGCCAGGTACTTACGGCTGAGCGGCCGGATATTGTCATCAAAACGGATCAATCCTTTCTGTGCAAAACGGGATAAAAAACCATATACTTCCTTGGTATGGTCTTCCCAAACTACCTGCGCCTCTGCTGTTTTGTGTAACAGTATGCCACATAACAGCATTACTGCCATAATTAACAGCCGGTGTAACGTTTTAATAGGCGTTCTGGTCTCCCCTGATAACATTAATCGCTGTTTGAAGTATGATCTGTCCATCCAGCCAGAATGTCCAGCGGTGGATATAATAGAGGTCAAAATTAACTCTTCGCTGCATAGAACCAGGCACCCTTGTCTCGCCCCGGCAACCATTTACCTGTGCCCATCCGGTGATGCCTGGTTTTACTACATGGCGCAGCATATAGTTTTCTACCGTGTGCATGGATTCGAGGTTAAGCGGGGTAGGATGGGGTCTTGGGCCTACTACAGACATATTACCCAGAAATACATTCCAGAACTGGGGCAGTTCATCCATATTGGTTCTTCGCAGAAAAGTGCCCAAACGGGTTACCCGGGGATCGTCTTTGCTGGCCTGATGATAAAATCCGTTCTGGTCAATATCCGAACTATCGGATACCATGCTTCTGAATTTATAACAAATGATTTTCTGGTTATTCAATCCCCATCTTTCCTGTTTAAAAATGATGGGTCCGCGGGAAGTAAGTTTGATGGCAATAGCGATCAGGGGTAATAACCACCATCCCAGCAGCAGAAAGAACAGGGCCGAGAACACGATATCGAAAGTTCTTTTGAGCAATTTATTTTCGGGTTTATCCAGCGGAAGGGAGCGGATACTGATTACCGGCATCAAACCGATATTATTTACCTGTACGGTAGAAGAAGCATATTGGTAAAGATCGGGGATGATCCTGGCTTTGGTTTTGTAGAAATCGCAGAGTTCGAGGCATTGCTGTATCTCATCGTTCTGGGTATTCGGCAGGGCTATCACCACTTCATCAATATGATGCTGCTTTAGGATGGTCTGCAGGTTATTGATCTTGCCCTGGTAGGTACACCCATTCATTTTATTGCTGTCATTATCAAGAAAGCCCATGCATTTATAGCCGTAGTAGTAATATTTATTGATGGTTTCGTAGAAGTCCAGTGCCGAAGGGGTGGATCCTACGATCAGGATATTATCGAAGAGCTTTCCCTGGTAAATGGCGGAATGAAGGTATTTTCTGATCACATACTTGGTCAGTGTCATCAGGAAAAACAACAGGGAAAGGAAAAAGGTAAAGAAATTGGCATTCAACTGAAAAACATTCCGCAAAAAGAATGAGGCGGACGATAACAGGATGGTGAAGAGGATAATGGTATAAATAATGAATACAATCTCCTCAGAATATTTATTGGAGCGCCTGTCGGCATATAAACGGGAAAAGGAAGCGGCTATATACCAGACAGCCAGCGCGACCAGAGCGAACAGATATAGCCGCAGACTGGAGTTTCCACCCTCGGCATTATCGGTCATACGGATAGCCGTCAGGTAAGAAATGCACACCATTGGTGCATCAATAATATATCTTAAGGTTGTATAACGATTATAGGCTTTGGCCATAAATACAGCAATTCTTAACCCCGGGCTCTCAGAGCATTTAGGAGCGCAATATAAGCATCCGTAATATGATCCCAGTTGTATTTATCTGTTAACCCTACCCGGGATTTTTCCCGTAATGCAACCAAAAGATCAGTTCTACGCTCCATATGTTGCATCAAACTGGCTATAGAAGCCGGATTTTTGTCGAAAAACAGCCCAAAACGGCCTTTATCGAGCATCTCCTGGTTAAAAGAGGTGTCTAGCGCCAGAATAGCACAGCCATAAGCCATTGCCTTGAGCATGGTGGGGTTGGTTCCCCCAAACTCATGCCCATGCAGATAGGCAAAACAATGGTGGTATAACTCTGCCAATAACTCACTATTTTTAATATATCCCAGAAACACCACATTTTCTGCTGCCCGGGACTTAATCCCATCGGCATAAGCGTCTTTATAAGGCACATCTCCGATTATTACCAGTTTTTTGCCTGATTGTGCAGCCAGAAAACCTTCCAGTAAGAGGTCTGCATTGTTATCGGGGATCAATCTGCCTACAATCAGGTAATATTCCTGCGGTTGTAAACCCAATGCAGTTACCAGTGAAACATCCTGTGAGTAACGGGGGGTAGCTCCATAAGCGATCACGGTTGATTCGGTATGAAACAGCTCAAGGTATACCCTGCGCATTTCTTCCGCATCAGTGATAATCCGATCATACCATTTGGTGGCCAGCCAGGCAGCAAAACGGAAATAGCTGGCACCCAGTCCCTTCCACTTGGGTCGTAACCATTCCAGGCCATCTACATTAATACAAGTGGGTTTCCTGAAAATACGGGCTATCAGCCCCCAGGGGCCATTGGCGGCATTAACGGCCAGTATCACATCCGCTTTGCCGCGGGTACAGGCATGCAGCATGGAGAAGAAAGAATGGATGAGCTGGCTAAGGCTTTTGGTTTCGATGGTGGGTAAATACACCAATTCAATGCCATTTACAATGGGGGGGTGTTCGATGAAAAGGTTTTTGTGACAATATACTTTTACACGGATACCCCGCTGTACCAGCCTCTCTGACAGCTCTTTTACAAAAGTTTCATAACCGCTATATACATAAGGATAACCCCTGGATCCAATAATGGCAACTGTCATTCAAATACTTTTATCATCTTGTTTTCAAATGCTTCCAGCGAATATTCTGACAGTACTTTCTGTCTGCCTTTATCGCCCATCAGCTTTCGCAAAGCCGGGTCGGTAACCAGTTGCTCCATAGCTGCTGCTGCCCGGGTGGCTTCCTTAACGGGAATCCATATGCCTGTAACTCCATTGTCCACCATCTCTAAAGCACCACCCTGCCGGGTGGCTACTACCGCTTTACCGGAGGCCATGGCTTCCAGTACAACCGTCGGAAAGGGGTCGGGCAGGATGGAAGGTAAAACTAAGATATCAAAACCCTGCAGCAATTCGGCCACATCGGTCCGGTAGCCCAGATTTGTTAGTTTTTTCTGGAGATTTTCTTTGTTTATGATAGCGGAGAGCTCTTGATACAGGTATTCATATCCCGGAAAGGCATCACCTATCATTACAAAATGGAGATCTGGGAATTTCTTATCAAGCTGCGAAGCGATCTGTAAAAAATAATCCTGTCCTTTCCAGTAATGTACCCTTCCCACCATGCCCACTACCACGGTATCTTCCGAAACACCCAGTTCTTTGCGCAGTTGGCCGGATGCCTGTAAATAAGGGGAGTAGTCGATTCCGTTGTGTATCAGTTGCAGTTTATCGGCCTTTACGTATTTACCCCAGCTTTGCTGAACGGCTGCCGATACTACGATAACAGTATGGCTGAATCTGTTTACCAATCTACCCAGTAAACGGGAAAGCCATTTAGGAGATTCGATGATCTCATGAATATGCCATACATGTTTTATACCCATCGCTTTAGCGGCAAAGGCACCGGCCAGTACCGCCGTGGTATTGGAATACACTGTTTTGATCTGACGTTCCCTGATCAACCGTTTCAGCAAGCGGTAGGCTTTAATCAGTACAGATAAGCGGTTCAGGATTCCGAGAGGGGTTTTGTATTTTCTGCGCAGAATACCCAGTCTGATATAGGTTACTTCCGCCCCGGCTTCCACCAGTTTATCGGCAAGTGGTCCGTGATGGCCTAACACCACCAGGGGTTTGTATCCTTTTTTAATCAGGAGTTGTACAGTTACCAGTAAAATTTTACTGGCACCATAGAGATCGGAAGAACCATGCAGGATAAGTAGGTTCATAAGCCGGGAATACGCTTTTTAATGATTCTGGCTGGTACACCCCCTACTAAGCTGTAAGGAGGTACATCTTTGGTAACCACACTGCCGGCCGATACTACAGAACCTTTTCCAATGGTAACACCAGCCAGAATAATGCTGTTGGCGGCAATCCAGCAATCGTCTTCGATTGTAACGAACTGTTTTTTTACCCCCTGTTCTTTCATGGGAATATCCGTGCGATCAAACACATGATTCTCTGCATAGATACTGACGCGGGGTGAAATCATGACATTGTTACCTATTTCGATATAACCTGAACAACCAATATAAGAATAGGGGCCGATGTTTGAGTTATTGCCAATTTTCAATCCTTCCCCTATTTCACCGCCATAACTGTTGGAGGGGCGGATAATGGCAAATTTGCCGATACTGACCCGGTTGCCGATCTGTATTTTTTGGGTGGCCAGACAATTCACTTCTGCATAATCTTCAATAATCAGGTCTCTGCCTGCTTCCAGGTATTTTGCATATCGGATGGAAACACCTTTCCCAATCAGTACCAGTCCGGAAGAACGACCAAAGGAGAGACGCGCAAAACAACCCCGCAGAAAATAACCCATCAGTCTGATCAGGGTGATGGAAATATCGGATCTGGACCAGCTGCCCTTGAAACGGTTCTCTATATAGTTGCCAGTTTTACGCATCTTGGTTTTTAAATGGTAGTGGATCCTGACCAGTCCCATCCGGATATAGAACTGTCTCTCATTCTATGCAAATATTCTACTTTGGGCGTTACTATCCATAGAAATTAATGAAAAAACAGGATCCTGCCATCTGATAGCCTGCATTCTAAGCAGCCTATTGTGTTTACCTGCAGAGCTTTTCCTTGCCCGTTGCCCGATTTATAGTAAAATTGTGGGATGAAAAAGGCGTTGATCTGCGGTGTTTCGGGCCAGGATGGTGCTTACCTGACGGCCTTGCTGCTGGAAAAGGGCTATGATGTATACGGCGGTTCGCGCGATGCCACTACGAATTCGTTTGAGAATCTGAAGAAATTAGGCCTGAAAGACCGGATCAAACTGGTTTCGATCAATATCATCGATTTCAGGAGCACTTTGCAAACTATTATCCGGATACAGCCGGATGAGATTTATAATCTTTCCGGACAGAGTTCGGTGGGTCTCTCTTTTGAACAACCCGTAGAAACCTTTGAAAGTATCAGTATAGGAACCCTGAACCTGCTGGAAGCCATCCGGTTCAGTAACCTGCCGGTAAAACTCTATAATTCCGGATCAAGTGAATGTTTTGGTGAATCGGGGGGGATGCCTGCTGATGAAGATACTCCTTTCAAACCACGAAGCCCCTATGCCATTGCCAAAGCCACGGCGCATTGGAAAGTAGTGAATTACCGCGAAGCCTATCACATTTATGCCTGTACAGGAATCCTGTTCAACCATGAATCTCCCTTGCGGCCCAACCGTTTTGTCACCAAAAAAATCATTTCAACCGCCTGCCGGATTTATAAAGGCAGTAATGAAAAATTACATCTCGGTAATATTGATATCCAGCGCGATTGGGGATGGGCACCGGATTATGTAGTGGCGATGTGGATGATGCTGCAACAGGAAAACCCAGAAGATTTTGTGATTGCCACTGGGGTTACCCATTCACTGCAGGAGTATATAGAAATGGTGTTCAGTTATCTTTCACTTGACTGGAAACAATATGTGGTTAGTGATCCGGATCTCCTGCGTCCTACCGATTTGATGATTGGCCGGGCCAATCCTTCCAAAGCGGCCAAAATATTAGGTTGGAAAGCGACCCACACACTGGCAGATATTGTAAAAGAAATGGTGGAAGCTGAATTGGCACAAGCCTGATTAAACAGATGATTCAAGAGCTAATGAAAAGCAGAATAAAAAAAGTAGTCTTCCGGATTTTTGATATAGTTACGGTTCCCTTCAGTTATCTTTTTTTACCGGTACTGAACCAGATCCGCAAGCACGGGGTTCACCAGTTTCCGCTGAACAGGAAAGCTTTTCTGTCTGTAGGTGTTTTCCCCATCCGGGATCATTATTATGAACCCCAGATCCGTTTTTCCAAAGAATTTGATGCAGCTAAGATACGTAAGCTGCATATTGATTTTGCATTGGATAGACAACTGAACCAACTCTCGGAACTGAAATATAGTGAAGAGTTAATGGAGCTTCCTGCGGAGGGCATGTATGGTAACGGAAAGTTTTATGTGCAGAATCCTTCTTTTGGTCCGGGTGATTGTGATATGTATTACCTGATACTGCGTAACTACAAGCCTAAACGGATCATAGAGATCGGATCGGGTTATAGTACGTTGTTGTGCAAGGAAGCTTTGCTGAAGAACCAGTCAGAAGGATATCCTACCGAGCTTACCTGTATTGAACCCTACGAAATGCCCTGGCTGGAACAGATCCCTGGTATCAGATTGGTTCGGGAAAGTGTAGAGAAAACAGATCCGGATATATTCAGGCAATTGCAGGAGGGAGATATTCTTTTCATTGATTCTTCGCATATCATTCGCCCGGAGAATGATGTGTTGTTCGAATACCTCGAACTACTGCCCATGCTGAATAAAGGAGTGATCATTCATATCCACGATATTTTTTCTCCCCGCCATTACCGCCGCGAATGGTTACAGGAAGAGTTCCGTTTCTGGAATGAACAATACCTGCTGGAAGCTTTTCTTTATTACAATAAGAGTTTCGAAATCATGTTTACGGTGAACCATCTCAAGAATGATGCTTTTTCTGAAACCCAAAAAAGGTTGACCCATATTCAGCCCGGAGATGAGCCCGCTTCTTTCTGGATCCGAAAAGTTCAATAGGATCAGAGGCGCACGGCTGTATAGGATTTGGGTATTCCGAATAGTCGTTCTACATGGATCTCTGCCTCGGGGAAAAGTTTCCGGAACCGTTTCTTTGTAAACATTAATGTGCTGTAAGAAACAGTGAGCGCTTCTGCATACGTGGCTTTCTTAGGGAAATAATTGATATGGAAAGTCATGATCAGGAAAGCCCGTAAGCGATGGGGGATGAACTGGAAAAACGGGATCAGGCTATGTGGTTCAAGTGGGAACCAGAGGGATGGGGTCTGGATGATATATTTGTCGCTCAGCTGTTTTACCGCATCCGCAAATTTTTGCTGGTTTTCGTAATTACCTACATGCTCAATCACTGAATTGGAAAAGACCAGGTCGAATTCTCCTTTTCTGAAGGGCATGTTCAGTGCATTGCCTACCAGCGAATGAAAATGAGTACTGTCTTTATCATCAATGGTGTTGGGATAGAGGTTCAACAGGTAAATCTGGCTTTTTTTGTTTTCCCAGCCAATATGCTTCCAATAGGCAATATCCCCGCCAATATCAAGAATCCGGAAAGTATCGGCATTATGGGCTAGTTCTTCGATCCTTTTCTCCAAAGCGGCAAATCTTTTCCTTCGCAGCCTGTTCACAAATGACCCTTCCCGGTTATGATTCACGAAAAATTTTAAAAAAGACATACAGTGAAAGGATTGTGTTGGCGTATTGGCTTTTATCAGGTGTTTTTCTGATAATAGTAACAGGTTTAGCAAATAAGAATACGCGAATCTCGCTAAATTTCAGCAAGTAATAAAACCTATTATCGTCTATTATATCGTTAGCCGTAACCCTTTCAGGAGAAATGTTAGTGTAGGGCGGCTCTTTCAAAAACAGAGAGCAGGGCATCCGCCGTTTTTTTCCAGGAAAAAGCAGTTAGTCTTTGCTCTCCCCTGGCAATCAGGGACTCTCTGAGCTGGCTGTCTTCCAATATGCGCTGTATGACATCTGCGATAGCTGTTTCCTCATACGGATTGAAGGATAAAGCCGCATCGCCTGCTACTTCGGGTAAACAGGAATTATTGGCAATCACCACAGGTAGCCTGTATTGAAATGCTTCCAGTAAAGGAATTCCAAATCCCTCATTCAAAGAAGGCAGAGCATATAAACTGGCATGCCGGTAACAGAATGCCAGGTCTTTATCTGAAATATATCCGGGTCTGATCACCTGTTCTTCCAACCCTTTTTCCGAAATAAGTTTGTTAATGGCAGCACTGTCATCCAGTGTTTGTTTATTGCTTGATTGTCCGGCCAATACCAGTTTTATCTCTGTAAATCCTCTCTGTCGTAACAGGTCAAACGCTTTGATCAACCTGGGTATATTTTTTCGCTTTTCAAATGTGCCTACATGTAATAGATAGGCATAATGATCGAGCGGTTGTAATGCTTTGTTCTCCGGCGGATCTGTATGGTTATTACCGGTATAGAGTGGTTTGGGTGCTTCAAATACGGGAATGATTTTGACAGGGTTGATGCCGGAAAAATGAGCGATCCGATCCCTCGAATAGGCAGTTGGTGTAACAATAAAGGCAGCTTTTCTGGCTGCAGCCAAACCAAGGTTCCGGAATAACCAAAGCCAGTATTTATTATAATGGCAAGGGTATTCCCAGAAAAAAGCATCATGAAAAACAGGGACGGTAACAAAACCAGGACAAAAGAACGGAACAAAAAAATCGCTGCAAAATACAATGTCACATTGTTTGCGCCAGGCTTTCCAGGGTAAGATCAGTTGTTTCCATAACAGGAAGTAAAAATGTTCTGCCAGCTTTAAGAACCGGTTATTGCCGGTATATGCTTTCCGTTTTGAAGTGAAGTAATAAAAGCGGAAACCAGGTTTTTCTTCCCCCAGTTCCAGACAGATATTTTCGAGAAAAGTGCGGGTGCCGGTGGCGGCAATCTGCAGATCCCGTATATCTATACCAACTGAGATATTCTTTTTCATGTACATCTCTTCGATTAGCCGTTGATGATGGATGGTTTTTCTCTTGTATTCCCGGGCACCGGTCTTGATTGAATCAGGTTAATCATATAGCCACAAATAAACCAGGAAATATAACTCAGGTAAATATAGGAATCCAGATAGGCAGTGAACATAGGAATAAACAGTCCGATCTTGATCAGTACCACTGCCATCATCACTTTCCATTCTTTGCCACTGCTGGTTCTCATTTCGCGTAAGCCGGTACGGATCAGCTGGATATAGATGGCCAGGTATAAAAGCATGGCCAGTACACCAGCCTGTACTCCAATAATGATCAGCTGATTTTCTCCCCCGGTATTCTCTTTCAGCGTCATGGAAACACGGCCCGATTCGCCCAGACCCATTCCCAGCGGACGGGCAATCATCGCATTGATGCCATCCAGCCACTCGATCACGTGCCCGATACTGGATGCATTCTGGAAAGTAACGGTGTTTACAATAAAATCATAAAGGTCTCCTTCCAGCAGAAACAACACATAGGAGATTACCAGAATAAAAAAAATATGAAAATAACGAATGATCGACCGGTTACGGGTAATCCATCCGTAGACATAGATCAGCATAAAATAACTGGCAAAAGAAGCACGGGAGGCTGCCAGTACGATGCAGATCAGCGTTGCGGCCAGACCAATGATCTCGAAATCAGTTGGTCGTACAATGGTCTTTTTGTTTTTATGAGTAATAAGTGCCAGTACCACTGATAGACATAACACGGTAGCCGCGGCAAAGTCGAGCGGGTTGGAGAAGATGCTGCCAAACCTTTTGGCGCCACTCTCTGTTTCAAATGTCCATAGCAATCCATAATTCCCCGATATCTCCCCATTGAAGAAATAGAAATTATACTCTGAAAAGCCGGTAAAAGTGTGCAGGTGAATATACAAAGCCCTTTCTCCCATGGCTACCAGCGCAGCAACGATACCTACCAGACAGATATAGGAAAAGGTTTTCCTGATATTTACCTGTTGCAGATCGCAAAATCTTCCGATAAAATAGACCAACGGAAAGAAAGATAGATTTTTTAATGCAAGAAAACGTGCCGTAATGCCATAGGAGCCGATAGGTAAAAGTGCATACAGGAAGGTGTACAGAAAGAACACCAGGATCATAAGGTCGATACTATGTAACCTGGTATTTCGTTTGATGCGGGTGCCAACTACCCAGCAGCCAAATAGTATGCTGATCTCTTTGAATGACTGCATGACCGGTACCAGTCCTGCAAAACCATACATGAAAGTAACAGAAAGTGCATTGATATACAAAGGCAGACCTACTATGGTGAACAGCAAAAATCCTTCTACCCTTTTTTTGGCGAGTTGCAAAAGTCCCTGAACAAATGAGACAATATATATGACCGGGAATAAAAACATAGCATCACCAACTAGGAATAAATAATATGGCCACTCAGCCCATCCCGCACCGCTTTCATCACCATAGACAGTTTGCTGAATCGTAACCGGAGCGAAAAATAGGCAATAAGCCCGACTATATACGCAAAGTTAACCAGTACCACTCCCGGCAGGTAGATAAAGTGGGTGTATTTTTTTAATAACCAGATCCTGTTGCGTACGGTATAATAATGTATGATGGGATGAAGTGTTCCGCCGGACCTTTGCTGTTCTGCTTTGCCCGAAGCGCCTGCAACATGATAAACAATGGCTGATGGGCAGTATCGAAGAACGTATCCTGCCTGTACCATCCGGAAAGAAAGGTCTACGTCTTCATAATACATAAAAAGATTAGCAGCAAAAGGTCCGGTCTCTTTTAAAACGGATGTTCTTACCAGAAATGCACAACCGGTTACCCAATCTACCTGACAGGGCTTATCCGTGTTGTGAATTTGGGTATGCGTATAGGTCATGCCAGTGAGAGGCTGGTAATAGGAACCTCCGTTCCATATTTTAGTTCTGTTGTGATGGAAATAAATTTTTGGTTGTACCGCGGCAGTAGTGTGGTCTTTTTCTATTTCAGTTACCAGTATATCCAGTAGGTCGCCAGCTACAAAAGTGTCGTTATTCAGTATCAGGATATAGGGATAAGCATTGCCGATGGCATAAGCGATCCCCTGATTATTACCGCCGGTGAACCCTGTATTCTCCGGCGATTGGATCAGTACAATCTGTGGATATTTCTCTTTCAGTAAAGTGCCGGAATGATCAGCAGAGGCATTGTCAACCACAACGATGTCGAAATCCGCATAAGACTGCCGCTGCAATGATTCTATGCAGTCCGCTGTAAACGAAAATCCATTCCAGTTAACAAGGATAACAGCTACTCTTTTAGCCATAGACTGCAAAATAAATCTAAACAGTGAGTTTGGAGCTATAACTGGTGTTCTTTCTGAGATAGAAAAGGTATAATATCAGACAGCTTGTTTCAATGAGCAAAGGATAATAGGCAAAATAAGCAGGGATATTCAGCTGCATAAGGAGAAATGAGAAGAATAGGGATAATCCCAGTACCATTAATGAAATACGGAAAATTGCGGCATATGCATTCCTGATCAGCAGTTCAAGCAGGTTTAGCGAATTGAGAGCAATCATGAGCGGGGTGAAAGCGATGGCCCTTAGATAGGTTATTCCCAGGCTGTTTTTCTCGCCGGTAAAAAGGGCAACAATCAGTGCAGGAAATACAAGAAAAATAATTGCTGAAGCGATGAATGCCAGACAGAACATCAGATTGATATTCTGTTTGTACCTGTCCCATTTTATACGGTTTTCTTCATACAGCAGGGTGAAACGGGGAAAGATGGCACTGGAGAAAGAGATCAGCAACAGGCGGAAAGCCCAGATGATCTTATCGCAAAAAGCATAGGCTCCCAATATCATCGTATTTCCGGAAGCGGAAAGGATAAACAGAAAAACAGATTGCTGCAGGTGAACCGAAAGGTTATTACCTGTGAGATAGGCATTCTCCCTTATAAAATGCCATAAGGACCGGATTCCGGGTATATAAAAAGCAATCTTATAATGTTGTATGGCAAAAATGAAAAGGAAGAAATAACTGGCAAGCGCACATACGCCCATGTAAAAATTCACAAGATGGGCATCTTCTGTGCCCCTGATAAACAATATGATCAGAATAATGGTAGCCAGTTTTGAAAAAAGGTTGGTGACATTATAAACCAGCAGTTTTTCAATGCCAATAAAGAAAAAGATGGGGTTCAGTACTTCGGCCAACACCAATGGAACAGCATATATGATAAAAAGAAAATTCGTTGTGGCATAAATTTTTACAAGCGGAAGTATAGCCAGACATAAGATGAACAAAAGCAGTCGGATAAAAAATACAGGGTAGAACTTTTGCGCCAAAGCGGCCGGGTTATCGCGGGATAGGGCTATGTCTTTAATGCCCGATTGGTTGGTTCCATAATTAATGAATATACCGAGTAAGCCCGCGAAAGCATTGGCTACCATTACATGCCCAAAAGCGGGAAGTCCTGTCATCCGAATGATCACCGGGAACAGGAGAATCTGTAATACCGCATTGGAGATCTGAATACTGCCCAGATGAAAAAAGTTCAGGATCGTTCCAATAGGAAGGTTCCGTATGTTGAAGTAATGCTTACTTTCTTTTTCTTCCATAGGTAGGAAACAGGTTAAATCAGTGCAGGAACCGGTTCCTGCAAAAAATCAATAATTTATCGCCGTAACGGTAAGATTGTCAATCGACCAGCTTTTCAGGCACAAACTGTTAAATGGTTGCAATGCATCGTTGCAGGAGAATCTAAACGAATTACTGCTGTGTGCAACGGTTTTTACAATCCGGTACCGGCTGCTGCCACCCATTACATCTTTGAGGCTGCAAATACCATTCAGGTTCGTTTCAATAGCGTTGGACTTTGCCGGAGTAGGGTTGCCCACATTGTAAAAACCAGGATAATATTGCTGATAGCTGGTATTTGAAAAAGAGGTAATTAAAACAGGGGTATTGTCTATCATCATCTGCCAGATATCAGGCCTGTTGGTGATTCCGAGATAATTGCCATCCCATTTATCATGAATATTAAGGTCAAACTCGACCTGGACGGCATTATGCGTGGGTAAGCTGGGAATGGTTAGAAGGATAGTATTATTATTAAACCTGCCAAACACTTTTGAACCATTCAGGTCCTCAATCAGGGGGGAGGAGATAAGTCCATTGATATCATAGGCCTCTAGTCCCTTTAATTGGCTGGTTTCAAAATTATTGTCGAACAGGAGTGTTTTACGCGTCAGGTTCTTGGTACAGGCACTCAAGAGCATGCCAGTCAGGCAAAACAATAGAAAGTACCGGAAGTGAAAAGTTTTTTTCATATAGTATAATGAACCTGTTGCCTTAGGTTTATGCTTTTCAAAAATAGGATATCTGGCTGTCTAAACAGAATTGAATCCGTTTTTGGTCAAAACGAGCGGATAAGCTATCGTAAATACCCGTAAGCAGGCTCATTTCTGCTACCGGGTATGCAAACAACTCTCATACATTTCCTACATTTGCAACCATGCCCGATAACATACGCTGTATCCCCATTATTAACCGTTCGGATAATCCCCTGCCGGAATATGCCACTGCAGGCTCGTCGGGGATGGATATAAAAGCTTTTCTGGACAGTGAATTGGTATTGCAACCTATGGAAAGAACCCTGGTGCCTACCGGACTGTTTCTGGAAATTCCGGATGGTTTTGAAGTGCAGGTCAGGCCCCGCAGTGGACTTGCTGTAAAACAAGGTATTACCTGCCTGAACACCCCCGGAACCATTGATGCAGATTACAGGGGTGAGATCAAAGTAATTCTCATTAATCTTTCACTTGAACCACAAACCATCAGAACCGGTGACAGGATCGCTCAGATGGTATTGCAGAAAGTAGAAAAAATTGACTGGAAACCCGTAAGCGGAATTTCTGAAACTGAAAGAGGTGCCGGCGGATTCGGGCACACCGGAAAATAACCCCCATATCTATGAAACCACTATTCCTGGCCTTTTTCAGTGTGCTGTTAGTAGGTGTCTCCTGTACTACCGTAAAAAAGACGCAGGTGATACAGGAAGCGATCACTAAGAAAGATACGGCACAAACCATTGTGATCAAAGAATCCCCGCAAGTGGATTCGGAAGCCATAGTGAAAGAGATCCTTGGGAAAGTAGCTACCAGTAAGATCGATTTTAATACGTTCAACGCCAAAATAAAAGCATCCTACGAGGGCGCTGAAAAAAGCGATAACTATACGGTGTACCTGAGTATGAAAAAGGACAGTGTCATACTTATAAAAGTCACGGGTACTTTTCTGGGAATACCCGGATTGGGACTGGAAGCCAAGATTAAAAAAGACAGTGTTACGGTTGTGCGACATGCAGGTGAGAAGTATGTGATGTACCGCTCCATCAATTACCTGCAGGAAGTAACACAGATTCCTTTTGATTTTGCCACAATCCAGGACATCCTGATTGGCAATCCTATTTTTATCGATAGCAATGTGGTTTCTTACAAAGCTGGCTCCAGCCAGTTGCTGGTACTGATGGTAGGAGATGTGTTTAAAAATCTGGTAACCCTGGATAATACCGATTTTAAAGTGCTGCACAGCAAACTGGACGATGTGGATCTGCAACGGAACCGCACCTGTGATATTACTTTTGGCAATTACCAGCCGATGGGATCTTACCGTTTTGCCACTTACCGCAGTATCTCTGTGGCAGAAAAGTCAAAACTGGATATTTACCTTGATTTTAAAGAGTTTAACCTAAATGAACCGTTAAAATATAATTTCGAACCCCCTAAAAAATACAAGCGTAAGTAATTTACCCGCAACTTAGCCGTTCTATACGGACCGCAGGTGGGCTTACCTTTATAAATTCAGTGCCATGCGTAAAAGACTTTTTTCTGTTTTCTTTCTTGTGATCATGATACATTTCTGTGCGTTTGCGCAGAATACAAGGGAAGAATTGCAGAAAAAAGAACAGGAGCTGCAGAAAGAGATCGCCGATCTGAACCGGATGATCAATGAAACACAGAACAACAAAAAGATCTCTTTAAAACAGCTGGCCATCATCAAAAGCAAGATCAACAAACGGGAAGAACTGGTAAACAGTATCAACCGTCAGGTAAGGCAGATGGATGAAACCATTTTTACCAACGAGCGGGATATTTACCGTTTGCGCAAAGAACTGGATACCCTGAAAATCAAATATGCCAAAAGCATCGTTTTTGCGTACAAGAACAGAAGTAGTTATGAATACCTGAACTTTCTTTTCTCTGCCAGCAGTTTCAATGATGCCATCAAGCGGATAACCTATCTCAAAAGTTACCGCCAGAACCGCGAAACACAGGCCAATGCCATTATGAAATCCGATCAGCTGCTGCAGGAAAAGATCAGCGTACTCAGCTCAAATAAAAAAGAAAGATTAGGCGTTCTGCAAACACAGAGCCAGCAGCTAAAAGTGCTGGAAGCCGATAAAAAAGAACAGGATCAGGTAGTGGCCCAGCTAAAAGGAAAAGAAAAGGAACTGGCCCGCCAGGTAAGTGATAAAGAAAAACAAAGGCAGCGTGTGCAGCAGGCTTTCAATGCCATTATCCGCCGCGAGATCGAAGAGGCCAAGAAAAGGGAACTGGCGCGTCAAAAAGCACTGGAAGATCAGAAAAGAGCTGCTGCAGCAGAACTTGCTAAAAATAATACAGCCACCAAACCAACCAAACCATCTGCCAGTCTCAGTAATGAACCGGTAACAGGTGTGGCCGCTCCGTCCCGAGACCGGGCCTACACCCCATTGGAATCTACACCCGAGGGCAGGGAAATGTCAATCAACTTTGAAAATAACAAAGGCCGTCTGCCCTGGCCCGTTTCAACAGGTGTGGTTACGGCACACCATGGCGTTGAAAAAATTGCCGGAACAAAACTGAGTCGCCGTACTGATGGCATTGAGATCTCACTGCCCATAGGTTCTGTTGTCAGATCAGTTGCTGATGGCAAAGTGATTTATGCAGGCGAAGTAGATGGCCAGCAGGTGCTGGTAGTACAACATGGTAAATATTTCTGCGGATACCAGAACCTTTCCTCTGTTTCTGTTGGCAGAGACCAGGAAGTGAAAGCCGGTTCTGTATTGGGTAAATCCGGCATATCCATTGACGGGGAAGGAATTTTGCTCTTTTCTATCATGAACGATAAAAGTGTGCAGCAGGATCCGGAAAACTGGCTGAAGCCGAAGCGGTAGGGGGGATTGGCGGATTAACGGATGTCGGATTAGCGGATTGACAATTACTACTCACTATTCACCACTCACCCCCGGCCCCTCTCTGCTGCGAAAGAGGGGGGAGCAGCAGCCTATGGATTGACAATTACCCATTCACCATTCCCTCTGGCCAAGCAATTTGCAAAATCCCTAACTTCAATGAAATGATTGCTTTTTATGAACCAGTACATCTTGTCATTCGATCAGGGAACCACCAGCAGCCGGGCCATTGTGTTTGATAAAAAAGGCGCCATTATTTCGGTAGCGCAGAAAGAGTTTACACAGATCTTTCCGCAGCCGGGTTGGGTAGAACATGATGCCAATGAGATCTGGAGCACCCAACTGGGTGTAGCGGCAGAAGCCATCACCAAAGCAGGACTCACCGTAAAAAATATTGCCGCCATCGGTATCACCAACCAGCGCGAAACAACCGTTGTTTGGGATAAACGTACCGGTATGCCCATTCACCATGCGATTGTATGGCAGGACAGACGTACGGCTTCTTTTTGTGACGAGTTAAAAGCCGCCGGCAAGCATAGTTTGATACAGCAGAAAACAGGTCTCGTGGTAGATGCTTATTTCTCAGCCACCAAAGTGAAATGGATCCTGGATCAGGTGCCGGGGGCAAGGGCAAAAGCCGAAAAAGGAGAACTCTGTTTTGGTACGGTAGATAGCTGGTTGCTATGGAAACTTACTAACGGGCAGGTGCATGCAACGGATGTTTCGAACGCATCACGCACCATGCTGTTTAATATTCATACACTGGCCTGGGATCAGGAACTGTTAGAGCTGTTTGATGTGCCCGCTGCCATTTTACCCGAAGTGCGCAGCAGCAGTGAGGTGTACGGTCATACACAGAATGTATTAACTGCGCATAATATTCCCATCGCAGGAATTGCCGGTGATCAGCAGGCTGCATTGTTCGGACAAATGTGCACGCAACCCGGAATGGTAAAGAATACCTATGGAACCGGCTGTTTCATGCTCATGAATACCGGTGAGAAAGCCGTGCCCTCTACCAATAACCTGCTTACCACCGTAGCCTGGAAAGTGAATGGGGTAACCCATTATGCACTGGAAGGAAGTGTGTTCATAGCCGGAGCCGTGGTACAATGGCTACGGGATGGATTAAAGATCATCCGTACCTCAGCCGAAGTAGAAACGCTGGCCGCAGAAGTCAGCAACAGCGAAGGTGTATATGTGGTACCCGCCTTCGCCGGATTGGGTGCCCCTTACTGGAACCAGCATGCCCGCGGTACCATAGTAGGTATTACCCGGGGCACTACCGGCGCACATTTTGCCCGGGCAGCTCTCGATAGTATTGCTTATCAAACCATGGATGTACTGAAAGCCATGGAAGCAGATGCCGGCATTGCCATCAAAGAATTAAGGGTAGATGGTGGTGCTACCGCCAATAACCTGCTGATGCAGTTTCAGAGTGATCTCTTACATACCAAAGTGGTTCGCCCCACTGTTGTAGAAACCACGGCACTGGGTGCCGCCTACCTGGCCGGCCTGGCCGTTGGCTATTGGAGCAGCACCGATGAGATCCAGGAACAATGGCAGATGGAACGGGTATTCTCTCCCTCCATGCCCGAAGAAGAACGTACCCAACTCACAGAAGGCTGGAAACGTGCCATCAACACCACCATCTCCTGGAGCATCTAAAAAACAAATTCTATCATTCACTCAATCAGTCACATTCACTCATTCATTCACTCATTAATCCCATGCACCGTCCCTCCACCCTCCAACAACTCAGTTCCGGTTCGCAATGGGATATGGTGATCATCGGGGGAGGAGCCACCGGCCTCGGAGCTGCTGTAGATGCCGCTTCGCGGGGATACAAAACCCTGCTGGTAGAACAATACGATTTTGCCAAAGGCACATCCAGCCGTTCTACCAAACTGGTGCATGGCGGGGTACGTTACCTGCAGCAGGGAAATATCAAACTGGTTCGGGAGGCGCTGCGCGAAAGAGGGTATCTGCTGAAAAATGCGCCTCATCTCACTTCGATTCAGGCTTTTATCGTACCCGCTTTCCGCTGGTGGGAGAAAGCCTATTATGCTATCGGGTTGGCAATGTATGATCTGTTGTCCGGCAAACTGTCCCTGGGTAAAACCAAGATCCTCTCCCGCAAACAAACGATCAGCCGTTTACCGGCCATAAGTACCAAAGGGCTTTCCGGCGGTGTTCTATATTATGACGGACAGTTTGATGATAGCCGTCTCTGCACCGATCTTGCCATTACCGCTATTAAGTACGGGGCCAGTCTGGTAAATTATTGCAAAGCAGTGGGTTTTGAAAAAGAGAAAGAGAAGATAGTGGCTGTGTTACTGGAAGATACACTCACTGGTAACCGATTTACCGTGCCCGCAAGGTCTGTGATCAATGCAACAGGAGTTTTTACGGATGCATTGCTGCAGATGGATGATAGCAGCCGGGAAGCGATGGTTTCTCCTTCCCAGGGCATACACCTGGTGGTGGATAAACATTTTTTTCCGGGCGATGATGCCATGATGATCCCGAAAACAGATGATGGCCGGGTATTATTTGCAGTGCCCTGGCACAGGCAGGTAGTATTGGGTACTACCGATACCCCGATTGATACCGCGGTAATAGAACCCAAACCTTTGGAAGAAGAGATCAATTTCATACTTGAACATATTAACCGCTATGGCAGTTTCACCATCCGACGCAGCGATGTGAAATCTGTATTTGTTGGCTTGCGGCCATTGGTAAAAAAAACGGGCACTGGCAGCACAGCGCTTTTATCGCGCGATCATACTTTGCTGATTGCGGCAAGCGGACTGGTAACGATTACCGGTGGTAAATGGACCACTTACCGTAAGATGGCGGAAGATGCAGTAGACAATGCCGTATTTGTGGCCAAACTGGCCAAAAGAGAATGTATCACCCGCGATCTGCGGATAGGAGACCCTGCAGGGAGGAATAAAATTCTGACCGAAATGATGGCTGTTGATCCGGCTTTGGCAGAAAAATTACATGCTGCTTATCCCTATACCTGGGCAGAGCTCCTGTATGCCATCCGTTATGAAATGGCACAGACCACAGAAGACCTGCTTGCCCGCCGAACCCGTTTGTTATTTCTGGATGCGGAGGCTGCGATCACCCTTGCACCTGCGGTAGCGGTATTTATGCGAAAAGAGCTGGATAAAGACGAAGTCTGGGTAGAAGCGGAGGTTACCGCTTTTACGTTGCTGGCCAAACAATATTTGCTTGTATAATTTCCCTATCTTTTAGTTCTAAATACTTGCCGTATGACTGCTTTTGTTGCCGAACTCACCGGTACTGCCTTACTCATTACCCTCGGAAATGGGGTAGTGGCCAATGTTGTGCTTAACAAAACCAAGGGAAACAACGGAGGTCTGATTGCCATCACCTTCGGCTGGGCCATTGCCGTATTTGTGGGGGTGTATGCTACGGCCGGTATCAGTGGGGCACATCTCAATCCAGCCGTTACCATTGCTTTGGCCACCATCGGCAAATTTGATTGGGCACTGGTGCCAGGTTATTTACTGGCTCAGTTACTGGGTGCTATGCTGGGTGCTTTGATCGTTTGGATTGTTTACCGACAGCATTTTACTGCTACAGAAGATGCAGATACCAAAAGAGCTGTTTTCTGCACCGGTCCTGCCATTAAAAATCCGGTAGATAATATACTCTCTGAACTGATCGGCACTTTTGTTTTCATCCTCGCCATATTATTCATTACCAAATCACAGAGTTCTTTGGGTGCCCTGGATGCTTTGCCTGTATCGCTGCTGGTACTGGGTATCGGCCTGAGTCTGGGTGGGCCAACCGGATATGCCATCAACCCTGCACGCGATCTGGGTCCCCGCATCATGCATGCTTTACTCCCGATCAAAAACAAAGGGGGCAGCGATTGGTGGTATAGCTGGAACCCGGTAGTGGGTCCCTTAGTGGGTGCCGTGCTGGCTGCTTTATTTTACCAGTGGATCGCGTAAACTCAACCTTTCTTTTTGGTACTGAGAAAAGGCATATTAAAATAGGGCTTCGGTAAAGGTTTCTTCCGGATCAGGGGCAGCGGTTTCTGGTATTCCAGGTAATAGATCCGTAACAGGATAATGAAATAAGAAATGATCAGCGGGCCAAAGATCAACCCGGTAATACCAAAATAACGGATCCCTACAATCACGCCCAGAATGGTTACTACGGGATGTACATCTGCCATTTTCCGGGCCAGTACAAAACGCACCACATTGTCTACGCTGCTTAAAATGATCAATCCCCAGCTTAACAGAAAAATACCCTGCCAGATATGGTCGTTGGCCAGTATTATGACACTCATTGGCAACCAGATCAGACCGGTACCTACGATGGGTATGATAGAAGCAAAACCGGTAAATACAGCCCAGAATCCGGGCTCTTCAACACCGGCTATCAGGTAAGAGATATACGCCACTGTTCCCTGTGCCACAGCCACTAGCGGTACCCCAACGGCGTTACTGAAGGTTTGTGCCTTCAGCTCATGGCCAAACAGCTCAATTTTTTTCCGGTTAAAAGGAAGATAAAAAATGATCGCTGCTTCCATCCGGTTGATGTTAACGATCAGGAAGTAGAGAAAGAAATACATCATGGTAATGGTGCCCAGCAGGTTCAATCCCTGGCTTAAGAGAGAAGATATCAGCGAGGTTACAAATGATTGTGCTTCGGCGATCGTTTTTTCGGTGATCAGTTTTACATGAAAATGCTCCTGCAGAACCGCATCCAGGTGCTGCAGCGGTTGCACTACAATACCCTGTACATCGGAACCAATGGCCTGGGCTTTCTTGAATAACATGGCGGCCATCAGCGAAACGGGTACCAGGATAATAAAAAAGGAGATCACGATCACCAGTACCGCCACTGCGGATTTACTCCAGTTCTTCTTTTTGATCAGCCATTCTACAAAATGCTTGCTTAATACATAGAACATGATCGCCGCCAGGAAAGCGGTGAAAAATTCTACGAGACTATACAGCAGGAATCCGGCAAAAATGATAATAATTGCTAAAAATATGTAACGATTAATCTTGTGATCCTGTTGATTTTCCATGTACCTTGTATAGTGAAATCTGAATGTCTTGTGAAGATAACCAAGAAAAAGTGGATTTCATTAACGGAATACCGGATGTTAGTCGAGAATTCACCAAAAGTCCCCTCTGGCATCTGCCTCATCCGCACTATCACAAACGGTTTTATATGACAGATAATCAAAAATTCATAGCTGGTTTACTGCTGGGTGCAGTAGCCGGTGCAGCACTGGCCCTGTTCATGAAAACGGAAAAAGGCCAGGAAATACTAAGTGATGTTCAGGAGGGCGCCGACAAAGTGCAGGATGAATTGAAAGAGAAACTGCATGAATTTGATACAGCTGTAAACGACCTGCTCAATAAAGGGAAGGCGTTTATCAGCGATCTGGAACAAAAAGCGCAGCAAACCGGTACCGGAACAGGTGCTTAAACAGAAAACAATGGAAGAGCATAAAGAAGATTTTTTTTCTGCCTCGCGAAAAGACCTGGAATCGTATGTGCGAGACAGGATCTGGCTGCTAAAACTGCAGGCGGGCGAAAAAACGGCACAATTGATGGCGGCCATGGTATCGATCATCATGATCGGGCTGCTTGGTTTTTTTGTATTGCTGTTTCTCAGTATTATGGCGGGCTATTATTTTTCAGAGATCACGGGTAGCCTGTTTGCCGGGTTCGGTATTGTAACCGGTTTTTATGTTGTGTTACTGGTAGCACTGGTGCTGGGCCGTAAAAAAGTAGAAGCGAAAGTGATCGATACCGTGATCCGTATTTTCTTTGCCAAAACACAGGAAGGGGATGAATAACCAGATGAATACAAAACCGATCAGTTCACTGTCTGATCTCCGTACAGAAATGTATGCGGTAAAGAACAGGATCAAAACGAAAGAAGCGGGCTTAACGGAGCGGCTGCACCAGCTCCCCGGTGAAGCATTGAAAGCTACCGTAGGAGGTATTGTTCCGCTTTTTCTGGGAGGCGAACTGGCTTCCGGCGCCTGGAAACTGGCCAAGGGTGCTTTTGAGCTGATCAAAAGCCGGAAATCAGGCGACCCGTCGGCAGCGGGTGGCGACTGGAAAACGGACCTGTTGGGTGGCGCCAAAAAACTAGGCATTTTCGGTGCCCTGAAATTATTGTTTGGCTTGTGGAAGGGGAAATGATCGCCTTTCAATCAGCTTATCCGGTCATCAAAAAGCCTTTTTTAGCCCTGTAAACCAGGATTCAATCCATTTGAGCCGCTGTTCCTGCTCTGATAATGTAAAAATCCCCGCTTTTTACCCACAATTTTCCAGTTTCAGTTACTGTTTTTGGCATTTTTCAGGCACATCCCCTTACCTTTGCCGCCAAGTCGGAAAACCCCGGTTTTCTGGCATCAAAGAGCTCATTTTAAAACCATAATATATCTCCTGATATGGCTACGAAAGGTAAGATCAAACAGATTATCGGTGCGGTAGTTGACGTTCATTTCCCCGACGGTAATTCACTTCCTGAAATTTATAATGCCCTGGAAATTACCAGGGAGAACGGTGAAAAACTGGTATTGGAAGTACAACAGCACTTAGGTGAAGACAGTGTACGTACCATTGCGATGGACGGAACCGAAGGTCTGGTACGCGGAATGGAAGTGATCGATACCGGAAAAGCGATTGCCATGCCTGTAGGTGAAGGTATTAACGGCCGTCTGTTCAATGTAACCGGTGATGCCATTGATGGATTGCCACAACTGAGCAAAGAAGGTGGTCGCCCTATCCACAACAAACCACCGTTGTTCGAAAACCTAAGTACTACTTCTGAAATATTATTTACCGGCATCAAAGTCATCGACCTGATCGAGCCTTATGCAAAAGGTGGTAAGATCGGTCTGTTTGGTGGTGCGGGTGTAGGTAAAACCGTATTGATCCAGGAATTGATCAACAATATCGCCAAAGGCCACGGTGGTCTGTCGGTGTTTGCTGGTGTGGGTGAGCGTACCCGTGAAGGAAATGACCTGTTGCGTGAGATGATCGAAGCAGGTATCATGAAATATGGTGATGCTTTCAAGCACAGCATGGAAGAAGGCGGATGGGATCTGAGCAAAGTGGACATGGAAGGCCTGAAAGATTCTAAAGCAACTTTCGTATTCGGACAGATGAACGAACCTCCGGGAGCACGTGCACGTGTGGCCTTGAGCGGTCTGACCATCGCGGAATATTTCCGTGACGGAGATGGTACCGGAAAAGGTAAAGACATCCTGTTTTTCGTAGATAATATCTTCCGTTTCACCCAGGCAGGTTCTGAAGTATCGGCGCTGTTGGGCCGTATGCCATCTGCGGTAGGTTACCAGCCAACACTGGCTACTGAAATGGGTCTTATGCAGGAGCGTATCACTTCTACCAAAAATGGTTCTATCACTTCTGTACAGGCGGTGTATGTACCTGCGGATGACCTGACCGATCCGGCTCCGGCAACCACTTTTGCTCACCTGGATGCTACTACGGTATTAAGCCGTAAGATCGCCGACTTAGGTATCTATCCTGCGGTGGATCCATTGGATTCTACTTCAAGGATCCTGACACCTGCTATTGTGGGTGATGCACACTATGATTGTGCCAACCGGGTAAAACTGATCCTCCAGCGTTATAAAGAGTTACAGGATATCATCGCCATTCTTGGTATGGATGAGTTGAGCGAAGAAGATAAAATGACCGTACAGCGTGCCCGTAAAGTGCAGCGTTTCCTGAGTCAGCCTTTCCACGTGGCTGAGCAGTTCACTGGTTTGAAAGGTGTGTTCGTAGACATCAACGATACCATCCGCGCTTTCAACTCTATCATGGACGGAGAAGTGGATGAGTACCCCGAAGCCGCATTTAACCTGGTAGGTACCCTGGAAGATGCGATCGAGAAAGGCAAGAAGATGATGGAAGCAGCGAAATAGCTTCGCTATAATTAGTAATTAATAATTAGCAATTAAAAATTACATGCTGATTATGGAACTACTAATTACTAACTACTAATTACTAATTAAGTATGACATTAGAAATATTAACTCCCGAAAAAAAACTCTACAGCGGCGAAGTGTACGGTGTGATGTTACCCGGCATCACTGGTTTGTTTGAGGTACTTGACAAACACGCTCCTTTGGTAAGTGCTTTGGGAAAAGGCAACCTGAAAATCCTGAAAGCCAAAAACGATACAGAACTGTATTCTATCCAGAGTGGTTTTGTAGAAGTACTCAATAATAAAGTGACTGTATTGGTAGAGGGTGCGGTGGCTATTTAATGATAGAATGATAGGATGATAGAATGATAGAATGGGTTTGTAAGGTTTGAAAAAGAAATGAGCGGCTCCGGGAAACTGGGGTCGTTTTTTTATCAGTATATGAAGGATTAAATGTACTCCCTCATTCACTCATTCTATCATTCTATCATTCTATCATTAATTCAGCTGCGGATCTATCGGATAATTCACCATCTGGCTATACTCGCCCCCTAATTCACGCAGGGCTGTTTTCCAGAGTTGGGGGATGTCTTTGGTAAATACGAGTTGGACATTGGCATCCCGGGTGATCCAGCTTTTTTCTTTGATCTCATCTTCCAGTTGGGCCTCATCCCAGCCGCTGTAGCCGAGGTAGAAACGGATATCGGTCTGGCTGAGTTTTTTTCCTCGCAGCAAAGTCAGTACTTCAGCAAAATCACCTCCCCAGTAAATGCCTTTGGTTACTTCTGTACCGCCAGAGATCAGGTCGGGGCGCTGGTGTAGAAAATGCAGGGTTTCTTTTTGAACAGGTCCACCTTCATAAACAGGGAAATGGATTCCTTCAGCCTCTTCGATCAGATCGCCGATTTCCGGTTCGATCGGTTTATTGATCACAAAACCGATGGCCCCGGTTTGCTGGTGCTCACAGATAAAGATGACCGAACGGATAAAGTTCGGGTCCTTCAGAAAGGGGTTTGAGATCAGTAATATGCCAGCTGTGAGTTCGGTCATAAAGAGACTTTAAGTTACAAAATTAGCCGGATATGGGCAGCCGTTAAAATCCTGATAAACCTGCCCGATCCGAAGCGGATATATGGGGTTCCCATTATATTTGTAAGGATGAAGAGAACTTTCCCCGTAATCGTCATACTGATTTCCCTTTCACTGTGCGGCCTGATTATTCTGCAGGTTTCATGGTTTAAGAATCTGTTGGAGGTTACCAGGAACCAGTTCGATGATAACCTGGTGGATGTGGGCAAATCGGTTTCCATGGATCTCAGTAAAAGCGTCAATGCCACACAGGTTCTTCGCCTGCCCAGAAGAGGGGGCCTGACTTTCAGTTCCGAATTTCATTTGCATGTCATCAAACCCCCTACAGTTCAGGAAAAATTCACCCCGCAGGAAGTGCATAGCCGGATCCGCAATGCCATGGACAGGCAGAACCTGAAACACATGAATTTTGAATTTGCGGTGACGGATATGAATGATGACTATGAAATGCTCAGTAAAAATTTTGGCAATGAGTTGTATGATACGGTGAATAACAGGCGTTTGTATGCGCCCATCCTTCCCAATGATAATCCCGATGTAGAAGAGATTCCCTCGCTGGAACATCTGATCATTGTGGTACCTGATTTTAACAAACAGATCTGGTCATCTTTACGTTGGGTGATGTTTGGGGCCATTGTTTTTATGGTGGTGATCATTGCGGCTTTTTATGTAACGGTAAAATCGTTATTGAACCAGAAAAAACTGAGTGAGATCAAAAGTGATTTCATTAACAATATGACGCATGAGTTCAAAACACCACTGGCTACTATTTCGCTGGCGGTAGATGCGTTACGGAATGAGAAAGTACAGAGTGATAAAGAGAAGACGAAATACTTCAGTAATATCATCAAGGAAGAAAATATCCGCATGAACAAACATGTGGAAACCATTCTGCAGGCGGCTTTGATGGAGAAACAGGAACTACAACTGAATCTGGTACCCTTGCAGGTGCATGAAGTGATACAGAACGTGCTGGAAAATTATCAGTTACAGTTAAAAGAGAAAGAAGCGGATGTTCAGTTGCTCCTGAATGCTAAAAACGATATGATCAGTGCAGACGAAGTCCATTTTACCAATCTCATGTCTAATCTGATCGATAATGCGATCAAGTATTCGAACGATAAACTGCGGATCACCATCTCTACCCATAGTACAAAGAATCATGTCATAGTTCGGGTCGCGGATAACGGGATCGGTATGAGTAAGGAATCTGTGAAACGCATCTTCGAAAAATTCTACCGGGCACATACCGGTAACTTACATAATGTAAAAGGTTTTGGTCTGGGTATGAGCTATGTAAAAACCGTGATCGATGCACACAAAGGCAGGATCAAAGTAGAGAGTACACCGGGCAAAGGAACTTCTTTCACCGTAGAAATGCCTCTGATGCCTGAAGAAGAACTTTCCTGATAGTTCTCCGTATCAGAGCCAGAGCAAACTTCCATCCCCATAACTCAGGAAACGGAATTCATGATCCAATGCGTACTGGTATATGTTTTTCCAGTTATCGTGGGTGATGGCGGCAACCAGTAAGAGCAGGGTTGACTGCGGCTGGTGGAAATTCGTGATCAATCCCTGTATAATTCTGAAAGTATATCCAGGCGCAATGATGATCTGGGTTTTGGTGATCAGTCGTTCTGTACGGTTATGTTGTAGCCATAACAACAAAGCCCTTAGCGCTTCCGAAGCAGCCATGTTATGCTGCGCCAGTTCATAAGGTTCCCATTGTGTTATCGTAAGTGCATCAGTGGAAATATCGGGATCCAGTTTTGTTTTCACGCCCAGCCAGTACAGGCTTTCAAGTGTTCGTAAAGAAGTGGTTCCAACAGCAATGACCGGCCCCGTAATTTGTTGTAACAGCTGTTCTATGAATGTGGCTGATACGTCTATGAACTCTGCATGCATCTCATGATCCTGCATGGTTTCGCTCTTCACCGGTTTAAAGGTACCGGCACCTACATGCAGGGTAACAAACGCATGAACGATATTTTTTCGGGCAAGTTTGGTAAAGAGATGATCAGTAAAGTGCAGTCCGGCAGTAGGTGCCGCTACCGAACCATCGTGTTTGGCATAAATGGTCTGGTATCTTTCCTGGTCACTTGCTTCTGCTGCCCGGTTCAGATAAGGTGGTAAAGGGATAACGCCCGCTACATGCAGCAGTTCTGCAAAACTCATAGCAGGATCATCCCAGTTTAATTCGATCAGGTAGGCATCTGCATACAGTTCCATTTTTCTCGCCGTTAGTGTGATTTCACCTGTATCATATTTCTTAATCCGCGAAATCAGCGCTCCCTCCTTCCATTTTTTGGCACCGCCTACCAAACATTTCCATAACACTTTCCCTTTCTGCAGCATCGCGTTGGTAATATCGCCATACTGTTCATGTGGCTCCAGACAAAAGATCTCGATTTTGCCACCATTGGGTTTCTCAAACAGCAAACGGGCTTCTACTACTTTGGTATTATTAAATACGAGTAAACTGTTGGTAGGTAATTGCTCCGCCAGTTCTGCATAAATGCTTTCTGCGATCTGGCCGTTCCGGTAGATCAACAGTTTGCTCTGGTCCCTCTCTGGCAGCGGATAACGGGCAATGCGTTCATCGGGTAAATCGTAGGTGAAATCTTTAATGGACAATTCTTTGGGGTGCATGAGCGCAGATGGGTATGATTTTTATATGGTTTCGCTGAAAGTGTCTCTACGGATTTTACGAATGTATGCTGCGAAGCTACTTCAACTCTTTAAAATTCCTCTGTCCATAATCTGATCAATCATACATCTATCTCATATTTTTCCGCATTACTATTTTCAAACCACTCCACTGTTCACTTACGGCGCAGACTTTCACATCCACCCAGCCGGTGGGCAGTACAATTTCACGGATACTGTCTTCCGTAATGTCCGTCGGCATTTTCGCAGATTTCTTGTACCAGGAGATCCAGATAATGGCTGTGGGAGGCAGTTGCTGTATCAGCGACAGGAATTGTTTCTCCAGTTCCGATCGCTTTACGGCAAAAAGGTGTACAAAATCGGCTTTACCACTTTTTACCACCTGTGACCGGATATTGGTCTCGAGTAACTGGTCATAGTCTGCCGGTGGGTTTACCAGCAATACCTTCATATCCGGTAGGATACCCAGTTTCTTCACCAGGGGGGTACCTGAATAACCTGAACTAGCCATCTGATTGATTTTTAAGGAGATAAATTTCGTTTAGCCAGGGTAATGCACAATTACCGCTCGTGTATTCACCGGTTATCCACAGCAATTCACAAAAATTAAGGCATTTTGATCGAGAAATGCCTTCAAATCCTTTGCTGTATTGCATTACAGGTCAATGGGTTCTGTGGATAAATACAAACGCTCCAAAATGGAATTAAAAGTGGGAAAAAGTGTTATTTTGTGTCAACAAGTGGTAAACTTGGAAATATTTATACCCAAATGAACGGATTTCACGGAGAATATGAGGCTACGGTAGACGCGAAAGGTCGCTTCCTGCTTCCGGGTGGACTGAAAAAACAGTTGCCTGAAGGGGAGGGACGTTTCATCCTCAGCCGTGGTTTTGAAAAATGTCTCACGTTGTATCCGATCAAAAGTTGGGAATTGATTATTGCCAAGATCAGCCAGTTGAATGATTTCGACCCCAAAGTACGTCAATTTCGCCGCCAGTTTTTGGGTGGGGCAACAGAAATAGAGCTGGATGCTGCCGGCCGTATGTTGCTTCCGCAAACACTGAAGGAATTTGCCGGGTTAGGCAAGGACATTGTTCTCGCCGCCGCACTGGACCGATTCGAAATCTGGGATGCCGGTAAGTACAAACAGCTCTTTGAGGATTTTTCACCCGAGGCCTTTAGTAGTCTG
This sequence comes from Caulobacter sp. UNC279MFTsu5.1, assembly GCA_943369185.1. Lineage (GTDB taxonomy): Bacteria > Bacteroidota > Bacteroidia > Chitinophagales > Chitinophagaceae > Sediminibacterium. Next base: position 152,042 of record CALRMK020000001.1, on the reverse strand, counting down.
GCGCAGGAAGTGATGACGGAAAAAATTTGAAAATGAGGCCACTTGAAAATTTGAGAATGAAACAACACACAATCAATTTTCAAGCGCCGCATTTAATGGGATTTTCAAATTTTCAAATTTTCAAATTTTCAAATTCATGACATCGGAGTATCACATTCCTGTTTTGTTTCATGAAACCTTACAAGGCTTAGCCATTCAACCCGATGGTGTGTATGTGGATTGCACATTTGGAGGAGGTGGTCATAGCAAGGGAATACTGGAACAGCTGAGTGCTAAAGGAAAACTGATCGCTTTTGACCAGGATGCGGATGCCCAACAGAATTTGCCCGGTGATGACCGAGTGATTTTTGTGGCGCAGAATTTCCGTCACCTGCAACGTATGCTGCGTCTGCATAAGATTTCGCAGGTAGATGGCGTACTCGCCGATCTCGGCGTTAGCAGTCACCAGTTTGATGAGGGCGACCGTGGTTTCTCCATCCGTTTTTCCGGACCGCTGGATATGCGTATGGACAGAAGGCAGGGTGCCACAGCGGCTGATCTCATCAGAACCTACAGCGAACAGCAGTTGCATAAACTGTTTGAACAATATGGCGAAGTAACCAATTCCAAAACATTGGCGAAACATATTGTGCACGAGCGTAAACACCTGCAGTTTGAAACAGTAGAGCAGTTCAAAGCGCTGATCAGTCCGGTGGTGAAAGGAAATCCTAATAAGTACTTAGCCCAGGTATTCCAGGCTTTGCGAATTGAGGTGAATGACGAGATGGGTGCGTTGAAAGATATGCTGCAGCAGGTTCCTGCTGTGCTGAAACCGGGTGGCCGTGTAGCCATCATCACCTTCCATTCTATAGAAGACAGGGTAGTGAAGAATTTCTTCCGCCAGGGCAGTTTCGACGAAACGCCTGATAACCCCTTCATGTCTGTAGCGAAGGAAGAAGTGTTCCGGATCATCACCAAAAAACCGATCACGGCTGCACAGGAAGAATTAAAAAGAAACACGAGAAGCCGCAGCGCGAAGTTGCGGATAGCGGAGAAGGTGTAGGTGGGTTGGTTTATTGGTTTACTGGTTTATTAGTAGGGACTCCGGTAAATGCAAGCCTGTAAACCTCAAAACGAATAAACCAGTAAACGAATAAACCAATAAACCAAAGTGTCCGAACAAGTAACCGATAAAACAAACAAGAACCCGCTGAAAGGTTTATTCAACTACCAGTGGATCGTGAAGAACATTCCGTTCTTTCTGTTTCTGTCTGTATTAACGGTACTCTATATCGCTAACGGGCACCGGGCAGATAAAACCATACGCAGGATCAACAGTACCACCAGCGAACTGAAGGATCTGCAGTTTGAGTATAAAACACTGAAAAGTGAAGTGATGTTTCGCAGCGAAGAAGGTCAGGTAGTAAAAGCAACAGAGCCGATGGGTTTGCAAATAAGTAAAGAAATGCCCACCCGCCTGCAAGCGGTAAAGCACTAAAAAAATTAATAACTACTAATTATCAATTACTAATTAAAAGTGGATGTGAAACGCGACATATTATGGAGAGTGTACCTCAGTTACATACTGGTGGTTCTTGCCTTTGTCGCCATTTTTGGGAAAGCCATTTATATACAACAGGTGCAGGGTCCGCATTGGCGTAGTATGAGCGACAGTCTGCACCAGAAACTGGACGAGATTGAAGCTGAGCGGGGAACGATCTACAGTGAAGACGGACAGATGCTCAGTACCAGTATTCCGCAGTTTGATATCTATATCGATTTCCGTGTAGAAGCACTCAGGGAAAAAAATGGTCAGCGGTTTAGAGAGAACCTGGATTCTTTGAGCGAAAGTCTGGCTAACCTGTTCAAAGATATGTCTGCCGGAGAGTACAAGGCCTTGCTGCAGGAAGGTTACCGGAATGAGGAAGGGTATTTTCCTTTAAAGAAAAAGATCTCTTTCCGGGAGTATGAATCATTACGTCGGTTTCCACTGTTCAAGCTGGGCAGGTATAAAAGCGGCATGATCGCCAACGAAAAAACCATCCGCCTCAACCCTTACCAGATGCTGGCTTTCAGAACAATAGGATTGGCCAGGGACTCGAATAAAGTAGGACTGGAAATGACCTATGATTCTATTCTGAAAGGAAGAAACGGGAAACAGTTTGTAAGAAAGATCGCTGGGGGTGTTTCTGTTCCGGTAGATGATACCTATGAGATTGAGCCGGAGACAGGAAAAGATATTGTAAGCACGATTGATGTATTTATCCAGGATATCACCGAGAACGCTTTAATGAAGATGATGATCAAAAACGAAGCGCAGAACGGATGTGCCATCGTGATGGAAGTGAAAACCGGAAAGATCAAAGCCATTGCCAATCTGGGTAAAAGAAGTGATGGTACTTATTGGGAAGATTTTAATTATGCGATCAGTCCTACAGAGCCCGGTTCCACATTTAAACTGGCTACCATGCTGGCTTTGCTGGAAGATAAAAAAGTATCGCTGAACCAGATGATCACACTGGAACATGGTGCCTGGAAAATTGCCGGACAAACAGTTTACGATTCGGAAGTGCACAAAGAGAATGATGTAACCGTGCAGCATGCATTCGAATTAAGTTCCAACGTGGCCATGGCTAAAATGGCGGCCCAGCATTATTCAGATAACCCTAATCAGTTTATCAAACACCTGAAGAAAATGCGGATGGATACGGTTTCCGGTGTTGATCTCAGAGGTGAAAGAAAACCGGTGATCTATAAACCCGGCGGACGTTTCTGGGGACCCACCACTTTGCCCTGGATGGCATTCGGGTATAACCTGTCTGTGAGTCCGCTGCAAACCACCGTATTGTACAACGCTATTGCCAACAATGGACGGATGATGAAACCTTACCTGGTAAGTGCAGTGAAGGAAGAAGGCATATTGCTGAAACAGTTTGAACCGGTGGTAACAGATGAAGCGGTTTGCAGCCAGCAAACTCTGCAACAGCTGAAAGCCTGTCTGGAAGGTGTTTGTACCGCTGGTACCGCTACCGCACTGTTTAAGAATGCAGCTTATAAAGTAGCCGGTAAAACGGGAACGGCTTTGGTGGCAGATGGTAACAGAGGCTATGCGGATAAGATCTACCAGTCATCCTTTGCCGGATATTTTCCTGCAGAGAATCCACAATACACCTGCGTAGTGATCATCAAAAACAAAGCACATGCGCCGGTGTATTACGGAGCGGCTGTGGCTGGGCCGGTGTTTAAAGAGATTGCTGATCGTTTGTATAGTACTTATATCCGTCAAACCAATACCGCCTTGCTGGCAAAAAAGAAGGATAGCAGTGCTTTCAACTTTGCGGGTAATAAAAGAGATATCGCTTTTATCAATAGCAAACTGCGACTGCCCTTCATCGATTCAACTACCCGGTTGGATGAGTGGACGGAGATGAATGGGAAAGACGCTGTAGTGACTTTGAACCGGAAAGCAATTGAGAAAAATACCATGCCCCAGCTAAAGGGAATGGGGTTGAAAGATGTGGTATACCTGTGTGAGAATATGGGATTAAAAGTAAATGCGAGGGGGAAAGGGAAAGTAGCAGAGCAGTCAATTCCCCCGGGGCAGGCAGTGGTGAAGGGGCAGCTGATCAATGTGGCATTGGATTAAAAGGAAAGCAGGAATCATTGTATATGTTATATGTCAGGCCGCTGTAAGCGTCCCGATATAAATTTAAAAATATGGCAGTACTCAAAGACATATTATACAAAGTGCACCTGAAGCAGGTTCGGGGTGGTACGGATATTGAAGTGAATGCTATCCAGATCGACTCCCGTAAAATTGCCAAAGGAAATGTATTTGTTGCGATAAGGGGTGTGCAGTCTGATGGACACCAGTTCATCGACAAAGCAGTAACACTCGGTGCAAATACCATTGTATGCGAGGAAATGCCGTCTTCATTCGCTGAAGGTGTTACTTATGTACAGGTAAATAATACCAATGAAGCGGTGGCGTATATGGCACACCAGTTTTATGGCGAGCCATCTGCCAAACTGAAACTGGTAGGTGTAACAGGTACCAATGGCAAAACAACCATTGCTACCGTTTTATTCAAACTGTTTACCAAGCTGGGTTACCATTGTGGATTGGTGAGTACTGTTCAGAACCAGATCGGAGAAAAAATTATCCCTGCTACACATACCACACCAGATGCAGTAAGTCTGAATGCGTTGTTGCACCAGATGCTGGAAGAAGGTTGTACCCATGTATTTATGGAATGCAGCAGTCATGCCATACACCAGCACAGAATTACGGGTCTGCATTTCACTGGGGCACTGTTCAGCAATATTACACATGATCACCTGGATTATCACAAGACTTTTGATGAGTATATCCGTGTAAAGAAATCATTCTTCGATCATTTACCTGCTACTGCATTCGCTATTTCCAATGCAGATGATAAGCGAGGAGAAGTGATGCTGCAGAATACACAGGCGCATACATATCTCTATAGCCTCAAAACCATGGCAGCCTTCAAGGGGAAAATCCTGGAGAACGCCTTAACAGGTCTGGTAATGCTGGTGAATGACAAAGAAGTTCATTTCCGCCTGATTGGTGAGTTCAATGCTTATAACCTGCTGGCAGTGTATGGTGCAGCGGTTTGTTTGGGAGAAGATAGCATGCAGGTGCTTACCACACTCAGTATGCTGAGTGGTGCTGAGGGCCGTTTTGATTACAGCATCAGCAGTGGATTGATTATAGGGATTGTTGATTATGCCCATACGCCGGATGCATTGGAAAACGTACTGGCAACGATCAAGAAACTTCGTAAGGGGCATGAACAGATCATCACGGTAGTGGGTTGTGGTGGCGACAGGGATAAAACCAAACGTCCGGTAATGGCACAGGCCGCCTGTGATCTGAGCGACAGGGTGATACTGACCAGCGATAATCCGAGAACAGAAGATCCTGCACAGATATTGAGAGATATGGAAGAAGGTCTGAGCAGTTCGGCCAAGAGGAAATATATCTCAATTGTAGACAGGAAAGAAGCCATTAAAACGGCTGTGAGTTTTGCCAACCGGGATGATATTATCCTGGTAGCCGGAAAGGGACATGAAAAATACCAGGATATCAACGGGGTAAAACATCCTTTTGATGACAAGGAAGTACTGAAAGAAATGTTTGCATTATTAGGAAAATAGGAAGGTTGAATACCCCGATCAAAACCATTTAACCAAGCAATATGCTTTACTACGTATTTAACTGGCTAAACAAAGAGTTTCACATACCGGGTGCAGGAATGTTCCAGTTCCTCACTTTCCGGATAGCGATGGCCGTGATCTTATCGCTGCTGATTGCTACGGTATACGGCAAGCGTATCATTCTTTTCCTGAAACATAAGCAGATCGGTGAAAGTGTGCGTGACCTGGGCCTGGAAGGACAGGTGCAGAAAAAAGGAACACCTACCATGGGAGGCATCATCATCCTCTTAAGCATCCTGATCCCAACATTGCTGTTTGCCAATCTCGATAAAGTATATATCCGTCTCATGGTTCTTTGTACGGTATGGCTGGGCGTGATCGGTTTTCTGGATGATCTCTTCAAGATCCGTGCTCGCAAAGCTGCACAAGAAAAAGGTGAGTCTTATAAGAAAAAAGACAGCGACGGTTTGGCCGGGATTTCAAAAGTAATTGGTCAGGTAGGATTGGGTATCATTATCGGACTCACTTTGTATTTCAGTAACGCAGTTACTGTTGAGCGGGAAGTGATCACCAGTCCGCAGGCACAACTGCAGCAGGGTGAAAGATTGGCCAAGGATTCCAACATCATTGTACGTAAACTGAATGGGATCGAGAAAAAATTTGTAAAAGTAAAAACACCGATCACCACGATTCCTTTTGTAAAAAATCACCAGTTCAATTACAGTAAACTGATCAGCTGGATCGGTCCGGGAGCTGAAAAATATACCTGGATCATTTATATCCTGATCGTTACGTTCATCATTACCGCTGTATCTAACGGAGCCAACCTTACCGATGGACTGGATGGTCTGGCAGCTGGTGTGAGTGCGATCATAGGTGCGGGTATCGGGGTGTTTGTATATGTAAGTGGTAACTACATTTTCGCCGATTACTTTGATGTGATGTACATCCCTAACCTGGGTGAGCTATCCATATTCGTGGGTGCGTTTGTAGGAGCCTGTATCGGGTTTCTCTGGTACAATGCATTTCCTGCGCAGGTATTTATGGGCGATACGGGAAGTCTGGCATTGGGTGGCATCATTGCTTCACTTGCCATCATTGTCAGGAAAGAATTACTGATTCCTATTTTCTGTGGTGTATTTCTGATCGAAAACCTGAGTGTGATTATACAGGTAAGTTATTTCAAGTACACAAAAAAGAAATATGGTGAAGGCAAAAGGGTTTTCCTGATGAGTCCGTTGCACCATCACTACCAGAAAAAAGGATTTCATGAAAGTAAGATAGCCGTTCGGTTCTGGATCATTACGATCATCTGTGTGGTGATGTCCATTGTAACACTGAAAATGCGATAAGGGAAATGAGTCACAGACTGGTCATATTAGGCGGAGGCGAGAGCGGGATCGGTGCAGCCATCCTGGGGAAAAAAGCAGGTTATGAAGTATTCCTGAGCGATGGTGGCCAACTGAAAGCTTCGTATAAACAAGAGCTCTTTGATAACGGAATTGAATTTGAAGAAGGACAACATACAGCTGAAAAGATCTTATCGGCCAGCGAAGTGATGAAGAGTCCGGGTATTCCTGAAAAGAATGAGATGGTAAAACAGATCAGGGCCAAAGGGATCCCGGTGATCAGTGAGATCGAACTCGCCTATCGCTTTAAAGGAAACAGCAAAATCGTGGCTATTACAGGCAGCAATGGTAAAAGTACCACTACGGCGCTTACTTATCATATCTGTAAAACAGCCGGACTGGACTGTGCGATGGTAGGTAATATCGGCATCTCTTTCGCCAAACAGGTGGCAATGGATCCAAAAGAGATCTATGTAGTAGAAGTAAGTTCTTTTCAGCTGGATGATATCAAAGAATTCCGGGCAGATATAGCGATGCTGCTGAACATTACTGAAGATCATCTCGACAGGTATAACTACCAATTCGAGAATTACATCAACAGTAAGTTCAGGATCATCGAAAACCAGACACCCAATGATTATTTCATCTATTGCCTAGATGATGAAGTGATCATGCAAAAACTCCCATTACTAACCATTCATACTAACCCATTACCATTCTCTATGAAACAAGAAGTAAAAAAAGGCGGCTACATCAAGGGCGACCAGATGATGCTGAGAATCCAGGAAGAAAGAGTAAGCATGAGTATCTATGACTTTGCTCTGAAAGGTAAACACAACAACTACAACACTATGGCAGCAGGCATCGCAGCCGCAACGCTCGGCATCCGAAAAGAGAAGATCCGAGAGGCAGTAAAGAATTTCCACAGCCTTGAGCATAGGATGGAGTTTGTAGCTATGGTAAGAGGTGTTGAGTTCATTAACGACAGTAAAGCAACCAATGTGAACAGTACCTGGTTTGCACTGGAGAGTATGAACAAGCCAACCGTATTGGTATTGGGTGGTACCGATAAAGGGAATGATTATGGTTTGATCGCAGAGCTGGTAAAGGAAAAAGTAAAAGCGATCGTATGTATGGGTGTGGACAATAAAAAGATCATAGAGGCTTTTAAAGACATTGCTCCTGTAATCGTAGAAACCGATTCGGCCAAAAAAGCAGTAAATGCTTCTTTCAAATTAGCCGAGAAAGGTGATGTGGTATTATTAAGTCCGGCCTGCGCCAGTTTCGACCTCTTCAAAAACTATGAAGACAGGGGAAGACAGTTCAAAGACGCAGTAAAGGAGTTGTAATCAGCTGATCCAGCTCTGGTGGGAGAAAATGCGGCAATTTGAAAACTACTTGGTTAAGGATGTTCCATTTTCATCCCGGCTTAGCCGGGACAAATTGCCACATTTTCAAATTAATCTATTCTATGGGTGAAATAAAAGATACACTGTTCTCACAAATGCCCAGCATCGGTGGTATGCGCGGACAACTGGTAGACCGAACCCGGGGTGATAAATACATCTGGGGTATCGTTGTATTGTTGTCTTTGATATCTATCCTGGTAGTGTATAGTGCCACGGGTTCACTGGCATACAAAATGTACAAGGGTAATACAAATGTGTACCTCTTCAAACAGGTGTCTTTTTCTTTATTGGGTTTATTGGTGATCTATTTTCTGCACCGGGTCAATTATACCATTTTCTCAAAAGTGGCCACGATTCTGTTTCTGGTATCAATCCCTTTATTGTTGTATACGTTGTTTTTTGGCGCTAAGATCAACGATGGAAGCAGATGGATCAAACTTCCTATCATCAACATGACCATCCAGACCAGTGATCTGGCCAAACTGGCACTGTTCATGTACATTTCCCGCCTCCTGAGTAAAAAACAGGAAGTGATCAAGGATTTCAAAAAAGGATTTCTGCCGGTGGTAACCGCTGTATTGATTATCTGTGCTTTGATCATGCCGGCTAACTTATCCAATGCCCTGTTAACTGGTGCTACTGCTTTGCTGCTGATGTTTATTGGTCGTGTGAGCATCAAACATATTCTGCTCACTATTGGTGTGGCATTGATACCGGTAGTACTAATTATTATGGCCGCCGTTTTTACCTATGATGGCAAACAAAAAACAGAAGTACCTAAGGCAGGCATTGCAGAGAAAGCCAAGTCTTTTGGCCGTATCGGTACCTGGGTAAAACGGGTGCAGGATTTTATGTATGCCAAAGACAATGAAACACCTTACCAGGTACAGCAAGCCAAGATTGCCATTGCCAATGGAAGTGTGCTGGTGGGCCTGGGCCCAGGTAACAGTCGCCAGCGGAATTTTTTGCCACAGGCCTATAACGACTTTATATATTCCATCATCATAGAAGAGTATGGTTTGCTGGGTGGCGCGTTCATGATCTTTATTTACCTGGTCTTTTTATTCCGGTGTATCCGAATTTTCCGGCGCTGTCCTTATGCATTTGGTGCATTCCTAGCATTGGGATTGAGTTTTACACTGGTGATACAGGCCGTTGCCAACATGGCTGTAAATGTAAACCTGGTACCCGTAACCGGTGTAACACTTCCGCTGGTAAGTATGGGTGGAAGTTCTTTCCTGTTTACCTGCGGGGCTATTGGCATCATATTAAGTGTGGCTCGAAATGTAGAACAGATGGAAGGGAAGGAACCTATTCCGCAACCGATATCTGTTGCAGAAACCGAAACGAATAAAACAGTGCAGGCTTGAGTACGCATCAACATACCAGAGTGATTATTGCAGGTGGTGGCACCGGGGGACATATATTTCCGGCCATCGCTATTGCCAATGCGTTAAAGCAGGAGGATCCTTCTGTTGAGATCCTGTTTGTAGGTGCCAATGGAAAAATGGAGATGGAAAAAGTGCCGCAGGCGGGTTACCCGATCAGGGGGCTGGACATTGCGGGACTTGACAGGCAATCATTATGGAGAAATATCAGCCTGCCTCTTAAACTGGTAAAAAGCTTTTTACAGGTAAAACTCATTATAGATAAGTTTCAGCCAAATGCAGTGATAGGTGTAGGCGGCTATTCCTCTTTCCCGGTATTGCGTTATGCGCAGTCGAAACGAATCCCCACGTTTATTCATGAGAGTAATTCTTTTGCCGGTAAGAGTAACATACTGCTGAGTAAGAAAGCAACAGCCGTTTTTGTAGCGACAGAGGGGATGGAGAAATTTTTCCCCAATGAAAAACTTTTTATTGTAGGTAACCCCGTACGGAAAAGTATTGTGCAGTCTGCAGTAAACCGCGAAGAAGCTATCCTTTTTTTCGGACTGGATCCTGCCAAAAAAACAGTATTGGCAGTAGGTGGTAGTCTGGGTGCACGCAGTATCAACGAAGCCCTGGCTTTGCACCTGGATGAATTTGAAAAGCACAACCTGCAACTGATCTGGCAAACGGGTAAAACAACGGCCACAGAATATATACAGAAAGGGTCGGGGAGGAAAAATGTGTGGGTGAACGATTTTATCAAAGAGATGGAAATGGCCTATGCTGCAGCAGATGTGGTGATCAGCCGGGCCGGTGCCATGTCTGTGACGGAATTATGTGTGGTAGGCAAACCAACGGTATTTGTTCCTTTCCCGCTTGCGGCAGAAGATCACCAGACATCCAACGCCATGCACCTGGTAAACAAACAGGCGGCGTTGATAGTGAAGGACCAGGAGGCCAAAACTAAGCTGGTGTCAACAGTGATAGCGCTGGTAAAAGATGAGACCCTGCAGCAACAGTTTCAAACCAATTCTAAACTATTGGCTGTACTAAATGCAGATGAAGTGATTGCCAAAGAAATATTGAAACATATCAGGTGAGTACATTAAACAACATACAGAAGATCTATTTCATCGGTATCGGTGGGATCGGCATGAGTGCTTTGGCCCGTTATTTCAAAGCCAAAGGCGCTGATGTGAGCGGTTATGATAAAACAAGTACACCGCTTACCCGCGAGCTGGAGGCTTCGGGTATCGCTATTCATTATGAGGAGCGGGTAGACCTGGCACCCAAAGATGCGGATGCGATCGTATACACACCTGCCATCCCGGCGCAACATGCTGAACTGGTCTATTACCGCGAAAACGGATATACCGTAGTAAAAAGGAGTGATGTATTGCAATGGATCACCGAAGGTTCCTTTAATATCTGTGTGGGCGGTACCCATGGCAAAACAACGGTCACTTCTATGACCGCCCACCTCTTACGCCACACCGGCTATGGTTGCAATGCATTTCTGGGTGGGATCGCTGCCAATTACAATACCAATTTCTGGAGCAGCGATAAAAATGTAGTGGTGGTGGAAGCAGATGAGTATGACCGGAGCTTTTTAAAACTGGTTCCGGATGTAGCGGTAGTTACCGCCATGGATCCCGATCACCTGGATATTTATGGCACACCCGAAGAAGTGGTAAATGCCTTTATCCAGTTTTCACAAAAAGTAAAACCCGGCGGTTGCCTGGTTACTAAATATGATCTCGAGAGAGGCGAAGAGCTGAAAGCCGCCCATCATTACACCTATAGTTTCGAAGATGTGCGGGCAGATGTATATGCCGCGAACAGGAAAGTAGTGAACGGTAGTTATGTATTTGATGTGATGAATGAAGACTGGACTATCAAGGATGTGGTGTTACATATGGGTGGACTGCACAATATCGAAAACTGTGTGGCAGCCATAACGGTGGCTAAATACCTGGGTATTGCTGATGATAAGATCAAAGCTGCTGTTGCTGATTTTAAAGGGGTAAGGCGAAGGTTTGAATATGCACTTAAAAATGAGCAGCATGTACTGATCGATGATTATGCGCACCATCCCGAGGAACTGAGGGCGCTGATCAGCGGGGTGAAGAGTATTTTTCCGGATGATAAACTGACCCTGGTATTTCAGCCTCACTTATTCAGTCGCACCAACGATCTGGCCGATGAATTTGCGATCAGTCTCGATATGGCCGATGAAGTGATCCTGTTGCCCATTTACCCCGCCCGTGAATTACCGATGCGTGGAGTAAGCAGCGAACTGGTGATGAGCAAAATGCAGGTGGCCAAATGCCAGGTGCTGAGCAAAGAAGAAATGAAAACATGGGTGGCAGAACACCAACCAGGATTATTGGTAATGGCAGGTGCCGGTGATATTGATGCATTGGTACAGCCCGTGAAAGATTTGTTGTTGAACGGATAACTATGCGTAAGTACAACTGGAAGAAAATACTGGTGAACACCCTTTGGGTGCTGGCAGGCATCGGTGCCATCGTGCTCCTTGGCGCAGCTATGCAGCAAAAGAACCGGAAGCGTTGTACAGGTGTAAAAATAGAGATCACCGGTGCCGAACGGCATATGTTTATTGATGAGAAAGATGTGATGGAGATGCTGAAAACAGCCGGAGCAGTTACCGGTACCAGTATCGGATCCCTGAATCTGCGGCAGATGGAATCCATGGTGGAAAAGAATCCATGGGTGAAAAATGCAGAAATGTTTCTGGATAATACACAGGTATTGCAGGTTACCATCGAAGAACGACAGCCAGTAGCAAGGGTATTTACGCTGGGAGGAAATTCTTTTTACCTCGATAGTAACTCGATGCGCCTTCCGCTGAGCGATAAACTATCTGCCCGGGTACCCATTTTTACCGGGTTCCCTTCCGATAAAGAAGTGTTGTCCAAACCGGATAGTGCCTTGCTGCATAAAGTGGTGGAAGTGGGCAAATATATCCTCGCCGACTCTTTCTGGATGGCCCAGGTGGCGCAGGTAGATATTACACCGCAGTCGGGCTTTGAATTGGTACCGGTAGTAGGTGATCATATAGTAGTGATAGGCGATGCAGAAGACCTCGACCGAAAATTCAACCGGCTGAATACTTTTTACCAGCAAGCCTGGTTACAGCATGGGATCAATACTTACGAGCGACTGGATATCCAATACGATAAACAGGTAGTAGCCATCCGCAAAGGGACCATGAAAGCCCGGATAGATTCGGCACGCGTACAGGCATTGATGCAAAGTATGGTGGAAGGAGCCGCTTTGGGGCTGCTGGATAGTACCCGCATCAACAACCCGGTACCGGTTAACAGACCGGTAGTGATCAAAGACAGTGTTGTAAAAACCACACCGGTAACAGCTCCTGCAAAAACAGCAGTAACAAAACCAAATTCTGCACCTCTTGTAAACAATAAAGCAACCAATAAGCCGTTATCAAATGTGAAGAAAGCGACAGCGAAGAAAACAGTGACCAGGAAGCCCGCGGCAAAGAAGAAAACACCGAGGGCAGTGATGAATAAAAATAAATAAACGTGAGGCGTGAATCGTAAGTCGGCAGTGATAAATACTCACGACTCACGATTCACGACAAAATAACAACTACCCATCACCAAACAACTAAAACACAACACATGAACCACAACGAATCACCCATCATTGTTGGCCTGGATATCGGTACAACAAAGATCGCAGCCATTGCCGGCCGTAAAAACGAGTATGGCAAGCTGGAGATACTGGGTTTTGGCCGCGCCAACAGTAATGGCGTTCAGCATGGACAGGTATTGAATATAGACCAGACCATCAAAGCCATCCAGCAGGCGCTGGAGAACTGCTACGAAAGCAATCCCGATCTGGAGATCAATGAAGTATATGTAGGTATTGCCGGACACCATATCAAGAGTCTGCAAACCCGCGGCGATATCGTTCGTCAGGATGCCGATATTGAGATCAAACGTCCGGAGATCGAGCAGTTGATCAATAACCAACGGAAAACCTTTATTCCTGCCGGCGATCAGATCATTGATGTGATTCCACAGGATTTTCATGTGGATAATATCCAGAATATCAAAGATCCGATCGGTTATAACGGAGTAAAAGTGGGAGCTAATTTCCATATCATCACCGGCGACAGGAACGCGATCCGTAATATCAATCGTGCCGTAGAAAGAAGCGGTCTCACCACCAAAGATCTGGTACTCCAGCCCTTGGCTTCTGCCAGTGCGGTCATGAGTGAGATCGATATGGAAGCCGGTGTAGCCATCCTCGATATTGGCGGTGGTACCAGCGACCTGGCTGTATTTTATGAAGGTATTCTGAAGCATACTGCCGTAATTCCTTTTGGTGGAGAGAATATCACCAACGATATCCGTATGGGATTGGGTGTGCTGAAAAGTCAGGCCGAAGCCATGAAAGTGCAGTTTGGATCAGCTCTGGCCGATGAAGCCAAAGCCAATGCCTATATCACTATTCCCGGCCTGAAAGGTATGCCTGCCAAAGAGATCAGCGTAAAGAACCTGGCGGCTATTATCCAGGCAAGAATGAGCGAGATCCTCGATTTTGTTACCTATCACCTGAAGCAGGTGGGCCTCGACAGCCGCATGCTGAATGGCGGTATCATATTAACTGGAGGCGGTTCGCAGCTGAAACACCTGATTCAGTTAACAGAATATACCACCGGTCTGAACGCCCGTATCGGTTTCCCCAACGAGCACCTGGCACCGAACCATATAGAGGAACTGAAGAAACCTATGTACTCAACCTGTCTGGGACTGATCCTGAAAGGCTATAGCGATTACGATCACCAGTACAAAGAGTTCACGGAGAAATTCAGGAAAGTAGAAGTCCCCCAGAAACTTAAAACGGCTGTGGCAGAGGCTCCGGCTGAAACTGTTGCTCCTGTTGCATCTGTAGATGTGGTGGCGAGAAAAGGAAAGTTCTGGGATAAGTTCAAGAATAACCTGATCGATCTCTTTAAGGAAGAAGAGGACCAGGTAATAAAATAAAAGTGTACTTATAACCGTTAGTACTGTAACCCTTGTAGAAACCCGATAAATCAACTAAAAAAGTACGCTATGATTCATTTCGATCTTCCCAAACAGAAATCATCCATCATCAAAGTATTGGGTGTGGGTGGAGGCGGAAGTAACGCCGTTAACTTCATGTTTGAACAGAATATCGAAGGTGTAGATTTCATCATCTGTAATACAGATGCGAAAGCCATCGAACAGAGTAATATTCCCAATAAGATTCAGCTCGGGCCACACCTTACGCAGGGTCTGGGAGCCGGAGCCAATCCGGAAGTAGGTAAAAAAGCAACAGAAGAATCGCTCGAAGAGATCAAACGCATCCTCGAAGTGAATACCAAAATGGCCTTCATTACCGTGGGTATGGGTGGCGGAACCGGAACCGGTGGTGCCCCCATCATTGCACAGATCTGTAAAGACCTGGGTATCCTTACTGTAGGTATTGTAACCACTCCTTTCGGATTTGAAGGACCACGCCGCCACCAGCAGGCCGAAGAAGGAATTATGGCTTTAAAGCCTTATGTAGATACCCTGCTCGTGATCAGTAACGACAAACTGCGCATGCAGTATGGCAACCTGAAAATGAAAGAAGCTTTTGGTAAAGCAGATAATGTACTGGCTACTGCCGCTAAATGTATCACTGATATCATCAACAGCCGTGGACATATTATCGTAGACTTTGCCGATGTATGTACCGTGATGAAAAACGGTGGTGTTGCCATTCTCGGAAAAGCAGAGCTGGATGGGGAAGACCGCGCCCAGCGTGCCATAGAAGAAGCTTTGTCGTCTCCCTTACTGAATGATAACGATATCCGTGGTGCCAAATGGATCCTGATCAATATCAACAGCGCCGAAGGGGAACATGAGTGTACCATGGACGAGCTGGAGATCATCAACAACCACCTGCGTATGCAGGCCGGTGAGAATACAGACGTGATCGTAGGTATGGGTTACGATCCCACACTGGATAAAAAGATCGGGATCACCCTGATCGCAACCGGTTTTGAGCACAAAGATCCTTTTGCTAAACCCGTTCAGGCCAAAAAAGCAGAACCACAGCAGGAGAAGATCGTGATGGTGCTGGAAACAGAAGCTCCAAAAGCCGTGGTTACTGCACCTGTTCAGGAACTAACCGCTCCTACACCGGCTCCGGTAGAAGAAGCACCACAAGACCTGATGGCACCCAGTATGCAGGAAAGAATGCCACTGGAAGATATGCTGACCGTTTTCAGCAAACCCGAATTTACTTCCAGTCCGGTTCATATATATGAAGAAGAAAAAGAATCGGTGGTATTGCAGTTTGAACTGAGTACCGAGATCACCCAGGAAGTAAAAGTGGAAGAGCCGGTAGAAGAAGTACATGTTCCGAAAACTGTGATCGAGGAACTGACTACTTTCCAGGTAAATGAAAAAACAGAAGAGCAGGCTCCGATCACCACCATGAGTTTTCTGAGCAAACCTGCCAATATCTATGCCGAGCCGGAAATGCCGGTTCAGCAGGCACCGGCACCTGTTCCGTTAGCAGAAGTGCCAGAACCGCAACCACAAGCCATTGCCAGGGTAGAAGAACCTGAGATGGATATGGAATTGCATATCGTAGAGAAAGAACAACCTGCTCCGGTAGCACCGGTGGCACATCCTGCCATGCAGGCCGCTTTCCAGGAAGATTGTTTTGACGAAAACGAAGAGCAGAAAAAGCGGGCGGCAGAAAGAATTCAGAAACTGCGTAACCTGTCATTCAACATGAATAATTCAGCAGATGCCAATAACGAGTTCGATGCGGTTCCGGCTTATGTACGCAGGAATATGGAACTGTTTGGTAATACACTGACCTCTGTAGAGAATTTCTACAGTAAATATACTGTGGGTAAGGATGAGAACGACCAGACACAGATCTCAACGATCAATACGTTCCTGGATGGTAAGAAACCCGACTAACCCCTTGCTTGCTATAGTTGTGTTTTACATTGGTGATTTTAGTTGTGACCCCTGGTGAATAACCGGGGGTTTTTATTTGGAGTGGAAGAGGAATAGAATATCGAACACCGAACAACGAATGTCGAACACCGAAGATGGAAGAGATGAACAGACGAACAGAAGAACAGATGAATAGAAAACGCAGCACCTAAAACTCAGAACTTCACCTCTGCAACTCCCTAACAGCAAGTAGCGGGTAGTGCAGTTAAAGAGACGATTACAACTTTTAAGTCTCATCTTTGTAATACAATATAACTGCGCCTCCGCGCCTTTGCGGGAAAATATTATTGGCGAAGCCTTGATGTCGCAGGAAAAATAAATCATATGGCAACAATACTGATCACCGGAGGAACAGGAATGATCGGCACCCGTTTAACGGCCATGCTGGTTGAAAAAGGATATGAAGTGACCATCCTGACAAGAAACCCGAAAAAAAGCCATCCTTTGCCCGGCGTAAGTTATGCCCGATGGGACGTAGCGCAGCAAACCATTGATGCGGCTGCGATTGCCAAAGCCGACCATATTATTCACCTCGCCGGTGCCGGTGTGGCTGATCAACGCTGGAGCGAAGCCCGCAAACAGGAGATACTGAACAGCCGAACAGAAAGCAGTGCCCTGGTTGTGAAAGCGTTGAAAGAAAATCCCAATCAGGTACAGACTGTGGTCAGTGCTTCCGCTATCGGATGGTACGGTCCGGATACAAATGTTAGCCGTAAAGAAGGTTTCAGGGAGGATGATCCCGCCGATGGCGCATTTCTGGGAGATACCTGCCGCGCCTGGGAAGCCAGCATTGAACCGGTAACTGCCCTTGGTAAAAGACTGGTAAAACTACGTACAGGTATTGTACTCAGTAGAGAAGGTGGGGCTTTGGTAGAATTCATGAAACCACTAAAAGCAGGCATTGCTTCTATCCTCGGCGATGGTAGCCAGATCGTAAGCTGGATCCATGTGGATGATCTTTGCCGGATGTTCCTTTTCGCCATCGAGAATGAATCACTGAATGGCGCCTATAATGCAGTGGCACCGCATCCGGTATCCAATAAGGAACTTACCCTGTCTCTGGCTAAGCAGATGCGCGGAAGCTTTTATATCCCTGTTTATGTTCCCACTTTTGTGTTAAAGATCATGCTGGGTGAAATGAGCATTGAAGTGTTGAAAAGCACTAACGTAAGTGCACATAAAATCCAAATGGCCGGATTTGATTTCTCCTATTCCACCATCGAAAAAGCACTTGCACAACTGGTTCACCAAAACTAGGGGTTACTACAGGTCTCTTCTCTTGTGTACGGTATAACAGATCGCCCAGATAATCGTGGTGAGTACGATCGTATAAGCAACATGCTCTGGTACGATGGCCAGCATATGCTCATAAGCTGCTTTGGCATCTTTACCGAATCGACTGAAAAATGCAGGTGCCGGTATCAAACGGTCAGAAACTTCAAAGGGCAGGAACCGGCCCACATCATTCATCTTGAAACGGGCATAGGTAACGGCAATATTTTCGATGATGAGATAATAGAAAAGAAAAATTCCCAAAGCAATAAACGCTTTCTTTACGAGATAGCCCAGCAGAAAAGCGATCGATAATTGTGAAAAGATCTGCAGCAGAAACAACGGAATGTATTGTAGCTGCTCACTCCAGCGGCTGATAGAAGCACTGTCTGCATAAATGCCGAAACCCGCTGCCACGGCCACATACACGAGGGTGGCAATCAGCGCAATGATCAATACATCAAACAGTTTGCTGGTAATATATTGGCCCCGGCTCCAGCCATCAATGATATTCTGGCGGTGTGTACGGAACGTATATTCATTGGTAACCATCATAATCACCAGGATCGCAGGTAGCAAAATAAAAAAGGAAGAGAAATACGCCACCGAATGCCAGGTTTCCGGAAAAGCAAAAGGATTACCCAGAAACATTTTAGCAATATTATTCGTGATCTCTTTACCCGTGGTAGCTTTCAGATAAGCTACATAAGCCATGGCATTGGTGCCGGGATACGTGAGCGCCACAATACCCAGCATCCACCAGAAAGCGGGGTATTTTTTTATTTTCAACCATTCAATTTTTATCAGGGAAAGCATTGGACAGGGTTTTAATTAGTCGTTGGTTAATTCAAAGAATTTGGTCTCCAGGCTTTTCTTTTTCGCAAAGAGTAAGTTCAAAGTGAAACCTTTCTCAAAACAAAAGCGGTTGATATCTTCCATCGGTGCGGTACCAATCGGGAAAAATAACTGCACCTTACTTCCCTCCAGCTTGATATGTGTATGCCCCGGGAAATTGAGTAAAAGATCATGCAACTGAATAGGATTACTGCAGGATAATTCTACAATATCTTCATTGGTCAATACCTCGTCCACCGGTCCGGCAGTAAGCAGGGTGCCTTTTTTGAGGATGGCCACATGGGTGCAGACTTTCTCCACTTCATCCAATAAATGACTGGCCATGATAATGGTCTTCCCTCTTTTAGACAATTCTTTGATCAGCTCCCTGATCTCGGCAATACCCACCGGATCCAGTCCGTTTGTGGGCTCATCAAATACCAATACCTGCGGATCGCCCAGCAGGGCAGCGCCAATGGCGAGTCTTTGTTTCATTCCCAGGCTATAGGCACTGAAACGGCTGCGTTTGCGCTCGGTCAGTTTTACGATCTCCAGTACTCGGTCAATATCAGCTGCATCGCCACGGCCACTGATGGCATGGGTGATGTTGAGATTATCTACCGCAGAGAGATAATGATAAAAATTAGGCGTCTCCAGCAGGGAACCGATCTGTTTGCGGGTTGCAGGAGAGCCGGGCTGTCCGAACCAGGCAAAACTACCGGAGTCTGCTTTCAGGATATCCAGGATAATACTGAGCATGGTGGTCTTGCCACTTCCATTCGGGCCCAGTATGCCGAATACGGCACCTTCGGGAACTTCAAAAGAAACACCTTTCAGTGCCTGGATCTTGCCATAAGATTTGGCAATACCATTCAACGTTAGTACAGGTTGCATATAACCTTGTTTAGGGATGTATTCCGAAGATAGTCAGTTCTCCGAGATTCTGTACCAATCTTGATAAGTCGGGGTAACTGGTTTACGAGCGGTAAAAAAGGGATGTGGCTGCGAAAATTGCTGCTGATAATTGTTTTTCAGTGAGTTATTTAGAACCAGCTTACCGGTTCAGGATAAACCGGTTTTCTCCGCAAAGCCCATATAGATTCTGAGAGCCATTGCTTTTGTTCGTTTATATCAGAGATCCGGCTTTTTCTGCTTCCACAATTTCGGCGGCAGCTGGTAAAATGAGTACATTTAAAGTATATACCTTTTAGCCGTATGAAACCCATTCCGGTTTATTTTGCTCTATGCATCGTTGTATTTATTGCTGGTTGCAGCAAAACAAGTTCCAGCGATCCCGCGCCGGCTGCACCGGTTGTGCCTGTTACACCCACTACACCCTCACCAACATTAACCTACCAGTTGGTTTGGTCTGATGAATTTAATACCGATGGAAAACCCGATAGCACCAAATGGGGCTATGATGTAGGCGGCACCGGCTGGGGTAATAATGAGTTGCAGTATTATACCAATGCCCGGCCCGAGAATGCCCGGGTAAGCGGTGGCAACCTGGTGATTGAAACAAGAAAGGAAAATTTTGGAGGGAAAAATTATACGTCTGCACGATTGCTTACCAAGGGCAAAGCCCAATGGACCTATGGTAAATTTGAGATCAGGGCCAAACTTCCCAAAGGGAGAGGTACCTGGCCGGCTATCTGGACATTGGCAGCTACCAGTCCGCTTGTATGGCCCGATGATGGGGAACTGGATATTATGGAAGAAGTAGGCTATGACCCCAACGTAATCCATGGCACTTCCCATAGCAAATTGTATAATGGAGCCAATGGTAAACAAAAAGGGGGTAGTGTATTCATTAAAGATGCGCAGGATTCTTTCCATGTATACAGTATGGAATGGACAGAATCTTCCGTAACCTGGTTCGTAGATGGCAATTTTTATTTTGTGTATAATAATCCAAATACGGGAACAGATGCCTGGCCTTTTCTCAAGAATTTTTTCCTCATCCTGAATATTGCCATAGGTGGAAACTGGGGTGGGGTACAGGGTGTAGATGATAGTATTTTCCCGCAAAGTATGCTGATCGATTATGTTCGGGTATACCAGAAGAAATGACCGGGCATGCGTATTGATTTTGTATCTTACTGATCCATGTCATCAAGCATCCGCACAAAAGATATTGGGGCCATTATACAGGACCTGAAAAATGCGGAACTTTCTGTGTATGAACAATCGCTGCTGGCCCAGCTGGAAGCGAAACTGGAAAAAGGAGGACTCTCCGGACAAAACATACTGTCCTATCATCTTCAGCCATTAAATATTAAAACGATCTTAGAAGAGGAAGTAGTTACACTGCTCCAAACCCAGCAACATGCAGTAGAGATACAATTACATGCACCACCCGAAATCATTTTTGTTCTTGCTGATCTCTTTTATCTACGAATTGTAATTGCAGCCGTATTGCATTATCTCGTAGATCACGCCGGACTCAGAACACTCTCCCTCCTGATTACACGGGGCGAAGAAAATTGTATTCTGGAAGTAGACCAACAGGCTAACCCGTATGTAGTGGAATTGGTAACTAAAGAAACACGGGCCTCCCATGTATTGGCTGTTTGCGGCAAATTATTGGAAGAAATGAATGGGGAACTGCTGTATACACATTCCGGCAACAGCGGAAATTATTTCAACCTGAAAATACCGCTGGCCTGACAACTGGTATAACGCTAAAGAAAAAAGACCCATATTAACATGCGTCCTTTTTCTTTAGCTGTAAAATGAGCAGATTAATTTCTGATAGGTCGGCCGCTTTTTAAAACACTCTGAATTCTTTCCAGTGTTTTCTTTTCTCCGCAGAGACTCAAAAACGCTTCTCTTTCTAGGTCAAGCAGGTATTGTTCGCTTACCAGACTCTGGCTGCTCAGGTCGCCACCACACATTACATAAGCCAGTTTGCGGGCTACTACTGCATCATGGTCGGTGGCATATCCTCCGCGCCACATACCGTTGATGCCAGCCAGCATGGCACCCAGACCCTGGCG
Source organism: Caulobacter sp. UNC279MFTsu5.1 (assembly GCA_943369185.1). Classification (GTDB taxonomy): domain Bacteria; phylum Bacteroidota; class Bacteroidia; order Chitinophagales; family Chitinophagaceae; genus Sediminibacterium. The sequence continues at coordinate 130,618 of CALRMK020000001.1, read as the reverse complement.
TCCCATTACTTTTACATCTTTGCGGGGTTGCGGAATCACATATCCCTGATCAGCCATTTCGATCACTGATTTTTTCGCTTCTGCAATCCGTCGGCTGCTGTTCATCACTACTTCATCCAGTCCCTTGCGTAAGATGCCCATCTCAAAACCTTCCTGTGCCGATGTGGCCACTTTTGCCGTAGCGATGGCAAAAAAACGATTCTTCAGGGTTACGGTTTCTGGTTCATCTTCATGCAATTCATCTCCGGCACGTAAGGCAAATTCTTTGGTACCGCCACCGCCGGGTATCAGTCCTACACCCAGTTCTACCAGTCCGATATAGGTTTCTGCTGCCGCACAGATCTTATCCGCATGCAGGTTGATCTCGCAACCTCCTCCCAACGATAAACCATGCGGTGCAGTTACTACCGGTACAGAAGAATACCGTACCCGCATCATACTGTTCTGGAACATACGGATGGCCATGTCCAGTTCATCATATTCCTGTTCAATAGCAAGCATAAAGATCATACCTACGTTGGCACCAGCGCTGAAATTGGGGCCGTCGTTGGCAATCACCAAACCTTTGAATTTATCTTCCGCTACACTGATCGCTTTATTCAATCCTTCCAGTACTTCACCGCCAATACTGTTCATTTTGGTACTCCATTCAAAACCGGCAACACCATCGCCGATATCGTAGAGTTTGCAGGCACTGTTTTTCCATACCAGTTTATCTGCATGATGGTTTAAAATGATGAAGGCATCACCACCTGGCATGGCTTTATAAGTTTTGGTAGCCACATCATAGTATAAACGTTTGCCCGCTTCTACTTTATAGAAACTGGTGGCGCCACTGCTTATCATTTCTTCTACCCATGCGGCTACTTTGTAACCAGCCGCTTTCATGGCTTCTACGGTTTTAACCACACCTACCGTATCCCAGCTTTCAAATGCACCGATCTCCCAGCCAAAACCGGCCATCATCGCATCATCTAAGCGGTAAATCTCATCACTGATCTCAGGAATGCGGTGAGAGATATAAGAGAACAGGGAGTAATGGAACTGCCTGTAAAATTCACCGGCTTTATCCGGCGAAGCACTCAGCATTTTGATCCGTTGCTTCAGGTCCTCTACCGGTTTGGCCGCATCAATACTCGCAAATTTGGGTTTTACCCTTGCGCCATATTCCATGGTCTGCAGGTTCAGGGTCAGAATTTCTTTGCCTGTAGCAGATTTGGTTTTTTTGAAAAATCCCTGTCCGGTTTTATCGCCCAGCCAGTTATTGTTTACTACGGTGTCCAGCCAGGCCGGGATGGTGAAAATCTCTTTGGCTTCGTCTGCCGGACAATTATCCGCTACCCCTTTGGCTACTTTCACCAAGGTATCAATACCCACCACATCCGCTGTTCTGAAAGTGGCTGATTTGGGGCGGCCGATGATGGGTCCGGTCAATGCATCCACCTCATCAATACTTAAACCCAGTTTGTTCATGATATGGAAGATGCTCATGATACTGAATACGCCGATGCGGTTGGCAATAAAAGCGGGTGTGTCTTTACACAGAACAGTTGTTTTACCCAGGTACAGATCCCCATACTGCATCAGAAAATCAACCACTTCCGGATCGGTATGCGGGGTGGGAATGATTTCGAGTAAACGCAGGTAACGGGGTGGATTAAAAAAGTGTGAGCCACAGAAATGTTTCTTGAAATCTTCGCTTCTGCCCTCAGCCATCATGTGAATGGGAATGCCTGATGTATTGGAAGTGATCAATGTACCCGGCTTACGGAACTGTTCTACCTTAGCATAGATCAGCTGTTTTATATCCAGTCGCTCTACCACTACTTCAATGATCCAGTCGCAGCCGGCGATATCTTTCATGTTATCATCAAAGTTGCCGGTGCTGATGCGTTTTACCACGTCTTTGGTAAATACGGGCGAAGGGTTGCTTTTCACAGCTGCCTGCAAAGCGTCATTCACCAGTTTGTTCCGCTCGGCGGGTTTGGTGCTTTCTTCCGCACCCTTGGGTACCATATCTAATAAGAGTACCTGTACACCGATTCCCGCAAAATGACAGGCAATGCGCGAGCCCATCACACCACTACCTAAAACAGCAACTTTCCGGATAGAACGTTTCATATAACAATGCTTTGTGTAAAAATAGTTAGTTATGCAACTAATTTCTCTAAATGTCCCGATTTTTTTTTCATCCGGGATTCTCTGTTAGTTACAGCTGTTGAATTGCCAAAACCCGGCTCAGAAATACCCGTAAAAGAAAACAGATAACCAGATTTCCGGGGAGAGGGTTGATTTACCGCCCCTTAAGCCTATTGACCTTTTAAAAATTACACCCGCTTTTTGCCGTTGATTCTGTTATTTTTGTCTATATGAAGATCGATGCCGCAATGGTTGATAACCTGGCCCACCTGTCAAGGCTGCGTTTCTCTGAAACGGAAAAAGAGGGCATCCGTGCCGATCTGGAGAAAATGGTTGCATTTGTAGAGAAATTACAGGCCGTAGATACAACCGGGGTAGCCCCCTTACTGCATATCAGCGATGCGGCTAATGTGCTTCGCGAAGACGAGGTTCGCGGCTCCATCAGCCGAGAAGAAGCTTTGCTGAATTCGCCGGTGGCTGACACCGCATTTTTTAAGGTTCCCAAAGTAATCAGGAAATAAATTCACCTAACCCTTTTATCAAAACACAACCATGAGTGACGCTATCATCAAACTAGAAGATATCCAGAAAAGTTATTTCATGGGTAATCAGGCCATCCCTGTTTTGAAGGGAATTACACTGGATATTTTTAAAAACGAATATGTAGCGCTGATGGGTCCCTCAGGTAGTGGTAAAAGCACCTTGATGAATATTCTGGGTTGTCTCGATTCTCCTACCGGGGGCAGGTATATCCTGAACGATAAAGACGTAAGTAAAATGGCTGATGATGATCTGGCCGAAGTTCGTAATACCGAGATCGGTTTCGTATTCCAGCAATTTAACCTGTTGCCCCGTTTAACCGCAGCAGAAAATGTGGCATTGCCGCTGATCTATGCAGGTGTCAGCAAAAAAGAACGACACGAACGCGCCCTGGAATCTTTGAAAAAAGTGGGTCTGGAAGATAGAAGTCACCATAAATCTAATGAATTGAGTGGCGGACAGATCCAGCGGGTAGCTATTGCCCGTGCGCTGGTAAACAATCCCTCCATCTTACTGGCCGATGAGCCCACCGGTAACCTCGATTCCCGTACTTCGGTGGAAGTAATGGAGATCTTCGGAAAACTGCAGGCTGCCGGTAATACCGTGGTACTGGTTACCCACGAAGAAGATATTGCCCATTATGCACACCGTGTGGTTCGTTTGCGGGATGGTTTGGTGGAAAGCGATACCATGCGCGAAGCATCTACCATACACCACTAAACAGCACCTGATTACTACCCAACCGAACTTTTCTTTGCGGGCTTTGTTGCTTACCTGTATCATTATCACGACAATAACACATGGCATTAAAAATATATACTAAAACGGGTGATTTGGGTAAAACTTCACTGATCGGCGGAACCAAAGTTCCAAAGAGTCACCTGCGCATTGAAACGTACGGAACCGTAGATGAATTGAATTCTAATATCGGCCTGGTCAACGATCTGATCTCTGACCAACATTCCAAAGACATACTCAAAGAGATCCAGGACCGTTTGTTTACCATTGGCTCTTCTCTGGCCTGCGATCCCGACAAGGAGCCGCTGATGAAAATGCCCGACCTGAAAGAATCCGATATCGTGCTGCTCGAAAAAGAGATCGATGCCATGAATGAGGTATTGCCACCCATGAAATTCTTTGTGTTACCCGGCGGACATGTAGCCATCTCAACCGCACATGTAACCCGTTGCGTTTGCCGCCGTGCAGAAAGATTATGTGTGAACATGCAGGAACACGAACTCTTTGTAGATCCGCTCGTGATCAAATACCTCAACCGCTTAAGTGATTATTTGTTCGTACTCTCCCGCTATATCGGTCACCTGTTACAAGTAGCAGAAATTCCCTGGAAACCGAGGGTGTCTTAATTTGTCCCGGCTAAGCCGGGATGAAAATGTGTTAATTTGAAAATGGAATCAGGAACTGAGTGATATCCCCATTTTCAAATTTTCAAATTGCCACATTCTCAAATTATCTTCCCATCTTTCATATGCAGAACCCTGTCGCTCATTCCCGCCAGTTCTTCGTTATGGGTAACGATCAGGAAAGTCTGTTTAAAATCATTGCGCAGTTGTACAAATAATTCGTGAAGTTCTTTTGCGTGAACGCTGTCCAGGTTGCCCGTAGGTTCATCGGCAAAAACGATAGAAGGGTTATTGATCAGCGCCCGGGCCACGGCTACCCGTTGCTGCTCGCCCCCGGAAAGTTCCTGTGGTTTGTTCTCCATCCGGTTGGCCAGCCCTAAAGTTGTTAACAATTCTGCGGCCCTGTCGGCCACTTCTTTCTTTTTCCGGCCCGCGATCCAGGCGGGGATCGATACATTCTCCAAAGCCGAAAATTCCGGCAGCAGGTGGTGAAACTGAAAAACGAAGCCGATATGCCTGTTGCGGAAAGCTGCCAGTTTTTTGCCCTCCAGTTGGTCAACCTGCTGTCCATCCAGCCAGATATGGCCTTCATCGGCCTTGTCAAGCGTACCCAGTATATGCAAAAGGGTACTTTTACCGGCCCCGGAAGAGCCTACAATACTTACGATCTCGCCGGTTTGCACGGTAATATCCACCCCTTTGAGCACATGCAAACTGCCGTATTTCTTAGTAATATGTTCTGCTTTCAGCATCCGGAAAGGTCCTGTTTTGGGTACAAACCTACAACAGGGGGAGGGTTAACGGGCAATTTTTAAACATTTCTTTGCACAGACTGCAAAACTCCCATTTGGTGGTTTCGTTTATACGGCTACATTTGCAAAAAATTAAAAGGTAAAATATGTTCTGGACATTAGAATTGGCAAGTTACCTGGAAGAGGCCCCCTGGCCCGCAACAAAAGACGAACTGATCGATTATTCTATCCGTAGCGGTGCACCGCTGGAAGTGGTAGAAAACCTGCAGGAGCTGGACGATGAAGGGGAAGTGTACGAGAGCATCGAAGATATCTGGCCTGATTATCCGAGCCAGGAAGACTTCATGTTCAACGAAGACGAATATTAATCTGCCCCTGCCAACAGGTTGGGATAACGGGTGTATAATTAAAAAAGCCATCATGCTGTATAGCGTGATGGCTTTTTTGTTGGCCGGCTGCAGAATAACCATTCAGCACCTGTTGTGTCACTCACTTGTACCAAAGCAAGTGTAGCGGCTTTATTGTTTTTTGAAACTGTATTTGAAATAGAGCAATACCAGCGTTAAAACCAACACTACGGTATTGGCCACAATCACCGGTCCGCTGTGAATGGCAAAACCGTAGGTAAGCCATACAAGGGTACTGGTTACTACAATCAGAATCATCCAGATACTCAGATCACCCACACTTCTCGACTGCCAGGATTTGTACACCTGCGGAATAAACGTGATCGAAGTCAGGAACGACCCGAAATACCCGATATATTCAACCCAATTAGCCGGTATATTCATATCTCTGATTTTTAATGCTACACATGTTTTGATGAACCATCGTAATCATACCCAATCATATAAATCTGAGATCCAATCATATCAATCTGCGATTCCAAGTTTCTGCATCACTTCATTACTCACACCGGTAGTAGAATAACCCCCATCATGAAAGAGGTTCTGCATGGTAACCATCCGGGTCAGGTCTGAGAAAAGGGTAATGCAATAGTTGGCACAATCTTCTGCAGTAGCATTGCCCAAAGGTGCAATGGCATTGGCATAATCATAAAAATCGCCAAATCCTTTGATGCCGGTACCCGCTGTGGTTTTGGTAGGTGATTGGGATACGGTATTGATCCGCACTTTTTTCTCCAGTCCATAATGGTAACCAAAACTACGCGCAATGGATTCCAGCATGGCTTTGATATCGGCCATGTCGGTATAGAACGGAAAAGTGCGCTGTGCGGCTGCATAGGTCAGGGCCACTACGCTTCCCCATTCATTGATGGCGTCTAGTTTTTTAGCCACTGCCAGCATCTTGTGTAAAGACATGGCCGAAACATCGATCCCCTTCATGAAGAAATCGTAGTTGGATTCTGTATACGGAATATTCTTGCGGATGTTTACGCTCATACCGATCGAGTGCAGTACAAAATCTATTTTACCGCCCAGGATCTCCTGCGACTGGGTAAACAGGGTAGTTAACTCTTCAACGCTGGTAGCATCGGCCGGAATGATCTGTGAACCGGTTTTCTCAGCCAGTTTCTTGATCTCGCCCATACGCATCGCGATCGGGGCATTGGTTAATACGAAAGTGGCACCTTCCTCATGTGCTTTCTCTGCTACTTTCCAGGCAATCGAATTCTCATCCAGTGCACCGGTTATAATGCCGCGTTTTCCTTTTAATAAATTGTAGGCCATAGTCTCGTTAGTTTAGAATGTTAACAGGTCGTAAAAGTATAGAATATCTCGAACAATTAGCGGATTAGCGGATGACGGATTTGCGGATTGCTAACTGCTTAATCCGTGAATCCGCTAATCCGCAATCCGCTAATTGAAATTTCAGTTCATCATCTCCCTCGCATTCTCCATCGCCGCAGCAGTGGGTTTTTCTCCGCTCAGCATGCGGGCAATGGCGGTGATGCGTTCGTCGGGGTTCAGGAGGCGGATATTGGTTTTTACCGCATCATTTTTGATCTCTTTATATACAAAGAAATGGGCATTGGCTTTGCCGGCTATCTGGGGCTGGTGTGTAATACAGATGATCTGGCGGTTGCTGGCCAGTCCTTTCATGATCAGTCCTACCTGTTTGGCAGCTTCCCCCGAAATACCGGTATCTATCTCGTCAAAGATCATGGTTGGCAGATCGATGGATTGGGCCACCAGCGATTTGATGCACAACATCAAACGACTCAGCTCACCACCGCTGGCTACTTTGCGGATGGGTTCAAAACGGTTACTCTTATTGGCGTCGAATAAAAAATCAATATGGTCTTTACCCGAAAGGGTGAGTGTGCTGTCTTTCAGTTCCACTTTCAAACGGGCATTGGGCATACCTACCTGGGCCAGCAAACTGTTTACTTTTTCTTCCAGCGGTTTGGCCTGTTTGTGGCGGGCTTTGGAAAGTTGTGCTGCCAGTGTTTGTGCTTCGGCAAATAAGCGGTTGGTCTCTTTTTCTTTGGCGGCGATGGTATCGTCCATATCAAGTACGGCCCTGAGTTTGTTTTCCAGTTCCTGCTGCAGTTCTAGTAACTGCGCAGTGGTTTGCACGCCGTGTTTTTTGATCAGTTTATAGCCATCCATCAGCCGCTGGTTGATCCATTCAATTCTTTTCTCATCGTAATGCACCGTATCGTTGATCCGGTCTACCTCATCAGCAATATCCTGCAGTTCTATCTGGGTGCTTTGTAACCGTTCTATCACAGCACCCAGATCAGTATGGAAAGATGCATAACTGTGCAACTGGTTCAGCAGTTGTTTTAATAACTGAACCACCGGTTGCTCACTTTCTTTCAGGTCAAAACAAACTTTGGTAAGGGTGGTTTTAATTCCTTCTGCATTACTCAGCAGTTTCAGTTCGTTATCGAGTTCTTCCAGCTCATTTTCTTTCAGTCCCAGTTCATTTAGTTCATCAAACAGAAACTGGTTATAATCCAGCTCTTTGGTAAACGCCGCTTTCTGCTGTTGCAATGTATCCAGTTCCCTGCCAACGGTCTGCCATTGCCTGAAAATTTTCTGATAGTCAGCTAACAGGGTTTCATTATTCGCCAGCGCATCCATTACTTCGCGCTGAAAATCGGCATCGCCCAGTTCCAGGGTATCAAACTGCTGGTGAAGGTCCACCAGTAAAGAAGCCAGTGCTTTTAACTGCTGCAGGGTAGCAGGGGTATCGTTGATAAAGGCCCTTGATTTACCAGTGGCCGAAATTTCTCTTCGTAAAACCAGCTCTTCCTCCACATCCAGATCATTCGCTGTTAAAAAATCCAGCACTGCCTGTTTATGTTCTACGGTAAAAGTTCCTTCAATAAAACATTTTTTCTGTGTATTCACCAGCACCGAGCTGTCGGCTCTCTCGCCCAGTATCAGACTGAGCGCGCCCATCAGGATACTTTTACCCGCACCGGTTTCGCCGGTAATGATATTCAGCTGCGATGAAAAATCGATCCCGATCTCATCAATGATGGCGTAGTTCTGTATGAAGAGTTTGCGTAGCATGGTTTTTTGTGAGGCGTGAGTGGTCAGTAGTGAGTAGGCAGAGACAGCAAACTCACTACTCACTACTGACCACTCACGATTAGACTCTCCCGCAATTTATACCAGACAATCCTGTTATACAAATACATGTAAGAAATACCTGTTCTTCGCCCGTTTATTCACCCTTACAGCGGGCAATACCGGATTTGGCTCTCTGGTCAAGTGAATCTTTGTATTCATGGTCATCCATATCCAGGCATTTCTGGTAATAAGTGATGGCGAGTGCTTTCTGTCCTTTCTTTTCATAGATCTGCGCTATCTGCAAAGCGGCACGTGCGGCATAATACTCAGGGCGATGTTCTCCCAGCCGTATGGCGATCAGGTAATTGCGGATCGCATCTTCTTCCCGGTTCAGGTCGTCGTAGATGCGTGCTACCCGGTAGGCAAATTCCAGTTTCTCTTCTTCGGCTGCAAAATCATCTTCCGTTTTGCCCTGCAACAGGGCGGCGGCATCAATGGCATAACCGCCATCGCTTAAAAGGCGGGCTTTGAGTAAGAGTTTGTTGGGCCATTTGCCCGACTTCGCATCTTTCAATGCCTGTTTATCGGCATCCGCATCGGTGGATCCTTTTTTGAGGATATTCTTTCTCACTTCCTCCGCTTTGGCCTGGTTGCCCTGCAGGTAATAACACCAGCTCAGTTTCTGGTAGGCATCCCGCACATAAAACTTCCCTTTAAAATTGGCGAGAAAACTTTCCAGGTAACGGGCCGCTTCCTGGGTTTCCAGGTGGTATATTTTGGTAAAACCGAGTTCAAAATCCCAGATACCGGTTTTCAGGTATTCGTCTGATTTATTACGTGCCAGGATCACATTTTTGGCATACTCAGATTGCTTGTTGTTGATGCCCAGATTGGCCGCCATATAGGCATGCAGGTGATTATTCACTAAGTCGAGTTTGCGTTGTTGTGTAAACACCAGCGCTTCTTCTTTTTTGTTCTCGATGTAGAACATCAGATAGGGATACATAAAAGCCGCTTCATTAAAAAAAGCTTTGGCCCAGGGATCGTTGCTGTTGATAAAACTCCGCACAGTCTTCATCCCCTCTGTTAAAGAACCCCGCATACCAAACAGGCTGGCGATCCATTTATATCCTTTCGGAATGGTTCCCACCACCGCCTGCAGCGATCCATACAACAGATCATTCGGTGCAAAACCCGGGAACTGTTTGCGGTTGTCTTTGATGAGCTGATAGGCTTTGCGGAAATCCCAGCCCGCATCCCATAGTTTCCCGAATTTGATGGCGGCTCCGGCCTTGTGCACTTTTACCATACTGAGACTGTAGAGATAAAAGGGAGAGCTTTTGGGTCCCTCCTGCAGCAAACTGATTCTTTCTGCAAAACGCGGGTAACGTTGCTGAAATTCTTTGGGGTCCTCATTCAGGAAAAGCGTATAAAAATCCGCATAACTTTCCAGTAATACCGGTACCAGGTTATTGGGGTTCTGCTGTCTGGCTTTCTCTGCCAATGCCAGTCCGCTGTTGATCTTCAGTTTGGTGATGTCCTGGTAAGCCTGTAAACAGGTGGCGTTAAAGTCATATACTTTCTGCCCATGGCCACAAACGGCAAAGGATACCAGGAGAGAAAATAATAGTAACCGATGGATCATACATCGAAAATACAGTATCTCTGATTACGCTGATGATTGTATGATTAATATGATTGTAATCAATGGATTAACAGAATCTGCCCCAATGGATATAGCTAGGTTTCTTAAGGAGAAGTTGCACAATCGGTATTGTGCCAAAAAAGAAAGGGTGCCATCGGCACCCTTTCTTAATCATATCAATCATACAAAAATCAGCGTCATCCGCGATCTTATTTGGCCTCTACACTGTCATTCAGATCAGCATCTACCAGAATACGTCCGCAGTTCTCACAAACGATGATCTTTTTGTGTAAGCGGATCTCGCTCTGGCGTTGTGGTGGAATGGAGTTAAAGCAACCGCCACAGGCATCACGTTCTACCGGTACAACGGCCAGGCCATTGCGGTAGCTTTTGCGGATCCGGTCGTAGCTGTACAGCAAACGATCGTCGATATGCCCACGGGCATCAGCGCTCTGTTTGTTGAAATGGGTTTCTTCTTTTTCAGTATCAGCAATGATTTTCTGTAATTCACCTTTTTTGTGGTTCAGCACACCTTCTTTCACCGATACCTGTTTTTTGGCAACTTCCAGGTTCTTGATCTTCTCGGTCAGTTCTTCGTTGGCATCGCGGATATGCTTCTCAGCCAGTTTGATCTCGAGCTGCTGCATTTCGATCTCTTTGTTGATCGCTTCAAACTCACGGTTGTTCTTTACATTCTCACTCTGCTTCTCGTATTTAGCGATCAGGGCTTCACTTTCCTTGATGACAGCTTTCTTGCCTTCAATAAATTCAGTGATACCGTTGATCTCTTCTTCGATACGGGTCTGGCGGGCGGTTAAACCCTGGATCTCATCTTCCAGGTCGCTCACTTCCATCGGAAGTTCACCTTTCAGAATCTGGATCTCATCCAGTTTGCTGTCAATCTTCTGTAATCGTAACAGGGTTACCAGCTTTTCTTCAACAGAGAAATCTTTAACTGCGGCCATAACTAGTTTGTTGTTTGTATTTGGTTGTTTGGAGTTTTTATACCGGCTGCAGGCTGTTGAGCATCGCCGGTTGTGTCACTCACTTCAGGGTTCAGAACCTTCCTCAACCCAGAAAGTAGTGAACCGGGTTGGTTTTTACTCCTGATTTGAGGACGGCAAAGGTAGGGAATTTCGCCTGTAAAAGCTCAATCAAAAGGTCGGTGGTAAATTGTTCACTCTCCCAATGGCCTATATCGGCCAGCAAGAGCCGGTCGTTGGCATCAAAAAACTCATGGTATTTGATATCCGAAGTCACATACACGTCGGCCCCCGCTGCCAGGGCTTTTCCGGTCAAAAAACTCCCGGAACCACCGCAAATGGCCACTTTTTTGATCTTTTTGCCCAATAATGGACTGTGTTTGATCAATTTTAGCTCAAAAGAGGTCTGCAACATGTGCAGAAAACCGGTTTCGTCCAGTGCCTCGGGTAATTCTCCCAGCAAGCCACTCCCAACTAATTGATTATCATTTACTAATGATACAATATCGTAAGCCACTTCCTCATAGGGGTGGGCTTCCCAGAGGGCTTTTACCACGGCCGACTGCCGGTAGGCCGGCAGGATCACTTCGATCTTTAGTTCTTTTTCTTCGTGCCTGCTTCCTGTGGTACCCACAAAAGGGGTGGTTTTCTCAGATCCTTTAAAAGTGCCGGTTCCCTCGGCGTTAAAGCTCACTTCACTGTATTCGCCGATATGACCTGCCCCGGCGGCAAAAAGGGCCTCCCTTACCTGATTGGCCTGTGCATGAGGTACAAACGTGTAAAGCTTTAGCAGTTGGCCGGATTTGGGGGCCAGGATGGTTCTGTTTATCAATCCCAGCCGGTTGGCAATCTGGTCGTTTACCCCGTCCAGCACATTATCGAGATTGGTGTGAATGGCATAAATAGCGATCTCGTTTCTGATGGCCGCAATCACAGTACGTTCTACATAATTTTTACCGTTGAGCTTTTTCAGTCCCCCGAAAATGATCGGGTGATGGGCCACCACCAGATTACAGCCCCTTGCTTTGGCTTCCAGTATTACCGCTTCTGTTGCATCAAGGGTACATAATACCCCGGTGCATTTCCATGTTGGGTCTCCGGTTATAAGTCCTGCATTATCATACCCCTCCTGTAAAGAAAGGGGAGCTTTTTTTTCAAGTTCGTGGATGATGTCGAGCAGTTGCATGGGTGGGTGATTATAGAGATAAAACGGAAGAAAAAGGAATTAAAAATAATGGAAAAGTCTACACAGAAATCGGTAAACTTCTTTTCAGACGTATCTTTATGGCTATGATAGCTGGGAATTTTCTTTTTTATAATGGCAAAATAAGTAAAACGGGTAAACCCCTGATTTTGCCTGATAACCGGGCTTTCCGGTATGGGGATGGTTTTTTTGAGACCATGAAGATGATCAATGGAAAGATCATGCTCGATGACTATCATTTTGAAAGGTTATATGCAACGCTGGATCTTTTTCAATTTCTGCATACAACTTATTTTACTCCAGACTATCTGCGTGAGTATAGCAGACTGCTGGCTAAGAAAAATTATCATCACAAACAGGCAAGGGTTCGGATAACCATTTTCAGGGGTGAGGGTGGATTATATGATGTAGAGAATCATTTCCCACATCACCTGATACAGACCTGGCAATTGAATCCGGCCAATAATGTTTTGAATGAAAATGGGCTGGTAACTGCTATTTATCGGGATGCGAAAAAAAATTATGATCTTTTCTCGCCTGCAAAAAGTAATAATTATCTCGGTTATGCCATGGGTGCCATTTGGGCCAAAAAACAGAAACTGAATGATGTGATCCTGCTCAATTCTTTTGGCAGGGTAGCAGATGCAACAATTGCCAATGTTTTCATCGTAAAAGATGGAATGGTAAAAACACCCGCTTTAACCGAAGGCCCCGTAAATGGAGTGATGCGTCGCTACCTCCTGGAAATGATGCGCAATGAGAATATTCCTGTAGAAGAAGGACAGATAACCCAGGAAGAAATGGAACAGGCATCAGAGCTCTTTCTTACCAATTCTGTGTATGGGATCCGCTGGGTAAAACAGCTAGGAAATAGCGGGTATACGAATCAGTTAACTTCCCACTTGCACAAGAAATTTGTGTTACCGTTAATAGAAGGTTAGGGTATGTTTTTCCGGCAGTAACCGGAAAATGAAAAGTATCAGATAACCGGTAACGCTATAAAACTCAGTTGCCCAGCAAACGAATAAACCAATCATCCCATAAACCTTTCCCTCACAGAGTTGTTCTTGTTCCTATGAAACCTTCCGTTACCATCATGTGGTTCCGCCGCGACCTGCGGTTAACTGATAATGCAGCACTTTACCATGCCCTTACAGCGGGTAAACCCGTGATCCCTGTTTTTATATTCGACAGAAAAATCCTTGACCAGTTGGAGGATAAAGCGGACAAACGGGTAGCGTTTATTCATGCAGCATTGGGTGAAATGCAGGTGTCACTGGAAAAGCTGGGTAGCAGTCTGGAAGTATATTACGGTTATCCAGAACAGGTATACCAGCAACTGCTGGAGAAATATGCGATCGCTGATGTATTCACCAATCACGATTATGAGCCTTATGCACAGGAACGGGATGCACAGATCGGGGAGCTGATGCATGAAAAAAATATCGGTTTTCATACCTATAAAGACCAGGTCATTTTTGAAAAGAGTGAGGTAACGAAAGATGACGGGAAACCGTATACCATTTTTACCCCTTATTCCAATAAATGGAAAGCTAAACTGACGGATGCTGACCTGGGTTCTTTTCCAACTGAGAAACACTTTACTAATTTTTACCGGCAGTCACCACTACAGATTCCCTCACTGACAAGTATGGGTTTTGAAGAAATGGCTCCCAGGTTCCCCGCTAAAGAACTGGCAGATGAAGTGATCCGTCACTATGCCGAAAGGCGCAATTTCCCTTCGCTGGATAACGGTACTTCCAAAATGGGTGTACATCTCCGTTTTGGTACCATCAGTATCCGAGCATTGGCCCGACGTGCCAAAGCTTTGAATGAAACCTATCTGAATGAACTGATCTGGCGCGATTTTTACCACATGATTCTCTGGCATTTTCCGCAGGTGGGGAAGGGCAAAAGTTTCAAACCCGCCTACGAGAAAATTGAATGGCGCAATAATGAAGCGGAGTTTCAATTATGGTGCGAGGGAAAAACAGGGTACCCTATTGTAGATGCCGGTATGCGTGAGTTGAATACTACCGGTTTTATGCATAACCGCGTGCGTATGATCGTAGCTTCTTTTTTAGTGAAGCACCTGCTCATCGATTGGCGCTGGGGCGAAGCTTATTTTGCGCAGAAGCTGCTCGACTTTGATCTGGCTGCCAACAATGGCGGCTGGCAATGGGCCAGCAGCAGTGGTTGCGATGCGGCACCGTATTTCCGGGTGTTCAACCCAACTTTGCAGACTGAGAAATTTGACAAGGAGTTAAAGTATATCAAAAAATGGGTACCTGAGTTTCAGGAGTTCAGTTATCCCAAACCTGTTGTACAACATGAGCTGGCCCGTAAGCGGGTGTTGGAAGTATATGCGAAAGCATTACAGCCTTCTTAAGTAATCCATATCAGGAAACAAAAATGGAGGAACTGTTAATGGCCGAAGAGCCATGCAGTTGTTGATACACCTGCAGCAGCGTATTCACTGCCGATTTTCCATCTTCTCCGAGGTTCAGCGAATAAGCATTTACATAGAGGTCTATATGCTGCCGCATTACCTGCTCACTCATTTCCTGCGAGTGCTGGCGAACATAATGGGGTAAATCCGGATAATGGTCGAACGCATAGGTAAGGCTTTTGTGTATGAGCCTGTCAACCTTTTGATGCAGTCCGGTATCGAAATTTTTTCTGATGATAATACCACCCAATGGTATGGGTACTTTCACCGTTTCTTCCCAGTACTCGCCCAGATCGCGGATCTTGCTGAGACCCTTCAGCTGATATGTAAAACGGTTTTCGTGGATGATCACACCCGCATCTACCCGGCCGCTCAATACCGCTTCCTCAATTTCATGAAATACCAGAAACTGTTTGTTCTTCGCCTCCGGATAAGCCAGTGAGAACAGCATATGCGCTGTGGTATTCTCTCCCGGAATGGCGATCAGCATATCTTTTACTGCTTTGTTGGGTGTTCCTTTTGTGATCAGTAAAGGGCCAACCCCTTTTCCCAATGCACCCCCGCTATTTAATACTTTATAACCATCCAGTACCAGTGGCAAAACGCCGTAACTGATTTTTGAAATATCCAGTTTACCTGCTTTGGCCCATTGATTCAGGGTTTGTACATCTTCCAGAACTACCTCAAAAGAAAGTCCTTCCGTATCGATCTTATGATTCACCAATGCATCAAAAATAAATGTATCGTTGGGGCAGGGGGAGAAGGCGAGGGTTAGCATTTAATGAGTGAATGAGTGGATGAGTGGATGAGTGAATGATAGATTGGTTATTTGAGTTTATAGAGTTTATCGATGTATTTGATGAGGGTTTGGTTGAGGTTTTCGATGGCGGGTTGGAGAAGCCAGTTGGACTTATCTCTTTCACCGATATAGTTGGATAGGGCCCTGATCTGGAGGAAGGGGACCTGGGCTTCGCGGCATACATAGTGCAGGGCGGCGCCTTCCATGCTTTCGGTGGTGGGATTGTATTTTTTGTACAACTGCCGGATCCTCTCGGGTTCGGTGGTGATTTCGTTAACGGTGATGCCACTCACTTCCTGCAGTTTTAACAGATTATAGGTATTGAGCCAGGGATTGGGTAGTTTTCTTTTCTCGTAGGGATGGTAATTACTTTTTTCCAGTTTCAGGTCAAACAGGTCCTTCCATTTGCCCTCTTCCTGTACACCCATATCGCCCACCAGCTCATCTGCGATCACCACCACATTGCCCAGGGGTTGGTTGGTATCAAAACAGCCCGCAATACCCGCCTGTATGATCAGATCGGGTTTGTCTTCATATACCATGCGCGTAATGGAAACAGCCGAAGCCAGCATGCCTACGCCACTCTGGTGAAACTGTACTTTTAAACGTTGACTTTCACCGGAATACAATGGATCCAACTCCAGAAAGGAGGGCATCCATTCGGCAACAGTGGCGGCGGTGATGATGACTCGCATAGGGCAAAGGTGCGGGAAAAACGTGAATCGTCAATCGTGAGTGGTCAGTAGTGAGTAGTCAGTAGAGAGTGGTGAGTAGGGGTATTTCTGCCTGCTGCCTGCTCACCACTCACCATTTCCCCCTATTCCTTACCTTTGCCGAAATTTTTGAGGCGGATGGTGTATCTAACAAGACAGGAGCATTTTAACGCGGCGCATAAACTGTTCAACCCCAGGTGGAGCAAGGAGCAGAATGAGGCTGTTTTTGGCGTTTGTGCCAATGAGAACTGGCATGGGCATAATTATGACCTGTTTGTGACAATTAAGGGTAGCCCTAATCCGGATACCGGGTTTTTATTTGATGTGAAGCAGTTGAGTAAGCTGATCAAACAACACGTGGTAGACAAACTGGACCACAAGAACCTGAACATGGACGTGGATTTTATGAAAGATACCATGTGCAGTACCGAGAACCTGGCCATTGCCATCTGGCAGCAGCTGGCCCCCCATTTACCCGCAGAAGTGAAGCTGCACTGCATCAAACTCTACGAGACCCAGCGTATTTATGTCGAATATTTCGGCGAATAATCTTTTTTCCGGTTTGTGTAAACAAAAGAAAGGGTGTACGGGTTATTAGTAACCTGTGTACCTTAGTGCAGATTATCGGAATAGATATTCAAGCTCAGTCATTGATTTCCTGGCTCCTGTATGTCCGGCCACTTGATCAGCACACTTCTGAAACAGTGCCGGCAGTTAATGACAGAACCACTTGAAAATTGTTTCAAATACTGTTCAGCATCGTTGCTATAGCAGATATTTTTCATCCCATTTGGGTAGAAAAGCGGATGCAGCGGGCAGTTAACAAAAGCTGGTACACAGCCATAAGATACCATGAATAACAAAGTAGCGGTATACCGGAAAGAACATTTTAACGCGGCACACAGGCTGCACAATCCTGCTTGGACAGATGCAGAGAACGACCGTGTATTCGGCTTGTGCAATAATCCGAATTACCACGGCCATAATTACGATCTGGTGGTGAAAGTTACCGGTGAACCCGATACACAAACAGGTTATGTGATAGACTTGAAACTGCTCAGCGATATCGTGAAAGAGGAAGTAATGAGTCGTTTTGATCACAAGAACCTGAATCTGGATACGGTAGAATTTGCCAACCTGAACCCTACGGCCGAAAACATTGCCGTGGTGATCTACCAGCTGCTGCGCCCAAGGATTGATGCGAAACTGGACCTGCAGATCCGGTTATATGAAACAGAAAGGAATTTTGTAGAGTATCCTGCATAAATAATCATAGCTAAAACCAATGATATGGCTTACACCAAGATTGAGAAGTATGACGAAGAAGTAACTTCCGGACTGATAAAAAATTACCATGAAGCATTAGGCTTGCTGGGCGAAGATCCGGACAGAGAGGGGCTGGTAAAAACCCCCGAGCGTGTGGCCAAAGCCATGCAGTTTCTGACGCAGGGTTACCAGCAGGATCCGATTGCGATCATCAATTCGGCCAAGTTCAAAGAGTCTGTGAGTGAGATGGTGATCGTAAAAGACATTGAACTCTATTCCATGTGCGAGCACCATATGCTGCCTTTTTTTGGTAAAGCGCATATTGCTTATATCCCCAATGGCTGGATCACTGGTTTGAGTAAACTGGCCCGAGTGGTAGATGTGTATTCGCGCAGACTGCAGGTGCAGGAGCGTTTAACAACCCAGATCCTCGAAGCCATTAAAGAATCGCTGAATCCGGTGGGTGTAGCGGTGGTCATTGAAGCCAAACATTTGTGTATGATGATGCGTGGTGTTGGTAAACAGAACTCTGTAACAACTACTTCCGCTTTTGATGGAGAGTTTTTGAAAAATACAACCCGTAGTGAGTTTTTGAAGTTGGTTAATAAAAAGCTGGATTAGGGGGAATTGGTTTATTCGTTTACTGGTTTTTCGTTTATTTGTAGGGAGAGTTAAATATTTGCTTGATATGCGTACAAATACGATGTGAGGAGTTTTTTATAATAGATAGATTAGGGTTTATGTAACTGTAAACCCTTTTTTTATGTCCTATATACTTGAAAAACAATATTCATAAGTAGATTTGCTTAGGTAATAAGGTAATTAAGTAAATGGGTAATTAGGTAAATAGGAATAATAAGATACCAATAAACGAATAAACCAGTAAACCAAAAACACATGAAACAAGCTTATATCTTCCCCGGCCAGGGTTCACAGTTCAGTGGGATGGGTAAAAATCTGTATGATACCAATCCGCTTGCCAAAGAGTTGTTTGAAAAAGCCAATGAGATCCTCGGTTTCCGCATCAGTGATGTGATGTTTACGGGAACGGATGAAGAACTGAAGCAGACCAATATTACACAACCTGCTGTGTTCCTGCATTCGGTGATCGCCTTTAAAACGCTGGAAAACGTGCAGCCTGATATGGTAGCCGGTCACTCGCTGGGTGAGTTCTCTGCCCTCGTAGCCAATGGTGTGCTGCATTTCGAAGATGCGCTGAAACTGGTCAGCATCCGGGCCAAAGCTATGCAGAAAGCCTGTGAACTGCAACCCTCTACTATGGCAGCTGTGCTGGCATTGGCAGATGAGAAAGTAGAAGAGATCTGTGACGAAGTGAGTAAAGAAACCGGCGAAGTAGTAGTAGCGGCCAATTATAATTGTCCGGGCCAGTTGGTGATCAGCGGTTCGGTAAAAGGAATTGAAGTTGCCTGCGAAAGAATGAAAGCAGCGGGTGCCAAACGTGCATTGGTATTGCCGGTGGGAGGTGCTTTTCACTCACCCTTAATGGCACCGGCCAAAGAAGAACTGGCTGCAGCTATAGAAGCCACTACTTTTCATCCAGCCAACTGTCCTGTTTACCAGAATGTGGTTGCCAAAGCCGTAACCGATCCTTCCGAAATAAAACAAAATCTCATCGATCAATTAACCGGTGCTGTTCGCTGGACACAAAGCGTACAGGCCATGGTAACAGATGGGGCCACCCATTTTACCGAATCCGGTCCGGGAAAAGTACTGCAGGGATTGGTTCAGAAAGTGTATAAGGAAGCGGTCGTAGCGGGCGTGAGCTGAGGTAATTAACAATTAGCAATTAAAAATTAAAAATTAAAAATTGGTGTGGTACATTTTTAATTTTTAATTGCTAATTGTTAATTTATTAAGCTGGTTGCTAAAAATCAAGGATACCATTCACCCATTCCGGATCGAGGGTTGCGTTGTATTTTTTGTAGAAGTTGATGGCGGGTTCGTTCCATTCCAATACCTGCCAAACCATTCTTTTGAATCCCTTGTCTTTTGCTTCCTGAATCATGCGGTCGAAAAGTAATTTGCCGGCACCTTTGCCGCGTAGTTTTTCGGTAACCAGAAAATCTTCCAGGTACAAACACTGCCCTTTCCAGGTGCTGTAGCGGATATAGTATAAAGCAAAGCCCTCCACTTGTCCGTTGATCTCAGCCACAAATGCCCACCATACCGGATTGTTACCAAAACCGCTTTCTTCAAAATGGGCCAGTTTTACCGTTACTTCCTGCGGTGCTTTTTCGTAATCTGCCAGCTCCTGTATCAATTCCAATAATCGAACGCAGTCTCCTTTCTCCGCTCTTCTGATTACTATGTCCATATATATGTTTTATTCTCCCTCAAAAATATTCTATCATTCTATCATTCTATCATTCACTCATTATTTCCCTCCTCCCTTCACAAACCTACCCGGTTTCGCTCCCGTATGCTCTCCCTCTTTCAACACCTGTACGCCATTTACCCATACATGCTGCATGCCTTCAGCATACTGGTGTGGGTTTTCATAAGTGGCTTTGTCTTTCACTTTGCTGGGATCAAAAATAAGGATGTCTGCGTAGTTGCCCACTTTCAGTTCTCCTCTTTTTGGGATATGCAGGTTAGCGGCAGCTACTTTAGCCAGTTTGTGGATGGCCAGTTCCAGTGGCAATAGTTTTTCCTCTCTAACATACTGACCAATTACCCGGGCAAAATTGCCGTAGGCGCGGGGATGAGAACTCTGTTTGATGAACTTACCTTCGGTTGCCATAGAAGCCGCATCCGATCCAAAACTGACCCAGGGAAGTGCTACTTGTTTTCTTACGTTTTCTTCGCTCATTAAAAAATAAGCCACTTCAACGCGACTGCTATCCTGGATGATCAGGTCGATGGCCAGATCTTCGGGGGTGGTGTTTCTGATCCTGGCCACTTCTGCCAGTGATTTTCCTGCGTATTTAAAAAGAGAATCTCTGCGAAAGCCCAGTAACAAAACTTTATCAGCTGAACCGGCGCCATAATAGAGATTTTCCCAGTCGGGTGCATTGGTCTTCATGGCTTTTTTCATTTCTTCCCTTGTTTTGGGATCCTGCAGTCGTTGCCAGAGTTTGCCAAAACCACCATCCTGTAATGAAGGTGGAAAAGCAGCTGTCATACCGGTAGCTCCAGCTGTATAGGTGTACATATTGGCAGCGATATCAATACCTTCTTTCCGCGCTCTTTCTACCCGCCTGATCACACTGTCCATTTTGCTCCAGTTGCTGATGCCGGCGGCTTTCAGGTGATAGATCTCTCCATGCACACCTGCTTCTTTTGCGATGGTGATCAGTTCTTCCACAGCTTCAATGAGTTTGTTTCCTTCGCTGCGCATGTGTGAGATATAACCACCACCATAAGGCGCAGCCGCCTTGCAGAGTTCGATGAGTTCAGGTGTTTTGGCAAAAAAAGCAGGGGGATAGATCAATGAGGTACCCACTCCCAATGCACCTTCTTCCATGGCCTGTTTTACAAGCGCTTTCATGCGCTCCATTTCTGCAGGTGTAGGGTCACGGTTGTCTTCACCAATTACATGGGTTCGGATAGTAGTAGCACCCACAAAAGAAGCGATATTGGTACTGATCCCTTTTTTCTCCATCCACTGCATGTATTCGCCCAATGTGTTCCAGGCCACTTCGTATTTGATCAGCGACTGATCTTTCTGCATATCCGATTTCATCTTTGCATTCAGCGGACCCATACTCTCGCCCTCTCCAAATACTTCGAGTGTTACCCCCTGTCTGATATCTCCCTGCGATCTGCCATCTTCTATCAGCGATACGGGTGCCCAGCTCAGCATGTTGATGAAGCCGGGGCTAACTGCCATTCCGTTGGCATCCACTTCATTGCTGGCGGATTCCTTCGATAAGTCGCCGATGAATGCGATCGTATCATTCTTGATACCGATATCAGCTTTGAAAGGCACAGCGCCATTGCCGTCATATACCAAACCATTACGGATGATCGTATCGTATTTTTTTGCGCCACAGGCTGTAAGCAGGGCGGCAAGGCAGAAAAGACAGACAAGTTTACGCATAATTGCAGCTTGGGTGTGTTCGTTTATTTATTTTCTCTTTGCTTTGAAATTTCCATTGGGTTGAATGAAAGTGGCTTCTGTTGATTCGCCTTTCTCATTCACGTCAAACTGGAGATAAAACCCGTTGGCCACTTTTAGTGCGAATTTGTGTTTGTCAACAGGCATCAGTTCATAATCCGGTTGACCGGGAACCAACACATACAGTGTTTTATTGTCTTTGATATAGACTTTCACAGTAACAGCACCCAAACTATATTCTCCTACATATTTTTCCAATTCTTCCTTAGTAATTTCTTTGGGTTTGGGGGTTTTGAGAAATTTGAATGGCTCCAGTCCGGCTTCAAATTGTTGCGTAACCATGGAGATCTCTCCTGCTTCATTCATGTGAAACTGGAACCGGGCCTGACTTCTTTCGGTAGTATCCAATGGCTCTCCGGCTTTTTTCTCAAAAGGTTCAAATATATCGTAGTGATATTGTCGTAACCATAACAGGTCTTTACCCACTTTGGCAAACAGGGAATCCTTAATCAGTGATACTTCAAAACTGCCATATCCGGGATGTTGATAGATGCCTTCATAATCCTTTAAAGGATGGGAGAGAGTTGTATTCATTTTCTGACTGCTGCTTTTGGTTTTCTCGGCTTCTTTGGCGGTGGCTTTGGCTTTCTCAGAAGTACGCTTGAGGTCTGTATTCCAATCGAAATAAGGGAGGTTTAATAATCTGTCAGAAATCAGATTTCTCACAATTGATGGAACGGAAGATCCATTCTGGTTAGAGAGCACTATAATACCAATACTATCTGTTGGATAAAAACTGGTACTGGCGGAGAACCCATCAATATTACCACCATGTTCCACGCGGAAATGACCTTTATAGGAAGAGATCATCCAGCCAAAACCATAATTGGAAAGATGCAGGTTCGGTTTTTCTTTGCTGGGTATACCTGCATTTACCACCATTTGTGCGCTCATGGCTTCTGTAGTATAGGCAGCGGGTAAAATTTCTTTGCCATTGAATTTGCCTCCATTGATCCAGGTGCTTACCCAGTTGGCCATTTCTGTAACACTACTGTTAATGCTGCCGGCAGGACCCATGGCACCGATATTATAGTAGTCCAGTTTATGGATGATGCTGTCTTTCTTCAGACCATAACCAATAGCCGCGTCATCACTTTTTTCCATCTCTTTGATCGTGAAAACAGAACGGTTCATGCCCAGTGGTTTGAAGATATTATCACTAACGGCATTCTCCCAGCTTTTATTCATCAGTTTTTCTGCCAGCATTCCCTGCAGCAGGAACATGAAATTGTTATACTGCCATTTTTCACGAACGTGATACGTAGGCTCCATAAAGCGGATCCTTTTCATCAGGCTATCGCGGGAACTGGAGGGGAATGCGTACCAGGAAAAATCATGCCGGGGTAAACCGGTACGGTGGCTCATCATATCTCGTACAGTTACCAGATTATTCATTTCATCGTTATAGAATTTCAGATCGGTTAAATAATTCCGGACAGGCTGGTCGTATTGCAGTTTACCTTCTTTTTGCAGCAAACCCAGTAAAGAGGAGGTAAATGCTTTGGTACAGCTTCCGATGGCAAATAGTGTGTTGGGGGTAACCGGTAGTTTCTTATCAACATCCCTGTAGCCAAAACCTTTGGAATAAATCACTTTGTCTTTCTCTACAACAGCTACGGCAAAACCAGCAGCGTGCCAGTCTTTGAGTACCCGCTCAAATGCGGTATCCAATCCTGCAAAACGGTCAACTACGGCTGCCGTTTTATTTTTCTTTTGTGCGGTTGCTGAAAAGACGAGCATCATCAGACAGAGCACCTGTACAATTTTTTTCATGTTGATAGTTTTGGTATGAAAAAGCCCGATAAATGTAAACACTTACCGGGCTAAAAGCAATTAAGTTCTGAAAATGCTTATACTTTCTGGAGGGCCTGTTCCATATCGGCCAGGATATCGGCAATATTCTCGATGCCGACACTTAATCGGATCAATCCATCTGTAATGCCATATTGGGCACGTTCTTCCTTTTTCAGTCCAGCATGACTCATCGTAGCAGGGTGCGACAATAAAGTATCTACCGTGCCCAATGATACGGCCCTCACGCACATCTGTAACACGTCAATAAACCGACGCCCTGCATCCAGGCCGCCTTTTAATTCAAAGCTCATCAAAGCACCAGGATGCCGCATTTGTTTTTGGGTGAGGGCATAGTCGGGATGAGAACTGAGACCATTATAATTTACATGCGCAATAGCGGGGTGTTTGGCCAGAAATTCAGCTACCTGCATCGCATTGGCGCAATGGCGTTCCATACGGAGTTCGAGCGTTTTCATGCCCTGGGTTAATAGAAAAGCATCAAAAGGATTGCTGTTACCACCCAGCAGGGCATGCCATTTCCAGACCTTGGTACGCATGTATTCCAGATCCTTTCCCAATAATACGCCACCAATGGCCGTACCATGCCCGTTGAGGAATTTGGTGGTGGAATGGAATACAAAATCAACTCCATACCGAAAGGGCTGCTGCAGGTAAGGAGTGGCAAAAGTATTATCTACCGAAACCAGTTTGTTGTATTTTTTGGCGAGTTGGGTAACCGCTTCAATATCCACACACTGGATAGTGGGATTGGCAGGGGTTTCGATATGTACCAGTTTGATCTTCGGATCTTTTTTCAATGCATCTTCTACCAGTGCCAGGTTACGCATATCAATGATGGTAGCTTTCACACCAGTATCGGCCATTAATTTGTTCAGCAGTTCATGGGTGCCTCCGTATAAAGAGAAATGGGAGAGTACGGTATCGCCTGCCTGCAGTGTACTGAGAAAAAGGGTGCTCATGGCGGCCTGTCCGCTGGCGTGTAATAAGGCTTTCACTTCCAAAGGGTTACCATTAGCATCCATTAAACCAAAGGTTTCCAGTGCTGCAATGGTTTCTTCTGCAACCGTAAAAGTGGGATTGCCCCAGCGGCTGTAGATCCTTGTTTTATCGGCACCGGCAAAACGGTCGCTGCCCTGCTGTGCAGAATCAAAGGTAAAAGTAGAAGTGGCATAAATCGGGGTAAGGTGCGCATAGTCGGCATTCTCCTGTCCGGAAGAGTGCATGGCCACAGAACTGATACCGGTAAACGGAATTTTTTTATTCATTATATTTAGATTGATAATATAAAGGTGATCATTCTGGCAAAACAGCCAGCCACTTCAAAAGTAGGATTTAACATGAAGCAAATATTAACCTCTTTTGCCCGTTACGAAAGATGGGCCAATGAACAACTGCTGGATGTTATCTGTACGCTTACAGAGGAACAACAACAGCGGGAAATACAAAGTAGTTTCCCCTCTATTCAGAAAACCTGTATGCATGTCTGGGACGCTTCCAGTATCTGGTGGCAGCGTTTGCAGCGGCATGAGCAGATCATGGTGCCCAGCCTCAGTTTTCATCCTTCGATGAAAGATATTGAGAACGGGATCTTACACCAGAATGATCAATGGATAGACTGGATGGAAACTGCTACCGATGCGGATCTGGAAGCATTTCTTCCCTATAAGACCATGAAAGGAGAGCATCACCAGCAGCCCATTAAGGATATTATACTGCATCTCAATAATCATGGAACCTATCACCGCGGACAATTGGTGACCATGCTGCGGCAGGTAGGGGCCATAGAAATACCGCAGACGGATTATATACTTTATGCCAGACGCTAGTGATGGGTCTCATAAAATAAAAATACCCGCTTGATCAGGCGGGTATTTTTTATTAGATACAATAGAGGTTTAGTAGGCCCATTTCACCCAGGTAGCGCCCCAGGTAAAACCACCGCCAAAAGCGGCGAGTACGAGATTATCGCCTTTTTTAAGACGGCTCTCCCATTCCCACAAGCAGAGGGGGATGGTGGCAGCTGTGGTATTACCGTATTTCTGGATATTGATCATTACTTTCTCTTTCGATAATCCCATGCGGTTGGCTGTGGCATCAATGATGCGGAGGTTGGCCTGATGGGGTACCAGCCAGGCAATATCATCGCCTGTTAAATGATTGCGTTCGAGCAGTTCTGCACTTACATCGGCCATGCCCTTTACTGCAAATTTGAAAACGGGTTGTCCATCCTGGTAAGCATAGTGTTCTTTGGCCAGCACGGTTTCAACAGTGGCAGGTTTTACCGATCCGCCCGCTTTCATGTGCAGGTACTGACGGCCGCTACCATCGGTACGTAAAATACTGTCTAGAATGCCGTTATCGTCTGTAGAAGGTTCCAGCAGCACAGCACCGGCCCCATCGCCAAAAATGATACAGGTGGCACGGTCGGTGTAGTCTACAATGGCGCTCATTTTATCAACTCCCACTACCACTACTTTTTTATAGCGGCCACTTTCTATATACATGGCACCGGTGGTAAGGGCAAAGAGGAAACCGCTGCAGGCGGCGCTCATATCATATCCCCATGCATTGGTGGCGCCAATTTTATCGCAGATAATATTCGCTGTGGCGGGAAATACCATATCGGGGGTAACGGTGGCGCAGATCAAACAGTCGATATCGGTAGCGGCAAGGCCTTTTTTACGCAATAATTCCTGTACGGCGGGTACAGCCAGATCGCTGCTGCCCAGTCCGGGTTCCTTTAAAATTCTTCTTTCTTCAATACCGGTGCGGGTACGGATCCATTCATCGTTGGTATCCACCATCTTTTCCAGATCAAAATTGGTGAGTTTGGTTTCAGGTACATAACCCCCTACTCCGGTAATCGCTGCTCTGATTGTAGTCATATAGTTTGCTAAGATTGGCGCAAATATCTATAAGATTTCCATATTATCTCATTCTCAGGCAGGGTAATAGGTTTGCCGGCTTTGAAATGCAACGGATTCTAACAGTTGTTAGCGAAAGGCAGGTTTGCTGTATCCGCAGGCTTTGGGCCTGAAACAGGGGCGAAAATTGCCGGTTTCGGTTAATAAGTTATCCTGCAGAACCTTTTTTAACATATTTTTGAAAAAGCTATGATCGCTTTTGTTCGAGGACATTTTGCCGTGAAAACCCCTGCCCGGGTAGTGGTTGATGTAAATGGGGTGGGATACGAGTTACAGGTAAGCCTGAACACGTATGCCGCCATCAGTAACAAGGAAAGTGGTCAGCTCTTTACTTACCTGCATATTACCGAGAATGCACAAACCCTGTTTGGTTTTGCCGAATGGGCCGAGAAAGAAATGTTCCTGCACCTGATCAGCGTATCCGGGGTAGGTGCATCCACCGCCCGGATGATGTTGTCTGGTATGCGGCCCGATGAAATTGCCCGAGCCATTGTGCAAGGCAACACCCGGCAGCTGGAAGGTATCAAAGGTATCGGTAAGAAATCGGCCGAAAGACTGATTGTTGAATTGCGGGATAAGCTGGGCAAACTGTCGCTGGATCCCGCTGTTCCGGTTGCAGCTTTCCAATCGGTGGATGCGGATGCAGTAAATGCACTGGTGGCACTGGGAATCGGTAAAGCCGTTGCGGAGCAGGCAGTGAAAAAAACAATGACAACACAAACAACAGATTCGTCGCTGGAAGATATCATTAAACAAGCACTCAAAAACCTATAGTCTATCGCCTCCATTTCTACCTAACCAGTTAATTGAATCTATCGTTCTATCTGTACTTAACCAAGCGTAACTGTTTGAAGGCTATTCGTCATTTACTGATCCTTTTGTTCCTGCTGTCAGCGTTTGCAAACGTGTACGCACAGCGGAAAGACTCTGTGCACTATCCCATTAGCGACAGAAGGGGCGATCCATTGTCTAACCAGAGCAAGAACCCTTTTGATATCCGCGATAATTCCCTGATCAAACGGGAGATCGAATACGATCCCAAAACCAAACAGTATTATGTGATCGAAAAGATCGGGAGCAAGTATTATCGTACGCCTACGGTATTGACCTACGATGAGTTCTGGCGTATCCAGTCCAGAAAAGCAGAAGAAGATTATTTTAAGAAAAGGGCAGCTGCACTAACCACACTTAACCTGAAATCTCCCAGACCTAAGATGCGGGTCTATGATAAACTGTTTGACCGCATTTTCGGAACCTCTGCCAACGGATTAAAAGTGGATATCCGGCCAACGGGTGAAGTGAATATCATGGCCGGTTACCAGGGACAGAATATCAAAAACCCCACATTACCCGAACGTGCGAGAAAAAACGGTGGTTTTGATTTTGACATGAACGCCAAACTGAACGTGAATGCCAATATCGGTGAAAAACTGAAGTTTCCTATCAACTATAGTACCATCTCTAATTTCGGGTTCGATAACCAGTTGAAACTGGATTATAAGGGAATGGATGATGAGATCATCAAAAGTCTGGAAGCCGGTAATATTTCTTTTCAATCAAGAAGTACCCTGATGCCGAGTGCGCAGAATCTGTTCGGAGTAAAAACACAGCTGCAGTTCGGTAAACTTTTTATAACAGGCGCTATCGCTAACCAGCGGTCTACCCGTCAGTCGGTAGGATTGCAGGGTGGGGCAGCTACTACCAACTTCAATAAAAAGCTGGATGATTATGAAGAGAACCGTCACTTTCTCTTAGGCCAATATTTCCGGGATAATTATAATAAGACCATGGCCAATCTGCCGGTAGTGAACTCGCAGGTACAGATTCAGAAAATGGAAGTGTGGGTTACCAACCGTACCGGTGCCACTACTGATGCCAGAGATATTGTGGGTTTGATGGATCTGGCCGAAGCAAGACCCTATAACCCCAATGTAAGATCACTTACCACCAATCCTTTACTGGCCAATGGCGCCAATGATCTGTATGCATCGCTGGTAGCGAATCCTTCGGCCAGAAATCCTGCTGCGGTAAACTCGCTGTTATTGTCGAAGGGATTGCGGCCGGTAGATGATTATGAAAAAACCTTCGCGCGTAAACTCAATCCATCAGAATATTATTTTAATCCGCAGGCGGGATTTGTTTCCATCAATGTACAGTTACAGTCTGATGAAGTGTTGGCAGTCGCTTATCAATATACCTATAACGGAAGAGTTTATCAGGTAGGAGAATTGTCGCAGGATGTGGCACTGGATTCTACCAGAGGTGTACAGAAAGTATTGTTCCTGAAATTATTGAAAGCCACTTCCCAGCGGGTAGAATTACCTACCTGGGGATGGATGATGAAAAACGTGTATTCACTCGATCTGTTCGGAGGTATTCAGCAGGATGGATTTCAGCTGAACGTATTGTATGAAGAACCCAGTGGTGGTTTAAAAAGATATTTACCGGAAAGTTCTCCTGCTGTAGATGGAAAATCATTATTACGGATCCTGAACCTGGATCGGCTGAATAACCGGAATGATCCGCAACCAGATGGGGTATTTGATTATATAGATGGGTTTACGATTCTGCCGCAAATGGGTCGGGTAATCTTCCCGGTACTGGAACCCTTTGGCCGCGACCTGGATTCGTTGGCTTTCTCCGGGCAAACCACTGCCATGAAAAGGAAATACGTATACTACCAGTTATACGATTCTATCAAAGCCATTGCGCAAACCTATGCCAACCTGAACCGATTTGTGATGCAGGGGCAGGTAAAAGGAAGTGCCGGTGGTTCAGAAATTAACCTGAATGCATTTAATATTCCGCAAGGATCGGTAACGGTAACGGCCGGTGGACAGGTGTTGCGCGAAGGACTGGATTATACGATTGATTATAATCTGGGTGTGGTAAAAATACTGAATGCAGGCATCCTCAGCTCTAATATACCGGTAAAAGTTTCTTTCGAAAACAATGCAGGTTTTGGCATACAGCAAAGGAATTTTACTGGTCTGCGACTGGATTATGTGGCCAATAAAAAACTGACATTGGGAACCACATTCATGCGGTTATCAGAAAGACCCTTCTTTACCAAAATGGGGTATGGAGATGATCCGATCAGTAACAGCATGTATGGCTTTGATGTAAGTTACCGGTCAGAATTACCGGGCCTTACCAGGATGTTGGATAAACTACCCTTTTATTCTACCAAAGCTAAATCGAGCATCACTGCTTATGGCGAAGCAGCAATACTGAAACCCGGTCACCCATCACAAATCGGTAAGGGAGACAATGGGTTGATTTTTGTGGATGATTTTGAAGGTACCCGCACGAGCATTGATCTGCGTTTTCCATTGGTTGCCTGGGCACTGGCATCTACGCCACAGGGCAATCCTAAATTTCCGGAAGCCACTTTGAATGATACACTGGATTACAATTACAACCGCGCCAAACTGGCCTGGTATAATATTGAGCCCAACCTGCAGGACAGGAACAGTCCGAATAACCCCTTGCGCCGCGATCTCACTGAATTGAGTGATCCGCGGGTAAGGCAGGTATTTACCAACGAACTGTTTCCACAGCGTACCACTAATATTACCGATGTGCAGGCATCTACTTTTGACCTGGCATATTATCCTAGCGAAAAGGGTCCGTATAATTTTGAAACGAGAAGAACAGAACTGGATGCGAATGGGAAACTATTACGTCCTGCCAACCGTTGGGGAGGTTTGATGCGCTCGATAGACCAGACAGATTTTGAAACCGGTAATATTGAGTACATCGAATTCTGGGTACAGAATCCATTTATTAAAACACCCACCAGTAAAGGCGGAAAATTATTTCTGAACCTGGGTAATGTAAGTGAAGACATCTTAAAAGATGGAAAACGTTTCTATGAGAACGGAATGAATACTCCGAATATTCCTTCGGCGGTAGACAGCACCAATACTTGGGGTAAAACACCGGTGAACCCCATACAGATCACGCAGGCATTCAGCAATGATCCCAACGACAGGCCTTACCAGGATGTGGGACTGGATGGATTGGATGATGATGCAGAAAGAAGAAAAAAAGGATATGTACTGAATAAGATCGCTGCTAATTTCGGAACGGCTTCTCCTGTATACCAGAAAGCATTGGCCGATCCGGCGGGGGATAACTATAAATGGTATCGCGATCCTAGTTTTGATCCATTGGGTACGGGTATTCTTGGCAGGTATAAGAATTTCAATAATCCGCAGGGCAATTCACCGATTGCTACTACCGGTGGACAGTTTACTTCTGCAGCCACCCTGTATCCCGATAATGAAGACCTCAACAGAGACAATACACTGAACGAAACAGAATCGTATTATGAATACGAGATTGAACTGAAGCCAGGTATGGCTGTGGGGGTAACGCCATTTGTTACGGACAAGAGAACCGTGAATGTAAATTCTCCGGATGGTGTACGCCGTACCGAAGACTGGTTCCTGTTCCGAATTCCAATAAAGGGCTATGCGAGAAAGATCGGTAGTATTCCGGATTTTAAATCGATCCGTTTTGCCAGGTTGTACCTGACAGATTTTGAGGACTCTGTGGTGCTTCGCCTGGCCCGCCTGGACCTGGTGCGTAACCAGTGGCGCCAGTTCATTTACAATATTGATACTACCGGATCCTATACGCCTATCAACAATGCGGCAGGCACGGTTTTAAATACCTTAGCCGTAAACCTTGAAGAGAACAGTAGCAGGCAACCGGTTAATTACCTGATGCCTCCCGGTGTGGAAAGGGTACAGTTGCTGAGTAATAATGGTGTGAACCTGCAGCAGAATGAACAGGCCATGAGTTTGAAGATCAGTAACCTGCTGAGTGGAGATGCCCGTGGTGTTTTCAAAACCATGAACCTCGATATCAGGCAGTATGGCAAACTGTCGATGTATGTGCATGCGGAATCCGTACCCGGACAAAGGCCTGTGAGAGACAATGAGCTGAATGCGATTATCCGTATTGGACAGGATTTCCTGAATAACTACTATGAAATCAAGATTCCCCTGAAGGTAACACCGCCGGGTAATTATCCACGTGGGCAGGAAGACAAGGTTTGGCCGGCGGAAAATAATCTCGACTTCAGTTTACGTTCCCTGATCGATCTGAAATTAACGCGGAACAATGCCGGCGCTACGGTAACCAAAATATTCAGGCGAACCATCGATAATAAAACCATTTCCATTTTAGGAAATCCGAATCTGGGAGAAGTAAGAGGTATTTTGTTTGCCATCGAAAATCCTTTGAAACAGGATGGAGCAATCATTACAACGGAAGTGTGGGCCAATGAACTTCGCTTATCACAACTGGATGAAAATGGTGGATGGGCTGCTTTGGGCAGGGTAGACCTTACCCTCGCCGACCTCGGTACCTTAACCGTTTCGGCTAATACCCACACCCAGGGATTTGGTACCATTGAGCAAAGGGTAAACGAACGAGCCAAAGAAAATCTGGTACAGTTTGATGCGGCTGCCAATATTGATGCAGGTAAACTGATTCCTAAACAGGCCAGAATCTCTTTGCCTGTGTATGCCAGCATTAACAGAACTATTCTTACCCCACAGTTTGATCCGTATGATCTGGATGTCCGTTATAAAGAGAAACTGAATTCTTCCTCGAAGGAAAAAAGAGACTCGATCAAAAATGTGGCATTGGACCAGACGACTATTAAGACTCTCAATTTTACCAATGTGCGGTTTCTTCCGGGTAATGCCAAACCGGGACTGTTGAATATCAGTAATTTTGATTTCAATTATTCGTATTCGCAGATCACACAAAGCAGTCCGGTGATCTTACAGAACTCAGTAACAAAACAGCGTGGCGGTTTTGGATACACATTTGTGGGATCATCCACCTATATAGAACCTTTCAAAAAGATCATCCGTACGCAAACACCATGGCTGGCGCTGTTCCGTGACTTTAACTTTAACCTGCGGCCTTCTTTCCTGAGTTTCCGGGCTGATATTAACCGGCAGTTTGGAGAATTTATACCACGCATTGTTAATACAATTGATAGTAAGGTGGAGCGTGTGGATACGACTTACGACAAATATTTTACTTTCGACAGATTCTATGGCATGCGCTGGGATCTTACCCGTTCGCTGAATTTTGATTTCACTGCTACCAATAATGCACGGATTGATGAGCCGTTTGGCAGATTGGATACCAAAGCCAAGAAAGATACCGTGCGCGATAACTTTTTTAAAGGCGGAAGGAATACGCTTTACCAGCAGAAAGCCACTTTGGGCTATACTTTACCGCTGAATAAATTCCCACTCACAGATTGGATCACGGCCCGATATACCTATGGGACTTCGTATAACTGGATCGGTGCCAGCCGGTTGGCCATGAATCTCGGCAATACTATCGAAAACTCGCAGGAGAATACATTGAATGCGCAGTTCAATTTTGCCAGCCTATATAATAAATCCAAGTGGCTGCGGGCACTGGATAATATTCCGGCACCTAAACCCAAACCCGATCCCAAACGTCCGGCTGTGGTAAAAGATGTAAATCAGAAATCTGCTCTGGGTACAGATATACCTACCAAAGCTGAAGTGGTAAAAGGACTCAAAGGTAAAAAACGAAGAGAAGCCCTGAAGAAATGGCGGGCGATGAAACGGGATGCCAGGATAGCAGAAAGATTATTGAAGGCCAACGAACCAACAGAATTAAACGGCTTCACACGTACGATCGGCAAATTCATCACCATGGTTCGTAATGTGAATCTGCAGTACTCAGAAAATTACCGCAGTCGTTTACCTGGGTATATGGATAGTTCAAAGTATCTGGGACAGAACTGGAGCAGCATGGCGCCGGGTATGGATTATGTATTTGGCAAACAACCCGATGCCAACTGGCTCGATAAAAAGGGATCGCAGGGGTTAATTACCAGAGACAGTACTTTCAATTTCCTGTTCCGTCAGAACTTTGAACAACGGTTCAGCATAACCGCCCAGCTGGAACCGATCAGGGAATTTGTGATCGATATCAACCTTGACAAATCTTTCACCAAAGAGTATTCGGAATTGTATAAAGATACTACCGGTAGTGCAGGACTCAGTCACCTCAATCCTTTGGCCAGCGGTGGATTCAATGTGTCTTATATTTCATTTGGTACTTTGTTCGGTCAGCAGAATCCGAATGAAATTTCTACTACTTTCCGAACCTTTGAAGCCAACCGACTGATTGTAAGTAAACGTGTGGCAGAGCAGAACCCTTACTGGCAGGCATTACCGGCAGGACAGAAATTCACGACCGATGGATATGCCAAAGGATACGGCAGGTATGCACAGGATGTGTTGGTGCCGGCATTCCTGGCAGCCTATACCAAAAAGGATCCGAATAGCATTTCATTGATCAAACAATCCAACACAAAAATCAGCTCCAATCCATTTAGTGGTATCCTGCCAAAGCCTAACTGGAAAATGACGTATACCGGGTTGAGTAAATATCCGGCATTGGCTTCTGTGTTTAGTAATATTGTGATTACACATGGGTATAATGGTAACCTGAGTATGAACAGCTTTAACAGTGCGCTCTTGTATCAGGATCCATTCCGGTTCAGTGCACCTGGATTTATTGATACGGTTAGCGGCAACTTTATTCCCTTCTTCCTGGTACCGAATATTACCATCAAAGAAGGCTTTGAACCCTTGATAGGAATTGATATAACTACGGTTAACCAGTTAAATGTAAAATTCGAATACCGTAAAAGTCGCCAGTTAAGTTTGAGTCTTGTTGATTACCAGTTAAGCGAAAGCCGGAGTACAGAATGGGTATTTGGTGCCGGACTCCGTCAGAAAGGAGTGAAGTTACCATTCAGGTTACCCGGTTCTAAAGGAAAAACATTGCAGAACGATCTGAATATCCGTCTCGATCTCTCTATGCGGGATGTGGCTACCAGTAACAGTCGCCTGGACCAGGCCAATGCCTATGGTACCGGTGGACAAAAAGAAATTTCTATTCAACCTTCTATTGATTATGTGCTGAATAACCGGATCAATATCAAGTTCTTCTTTGATCAGCGGAAAGTGATACCGTATATTTCCACTTCAGCGCCAATTACCAATACCAAAGCAGGTGTTAATGTGCGGATCTCGTTGGCACAATAAAAAAATGATCCGCATTTGGAGGATCACTTAGTGATTTATTACCACAAAAAAAATCTCCCGATAGGTTGTATCATACAAACAGTCGGGAGATTTCTTTTTATCGCATGGCTTTCTGAGGAAAGCTAATCTTGGATGATTAGTTTTTTCTGAAAGCCCATTTAAACATTTCTTTCCAGCTTACTTTCTTGCCATACATCAGGATACCGGTACGGTAGATCTTGGCACTGAGCCAGGTAGTGAGCAGGAATCCGCCTATCAACGAAAGCATGCTCAAAGCCAATTGCCAATAGGGAACGGTTCCGGGAATACCATAAGCGATCCTTGCCATCATTACCATGGGCGAACTGAAAGGAATGATACTGGCCCAAACCGCCATGGGTGTGCTGGGGTCCTGTACCGCATTGGTCATGATGATAAAAGAGAAGATGATGGGCATGGTGATAGGAAGCATCAGACTTTGTGCATCCTGTGGATCTTCATTCACCACACTACCTACTGCAGCGAATAAAGCTGCATAAAATAAGTATCCTCCTAAAAAGTAAAAAATAAAGCAAAGAATAATCACTGGCCAGTTGGCGGTACTGAATGTGTGTTGCATTTTATAGATCTGTTGTGCCGCATCGCCCGCCTGTGCCATACCACCCCCCGGCATCTGTCCGTTGGCCTGTTGCAGGGTTTTTACCTGTTCCATTACATCATGAGGGATAAATGCCTGTGCGGCCGTAGTTAGTCCGATGATGAGTATGATCCACATCAGAAACTGCGTTAATCCAACAGCACCGATACCAATGATCTTTCCGGCCATCAGTTGAAAAGGTTTTACACTGCTCACCATCACTTCTGCAATACGGTTGGTTTTTTCTTCCATCACACCACGCATTACCATGGCACCATAAATGAACATGGTAATATAAATAAGCATGCCGCTACCGAAACCAATACCATAGGATAGACCTGCACTGCTTTCTTTAACACCTTCTCCATTTTCTTCCACCGCTTTCAGTTCGGCATCTTGTGATTGTTTATGAATGGAATCCAGTCGTGCTTTATCAATACCCGCTGTTTGCAGCATATTATCCTCAATAGCGGCATTGATGCGTTCCGAAATAGCACTCTCAGTGGTTATGCTGATCCGTTTCTTTGAGCGGATGAGGTAGTCCATTTTACCTGTAGAATCAAATTTCGGGATGAGGATGATGTCTGAATATCCCTTCTGTAGGTAATTGCTTGTATCTACCCCTTCAGGAAATTCAAAAGCCAGTGCTTTGGTACTTTTGATATTGCCTTTGAAAAAACCGTTCTGGTCTACCACAGCAATTTTGCGTTCGTCTTTCCCTTTGATCGAGAGGAATGTAGTTCCGGCAATCAGTGCTACAATCAGTAAGGGAGTTAATATGGTGGTCAGTACAAAACGTTTGTTCTTTACCCGGGTTAGGTATTCTCTTTGTATGATGAGTAATGTCTTATTCATATATGCAGTTTGTAGAATGGTTGGTTGAAAAGAAAATTATGGGTTTACCGGTTGAAAGGCCCTGCTGGTAGCACGGGTGCCTTCTACCAGATTAATAAAGATCTCATTCAGCGAAGGCAGAACTTCATGAAAGGCTTCAATGGTCAGGTTCTGTTGCAGTAAGTGCTGTAACACATCATTACTCCGGTAACCCTCTTTGATCTTTACTGTTAAGCGATTCGCTTTTTGGTCTGTGATGTCAAAGGAGGTAGCTGTAAGGTTGGCAGGTACTTCTCCCAGTTGGATCGCAAATTTATTTTCCTTGAATTGTTGTTTGATATTGCCCACGGTACCATCCAGGATCTTTTTACCCAGATTTACCAAAACAATATGATCACAGATTTCTTCTACCTGTTCCATACGATGGGTACTGAAAATAATGGTGCTGCCTCTCTGCGCCAGTCCGTAGATCTCATCTTTGATGAGGTTGGCATTTACCGGATCCAGACCGCTGAAAGGTTCGTCCAGAATAATGAGTTTGGGTTCGTGAAGAACAGTGGTTACAAACTGCAGTTTCTGGCTCATGCCTTTACTTAGGTCCTCTACTTTTTTATTCCACCAGGTTTCCATTTCGAGGCGTTTGAACCAAAATTTGATTTTGGTCATGGCTTCGCTTCTGCTCAATCCTTTCAGTTGTGCCAGATAAAGGGCCTGTTCGCCGATCTTCATTTTTTTATACAGTCCCCGCTCCTCAGGCATATAACCTATTTTGATGATGTCATTTTCTGGATCAAAGGTTTTACCATCGAATTGGATCTCCCCGCTATCGGGGTAAAAAATACCTGTGATCATTCTTAACAGGGTGGTTTTACCGGCACCATTGGGTCCGAGCAGACCGAAAATGCTGCCTTTTTCGATGGAGAAACTGATATCATCTACCGCTTTCTGGGTAGCATAATACTTTTTCAGGTGGCTGAGTTCAAGGATCTTGTTCATAAGGGTTGGGTTGTACTCAAATGTAGGGTATATTTTTCTGCTTGGTTAGTAGCCGGTTTTACCTAATTATTACAGATGGCTTCGGAAAAACGATACATTTGCCCACATTTAAATCATGGACAAGATATGTTGAAGAAGTTAGTGTTTTCTATATTGATTACCAGCGTATTGCTCATTTCTGCCGGCTGGGGTTTTCTGGTTCATAAAACGGTTCATCAGTTAGCGGTGTATGAGTTGCCGGAAGCGATGTTGCCTTTTTTCTACCGGCAGATGGACTATCTGGTAACCAATGCACCCCGACCGGATATGCGCAGGAACGAAGACAGTACAGAAGCTACCAAACACTTTATTGATCTGGAAATGTTCGGAGAAAAGGCGGCTACCCAAATGCCTTTGGACTGGAACCGTGCTGTTCAGAAATATACTATTGACAGTCTGCTGAAATATGGGTATGTGCCGTATCATATTGTATATATAAAAGGAAAGCTGACTGAGGCCTTCCGTGCCGGAAACAAAGACAGTATTCTGTTTTATGCCGCCGATCTGGGGCATTATATAGGAGATGCACATGTACCGCTGCATACAACCGTTAATTATGATGGACAGCTGACCGATCAGAAGGGATTGCATAGTCTGTGGGAATCGATGATACCTGAACTAGAGATAGGTAACTATTCGCTCTATTCCTCACACAAAGCCACTTACCTGAAAAAGCCAGCTGAAGCCATCTGGCAGGCAGTTCGGAAAGCAGCCAGTCTGGTGCCGGATATGTTGCAGAAAGAAAAGGAAGTAAGTAAAGGATTTACAGAGGAACAGAAGTTCCGGGTGCAGAT
This sequence comes from Caulobacter sp. UNC279MFTsu5.1, assembly GCA_943369185.1. GTDB lineage: Bacteria > Bacteroidota > Bacteroidia > Chitinophagales > Chitinophagaceae > Sediminibacterium. The sequence goes on along the minus strand of CALRMK020000001.1, from coordinate 93,006 downwards.
CCGGCGGGGGAAAGAAACCAAGAGTTATACAACTGCTTTTGCCAAGGCTTATGCGGCGGCATTGGGTACTACCATTAATGAGCAGTTACGCAGTTCTGCAGACCTGATCGCTGATTTCTGGTATACCAGTTGGGTAGATGCCGGTAAACCCGATCTTTCCCGGATCAATACGGGTTGGTCTGCTGGCGAACAACAGCAACTGGAGGCAGAATTAAAAGCCTTTAATGAAAATAAACTGTTGGAAAACAAACTGTTACTCTCCAAAAAAACGGAAGCCAAGGTAGGCGAATAAACAGGTAGAACTACTTATTAAAATAGGGTGTAAAAACGGTTGTCTAGCGGTAACCGTTTTTTTATTTTGAGGAGGTTTTAGTTTCGGCTTTGAGAAAATTGTAACTATCCTATGAAATTCTATATCAATAATCTGGCAGAGCTGTTTAGTCTGGTGGTGGCTATCATCTATTATCCCTACCTGAAGGGTACTGTGATGAAATGGTTTCTGCCGTTTTTGGCGTTTGTAACAGTAAGTGAAATGTATGCCCAAAATATTGGGTATGCTTTAGGTAATTCTAATACACCTAATGTAAAGATATATGGGTTGATTACAATAGTAGAGTCGGTTTTTTATGGGTATTTTTTTTACGATATAACTCTGGAGAAGATTCCGAAAAAGATAATTTTTATCATCTCTCTTATTAATATTTCTATTAGTATATTTTTCTACTTTTTGATATCTGACAGCCCTTCTTATGCGTATACAAACTTGATATTTCTTTCAATTTTCTTTTCTCTCATATCATTAACTTATATCTACTCTAAATTTATTAGTGAAGAAGCTGCTTATTTATTAGGGGAACCAGGTTTTTGGGTCGCATTTGGGGTGGCTTTGTTTTTTCCTGGAGTTAGTGTCGTTTTTAGTTTGCATGACTTTAGTGTACGGCATAACTTGACTCTTTTTGGAATTAAGTTATACCATATCGTTCCTCAAATACTATGTGTATTATTATACTTCAGCATCTCAATTGCCATTATACTATGCAAAAAGAAAACCAGGATTTCGTTATAGCTATCATCAGCGGCACCTTATTTATACTGCTGTTTGGGTTTATTGCCTTTCTGGTGGTGGCGAATTATGTACGGAGTAAACGCAAATTGCTAAAGGAAAAAATTGAGCGGGAAGCTGCCTTCCAGAAAGAACTGCTGCATGCCCAGATGGAAATGCAGGAACATACTTTCCGTTCTATTGCGCAGGAGATTCATGATAATATCGGGCAGATACTGGGATTGATCAAACTGAATGTGAACCTGCTGGGATTTGAAATGAAAGGAAATGAAATTGTTGCCACACTCAGCGAACAGACCAAAAAAGCAATTGCAGAATTACGTGATCTGGGTAGCACCTATCATACCGATAAGCTTGCCGAACAGGGACTGATCCTTGCTGCTAAAAACCAGCTCAACCAATTACAGAAAACCGGTTTTTTTGAAACATCTTTCCAGTCAGACTTTGAAAAGTTGAATATAGAAAAGAATAAAGTAATTTTTTTATACCGGATGTTACAGGAAGCATTGAATAATATTGTGAAGCATGCAGGCGCTAACAAGATCTGGTTGAATATTTATTCGCAAGGAGATCAAGTATATATTACTCTTCGGGACAATGGCCGAGGCTTTACTCCCAAAGCTATAACTTTCAAACCGGGTATCGGCTTAAACAGTATGCAGGAAAGAGCCGCCATGATAGATGTTCGTGCAGAAGTGGAAAGTATTCCGGGCGAAGGCACCACCGTTAATTTTATTTTTAAGCAACAATTATGATCCGTATTGCACTTGTTGATGATCATGTAGTACTCAGGAACAGTCTGGGTATCATGTTGGAAAAAATACCCGGCTATGAAATCGTATTCGAGGCCGATAACGGGTTGCATCTGATCAAACAGTTAAGGGAAAAGCCAATACCGGACATCATTCTGCTGGATATCACCATGCCCGGCATGGATGGCGGTGAAACCGCCCGTTGGTTAAAACAGGAGTATCCGGAAATCAAGATCCTGGTAGTGACCATGCTCAAAAGCGATCCGGCTATTATCCAGCTTATTAAAAAGGGTGCCAGAGGGTATCTGCTCAAAGACTGCGAACCATCGGAATTGATCACAGCCATCAATACTGTTTGCGAAACAGGGTATTACTATAATGAACTGTTTACCCCGGGTATGAAGGCCCAGAGTCTTCTGCAAAATCACACAGAACTCAGTACCAGAGAAATCACTTTTTTGAAATGGGCCTGTACAGACCTTACCCATAAGGAGATAGCGGCAGAAATGCAGGTAAGTCCCAGAACCATAGATGGTTACAGAGATTCGCTGTTCAGGAAGCTGAAGGTAACTTCCCGGGTGGGAATTGTTGTATATGCCCTCAAAAACGGCTTTGTTCAGTTATAAACTAATTCAGGTTCAAAAAAAACGGGATTTTTCCCGTATGCCGGTTCAAAATCACCACTTAATTTTACAGCACAAAGAGAAGTAAACAGGCAGAATACCAATTTTGCCGGTTAAGCAGAAGTAGCAGCCAAATACCGGGGGGAATTTGAACTGCTATTTCTGCCTCTTTCAATAGTTTGGATAATCAATTCTTCAGTTCGGCAAGTAACTGTTCAATTGTTTTTGGAAAGGAGAGGTTTTACCTCTCTTTTTGTATAATTACCTGTGCCACTCTCTCTCCATCCATGGCCGCACTGATAATACCACCGGCATATCCGGCACCTTCCCCGCAGGGATAGAGGTTCTGCACCTGCGGATGTGACAAAGCAACCGCATCACGCGGTATACGAACCGGAGAAGAAGTCCGGCTCTCCGTAGCTACTACAATCGCTTCATTGGTCAGATAACCCCGCATCTTTTTTCCAAAAGCCTGAAATCCTTTTTGCAGGCTTTGGTAAATAAAACCTGGTAGTACCGTTCTCAGATCTGCGGATACTACACCGGGCAGATAACTGCAATCCGGTAGGCTGGCCGAGGTTTTCTTGTTACAGAAATCCTCCATTCTTTGCGCGGGTGCCTGTAATCGTCCACCACCTGCCTGAAAAGCAGCTCTTTCTATCTCCTGCTGAAAATATAAAAGAGCCGGCGGATCCTTTTCCGTCACTTTATCTTTTCGGTTTGGCTGATTCAGATAAGCCAGCGCATCTGCCATTTCTACCTGTACCACCATACCACTGTTGGCAAAGGGGTTGTTTCTTTTACTGGGGCTCCAGCCATTTACCACCAACTCGCCCGGACTGGTGGCCGCGGGGGCAATGATACCACCGGGACACATGCAGAAACTGAATACCCCTCTTTCGTTCACCTGCTCTACCAGTCCGTAGGAAGCTGGTGGCAAATGTTCATCCCTGACCGTGCAATGGTATTGAATAGTATCGATCAATGTTTGCGGATGTTCGATACGAACGCCCAGTGCAAAGGGTTTGGGCTCTATCAGTAAACCTTTCTGGTGTAATAGCTGGAAAATATCCCTGGCCGAATGTCCGGTAGCCAGTATCGCAGCATCGCCATTGATGGTTTCTCCATCAGCTGTGCGTACACCTTGTAATGTATTACCTGTAATGACCAGATCCGTTACTTTCTTTTCAAACAGGAAAATGCCTCCGCACTCCCTGATCTGCTCGCGGATAGCTGTAATGATATGGGGTAATTTATTGGTGCCGATATGGGGGTGTGCTTCATACAGGATCCGCTCATCGGCCCCGAAGCGCCAGAAGAGATGAAGGATCCGGTTAATATCTCCCCGTTTGCTGCTTCTTGTGTAGAGTTTGCCATCACTGTAAGTGCCTGCACCTCCTTCTCCAAAACAATAATTGCTTTCGGGATTCACTATCCCTTCTTTATTGAGCGCAGCTAGATCGCGCCTGCGGGCTTTTACGTCTTTGCCTCGCTCCAGCACTATGGGTTGTATACCGGCTTCTATCAGTTGCAGTGCGGCAAAGAGTCCTGCTGGTCCTGCACCAATGATAATGACTTTGTTTTTTGCCTTGCTAACATCGGGGAAATGAATGGGTACACTATACCGCTGTTCAAAAGGTTCGTTAACAAAAGCTTTGACGGTTAGGTTGATCCATATCTGGCTGCGGCTGCGCGCATCGATGGATTGTTTGCTTTTATAAAAGCCGGTAACCTGTTCTTGTGGCAAACCCAATGACTGGGCTATATACTGCCGGATGCTTGCATCATCGGCAGCTTCGGCCGGCTTGAGTTTGAGTGTGATGTCTTTTTGCATACTGTTAGGTGTTTATCCTAAAAAGCAGAGAACTTTTGGAAAGTTTTAAAACTTTCCAAAAGTTACTTAAAAGGGTAGGTCGTCAATATTGTCTGATGGTGGTGGCATGTCATTGTAATTCACCGAATCATTGCTACCACTGCTTTGGCCCAGTTTCATGGTTTCCATACGCCAGGCATCCAGATTGGTAATATAATTCTCCCTGCCATCTTTAACCCATTTGGTTCCTTTGATGTTGAACTGCACTTTTACCTCATCGCCCAGATTGAACCTGTCGGGCATAGAAGTTCTATCCTGCACACATTGGAACTTTACATAATTGGTAATTACACGCCCACCAATATCTTCTGATTTCTCAATCACAAATTCGCGTGTTTTGAAAGTTTCTTTGCGCTGTACGATCTCAAATACAGCTACCAGTTTTCCAACAATTTCGTAAGACATGTCTGTTTATTTAAAGTGACCAAAAGTAGGATTAAAATCTGCTTTTGGTTCAAAAAAACGCTTTCATGGCTGCATTAATATTGTACCTTTCGGAGAATAAGCCCGTTTACCCATGCGCAGGATTTTTTCTTTTATTTCCTTCCTCTTTTTGGGGATCAGTTCCTGCACCAGTATCCAGCCTGTTACATCACTTTCCTTTACCGATTACCGGATAGCCAAAGAAGGAAAAACCGATACAGCATTGGCCGGCATGCTGGCTCCCTACAGAACAACCATGGATGCTACCATGAACAAAGTGATCGGCTTCTCGAATAACCAAATGAATGCCAGACAACCGGAAAGTGGTCTTGGTAATTTTATGGCAGATGGGATCCGCATCATGGCCGAAAAAAAGTACGGTAAAAAAGTTGATGCAGGTTTTATTAACCAGGGAGGCATACGGTCCTATATCCCGAAAGGGAATATCACGGTGGGAAAGATCTTTGAGCTGATGCCTTTCGATAACCTCGTAGTACTGCAGGAAGTGAAGGGTTCGGTGATGCAGCAGTTCTTCGATAAAATGGCTGCCGATGGCGGCTGGCCGGTTTCGGCTGGAGTTGTAATGGAGATCAAAGAAAAAAAAGCGGTCAATATCAGTATCAACGGAAAACCGCTCGATCCGGCCGCTGTTTACCTGATAGCCAATTCAGATTATGTGGCCAATGGGGGTAGTGATTGTGATATGTTACGCCGGATCCCCCAGCAGAACAAAGGATATCTCTTGCGGGATGCGCTGATCGAATTTGTATCTGACCTCACCCGACAGGGGAAACCACTGGATTATTCCATCGAAAAAAGGGTAGTCAATGTCAATTAACAGAAGAAAATTTTTACAACAGGCCGCTATCACGGGTGGTGCATTGGCAATTTCGCCCTTGTTGGCTAAGGCAGAACCTCCCGCAATAAAAAGAATCACCATTCTGCATACCAATGATGTGCATAGCCGCCTGGACCCTTTTCCAATGGATGGCAGCCGTAATCAGGGATTGGGTGGTGTAGCCGCCCGGGCTGCCCTGATACAGGAAATCCGGGAAGAGGGTGGAGAAGTATTGTTGCTGGATGCAGGCGACATCTTTCAGGGAACGCCCTACTTTAATATGTATAAGGGTGAGCCGGAAATGAAAGCCATGCAAAAAATGGGCTATGATGCCGCTACCATGGGCAACCATGATTTTGATGCCGGACTGGAAAACTTTGCTACCCAGTTAAGCCATGTGCAATTCCCGATCATTATCTGTAACTACGATTTCTCCGGAACGGTCATGGAATCGAAGTTCCAACCTTATAAAATTTTCCGGAAGGGCGACCTGAAGATCGGTGTATTGGGGGTAGGGATCGAACTCAAAGGCCTGGTGCCTGAGAATCTCTATGAAAAGACGGTTTACCTGAATCCCATAGAATCTGCCAATAGAACAGCTGATTTGTTACGTAAACAGGGCTGTGATATGGTGATCTGCCTTTCTCATCTAGGCGATAAGTATGATGATGATAAGGTCAGTGATGAGATCCTGGCCAAGGAATCGTTTGATATAGACCTGATTATAGGCGGACATACCCACCGTTTCTTTACCGAACCCCGAAAATACCGGAACCGGAGAGGAGGCGATACCGTGGTAAACCAGGTAGGTTGGGCAGGGATTCAGCTGGGGCGGCTGGACTACAGTTTCTCAGGGTACAAAAAGAAAAATCTGTCTAATGCCCATACTGTTGTTATAGGGAAAAAAACAAGGGAATAAAAAATTTTTTTTTCAACATAAAGTCTACATATTCGCAACCCCAATTTATTTTTTTACTTATCCACATGTGGAAAAAAATAGATAACTTGAAGGCTTGGGATAAGTAATAAAAGCAGAATAGTATAACTCATTATAAATTCTTTCTTTTTGTATGGCTAAGAACGCTGAATCAGTCTGGAGCAATTGTTTAAAGATCATCAAAGACATTGTAGAATGGCAACATTTTAAAACATGGTTTGAACCGATAACACCTGTTGAGTTAAAAGCAAATGTTTTGATGATTCAGGTTCCCAGTCAGTTCTTTTATGAATACCTTGAAGAGCATTATGTGAACCTGCTGGCAAAAACATTAAAAAGGGAATTGGGAAAAGAAGCGAGGTTGGAATACAGGATCATGGTTGACAGCGGTAATACCAATGGACGCAATGGCTCTATGGATGTTCCTGCAAGCAATATGAAAACATACAACAACAACGAGATGAACTTCCCGTTGGTGATCGATAATCCTGTCAAGAATCCATTCGTGATTCCGGGCCTGAAAAAAATGCAGATCGATCCGCAGCTGAACCATATGTATGTGTTCGATTCTTTTATCGAAGGTGACTGTAACCGTGTAGCCCGCCGTGCCGGTAAAACCGTAGCGGAAAAACCCGGTGCCAATTCCTTTAATCCATTGGTGATTTATGGCGGCGTGGGCCTGGGTAAAACCCACCTGGCCCAATCTATCGGTAATGAAGTGAAAAGACTGCATCCCGGTAAAGTGGTGCTGTATGTAAGCAGTGAGAAATTCATCAACCAGTTTCAGGACCATAGCCGTAATAACGCCATTAACGACTTTATCCATTTTTACCAGCTCATAGATGTACTGATCATTGATGATGTTCAGTTCTTCAGTCGCGCAGAAAAAAGCCAGGACGCGTTTTTTGCCATCTTCAACCATTTACACCAAAGTGGTAAACAACTGGTCTTGACATCAGACAAACCACCGAAAGACCTGGATGGTATGCAGGAAAGACTGTTGAGCCGTTTCCGTTGGGGTTTAAGTGCCGATCTGCAGATCCCCGATTACGAGACCCGTATCGAGATCCTGGAGAAGAAGATGAAGAACGATGGGTTGGATATGCCCAAAGAAGTAGTAAAGTATGTTGCTTATAATATCAATACCAATGTTCGTGAACTGGAAGGGGCATTGATCTCATTGCTGGCCCAATCCTCCCTCAATAAAAAAGACATTGATGTAGAACTGGCCAAAAAAGTGCTTCGAAATTTTGTTAAGACCAGCAGCAAAGAGATCACAATTGACGCGATCCAGAAAATGGTATGCGAGTATTTTGATGTGTCTTACGACAAATTATTGCAGAAAACCCGGAAACGTGAGATCGTGCAGGCAAGACAGATCACGATGTACCTGGCCAAAGCTTTTACCAAAAACTCCCTCAAAACCATCGGAGAGCATTTTGGTGGCCGCGATCATACTACCGTAATTCACTCTTGCCAGACTGTGAAAGACCTGATGGACACAGATTCTATCTTCCGTGAAAACGTGATGGAACTGACCCAGAAAGTGCAGCTGGCGGCTATGTAAGCTGATTTATACAACGCATTAGTAAAACATCCCGGGCGTATCCACGTTCGGGATGTTTATTTTTCAGGTTTTTGGGATACATTTTTGGCAGTTACCTATCGGCAACCTATTTTTGCAACCCTCTCTGAAAAGAGCAGGACGGTGAGGTGGGAGAGTGGCTCAATCCAGTAGTTTGCTAAACTGCCGTACGGGTTAAACTGTACCGAGGGTTCGAATCCCTCCCTCACCGCTCTCTATCCGCTGAAGCGTTTGCGAAGGTGGATCTGGGTACCGGAAGTAAGATATTCACTCAGGCTAACGCTTCGGTGGATGAATCGGGAAGTAGCGCAGGCCGGTAGCGCACCTGGTTTGGGACCAGGGGGTCGCAGGTTCGAATCCTGTCTTCCCGACGTAAAAAGTCCTTCAGCAATGAAGGACTTTTTCATTTTACAGACCCCGGCCATCTGCGAATGCAGTCAGGAACGGGAAGCGAAGGGTCTAGGCTTTTTGCGGTATATTTATTTTATTGTATTCAACCGTTGTAGCATGCAAACAATTCCATCACCAGAGATCAGAACCGTAGCGGTAACCCGTTATGTGGCACCTTTGCGTGAGGGTGGTTCTTTACCAGCTATTGCCGAAGCAGATGATTCATTTTTATACGTGCTGAAGTTTCGGGGTGCCGGACAGGGGGTGAAAGCCCTGGTTGCAGAACTGATTGGTGGCGAAATAGCAAGGGCCCTGGGCCTGAAAGTGCCGGAGATCGTTTTTGCGGAACTGGATACCGCTTTTGGTCGTACGGAGCCTGACGAAGAGATCCAGGATCTGCTGAAAGCCAGTGTGGGCAAAAACCTGGGACTGCACTATCTCTCTGGTGCCATCACTTTTGATCCGAATGTGACCTCGGTGGATCCGTTAACTGCCTCAAAAATTGTATGGCTGGATGCGTTATTGATGAACGTGGACAGAACCGTGCGTAACACCAATATGCTGATCTGGAAAAAAGAATTGTGGCTCATAGATCACGGAGCGGCATTGTATTTTCATCATGCCTGGCATGAATGGGCCTCTTATGCCGCTAAACCTTTTGTACAGGTAAAAGATCATGTGCTCTTAGCCCGGGCCTCCGTTTTGGAAGAGGTACAGGCACAGGCAGTAAAACTGCTTAGTCCGGAACTGGTGAAAGCAATTGTAGCACTGGTTCCTGATGAATGGTTATTGCCGGGTGATGAAAATATTACCGCCGAAGAACGCAGATCTGTATATGCCGAATTTCTGAATCAAAGAATACAACTGTCACAGAATTTTGTAAAAGAAGCCCAAGATGCCAGAGAATCACTTATTTGAGTATGCCGTCATACGGATCGTACCCAGGGTGGAGCGCGAAGAGTTCTTCAATGTGGGGGTGGTACTCTTTTGCAAAAAACTGGATTTTCTGGAAGTAACATATGTGCTGCCGGAAGATAAACTAAAATTATTCTGTGAGATATTGCATATGGAAGAGCTGAAAGAATATCTCTCGAGCTTTGAAAAGATCTGTAAAGGAGCTACGGATGGCGGGCCGATTGCTTTGCTCGATAAAGCGTCCCGTTTCAGGTGGCTTACCGCAACAAGGAGTACGGTATTGCAAACATCCAAAGTGCATCCGGGTTTCTGTGATGACCCGGCACAGGCTTTACAGCGCCTGTTTGATCAATTGGTTTTATAAATAGCGGCTGAGGGCCGGCTCAATCGTATAGAATGCATAATATCTGTTGTATAGGACATATTACCCATGATAAAGTAGTTACTCCCGGTTCTGTTGTACATATGCCCGGCGGTACTTCTTTTTATTTTTCCAATGCTATTCGGCAGATGGATACGCGTTACCAGTTGGTTACAGCAGTTGCCACACCTGAGCTCCCTTATGTGACTGCTTTACGGAATGCAGGCATTGAAGTAACGGTGTTTCCCAGCCAACAGACTGTTTTCTTTGAAAATATCTACTCGCAGAATCAGGACAACCGCACGCAGCGGGTATTACATAAATCAGATCCGTTTACGGTAGCGCAGTTAAAAGAGGTAAGGGCAGAGATTTTTCATCTGGGTCCTTTACTGGCAGATGATATTCCTGTATCGCTGATCCGTGATCTGGCATCGCGCGGAAAAGTGTCGCTGGATGTACAGGGCTATCTGCGCGAGGTAAGAGATGAGAATGTCTATCCGGTGGATTGGCTGGATAAAAGAGAGGCTTTGCCTTTTATCAGTATGCTCAAAGCCAACGAAACTGAAATGGAGAAATTAACCGGAACAAGTGATATACAGAAAGGTATACAGCAATTAACCGCCTGGGGTGTTGCAGAAGTGATCATCACACTGGGAAGTAAAGGTTCTGTGATTTATCATGAAGGAACTACCTGCATTATTCCAGCCTATATACCGGAACAGGTAATAGATGCTACCGGTTGCGGAGACACCTATATGGCAGGGTATCTCTACCGGAGAACCAAAGGTGATTCGATAAAAGATGCAGGAAATTTTGCAGCTGCCATGGCTACCCGTAAAATTGAAGGTTCTGGTCCGTTTGAAGGAACAGAGGGCGATGTAAAGAATGTGATACAACAGCGTGCTACGAAACTATTCAGCTTCTACTAATCAAGTCTTTTTATATGCGAAGGCTTTTTCTGATATCTTTTTTCTGTACCGGCTTTTTATCTATGCTTTTCAGCCATTCGGTTGTAATGGCACAGGTAACCAAACCCATGACACAGGTAGTGCTGTTGGGAACCGGTTCTCCCTTTGCTGATCCGGAAAAATCCGGTCCCTCATTGGCCATAGTAGTCAATAATACTTCTTATGTGATTGATTGTGGTCCGGGCGTGGTGCGAAGGGCTTCTGCTGCCGCTGCAAAAGGTATTCCAGCACTGAAAGCAGCTGCTTTGCGCAAATTATTTATCACGCATCTTCATACCGATCACACAGCCGGTTATTCTGATTTCATTTTTACACCCGCTGTGCTCGACAGAAATGCACCCCTGGATGTAGTTGGTCCGAAAGGAACACAGCAAATGACGGATCATATCCTGCAGGCATATAAAGAGGATATGGACATCCGCATCAAGGGACTGGAATATGGAGATCCTGCCGGTTATCAGGTGAAAGTACAGGAGATAAAACCGGGAGTGGTGTATAGAGATTCCAATATTACGGTAAAAGCTTTCCGTGTAAACCACGGCTCCTGGGCCGAAGCATATGGCTTCCGTTTTGAAACGCCGGATAAAGTGATTGTTGTTTCTGGCGATTGTACGTATAGTGAAGAGCTGGTAAAGAATGCCCAGAACTGTGATATTTTGATCCATGAAGTTTATTCCGAAGAGGGACTGGCACGGCGGGAAAAGCGCTGGCAGAACTATCATTCCACTTTTCATACTTCTACCAGCCAACTGGCAGATATTGCCAATAAAGTAAAACCTGGGTTACTGGTGCTCACACATCAGTTATTGTTTGGTGCCACAGAAGAAAGCCTGCTTCGAGAGATCCGTTCGCGATATGCAGGAAAACTGGTTAGTGGGAAAGATCTGGATCTATTCTGAGAGGTCTATAATGCCATGATCCATTTCCTGAAATCAATAGCACTTTCCTGACTTACGATGATTTCTTCTGAAAGGGGAACTGTTAACTCTACCAGTATTTTGATTTTGTCGTAAGACCGGTAGGATTTTACAAAATCAATATTGATGATAAATTTCCGGTTGGCCCGGTAAAATTTCTTCGGATCCAGTTCTTCTTCCAGCTCTTTCAGGTTTTTGTCTACGAGAAATTTTTTCCCTTCCCTTGTTACCAAAAAACTGATCTTCTGTTCTGTATAAAAATAGGCCACTTCTTCCAGCAGGATACTCTGAAATTCAATCCCTTTTTTCACTACAATTCTTGATTTACGACTGGCATCTTTTTCAGATAAGAAATTCAACAGGTATTCGTGGTTATTCAGGAAATGGTCTTTTAAAGTCCGGTATTTGGATATGGCTTTAGACAGTTCCCGCTCATTGATGGGTTTTAACAGGTATTCGATACTGGTCTGTTCAAAAGCTTTGACCATGAAATTATCAAACGCAGTGATAAAAATGATGGGGGCAGAAATTTTCACCCGCTCAAATATGCTGAAAGAAATCCCGTCTTTCAGATGAATATCCATAAAGATCAGATCCGGTGCCGGGTTGGCCATAAACCAGGCAACTGATTCTTCTACAGTTTCCAGTGTGGCAATCACAGTAACCGGTTCTCTGGTTAACTGAATATGATGAATAAGATTATCCAGTGCTGTTTTTTCATCTTCAATAATTACTGCTTTGATCATAACCTGTCAGGATTTAAGGATGGGTAATGTTACGGTGAACCATTCTGGTGTTTGTTGTATGCTGATGTTTTTGTGTACAATCAATGAATATCGCTCGTTCAGGTTCGATAGTCCGATTCTGGATGACTGGATATCAAACTTTTTGAGATGACGCGGGTTCACCACAGTGATCGCTTCTGCTGTAATAGTAATCTCAATGTCAAGGTTTTTTTTATCAGAGAAATGGTTATGCTTGATGGCATTTTCTATCAGGGTCTGCAAAGAAAGCGGAGGAATGAGATAATCTTCTACACTGATATTATCCATCCGGATAACCATGCTTAAGCCGGTCTGGTAACGGATTTTCAGCAGGTAAAAATAGTTACTGGCAAATTCAATCTCTTCTTTCAGTTGTATCAGGTCTTTCTCTTTATTCAACAAGATATACCGGTACACTTTTGCGAGGGTATCGTTAAATAGCCTGGCTTTTTCAGGATTCTGGCTGATCAGGTAGGACAATGTATTCAGGGAATTGAAAATAAAGTGCGGATCTATCTGGCTCTTGAGTGCATCCAGTTGTGCCTGTACTTTCAGTTTTTCACTTCTTTCTACTCTAACAAGATCCGATTCTCTCTCCCTATAGAGATACACAATTTCATAGATACTGCTGATCTGGACGCTGATAACGGTGATGATGATCTGGCATCTCAACAAATCTCCTGAACCGAAAAGGTTATTGATTAAAAAACGGTTCCATAGCGTCAGGAGAATAAATGAAAACCCCCAGCTTACTATCAGCGGAATGGCAAACCTGAGTGGAATCCGGATGTATAATTCTTTGATATCATATAAGTAAGTTCTGAGGGTACGGTGTACGATACCGCAGCCCTGCCAGATGGTAAAGGAGATGCCTATAAAATACAGATAATGAAGCGATAAGCTATTCATACTACCTCCTGTAACGAAGGAAAATCCTGCGATATGAAAGATCAATATACCGGTGAGGGGAATACCGATCCATTTATACAGTGTATCGTTGACAGGTTGCAGGAGCGTATTCATTAACAGCAGTTGGTCTATGTATAAGACAGTGTGAAAGCCGGAAGTTCGAAATCATTCAGAGTTTTTTTTTACCGTTCACATAATTTCACAAGCTTTTCGTATTTCCCATACTGCATAAATGGAATTGCCGGAAAATGGAACCTACCAGCCCGGATGTCTTTCTTAAGAAATTGATAATACAGGAAAATGTCAGTTCCTGATTTGACAGGTTCAGTTCAAAAAATTCATGGTTCGGTTATTTATTGCCTTGTTCTCCTCCTGCTCAATTTACTTTTCTTGTCTGATTGATTCTGTGCGTCCATAAAAAGAAACAGGGGCACGGCTTTTTTAAACATTTACAAATTATCTATTACAATGAGAAGACTTACAATGCTACTCGTGTGTATGGTACTGGCAGTTAGTCAGTTATTTGCACAAAACCGTACCCTGACAGGTAAGGTTACCGATGACAAAGGCATACCTATCGCCAATGCATCTATCGTGGTAAAAGGTACTACTACCGGTACCAATACAGATGCAGAAGGTAATTTTACCCTTACCGTGGCAGCTGCTGCCCGATCAATTGTTGTTACTTCACTGAATTTTGCGCAGCAGGAAATTTCCATTACCGGTAAGAACAGTATTACTGTTTCACTGAAGCCGGCTTCCGCCAATCTGGATGATGTGGTGGTAATTGCATATGGTACACAAAGCCGTGTAAGAACTACCGGTTCTTCTACCAGGTTAAATGGTACCCAGTTTGCGAACCAGCCATTGCCTTCTGTAGATGCGATGCTGCAGGGTAAATCTGCAGGTCTGCAGTCTGTGGCTGCTTCCGGACAGCCGGGTTCATTAACCCAGATCAGGATCCGGGGTATTGGTTCTATTTCTGCCAGTTCCTCGCCGCTGTTTATTATTGATGGTATACCTGTTGCAACTGGAGATGGATCGCAGGTACTTACCAGCAGTAACCTGCTGGCAGGTCTGAATCCAAATGATATTGAAGACCTGACTGTATTGAAAGATGCGGCCGCTACTTCTATCTATGGTTCAAGGGCTGCCAATGGTGTAGTTTTGATTACAACCAAAAATGGTAAAGCCGGAAAAGCAAAGTATAATGTAACTACTGAAGTGGGCAGTAATGATATTGCCTATTTCCCGGATATAGCTACTCCGCTTAACAGGGCCGATTCCAGAGCTTTAACGATTGAAGGACTGAGAAATATCGGTGCAACCCAGGCTGATATTGACCAGGTACTGGCCCAGTATGGATATAACTCTACTGCTAATTATAACTGGCTTGACCTGGTTCGCAGAAAAGGGGTGCAGCAGCAGGCGAATGTGTCTGTATCGGGTGGCAGTAATGGAACTACTTTTTACGCATCGGGTGGTTATTTCCGTCAGCAGTCGCCGGTGATTGGTTCTGATTTTAAAAGATATTCCGGAACCCTGAAAGGTACTTTCAAAGCATCAGAAAAACTGAGCTTTAATGCAGGTGCCAATGTTAGTACGTTTAACCAGATCGGCGAATCAGAGGGAAGCAATTTCCGTAATCCGATTATTTCAGCGCTGGCTTTGCGTCCTTCTCAGGAGGCCTATAAAGCAGATGGTACACCAGAGTACTCAAGAACCATTTTTGAGCAGTTGTTTAATCCGCTGGCCATTAATATGTATGATAAAAAGAATAATAATACCAGCAAAGTATTGGCTAATATCGGATTACTGTATAAAGTTATTCCATCCCTGAATTTCAAAGCCAATTATGGGCTTGACTACTCAAACATTGAAGAGACCCAATACTACAACCCTTTCTTTGGTGATGCCAGAGCTCCTACCAATGGTTTTTTTGCCGCGGCTTACCGTCGTATTTTCAACTATGTATTTTCTACAACACTGGATTACAACAAACGTTTCTTCGACAACAAACTTGATGTAAATCTGCTGGTCGGTCATGAGAACCAGAAAACGGTTAATACGAATCTATTCGCCAGTGGTACAGGAGTTCCTTTAACTACTTCCGTTACTTATCCGAATGTATCCATTCCAACTTCTTCACAACCGATTGCTCAAACCGATAACAGTATAGAATCTTATCTGTCAAGAGCTTTGTTAACCTACGATAACAGATTTAATCTGAGTTTAAGTTTCCGTAGAGATGGTTCTTCCCGTTTTGCAGCCGGCCGCCGTTGGGGTAGCTTCTGGTCTGTGGGTGGTTCATGGAATATTGATCGTGAGAAATTCTTTGAATCGGTATCTGCCTTTTCTTACCTGAAACTGAGAGGTTCTTATGGAACATCCGGTAACAATACTTTTGGAGATTATGCAGCCCGTCCTACCTATACATTCGGTAACACCACCGGTGCAGCCAATGGTATTGGTGCTTCTGGTACTTACAATGGCCAGCCTGCCAGTGCGCCTGCTAACGTAGGTAATCCAACCCTTACCTGGGAAAAGAATAAATCTTTTGAAGTGGGTATCGAAGCAGGAATTCTTGAAAGCAGAATCACTTTTGATGCAGGTTACTACTATCGCAAAACCTATGACCTGCTGCTGAATGAGCCGCTTTCTTCTACTGCCGGTTTCCAGTCGTTTGGAAATAACGTAGGTTCTATGGAGAACAGAGGTTTTGAAGTTACCATGAACTTTGTACCGGTACAAACCAAAGATTTCCGTTGGGATATCGGGTTTAATGCTGCCTGGAATAAGAATAAGATCCTTTCCTTATCAGCATCAGGAGCAGATATTATTGCTGCTGCCAGTCAGATCAGAAGAGTGGGAAGAGACTTCCAGTCTATTTATGTAAGGTCATGGGCCGGAGTAGATCCAGCCACCGGTAACCCGCTCTGGTATGTAGATGAGACCAAAGGCGCTACCACCAGTAATGTTAACAATGCATTACGTGGTATTGTAGGTTCTGCTTCTCCAAAAGGTTTTGGTGGTGCCAATACTTCTTTCAAGTATAAGAACTTCTCAATTGCCGCTAATTTCTACTTCCAGTATGGCAACCTGTTAAATGATAACTGGGGCTTCCTGTATACCAGTGATGGCGCGTTCCCTAACCTGAACAAAAACCAGAAACAATTGCGGAGATGGCAGAAACCAGGGGATATCACTGATATTCCTCGTTATGATTTCAATAATGCCACTGCTTCCAATGCAAACTCAACCCGCTATTTCTACAAGGGAGATTTCATCCGGTTACGCAGTCTGACAGTATCGTATGATCTGCCTGCCGCATTGCTGAAGAAATGGGATATCAGTGGTTTGAATTTTTATGTAAGGGGTAATAATATCTGGACCAAAACATACGATCCGAATCTTGCCATGGATCCGGAACAGCCTATCAATGGTTTAGCTAATAACCAGTTCTTTATTCCTAAATCTTACACCGTAGGTATTAACCTTACTTTCTAAATTAAAAATGACAATGAAGATGAAAAAAATTATTTATATCCTCACTTTTACTGCGGGCAGTTACCTGGTGACCGGCTGTAAGAAAAGTTACCTGGAACTGAAGCCTTACGACCAGGTTGCGCTAGATATCGCCATCACAACCGAAGGTGATATGCAGGCCGCTACCAACGGTATTTATTCTGCTCTGCGCAATAATACCTTATATGGCAGAGATATACAGTTACGTGCCGACCTGCTCTCGGATAACGTATATATTTCAGCAACTAATTCAAACCGGTTTATTGAGTATTTTCAGGTAAACTATAATGCACTTTCTGGAAGTGTATCCGGTAACTGGAACAGTTCTTATGCAACTATTCTGCGTGCCAACAATGTGATCAACAGTGCGCTTACAGGTAACGCCAATATTAACCAGTACCGTGGCGAAGCCCTTACTATGCGAGCCTTGGTATATTTTGATCTGGTAAAACAATTTGCGAAACCGTATGCAGCTGCTACAGCCGCAACAGACTTGGGCGTTCCATTGATTCTGAATTACGATCCTACAGTGAAACCTAAAAGAAATACTGTACAGGAAGTGTATGATCAGATTGAAAAAGACCTGCAGGCGGCTATTCCTTTGTTAACAGACCGCACTCCTTATTCTGCCGGATATGCCAATAAAAACACAGCCAAGGCTTTACTGGCCAGATTGTACCAGTTTAAAGGCGATTGGGCAAAATCACTCACTAATGCAATTGATGTGATCAATACTGGCGGTTACACTTTAACTACACTTGCTAATTTCGGTGCCTATTGGAACAATGGAAATCTGCGTACCGATAAACAGGAAACCCTCTTCGAAATCGGTTTCGATCCTAATGGGAATGCCGGTAATGAATCACTGCCTTATTTCTTTTCACAGGTTGGATATGGTGATGGTTTGGCTACAGACGAATTGTTTCAGGCATACAGTGCAACAGATCTCAGAAGAACACTGATGGTAGATGCAGTTCGTGGCGGAAGGAATGTAAAAGTGATTAACAAGTATCCCAATAACAATAACTACACCATCAAAGTGGTTCGGTTGTCAGAAGTGTATCTTATCGCTGCAGAAGCTTCTTATCAAACAGGTAATATCCCCCAGGCACTCACTTATCTGAACCAGTTAGCTACCCGCAGAGATGCCGCTTTTGTTGGATATGCTTCTTCAGGTGCGCAGGTGCTGGAAGATATCCTAACAGAAAGGAGGAAGGAACTGGCGTTTGAAGGACATCGCTACTGGGACCTCGCCCGTTATAACAGGGATGTGGTACGTGTGAATGTGAATGGAAACTATCCAGGTAATGTACCATTAACTATTGCCAAAGATAATTTCAGAAGAATATTGCCGATTCCGCAGACTGAGCTGGATGCCAATCCCAACATCAAGCCGCAGCAGAATACAGGGTATTAATGATTGATTCCCCCAGTGTAGTTCAAAACAAAAAATGCCACTATCGTAAGATGGTGGCATTCTTTTTTCAGCCATAATAGAGGTGACTGATCTACCTTAAATATATTAGTTAACAGCTTTACTCAGATCAATCTCGAGCTGGATGGTGAACATGTTTTCTTCAATGATGATATTCATTTTATTACTGCCCGGATACACAAGATCTAGGCGTTTACGCATCTGCTGTAAAGTAGATGTTTCATAATTCAGCAGATTGGACGTTTCTACGGGTTTGCTGTTCTTTACCTGAAGGATAATACGGCTGCCTTCTATTCTGATGGAGAGACTGGTCCAGTGTTTGTCGGTAATATTATCGCTAACCTGTCTAAAATTACTTTCTACAAATGGGAAGAGGATATAAGGAACGATACGCAGTTCTCCGGGATTGCCTGATTGCTCAAACTGCAGCGTCAATCTATCGGAACTGGTTAAGCGTTCCAACTGTACAAAATTCTGGATACTGTCTATCTCATGCGACAGCAGCACGGTTGGCTGATTACACTCATCTATCAGGTAGGTAAGGATCTGTTGCAGTTTTCCCAGCATTTCCGGTACTTTATTGGTGCCGGAGAAGGAGTAGGAATGAATCTTTTTTAATAACAAGGGCAGAAAGCTGGGCTGGATCTGGCTATCGATAAATTTGAGCTCCCGGCTGATTTTTTCTGATTTAACCAGATAGAGTTCCTGTTTCTTGATATTCCAGTACTTAAAGAACTTGATCGATACAGCTGTGCCTGTGATCATCAATACCCCATTCAATCCACGCAACAGATCGGTGATGGCGATGTATTTGAATTCGGCAAGACCATAGAATTTCCTGAGGGGATTTACCAGCCAGGTATAAAAGTAACTTGAAAGGGAAGCATCCAGTAACAGAAACAGACCCAAAAACAGAAAGAAACCCAGGTATTTTTCCTGCAAAAGCATTTTGGGAAGCAACAGATACAGAACAGCGTAGCAAAAGATCATATCTACCGATAGTGTGATCAGCATTTCCAGAATGGTGTATTGCAAATGAGCTGCGTACCCAATCGAACTCGTTCCGCCACGCTGACTGTAGATCAACGTAAAATAAAAGATCCATGCCATCCAGAATACAAAATGTCTGAATAGCCGGAATCTCGGATTGTTTGAATACACAAATGAGTGTGTTGTCATAACGGGGGATTATCTCATGTGCAATAAAAGTTCCAATCGGAAATTAATTATTTATTATAGACTTTGATTCAATTTTATCACAAAGAACCAAAGTTTTTATGGATGTTACTGAACGGCTTGGTTGGAGCGGGGCTGTTGGAGAGGAATGAACAAAACTTCCTCCCATAAAGAAAAAGAAAAAGCGGGCAAGAATACCCGCTCGGTATGTTGTTGTTTCCCTAAACTAAAAACTGAATAACAACATGAGAAAATTGTACTGTAAAAGTTCCCTTTTTTCTCTGTATGTAAAAATATATGATCCTGAACCCTGAATTTGGATGTATGAAATCCCTGTTTTGTATACTGAACAAAACAGGGATCCGGCAGTAGCAGTCAATTGCGGCTTTTTTAGCTCGTTTTACTCAACCGGTAATGTTTCCTCAGACTCTCCAAACACATAGTGGTTAAACCAGAGCCAGTTATGCCAGATGGCCGCCAGTCTTTCTTTGGGTTTGGTAATGCCGTGTCCAAAACCCTTATATACAATCAGCTTAGAAGGGATATGCCTGTCCTGAAGACCTCTGTATAACTCATAAGCGTTGGAGATGGGTACCCTTTTATCAAATTCGCCATGTTGTATCAAAGTAGGGGTGCTGGCTTTGTTAATGTTGGTCATGGGAGAGGTTTTTTGATAGATGTCCATATCTTCCCATGGGCTAGCTTTCAGGTACTGACGGGTAAAAGGAGTAATATCTGTACTCACATAATAAGTGATCCAGTTAGAGATACCTGCACCCACCGATATGGCTTTAAACATCTTGGTGTTAGTAGTAAGAAAGGCAGAAATATAACCTCCCTGGCTCCATCCCATACAACCCATTCTGGCCGTATCAATAAATGCCTTTTTTTGTAATGATTCAATACCGGTTACCACATCCCACATATCGCCCACGCCGAGGTTACGTACATTCAGCGATCTGAACTTTTCACCATAGCCGGCACTGCCGCGGTAATTAACCCGTAATACCAACGCACCTTTTTCAACCCATTGCATCACAGGATACACGCCACCGGGTGTAGGCTCGGGCCGGTCTATTCCGGTTGGCCCACCATGAATCATTACCAGCAAGGGATATTTTTTCGAAGGATCAAAATTGCGTGGCTTCAGTAATACACCTTCAATACTGGCACCATCTTTACTTTTCCATTCAACTATTTCATTCACCGGTGTATTCCAGTTGCTGATTTGTATATTGGCATTACTTATTTTTTTCCAGCTACCTTCGAGACTTCCGTAATAAATTTCGTTGAGATCAGAAAAGTTTCTGCCGGCAATAGCCATCAAATTACTCTTGCGGGAGAAACTGATTGCCCCCGGGTTGTCTAATGGTACAGAGAGCTGTTGGCTGATGCCTGTCTGCGGATCCATCCGGTAAACAGCGGTTTTCATTTTTTGTGAGGCACCGAAGTAGATTCCTTTTTCGTTCCAGCTATATATGTTTTTATTTTCATCGATGTCTGCACCTATTTCACGGCTTTTTTTTGTAGACAGATCATAGATGAACAAACGACTATTCCTGAAAAAATTACTCACAGAATCATCCACCGAACTGCGGTAAATAAAGGCTTTGCCGTCAGGAGCCCATTCTGTTAACCCATCATTGCTGGGGTTGCTGATCAGTATTTCGGTTTTTTTTGTTGAGATATCAACCAATGCGATATCGCTGTATAAAGAGGAGTTGATCAGCGGGTTGGGTTGTTTATTAAAGAGGATGGCAGTACCTGTTGGATTCCATGAAAAACCGGAGACCGTAAAATTCCCATCGGTCAGTTTTTTGGCTACCGGTATTTTATAACAATCCGGTTTCCGGTTCATAGAATCTTTGCCTGTATAACAGGGATATAAACCTGCGAGTAGAACAGAATCATAGTTGAATTGCAATAACCAGAGATGGCTCAACTTATATTCTTCTCCTTCCACAGCAAATGCGCCATATCTTTCTTTCAGGGTCTTTTCTTTCCGGCTCTCCGGATCAGCTTTTGTATATGCCACCTGCCGGCCATTCGGGCTCCACTCATAAGCACCAATACCATCTTCATCCTTGGTGATCTGCAAGGCTTCGCCTCCATCTACGGGTATCAGGTAAAGCTGTGTTTTTTCTCCCCTGTCGGATAAAAAGCTGATAAATTGATTATCTGCCGTAAAGGCCGGCGAACTGCTGCTTCCTTTACTGGTACGTGTTAACTGAACAGGCGTTCCACCTTCTTTGGATAACCAGATCTCACTGTCATAGCCATTACTGGCCCAGTCGGTAGACGTCAGGGTATACGCAACGTATTTTCCATTCGGCGAGATCACGGGTGAACCCACCTGTTTCAGGCTTAACCAGTTTTCAAATGCGATAGATGCATTTTTTTGGGCAGTACTGAGAAAGGAAACCAGTCCCAGACACACAACCAGGCAGTATTTCATATGATTAATTTTGGTAACCCAATATACATCATCGGTCTTGTTTCTGATAGTGTTTTCATCAGCCAGCCCGAATTTGGAATATATTGGATAAATTGGCTCTTCAAATCATTCCACCACATGAAAAAATTGACCGGTTTTCTTACCCTCTGTTCGTTCTTATTTATCTCTTCCCTTACTGCTCAGGAAAAACCTGAATGGAAGTCGATCTTCACCCGCATTAACCAGGAAGTATTAACGCATTCAAAAGCATATAGCAGTCTTAAAACAGCTACTTCTTCTATTGGTCATCGTTTAACCGGATCGGCCAACGGCAAAAAAGCAGAAGAGTTCGCTTATAACCTGTTGAAGTCCTATGGGTTTACCAACCTCCGCTACCAGCCCTTTGAAGTGGAGAGCTGGAGCCGCGGAACCATTCGTGTGCAGATGGGAACCGATCCCACCAACCTGCAGGATCTAAAATCTGTATCGCTGGCGCATTCGCCCGTAAAAGCAGATGTAAGTCTGGAAGTAGTGGATATGGGTAATGGACTGGAAGAAGACTATGCCGCCGCACCCGATAAAGTAAGAGGGAAGATTGCATTGGTATATCTGGGTGTATTACCGGGTTCAAAAGCCGGCACCAAATCTTTACACCGCTCAGAGAAAACAGCGATTGCCACTAAATACGGAGCCAAAGGAATGATCATTATCAATACCGCTACCGGTGGTATTTTGTTAACAGGTACCGCTTCTGTTACCGGGAAGCTGATTCCCATACCGGCTGTTTGTATCGGTAAAGAAGACGGTATGGCATGGAAAGAAAAACTGAAAACCGGGAAATTATACAGTCATATCACCTTGACCAATTTTTCCGGTATGATCAAAGCCCGGAATGTGATTGCTACCATCAAGGGGAAATCATTGAGCAAAGAGAAAGTGATCGTTGGCGGACACCTGGACAGCTGGGATCTGGCCACCGGTGCTATCGACAATGGCATCGGGTCTTTCTCTGTGCTGGATATGGCCAGAACATTTATGGCGCTGAAACTGCAACCCGAAAGAACGGTTGAGTTTGTGATGTTTATGGGCGAAGAACAGGGACTGCTGGGTTCAAGGGCTTATGTAGATGCGGCTACCAAAGATAAAAGCATTGATCAGATCCGCTATATGCTGAACTATGATATGACCAATGATCCTAAAGGGTATTCTACCAGTGCGGAAGAAAGCAAGGAATTGTTCCAGTCTATAGGTGCTATCGCAAACGCCTTGGATACCACTTTTAAAAATACTTTTCGCAGTGGTGCCGGATTACATAGCGATCACCAACCCTTTATGTTACATGGTGTACCTACCGGTGGCGGAGCGGGCGGAACACTGCCTAATAATTCAGGACCGTGCTATCATGCCGATTGTGATGGATTTAACCTGGTAGATGAAATGGGAATGAAGAATACAGTTCGTTTTAATGCGATGTTACTCTATGGTATTGCAGATTCAAAAGAGATCAGGGCCAAACATTTTTCAGATGAAGAAACACGGATTTTCCTGATCAAAAATAACCTGAAGGAACCACTACAGATCGCAGGCGACTGGCGATGGAAGGATTAATCGAATGAATCTATCATAATGAAAAGAGCCGCAGATTTTCTGCGGCTCTTTTCATGTATCAAACGGTTGATGATGCTTTCTTTTTACGCTTTTCCCATTGTTGCTGAACAACCATGGATAACAGCAGGGTAAATAGTGCCGTCATCATACCAGCCCCCACATCCAGTGGAAAATGCTGGGCGAGGTAAATACGAGAGTAACCCACCAATAGCGCACAGACAAAACCAACCGGCACGAACCATCTCCGTGGAATCAGTAAACAACCCAGCAGGAAAATGGTGAAAGCAGTTCCTGTATGTCCAGAAGGGAAGCTGTAGGCAGTATGTAATTCTACACCCGTTACTGTATGGATTGCCGAGATATCAGCGATAGCTGCTGTGGGCCTGGGTGCTGCAGGAAAAATAAAATTCTTGCAACCCTGGGTAATGAATGTTGAATAGAATATGGCTGCCAGTAACAGCGGAAACTGTTTTTTGCGGTATAACAAGAACAAAACAGCTACCGGCACCCAGATAACACCATCGCCAAGATAGGTCCAGTAATGAAAAAAAACATCAGCTTTGGTACCAAGATTTGTATTCAGCATCAGAAAAAAAACATCTTTGCCTACTACCCAGGAGTTGACCAGAAAAAAAAGGGAAGCAACCAATGTAAGCAGAAAACCGATCAGAAAATTCCGGTTAGGGAAGGAGGATGAACTGTTCATGCAGCGAATGGTTTTGACAAATTTACAGATTGGCGCCGGTAAAATACACCAAAAAGCCCCGTCTGGATAGACGGGGCCATACTAAAAACCATACAAGTACAAAAAATATCAGGCGATACCCGCCAGTTCAAGACTTCTTTTTTTCAGGTTAATGATATCCAGATTATCGATGATCGGTTCATTGGTAAGGATCAGTGAACTGCCATTCTCTCTCCACCAGTTACCTTCTTTCAGCTGTTTCACATGTAACACACCGATCAGGTATTTTCTCTCCGCCTCAGCATGCCATTCTTCTATCCACTCAAATTTTTCCCGGGGGATATATTTCCAGTCATCAAAACTCACATACACTTTCAGGTAATAATCATGTGTTAATTCATTGGGTGTATGATGGTATAATTTCTTGTATTCATACCGGTAATCATAGCGTAAGGCACTGATATCGCTTAATACTGCCGATGCGGTAGGGAAACTACCTGCGCCTTTACCATAAAAGAATTGCTTATCGGAAAAACCGCTTTCGATTACTACCCCATTGTATTCATTTTTTACGAAGGATAAGGGCTCATTCAGCTTCACAAACTGTGGCAGTACAAAAGCGGCCACTTTTCCATTTTTTAATTTCTGTGCCTGGGCTATCAGCTTAATGTCGAGATTCTTTTCTTTGGCCACTACTGCATCCTGTAACTGGATATTCTGGATACCGCTGAAGAGAATATTATCCGGATGCTCTACTATGCCATAGGCATGGTTCAGCAGGATGGTCCATTTGTTCACGGCATCATATCCTTCTACATCCAGTTTGGGATTGCTTTCGGCAAAACCCAGCTGCTGGGCCAGCAACAGGGCTTCCTGGAAATCCAGCCTGTCTTCAAACATTTTGGTAAGGATAAAATTGGTGGAGCCGTTCACAATGGCTTTGATAGAATGCAAAAGGTCATTATCGTAATATTCTTCTAGGTTCCTGATCACGGGAATGGAGGCACAGGCGGCAGCTTCGCAGAGAAAGGGTAGACCGGTTTCCTGCTGTAAGGCCAGTATTTCAGGCAAGTGTTCCGCGATCATTTTTTTGCTGGCGCTTACCACCGCTTTACCGTTGCGCAGGGCAATTGAAACAATCTCAAATGCGGCATTGGCATCATCAATTACTTCTACTACTACGTTAATACTTTCATCATCGAGGATCTCATCTCTGTCAGTCGTAAATAGGGAAGCAGGCGCATTCCGCTGTTTCCCCGGATTTTTAATACATACTTTTTTTATGGTAGCCTGTAAGGAGGGGGTTTGCTGTAATACTTTGTATAAACCTTCGCCTACTACGCCAAATCCGAATAATCCGATCGTTAACTGTTTGTGTGTTTCCATAATGGTAATACTGTTTCTGCTTTACTGCTTAAAAATGAACTACTTGTATTATGCCTGTTGTAAAATCTTAGTTGTTTGCTGAATGGTTGCAAATGCCTGTTCCAGATCCATTAACAGGTCTTCTGCTTCTTCCAGTCCGATGGATAAGCGTACCAGGCTATCCTGTACACCTGCCGATCTTCTTTTTGCTGCAGGAATGGATTTATGTGTCATGTTTGCCGGATGTGAGATAAGGCTTTTAATGCCTCCCAGGCTTTCGGCCAGTTTAAAGAGTTTGGTTTTGGTTACCAGTTGTACAGCGGCTTCTTCCGTATCATTTTTCAAGGTAAAAGAGATAATACCGCCAAAACCTTTGGACTGTTTTTTGGCAATGTGATGGTTGGGATGTGTTTTCAAACCCGGATAAAATACTTTGTCTACCAGGGGATGTTGTGTCAGGTATTCTGCAACAATCTGTGCACTGGCGCAATGCTGTCTTACACGAAGGTGCAGGGTTTCAATGCCACGGATCACCAGCCAACTGTCGAAGGGTCCCAGAATATTGCCACAGGCGTTTTGCAGGTACTTGATCCTGGCGCCCAGCTCGGCATCTTTGGTTACCACAAGGCCGGCAATCAGGTCGCTGTGTCCGCCCAGGTATTTGGTAGCACTATGTATCACGATATCTGCCCCCAGTACCAGCGGTTGCTGTAATACGGGCGAAGCAAATGTATTGTCTACACAGAGTAAACAGTTTTGTGATTTGGCCAGTTTGGCTATTGCTTCAATATCCGAGATCTTGAGTGTTGGATTGGTAGGCGTTTCCAGCCAGATCAGTTTGGTTTGCGGGGTAATGGCATCCAGCAGGTTACTTACATCAGAAGTATCTACGTATTTTACTTTGATGCCGAATTTCTCATACACATTGGTGAACAGTCGAAAAGCACCACCATAAATATCATCCACCGCCAGGATCTCATCTCCGGTTTGCAGGAGTTTTACAATCGCATCAATGGCTGCCAGTCCACTGGCAAAAGCGAGCCCTACGGTTCCTTTTTCCAGTTGGGCAATCAATTGTTCCAGTGTAGCGCGTGTAGGATTGCCACTGCGGGCATAATCGTATCCTTTGTTCACACCCGGTGCATCCTGCACAAAAGTGGAAGTCTGGAAAATGGGAACCGAAATGGCTCCTGTTAAAGGGTCTACCGGAATGCTGTGGATCAGTTCTGTGGCTGTGCTCATTGTTAATCAGTTTGCCCCCGGCGCTTCAAAGAAGTAACCGGAGAAGTGTAGAATGTTGTAAAAATTCTATTCAAACCTTAACAAGAGAAGCGAGCAGGAACTTACCTGATAAACTTTCCTTGCAGATTACCCGTTGGGTAATCTGCATAAAAAAAGCTCATCCGGTAAGTCAGATGAGCTTGCATATGGTATACCACCTGGGTGGATCAATTACAAACTTTTACTCTGACTTATCTTTTCCCGCCTTACGACGGGATCGGAGTTGGCACCTTCATACAACTGAGTGAGATGTATGGGTTGCCAAGGCTTCATCGGGCCAAATTCCCTCTGCCTTTCTTGATAAGTATTCTAAAGAACTGCTGCAAATATAAGGGCATGGATTTCAGATTTCCAAAATAAAAGTCTACTTATTTTATAGGAATATGCCTTTTTTTCAATGCCAGCAAGGGTTTTGGGGTGAAAATTATTTTTTTCGCCCCCCGAAAGTTTTATATAAACCCAACCGTAAACCGGTTACCGCAGCGTTCAGGTCTATCGCTACTTTCCGGCCAAAATAGGCGAATCCGATACCAATGGTAGCTTTGACATTTGTATAACTATCTGAAGATTTTGAAATGCCAGCCTGATTTTTGGTTGTATAAAAACGCTGCGTATTGGCCAATTCGATGGCTGCGAGGCCATAAGCTTTGCATTTTTTATTTTTTGTGATATCGAGATACAGACGTGTAAATGGGGCTATACCAAAGTCATAGTAGTTGTATACATAGGTGTCTGCGCCTGTATATGGAGGTGAATTCTGCTCATGCCAGAAACCCAATGTGGCCTGTCCGCCAACTACCCAGTTACGATCTACGACCCAACCAATGGTGGGTACCAGATTTAACCCGTAGGTTTTATTGGTGCTGCCGATGGAAAGTTCAGGCAGGGTGCTATAAATATCCCCTATCATCAGGTTGGTCTGCAAGCCAATGATACGGCTGCCTTTTTCCAGTTGCGCCTGAGAATGAATGCATAAGCATAAAGCGATGAGTAGGAACAGGTTTTTCATAAGCAGGATTTATATAAATTAAAACAAATATGATGCCAGAACTCTCTCATTTGCTGCATCGCTCCTATAATTTAAACAAGCAGGCTTTTTGAATGTTAGTACATTTGACACTCATCATCATCCTTCATGGCCAAGCAAGTAAGCAGGAAAAAGCAAACAGAAGAAATCATACCTACCGACGAAAGAATTGAAGTGTTTGGTGCCCGTGAGCATAACCTCAAGAACATTGATATTTCCATTCCCAAAAACAAACTGGTGGTGTTTACAGGGGTAAGCGGCAGTGGAAAATCTTCGCTGGCATTTGATACCATTTATAACGAAGGGCAGCGTCGCTACATGGAAAGTTTCAGCGCCTATGCCCGCCAGTTCATGGGCGATATGGAGCGACCTGATGTAGATAAGATCACAGGTTTATCGCCCGTAATTTCTATTGAACAGAAAACCACGAATAAAAATCCACGCTCTACGGTAGGTACGGTTACTGAAGTATATGATTTTCTGCGTTTGCTCTATGCGCGCATCGGAGAAGCCTATAGTTATAATACGGGCAAAAAAATGATCAAGTTCAGTGAGGAAGAGATTGTAGAGAATATTTTTGCCAAATTCAGGAATAAAAAAATCAGTCTGCTCGCGCCTCTGATCCGCGGCCGCAAAGGACATTACCGTGAACTCTTTGAAGATATCCGGAAAAAAGGTTTTCTAAAAGTAAGGGTAGACGGAGAAGTGATGGACCTTACTCCTAAACTGCAGGTAGACCGTTACAAGATCCACGATATTGAAGTAGTGATAGACCGGCTGCAGGTAACGGATGATATGAAAGTGAGGTTGAGCCAAAGCATCCAGCAAACCCTGAAAATGGGGAAGGACCTGATGTTCCTGCTGCTGAATGATACCAATAAAACCGTGCAATATTCCAAACAGCTGATGTGTGAGGATACGGGTATCAGCTACGAAGAACCCTCACCCAATGCCTTTTCATTTAATTCGCCATATGGTGCCTGCCCTACCTGTAAAGGATTGGGTAATGTGTACAGCATCAGCATGGAAGCTATCATCCCAGATCCTAAACTAAGTATCAAAGAAGGCGGTATTGTTCCTTTGGGTGAACAGCGTGATGCTTATATGTATCGCAATGTAGAAGTGCTGGCTAAAAAAAATAAGATCAACCTTGATAAACCCATCAAAGAACTGCCTGCGGCTTCTTTAAATATCCTGCTGTATGGCAATGCCGAAGGTAGTTCTCTGGAGATCGGCGATATGGAAGAGGATGTGTCTGGACAGCCCTATGAAGGCGAATTTGAAGGAATTGTACCAATGCTGAAACGCTGGTTCTCGGGCACCAACAGCAGCGAAACTTTGCGTGAGTGGGTAGAGAAATTTATGGAGCTGAAAACCTGTAACAGCTGCAATGGCGCCAGATTAAAACAGGAAAGTCTCTGGTTTAAAGTAGATGAAAAAAATATTGCCGAGCTTAGTAACCTCAACCTTGATAAACTGCATGCCTGGTTTGAAACGATTGAAAAGCGTTTATCCAAAAAGCAGAATGCCATTGCCAAAGATATCCTGAAAGAGATCCGGGAACGAGTACAGTTTCTGCTGGATGTGGGACTCACTTATCTTTCTCTCAACCGTCCCTCCCGCAGTTTAAGTGGAGGTGAATCGCAGCGGATCCGTTTGGCCACGCAGATCGGTTCGCAGCTGCAGGGCATTACGTATATTCTGGATGAGCCCTCTATCGGCTTGCACCAGCGCGATAATCACCAGTTGATACTGGCTTTACAGAACCTTCGTGATATCGGCAATAGTGTACTGGTGGTAGAACATGATAAAGATATTATGATGGCTGCCGATCATCTGGTGGATATCGGTCCCAAAGCCGGCATGTATGGTGGACATATCGTAGCTGCCGGCACCCCGCAGCAGGTATTACATAGCGAATCTGAAACAGCACTGTATTTAAGTGGTAAGAAAAAAATTGAGATACCTGCGCAACGTCGCCCGGGTAATGGCAAACAGCTGGAACTAAAGGGCGCCAAAGGAAATAACCTGAAAAAAGTAGATGTGGTTTTTCCATTAGGGAAACTGATTGTGGTGAGTGGTGTAAGCGGTAGTGGTAAATCCACCCTTATCAATGAAACGCTGTATCCCATTCTCTCCAAACACTGTTATAACAGCCGGGTAATACCGATGCCGTTCACCAGTATCAAAGGACTCGAACATATTGATAAGGTCATTGAGATCGATCAGTCGCCCATTGGCCGAACACCCAGAAGTAATCCGGCTACTTATTGTGGATTCTTTACCGAGATCAGAACACTTTTTGCAGCCATTCCGGAAGCAAAAATCCGTGGGTATAATGCCGGCCGTTTTTCCTTCAATGTGAAAGGAGGCCGCTGCGATGTTTGTGAAGGTGGTGGCATGCGCGTGATTGAAATGAACTTCCTGCCTGATGTATATGTGCATTGCGAAAAATGCAACGGTAAAAGATATAACCGCGAAACACTGGAGATCCGTTACAAAGGAAAATCCATCAGCGATGTATTGAATATGTCGGTTGATGAAGCCTGCGAATTTTTCCAGCCTATAAATTACCTCTACCGCAAGATCAAAGTGTTGCAGGATGTGGGATTGGGTTATATCACTTTAGGACAGTCCGCCGTGACCTTAAGCGGAGGCGAAGCACAAAGGGTAAAACTGGCCACAGAGCTCAGTAAAAAGGATACCGGTAAAACTTTTTATATTCTGGATGAACCTACCACAGGGCTGCATTTTCAGGATATCCAACACCTGCTGGATGTACTCAATAAGCTGGTAGACAGAGGTAACACAGTATTGGTGATCGAACACAACCTGGATGTAGTAAAAGTAGCCGATCATATCATCGACCTCGGTCCCGAAGGCGGCGATGGGGGAGGAACCATCTTATTTGAAGGTGTTCCGGAGAAAATGATCCATATCAGTAAAAGCCATACGGCGAGGTTTTTGAAGACGGAGATGAAATAATGATAGGATGATAGAATGATAGCATGATAGAATGAATATTTTGCTTCAAACATTCAATCATTCTATCATACTATCATTCTATCATTGTCTTTCCATCTCAACATGCTCAATATTATCCTCCAGATACACATCCCCGGATCGAACAAAACCGAAGGATTCATAAAATCTGGTAAGATATAACTGTGCGCCAATCCGGATGGGGCCTTCGCCAAAGAGTTCATGACAGCCTTCTATCGCTTTTTGCATCAGTAATCTACCTGCGCCTTTTCTGCGATATTCGGGAGAACTGATGACACGGCCGATAGACATTTCCGGATAAGAAACGCCAGGTGGTAAGAGGCGGGCATAGGCAATCAGCTTGCCGTTGTCTTTGATCATCAGGTGATGGCTCTTTTGGTCTTTGTTGTCTGCGTCCTGGTAAACACATAATTGCTCCAGCACAAATACTTCGTTGCGTAAACGCATGATCTCGTATAATTCATGGGGTGTCAGCTCATCAAAAGCTTTGCAGGTAACGTTGTAGAAGTAGCTGGCCATGGGTATTTTTTGGGCTGTGTTAGCGGGTTCGGTTGTCAATTGCGGTACAAAAATAGCGGTAGAACCACAATAATTTCACACCTTTACCACTTTAAAGGAAATGAGTTCCATTTACAACCTGTAATATGTCAAAAAAAGTTGCCATCATTGGTGCGGGACCGGCAGGATTAACGGCCGCTTATTTATTGGGTAAGGAAAACCAGCAGGTGATGGTTTTTGAAAAAGACCCGCAATATGTGGGGGGCATCTCCCGCACAGAATCTTATAAAGGGTATCATTTTGATATTGGCGGGCACCGTTTCTTTTCCAAATCAAAAGAAGTAGAGGATTTCTGGACCGAGATCCTCGGAGATGAAATGCTGGAGCGTCCACGCAGTTCCCGGATCTACTACAATAAAAAATTCTTTTCTTATCCGTTGGTAGCTTTTGAAGCACTGAATAAACTGGGGGTGATCGAAAGCGGACTCTGTGTAGCCAGTTACCTGAAAGCCAAAGCTTTTCCAGTAAAAAATCCGACCAATTTTGAAGATTGGGTGGTGAACCAGTTTGGACAGCGTTTATTCAATATCTTTTTCAAAACCTATACAGAGAAAGTATGGGGTATTCCCTGCAAAGAGATCTCTGCCGACTGGGCCGCGCAACGTATCAAAGGTTTATCGCTCAGCAGTGCCATCTGGAACGCTTTGTTCAAACCCAAAGCAGGCGGAGGAAGTAAGGATAAAGTGATCAAAACATTGATCGATTCTTTCCGTTATCCCAAGTATGGACCCGGTATGATGTGGGAAACCTGTGCGGCCAAAAGCAAAGCCATGGGTGTACAGATAGAAATGAATTGCGGCGTAAAAGAAGTAACCACCGCCAACGGGAAATGGACCGTTCATACAACAGATGGAAAAAGCCTGGGCGGCTTTGATTATGTATTATCAACAGCACCCATGCGCGAGTTAGTAGCATCCGTTTCACCACAGTTTCCTGAAAAAGCGTTTTCATCAGCCAAACAATTGGGCTACCGAGATTTCTTAACGGTGGTCTTGATCTGTAAGGATGAAGATGCGTTTACGGATAACTGGATCTATATCCACGATCCGAGTGTGAAAGTGGGACGTATACAGAATTTCAAATCCTGGAGTCCGTTCATGGTGCCGGATGCAAATATGGCCTGTTATGGATTGGAATATTTCTGTTTTGAAGGAGATGGTTTGTGGACCAGCAGCGATGAAACATTGATCAATCTCGCCAAAAAAGAGATCGAACAGATCGGTTTAACCAAAGATAGTGCCGTGGTGGATGGTTATGTGGTGCGCCAGCCGAAAGCATATCCGGTATATGACCACAGTTACAAAGAAAATGTACAGGAGATCCGTGAAGCGCTGAAAGCCTATCCCGGCTTATACCTGATTGGACGGAATGGGATGCACAAATACAATAACCAGGATCATAGCATGATGACGGCCATGCTGGCTGCCAAAAATATCGTTGCCGGAAAAGAACTCTTTGACCTCTGGGATGTGAACGAAGATGCGGAATACCATGAAGGCGGCGATCGGGGTGCGGAAGAGACAGAGAAAGTGCTGGGAAGATTGGTGCCGGAGAGGGTTAAGTAGCAATTAAAAATTAACAATTAGAAATTGATTAGCCGCAGACAGCAGATTTTTATCGCTGTCTGCGGCTAATTTTTTATCTGCCCGCTATGCCGGGTATTACCATTAAACTTTCGTTGCCGGATTCGTTAACAGATTGTACGGCAAAGAAATAATTGTCTTTGGAATAAGGTAATATGTATTGCAGATCGGTTGTGAAGATCTTTTTCTGCCAGAAAGCACTGGTGGTTTCTCTGAGTAGGATATAATAGCCTTTAACAGTTCCACTTTTAGGCGCTTTCCAGGTAAGCGATGAGGTATTGGTAAGTCTCCTTGTTTCAATCTTGACTTCTTCGGGCATGGCCGGTGCTTTGGCCAGATTGGCGAGATTCGCAAGGTTCATGGCTGAGTTCTTACGCAGGTATTCAAAATCGATATGTTCCGGCAGATCGCCATAACTGATGCCGTTTTCGGTACGTACATTCTGGTGCTGTCGGGTATAATTTTCGTTCATCTCGGTAAAACGTACAGCAGCATAGCCATTCTCTACAAAGGGTGTATGATCGCCGCCGCGTAAGAAACGGTCGTTACGGTAAATCATGACCACTTCCAGATTATCTACATATCGTTCGCCGGTCTCTTTTACATAACGTGCCAGTTGACGGGCTTTGCCGTCGTTTTCCAGTCCCAGTTGACGGATCTGTTTGGCATTTTTCTCCGTTTCAAAGGCAGGTAACCCCTCACTGAATACCCGGATGCGGGTATTGTTGATGATATTGGTTTCATTGCTGTTATTACTGCCCATAATATCATTGTTCAGTACGGCTTCAATATTCCAACCTTCTTTTTTGGCTTTGGATGCCATGAAATTGGCACCCAGCAAACCCTGCTCTTCACCACTCACAGTAACAAAAATGATCGTGGCCGGAAAACTGTGTTTGCTCATGATCCTGGCGCACTCCAGAACGGCGGCGCAACCACTGGCATCATCATTGGCACCGGGGGCATCGCCTGTGCGATCCATTACACTGGTACGCATATTATCGAGGTGACCACTGATCACAAAAATGCGGTTATCATTGGGGTCGGTTCCTTTCAGTGTGGCCATCACATTACCCAGCAGCAACGTAGTATCTACCCTTCTTTTATCAGCTTGTAAAGTGATGGTATCGATCATTGCGGTTAATCGGCCATTGGATTGTTTGGCAAAATCGTTGAATTTGGCCAGTACCCAGTTTCTGGCAGCGCCGATGCCCCTTGTAGGATCGGTTTGCGTGCTTAAAGTGTTACGGGTGCCAAATCCGACCATTTGATAGATATAGGATTTCAATGAATCGGGAGATACTTCTTTTACCATTTTTTCGATCTCAGGATCGCGTTGGATCAGGGTTTGTGAAAAAACGGGTTGCATTGCTACTACCAGCAGAAAGACGATCAGTAATTTTTTTCTCATGGGGTTTTCGTTGAAATCTAAAGTTAATGAGCAGAACTGATTGAAGGACAGTATTTTGATGATGGGGCCAAAAAAGGATACCAGGGTGTGAACTCCTTGTTGAGGCAACTGGTTGCCAAAACCGGGAAATGGGTTATCTTTCTGACTGTAAAGCAACCCGCCATGAAAAAAATCTGTCTGCTGTTTCTGTGTGTACTGTTCTTTGGCTTTCCTTCTGCCCATGCCCAGAAAGAAGTACCGGATACGGTATATACTGGAATTTACATTACCAGTATTCATGATATCGATTTTAAACAAAATGAGTATACCACCAATCTCTGGTTGTGGATGCGCTATAAAAGGAAAGAGTTTGATTTTGTACAGAACCTTGAAATTCCGCAGGCAAAAAGTTTTACCAAATTGTATACAACGGTGGATACCAGCAATAACGGCGTATATGTGCTGATGAAATTACAGTGTGTGATGAAAGATTCCTGGAAGATCGGCAATTTCCCTTTTGATCAACAGAAGCTTAGACTTTCAATTGAGAATTCGCAGTATGATTCCAGATCACTTGTGTTTGCAGCAGATAAGGTAGGTAAAAGTTATGATCCAAGATTTACCCTGCGGGGGTGGGAGATCGATAGTTTTATCATCAATCCGGGTATCAAAGCCTACGAGACCAATTTTGGTGACAGAACCGTGCTAAAGCCACATATGGAGTATGGGAATTACCGTGTCAGGATCTCTATCAAACGGGATGCTTCAGAATTATTCTGGAAAATGTTTCTGGGTATGTACGTCGCATTCCTGATTTCGTATATCTGCTTTTATATCCATGCCGACAATATTGACTCCCGTTTTGGATTAAGTGTAGGTTCTTTGTTTGCCGCTATCGGTAATAAATATATCATAGATTCTTCATTGCCGGAGTCTACTGCTTTTACACTGGTAGATAGTTTGCATGGGTTAACGCTCTTCTTTATTTTCCTGGTGGTGGCATCTTCTGTATATTCACTGGAACTGGTAAAACGGAATAACCTGAAAAAAGCCAACCGGTTTGATATGGTAATGGCACAAGTGTTACTGGTAGTGTATATATCTGCTAATTTTTATTTCATTTCAAAAGCGCAGGCAGGATAAAGATGGAGAGTCTTCAATACCCGTATTTCCCCTTCCATCGTTCCCGTAAAAATTTACGCAATTCATTTTCACGGGCATTGTTCCCGGGGTCGTAAAAAGTGGTGCCGGCAATTTTTTCGGGGAGGTATTCCTGTTCAATAAAATTGCCTTCCCCCAAATGCGAATATTGGTAACCTTTGCCGTATTGCATATCCTTCATGAGTTTGGTAGGTGCATTGCGGATATGCAAGGGTACGGGCAGGTCCCCGTTTTTCTGTACCGCACTCAGGGCGGCACCAATGGCTACTACTGCGGCATTGCTTTTGGCAGAAGCGGCCAGGTAAGTAGCGCATTGTGATAAAATGATCTGGCTTTCCGGATAACCGATCTTGGATACGGCATCAAAACAAGCATTGGCCAGTAACAAAGCATTGGGATTGGCATTACCGATATCTTCACTTGCAAAGATGAGCATCCGTCGGGCAATGAATTTGACATCTTCGCCACCTTCAATCATTCGCGCCAGCCAGTAAACTGCCCCATTCGGATCGCTGCCCCTCATGCTTTTAATGAAGGCAGATATGATATCGTAGTGTTGCTCTCCCTGTTTATCGTAGAGGGCGATTTTCTTTTGGGCCACCTGCATTACTACTGCATCTGTAATGGTCATTCCTGTTACCTCACTGGTTTTATCTGATACCTGTGTCTGTACCACCAGGTCAAACAGATTCAGTAATTTTCTGCCATCCCCACCACTGATAGTGAGTAAGGCTTCGGTTTCTTTGAGCTGTATATTCAGTTGGCTGATCTCTTCATCCTTTTCAATAGCTTGTTGTATCAGTTTTACCAGATCTTTTTCCTGTAACGCTTTTAATACATATACCTGGCATCGGCTCAGTAACGCACTGTTTACTTCAAAAGATGGATTTTCGGTAGTAGCGCCGATCAGGGTAATGATTCCTTTTTCTACGGCACCCAGTAAAGCATCCTGCTGGCCCTTGTTAAAACGGTGGATCTCATCAATGAATAAAATGGTACCCTGTTGTTGTTTGGCTTCCTCGATCACTTCCCGCACTTCTTTTACGCCACTACTGATAGCACTTAACTGGAAATAGGGCACTTGTAAACTATGTGCAATAATATTGGCAATAGTGGTTTTACCCACACCGGGTGGTCCCCAGAGGATCATAGAAGGGATTCGTCCCTGTTCAATGGATTTTCGCAGAATGCTGTTCTTACCGGTCAGGTGTTCCTGTCCAACCAGATCATCCAGTGTAACCGGACGCATTCTTTCTGCCAATGGGGTAGCGCTGTTCACAACGGAAAAGTAACAAAAAATCAGGGGCTGTAAAGCAGCTTTTATTGGCGGCCGGATAAAACTTATTCAGAAGGGCGGGCTTCAAACAAGTAGCCATAGGTTTTCATGACCTTGAAATTGATCAGGATATGGCTGATAAGGATAATGCTCACAAAAAACATGAAATAAGCTACTCCCTTCATGATGGTGAGGAAGAGTTCGGTGGTTAACATGGCCGGAATATTGGGCTGCGTTTCGCGAAACTGGTTCACAAACTGGCGCAGACTGATATCGCCCATGAAGAGAATACTGACGGCATTCAACAGAAAAAGCATACCCATGAACATCGAAACAAAAGCATTCACGCGGATCCAGTCGCGGAGCGATGTGGCGCAGGGACGTTCCACATCAATATGTTTGGTCAGAAATTTCAGACTGGCGAATGTATAGATCACAAAAGCAGCCAATACAAATACCATCAGCAGTAAGGCCGGATTGGCCAGCGCACTGAACAGGAACAGGAAATCCATAAAACCGAACATTGCTGCAATGGGCAGCAGAATAAAAGTGAGGATGCGGAAAATGGTCAGTTGTTTCATTGGGCAGGCAATTATTGTTGCTGTTGCCCGGCAAAGTTATCAATTATAAGCTCATGAATGGCAGGGGTTACCTGCTTTTCTAACTGCACATTGGTTAATTCTTCAAAGGTTTCGCCATCTTCATATCCAACAGATACATATACGGATAAGGATTGTCTGGCCGGACCTTTAAAAGTTCCTTTAACCGGCGTACAATCTGTAAAATCCCTGCCAACAGCCAGTTTTACATGGTGATTGGTGGCCCAGACATTATTGGTAGGATCAATGCCAGCCCAGCCATAACCGGGAATAAACGCTTCTACCCACGCATGGGTGGCTCCTTCGCCACGCATGCCGTTTTTATTCGGACAGATATAACCACTTACATAACGGGAAGGTATACCCATTATTCGCAGTAATTCCAGCATCACATGCGCAAAATCCTGACAAACACCGGCTTTCTTTTCAAGGATCTCATCAACGGTAGATTCAATGGTGGTGATACCCTTGATATAGGTGAATTCAGTAAATATGAAACTACAGGTGTCTTCTACCACCTGTCGGATGTTTTTACCAGGCTGATGCAGTAATTGTACATATCCTTCCATTTGCTCCCGGGAATCCATTTTGGAAACTCTTTCCAGTTCCAGCAAATGAAGATCATTGTATGCGACCGATTCCACATCTTTTGCAAAAGTATCAGACGGAAGAGGGATCTGTTCAGGCGATAGTGTTCTGATGAGTAATTTGCTTTCAATGGTAAGCTCCCGGTGCGGACGTAATAAGTTGAAAGTGCCGGTTTTATTGCCCCAGTAGTCCGTATAGGTAAAGACTTCCGGATGATCCGTGATCAACACTTCGTGCTGAAGTATCTCCTGTTCAGCAGATTGATAAGGAAAGATCATGATATTGTTCATGCTCTCCTTCACAGGCCGGTCGTATTCGTATTTGGTGATATGGTAGATCTTAAAAATCGGCATCTGAAGTCTGTTTACGCATAAGAAAAATAAGTTTGTCCCAACATCCTGCTGAACTCATTCAGCTCATGCCTGATTTCTTTTAAAAAGGGTTCCATACCTGTTTCGGCAACAATAGCCAGATCAGAGAATTTCACATAACTATGTAAACGTCCGAACATACGGCACAAAGGAGATGTTCCTTCTACCGGGTTCATTTCGCTCACATCACAAAGATATTTGTTTGCCCGCTCCAAAGCATAATACAAAGAACGCGGAAAGTTCTTGTCGAATAATACCTGCTGTGCCACGTTACAGTTATGGTTCTGGTTACTGTAATTTTTCAGGTGCAGTTCATATCCTGATAAGGCCAGCAACAGACTTCTCCAGAAGAGAATATCCTGTTCATCCGTAAAATCATAATTCACTTTTCGGAAGAATACATTGGTGAACTCTACTGTCAGTAAACAACGTTCGGTAAACTTTCCCAGATTCATATAGTTCCATCCCTGTCCGCGGGGCATGGTACTATCGGTAATACCGCAAAACTGATCACTGCTGGTGATCATGGCATCTAAAGCCACGATCGCATCCGGCCCCGACAACTTTTCTGCCAGGCCCGGGTGGGTAACCATATGATACAGGTGATTGACCTGCTCCCAGACTTCCTTAGTGATCTGATCCTGAACCCCTCTGGCATTTTCTCTGGCCCGGGTAACAATTACCCGCAGTGAATTCAGGTTACGGATATCTGTGATCATGTATTGTAATACGGCAGCATCATTTGTTTTTAATGCTTCGATCTCCTCCTTTGATAAGGTAGTGAAGATCTGCAGGGCTGGCCCCCAGGAAATACCACTGGCCTGCACTTTGTCGAACGAAAGAATATAGCTGGTCTTCAGTAAACGCAGCATGCCATCCGCTCTCTCCATGTAACGGTGCAACCAGAATAATGAGTCGGCGATTCTACTGAGCATAATTGGTGAATTGTGAATGGTGAATTGGCAATGGTGAATTGTGAGTGGTCAGTAGTGAGTAGTCAGTCGTCAGTCGTGAGATGTTCGTTAACTCCCCACTCACTACTCACTACTCACGTCTTCTGCAGATCAATCACCCAGGTGTCCTTGCTTCCTCCTCCTTGTGAGGAATTGACTACGAGCGAGCCTTCGCGTAAAGCTACACGGGTTAAGCCGCCGGGTACAATGTCAATGCCATTGGGGCCACACAACGCATAGGGACGAAGATCCACATGTCTTGGCTGTAACCTTCCATCCAGCAAACAGGGAACCGTAGATAATTTAATGATCGGTTGCGCAATAAAATTTCGTGGGTTGGCGAGGATACATTCTCTTGATTTTTGCAATTCCTCTTTGGTGGCACTATTGCCCATTACCATGCCATACCCGCCCGACTGGTTGGTTTCTTTGATAACCATTTTTTCCATATTCTCAAACACATACTGTCGCTCCTCGTCAATCTTCATCTGGTAAGTAGGTACGTTTTGCAGAATGGGTTCTTCGTTGAGATAATATTTGATCATGGCGGGTACATAGGCATATACTGCTTTGTCATCGGCCACACCGTTCCCCAATGCATTTACAATGGCTACATTTCCTTTTCTGTAAGCACTCATCAGTCCGGGAACGCCCAGCGCACTATCTGCCCTGAATACCAATGGGTCCAGAAACTCATCATCTACCCGGCGGTAAATCACATCTACCTGCCGTAAACCTGCGGTAGTTTTCATGTATACTTTCTGTTGATCTACCACCAGATCACGACCTTCTACCAGCTGGATACCCATTTGCCTGGCAAGAAAAGTATGTTCAAAATAAGCTGAGTTAAATACACCCGGCGTTAACAATACCACTACCGGATTTTCTGTTTGCCGTTGTGATAATGCCACCAGGTTATCATGCAGGATGAGGGGATAATTATTGATCATCCGCACATTGCTGTTGGCCAGTAAATCTGGGAAAATCCGTTTGGTAACTTCTCTGTTCTCCAGCATATAAGACACGCCGGAAGGGGTACGCAGGTTGTCTTCGAGTATATAAAATGTGCCATCATCTCCCCGTATCAGATCAATGCCGGCAATATGTACATAAATATCATTGGGCACTTTGATGCCGAATACCTCGCGTGTAAAATGCGGGCAGGAGGCAATCAGCGCTGCTGGGATCACTTCATCATGAATGATCTGCTGCTCATGGTAAATATCTTTTAGAAAAAGGTTCAGAGCGGTAAGACGTTGTTTGATGCCCGCTTCTATATGCGCCCATTCTGCAGAAGTAATAATGCGGGGAATGATATCAAAAGGGAAGATTCTTTCTATGCCTTCATTATCACTATATACAGTAAAGGTGATGCCCTGACTCATAAAGAGTTCACTGGCCAGTTTGTCTTTCTGTTGCAGTTCGGGCAGGTTCAGTTTCCGGATAGCTTCATAAATGCTGTGGTAAGGTTCTCTGATGCGATCCGCATCTTTCATTTCGTCCCATATCAGGGGCATAGCAGGGTAATGCTGGAAGAGTTTCTCTCCGGTCATATGCAGTTAATTTGTATGGTCAGGTACAAATAAAATAGTTGCCACTCCTTTGTGGAAGTAAGCAACTGCTACAAGTTAAGGGAAAAATAAAAGGGAAACAACCAATGGGCAGTAAAAATGGCGGAACAGCAGATTTACTGATCCAATCTGCGGCTCCGCCACTAAAAAATTATCCTTTCAGGTTCAGTTTGATCTGTAATTCATCAAACTGTTTGTCGTCGATGCTGCTGGGGGCATCCAGCATTACATCACGTCCGCTGTTGTTTTTTGGGAAAGCGATAAAATCGCGGATACTTTCACTACCACCCAGAATGGAACACAAACGGTCAAACCCGAATGCAATACCGCCGTGTGGTGGAGCGCCGTATTCAAAAGCACCCAGCAGGAAGCCGAATTTGTGTAAAGCTTCTTCTTCACTCATACCCAAAGCTGCAAACATTTTCTCTTGCAGTTCGCGTTGGTAGATTCGGATGGAACCGCCGCCGATCTCATTTCCGTTCAACACCATATCATAGGCATTGGCTTTGATATTGGAATAAGGATGCTCCAGGTATTTATCAGCGTTTTCGATCAGTGGATTGTTATTGATCATCACTTCTATCTGATCAGGTTTGGGAGAAGTGAATGGATGGTGACGCGCTACCCAACGGTTATCTTCTTCTGCATATTCAAACAACGGGAAGTCCATCACCCATAACAATTTGAATTCATCATCTTTTCTGAAACCAAGGCGTTTGCCCATTTCCAGACGCAGTTCGCTGGTGGCTTTACGGGTTCTTTCTTCGCGGCCAGCAAGTATCAATACCAGATCGCCGGCTTTGGCACCTGCTGCATCCGCAATAGCTTTTAATTTATCTTCTGTGTAAAATTTATCTACGCTGCTTTTATAAGTGCCGTCTGCATTGCATTTGATGTACACCAGTCCCTGCATACCAATCTGCGGACGTTTTACCCACTCCGTCAGTTCATCTGTTTGTTTGCGGGTATATTCGCTGCAGCCCGGAGCGGCTATGGCCAGCACGGTTTCTGCATTATCAAATACGCCAAAACCTGCCCCGTTAATGAGTTCGCCTGTAGCCTGTATTTTACCACCTTTCAGAAAGGCAGATTTCAGGTTGGCAATCTGCATGCCAAAACGGATATCCGGTTTGTCGTTACCATACTGCCACATGGCATCTTCCCAGGTCATGCGTGTTACCTGCTCGGTATAATCAATATTTTTTACGTCTTTGAAAATGCGTTTGATCAGGCTTTCAAACATATTCAGGATATCTTCCTGCTCTACAAAAGCCATTTCACAGTCTATCTGTGTAAACTCAGGCTGCCTGTCGGCACGCAGGTCCTCATCACGGAAACATTTAACGATCTGGTAGTAGCGGTCATACCCACTCACCATCAGCAATTGCTTAAAGGTTTGTGGTGATTGTGGCAAAGCATAAAACTGACCCGGGTTCATCCTGGAAGGAACCACAAAATCCCTCGCTCCCTCCGGTGTTGATTTGATCAGGAAGGGGGTTTCAATATCCATGAAATGGTTTTCATGCAGGTAGTTTCTGGCAGAACGGTTTACCGCATAACGCAGTTCCAGGTTTTTCTTCACTGCATTTCTGCGCAGATCCAGAAAACGGTATTTCATGCGGATATCATCTCCACCATCGGTATCGTCCTGTATGGTGAAAGGAGGGATCGCAGATTTATTTAAGATCTTAAATGATTGAACCGCTAATTCAATATCACCGGTAGCGATATTGGCATTTTTGCTGCTTCGCTCAGATACTTTTCCGGTTGCCTGAATCACAAACTCACGGCCCAGGGGTTGGGCATCCAGTTGCGCATTCAACTCTTCGCCGAATAATAACTGGGTGATCCCGTAACGGTCGCGCAGGTCCACAAAAGTGATGGCACCGAATTTTCTGACTGTTTGCACCCATCCTGCCAGGGTTACTTCTTTGGTTACATCACTGATCCTTAATTCTCCACATGTGTGTGAACGATACATAAAATGGCTTGTTTTTCGATTGCTTATTCGGGGGGCGGGATGGTCAGCAGTGAGTAGTCAGTAGTGAGTTTTATTTTACTACCTACTGACTACTCACCACTCACTAATCCGCCCCTCGTTCGGACGGCAAATATAACCGAATTGGGCCATCTGGGGATTTTGGGGTCAAAAAGCGGGAAATGTGGATTTTGATAGCATCTTTGTGCCATGCAACCCGTTCCC
Organism: Caulobacter sp. UNC279MFTsu5.1; assembly: GCA_943369185.1. Classification (GTDB taxonomy): domain Bacteria; phylum Bacteroidota; class Bacteroidia; order Chitinophagales; family Chitinophagaceae; genus Sediminibacterium. Next base: position 49,896 of record CALRMK020000001.1, on the reverse strand, counting down.
ATATCGAGAAAGGCCCACCGGCTGGCTGTGGCTGCTTTCTTTTTTATTGCCGGGATCAATTTTGCCAGTTGGGCCAGCCGGATTCCGGATGTAAAAGCCAAATTACAGCTGAGTGATGCCGCCCTGGGGGGGGTACTTTTTGCCCTTCCGGTGGGGTCGATGATCAGTTTACCTTTTGCAGGCTGGCTGGTGGCTAAATTCGGTAGTAAAAAGATCGTGACCATTGCGGCCATCGCCTATCCGCTTAGCCTGATCCTGATTGGCTGGGCCGGAACCGTTTGGCAATTGGTGCCCATGGTTTTTGCCTTTGGGTTGCTGGGTAATCTTTGTAATATCTCTATTAATACACAAGCGGTGGGTGTTGAATCCTTATACGGCCGATCTATCATGGCTACCTTTCATGGCATCTGGAGTATGGCGGGTTTTGCAGGGGCCGCTATCGGCACATTTGTGGTATCGAATAATATTACGCCTTTGATTCATTTCAGTTTTGTAGCCGCCGGTTGTGTGGTCAGTGTGATACTGATACGCCAGTATGCACTGGCCAAAGATGCCAGTCATCCCGACCAACCGCTTTTTGTAAAACCGGATGAACACCTGCTCAAACTCGGACTCATCGCTTTCAGCTGTATGGTTTGTGAAGGCACCATGTTTGATTGGAGTGGTGTGTATTTTCAAAAAGTGGTAGCCGTTCCTAAAGAAATGACCACACTGGGTTATGCGGCATTTATGAGTACCATGGCCGGCGGTAGATTTTTAGGCGATTGGATCGTAACCCGTGTTGGCAAAAAACTGGTACTCGAAGGCAGTGGTATTACCATTGCAGTGGGTTTACTGATCGCTGTTATTTTTCCTTCGGTACTTCCTGCTACCATTGGCTTTCTGCTGGTAGGCATCGGCGTTTCTTCGGTGGTTCCCTTGGTATATAGTTCTGCCGGTAAATCCAAAACCATGTCGCCGGGTGTGGCGCTTACGGCTGTATCAACCATTGGTTTTCTGGGTTTCTTACTCGGACCACCTGTTGTAGGTTTTATGGCCCAGGCGTTTAGTCTGCGCTGGTCCTTCACAATTATTGCCCTGCTGGGTCTGGGAACTACTGTACTGGCTTCTTTGGTTAGATGGGAGGAGTGAGGATTTGTTAAAAAACAGCCAAAAGCCCCTTCATCTGTCTCACAACTGTTTTCTGGTAAAAGAATTGGATAGGTACTACTATGTACTAAAACCAATGTTATGAAAACAAGTCTACGTTATCTCTTTTTCATCGCGGTCTTATTGTTTGCACAGAGTTGTACCAAATCGCTGAATGGAACCAGCCAGCCACCCATTGCGGGTTCCTGGGTATTGAGCGAATCGTCTAAGAACAGCGGAAACGGCTGGTACTATTTCGATACCGGTCTGGAGCAGGGTGTTTTCCGTTTTTACAATAGCGGAGCTGCCGAGTATGATGATGGATACAATTTCATGCGTGGCAACTGGCGCATCCGTACCATCAGTTCCGGCTACTATGATCAGTACGGCAACTGGAATAACGATCTGCATGATTCTTTCGAGATCCATGTGTACGATCGTATTACACAGGGTTCCGCCGATCTTAATTTTGATGATGTGGTATTTACCGGGAACCGCATCATTGCAACTAATTACAATGGGTACACCGTTGCACGGTATACTTTCCGCAGATATTGATTGTAATGTGTTATACTGTTTAAAGTAAACTCCTGGTGTTCCAAACTCATTGTCGCTCATGGCCGCTGGGCCTCGTCCCTGTTACCGGGCTGCATTGGCCTCTGATCAGATCTGCTTCGCATGATCTGATCTGTCTTCGCTTCGCTTGACACCGACCCCAATTAGGCCCGTCCACAGGGACTGACTAGAAATTTTTCATCGAACATCCCTAAATGGCAGTTTTTATTCTTTAATCAAAAAAATTTTAATTGTCTAATAGCAAAACATGTTAATCTTTATCATCAAGAAATAATCATATGCGGCACAAACCGGCTCTTGTTATCCGTTACCAACGTATCAGCTTCGCGGATACCAATGCCGGCGGGTTCCTGGCCAATTACCCAACTCCCGATCACAGGATAATGATCCGCAAAATTGGGCAGCGTAAATAATTCCTGGTAGATATAGCCATCAGCTCCGTAGGCTCCTTCGGTTTGTTGAATGGTCAACTGTTTCATCACCAGATCGATATTCGCTCCTTCGCGGGAGAGGATGGGTTTTTTGGCATAGTTCTCCAACCTGCCTTCTTCAAAATAAGCAGGCAGAAGATAAGGGCAATCCGGATACAACTGCCACAGAATAGGTAACAGCGCTTTGTTGGATAAGATCATTTTCCAGCAAGGCTCTATCCAAAGCGCATGGTTGCTGTCTTCGGGAATATGTTTGCCAAAATCCTCGGCCAGTAACCATTCCCATGGATATAGTTTGAAGATATTGGTAACGGCCAATCCCTCCAGGTCAACAAATTGTTTTTGCTGCTGGTCCCAACCCAGGTCGTCAATGAATACCAGTTTGGTTTCGATACCGGCCTGTATGGCACAGTCGCGGAGATATTCTGTATTCGTCAGATCTTCCAGTGTTTCTTTCAAACAGGTAAAATGCAGGATACCGGGTCGTAGGTAAGTTTTCAGGTATTTCCAGTACTGTATCAATCGCTCATGTATACTGTTGAACTGGTCTTTCTGTGCATCTTTATCCTGCAGCCAGAACCATTGTACAATACCGGCTTCGTATAAACTGGTGGGCGTATCTGCATTAAACTCCAGCATTTTGATGTCACCGTTCTTATAACAGAGATCAAATCGGCCATAGATCGAGGGATGATCTTCCGTCCAGCTTTTTTCGATCTCCGGTATGATCCATTCCGGGATCCTGAACTGTGCATACAGTTTGTTGTCGATCACATGCTGAACAGCACCCAAACAAAGCTCCCAGAGTTCAGCTGTGGCTTTTTCAATGGCCAGTACTTCCGCCATGGGCAGTTCATAATACACCGATTCGTCCCAGTACGGCAGATTCGTTGTATGGAAGCCGAAACCCAGTTTTTCCACTTCGGCCTGCCAGTGGTTTCGGGGTGTGGTTGTGATTCTTTTCATGCTTTTTTCCCACCTGGGGAGTCTGAATGAGATAGTTGATAAAATAATTTCGTTGCTGGCTGGTATCTGTTGAAGCGCTTAGCTGCTTACACTGAATCCGCTTCTCCCAAAACCACCTCTGGTAACGGCACCTTTAAAACGGTTGCTGCCAATATTCGATGCAGCAGGGATACCGCCTGAATAAAAGCCCGCTCTTCTGTATTCACCATTTCGGTAATTGCCATAAGGCCTGAAAGCATAATACCAGAGCAGTGCCGTACCTACACCGCCATAGTGATGCACGCGGGTATACGGTGCAGTAGTATCGCTGCGCAGGTGTACTTTGTTGTTCGTATCCCAGTCGTCTTTGGGCTTGTCGCAACTGGCCAGTGTGGCCGTGATCAGTACCAGATTAATGTATGTCGATTTTTTCATGTTGGCTGCTTTACTTCACGGTAATGAAGATCTCATAATCTTTTTTCACACGCACAGATTTGGTATCACCCGCTTCGTTTTCGGCCAGGGTATTCGTCATGCCCAGGCCGGGTAAAGTATCCCGGTATACGAGGGTTTTAACTTCTTCATTTTTGGCCCAGATGCGGTGGGTGGTAATGAGTACATCGTGTAAACTGTCCAGGTGTTCTACCTGTATGGCAGTTTCTACCGCCCCGTTTTTGTTAACGGTTTCGGTAATGTCTTCGTTTTTTTCCTTGCAGGAAAACAGAAATAATAAAGCGGCGCTGCCCAGAATCGCTAAAACGATCGGTTTCATTTGGTTATGCATAAGTAGTCAGTTGTAATTTGGTGTATACGGTTCCATTGCCCCGTTATTTGGCGGGACGGCTACTCTGGAAAGATAAGTGTAAATCCCAGTTTGTCTGCAGCCCGTTTGTCATACAAAGGACGGCTAACAGCACTGGCTGTTACTTACTTTCTTTGTCCGGAAAGGTGAATGGAACGGAGGGCTTTACTGACCCGGTGGTTTGATGTGCTGACGAAATCTAAAAAGCAGGAATTCGAGCAAGTGATTCATATGTCATGGGAGCGAGGCTCCATTTACTTTGAAGACATAAAGATATAGCGGGTGGCAGGATATTCGGATATAGAACCGGGTTAAACGGGACTTGCGCTTTCACAAGTGGTAAAGTATTCTTGATGAACGGTAAAATGACGGTTTTTCCGGCATTTTTGCTACATGGTTTCAAGTTCGTTCTGGTGGCGGGGTTTCCAGTAGAGGTAATAAAAGCCCAGAATCAGGATCCCGATGGTAAAAGGAATCAGGGCCAGGTGTTTGAAAGTGAGGTTGCCGACCAGTTCATAATGATCAAAACCAAGGAATTCACTCACCATCCAGTAAGAGTTGGCGGTGATCCAGATGCTGATAGCGAGGTTATGGCATAGCTCAGACATATACTGCCTGGTTCGCCAGGCTATGATGATGGAAATGACCAGCGTAGGAATGATCATGACTATCCCTAATGGCCGCCACACCATACACCAGGCCACATCTTTGAAAAGCCAGAATACAATGTGCAGGTTTTCCATTTTGCGGTATCCCAGCGGAATGACATAACTATTGTTTGTAGCACTGGTTGCGGGTGTTGAAGAAGTATCCATTCAGTTAGCGTTGGTAATGAGTTGATGGATACAATATTAATTTTTTGTAACGAATCAGCGACTTAAAATCTTCGTAAAACGCCGTACATCAGCCTGTGGCATGATCGGTGTTCCGTGCACGAGGTAATTGGCAAATTCAGCGGCGAAATAAGGAGACAAAGAACAACCCTTGGTACCCATGCCATTAAAGAGCCCCACAGATGCGGTTACCGGATGTAATCCCACAAAAGGTCTTCTCTCCATATTGGCCGGCCTTTCTGCTGCCAGGTGGTCAAGGGTTTCGAAAGGAAGTTTCACCCAGTGTCGTAGATGTGCTTCTGCTTTGTTCCTGAAATCGGGCGAGGGCTTGGTATCTGTAAAATCCCATTCATAGGTAGAACCAACCCAGAACAGGTCTTCCTGCCAGGGCACTAACGTAAAACCTTGTTTGAAAATATTTGTCCTCGGCAAATCCGGGATCCGTACGATCAATGCCTGTCCCTTGTTGCGGGCATAGGGCAGGTTCTTAAAATAAGGATTGTCAAACCCGGCCACACCATCGCAGAAAATAATTTTTTGGGCATGTATATCCTGGTAACTCACTTCTTCGTGGGTGATATGGCAGTCCTCCAGCACAAAAGAATCTTCTCTCAATATTTGTTGTGCCCGCAGGCTGGTACGCCATTTTTCCAATAGTGTATGCAGGTCTATCAGCCAGCAGGGATCTATCTCACCAATGGTAAAATCGTAATTAAAATATTGCTTCCACTGCTCAGGGTTTTGCGGGTGGCGTAAATATTCCTGTTCAAAGGGTTGCCTTTCTGCAAAAGCCAGTACCATCTGCGGGGTTGGATGAAAGTCGAGGATATTGCATTGCCGGATCAGTTCCACGCCCAGTTCTTCGCCCCATGCCCGGTAAGCAGCTACTGCATAGGGCATCAGGGTTTCGATCTCCCAGGTACGCACCATTCTCCGTCCGGTAATGGGGTTGATGACGCCACTGGCTACTTTGGTTGAGGAGAAGGGTTTGCTTTCATCGATCACCAAAACAGATTTGCCGGCTTTGATGAGTTCATGACTGAGAAATGTGCCACAGATTCCCTGGCCTACTATGATATAATCCACTTGCATCGGCACAAAGATGCTGTAAAAAATTATTTTCCTTTGACACAAAACCGCGTCTTTGCGCCTTTGCGTGAAAATTGGCTCGCAAAGGCGCAAAGGCGCGGTAAGAAAATTTAGTGGGCTACCCTGATTTTGATCCCTTCTGAATGGCTGGTAAACTCCGGTGCATACATGCACTGGATACTGGCAATACCTGCCGAAAACAGGCCACTATGGGTAATGAACATCGGATATTCAAACACATAAGTTCCTTTAGGCAGGTGGTCTATAAAAAAGTTACTGCTCACATCTTTGGTGCTTTCGTAATAACCTAATCCACCCTGCCATCTGTATCCGCTTAATACATTTACGGGCTCCATGGCTGCGGCGCGCATGTCTTTCAGATGCAGGTAATCCATATCCCGGTTGCTGCGGAGTTCTAAACGTACGATCAGTTTGTCGCCGATCTTCATTTCATCGCCTTCATTTACTGCCTGCAGCAGTTTTCCGTTAGTACTATTTTTTTCAATAAAGAATTTTTTGCTGATGGATAAGGGCGTTGTTGCGCTGGTGATTTTATCCAGGTCTTCGAAATACTGCCAGTATACATTACCCCAGGAAGGAGATGAGTTTTTTTGAGATCCGGTAAAGGGAGAAGCGGCGGATTGTGTAGTTACGGTAATATTCCCCATATCGTTGGTAACGCGGCTACCCTCGATCCGCTTTTTAAAATAGCCGGTTCCGGCAGCTGTTTTTTCATTGGTACTGCTGATCTGTGTTTTACCCAATTGGATGGTAACCGTTCTTTCTCTGTTCAGCCAATCCGCACCATTTAATAGTAAGGCATAACAGGCATCCGCAGTAGCAATGGTTGTTTTCCAGTGATTGGTCTGTTTGTTCAGCAATAACCAGGTTCGCATGGCAGTAAGCTGCTTGTCAATAGAAGCGTTCTTGGATAACTGGTTCACTTCACTTACAAAAGCGATCATCATGCTCTGGTGTTCTATGGGCGACTGGTACCAATATCTTCCATAAGCTGTTTTCCAGTACATACCCAGTTGTGGATCGATTACTGCATTTTCGAGTAAGGCAGGCAAAATGGATGCCGTAGCAGTTTTTTCGGCACCGTTGCGGTAGAATACCAAACCCAGTTGGGCTTTATTATAACTGTTCTGCTGCACCCATGTTTTTTTGGCCTGTGCAAAAAAGTACTCATAGGCTTTGGGCGATTGCTGTGCGATATCGCGGAAAAAACTGCGCATGTATAAATAGGCTACCTGTCCATGCGAGGGAATGTGTTTGGCAAGGTTTGTTTTGTTTTTGATCAATGCCTGGTAATCTTCCTGATTCTTTTCATCTGCGTAACGAAGTGCATTTACCAGCAGTTGACGGATCTTACCGGAAGCTTCGGGCGATAATGCACCCAGGCGTTTTAATTTGCCAATGCCGGTCAGGATATAGTTGGTGATATAGCTATCTGCATACCCACCTTTGAACCAGCTGAATGCGCCGTTGGGTAATTGCAGTTGGGTCAGTTTTTCCAGTAAGGCATCTGTTTGGGTACCCAGTTTTACCAGGTCAAACAAAAGCGCCAGATTTTTTTTCTGTTGCTCTTCACTTTCAGCCGCTAATACCCAGGGTGTTTCCTGCAGAAGGATCTGTTTCAGTTCTTCATTTTTCCGCAGATTACTTTGTAAGGAGCTGCTGTCTTTCTGCCATTGCATAAACACGCTTCTTAGTTTCGGATCCTTGTTCACGATCCAGGCGGCCAGCAGGTTGGCGTACAAACGGTTAAAACTCTGTTCGGCACATTCGTAAGGATATTCCATCAAATAAGGCAAAGCCTGTACGGCATACCAGATAGGGTTGCTGCTGTATTCAACGGTAAGGGCTTCCTGTGTCAAACTCTCGCTGGTATTCCGTAATAGTTTGTCAAAACGAAAGTTGCGGGTAGTATCTCCGTTGATGAATAATGGCAGACTCTCGGTTACCAGTATCCGGTTGGTAATAACGGGTAATATATTTTCTTCTCCATCGCTCAAAACACCGGTGCTGGCTTTGATGCGCCAGGTCAAAGGACGATTGAAATTAAAGGGGATCTGTACCGGAAATGTAACCAGGGAACTTTTGCCCGCTTCCACCGTAAAATATTGTGTTGGAAACACATTCTGGAACCAGCCATCTACAGAAGTTTGCGTGGTGGCATCTATTAATTCGAGACTAACCTGTCCGGTCAGTTCTTTGTCGCTGAGGTTAACAATTTTGCTGCTCAGTTCCAGGTTATCTCCTTCGCGTAAAAAACGGGGTACATTGGGCTGTACCATTAATTGCTTCTGCGTAACCATGTAGTCGCTGTTGTAACCAAAAGCAAGGTCCTGGTTATGTGCGAGGCTCATCCATTTCCATTGGGTCAAGGCTTCGGGCATGGTAAAACTAAAACTGTATTTGCCTGATGAATCAGCATAGAGTTGGGGTAAGAAGAACGCCGTTTCGTTAAAGTTCTTACGAGGGGTTACTTGGTTCAGATCCGGAATGCCATTTTGGTTTTGCTGCGCAGGATCTTCCTCTTCGGGTGGTGCTGAGGGGTTAAACAACTTTGTTATAGTGGTTTCTGTCAGCATGTCTTTATGCTGATCTGCGGAGTTATTGCCTCTGATGCGGATGGGTTGATCAGCAGCCGACATGGTTTTTTTCATCGCTATACCATAACGGGAAGCCTCGTATTCCTTTAATTGATTGAATGATTTTTTCAGCGCATCAGAAAAATGAAATGCAGGATCGCTGATCCACTTGTTTATCTCCTGGTTCCATAAAGTATTGCCATCATCTGCCAACTGGTCAAATTCTATCTCGTATACATCAAGATAATTAACTGGGATATCTTTTGTGAATGATCCGGTTTCTCTGAAGTTGGCATTGCCATCAAAAAGATTCCGGTAAGTAGGGGCTTGCCAGAGGTAAGGAACCGACCAGCTATGCGGTTTAAACTGATCAAGGGAAGCATCATACATACCGGTCAGCATTTCTGCTGCTTTGGCTTCTTTGTTTTCTCCCTGTACCGTCATCGTCCATTTTTCTTTGCTGCCGGGTTCTGTTTTATTTCGCCAGCTTGCATAGGTGATCTGCAGTTCTTTGTTACGCCAGGGCACTGCTATATCGTAACTGTTCTGGTAAACCCGGTTATCCCATACAAATATTTCCGCTATGCTGATACCACCCCTGTCTTCTTCTGTAGCTGTGTAACGGATATTTTCCAGGCCTTTCTTTTTTTCGATGAATTGAAATGCTTCTTTCCGATCATCGCCTTTCAATATTTGTCTGATCGCAAAAAGATTGGCGTTACTACCACTGGCAAACGAAGCGGTTTCTCCCGGTTGAATAGATTGTTTGTAGGCAAATTGGAAACTGGTGGTATGATCACCAAATAATTGGGCAGTAGTATGGAAAACCTGCAGATAAGTAACTGCAGTCACTTTTTCTCCGTAAGTATCTGTACTCACGGCTTCTACCTTATAAAAACCGGCTGCCAGTGTTCCGGGCGGAATGGTATAATTATCGGTTGTTTTGGTGTCAATCGTACTGTCTGATACGGATCTTGCTACCGGCCAGTTCTGATAGTCTGATTCTTGCTCATATTCATCCGATGGGAAGTAGCGGAGAAAGGTTTCCTTGGTCAGCATAAACTGATCAGGTCTTGGCCAGTATCTTTTTCTGATCATGCGGTCCGGTTCCTGCAGGGCATAGATACGCATCTGAACCCTGGCAGCCTGTTTCTCATCACTGAGATTGGTGGTTTGGATACTGATCTTATTCAAACTGTCTGCTTCCATGATGGCAGCTGCATTCAGCGAAAGTTGCAGAGAACTTGTACCTATCCGGATCACGGTTTCGCTACTCCGTGTTTCTCCATTGATATCTGTGATGTCTGCGCTAACCTTATATTCGAAATAGGGATTGGCAGAATGGTCGGTAATATCATCTGCCAAAGCAACAAAGCCAATACGGAATTTGCCCGAAGCGTCAGTGATGGTTTCTCCCGAACTGATCTGCCGGTCGTTACCGTTGGGATAGGGTCTCCTTCTCCATTGCCAGGGGCCACGCATACGGGTGGTTCGGGTAACATTGTAAACCACTTTGCTGCCCCCGATACTGTTACCGGCATAGGCCATTGCCTGACCTGTTACGGTAACCGAATCCTGTAAGCGGTAAGCTGCTTTTACTTTATCAAATGATACCTGAAAAGCGGGCCGTTTGTATTCTTCCACAGAGAAGTAGTTGTCTTCGGCCGGAATCTGTTTCAACGAAAGACTGAAATTGCCGGTAAGCACATTTTTAGGAAGCAGGAAGTTTCCGCTGAATGATGAAAAATTGTTGAGAGCCAGTTGTACCGAATCAATGATTTTCTGGTTGGCATCCTTCAGGTACACCCAATAAGGCTCTGTAGAGCTCACACGTTTACTTCGTTTGGTATGATAATCTTTGCTGACTGCGATGCCTTTGAAGAAAACAGTTTGTCCCGGACGGTAAATGCTGCGGTCTGTAAAAAAGAACATCCGTTGGTTTCTTTTTTCATAACTAATACTGTCCAGGTTATTACGCGAAACATTATTTTGAAAAATATAATCCTGTGTTTGCGAAACCAACCGGTCGTCTTTTAGTTTCAATGCAAAACTGGCACGTTCATTATTGGTTTCTGCTGTATAAGAGAAATGTCCGTTTTTATCTGTGATCTTTTCGGTGGCCGGATAATTCACCCATTCACGTCCCGAGTACCATGATTTGTAAATGGAAACGCTAACACTCGGCATAGGTTGACCAGTGGCACGGTTGAGCACAAAAAAATCATTTCCGTTACGTACATAACTGAGCTGCGATACCTGAAAATATTGTAGGCTGAGCGTATGCAGGCTGTCGATGAATTGATTGTTATTTGAAGAGAGCAGGGCATATCTTCCTGCGGGTAACTCATCCAGTTTGATCTCGACCGAATGTAACTGGTGATCGGCTGTGGCTTGAAGAGGGAGCGTAATGTTACGAAAAGCTTTCTGGCGGGTTATTTTTTTCCAGGTTTCTTCGTTGATGAAATAATTCTCAGGAATATCCATATTATCTATGCGGATGATTCTGGCATAGAGGGTATCTATGTTCCGGTAACTGACGAGTGCACGAAATGCTTTACCGGGAAGATTTACCGACTCGGTTCTTGTAGTTAATTCTGTGCGGAGGATCTCAATAAGCAGGTTTTGTAAGTTGCCTATTCCAGGATGTTTTTCTTTGCCGGCGTATAAGGCAAGTGCTTTCTCTGCTATTTCTTTCGCTTTCTTGTAGCTCCATCTTCCGGTACTATCCTGAAAGGGCTGATAGGTAGCCGCTTTATCAGCTTCTTTTCTGGCAAGTAAATACCATGCCTGCGCTGTTGCTATATGAGTAGGATAATTATCCGTCATTTCTTTCAGTGCATTTGTGTACAGCACATTTTTTTCTGCCAGTTCGGTTTGTTGATAGGCCCATTCTATTCTTTCCAGATTCAGTTCCAGTAAGGCATTCGGGTCTGCATCCTTCCGGTGAAACTGCAATAACTGCTGAAATAGCTGCAGGCTGTTCCAACTGGGTGAGCTGCTGTCTTTGGTAAGGAAAGGATAGGAAATAAAATTGTCGATTGTGGCAAGTGCGGGTTTGCCCGGTAGAATAAATAAAGTAGTGGGTCTCAGAAAGGCCGACCGGACCATCAGATATTCAGCCGATCTGAAATGAGCCAACGCCTCATGCGCCAGCAGATCATACAATGTTGGCCGAAGAGAACGGGCATTACCTCTTTTGAGAATGGCATCGTATCTGTCTACCGGTGTTTGCTGCAGCAGCACTGTTTTTTCTAATGATTTTGCAAAATGCTTTTGGATCGCTTGGGTAAAATCTGCTACGCCCCAGGTGGTGATATCTGTTTGTATAATACCAGCTGTTTTTTTGCGGTCATTGATCTTCCACAAATGATGATCGAGGTATTGACGATACAGTTTCGCCAGCAAAGAGTGAAGGATCGCTTTCGCTGTTTCATCCCGGGTATCTGCCAGTTCTTTTCGGATCCTGTTCAATAAAGAATCTGATGCGTCATCTGTGATCCGGTTTTGTAAAGTGTATTCATAAATCAGGCATTTTATTGCCTGTGCATGCATTTGTTTTTGTTTGGCTATCTTATATAGGGCAGCCACTTTATTCAGTGCCGATCTGGTGAGATCGTTCTTTACAATCAACGTATCAATCCCCAGCCATTCTTTCTGAAAGGTAGTATCTGCCGGCTGAGCAAATACATGGGCAGTGAGCAGCAGGGCTACCACAAAAAATAATTTTCTAACAAACATGTAGCAATATTTCAATGAAACAATTCCTTTAATGGATAAGATGCAAACTTGCTGATTAATTCACATACGTGATAACCGATTAACAAAAGATTGTAAGTCCGGGAGGCAGCGTAAAGGTAGGATAGCTACGGTTGGCGACAGTGCAAAAAAATCCCGGTCAATATTGACCGGGATCGGGATATAAAGAGGTATACTTTTATTTTTTCAGAGCGGCAGCCATAGTAATACCGATATCGGCAGGACTGGCCACTACTTCAATACCACATTCAGCCATGATCTTCATCTTAGCGGCGGCAGTATCATCTGCACCACCAATGATGGCTCCTGCGTGACCCATACGACGACCGGGAGGGGCTGTCTGGCCGGCAATAAAACCTACCACGGGTTTGGTTTTGTTTTCTTTGATCCAGCGGGCAGCTTCAGCTTCCATGCTACCACCGATCTCACCGATCATGATGATACCATCGGTTTCCGGATCGTTCATCAGTAATTCTACCGCTTCTTTGGTAGGGGTTCCAATGATGGGGTCGCCACCGATTCCGATAGCGGTACTGATACCCAGTCCGGCTTTCACCACCTGGTCAGCTGCTTCGTAAGTCAGGGTTCCGCTTTTGGAAACAATACCGATACGGCCTGATTTAAAGATAAAGCCGGGCATGATACCCACTTTGGCTTCGCCGGCAGTAATAACACCCGGACAGTTTGGTCCGATCAGGCGGGTATTTTTACCCTGCAGGTAGTTTTTCACTTTCACCATATCCTGTACCGGAATACCTTCAGTGATACATACTACCAGCGCAATACCGGCATCAGTAGCTTCCATGATCGCATCAGCGGCAAATGCCGGTGGTACAAAAATGATACTTACATCAGCACCTGTTTGTTTAACGGCGTCCGCTACGGTATTGAATACGGGTTTGTCGAGGTGAGTGGTTCCGCCTTTGTTGGGGGTAACGCCACCTACTACATTGGTTCCGTACTCAATCATCTGGGTTGCATGGAATGTACCTTCTGTACCGGTAAAACCCTGAACAATGATCTTGGAGTTTTTATTCACTAATACTGCCATGGGGAATGATTTCTGTGGTTTTGAAATTCGCGGCAAAAATAGGTTAAAACGGGCTAGACTTTCCCATTTGAAGGCTAAACTTTGGAGTTTTTTTGGCAGAGGCAGCTGCTAGGAGGGGGATTTTCTGCCGAACCTCACTGGTTCCGGCTCATATACCCGGTTAGCTGCCAAAAGGGGATGAGGGGAAAAACAAACCGGTGACCGGCCATTGGCCGATCACCGGTTCAGAGAGTAGCTGAAAAACAGGGATCAGAGTTTATAGAAGGCCTTGCTATCCCTGCCGTTTTTAGTAGTTACTTTCAGGAAGTAAGGGCCATGGTACAAAGATTCACAACCGATCTCTATCATATTATTTCCCTGCTGTAATAGTTTTTTGATCCGGAATTTAGCGGTTCCATAAATATCGTACACCGTGATTTCTGCTTCGGCATTGCTGTTGCGGCTATAAATGGTGGCCATCATCCGGGTAATCACCGGATTGGGGTTCAGCTGAACGATTTTGATATACTCCAGATTGGACTGTGGTGTAGTTACAGTATCCTTCACTACTATTTCCCTGCACAGTTTTGCTTCACAGCCATTCAGCGTTTTTATGTACAAACAGGTGTTGTACAATCCTGGTTGTAAAAATTCTTTTTCCGGACTGATCTCATTGCCCGAAAGGATGGTATTGTCACCAAACTTCCAGGTTCTTTGAATGATACTGTCGCCGGGTAAAGCCTTACTCATACTGCTATTGTACACTATTTTCTTCAGGCTGATCCGCTCGGCTGTAAACTGGGCTTCTGCTTTGCAATCCGGGTTACCTATCGTAATGGTTTCGCTGTATTTGCTTTCGCAACCGGATCTGGTTTTGATATACAGTTTTACTGTGTATTTTCCGGGTTTGGTATAAGTGTGAGAAGGATCTATCCGATTGCCTTCCATCGGTACCGTACTGTCGCCAAAGAACCATACACGGCTGATCACCGAATCTTTTTCTGTGATTCCCCTCGATCCTTTACTGTTGAATTTAACTACGCCATTCTGCATACTATAAGTAAACAGCGCTTTACAGCCACCCGGTGGGGGAGGGGGTAAGATCACCACATGGGTACCGAATTTATTTTCGCATCCAGACTGTGTTTTAATAACGAGATACACTTTGTAAGTACCCGGCTTTGTATAGGGATAGGAGGGTGATATCACATTGCCACCCAGTGATACGGAGGTACTACTGTCAGCATAAGACCAGGTGCGGCTGATGATACTGTCCCGCTCTGAAGTTCCTTTCGATTCTGAGCTGTTAAACACAATCAGCGAATCCTTGATGGTCCAGTTAAAGTAAGCCTTACAGTTTACGGGTGCTGGAATGGTAACCGTTACACCATACTTGCTCTCGCAACCAGCTTTTGTTTTGATCACCAGGTACACTTTGTAAGAGCCCGGTAGGGTATAAGGATAAGAGGGTGCGATGACATTGCCTCCCAGCGATACAGCAATACTGCTGTCTGCATAATACCAGGTGCGACTGATGATACTGTCGGCATCATTGATTCCCTTAGAGCCGGCACTGTTGAATACGATCAGTGAGTCCTTTCTTTCCCAGGTAAAATAGGCTTTACAGGTAGCTGCAGAATCTTTGATCTCGATCTCTGTGCAGAATTTATTTTCACAACCATTTTTTGTTTTAATATATAGGCAGGCCGTGTATTTACCTGCTTTTCCATAGGTAAAAGAAGGATCCAGGCGATTGCCGGTGAGAGATGCAGATGTATCACTGAATTTCCAGGTGCGGCTGATGATGCTGTCGCCGGTTGCGGGTGCGGAAAGAGAACTATTGAATTTTACGGTTCTTCCCTGTATGGTATAACTGAACTTTGCTTTACACTCAGTTGAAGCCGTTACACTGTCTTTCACAATAACATTGATACAGATCGTTTTCTCGCAGCCCTTCACCGTTCGGATACTCAGGCATACACTGTAGCTGCCATTCTCCCTGTATTCTTTCAAAGGATTTACCTGGTTGCCATCCAGCGAACTGCCATCTCCGAATTTCCAGATGCGTTGAAAGATACTATCGCCCAACAACACCGAACTCTGACTGCTATTGAACCTGAATTTCTTAGGTCCCGTTTTTTCTATCGTGATCACAGGAGAGACTTTGCAATCGTTCGACTCGGGAGTGTACACAACTGTTTGGCAATTACTGCTCTGGCAACCACTTTTAGTAGTGATGGTAAGGCATACTTTATAAATACCTGGTTTGGCATACACATGTGTTGGGTCTATTCTGTTGCCCGTTAAACTGGCACTGCTATCGCCGAACTGCCAGGTACGGCTGACGATACTGTCGCCGGCAACGGAGGAAGAACCGGCGCCATTAAATTTTACGCCGGTAGGCAAGGATTGATAACTGAAGGCCGCTTTACAGGTAACTGGCGATGTGCCGGGTGTACAGATAATAAAATTAACTTCCACCAGGTTGCTGATACCTACTGCCGGATCTCTTGTCAGCATAGTACCATCACAATTTTCAACATAGATCATCAGCTTACGGATCTCACCGCTGCAGTTGAGGGTATCTATATAATAGCCATTGGGGTTGGTGATGGCATAATGCACCATCACGCAACCGCCATTGGTACTATCGATACTATAGATCTTTACTTTTTTATTGGCGATGGCCTGGTTCGCCGTATTCCGGATGGTTCCTTTTACAATGACTGTATTGGCCCATAATGAGCCCTGTAAAAACAGCAGAGAAAGAATCAAAGCAAGGCGTAGAGTTGTTTTCATAAGAATTGGTTATCTGCGTAATTAGATACCCTCTTGTGGAAGATTGCAGCCTAAATCCGTCCATTTTTTTAACAGGTACTTATACGGCGTATGCGGAAAACAGGGTGGAAAAGCTGGAGCTCGTATGATAATCATTCATTTAGCGCAGAAACTTTCTCTGAACAAGCTTTCTTGTTTTTGGCCGCCAATCCCTACTTTTGCGCCTGTCTGCAAAGACATTTCATTTAAAAACAAACTCAATGGCAACAACATCCGACATCAGCCGTGGTATGATTCTGAAATTAGACGGCAGTTTATATTCTGTAGTGGAATTTGGTGAGAACAAAACAGCCCGTGCCGCTGCAAAAGTGTGGGCCAAGTTAAAAGGGGTTGATAATAAGCGTTCCATCGAAAAAACCTGGAACAGTGGTGAGAATATCTACCCGGTGCGTGTAGAAAAGAAAGCATTCCAGTTCTTATATAAAGATGATACTGGGTATAATCTCATGAACAATGAGACTTTTGAGCAGATTGCCCTGGCCGATGAAATGATCGATTCTCCCCAGTTCCTGATGGAAGGAGCGGAAGTATTCGTATTCATCAATACCGAAACCGAACAGCCCATTGGTGCGGAACTGCCCGAAAAGATCGTGGTAAAGATCACTTACTGCGAACCCGGACTGCGTGGCGATACCGCTACCCGTGCCCTGAAAGCTGCCACTGTTGAAACCGGAGCAACCGTAATGGTGCCCCTGTTTGTGGAAGATGGCGAACTGATCCGGGTAAATACCAAGGATGGTTCTTATGTAGAACGCGTGAAAGAAGAAAAATAACAGCCGTTTACACAGAAACGGGTCAACCAAAACTGACTATAGAGGTAAAGGGCAGCCAAGGCTGTCCTTTTTTTGCCCTCGCGGGGAGGGAGGCCCGGTTAAAATGAAAATTTCCGGAAATAAACAAAATCCCCGTTTTTAGCAAAAAAGGGCTATTTTGCCCCACTATTTGACCAATTTTCACTGTTTTTACCCCTAAAACTTGCCATTTATGGACTTAAAGCAAATTCACGAACTGATCAAAATCATCAATAAAAGTAATATTGGTGAGATTAGCATAGAAGATAAAGATGGTAAGGTAACCATCAAACAAAAAGAAGAACAGGTGGTAACGGTAGCCGCTGCGCCACAGCACCAGGTATTCACCGCTGCTCCCGCCCCGGCTGCTCCTGCTGCCACACCTGCCGCCCCGGCTGCTCCTGCTGCCGCTGCACCTAAAGCAGATAACCTCATCACTATCAAAAGCCCGATGATCGGAACTTTCTACCGCCGCGCGGCTCCGGATAAACCCATTCTGGCCGAAGTAGGTAGTGAGATCGCACCTGGTAAAGTGGTTTGTATCATCGAAGCCATGAAACTCTTTAATGAAATTGAAGCCGAGATCAAAGGAACCATCGTAAAGGTACTGGTAGAAGATGCCAGCCCTGTTGAGTACGATCAACCGCTGTTCCTCGTAGAACCGGCTTAGTTAATTTGAAAATGGTAGGATTTGAAAATTTGAAAATGGGAAACTTTCTCATTTTACAGATTGCTCAAATCGACCGTACCATTTTCATCCCGGCTTAGCCGGGACAAATTTTCAAATTCTCAAATTATCAGGATGTTCAAAAAGATATTAATAGCCAACAGGGGAGAGATCGCACTGCGTGTGATCAGAACCTGTCGTGAAATGGGTATCAAAACGGTGGCCGTTTATTCTACGGCAGACAAAGACAGTCTGCACGTAAAATTTGCCGACGAAGCCGTTTGTATCGGTAAACCAGCCAGTGCAGATTCTTACCTCAATATCCCGCATATCATGGCCGCTGCAGAGATCACCAATGCAGATGCCGTTCACCCCGGTTACGGTTTCCTGGCCGAGAACGCCAAGTTCTCCCAGATCTGTGCCGATCATGGGATCAAATTCATCGGGCCTACGCCAGAGATGATCAATAAAATGGGAGATAAGATCACCGCCAAAGACACCATGATCAAGGCCGGTGTTCCAGTGGTTCCTGGTGGCGAAGGTTTATTGGAAAGTGTGGATCAGGCCAAATCCCTGGCCAAAGTGGTGGGTTATCCCGTGATCCTCAAAGCTACCGCCGGTGGTGGTGGTAAAGGAATGCGTGTGGTATGGAATGAGGAAGAGATCGAAAAAGCTTACAGCACCGCCAAACAGGAAGCAGCTGCCTCGTTCAAGAACGATGGTATTTATATGGAGAAGTTCGTGGAAGAACCCCGCCACATTGAGATCCAGGTTGCTGGCGATCAGTATGGCAATGTTTGTCACCTCAGCGAGCGTGACTGTTCTATCCAGCGTCGTCACCAGAAACTGGTGGAGGAATCACCTTCTCCCTTTATGACACCCGAACTGCGTCAGAAAATGGGAGATGCGGCCATCAAAGCGGCCAAAGCCATCAACTATGAAAGTGTGGGAACCATTGAGTTCCTGGTAGATAAACACCGCAATTTCTATTTCATGGAAATGAATACCCGTATCCAGGTAGAACACTGTGTTACGGAAGAAGTGGTGAGTTTTGACCTGATCAAAGAACAGATCAAAATTGCCATGGGCGAGAAGATTTCCGGCCGCAATTACGAGCCACAGATGCATGCCATCGAATGCCGCATCAATGCGGAAGACCCGTACAATGATTTCCGTCCATCGCCGGGTAAGATCACGGTGTTACATACACCCGGTGGACATGGGGTTCGGGTAGACAGCCATGTATATGCAGGGTATGTGATCCCTCCTTATTACGATTCCATGATCGGTAAACTGATCACCGTGGCACAGACCCGCGAAGAAGCCATTGATACCATGTATCGGGCGTTGAGCGAATATGTGATCGAAGGGGTGAAAACAACCATTCCCTTTCACCTGCAACTGATGCAGAATGAAGACTTCCGGAAAGGAAATTTTACCACGAAGTTTCTCGAATCATTCAAAATGAAATAAAAAAAGCCCCATTGAAAAATGGGGCTTTTTTATTTTTCGCTTATTTTTTATAGTGTGTTCTGGGTAAAGAACTGAGCCATCGTTTCAAACTGTTCTTCGCCGATGCCAGCCACTTTCCATCTCCGCTGTCGCTCTGCGTACATGGCCACCGTTTTGCGGATGCGGTTGAAATCTGATTCAGGTATGGCTGCAATACTAACCGCTTCTTTTTGTTTCCATACTTCTATTTCCAGCAGCATATCTGCCTGACGGCCATTCACGCCCAGTTTGTCGATCAGTTGTTTGCGGTATTTTGTCTTATACAGTTGTAAGGCTCTGGCTGCGACAAGGGTATCGAAAAGGTGGTTCGGGTGTAATTCGGTAACCGGGCAGGCGTTGGTGCTGATCTCAAAAATGCGTTTTGGCTCGCTGAGAGATTTCACCTGATCGGCTGCCAGCCCCAATGCTTTGTACCGTTTACTCACCTCCTGCATCAGCTCGCCCCGAGTGGCATATACCTCGTTGGTATTGGCATCAATGCTGGCTTGCTGTTGCCTGGCCCAATGGTCAATCTCCCCGATCTTGTCTGCTACATCAGTCGTTATCTTTAATTCCCGGATGAGTGCCGGTTTATCACAATAACCAAACAGTTCTTTCATTTCTTCGGATGTGCGTTTGATGGCGGGTTGCTGTGCACTTACTGTTATATTCAGCGAACTCAGCAGTAAACAGATCAGTCCAGCGATCTTCATTTTTTTCATACGCTTACAATTTGTAGTTGCTAAAATAGGAACAATTCAAAACAGGGATTCGTTAAAATAAAAAAGGCGCTTCGATAGAAACGCCTTTTTTATTTGGATCAGTGGATTACTTTCTTCCACCGCCTGGACGTCCACCACCCGGGCGCATAGACATGGTTTCGATCACTTTTTTGGCCAGTTCAGCAGATAAACCAGCTTTCACCAGTCTTTTCTCTCTTGCATCGGCAATTTCTTTCATTTTAGCCTGTCTGTCTTCAGGTGACATTTCCCTGAAATTCATGCCAGCCATGTAGGAACGATCGTTCATAACTGCTACGGCTGAGTCTGTCTGTACATCAGATAAACCCAATGGTTTCAGTCTTTCCTTCATCATGGCAATTCTTTCTTCCGGTGTCATTTGCTGACCACCGCCCCCCTGGGCCATTACGGCTGTCATGGAGCAACCAAGCACAATGGCTAAGCATACGATTACTTTTTTCATACTGGTATTGTTTTTAGGATTTAGTATAGGAAAACTATCTAAAAAATCATGCCGTTCCCAATGTTTTCGGTGGATGGTGGTCGCTGGTCGGCAGTAATGGCGCCTTAACTTTTCTTTAATCTGCCAATAAAAAGCCCCGTTCTGCAGGAGAACAGGGCTGTATTGGGCTCAAGTCAAAAAGTATTAGCGTAAAAACAACATCTCGCGGTACTTCGGTAAGGTCCAGATATCATCGTCTACCAGTTGCTCCAGTTTGTCAACATGGTAGCGGATCTCATCAAAGAAAGCAGCTTTTACCTGGCTTTCGTAAGCGATGGCTTTGGTACGGCTGTTTTCGATGTTGTTCACGATCTTCCGGGCTTCTACCATTTCGTGTACTTTGGTATGAATCACCTGGATATGGTTGCTCACCGATTTCAGGATCTCCAACTGACTGGCATAGGCCGTTTCTGGCAAACCGGCAGTTTTTAAACCGTTGATATTCTGCAGCAGTTCGTTCTGGTATTTGATGGCTGCGGGCAGGATATGGTTGGTAGCCAGATCTCCCATGATCCGGGCTTCGATCTGCACTTTTTTGATATATTTCTCCAGTTCAATCTCATGTCTGGCTTCCAGTTCTGTGTGCGTGTAAACGCCGGTGCTGGCAAACAGGTGTTTGGCTTTATCGGTCAGTAACGCATCCAGTGCCACCGGTGTGGTTTTCAGGTTAGGTAAACCGCGGCGTTCTGCTTCGTGGTGCCATTCGTCGCTGTATCCATCTCCTTCGAACAATACTTTTTTGCTGTCTACAATATATTTCTGGATCACGTGCATGATCGCGATCTCTTTCTTGTCTCCTTTCTCGATCAGACCATCTACTTCTGATTTGAATTTGCGGAGGGTATCAGCTACGATGGTATTCAATACTGTCATAGAAATACCGCAGTTGGCAGAAGAACCTACCGCGCGGAACTCGAACTTGTTACCGGTAAAGGCAAAAGGAGAAGTACGGTTACGGTCAGTATTGTCCAGCATCAGTTCCGGAATACTACGGTGCAGATCCAGTTTCAGGATGGCTTCGTCCTGCTCGTCGAACTTGGTGTTCACGCGGGCTTCTACATCAGCCAGTACTTTGGCCAGGTATTGACCCACGAATACAGAGATAATGGCAGGTGGCGCTTCGTTGGCACCCAGACGGTGATCGTTGGGAGCAGAAGCAATGGCCGCACGCAGAATATCTGCATAATCATGTACCGCTTTGATGGTGTTCACAAAGAAAGTGAGGAACATCAGGTTGGTCTTAGGCGTTTTGCCAGGAGCCAGCAGGTTTACACCGGTATCGGTGGCCATACTCCAGTTATTGTGTTTACCGCTACCGTTGATACCTGCAAAAGGTTTCTCGTGCAGTAATACCACCAGTTTATGGCGTTTGGCCACACGGCTCATCACATCCATTAACAGGGTATTGTGGTCAACGGCAATATTTACTTCTTCAAAAATGGGGGCACACTCAAACTGAGCAGGCGCTACTTCATTGTGGCGGGTACGTAAAGGAATACCCAGTTTGTAGGCTTCCTGCTCGTAATCGCGCATGAAAGCATATACTCTTTCAGGGATAGAACCAAAGTAGTGATCTTCCAGCTGCTGCCCCTTGGCAGGTGAGGCACCAAAAACGGTACGTCCGCACTGAACCAGGTCCGGACGGGCCATGGCCAATGATTCATCGATCACAAAATATTCCTGCTCCCAGCCCAGGGTAGCGGTTACTTTGGTCACGTTCTTGTCGAAGTAGTTACAAACATCTACCGCTGCTTTGTTCAGGGATTCCAATGCTTTCAGCAAAGGCGCTTTATAGTCGAGTGATTCGCCGGTATAAGAAACAAAAATGGTAGGGATACACAGTGTTTTACCGTGTCCGATCTCAATGATAAAAGCGGGAGAAGAAGGATCCCAGGCGGTATAACCCCGGGCTTCAAAAGTGGCGCGGATACCACCACTGGGGAAAGAAGATGCATCGGGTTCCTGTTGAATCAGGGCGGCGCCATCAAATTCTTCGATGGCTGTACCATCACTTTTCAGGGTAAAGAAAGAGTCGTGTTTTTCAGCAGTGGTGCCGGTTAAGGGCTGAAACCAGTGCGTATAGTGGGTAACCCCTTTGCTCTCTGCCCAGGCGCGAAGACCATTGGCGATCTGGTTGGCAACGGCGCGGTCGATCTTTTTACCACCACGGATACTGGTTACCAAACTTTTATAAGCTTCATCCGTCAGAAACTCTCGTGCGGTTTTTAAAGTGAACACGTTCTCATTAAAAATAGCCGTGATCTTTTTACTAGCGGGAGCCGGAGCATCTCCACTTTCTTTCGAAATGTTTTCGATAGCTGAAAAACGTAAAGACATAGGTTTAATTTTTTTGACTGTCCAAAAATACGCGTATTTACTTCATAAAATCAATTTCGGAGAACTCAATCTTCTTAAAAACTCATAAAATGTGGAAAAATAAAAACATAGAATAAATATTAATTTGTTTTTATTGTAATATGATCATTCTTGAGATGAATATAAATAAGCTGTAACTTTTCCAAGGCCGCAACGTTTCACCAGAACTTAAACCAATCAAATGAAAAAACTAATGATGCTGCTGGCCGTTCTGGCAAGCTTGCCGGTAATGGCACAATGGGGTCCCTGGGAGAAAGTAGAGGGCAATGGTCGGGTACAAAAAGAAAACCGACAGGTAGGAAATTTTACAGCTATTTCTTCTTCCGGTTCCTGGGATGTAATGGTGGCGTACGGTGAGAGCGGGTCGATACAGGTGGAAGGCGACGAAAACCTGCTCGAATACATCGAAACCAAAGTAGATGATGGCAAACTGGTGATCCGCGCCAGGAAATCCTATAACCTGCGTTCTAAAAATAAGATCACTATATATGTATCACTTACCCGTTTAACCGGCGTGTATTTATCCGGCAGTGGCGATATTTTGGGCGATGGTAAATTCAGCAACGAGGGAACCACCGAATTCAAACTATCCGGCTCCGGTAAGATCCGGATGGGTATTCACAAGATCAAAACAGCCGAACTGGCTATCTCCGGCAGTGGCAATATCAGTCTCAGCGGTTCCGCGAACGCCGTCAATATCCGCATCAGTGGGAGTGGTAATGCTGATTGCAGCAGCCTGATCACAGAAAATGCCAGCGCTCATGTAAGTGGCAGTGGTAATATTAAAATCAATGCCAACAGCCGGATCGATGCCAGCATCAGCGGTAGTGGTAATATCAGTTACCAGGGAGCGGCTACAGATATCACAAAAAGGGTATCGGGCAGTGGCAGACTGGTAAAGTCGCAGGGATAATGCTTGGCCGGTCGTTCGGGCAACTTATTCCCCGAACGACCGGCTGATATTCTGCAAAACTTCGGCTTGCCTCTTACAGGTACTTTCTTACCTTCGCGGCATCATGGAAATTACCGCCCAAACAGCCGAACAACTTCGTCTTACCGCCGAAGAATTTGAACTCATTAAACAGAAATTAGGTCGCACCCCCAACTTTACCGAGTTGTGTGCCTTTAGTGGTATGTGGAGCGAACACTGTAGTTATAAGAACTCCATTAAATGGTTAAAAACCCTTCCCCGCGATGGTGGCCGCATGCTGGTGGCCGCCGGTGAAGAGAATGCCGGTTTAATGGATATGGGGAATGGTTTTGGTGTGGTATTTAAAATTGAAAGTCATAACCACCCCAGTGCCATCGAGCCTTTTCAGGGTGCTGCTACCGGTGTGGGTGGCATACAGCGAGATATATTTACCATGGGCGCCCGCCCCATCGCATCGCTGAACAGCCTGCGTTTTGGTAACCTGAAAGATAAAAAAACACAACGCCTCTTAAGTGGTGTGGTACACGGTATCGGTCATTACGGCAACTGTTTTGGCGTACCTACCGTGGGTGGAGAAGTGTATTTCGAAGACTGTTATCATACCAACCCATTGGTGAATGCCATGAGTGTGGGTATTATGCAGGCCAATAAAATGGTGAGCGCTACCGCCGCCGGAACCGGCAACCCGGTATTCTTTGTGGGTAGTGCCACAGGTAAAGACGGCATTGGTGGAGCTTCTTTTGCTTCGGCCAATATTACATCAGACAGTGTGGAAGAATTGCCGGCCGTACAGGTGGGCGATCCATTCCAAGAAAAGAAATTACTGGAAGCCTGTCTGGAAGTAATTGAAACGGGTGCCGTAATTGGTATGCAGGATATGGGCGCTGCCGGTATCATCTGCTCTACCGCCGAAATGAGTGCAAAGGGTGGTGTGGGTATGCGCATTGACCTGGATAAAGTGCCTACCCGTCAGAAAAATATGAAAGCCTGGGAACTGCTGCTGAGCGAAAGCCAGGAGCGGATGCTGGTGGTAGTGGAAAGAGGTAAAGAAGCCGCTGTATTAAAAGTATTTGAGAAATGGGACCTGAGCTGCAGTGAAATCGGTCAGGTAACCGATGATGGTCTGCTGAAATTCTATATGCATGGTGAGCTGGAAGCAGAAATCCCAGCCTACGAACTGGTATTGGGTGGCGGTGCCCCGCAGTACACCCGCGAATACAAAGAGCCAACCTATTTTGCGAAGATCAAAGCATTTGATAGTAATAGTATTGCAGATGTAACCGAATTGAAACCGGTGGCTGAGCAATTGGTACAGATCCCCAACATCGCTTCTAAACGCTGGGTGTATACACAATATGATAGTATGGTAGGCGCAGCCAATGCCTCTACCAATGCGCCCAGCGATGCTTCGATCGTTCTCGCAAAAGGTACCGGTAAGGCATTGGCCATTACGGTGGATTGCAACAGCAAATACGTATTTGCTGATCCTTATGTGGGTGGTATGATTGCGGTGGCAGAAGCCGCTCGTAATATTGTTTGCAGCGGTGGTGAACCGATTGGTGTTACCAACTGTCTCAACTTTGGTAATCCTTACGATCCTGAAGTGTATTACCAGTTTGTAAAAGCAGTAACCGGTATGGGCGATGCCTGCCGGAAATTCAAAACGCCGGTTACAGGTGGTAATGTCAGTTTCTACAACCAGAATCCGGATGGTCCGGTATATCCTACCCCTACCATTGGTATGGTGGGGATCCTGGATGATTTCTCTAATCGTATGACGATGGATTTCAAAGCAGCAGGGGATCTGATCCTGCTCATTGGTAAACAGCAAAACGATATAGGCTCATCTGAATACCTGCACAAACTGAAAAAAACAGAATATTCTCCGGCTCCTTATTTTAACCTGGACGAAGAACTGGCTGTGCAGGACTTGGTAGCAGATATCATCAAAGAAAAACTGATCCATAGTGCACATGATATCAGCGAGGGTGGATTGGCCATTACTTTGCTGGAAAGCAGCTTCAACCAACATCTTGGGTTCTCTGTATCAGCAAAAACAGACCTGCGTAAAGATGCGTTCTGGTTTGGCGAAGCACAGGGCAGGGTAGTGGTATCCTGTTCTGCACAGCAGGCTGCAACCATTATGCAGAAGGCAAAAGCGGCAGGGGTAAGCATTACAGAACTGGGAACCGTTAGTGCAGGTACTATTGAAGTGAACGGTGAGAACTGGGGTAGTATTGGTGCATGGAAGGAAAAATATGATACGGCGATTGAGAAACTGCTGGCGATTGTAGGAGAGGGGTGAAGATCGAATATCGAACAGGGAATATCGAACAGACGAACAGAAGAGCAAGGAACAGAAGAACAGGGAACGGAGAACCCAGAACATAAAACAGGAAACAGAAGATCTGGTGATGTGGAAGGGGGCGATTTTTTGCAGATTAAACAAATTTACTTTTCATGACAAAACAATCATCACATACTGCAAAAGCAGATCAGGGTTATATCATTGTAACCGGGGCGGCTGGTTTTATCGGATCCTGTATGGTGCAGTTTCTGAATGATCATGGTTTGGATAACCTGATCCTGGTTGATGATTTCGGAGTTGAAGAAAAAAGAAAGAACTGGGAGCCAAAAAAGTATGCAGAAATCGTTGAACGGTATCATCTGTTTGATTGGTTAGCTACTCATCAACCTCAAATAAATATTGTCATACACCTGGGTGCCAGAACAGATACCACCGAATTTAACTATGCGATCCATGAAGAACTGAATGTGCAGTATTCAAAAGATCTCTGGCAGTATTGCACCGCTAATCATGTTCCACTGATTTATGCATCTTCTGCTGCTACCTATGGTGCCGGCGAACTGGGGTATGATGATGACCATGCAGTGGTGGAAAAATTACATCCGCTCAATCCTTACGGAATCAGCAAAAATGAGTTTGATAAATGGGCATTACAGCAAACAGAAACGCCTCCGTATTGGGCAGGTTTGAAATTCTTTAATGTATATGGTCCGAACGAGTATCACAAAGAAAGAATGGCCAGCGTGATCTGGCATTCGTTTAACCAGATCAAAAAAGATGGGGTGGTAAAACTGTTCAGGAGCCATAAAGAAGGTTTTGCAGACGGCGAACAGCTGCGCGATTTTATTTATGTGAAAGATGTGGTAAGTGTGATCGGCTGGATCATGCATACGATACACCACCAACAATGGAACGCTGAAAAAAATGGTTTGTATAACCTGGGAACCGGGAAAGCCAGATCGTTTAATGATCTGGTAAAAGCCACTTTTGCCGGATTGGATCTGGACCCGAATATTGTATTCATTGATATACCCGAAGATATCCGTGATAAATACCAGTATTTCACAGAAGCCAATATGAAAAAACTGCAGGATGCCGGATACAGCAAACCCTTTTATTCGCTGGAAGCAGGTGTGGGCGATTATGTGCGCGGTTACCTGCGAACCGGAAAATATCTGTAGGTAATCTCTACTATCTACCAGTTTTATAGACTGTGTATCCCCCTTCTATCTGTTAATGCGTATCTTCACATAAAGCAATTGTTATGAGTAAGAAAATAGCCATTATCGGAGGGGGTAATCTGGGAGCCGCCATGGCTGAGGGATTGATTAATAGTGGATTTGTGTTACCCAACCATCTGATCGTTACCAGACGGAACATTACCGCGCTGAAATCGCTGGAAGAAAGGGGTGTGATGGTAAGCAACGATAATACGGAAGCGGTGAAATATGCCGACTGGGTAGTGCTGGCCGTAAAACCTTTTCAGGTAAAAGAAGTGCTCACACAGATCCAGCCTTTTCTGGATATCAAAAAACATTCCCTGATCAGTGTGGTAACCGGAGTCTGGATCAAAGACCTGCAGGAAATCCTGGGAAATGATTTTGCTTTGTTCCGGGCCATGCCTAACACTGCCATTGCCATTCAGGAGAGTATGACCTGCATCTGTGCACATGGTGCCAATCAGGACCAGCTTGCGTATGTAGCTGATTTTTTTGAACAGCTGGGAAAATCGGTTTTTATAGAAGAGAAACTGATGGATGCCGCTACTGTTCTTGGTGCCTGCGGAACGGCCTATGCCATGCGTTATATCCGTGCCAATATCCAGGGCGGTATCGAGATCGGCTTCAGTGCTGCTACCGCTTCCCTGATCGCTGCACAAACCGTAAAAGGAGCTGCCGAATTATTACTGCAGCGCAATACACATCCGGAACAGGAGATCGACAAAGTAACCACACCCAAGGGTTGCACCATTGCCGGTTTGAATGAGATGGAACACCAGGGCTTTAGTTCCTCTCTTATTAAGGGCATCGTAACCAGTTATAAAAAAATCATCAACGATATGTAACTCATATCTCATGTATAAAAAAAGGCAAGCAGTTTCATCGCTGCTTGCCTTTTTTATACCTATTCTTTCTGCTACTTCATATGCTCTTTCAGAAAAGCCACTGCTTTGGCATGGGCATCTTCTGTTGCTGCTTTATTAAAGCTGGGATTGCTGGGGTTGGCAAAACCATGGTTGGCTTCGTATTTGTAGGCAGTCAGTTTTTTGCCCACGGTCTGCATATCACTCTCGAATTTGGTTACCACTTCTGGTGACGGACTGCGGTCCTGGTTACCAAAGAACCCGATCACATCACAATTCAGTGTTTTTAATTTTTCCAGGTTGTTTTCAGGTCTGCCGTAATACATCACACAACCTGCTGCCTGTTTTCCGGCCAGTAAAGTGGTTTGTAAGCTCCACATACCGCCAAAACACCAGCCAATGGTATAGATTCTGGCATCTTTACCAGCGTGGGCAAGTGCCCCTTTTACAATATTTTCCAGACGGTCGGTTTTGGCAGCCTGCATCAGTTTCATGGCGCTATCCGGGGTAGCAGCTACTTTACCATCGTACATATCAATGGCCAGTACGTTTACATTGTCCAGTTCCTTACTCAACACTTCACTTTCCCGCTTGATGTAATCGTTAAGTCCCCACCATTCCTGTATCACAAAGATCCATTTGTTGCTTTTGGTTTTGCTTTTGATTTCATAACCCATGGCGGTAGAGCCATCTGCGGCTGTGAATGACACCGTAGTGCCGGTTGGATTCTGGAGGGTATAATAGTTGGGTGCCTCGTGCATACTGGCAAAAGCCATGGTATTGGCTTCCAGACGGAATTGCTCCCGCACATCACCATTGTAACAGCTTACGTAGCAGCCGGGACTAAGCATTTCGGGTTCAGGACTTTTGTAGCGGTGACTCAGAAAGGCGGCAGATACAAAGGCTGCCAGGGTAAGAACAAGAATTTTTCTCATATAGTCATTTTTTTGAATAAAGATGTACACCCGGAATTAACACTTTAATATAAAAATTTGTTGGCAGGCCGAAGCTATTTTTTTGAACAAATTAATTACTGTAGGTTTGTATGACCTCCGAAATTTTTCTCGCACAGTTTATTTTTCAGGGTCAATTTTCTTTGATTTTATGTCGCAAAAGCAATAACTGCTTTTCGTCGGCAATCTTTTTTGTATAGCACAGGAACAGTGATGTATGTTATACAAAACGGAGTGGTGTGGCGATACTTTTTGAAAAAGACATTATTGTAATAAACACGTATCAATTAATTACCATATTATGGCCAAGTTTATATTTGTTACCGGGGGTGTAACCAGTAGTTTAGGAAAAGGGATCATTGCTGCTTCATTGGCAAAACTGCTGCAGGCAAGAGGTTTGCGGGTAACCATCCAGAAGTTCGACCCGTATATCAATGTGGATCCAGGTACACTGAATCCTTATGAACATGGTGAATGTTATGTAACAGAAGATGGTGCAGAAACCGATCTTGACCTGGGTCACTACGAGCGTTTCCTGAATATTTTTACCACTCAGG
Source organism: Caulobacter sp. UNC279MFTsu5.1 (assembly GCA_943369185.1). Lineage (GTDB taxonomy): Bacteria > Bacteroidota > Bacteroidia > Chitinophagales > Chitinophagaceae > Sediminibacterium. The sequence goes on along the minus strand of CALRMK020000001.1, from coordinate 20,472 downwards.
CTAATAATGTAACCACCGGCCGCATTTACCAGACGGTGATCAACAAAGAAAGAGCCGGCGATTTTCTGGGTAAAACCGTACAGGTTGTTCCCCATATCACCGATGAGATCAAAAGAAGAATGTTATTACTGGGAGAGGACAATAAATATGATATCATCCTGACAGAGATCGGTGGAACGGTGGGTGATATTGAAAGTCTTCCCTTTATTGAAGCGGTTCGTCAATTACAGTGGGAACTGCCCGAAGAAGATGTGATGGTGGTACACCTGACCCTGATCCCTTACCTGAAAGCGGCCAAGGAACTCAAGACCAAACCTACCCAGCACAGCGTAAAAATGCTCAGCGAAACCGGGGTACATCCTGATATTATTGTATGCCGTACCGAAGAGCCGCTGAACAACGATATCAAAAGAAAAATCGCACTGTTCTGTAATGTAAAACAGGAAGCCGTGATTGAAGCGATGGATGCTTCTACCATTTATGAAGTGCCTTTGCACATGCTTCGCGAAAAACTGGATCTGATCTGTCTGAAGAAACTGCAGATTACCGGTTATGGTGAACCACAACTGGATAAATGGAAGGGCTTTCTGGATAAACTGAAATATCCGAAAAGCAAAGTAACCGTTGGCCTGATCGGAAAGTATATTGAACTGCAGGATGCTTACAAATCCATTCTGGAAAGTTTTGTACACGCCGGTGCCATGAACGAAGTGAAAGTGCAGGTGGTGAACGTACACAGTGAATTCATCACCGCAGAAAATGTGGCCGAAAAATTAGATGGACTGGATGGACTGCTGGTAGCACCAGGTTTTGGCCATCGGGGTATCGAAGGAAAAATTGTAGCGGTACAATATGCCCGCGAAAAAGGATTGCCTTTCTTCGGCATCTGTCTGGGTATGCAGATGGCAGTGATCGAATATGCCAGAAATGTGCTGGGATTAAAAGATGCCCACTCAACCGAAATGGATACGACTACTGCCCATGCAGTGATTAATATGATGGAAGAGCAGAAAAAGATCCGTATGATGGGAGGTACCATGCGTCTGGGTTCTTATCCCTGCGAGATAAAAACCGGTAGTCTGGCAGAAAAAATTTATGGCGAAACCCTGATTACAGAACGTCACAGGCACCGTTATGAATTCAACGATGAATATCTGACCCAGTTTGAAAATAAAGGAATGATCGCCAGTGGCCGGAATCCGGAATCCGGACTGGTTGAGATCGTAGAGATTCCGGCTCATCCCTTCTTCATTGGTGTACAATTTCACCCCGAACTGAAAAGTACGGTGGAGAAACCGGCTCCTTTGTTCGTGAGTTTCATTGATGCTGCCAAAACGTACAACGATAAAAAAAGTTCTTTCAAAACCACTTCTTTACAGGATGCATTGATCTGAGTATAACAGAATCATCACTGAAAGCCCCGGTAGTGTAGTGTACATTATCGGGGCTTTTGCATTGATTGACCCCGCTGTAAAGTGGTGCAGGATTCCGGGTACAACTATACACCGAATTAAGTATTTTCAAGGTTCTAAAACAAAATCTATGAGAAGGAATTGGTGTATGGCTGTCTGGTTGCTGTTGTCTGTACTGGTGGTTACCGAACTGCGTTCGCAGGGCATCCGGTGGACACGGGAAGGCAATGCTTTTTTCTCGATAGAAAGGGGAGAGATCATCAAAAATGATCTGCCCTCTCTCATCAAAACAGTGGTGGTATCCAGATCACAACTGAAGCCGAAAAATGATACAGGCTCACTGTCTATCCGCGATTTCAGCTTTTCATCCGATGATAAGCAGGTATTGATCTATACCAATACCAAAAGGGTTTGGCGCGAAGAAAGCCGTGGTGATTACTGGGTACTGAATATCGCCGATAAAAGTCTGAAAAAATTGGGTAAAGGCAGGCCCGCCTCTTCCTTAATGTTTGCCAAGTTCTCTCCCGATGGGAAAAAAGTAGCGTATGTAAGCGAATTCAATATTTACCTGGAAGAGTTGGCTACCGGTAAAATTATCCCGCTCACCAGGGGTGGAAACCGCAGTATCATCAATGGTACTTTCGATTGGGCCTACGAGGAAGAGTTTGACTGCAGGGATGGTTTCCGCTGGAGCCCCGATAGCAAAAAAATTGCTTACTGGCAGATCAATGCTTCCAAAGTAAAGAATTACCTGATGGTGAATACCACCGATTCGATTTATCCTTTCCCTGTTCCGCTCGAATATCCCGTTGCAGGAGAAGCGCCCTCTCCTTATAAGATCGGGGTAGTGGATATAGTTACCGCCAAAACCAACTGGATGCAGATCCCTACCGATCCGGTACTGCAATCCTATGTTCCGAGGATGGAGTGGGCGGCCAACAGTTCCCAACTCATCATGCAACACCTGAACCGTAAACAGAACACCAGCAATATCCTCTTGAGTGATGTAGTAACAGGAAAATCAACCTCTATCTACCAGGAAACAGATGTTGCCTGGATCGATGCGGTTTCTTCGCTCGCCGATAAATTCTGGTTGAATGACGGTAAAGAATTTTTGTTGACAAGTGAAAAAGACGGCTGGCGACATTTATACAGAATCAGTAGAGACGGGAAAACAGAAACCCTGATCACCAAAGGGAATTACGATATCATGGGGGTGATGGCGGTGAATGAAGCAGGCGGATATGTATACTTTACTGCCACACCTGATAATGCCACCCAGCGCTATTTGTACCGAAGCAAACTGGATGGTAGTTCACCCGCCGAGCGAGTTTCGCCGATGAACCAGAATGGAACACATACGTACAATATGTCTCCCGGAGCCAGATTTGCGCAGCACTCCTTCTCCAATTATTATACGCCACCTTCCCGTGAATGGATCAGTTTACCGGATCACAAAACTTTCAATGGCGACAATGTGAATAGGACTGTGGCAAAAGCAGATAAGTCAAAATCGAATGTTGAGTTCTTCAAGGTAAAAACAGCCGATGGGGTTGAAATGGATGGCTGGATGGCCAAACCGGAGAACTTTGATCCTGCCAAAAAATACCCTGTGGTGTTTTTTGTGTACACCGAACCAGCCGGACAAAATGCCAAAGACCAGTGGGGAGCCGGCATGAACTGGATGTACACCGGTAATATGGCCAAAGACGGGTATATCTACATTACGATGGATAACCGCGGTACACCGGCACCCAAGGGAAGAGAGTGGCGTAAATCCATCTACCGGAAAATTGGCCAGATCAACCTCCGGGATCAGGCCATGGCAACCAGAGAGATCATGAAATGGTCTTTTGTAGATACCTCCCGGATCGCAGTTTGGGGTTGGAGTGGTGGTGGTTCTGCCACACTGGGTTTATTGTTCAATTATCCTGAGATCTATAAAACCGGTATTGCCATTGCCGCAGTGGCCAACCAGCTTACTTATGATAATATTTACCAGGAAAGGTATATGGGGCTACCCCAGGAAAACCGGGAAGATTTTGTGAACGGATCACCCATTACCCATGCCAAAAATCTGCGGGGTAATCTCTTATACATTCATGGTACCGGTGATGATAACGTGCATTATAACAATGCAGAACAACTGATCAACGAACTCATCGCTCATGGTAAACAGTTTCAGTTAATGAGTTATCCCAACCGCACCCACGGCATCTCCGAAGGCAAAGGCACATCGGCTCATCTGAATCAGCTGTACACCAATTACCTGAGAACCTATTGTCCGCCGGGAGGGAGGTAGGGAATGTCGAATATCGAACAGGGAATATCGAATGATGATCGGAGCTTCACTTCGACATTCGATATTCCCTGTTCGATATTCGACATTCAATTTTCCTGCTTCGTCAGCATCTCCCTTTTCATATCTTCCCAAAGGCCATCAAAGCTTTTGTTTTCTCCTGCCTTCCATTCTTTCAGTTGCGTTGTCATTTTCTGTTGCCGTTCCTGTTCCGACTGGTTGAAGAATGTTTTGATAAAATGACTGTCCTGTTCAAATGCGGTCTGGTTGTATAATTCCTTCAGGGCCAGTTCGCGGGTATGGTTATTTTCGGTGAGTTGTTTTTCCAGTTCTTCGCGTAAACGCAGTTTGGTATCATAACTGCCTTCGGGCAGAAGCGTTTTGGAAATAACGGGCATCAGTTCAATCAGTAATAAAATGGCTACCAGTAAATAGTATCGGAAAGCCACAGAATTATTGTTCTGCACCAGGTGATTCAGGGCTTCGATCCGGGTGATAAAGCCATCATTTAACAGCAAAGCAAAAGAAGCCTGTTCTTTTTCTATCGATGTGTTGATCAGCGCCAGCAGACTGTCGTTGTTCCTGATCTGTGGGCGTAACTGTTGCTCCAGTATGCGGTAGTCGGCATCCAGTTTTTCATATTCTCTTTGTTTGGCCTGGGCAATATCTTTTAAGCCGATTTTTTTACTGCCACCCGTACCATCCGTTTCCCGGATAAAAGCATCGCGTGAGGCACTCACTTCTGCATACCGGTTATTCAATACCTGTTGCAGCGAATTATTTTTTTGTTGTAATAAAGTCTTTTCTGCAAAATATACAGAGTCTTGCCTGCCGCGTTTGTCTTTTTTTCGTTGCTCATTATCCAAAGATATCTGTACATGAATTTCTTTGTCAAACAGATACAGCAAAGCTGGTTGTGCCATAAATAAACCGATCACCACGGCCAGCACACCCCTGAAAGCCAATGGTAAGAACCGTTGTTTATTGGATCGGCTGATGCCCTTGATCAAGGCCCTGTCGATGGTAAGGATCATGGCGCCCATGAATAGACCCAGCAAAACAGCCACTGGCCAGTAGCTTACTACTGTGCTGAAGAAATAGGTCCAGGCAAGGGTAGCAAAGGCCCAGGTGCCTAAAACGGTCATACCCACAATGGCATACCGGTTCCTGTCAACCACACAGTCGGTCAGTATTTCAGGCTCGGCTGTAGATAGCCACCAGAGAAAACGGGTAAAACGGGTAGGCGCATAACCCTCCCTTTGGGTAATGGGCACGGAATTTTCGGGCATAAAAAGGCTTTATAAATGAATGGGCTGGTAGAAGTCGGGTATATCCCTTAGTTGAAGTACCTAAAGAAACGATGAAAAAGCCGCATTTTCAACCTATTAGGCGGTTTTAGGTCTATTTTAACGGGTTACGAACTTGGTATACCCAATCTTCGTTCCAAATACTACCTTTGCCGCTCAATAAAATCTAGTATGAAGACGGACAAGAATACGGTCATTGGTTTTGTTTTGCTTGGCCTTTTGTTTTTTGCTTATTTCTGGTTCAGCAATAAACAGCAGAATGAATTGCTGGCATTCAAACAAAAACAGGAAGATTCCATCAGGCGGGTAGCGGCTGCTAATATCAAAGCATCGGATACACTTACCGCAAAGATCGACTCTCTGCACAGGGATTCTGTATCCCGCGTGTCTGCTGCCGGCGATTTTACCACAGCGGCCATCGGTACCGAACAACTGGTTACGCTGGAAAACAAAGTGATGAAAGTTACTTTCTCCAACAAAGGCGGTCAGGTTCGCAAAGTGGAACTGAAAAATTACAAATCTTCAGTAGATGGAAAACAAGTGGTGCTGTCTGAGCAAAGCCAGATCGGTTATGCCATCAATACTTCTGCGAACCAGTCGGCGCAAACCAATAATCTCTTTTTTGCAGCCTCACAGCCAGTAACCAACGCAGATAAAAGCCAGTCTGTGAGCTTCACCCTTACCGGTGCCAACGGAGAAACCGTAACGCACCAGTATATCCTGAAAGAAGATAATTATATGCTCGACTGGAATATATCCATGAGTGGAGCAGATAAATTACTGAGCCAGGGTTTACTGAATGTGAACTGGCGTGCAGAAACTTTCCAGTTGGAGAGAACGACTGATTACGAAAGACAGATGTCGAATATCTGTTTCTCAGAAGGCAATGAGTTCGATTATATCTCGGCCAAGAACGAATGGAAATTCGAAAAACCGATTCAGTGGGTAAGTGTGGTACAGCAGTTTTTTAACAGCACGCTGGTAGCTAAAAATAATTTCACTACCGGTCAGATCCAGTGGAGCCGTAAAACAGATTCCAGCAGGGGGCTTGCAACAGCCGATGTATCGCTGCAGGCCAAACTGCCCGTGAGTGCTTCGCTCAGTGTTCCTTTTCAGCTGTATTATGGCCCGAGTAAGTACGGTATCCTGAAAAACCAGGCGCCTGAAATGGACAAGATCGTGAATCTGGGAAGGGATATGTATTCTTTTGTACGCCCGATCAACAAATACATTATCATGAATGTGTTTGATTTCTTTGCCGGTTTTGTAAAGAATTATGGCTGGGTGGTATTATTGCTCACTTTGTTCATCCGTATCGTAACCGCGCCACTTACTTACAGCAGTTACCTCAGCGGTGCCAAAATGAAAGTGTTGCGTCCGGAATTGGATGAGTTGAAAAAGAAATTCGGCAGCGACCAGCAAGGTTTTGCCATGGAGCAGATGAAATTATTCCGCGAAGCCGGTGTTAACCCGCTGGGGGGATGTATTCCTGCCCTGTTACAGATCCCGATCTTCTTTGCCCTGTATAGTTTCTTTAACTCGAATATCAGTCTGCGCGGACAGGAATTTCTCTGGAGCCATGATCTGTCTTCTTACGATTCTATTGCACACCTGCCTTTCACCATCCCCGCATTTGGTGATCATATCAGTTTGTTCACCATTACTGCGGTAGCAACCAGCTTCCTGATTTCGATCTACAACATGAGCATGACACCTACACAGGATAATCCGGCACTGAAATACATGCCGTATATCTTTCCGTTCATGTTATTGTTCATCTTCAACAAACTGCCTTCGGCCCTTACCTGGTACTATACCGTTTCTAACGTGGTAACACTGGGATTACAGTTTGTGATCCAGAATTATATCATTGATCATGATAAGATCCTGGCCAAGATTGAAGTAAAAAGAAAAACGCCCAAGACCAAGAGCAAATGGCAGGAAAAGTATGAGCAGATGATGGAGAGCCAGAAAAAGATCCAGGATCTGAAGGATAAGACACAAAAAAAGAAATAAACAGACCTGATACCGGATCGGGGGCCGTTGTAATGGATTTTATCCGTTTCAATGGTCCCCGATCTTATTTAACAATACCCGGCAGATATTTTGAGTATCTTCGGATAGAACCATTCACCAGAAAAAATATGCCCATGAAGCTTTTTACGCTCCTTTTACTGGCAGTATTTGCAGGCTTTACACAGGTTAAGGCGCAAAGGGTCATAGCGGATTGCAGTATCAGTTATGCCATCAGTACCGAAGAAGGTAGTTCGGATAAAGATGTAACTGAATCGCTGAAAGCCAGTACCAAGAATGTGTATATCAAAGGAAATGACAGTCGTACCGATCTGGTGAGTCCTACTTTTAGCCAGTCGCTCATTTATAACAAATCAACCGGTTCTGCCGTGATCCTGCGTGAGTTTGGCAATAACAAATTCATGACGAAACTGGATAATGCCCGATGGAAAGAGGAGAATAAAAAATATGATGGTATGACAGTTTCCCTTAGTACTGAAACAAAAACCATCCTGGGTTATGAGTGTAAAAAAGCCATGATTCAGTTGAAAGACGGGGCCGTATTCACCCTCTATTATGCACCTGCTATCATTCCTTCCGTAAAGGAATTTGAGTACCAGTTTAAAGATATCCCCGGTTTTGTACTCGAATTTGAATCACAGGAAGCAGAGGGTAAAAAAATCAGGTATACTGCCACAAAAATTAACCTGAGCCCTGTGCAGGCTTCCCGTTTCGATATTCCTGTAAGCGGATACCGAATCCTGAATTAATTCTGAGGAGGAGCAGGCGTTTTGAACTTAGGCGCCTTTACTTTGAATTTGTAAGGATACACATAGGTAGTGTTCCCGTTATCAAAACGCAGCATGGAACTTACTTCAGAACCAGAACCGTTTTCTTTGGTAAGAGAAGTAGAAGGCCCTTTGTATTGCAGGCTTGATTTGAGCGAAGAGAAAGAAAGACTTTTGTGCGATAAAGAACTCAGATGTTTGAATGAGTACTTACTGCTTTTGGTCTTTTCATCCGTGATACCAGTGAATGAGAAAGCCGCATAGGCTACCTGTAAACCCATCAACAGAAGGGCAACGAAGGCGATTTTTTTGCTATGTTGGCGAATACTCATTTTTACAAAAATACCTTTTTCTTAAATATCAGACAATTCTGATTTTATTAACAAACGTTAACAAGTCCAAAAAGTTCGCAAAAACCCGAAAAAAGCTGGTTTTTTATCATAAATTGTATAAACCTAATAGCCATGCGAGAAAATCCGTATCGCGAAGACCGCGAAGAGCTAAAAGAACTACTCAGGCAGTACCAGAATCTCAAGAATGGCCGAACCCACGCTTTTCTCGAAGAGGATGCTTTTGAGCGTATTATCGACTATTACGATGAAAAAGACAACCTTCCGGAGGCTTTGGAAGCCGCCGAGACCGGTTTGTCGCAGTTTCCCTATTCCTCCCAGTTAATGATCAAAAAGGCCGACCTGTTACTGGCTACCCGTAAATACCGGGAGGCGCTGGATATACTGGAAGTGGCCGAATTGTATGACAGCAGCGACCTGAATTTATATATTTTAAAAACAGATGCGTACCTCGCGCTGGATCAACAGGCCCAAGCGGTAGAACTGCTGGAAGCTGCCTTAAATCTGTTTGAAGGGGAGGAAAAAATAGACCTGCTGTTTGAACTGGCTGATGTATATGACGATTATGAGGAGTTTGACAAAGTGTTTGACTGTCTGAAACTGATACTGGAGGCCGAACCGAATAATGAGGAAGCTTTGTATAAGATCTGTTTCTGGACCGATTTTACCGGCCGGAACGAAGAAAGTATCCGTTTGCACCAGCAGATCATTGAGGAATTTCCGTTCAGTGAGCTGGCCTGGTTTAACCTGGCAGCTGCTTTCCAGGGATTGAAATTGTACGAAAAATCAATCGACGCGTATCAGTATGCCGTTGCCATTGATGAAAAATTTGATTATGCTTACCGGAACATGGGAGATGCATACCTGCGTCTCCGCAAATACAAGGAAGCCATTGAAGTACTGGAAAAGGTACTGGAACTGACCCGTCCGGAAGATGTGATCTATGAAGCAATCGGACATTGTTATCACCGGATGGAGAATTATGCGCAGGCCAGGTTTCATTATAAAAAAGCGGTGCACCTGAATCCCGATGATAGTAAACTGCATTATAAAATTGCCGTTACCTATATGCTCGAGGAACAATGGCAACCGGCTATTAAACAACTAGAAAATGCCATGCGTATTCACCGTACCGTGCCGGAGTACAACCTGGCCATGGGTGAATGTAAAATGCACCTCTCGCAATTCAAAGATGCGATCCAGTATTTTGGAACCGTGGTACGGCATAAAACCAAAAATGTAGCAGGCTGGGAAGCCCTGATCCGTTGTCTGATCAAGGCCGAACTGTATGATGAAGGAATTGAACAATGTATCGCTGCCATGAAAGCCACAGATGGTAAAGCAGTATTCCTGTTCTATTACAGCACCATACTTTTTGCGCAGGGTAAATCCAAAGATGCTTTGCAGAAACTGGAAATGGCCATGGAGAAAGCACCGCGTCAGCTGAAGAAATTCATCGATCTCAATCCCTCCATCCTGCAGAATAACCAGGTGGTAGATATTGTAGCACGCTACAAAAAGGGGAAAAAGATCTGATAAATTTCTGATAGTCATTTAATTGTTGAATCCTACACTCAATCGTTTCACGTATTTTTGCGCCGGAAAAAAGTTTGTAACCCATGAATTTTAACCTTACCCAGATTCCCGAACGTACCGCACAGCCCAGAACCTCCGGATTAACGATGGTGATGGATAAAGGACTCAGCATTAATGAAGTACATGATTTTATCAGCGTAACACGTCCGCATATTGATATTGTGAAGCTGGGTTTCGGAACTTCTTTTGTTACACCTAACCTGCGCGAGAAGATAGAAGTGTATCATTCGCACAATATTCCCATTTATTTCGGTGGTACTTTATTTGAAGCCTTCCTGATCCGTAACCAGTTTGATGATTACATCGCTGTTTGCAAGGATTATGGGATTACCTATGTGGAGGTGAGTGATGGCTCTGTAACCATCCCGCATGCAGAGAAATGCGGATATATTGAAAAGCTTACCAAACATGCTACCGTACTCAGCGAAGTAGGTAGTAAGGATGCGGCACATATCATTCCTCCCTACAAATGGATCGAACTGATGCGTGCCGAACTGGAGGCGGGTTCTTCCTATGTGATCGCAGAAGCCCGAGAGGCAGGTAATGTGGGTATCTATCGCGGAAGCGGTGAAGTAAGAGAAGGACTGGTACAGGAGATCCTTACCCAGATTCCCGAAGAGAAAATTATCTGGGAAGCACCGCAGAAAGCACAGCAGTTGTATTTTCTGGAACTGATCGGTTGTAATGTGAACCTCGGTAACATTGCGCCCAACGAAGTCATTCCTTTGGAAGCTATGCGGATTGGTTTGAGAGGAGACACTTTTGATCTGTATCTCAATAAAAAATAAGCCATGCGCCGTTTTGGTCTGTTGGGATATCCTTTGTCGCATTCTTTCTCACAGAAATATTTTACAGAAAAGTTTACCCAATTGGGTCTCACCGATTGTGTGTACGAGAATTACTCATTACCTACGATTGAAGAGTTAAGAGGCGTATTACAGGAGAAAAAAGACCTCTGTGGTTTTAATATCACCATCCCTTACAAAAAGCAGGTACTAGGTTTTCTGGATGAAGTTTCTCCCGTTGTGGAACAGATTGGTGCCTGCAACTGCATACAGATCAAAGCAGGGAAATTAACGGGCTATAATACAGATGTGGTAGGTTTTGAACAATCGCTGAAACCCTTTCTGCGTATGCATCATACAAAAGCATTGGTATTGGGAACCGGAGGGGCTTCTGCCGCGGTGGAATATGTATTGTGTAAACTTGGTATAGGGGTTCAGTCTGTTTCACGGGTGGCTTCGGGTAATTCCATTGCGTATGAACAGGTAGATGAAAAGATACTGGCTACCCATCATTTACTGATCAATACCACGCCGTTGGGAATGTATCCGCGGGTAACAGAATGTCCAGACCTACCTTATCGCTTTCTTACCCCCCAACATCATTTATACGATCTGATCTATAATCCTGCAGAGACCCAATTCCTGGCTAACGGGAAAGCGCAGGGGGCCAGCATTCAGAACGGAGAGGAAATGCTGATCCTGCAGGCAGAAGAGAGCTGGCGGATCTGGAACAGCTGATCAGCTGGCAGTTAATTTGGTGATCACTTCTTCCGGTACCGCTGTTTTTTTCTTCAGTGTATAATCATAACACATCATGCCTGTTTTGGCCCTGCCTGCCAGTACGACCCCATTATCTGTGATCAATTCCATTTTGTACAGAAGATCAAAACCCAGTTTGTCAAAACCGGTGGCAGCAACTGAGATCTTTACTTCGTCGCCATAATTCAGTTCTTTTTTGAATTCGATGGCTACATCTGCCATGATCAATCCCACACCGGCGATGGATAGTTCCTGGTAGCCGTGCGAAAGCAGAAACTGTTGCCTGGCTTCCTGTATCAGTGATAAAAAACTATCGTTGCCCACATGCCCACCATAGTTCAGGTCTGTTATACGGATCCGAAGGGTAGTGGTGAATAAAAACGTTTCGGGCAGGTCGATCTTGATCCGGTTCATATTAAAGGGTGTGTAAGAATTGAATGAGTTGGGTAACGGCTTTCTGGCGGTGACTGTATTGGTTCTTTTCTTCCATTGTCATTTCGGCAAAACACGTATCTGCGCCATCCGGAATAAAAACAGGATCATACCCAAACCCTTTATTCCCTTTCTGGTCTTCGGTGATCTTTCCTTTACAGATGCCTTCGAACTGGTATTCCCTGTTATCATAGATCAAAGAAATCACGGTTCTGAATTGTGCCTCCCGGTTATTGTTGCCTTTGAGTTTGGATAATAACTTATCGATATTCTGCTGAAAATCCCTGCCATCTCCGGCATAGCGGGCGCTTTTTACACCGGGTTCTCCGTTCAGAGCGGTTACTTCCAGGCCTGTGTCTTCACTGAAACAGTTCTGTTGGGTAAGCCGGTGAATGGTCTGCGATTTTTCAGTAGCGTTGGCTTCCAGCGTATCGTGGGGTTCGGGTATATCGATATCAATACCGGCTTCCTGTAAAGTGATGATGTCGAATGTGGGTCCGGTTAAACTGCGGATCTCATCTACTTTGTGCTGGTTATTGGTGGCGAAGATCAGTTTTATCATAACAGCTTATTTTCTGGGAAAAAGCGCGTGGTTGCTGAATTTACACGTTGAACATCTTTTTTAAACAGAGCCAGAGTTTGCTTTTTTCGAGTTTGGCTTCCTGGCTGGTGCCCAGCATTTTATCAAGTGGCGGGGCAAGCAGAATCTGGCAATTGTCGTATTTCTGTACCTGGTAATGGGGGATGGTGAAGGGTAGTGCCACTTGAGTGGCCGTTACGCCAAACAGTAGCAGAAAAGCCGGTTGCAGTTTGTCTTTAAGGTGTGGGTAGCTTACAGGATCATTCTGATAATTTACAATAGCTACATCTCCCAGGTTCAATTTGCAGGCTCCGAGTATGGCGGAAAGAAACTGTAGTGACTCATCCTGCAGGTATACGGCTTCCTTTTCGCTTACCAACAGCGTAATTTTTCGTAAATTGCTTCCCAGAAACCACTGACGTTCGCTTGCCGGAGCCTCCGGTTTGGATAGTTTTCTCTCTGTTTTCAACGCATCCTCGGTAATAACAAGGCTGTTTTTATACAGATCGGCAAGCAGGAAATCGGGTAACCGGGTATTTTCTTCATTCATACCGTTGGAAATATTAACAGTCGTTAGTTTTTAAATTTTTTGTTTATTTGCGTCAAATATAAAACTATGGTAGCAGCAGCAGACATAAAGATCACGAAAGTTGAAACGAGTAAATTAACCGGAACGCAACTGGAGAACCTTCCTTTTGGTCGTTATTTCACCGATCATATGCTGGAAGCGGATTATGAAAATGGTGAGTGGAAGAATGTAGAGATCAAACCTTATCAACCCCTGTTAATGGAACCTTCTCTGGCAGCCCTGCATTATGGGCAGGCCATTTTTGAAGGAATCAAAGCGTATAAAGATGCGGCAGGTAATGCAGCTATTTTTCGCCCATTTGACAATTTCAAACGTTTCAATCTTTCTGCCGAAAGAATGCAGATGCCTACCGTGCCTGAAGAGATTTTTATCGAAGGCATGCGCCAGCTGATTGCGCTGGACAAAAACTGGATCCCTTCCTTACCCGAGCATTCTTTGTATATCCGTCCTTTCATGTTTTCTTCAGATCCGGTGATCGGCGTAAAACCTTCTGAGACCTATAAGTTCATGATCATTCTCAGTCCAACAGGCCCTTACTACGCAGCTCCCATGAAGATCTATGTAGAAGAAACCTATACCCGTGCCGCACCCGGTGGCGTTGGTTTTGCCAAGAATGCCGGTAACTATGGTGCCAGCATGCATGCTACCGCACTGGCCAAACAACAGGGGTATGATCAGGTATTATGGACCGATGCTTTTGAGCACAAATACCTGCAGGAAGTAGGTACCATGAATGTATTCTTTATCATTGGTAACAAAGCGGTTACGCCATCATTGGAAGATGGAACGATACTGGCAGGTGTTACACGCGATAGTGCCATCACTGTGTTACAGGAAATGGGGCTGGAAGTAGTAGAAACCAAGATCAGTATTGATGAGTTGATGGAAGCACACCAATCAGGCCAGTTACGCGAAGTATTTGGTACCGGAACGGCAGCCACTATTTCTTTGATCAAAGAACTGAAGTACAAAGACTATGTGATGCACTTTAACACCGATACCTGGGAAGTTGCTCCTGAACTGAAAAAACGACTGAATGCCATCCGTAACGGCGAAGTGCCGGATACCCATGGCTGGCTGGTTAAAATATAATTTGTCGGCTTCTTAGCCACAGATCCGCAGGTAACTGCGGATCTGTGGCTTTTTTTTGCTCAGTCCTTGATGATTTTCCGGCTGCTTATCTGGTTACCACAACGCAGTTCCAGGAGATAAATCCCTCTGAACAGATCTCCCACCGGTAACAACACTTTCCCTTCTTTTAACACACCCAACGAAACCGCTTTTAACGGCTTGCCGGATAAACTGAGAATTCTGACAGAGGTATTGCCTTTCTCTTCTGCTACAAATGAAACCTGTAACTGGCTACTGACCGGTACCGGACTCATGCTGATCCTGATCTTTTCATTATTTGTACTATCCGTGATTTTTTTCCTGCTGGTAATTTCAAAACGTTGGTTGCCCTGTGTCATCGTATCAGTGGTAACGGTGAAAGCATAACTGCTGTCTTTGGTAAGCGGCATCCACCGGTTCAGCCACCTGTCGTGCAGCATTAGTGTATTTGCGAGAGGTAAACTGGCGGCACTTACCCGGATCCGGAATGTTTCGGGTTGTTTGCTTTCGATACCCAAGGTAATGGTGGATTCATTGTTAAAAGGCCTGGCATCAATGGATAACATTTTACCGTTTGGTAACAGGCTAAAAAAGTTGACTTCTTTGTTGGGTAATTTGACGGCATCATTTCTGTCAATACCCCAACGGGCACTGTCCATCTGTATCAGCAGGATCCGGTCCCAGAAAATACTATCTGTTTCCAGTCTCAGCTCTACATGATACCATTCATCTGTTTGGATCGAAAGCACAGTATCCAGCGCAGGATCTGCAGATTTACTGTTCTCACTAAATAATAACTGCTGTGCCGTATTCGCATAAGTGGTAACGAGGAAGGCACCAAACGCAGGTACGCTATTTTTGATTGTGAAAGGGTAACTGGTATAACCGCCCTCTTTTCCCTGTAACGGATTCCATAACCAGTAATGCCGGCTGATTCCGGCTGTTCTGCTGACACGTGAAAGATCGATAGGAGCGAGGTAAGGATTACCGATGCTGTGATAGGTTTCCACGGAAGTAACCGGTAGTATTTTTTCCCTGTCGCCCATTCTGATTTCGCCTTTGTATTGTAATCTTACCGGCAATGGCAGATAGGTTCCGTTGCTGCCATTGCCGGCGGGTGTACCATCCAGTCCCTGTCCGGGTTTTCCCCGCACCAGCAGTCGTATGCCTTCCATCGGCTGCCAGGCGTTTTCATTTTTGCCATCGGTATCTGTAAAGGGCCGCCACCCTGCTTCCACACCCGTTGAATCGTTGGCGTTGCGGTGATCAAAATAAAAAGCGGAAGGGGCATTTGTTTGGGTAGGGGTGAATCCGTGGTTGCTGCCTCCGTCTCCGGTAATATCTATACTGTCTTTGATCATACTGAGGCCAATGGCATGTGAAAAGGGATGGGCCAGCAACAGAAAACTCCTTCGTCCTCCTTTGATGAGTTTCGTAGTAATAATATTTCCCTCAATACCGGTTGCGGCAGCAGAAGGAGCAATGCCTGCATTTTCCTTTAACCATAGCTGGTTATGGGTATAGAGTTTGCCGGCGTTTAGTTTTAGAGAGCCGGTAATGAGAAGGGTATCTATAATCTGTAATCCTTTCTGATTATTCACGAGAAGATTTCTGATGGTGGCTTGCCTGAAATTTTTTCCGGATACCTGTTGCAATGATTGTCCACTAAATACAAGTGTGCCATTCTCAGCCTGCAGTTGCGCGGCACCCGCTTCCAGTTTTCCATACACTTGTAAAATGCCATCGATCCGGAGAGAAGTATTGTTTGTTAATACCAGTTGATGACAACTGGCGGTATCCTTGATTTGTGGCTGGTATAAAGAGGAAGGAGATATGTATACATCTGTTGTTTGCGAAGGGATGAGAGCACCACACCAGTTACTTACTTGGTTCCAGTTACTGTTATCCCTGCCCAACCACAATCCATTTTTTAAGGCAATGATCTTAGCAGTACGGCTGCTATCAGCGCAGCCACCCGACTGTATAATTCTGCGAAACCAGCTTGTGGCAGAAAGGGTGGCCGCTTGATAATGAACTGCCTGAAAATCGCCTGCTGCTTTATTGAAATTGGTGGAGTCTGATGAAGAAGTTGTTTCCCAGCAGAAAAAGTACTGTCCATTTCCTCCGGCAGGAGATGAGCCTTCCAGGACTGGTACTGCTCTATCGGCACAAACAACCGCAGGTGCGCTGATCTGGTTGTTATGGATGGCAGGGGTTATCTGAATATATATTTTTTTCTCCATCGTATTTACCCCATCGCTGATAGTGGCTGTTATTGTATCTGTACCCGTTGCGGTTGCGATGGGTTTGTAACTGATTTCCGGAAGAAGCATATTTCTGCCTGTGCTGGTAGCTGTGAATTTATGAATGGAAAGGACAGCTGTTTTACTACCCGCCTGTATCCCGCCATACACGGTTTCTCCGCTTTCTTCATCGCTGATTGTTAACCATGTTGCCAAAGAAACGAAAGGGCTGTTCTCGCAGATGAGCAATGAATCCGCAGTATTTAGAAACACCGGCGAAACAGCGTCTATCCTGATTCCTGAAGCCAGTCCGGCTGCATATGTGAGTGTTGCTTTGTTACCGATACTATCCTGTAAAATATTATTGGGAGCTAATAAGGATGTGCCCATACTGATCCCGTTTTTATCAAGATCTCCCACTTGAATCCGGTAGTTAAATAATAATTGAAATTGGTTTTGATTCCTTCGGTGAACCAGTTTTTTTTGTTGGCTACCGATCCTCAGTAAGAGGAATGCTGTATCTTTTTCTGATATAAAAACAGGTTTTGAAAACGTAACAAGGAACGCTAGCGAATCCGCTCTTCCATATATTTTACTGGCCGGCACTTCGATTGTTTTGATGAACGGGGCTATGCCATCGATCTGTATCTTTTCCTTGTTGCTCACCGGCGAAAATCCCAATGGTGCCGGATATCCTTTCTCATCCGAGATCCTATTGTTATTGAGACTGATGGAACCTGTTAGAGAGATCCCGTCTGTATCTTCTTCTCCCGCTTGTACCTGGTAAAAAAACAAAAGTTCCATTGTGCCTGAGCCCCGGATGTAAAAGGCTTTCCGGCTGGTTTTCCCGATAATGATATTGAGATAGGGAAGGGTTTCGGTACCGGATATAAAAACATTTTCGGAATATTTTGCAATAAAAACCAGGGAATCTCCGGCCGCGTAAACACGGTCTGCGGGCAATAGTAATTCTGATAAAACAGTTGTGGGTGGATTGATGCGGATCATACTCATAGAAAGTACATTATGCAGTACGGTATCTATCGGGTTGCCGATCGAATCGCGGATGGGTGGACCGTTGTTGATGAGGGGAGAAATGGGTTTAATGCCATCTGTATCACGATCATCTTCCTGAATGGTATAACGGAAAACGAGTATCTGGCTGCCGGATCCCTGCAGGTAATAAGCTGGTCTTATTTTATTACCGATGCCGATATGCAGAACCGGTGCTGCAGCAGTAGAAGTCACCCGGATTTTTTTGCTGAACTGAATGCTGAGATCGAGGTGCTGACCTGTTGTATAATTGGTAATTGTTTCTGCACTGACAGCCGTAACCACAGGTAAAACTGCATCTACCAATAGGGTATTGGCAGGTAAGTTGTTGCTGACCCCGTAAAGGGCTAGGTTACCTGCTGTATCTGTGAGTGAAGCTGAACCGGCTGTAATCAGACTGGCCGTTTTAATACCGTCTGCATCTTTTTCTCCACTCTGGATGATATAAGTGAAGGCAAGACTATCGGTGCCAGAACCTCCTGTATACAAAGCCATCCGTGATCTTGTTCCGATTGTCAACGTCAGATAAGGAATACCATTACTTACCCAAACCTTCTCTGAAAACCTGGCCAGAAACAGAAGTGTATCACCTGCTTTGTAAATTCCTTTGCGGGGATAGTTCATGAAAGTGATAGTGGGTCTTGTTCTGTCTATCCTGTCTCCAATCTGCCGGATAGTTGACTGGTATACGCCGGTATTACCTGCAGGGTCGGTTACCGAAATGGAAACTGGTATACTATCAGCCGCATCTAAATCTGATGTATGGGCGGTTACAATGCATTTTGCTGAGTAGAGGCTATCGTTACTGCGTGTAAAACCCGAGAGAGAGATTCCGCCCAGATTGCCGGTACTTAGTGTCAGCAGCGTGGTATCTGCCAGCACCCTGATGGTTACCGGTATCGTATCTCCGATTTTCCTGCTGTTATCCGGGATCGAAATCTGTTGGATGATGGGTGGTGTTTTATCTATTTCGTAAAAATCCGTTGCTGCAAAAGGGGCATTGCTGAAGGGGGCAGATACGCCATTGTTGTTTGCAAAAGCGATGGATAAACGCCCATCTCCATTTCCTGTGGCCACTGTAACTGTAAAAACGTTGCTGCTGCCAACTACCGAAGTAATGGAAGCACCGGTAATACCATTGGCCGTAACAGAAAAATTAGCGGCACTTACACCCGTTACAGGAACTGCTACCTGCAGTCGGAAAGAAACGGAACCCGCATTTGTGCTCAACGTTCCTGTTCTGCCAAGCGAGAGTACTGTATTTTTTGTCTGGAAGATTAGGTTATCTCCATAAGCCACGCCTCCGCTGTTGCTGGCATAGGCACGAACATAAATCGTAGCCCCCTGGGGTAATCCTGAAATACTACCTGTAAAATTTCCCATACCCGATCCCAGTAGAACCCGGTTATCTGTGAGGTCCGGGGTGCTGCCCGTTTTCCATACAATCCCTCTTTCTGTAACCGGCGCACCTCCCTGGCTGCTAACAGTGCCCCCCAAATTGGCTGTTTGGGTGCTTACTCCGGCTGGCAGGGCTGTGGTTACTGTGGGTAAGCTGATAGTAGTGGTAAAAGATTGGATACTGCTGCTGTCGGCACCGTTGGTATTACTGCTGATGAACCGGTAATAATAGGATTTTCCGGAAAGTAGTCCTGTTAGTTTGATACTGGTCTTGGTGTTACCAGAGCCCTCGGGTATTGTATCCGGAGCGGGTTGTGTTGTCATAGCGGTAGAGAGGTCAGGAAGGGTATCGTATCGTAAATGTATGGCGGTGGCGGCATCATTGTCTTTGACCATAGCGGAGAGAATGGCTGTTGTAGCTGTTACAGAATCTGCGGCAGGATTACTTACCTGGGGTTTGCTGCTGTTAAGGCTGGCTGAAAAGCGAAAATCATCTATGGCCATGATATCATCGCTGCCGGTTTCATCCGCATCATCCCAGCGAAGCAACAGTTGTTCGCCATCTCGCCAACTGATACCTGTAATGGTAAAAGAAACTGCCTGTTGATTTTCTGCCAGATTTCCGTTCAGGCTGCTGCCGGGAGAACTGGTATTAACGGAACTAAAGTTCAGATGGGGATCTTCCTGAAGACTATCCTCATCCAGTTGACTGATAATGCCTGTCTTGTAATGAAAGGTCCAGTTGTTTTGATTGGTAGAGCCGCCTTTCCGCCATTGTTCTGCGGTAAAACTGATGGTAAAGCTGTTCAGCAGGTGGCCGGTTTGGTTGGTTAGGATCACTCCGAAGGCATAGATGCCGGTACTGGAAGAGAGCGAACCCAGTGCTCTGTCTGAGGAGCCGCTGTTGCCCAGACTGTACATGCCGTTACTGGTAGAAGTGCCTGTTCCAACAGCAAAGCCGGCATTGGTATTGGATCCGGCTATCATCCCCAATTGCCAGCCGGACAAATAAGCTGCATTGATAGGGGCAGCCGATACAGCCAGTGGGCCCCTCCCCGTAAGGGAAAAACTACCTGTTGCGGGTAATCCGTCAAAATTTTGACTGTAGGATGCACCTGCGGTAGTATACATAACCGGGGTAAAGCCTGTTTGGGCATGGCCGGTAGCCAGGCCCAGGCCCGACAGAAGGATCGCTGTCCAAAATTTGCCTCTCATCTGGTTCTTTTTAGGAATGGAAGAAATATCCAGTGGGAGGGGTTACGGTCTGAAAATACACAACCCCGGAACGGGTGACAAGGCGGTTGGTTAAAATGGGTGCAAAAACGGGAGGGTAAACAGGTAGTTGTACTTTTGCATCCCGGCAGTGATAGAGTGGTTTGGAAGGGTAACGAGCAGGTTCTTATCCACAAAAAAAGGTTGGGCAGGTCTTTTTTTGTGTATTCCAGCCTTGTTTTAGCGGATAAGATGGAAAACTTTGGAAAACATTTTGGTTTTTCCGATCCAGCCATTACCTTTGCCGTCCGAAATTTTAAACGGTTTAGAATGCCTACAATACAGCAATTAGTAAGAAAGGGTCGCGAAATTATCAGAGCTAAGAGTAAATCCAGGGCTTTGGATTCCTGTCCGCAACGTCGTGGTGTTTGTACACGTGTGTACACTACTACGCCTAAAAAGCCAAACTCGGCGCTTCGTAAAGTAGCGAAAGTGCGTTTGACCAACAAGATCGAGGTGATCGCCTACATTCCTGGTGAAGGTCAT